>NZ_CAXIQG010000005.1:0-51739 GCF_964030945.1 Rickettsia endosymbiont of Orchestes rusci | reverse complement strand
AGGTTGTTATGGATAATATTAATTTCCATAAGAATTCCAAGGTCAAAGAGCTAATAGAATCTGTAGGTTGTAGTATTTTATTTTTACCTACTTACTCTCCTGATTTAAATCCAATTGAGCATTATTGGTTTAAATTAAAAAATCAAATTAGAAAAACTGCAAAAGACTTCGAACATTTTTTTGATGCTGTTTGTTATAATCTGTCCATATCTTAATGGATTATGCTGTACCTTCTAGTAGAGGATCAATTTTAGTAAGCTGAATACCGGTTTTTTCTTCCCGTAAAATTTCTAATTTTTGTAATGCATCAGTAAAATTTCTTTCTTTAACTGCCTTGATAATTTCATCTCTATTCGTTTGTAAAGGTTCTTGTTTATTACCTATTAAAAACTCATTTGTTTGTTTTATCAAAAAGTCTTTATCGTTATCAAATCGTTCTTTTAATGATAGTGCCATGATTTAGTTTCCCTATGTCTTGTATTTCTAGTTTAAAATAATTATATAAAAATAATCCACTGAAAAATGTTTAATCATTTTAACTTGATAATATTATTCATATGAACATTGATAAATTTACTGCACATGCTAAAAATATAATTGCCGGTAGTCAAGCAGTAGCCGCCAAAAACGATCATCAACAAGTGTTGCCGCTGCATATATTAGCGGCTCTTTTAAATGAAGATACAGGAATTATTGCCGGTCTTATTAATATTATCGGCGGTAATTTAAATAATCTTAACGATAATTTACAATTAGAGCTAAATAAAGTTCCTAAAATTCAAGTAGAGGGGGGAGGACAGCTTTATTTCGCTGCCGAAAGCCTGAAATGCCTAGAAAAAGCTACTAGCCTTGCCAAAGATAACGGTGATAATTTTGTCACGATTGAGCGAATTTTTGAATCCTTATCGTATGATAACGGGGCGGCAGGCAAGATTTTAACAATCGCTTCTATCACTAATAAAAAAATTGCTGCGGCAATTTTACAGCTCAGAAAGGGTAAAAAAGCCGATACCGAATCAGCGGAAAATAGTTACGATGCTCTTAAAAAATACGGCAGAGACGTTACCGAGCTTGCCGAAAGCGGTAAGTTAGACCCAATAATCGGCAGGGATGAGGAGATTAGAAGAACGGTGCAAGTATTATCTCGCAGGATGAAAAATAACCCTGTTCTGATCGGCGAACCCGGAGTAGGTAAAACCGCTATAATTGAAGGGTTAGCTCAAAGAATTTTTAGTAAAGACGTACCGGAAACTTTAGTTAATTGCCGTATTATTGAGCTAGATATGGGTGCGCTTATCGCCGGTGCTAAATATCGCGGAGAATTTGAGGAGCGTCTTAAAGCAGTGCTTAGAGAGATTAAAGAAGCAGGCGGCGAGATTATTTTATTTATCGATGAGTTGCATTTGCTAGTCGGTACCGGTAAAACCGACGGTGCAATGGATGCGTCTAATCTCTTAAAACCGATGCTTGCGAGAGGTGAATTACATTGTATAGGTGCCACTACTTTGGATGAATATCGTAAATATATAGAGAAAGACGCCGCACTTGCTAGGAGGTTCCAGCCCGTTTATATTAGCGAGCCGACGGTCGAAGATACTATTTCGATACTTCGAGGTATTAAGGAAAAATATGAGCTACATCATGCCGTTAGAATTGCCGATAGCGCGATAGTGGCGGCGGCTACCTTATCAAATCGATATATTACCGATCGTTATTTACCCGACAAAGCAATTGATTTGATTGATGAGGCTTGTAGTAGGTTAAAGATTGAATTATCAAGCAAACCTGAGGAGCTAGACGAGCTTGACCGTCGTATTATTCAAATAAAAATGGAACTTGCCGCTTTAAATAAAGAAAATGATGAGCATTCTAGAAAGAAAATCTCTCATTTAACGGAAGAATTAAATAAACTCGAAGCGGTTTCTTACGATATGAGTACAAAATGGCAAGCGGAAAAGGCAAAAATGCAGCTTGAGCAAAAATTAAAAGAGGAGCTAGAAAAAGCAAAAGGAGAACTAGAACGTGCCGAGAGAAGTACAAATTTAACTAAAGCAAGTGAATTAAAATACGGTATTATCCCTGAGCTGACAAAAAAGATTAAAGAAATAGAGTTAAACGGCGGAAAAAATGTTTTAAAAGAAGTAGTATTAGAGAGTGATATAGCAAATATTATTTCCAAAATTACCGGTATTCCTATCGACACAATGCTATCGAGTGAACGCGAGCGATTACTTGTTACGGAGCAAAAATTAAGGGAGTCGGTAATAGGGCAGGATGAGGCAATAAAAGGCGTTAGTGACGCGGTACGTAGATCACGTGCCGGTATTCAGGATGTTAACCGCCCCTTAGGTTCGTTTTTATTTCTCGGTCCTACAGGCGTCGGTAAAACTGAGTTGACTAAGGCGCTTGCCTATTTTCTCTTTGATGATCGTAACGCAATTTTGCGTATTGACATGTCGGAATATATGGAGAAGCATGCTATTTCGCGGTTGATCGGTGCGCCTCCGGGTTATATCGGTTATGATCAAGGGGGAGTATTGACCGAAGCGGTGCGGCGACGTCCTTATCAGGTAATATTGTTTGATGAAGTTGAGAAAGCCCATCCGGATATTTTTAATATTATGCTGCAAATACTCGACGAGGGAAGGCTTACCGATAGCCAAGGTATAACTGTTGATTTTAAAAATACTATTATAGTTTTAACGTCCAATCTTGGTGCTGAGATATTAATTAATCAGCAAGAAGGAGAAGACACCTATAAAGTAAAAGATCAAGTTATGGAATATGTAAGAGCCGTATTTAAACCGGAATTCTTAAATAGGTTAGACGAAATTATATTATTTCATAGGTTAAACCGCGATAATATTCACGATATAGTTAAAATCCAGTTGGAAAATTTGAAAAAAATTTTATTGCAACAAAATATAACTTTGGAATTTGACGAGTCGGCTTTAAATTATTTAGCTGAAAAAGGTTATGATCCGATGTTTGGCGCGCGCCCGTTAAAGCGTCTTATCCAGCGAGAATTACAAAATAATCTGGCTAAAATGATTCTTAGCGGTGAGGTAAGCGGCGGTATGGCTGTTAAAGTAACAGTGGAAAATAACGAATTAAGTATAGTGTTAATGCAAAGTTAGGATGGCTGTGTTGCATGAATAGGTTAAAGCGTGTTCGATGTCATTCCCGTGAAAACGGGAATCCGGCCTTTTCTTTGTCATGCTGAACTTGTTTCGGCATCTATTGAACAATATCCTGAAATAAATTCAGGATGACCTAAAAAGTGCTTTTTTCTAGATTCCCGCCTACGCGGGAATGACATAAGAGAGCAGGGAATGACATCGAAAATTCGAGCCATGCAACAACGCCGATTGCGGCGTTACCTTACCGCTCCTCTATAATCTTTACCCAATCAGAAAATAATTAATTCTAAATTTTTCTAACGTTAGAGTAACAAAATGCTTAACAAATTCTTTAAGTAATGCTTCATTTGTTACCGGCTGTGCCTTTTCATCAAGAGCCGTTAATTCTTTAGAAATAAATTTTTTAAGAATTTTTTCCTCAATATTCTCGAGAGAATTAGTACCGTCTAATAATTCCAAAATACATTTTTCTTGTATTTGTATCCCTATCATATTATTAAGCCGATTAGTGACGCTTATTAGCTTATTAGCATTATTGAAATTTGCATGTTTTACCTGATATCTCATAAGCTCGCTAACTTTCGGTTTTGCGGTAATACTTGCTATAGCATTCGGCTTCTCGGCATATATTTTTACGAAACCTTGGAATATAAGTTTAATAAAATTTGCTTCTAATGTTGCTAGAAAATCCGTTAATTGAAATTTTCCGAGTTTTTTAAATGCTGCTTCGGCAACTCGCTCCAGACTCATCGGATTACCGATATTTTCGCTATAGACGTATAAAATAGCTTTCATAACCGGCGAAGCGGTTGAGATAAAAGGCTCCGGTAAATTCTCGTAATAGAAGCTAATATTTTCCTGCGCGTTAGAGAGATCAATATCATTCCGATTAGTTACCGGTCTAACATTGAAGGTGGTGTAGAAACCTTTTAATTTATTAAATTCAATATTTCTATTTATAGCTGCCTCATTATGGCATAACAAAGTAGAGCGAAACTTGCGGTTAGTAATAAAATCCATATATTGCTCGGTACGGACTATATCATTAATAGTTTGTAATTGCTCTGCTGCCTTTATCGGTAAATTACCGGTAAACATCGAGGAAGGTGAAGTATCACCAAGATAATTAAGCTGATGCTTCCTTGCCATATCCATAAATTGATAAAAATAAAAGCCGGTATTTTCTTCACCTAAATACTCATGCAACAGATATGAATCATCATATAAAGCTAAAATTTTTGCTTCATCTTGCAAGAATTTAGAATATGAAGAGGGCGATTTGTCTAACGACTCATTAATAAAGCTTAACAATAATTTTGCTTGTTGTAATTTATCATTATTATTTTGAAAAATTTCCGAGTGGAACATCATCATTTCTCTAATGGTTCTTTGCATATTCCAACCGGGCAAAGTATTATAACTGACAAAAGCAATGCCGTTTCGATTTAGTAATTTATTTGCAACTTCAAGAATTTTTTCTTTTACCGCGTCCGGCACCCAAGAAAATACCCCGTGACAGATTATATAATCAAATTTACCTAAAGACTCATCAATATCCATTATGGATAAATGTTTTAAATCAATATTTTTAAGCTTTAAATCATCAACTGCTTTAAGCCCCTGTTCTATTTGTTTTTTTGATAAATCAATACCGAGGGAATAAGATTTAGGATAAGTTTCGGCAAAATTGAACATATTACTCCCGACTCCACAACCTATATCCAATATTCTTGCGGTTTTTACCTCCGGGGGATTTAACCCGAATAACAACCCGATAGTTCTTAAATGTTCAGGGGTGGTATAGCCAAAAGAAAACGGGGAGTACGGAACTTCGTCATAAGATATTTTATTGTTTTGTTGGGTCATATTTGTCCTTAATAAAAAAATCAATTTTAAGAAATTTGGAGAAATTAAGCAAGGATTTTATAACTCTATTAACTGAGCATGGTTAGCAAGGCTTTCTATACCCTGAAGGTCGGTTGCGGTAATCCATAATTGTAAACCGACGGTTATGAAAAACTCCGTTAAATATTCTCGTCTTTTGTCATCAAGATGAACAAAAACCTCGTCTAATAATAAAATGGGAGTTGCTTGATTAGATTTAATAAAATAATTAACTTCCGCCAGCATTATAGCAATTAATATTGCTTTCTGCTCACCCGTAGAACAAAGTTTTGCTAAAATATTTTTTTTCTTGTGCTTAATTATAATATCGCTTTTATGCACCCCGAAACTAGTGCGTCCGATTAATTTATCTTTACTGCGTGTGCTGTAAAGCTCATCGGTTATGAACCCCGCTATTTCCTTTTCTCCTGCTAATATTTTTTGCTCTACTACCCCGTCAATAGCTAAGTCGGCTTTAGGAAACTCGTTATCAAGCTCATCGATTGCTTGTTGCATATATTTTAAAGTTTTGAGTCGGTTAGAAGCGATTTGAGCAGAGAGCTCCGCCATTTTTTCCTCAATCACTTTAGACCAATTCTCATCTATATAATTTTCTATAAGGATTTTATTGCGCTCTTGCATATAATATTCGTATTTACTAACTAAACCCGCATGGTTTGGATCGAAATTATAAACAATTCTATCAAAAAATTTTCTTCTGTCACTAGCTCCCGCCGAAAATATACCTTCCATTTGCGGCGTCAGCCATACCATACTAGTAAATTTACTTAGTTCGTTATTCGGTATTTTGGCGCCGTTAAATTCGGTAAGCCGTTTATTGGAGCTACGTTTAAAATGCGTGGTAATCTCAGCCGGTCCCAGCTTGCTTTGCAATAATGCACGAATGATACAATAATCTTCGCAGCTTTTACAGATATCAGCGAATTTTGCAGAGCGTAACCCTCTTCCGGGATAAAGTAGCGATATCGCTTCTAAAATGCTGGTTTTGCCGCTCCCGTTCTCGCCGATTAATATTATAGCTTTGTTATCTGTCTTAACCTCAAAATGCCGAAAATTACGATAATTCTCTAAGGTTAATGATTGCAGAAAAATATTTTTCATGAGTAGCTAGGTTAATGTTTATGATCGTGGTGATGAGTATAAAATCCTAACGAAGAAAGTACATTAGAAAAATCTGAATTAGGCGTTAATTCATTCGGCACCCCGCTACAACATATATGCCCGTTTAAACATATTACTTGATCGGAGTTTTTCATCACGGTAAACAAATCGTGCGAAATCATAAAAACCGTAATATCAAGATTTTTTTTGATGTGGTTAATGATCTGATAAAATTCTTGTTGGCTTGCAACGTCAAGAGATTGGATAGGTTCATCTAAGATAATTAAATCCGGCTTGCTAAGTATAGCACTCGCTAAAACCAATTTTTGGAATTGCCCCATAGAAAGCTCTGAGATATCATGCTCTTTTAATTTCTCTAAATTAATAAAAGTAATAATTTCTTTCAGTTTATTATTTTTATTATTCGGTGCTAATAAATCTAGAAAATTTTTGACCGTAATCGGTAAAGAAGTACTCAGATTAAATTTTTGCGGGACGTAACCGATTTTTAATTTGGCGATTTTTAATTTAGAGTTAATTATTATTTCGCCGCTACTTGGCTTTTCTAAGCCCAGTATTAGCCGGACTATAGTAGTTTTACCGGCACCGTTTGGACCTATTAAGGTAGTAATATTATTTCTTTTTATAGTAAAACTAATATTATTGATCGGTAACTTATTACCGAATTTCTTAGATACATTACGAAATTCTATTAAAGGATTTTCCAAGGTAAGTATGTTATTTTATATTATTAATGTGGTGGGGATCGATAAACACGTTCCCAATGTCATTCGTCACGGATATCCAGAGAATTAAATGATAATCAAATTAATTACCTATCACCTCTTGAATATCTATTTTCTGAAAATCCTGCATGTTGAATTCAATAATTTCCGGAGCTAGCTCCTTGTCGGCATTATTCTTAGAATCCTTTGCAGCTTGTTTTGCCTTGTAATCTCGAGAGTAAGCATAGTTGGCAAAACGTACTAATATTTTATTATCTTTTATCTCTTCAATTTTTCCTAAAGTAAACGGTGTACTTTTGAAATCCTCATCATGCGGAATCTTAAATGTAAAATACTTTCCTGCTTGAGGATTGTTTTTAAAGGTTTGAATATTTTTTGCGTTTTTACTACTATCAAAAATACTAAACAATATAATAACTATAATAATAATAAGACCGGAAAAAAACCACCAAGGAGTTTTAAAATTTAAATCGTTTCGTTGTATTTTTCGTAAATCTGCTGTGATGTGATATTCATATCCACAAGATAAGCAAGATACATAAGTGATTTTATTAAGAGGTACAACAGGAATCCAAAAAAGATTAAATGTACGCTGTAATCCTACCAAGTAAAGCTGGTTAGCATTACAGATTTTACAGGCTCCATCTATCTTTTTGGTACCAATTTCCCTTGTGCTCCATCCCCAAACAATCATTTTATTCTTTGAATTTTATTTATATCCGCATCATTATAATAATTTGTTGAATAAAGTACAATCTTTTTATACTACTCAAAGTTAGTTATCGGTTAGAAAGAAGTATAAAAAGTAGAACACTAAAGAGATGTTGAATTTGCTTCAGCATGACAAAGTAAAGGCTGGATTGCCGTTTTTAGGCGTTGTTGCGGCTCATAATTTACTGTATTACGGTATTACAAGTATGGTGTCAAGCCACGGAATGACACCGAATTGCTGTGCAAAAATTCGAGCCATGCAACAACGCCGATCAAACCACGGAATGACACCTCTTCATTTATCGATAGAATAGATGCCGATCAATTCGGTTTTTCCTAAAATATGCTCTTCTATTGCCGATAATAAATCCTGCTTGCTAGCATTTTCGTCAAGCTCAAGATAAGCTTTTAAGGCATATAATTTAAAAAAGTAACGATGTGCTTTTCCGGGAGGAGGGCAAGGACCGCCGTATTGCTTTTCTTTCCAACCGTTATTAAGCGTTTTAATAGCAGCATCTATTTTTCCTTCCGACAATTTTAATATAGATGCCGGAATATTATAAATTATCCAGTGATCCCACACCCCTATAGGCGGGGCTATTTCAATAGGAGCATCGGGATCATCCATAATTAAAGCAAAAGATTTTGTACCTAACGGCGCATTTTTCCATTCTAAAGCAGGGGAAATATTTTCGCCTTTACAGGTGAATTTATCGGGAATGCGTTCTTTATTATTAAATGCCGTACTTATTAATTCAAAAGTCATATTTATTTACTCCTTTTGGTTTTTTTTAAGTTGTGCCATGTTATTAGTATAGGTAGAGCGTCATTGCGAGGAGGGATTGGCGTTGTTGCATGGCTAATAATTTACCGTATTATGGTTATTATAAGTACGGTGTCACCCCGTGGCCTTGACCACGGTATCCGGAAAAACCTTAATAAAAAGACTGGATGCCGTGGTCAGGCCCACTACTGTACGAACGTTTAAATAAAGAGGTGAAAATTCTGTCATTCCGTGGCTACGACCACGGAATCCAGCTTATAATATCATAAAAAGATTCTAAAATAAGTCTAATATGGCTTTATTTTCCTGGATGCCGTGATCAAGTCACGGCATGACACAGCCTTTTTTCAACGTTCGTACAGTAGTGGGTCAGGCCACGGCATGACACCGAAACACTTTGCAAAAATTCGAGCCATGCAACAAGACCATTGTCTACACGCAATGACGTTTCGATACTCTAATTCACGACTTCCCATTGTCCGTCGGGTTTACGACATGCTTTTCCGTAAGCTTTTTGCTGCTGTCCGCCTATTACGACCGTGTGAGTATATTCGCGGCAATATTGACCGTGATCATTTTTAAAAGTACTGGTAGGTGTAATGGAACCACGGTGACCGTTATCAGGATTACGCCACTCTACGGTATTGCCGGTAGGTGCGGCTTCTAAAGCTCTTTGAGAACTGAGTTCCGCAAGTTTTCTATCTTGCTCATCCATTCCGGCACCGATTTGACCGCCTATTAATGCACCGATTAACGCACCTGCGCCGGTGGCAAATAATGCTCCTGTACCTTTACCGAATTGAGCTCCTAGTAAAGCACCGGTTGCTCCGCCGATTAACGTACCGCTACCTTGTTTATTCATGCCGCCCGGCCCGGAGCAAGCTTGTAACATCCCGCATGCTAAGATAATAACAATAAATTTAGATATTAATTTCATATAAATCGCCTATTGTAAAATATAAGTTTGAAAGTTATCTTATAAAAGTATTTTTGTAAAGCTGAATATAATTATCTACTCTAATATAATTGAATTTTATATTTTTTTAGCTAAACTACATAACAATTATGTTACTTAACTTTATACCGCAAAACAATCAAAATATTTTATGAATACTATTAAGCAGAATAATTTAATAAAATCGGCGTCTTATTTATCATTTACGATAGCTGCGATTATCTTAATTATTAAAACTTACGGCTGGTTTATAACAAATTCGCAATCAATGCTTGCCTCTTTGATTGATTCAATGCTTGATATTTCATCTTCCTTCGTTAATTTAATTGCAATACGATTCGCTTTTCAACCTCCGGATTATTATCATCGATTCGGTCACGGAAAAGTGCAGGATTTAACAATTTTTTCACAATCGATGTTCTTTTTTGCTTCGGCTCTTTTTACCAGCTTTTCCTCATTTAAATCTTTAGCGGACGGCAGTTACCCTGAAAATATTGCGCACGGCACTAACGTAATGTATTTATGTATATTTCTTACAGTGATATTAGTGCTTTATCAAACATATGTAATAAAAAAAACTCATTCGGAAATTATTAAAGTCGATAAATTACATTATTTCACTGATTTGCTGACAAATATTTTAGTAATAATATCTATAAATTTAAGCGGTCGTTTTTGGTTTATTGACCCGTTATTCGGCGTTGCTATATCACTATATATATTTTATGCTTCTTATTCCTTATTTAAAAAAGCTTTTAAGAATTTGATTGATCAAGAATTACCGGAGGAAGATAGGCGAAAAATCATTGAGATAGTTAATAAGCATAAAAAAATAAGAGGGATGCATGATATGAAAACTAGATATGCAGCACACAAACCTTTTATCCAGTGTCATTTAGAGATGGACGGTAATATATCGCTACATAATGCGCATGAAATTAGCGATGAAATTCTTCTTGAAATATTAAAAGAATTTCCCGGTGCCGAGATAATAATTCATCAAGACCCTTACGGCCTAGAAGAGCAAGTTAATTATCGTGATGAGATTAAATAATTTCTTTATGCAAGAAGCACTAAAGCAAGCTAGGCTCGCTTTCGGCAAAAACGAAATTCCGGTTGGTGCGGTTATAGTTAATCGGTTAAATCAAAAAATTATTGCGGTAGCTCATAATATTACCGAAGAAAAAAATAATGCGCTTTTTCATGCCGAAATTATTGCAATTAATAAGGCATGCCGAATTTTGACTAGTAAAAATCTAATAGATCATGATATATATGTTACTTTAGAGCCGTGTGCAATGTGTGCTAGTGCAATAGCGCATAGCAGATTAAGTCGTTTATTTTACGGCGCAAACGATCCTAAACAGGGAGCTATTGAGAGTAATTTACGCTTTTTTAATAGTAAAGCTTGTTTTCATAGACCGGAAATATACGGTGATATACTCGCCCTAGAGTCAAAAATATTGATGAAAAGTTTTTTTAAAAAGATTAGAGAAAAGAATTTAGATTAAATCCCTCATTACATTCGGGATAGCCTGGATTGCCGCAGCCACTTCGTGGCTTCGCAATGACGAGTTTTTTATTAATTTTTGATCCACGCGGGCATTGCCACGGGTCTTGTTGCATGGCTTGAATTTTTGCAAAGCGTTCGGTGTCATACCGTGGCTTGACCCACTACTGTACGAACGTTGAAAAAAGGCTGTGTCATGCCGTGACTTGATCACGGCATCCAGGAAAATAAAGCCATATTAGACTTATTTTAGAATCTTTTTATGATATTATAAGCTGGATTCCGTGGTCGTAGCCACGGAATGACAGAATTTTTACCTCTTTATTTAAACGTTTGTACAGTAGTGGGCTTGACCGGCATTGTTGCATGGCTCTAAAAAAGTGCCTTATGTCATTCTAGCTAAAGGCGGGAATCCAGAAAAATTAAACTAAAGATGTAACGATAACTTACAATTATATAGAAAAAAGCCTTACAAGCTAAGGCTTTTTAGCCTGGATTCCCGCTTTCGCGGGAATGACATAAGGGGCAGCAGGAATGACATACTGCTTCTTTTATCGAGCCATGCACCAAGGCTTCTAGTCGCTCGCAATGACGTTTAGGGTATCCATGCGGGCAATGCCTCCTCGCAATGACGATTTTAGGCTTTTTTATTTTTTTCTTCCACAAAAATCATAAGCTACTATATCTTAAAAACCCAAATTCAGTTTTTTAGTTATTGAGTCGGAGCATTATTTGCTACTTTTACTTTAATTGTTTTCATAGAGGTGTCATCAAAGAACAAATATACTTTAAATTCGTCTCCTTCCTTTAAAGATTGCTTTAAATCATACAGCATTATATGCGCGCCGCCGGGCTTAAGCTCTACGCTAGTTTTCGTAGGAATTAAAAGATTATCTAGTTTTACCATTTTACTAATTCCTTTTTCATCGGTAAAAGTTTGGTGAAGTTCTACTTTATTGGCGATATCCGACGATACGTTTATTAAATTATAATTAGTACCGCTATCATTTTTAATTACTAAATACATAGCGGAATTATTAATTTTACCTGCCGTACTTGTTGCAGGCCTTGCCCAAGCATTAACAAAACTAAGATCGGCCATTGCCGCAATAGGTGCGTTACTATCGGATTGAGGGGTAGAAGAAGGAACTGCCGCCGCTGTCGGTGCAGCAGGGGGATTAGTAGAAGTAGCGTAGCTTACAGAACAGGTTAAACTAGTGAGTAGTAAGAGAAGAGTTTTTAAATTCATGTTAATACCGTAAAATAAGTTTATTCGTAAATTATATTAACATGAATGAGGTACAAATCCAATAATCTTTTAGCAATATTACTAATCTTAATTACTAGCATTAGTTAATAATTTTAGTTGTAAGAGAGCGTTGTTGCATGACTACCGGAATCGTCATGGCGAGCATTTGCGGGCGTTGTTGCGTGGCTCGAATTTGTGATGTCATTCCCTACTCTCTTATGTCATTCCCGCTTTCGCGGGAATCCAGAAAATGTTTAAGCGAATTATATAGTAAATTTTTATATAATTTTGTTTATTTTGGGTGTTTTTTCTGGATTCCCTCCTTTAGCTAGAATGACATCGAAAATTTGAGTCATGCAACAACGCCTCGTAAGAGGGAATTAAGAAGTAAAATATTGAGAGAGTAGTTATTTTTTCTGATCGGTTCTAATTGAAACGATAGTAGACATACCCGGTATTAGATTAGCATTACTAGGGACTTCAAAATCTATTAAAACCGGTACGCGCTGAACGATTTTAGTAAAGTTGCCCGTGGCATTATCAGGCGGAATTAGAGTAAATTTTGAACCGGTTGCCGGTGAGATATTACGAATTCTGCCGTATATTACTTTTTTCGGTAGAGAATCAAATTGTATTTTTACTTTTAAACCGGGGCGGAATTTTTCTATTTGCGTTTCTTTAAAATTAGCTTGGATATACATTGTTTTATCTTGGACGATAGAAAATAATATTCTACCGGAAACTATATAATTCCCGACTTCTAAACTGCTATTACTAAATATACCGCTCACGGGCGCAATAATTTTAGTATTTTGCAGACTCCTCTCGGTGATTTTTTTATTCTCCGTCAATTCTTTTAGGTTTTCTTCTTCTGCCGACTTCTCAAGGCTTAATAGTAGCAAATTTTGCTTAGCAATCTGTAAATCTAATTTAGCTTGATTATAGTCGGTTTTTGCTTTTGCAAATAGATTCTTTGAATCATCCAAGGCTTTGCTACTGGCAAATTTTTCTTTATTTAACTCTTTAGTTCTAGCAAAATCGGTGGAAATAATCTCAAAGCTTATTTTCGCTAAACTTAATTTTTCTTCTGCTTGTTCTAATTTAATTTGCCCTATTAAAGTTTTCTGATCGATAATTTCTATATTTTTTAGCGAGGCATTAATAGAGGCGTCTAACGCATTAAAGCGCGCCTTATAATCTCTATCGTCAATTTCACCAATCAAATCACCCTTGTTAACTCTTGCGTTATTAGAGATTAATAAGTTAGTTAAGACGCCGTTAATCTCGGAACTTACATTTGATATATCGGCATCAATATAAGCATTATCGGTAGATTGCGTATTGACCCAGACATAAATACCGTAACCGGCACTAATTAATGCTATTATAATTATCGCTAACAAATATTTAGCTAAAGGATGAGTTTTATATTTCTCAATATTTTGAGTTACATTAAGCATAGTTATTTACTACCGAGTTTTTGCTTGAGAAAATAGCAAGCAGGTATAGAAAGAATATATATAATCGCTATTAACGGTAACGAATACCATGGATATATGATAAGGTTTATAATAATGATTGCAAATAAAATCATTGCAAGGGATAAATATTCCGGTTTTATATTTAAATTTTTTGTTGAAATAGTCGGTAACCTACTAGCAAGTAAAAAAGCTATTATAGCTAAATAGATATTAATGGTTATAGTGTGAACGCGAATATTTATATTTAGTAAAGTACTAATTTCAAAATCTAACATCACCGGCATTAAAGCAAGTAACGCGCCGCAAGGGGCAGGTACACCGGTAAAAAAATATTCCGCTCTATCTTGCTGAAAAATACTAATGTTAAAACGTGCAAGACGTAGTGCCATGCATACGATAAATAGTAGCATCACTGCCCATGAAAACACTTTATACTCATATTGCTGAAAAGACCATAAATATATTAGATATGCGGGAGCTATACCGAAATTGGCAAAATCACATAATGAATCAAGTTCGGCACCGAAAGGGCTGGTAGCGTTTAGCATTCTTGCAACCCTGCCGTCAATGCCGTCAAGAATTGCCGCGACTATAATACAATATACGGCGATTTCCCATCTACCGTCTAAGGCAAATCTCAAAGAACTCATACCGGTAATAAGCCCTAATAAGGTAATAAAGTTAGGAATTAATTTTATAAAGGGAATAGGCTTATTTATTATAGCTTTACGTATTTTTAACAATTTATATACTCAAATAATAATATCGATCAAATTCTGAGGTCATTCCCGTGATCTATGTCATTCTAGCTAAAGGCGGGCGTTGTTGCATGGCTCGAATTTTTGCAAAATGTTCGGTGTCAAGCCACGGTATGACACCATACTTGTAATAACCATAATACGGTAAATTACGAACCCCGCAACAACACTCGCGGATCGTCATTGCGAGGAGGCATTTATGCCGACGCGGCAATCAAGTATAAACATATTTTTATGCTAAACTATGTTTAGCATTCTATTAAATCCCTCATTACATTCGGGATAGCCTGGATTGCCACAGCCACTTCGTGGCTTCGCAATGACGTTATCTCCTCTCAAACTTAAATTCCGCTATTTTTTTACGACCAAAATCGGCGATGATAGTTTCGCCGCCGATAGCGGTTTGACCCTTGGTAACAAATAAGGCTGTTTTTAACGGTAAATAAATATCCGCTCTACTGCCGAAACGAATTATACCGTATCGCTCTCCTGCTTTAACCTCGGTACCTTCTTCTAAATCGCATACTATTCTTCTAGCTATTAATCCTGCTATCTGTACAAAAGCTATTTTCTGACCGGTATTAGTTTCCATTAACACCGATTGACGTTCATTATAAATACTTGCCTTATCGAGCGAAGCATTAAAAAACTTCCCCGGATTGTAATGCAGCGATAAAATTTTTCCGCTAGCAGGTACCCTATTAACATGCACATTAAAAATATTAAGAAAAATACTAACTCTTATCATTTCTTCGTCGCCAAGACCTAATTCTGCCGGCGGCATAGCTTCTTTTATTTCTTGAACTATTCCGTCGGCCGGGCTTACTATTAAGTCATCATTTATAGGAACGTAGCGGTCGGGGTTACGGAAAAAATATATACACCAAGCAGTTAGGATAAACCCTATGCCGCCAAGTTTACTATTAAAAGAAGCTAATAAAAAACTTACTACCGCAAAGCTTGCAATGAATATATACCCTTCACGATGAATAATTTTTAAAAAATCGTTATATTGTTTCATTTTAATCTCTAATAAATTTTTGATGTTATTCCTAGCTAAAGTGTTATTCTATGGCTCGTATTTTTGATGTCATTTCAGCGTTGTTGCATGGTTCTTGAAAAGTCCTCGATGTCATTCCCGCGAAGGCGGGAATCTAGGCTTTTCTTTGTCATGCTGAATTTATTTCAGCATCTTTTGCACAAGATCCTGAAACAAGTTCAGGATGACTATTTTTTCCTGGATTCCCGCCTCCGCGGGAATGACATATAAGTTATTTATTCCCCTTCCTTATTCTCTTCTAACTCCTCCTCATCTTCTGTTATATTTTCCGGTGGTGCGTTTTGATCTTCTTGAGCTGATCCAAGAGCATATACACACAAATCTTCAAGCGGCACATTATTTTTTTTAGAAAGATCGTTTAATTTACTAATCGCATCCATTACTTCTGATGGTACGGTACCTCCACGCTCTTTTGACAACCAATCTGCTTGAAATTGTATTGGGTGATGTCCTTGTTCCGGTGTTCCGATATAAAATTTAAATTTTGATTTTTGTCCGCCAAAATCACAATCAAACTCAAATGCTTTCATAGTAAAAATAAATTTAATTATATTATTTATTATTAATGGTTTGATATTAAAAACGCAAACCTAAAATGCTCTTTTGTGCTAATAAAAAATTATAGCTTGTGTATAGTTGATTTATGTTGTTCCTTCCTCTATATAGGGGACAGTTTAAGGAATGCACTTTTGGTCAACACCCCTGATGTCATTCTAGCTAAAGGCGGGAATCTAGATTTTTCTTTGTCATGCTGAACTTGTTTCAGCATCCCATGTAATAGATCCTGAAATAAATTCAGGATGACTATAATTCTTCCAGATTCCCGCCTGCGCGGGAATGACATCGGAAATTCGAGCCATGCAACAACGCCTCTAATTACTAAGAATGTTTTTTCAAATTTTCTATTAATTTGTCAAAACCTTCATTCTGTAGCGTATTAGTAAATTCTTGCTGTTGGGCGCTGATAAGGCTCACGCCTTCGGTTACTATATCCGAAACTTTAAAAGTATCTTTCCCGCCGTTTTTTATTTGACGTACTAAATATTCTACTCTAATAGGTTCTTGTCCCGTATTGCTGACTATATTCATCGTTACTATAAAATCCGTGGAGGTGGAACCTGATTGGCGAACTCCTATTATTTTCGGTTGTTCACCCTTATAGTCTTTTATTAAATCCGTATAAGCTTTAGTAACATATTTAGAGTAGACACCTACAAATTCTTTAGTTTGTTCAGGTGATAAATCTTGTCTACCTTGACGTCCAAGCGTATAATTAGCCATCCACTCAAAATCTAAATTATTTGAAATTAAGCTGCGCGCTTTCGCAATTTTTACGTCTTGGGTTAAGTTTGGATCGTTAAGTGTACCGGAAGCTTCACTTACAAGCTTAGTAATATAATCATTTAATCCCTCAGGCGCGCTATTATCCGAATAGGCAGAGAAAGTAGTAAATAATAAAAATATAGCTGTAATAATTCTATTCATAGCAACCTCTATAATTTAATTAATATTTTTTGTATTAAATTTTGTTTTAACTTGTGGGCATTTAAAATTTGTCGGATATTGAACCGATGCTTCACGGGCTTGATGTAGAGCCGACCTAATAGCGATATAAGGATCGGTAGAGTTGTTCATGATATAATCACTAAAAGGTAATGCGATATATCGGTCATTTATTTTACTAATCGCTAAAACAGTTAGATCAAAATCATTATGAGTATAATACATCATAGGATTAAGTGCATAGTTTGTAAATATCGAATCGGTCATATCGCGAGCGTTAGTACTGCCGATTATGGGTAATACTAAATAAGGTCCCGGACCGACGCCGTAATGTGCTAAAGTATTACCGAAAGTTTGCCGCTCCGAAGGTAAACCTACTTTGCTTGCCACGTCAAATAACCCCCCTATGCCGAGAGTCGTATTAATGATAAACCTCCAAGCACTCTTCATGGTTTTATCGTAATTTAACTGTAACCCGTAATTTACGGCAGTAAGAGGAGTATCGATATTATTAACAAAGCTGTTAACTCTTGTTTTAGTATAATTATTGGTAACTTTCTTATAACCGACTGCTAAGGGACGTAAAATCAAATAATCTAACACCGAATTAAAAGCAAAAATTTTACGATTTAATCTTTCATACGGATCATAAATTTGACTGCAGCCGATACCGGTAGTATTGTAATTATACTTATCATCGTCAATATATTCAAGATCGGCTTGAACGATAAAAGGACAAAGACCGATCATTAATAAGATGATAGGTAATATTAGTATCTTCATAGTTTAAATGCTAGTTTTTTTACACACTACAATACAATATTTATTATTTTCCGCCAGTATTAATTTTTGAGAGCTTAATATAGTAAACTTGCCGGTATTTAAGATTTCAATAATTTCATCTAAATTAAAAATAAATTCTTTTCGTTTTAAAGAATAACTTGTACCGGCCGCAATAGGTAAACAGAAGGCGAAATAGCCGGATTCATTTAATAAAGAATAAATAGCATCAAAATAAATTTCCAAACCGCTAGTAAAGGATAAGCCGCAAAAACTCAATATTACATCAAAAGACCTCTTAGATAACTCTACTTCTTCTGGTAATTTGTACGTCGAGCCTAACCCCTCATCCTCACGTACGTTAGAGTACGCTCCGGTTCTGCGTTCCGTGTCTCCTTCAAATTCCTGAGAATAAGCGAGTTCTGCAAGAGGTCTAAATTTATCGGAGGTTTGTTTGATAAAATCCGGTATTGAAACGTCAAATACTTGATCATAAATTTCGGTATTAGGATAATATACGCTTAGTAAATTATTCATGACGGTAGAGCTTTCAACACCGGTTAAGCTAAAGCTTTCAGGAAAACGTTTTTGAATTTCATATCCTATAAGTCCGACATTACTGCCTAATTCTAAAATATTATAATTATCGGGTAAATCGGTTATCTGATTTATAGTTTCGTGAATAAAGCTATAAGGAAGATGGATATTATTTTCATTGCGAAAACTATTAGTATAGTATCTTGCCGTTAAATCTCTATATTGTTGCCATATCGCTCCGGGAATTTCCTTGGCATTTTTATAATTTTGTAAAAACGTTCCTAGTTGAGTCTTATCTTCCGTAGAAGATTTTTGGGTATAATCCAGAGCTGTTGAATAATTATTTTTTAAAAAGTAAGCTAAGGCAAGCCAATAATATATTTTAGGGTCTGCACGTGCAAAAAATTTATCGACCAATTTAAATCTTAATATTGCATCATTTAGATTTCCTTTATATAAATGATCGATTCCTAACTCAAAATTGGTCTCTTTTAAATGGCTGAGTTTGTGCTTACAATCATTATAATAGTTTGTAGAATCTAGAATCTTATTTTTACACCAATTAGGGATGTTTGTTATTTTATAATAATAAAGTTTTATCTTATCTTTTATCGTAGAAGTTATTTTGCTACCAAACATGATATCTAAATTTTATTTATTAATAATACAAATATATATCTTACAAATGTTACCGTCAACAAATTAGGGGTTAATTTATGTCCATCATTTCTAAACGCTTAAGTATTATCAAGCCTTCTCCGACTTTGGCAGTGGTTAAAAAGACGCTTGAACTAAAAAAAGCCGGAATAGATATCATTTCACTCGGTGCGGGAGAGCCTGATTTTGATACGCCCGATAATATTAAAGAGGCGGCAATCAAAGCAATAAGGGATGGTGCTACTAAATATACGAATGTTGAAGGTATGCCGCTTCTTAAACAAGCAGTGCAAAATAAATTTAAACGTGAGAATAATTTAGATTATGAACTTGATGAGATAATAATATGTAGCGGCGGCAAGCAGGTTATATATAATCTGTTTACGGCTTCTTTAAATGACGGTGATGAGGTTATTATTCCGGCACCTTACTGGGTTTCTTATCCCGATATGGTCTTACTTGCAGGAGGTAAGCCCGTCTTTGCTAATTGCGGAATTGAAAGTAATTTTAAGTTAAGTAGCGAAGCGTTAGAGCGGTTAATTACGCTTAAAACTAAATGGCTGATTATTAATTCCCCAAGTAATCCGACCGGCTCTAGCTATTCTTACGAAGAGCTGGAAAATATTACTAAATTGTTGCGAAAATATCCGCATGTTAACATAATGTCGGACGATATTTATGAGCATATTATTTTTGACGATTTTAAATTTTATACTTTAGCGCAAATAGCTAGTGATTTAAAGGAGCGGATATTTACCGTAAATGGCGTATCCAAAGCTTACTCGATGACGGGTTGGCGAATAGGCTACGGCGCGGGTTCTAGGGATTTAATTAAAGCAATGGCTATTATCCAATCGCAAAGTACTTCAAATCCTTGTTCTATCAGTCAGATGGCTGCTATCGAAGCCTTAAACGGTCCGCAAGATTTTATTAAGCAAAATGCTTTAAATTTTCAGAAAAAACGTGATTTGGCTTTATCGATTTTAGAAAGGATAAAATATTTTAGTTGCTATAAACCGGAAGGAGCGTTTTATTTGTTTGTTAAATGTGAAAAAATATTTGGATTGAAAGCTTTATCCGGTAAAATCATAAAAAATAGTAATGATTTAGGCGAGTATTTACTTGAAGAGGCTAAAGTTGCTGTAGTACCGGGGATTGCTTTTGGCTTAGAAGGGTATTTTAGAATTTCTTATGCTATGTCTATTGAGGATTTAAAAGAAGCATGTGTTAGAATAGAAAAAGCTTGTAGTATGCTAAAACAAGTTGATTAAAGTATTTTAGATTATAAGCACTTCCGGTGTCATTCCCGCGTGGATACCCAAACGTCATTGCGAGCGACCAAAGGGAGCGCGGCAATCCGGAAAATAATAATTTACATAGCATTTTGTACTAATTTTTTCCCGGATTGCCACGTCGGCGCTAAAGCACCTCCTCGCAATGACGTTTGGATTGAATTAACTATAAAAAATAATGAGAAAAGCTTTTAAAAGATTTCTAAAAAATAATAATTGTGCGGTTAATATAATCACGATTTTACTATATGGTTATTTAAAATTTGTTTATTTTACTTCAAGGCGGAAATTTATATTTCCAAAAGGAAGCGATAAGAAAAAATTTTTAGCAGAGCAAGGAGTAAT
This sequence comes from Rickettsia endosymbiont of Orchestes rusci, assembly GCF_964030945.1. Lineage (NCBI taxonomy): Bacteria > Pseudomonadati > Pseudomonadota > Alphaproteobacteria > Rickettsiales > Rickettsiaceae > Rickettsia > Rickettsia endosymbiont of Orchestes rusci. Next base: position 31,225 of record NZ_CAXIQG010000005.1, on the reverse strand, counting down.
TTTTGCTTTTTGGCATAATATGCTTGCCTTAAGTCCATGTATGTTTAAAGGACATACGGATGTTTACGCTTTAATATCTCCTCATTTAGACGGCAAATTTCTAAATAATATCGTTAGCAAATTCGGTTGCGGTGTTATAATCGGCTCTACTAATAAAAATCCGATTGGGGCATTGAAAGTAATTATTAAAAAATTATCCAAAGGCAGTAATGTAATAATTACGCCGGACGGTCCCAAAGGACCGGTTTACAAAATAAATAGCGGTATTACCGAAATTGCACGTAAATATAATAAAAAATTAATACCGATCGTTAGTAATACATCGAGATATTTTTTGTTAAAAAGTTGGGATAAATTAATAATGCCGCTGCCGTTCGGCACTATAACCGTCATGGTCGGCTCGCCTCTAAATTTTACAGATAATAAAGAACAAAACGATATTAACCTTGAGAAGCAGCTAAGCAGTTTAACACAGAGTTTACCGAAATGAGGTGTACTCCAATTACGTAATACAAAACGCCCGTCATTGCGAGCGATAGCAGGCTTTGTTGCATGGCTCGAATTTGCGATGTCATTCCCTGCTCTCTTATGTCATTCCCGCGCAGGCGGGAATCCAGACTTTTTATTGTCATGCTGAACAAGTTTTGCGCATCTTTTTTAGTAGATTCTGAAATAAATTCAGAATGACTATAATTTTCTGGATTCCCGCCTGCGCGGGAATGACATATTGCTGCTTTTATCGAGCCATGCAACAACGCCGGCTTGACCCACTACTGTACGAACGTTTAAATAAAGAGGTAAAAATTCTGTCATTCCGTGGCTACGACCACGGAATCCAGCTTATAATATCATAAAAAGATTCTAAAATAAGTCTAATATGGCTTTATTTTCCTGGATGCCGTGATCAAGTCACGGCATGACACAGCCTTTTTTCAACGTTCGTACAGTAGTGGGCTTGACCACGGCATGACACTGTACTTATAATAACCATAATACGGTAAATTATTAGCCATGCAACAACGAATGGCTTGTGATGAGGCGATTCGAGCAACAATACAATATGTGAATGACATTGAGAAAGTAGGAAAATGATACCACAAAAACCAATTCTTCATTTGCAGGCAATATTATATTTATATCATCTGTTAAGTTTTGTACTGTTACCGATATATTTTATCATAATTTTTATTCGGTTGCTAATAGGTAAAGAAGATATAAGTCGAGTAAAAGAACGCTTTGCTTTAGGGCAAAAAAGAAGTAATGAAGAGTTTTTAATATGGATACATGCGGCAAGCGTCGGGGAATCGGTAGCTGCTTTGAATTTAATTAGAAGCATAAATAGCCGATTCCCGCAAATACGTTTTTTAGTCACTTCTTGGACAACAAGCTCTGCTAGAATGTTAGTAGCTAAATTGCCGGATATAGCTATTCATCAATTTTTGCCGATCGATAACATTATTTTTGTTAAGAAATTTTTAAAAAATTGGCGACCTGATTTAGGGATTTTTATAGAATCCGAATTATGGCCGTGCATGATTAGCGAAGGGGCAAAATATAGTAAATTATTATTACTAAATGCGCGTATTTCCGATAAATCGTTTAAATCTTGGCAAAAAAGAAAAAGTTTTTTCGCCTTGATCGTTAAAAATTTTAGTAAGATTATTGTACAAAGTGAAGTCGATCGACAAAAATTTAATGATCTAGGCGTTACCGATGTAGTTAATTTAGGTAACATTAAATTCGCTAATCAAAAGCTTGAGGTAAATGAAAAAGAATTAGCTATATTAGCTGCACACCTTAAGGATAAGCGTATTATCGTGTTTGCCAGCACTCATCCGGAAGATGAAAAAGTAATTTTTCCTATTCTTAAAAGCTTAAAACGGCAATTTTCAGATTGTTATTTTATTTTAATCCCGCGTCACCCTGAGCGTGTAAAGTCAATAATTGATAATTGTGTTTTGTTAAATTTAGCAATTACCGCTAAATCACAAAATAATTTGCCGATTTTAAGCGATGACCTTTATATTGTCGATAAATTCGGTGAAATGGGCTTATTCTTTTCTTTAGCTGCAATTTCTTTTATCGGCGGGTCGTTTAAGCAAGGCGGGCATAACATATTAGAAGCGGCATATTTTGCTAATTGTATTATATTCGGCCCTGATATGAGTAAAAACACCGATATTGCGAGTGGTGCGATTAACAACAAATCGGCAATTCAAATTAAAGACGAGAATGATTTACTCGCGAAGCTGCAATATCTCTTAACTTCGAGTAATAAGAAGGAGTTAAAAGATTATCAAGAAAATGCTTTAAGATTCGTTAATAAAAACCAATCGATATTAGATGATTATTTGAGTGTTATTGCAGAATATATTGGCTGATATAAATTGTTGCTGGGAGGTTGTTATGTTATTAATAACATATGCAAAATGGGTTAAAAGAAGCAGAATAATTAAAAATATTAAGAGATGCTTTAAAATGAAAGAATACTATTATAGTAAAGAAGCATTAGTAAAATATTTAATTGATAATATTCCTGAATATAAAGAATACCATGAAAAAGAGAAAGAGTGGTGGGGAGAGGATAAAAGGACTTATCATACAGAAATTGGTTGTCTTTTAGATTTTACTGGTAAAGAAATAGATAATGAAAATACTAAATATTTACCATTTATTTTTAATTTAATTGAAGAATTAGTTGAGTGTGATGATGAAAATGCAGATAATGCTGCTTGGACTATGTTTTTAGAGGATATTCCTCGTGAAACGTGCGATATCCATCCGAAATTCTCAGTGGATGCATGTCGCAAATATTTAGGACCTAAATCCCTTAAAGCGTTAGAAATTATTAATGCTCCACTTTCCCCAGAAGTCCTATTACGATTAGAAAAAGAAAAGCAATATAAAGCCTCAATAAAACCATTTTTGCTTGATTCTTTATATAGGGATATAAATGACTATAAAGAATTTCGTGAAGAAAATATTAAAAAATGGCATGAAGAAGGGCTAGATAGACCTTTACCTGTTGAAATGGTAACGCTTTTAGAATTTGTTAAAGCTAAACTAGTAAATGAGGATCATAATACTATTAAGAAAATTTTGGATTTAGTAGCAAAAACAGCAGAATATGCACAAGAAGATCATGAAACTCAAAAGTTACTTGAACATTGGTATAATATATTAAAGAATCAGAAATGATTTACTCGTGAAGCTGCAATATCTCTTAACTTCGAGTAATAAGAAGGAGTTAAAAGATTATCAAGAAAATGCTTTAAGATTCGTTAATAAAAACCAATCGATATTAGATGATTATTTGAGTGTTATTGAAGAATATATCGGTTAATATAGTATGTCATTCTAGCTAAAGGCGGGAATCTAGCCTTACTTATGTCATGCTGAACTTGTTTCAGCATCTTTTTTTAGTAGATCCTGAAATAAATTCAGGATGACTATAATTTTTCTGGATTCCCGCCTTTAGCTAGAATGACATCAAAAATTCGAGCCACACAACAATGCCGCTGCTGTAAGCTGCGTGACAATCCAACTTACCCCGAATGTAATGAGGAAATCAATTATGAAAACTACTTTACTATAGTATATATCTAGGTTTTTTACTCACATAGGAATAATAAAATATCACAACAGACAGTAGCTATAACTCCGAGACAGTTACACATACCGCACCCTGTGTTATGATCATCGGCATCTGTAATATTATTAAAATTATTCTCTGAATATACGCTATTGTTCTGCGTCCCTTGATTATTATTATTTATATTAGATTCTTTGAATAATGAATTCGCAATAATGGATACTAACACGTGCTTTTCTGAAGCTGGGTTGGTATTATTTAACGGTGTAGTTTGTTTATGAGTTCCTGCTAAATTGTTATGACGTAACATACTACCCCCATTCTGAAACTAGCTCCGGTGAGAATTAAAGAATCACGCAGCAAAAATCTTCGTTTTTGCCCATAATGTATTAAAATCCTCTACGGACGCATCATAATCTATGCTAGCGGCATTGTCAAGTTAAGTATAAATGGGCGTTGTTGTGTGGCTACCGGAATCGTCATTGCGAGCGACCGAAGGCTTTGTTGCATGGCTCGAATTTTTGCAAAGTGTTTCGGTGTCATGCCGAGGCCCCTCCCACGGCATCCGGTCTTTTTACTAAGATTTTTTCTGGATACCGTGGGAGGGGTCACGGTATGACATCGTACTTATAATAACCATAATACGGTAAATTATGAGCCATGCAGCAACGCCGTATAAATGAGGCAATGACCATACATAACGCGAACTATGGATAAATTTTTAAGCTACAACTTATCCATAGTTGGGGTTACATAACTCATTATATATTAGTTGGGTCTATCGTAAACTTGCTCTATTACCCCGTCAAGTCCCATTAAAAAAGTATAGACTTTCAAATTTGGAAATTTTTTGTTAATGATTTTGCGTGCTTTATTTAAAGTTTCCGTATGTATATCTGTTTCTTTTTTAGGCGTTGTAAGATATTCTGCTCCAACAAGAAGTTTATACACTCCGCATTCACGATGATCGAGAAAGATAACTTGTTTAATATTATGTAGTTTTTATAAAATCTCAATAACATCTTCAATTGTTTTACCCCAATAAAGATATTGATTGTTAACTAAAGCAAGGGAAGAGCCGGGAAGCGATACTTCATCATAATCTTCTAGTAAATTTAATTTGTTCATAAACTCAACGGTTTCACTTTTTAGACGAAAATCTACACAAGAAATAAGAAGAGTAGAAGCTATATTAAGAGTACGAAGATGTTCGTTACTTACCGGTACTTTTAAAGTTTCCTTGTCGGAAATTATATCTTTGCTATCAGCATAAAGATTAACATTAGTTAATATAATTAACCATAAAACTATATATTTTATATACGACATACTAACTTATACCTCAATTTATTAATGGAATTAAATAGTTTAGAGATAATTCTTTAGAAAAGCATATATAATTTATATTATATATTGGAAATAATTTTTAATTATGGTAAAATAGCCTCTAAAAAAGGAGCAAGAATTCTTAGCAATTATACTAATCAATAGGGTGTTGTTGCATGGCTTGAATTTTCGATGTCATTCCCCCGAGGCTTTGTAAAGATGGTCAAAAAATCACTGTTTTCCGATCCACGCAACAACGCCTTCCCGCGAAGGCGGGAATCCAGAAAATATTTTTAAGTCATCCTGAATTTATTTCAGGATCTACTAAAAAAGATGCACAAAACTTGTTCAGCATGACAATAAAAAGTCTGGATTCCCGCCTTTAACTAGAATGACATACTGCTGCTTTTATCGAGCCATGCAACAACGCTAATCAATAGGTAATATATTGATAGTACAGCGTCATCGCGATCGCTTGATACAAGCGAATTTTTCTGGATTCGCCTGTGCTCACGTATTATTAACGGCTAGCGCAGGCTCACCTTTAAATTCATCTTGTCTAAATCTTTCTGAATTTAGCTGTATAATATCTAACGCACATAAACTTAACTTGACGATGCCCTAGCTAGTTATTAGATTCCTTGCAAAAAATATTTCAAGATGTTATCTTATCCCCACTTATTTTTATTCCAAAATTATAATGTTTGAATATTTTATTAAATTTTCCCCTCATATTCTTTATATTGTTAAAGGAACGTTAGTCACCTTAAAATATAGTGTAATTGCGGTTATATTAGGTTTGTTAATAGGGGCGTTATTAGCAATTTGTAAAGTGAGCAAAAATTTTATATTACGATTATTTGCAAATTTTTATACTTCTATTTTTCGTGGCACGCCTTTACTTATTCAGTTAAGTATTATTTATTTCGGGTTACCTTATTTAATCGGTATTAAATTTAGCGTGTTTGTAGCCGGAGTTACGGCTTTTTCCCTTAATTCGGGGGCGTATGTTTCGGAGATAATTAGAGCGGGAATTAATGCCGTCGATAAAGGGCAGGTTGAGGCCGCCGAAGCTCTTGCTATACCGAAAGCGTTAATAATGAAAGATATAATTTTGCCGCAGGCAATTAGAAATATATTTCCTTCACTAATAAACGAGCTGGTTAATTTGATAAAAGAATCGGCAATTATTTCGACGATCGGTGGAATGGATTTAATGCGTAGAGCAACAATAGTGTCAGCGGAAACGTATAATTACTTTTTCCCGGCACTTATTGCCGCTTCTTGCTACTACATTTTAGTAATGATAATCAGCAATATAGCAAAAATAATAGAGAAAAAGCTAATTGTTAATTAAAACGTTCTTGCTTTTATGGAAAAAGTAATTATAATTTAAATTTAGTGCTGTCTGAGGTGCGATAATATATATACTCAAAGAGTTGTCATACCAAGGCCCCGCCACGGTATCCGGTATTTTACTTCTCTGGACCCCGTGATCAAGTCACGGGGTGACAGTTTCCAACTCTTCATTTACGAACAGTATATTTTGAATAAAGTTTTTTGGAGTGTTTTTTTAATGCCGACATATAATCAACTAGTACGTTTTGGGAGAAAATCAAAAACTCGTAAAACAAAATCTCCTGCCTTAGAGGCTAATCCTTTTAAAAGCGGTGTTTGTCTTGTAGTCAAAACGGTGACCCCTAAAAAGCCTAACTCTGCTCTCCGTAAAATTGCCACGGTACGTTTAAGTAATAAAAGAAGCGTTAATGCTTATATACCGGGTGAAAAACATAGCGTAAAAGAGCATGATAGAGTATTAGTTAGAGGCGGACAGGTTCCTGATCTTCCGGGGGTGAAATATCATATAGTACTTGGTGCTTATGACATTCAAGGTGTTAAAGGGCGTAAGCAAGGCCGTTCACGTTACGGTGCTTCCCGTAAACAAGCCGTAGCTGCAAAAAAATAATTAATAGATAGAGAGAAAAATAAATGTCACGTCGTCACGCCGCGGAAAAGCGAGTAATTTTACCTGATATGAAATATAACAGTACTTTGCTGTCAAGATTTATTAATAATATTATGAAAGAAGGTAAAAAATCTCTTGCGGAAAAAATAGTTTATTCAGCCTTTAATAAGATGGAAAGAAAACATAAGGTAGAACCTTATGAGGCTTTTAATAATGCCATGAATAATGTAAAGCCTTATCTTGAAGTGACTTCGGTTAGAGTGGGCGGAGCTAATTACCAAGTACCGGCTCCCGTGGATGAAAGAAGAGGGTATGCTCTGGCGTCACGTTGGATTATTAATGCCGCATTAAAGCGATCCGAAAAAATGATGATCGATAAGTTAGCTGAAGAATTATTTGAAGCATCAAATAATAGAGGCGCCGCTATCAAAAAGAAAGAAGATACTCATAAAATGGCTGAAGCTAATAAAGCTTTCTCTCATTTTAGTCCTAAAAAAATGAAATAAGGTAAACTAAAAATGAGTGAAAAAGCGAAGCTTAACGATATTCGTAATATCGGTATATGTGCGCATATTGATGCAGGCAAAACGACTACTACGGAGCGTATTTTATATTATACCGGAAAGTCTCATAAAATAGGTGAAGTCCACGAGGGCGGCGCGACTATGGACTGGATGGAGCAGGAGCAGGAGCGCGGTATTACTATTACTTCGGCTGCTACCACTTGCGAATGGAACGGGAAACAAATTAATATTATCGATACGCCGGGACACGTTGATTTTACTATCGAAGTAGAAAGGTCGTTGCGCGTTCTTGACGGTGCGGTTGCGGTATTTGACGGTGTAGCCGGTGTTGAGCCGCAATCGGAAACTGTTTGGCGGCAGGCGGATAAATATAACGTGCCTAGGATGTGTTTCGTCAATAAAATGGACAGAATGGGTGCGGATTTCTACAGATGTGTAGAGATGATAAAAGATCGTTTGGGTGCAAAACCGCTTGTTCTACAATTACCTATCGGGATTGAAGAACATTTTAAAGGGTTAATAGATTTAGTAAAAATGCAAGCCGTGATCTGGAAAGATGAATCTTTAGGAGCTGAATATTTTTACGAAGAAATTCCGGCGGATATGTTAGAGTTAGCTGAAAAATACCGAGCCGGTTTGCTTGATATGGTTGCTGATTTAGATGATCGGATAATGGAAAAATATTTATCGGGCGAAGAAGTAGCGGCAGAGGAAATTAAGAAGTTAATAAGAAAAGGTACGATAGAAAGCAAATTTTATCCGGTTTTATGTGGGAGTGCTTTTAAAAATAAAGGCGTGCAGCCTTTGTTAGATGCCGTAGTAGATTATTTACCTTCACCGGTTGATATCGGTACGGTAAAAGGTATAGATGTCGATACGGAAGAAGAGCGGGATTTTCCAATTTCGGTAACCGAGCCTTTTTCTGCTTTAGCCTTTAAAGTAATGACTGATCCGTTTGTCGGTTCTTTAACATTTATTAGAATATATTCCGGAAAAATTAGTGTCGGTACAACAGTTATTAATACCGTAAAACGACAAAAAGAAAGAGTCGGTAGAATGTTATTGATGCATGCTAACGATCGTGAAGACGTAAAGGAAGCGGGAGCAGGTGCTATCGTAGCGTTAGCAGGTCTTAAAAATACCACTACAGGTGATACGTTATCTGATGCCGATAGGCAAGTTATCTTGGAAAGGATGGAGTTCCCTGAGCCGGTTATTGAGCTAGCCGTAGAGCCTAAATCAACTGCAGATCAAGAAAAGATGGGGGTGGCACTGGCAAGGCTTGCTTCTGAAGATCCGTCATTGAGAGTATCAACCGATCAAGAAACAGGTCAAACGGTTATTAAGGGCATGGGTGAGCTTCATTTAGAAATCATCATTGACCGTATGCGAAGAGAATTCAAAGTTGAAGCAAATATAGGCGCTCCTCAAGTAGCATATCGTGAAACTATTACTAAGACTTGTGAAATTGACTATACACATAAAAAGCAATCAGGCGGTGCCGGTCAATTTGCTCGTGTAAAGATTATTTTTGAGCCTCTAAAAGAGGTAAAAGACTTAAAAGATGAAGATAAAAATAAAACTTTTATTTTTGAAAGTAAAATTGTCGGCGGCTCTGTTCCAAGAGAATATATTCCCGGTGTTGAAAAGGGATTAAATAATATTCGTGAAACCGGTGTTATTGCCGGTTATCCGATGATTGATTTTAAAGCTACTTTAATTGACGGCGCGTTTCATGATGTAGATTCTAGCGTTTTGGCGTTTGAAATTGCGGCAAAAGCTGCCTTCAGAGAAGGTATGCCGAAAGGTAGCCCAAAATTACTTGAGCCGATTATGAAAGTTGAAGTTATTACCGCCGATGAGTATATGGGTGATATTATCGGTGATTTGAATAGCCGTAGAGGATCGATCCAAAGTATGGAACCGCGTGCTAATGCGCAAGTAATTACTGCCAATGCTCCTTTAGCCGAAATGTTTGGGTATGTCAATATGCTTAGGTCTTTGTCTCAAGGAAGAGCTCAATATAGCATGGTATTCTCTCATTATGACCAAGTACCGGCTCAAATAGCGGATACTATCAAAGCTAAGAAATAGAAAACGCCATTGTGAAGCATTAGTGGTGGTGGTGCATGGCTCGAATTTTCGGTGTCATTCCCGTGAAAACGGAAATCCGGAAAATTATAGTCATCCTGAATTTATTTCAGGATCTAATACAAGCAGATGCTGAAACAAGTTCAACATGACAAAGAAAAGTCTAGATTCCCGCCTTTAGCTAGGAATGACATCGAAAATTCGAGCCATGCAACGACGCCTGTGCCTCCTTGCAATGACGGACTTTAGAGACCTTTATAGTTGGATTTTAATAAATATATATTGATTTATTTTTTAAAATATGATAGGAGTGTAGCTCAATTGGTAGAGCGCCGGTCTCCAAAACCGGAGGTTGCGGGTTCGATGCCTGTCGCTCCTGCCACCTTTAGGCAGAAGTAAAAAATTGATTTGTATAGCAAAAAGCATTAAGGTATAGACATTAAATTTCAGAGCGAGCTAAGCTACGCGTATACTAAATAACGTGAGCACAAGCGAGACTTGCAAAATTTAGTGTATATACAGCTAAATTCAGAAAGGTTTAGACAAGATGAATTTAATGGTGAGCTAAGCTACCGTACTAGAGTACGTGAGTACAGGCAAATCCGGAAAAATTCGCTTGTATCAAGCTTTATGAATGACGCTGTACCTTAATGGTTGAAGCTATAGTTTGGAATTAGCAATTTAGGATATGTTTAAAGAAAATAAAATCTATAAATTTTTTGAGCAAGTCAAACAAGAGACTTATAAAGTTGTTTGGCCCGCTAAAAAAGAACTAATTGCTTCAACATCGATAGTAGTGGTCGCGGTTTTTATTTTTAGCTTAATTTGTTTAGTACTAGATTACACTATACATAATATAATACAAATTTTACTTAACATTGGTAAATAGCCGGTAAATAGGGAAAATTGTGACAGAGCAAAGCATTAGTAATACATTAACTGATTCTCAAAAACATGAAATGCGTTGGTACGTTATTCATACATTATCGGGTTCTGAAAAACGCATAAGACAAATGATACTCGATAAGATACTTAAGCAAAAAATGTCTGAATTTTTTGAAGATATATTAGTACCGGTTTTCGGAGTGCCTGAGGTTAAGCGAGGCAAAAACGTTAAGACTGAAAAAAAATTTATGCCTAGCTACATCTTGATAAAGATGAATATGAGCGATAAATCTTGGCATTTAGTAAAAAATATACCGGGGGTAACCGGGTTTTTAGGAAGTAAAACTACTCCAAAAGCTCTTACTGAAAGCGAAATACAGAATATTTTTAGTAAGTTGGAATCAGAAGCTAAAGAAGCTAAGGATTTTAAATTATTTGAAATCGGCGAGTCGGTCATAGTTACAGAGGGACCATTTGAAACTTTCGCAGGTATGGTCGAAGAAGTTGATCAAGAAAAAAATAAGTTAAGGGTTTCAATATCAATTTTCGGTAAAGCAACTCCGATAGAATTAAATTTTACGCAAGTGAAAAAAAATAACTAAAATAAATTAGTACTATACAGTTTTGTAAAAGAAGAAATTGACGAGGTTAAAAATCGCCATTGCGAGGCGGCGTTGTTGTGTGGATCGGAATCGTTGCAAAAAACACCGTCATTGCGAAGCCACGAAGTGGCTGCGGCAATCAGGTTATCCCGAATGTAATGAGGGATTTAATTAGAATACTAAACAAGTTTAGTATAAAAATATGTTTATATTGGATTGCCGCGCCGGGACTACGTCCCTCCTCGCAATGACGATTCCGGTATCCACGCGAGCATTGCCTTCGGCGTTGTTGCATGGCTCGAATTTTTGATGTCATTCCCGTGAAAACGGGAATCCAGAAAAATACTTTTTAAGTCATCCTGAATTTATTTCAGTATCTACTAAAAGATGCTGAAACAAGTTCAGCATGACATAAATACGGCTAGATTCCTGCCTGCGCGGGAATGACATACGGCACTTTTTTAGAGCCGTGCAACAAAGCCCGGCCTTTAGCTAGGAATGACATGCTGTTGCTTGTATCGAGTCATGCAACAAAGTCGGCAGCGATAAGTAAAAACGTCTGGAATGATATAAAAAAAGTAATAAAACTCACAAATAACATACGTGAATAAAGTAAGGATTTATCAATGGCGAAAAAAATAAAAGGTTATATTAATTTAATTATTCCGGCAGCTAAGGCTGCTCCTGCCCCGCCTATCGGACCTGCGCTCGGTCAGCGGAAGGTAAATATTATGGAATTTTGTAAAGCTTTTAATGCCGCGACACAAAGTATTGCGCCTAACACGCCTTTACCGACCGTGATTACCGTTTATGAAGATAGTAGTTTTACTTTTAAAATTAAGACGCCGCCGGCATCTTATTATTTAAAGCAATATGCCAAAATTGAAAAAGGATCGAAAGCTACTAAAAAAGAAGTCGTGATCGGGAAAGTTACTATGGATGACTGTCGTGAGATTGCTAAACTTAAAATAGTTGATCTTAATACTAACGATATTAATGCAGCGGCGAAAATTATTCGCGGTACTGCTGAATCCATGGGATTGGAAGTTGTAGGGAATTAATCATATGTCAATAAATAAAAAAATTGTTACCGCTAAAGCTAGCGGCGGTAAAAAAATAAGAGAAGCAAGGCAAAAAGTAGATTCATCCGCTTTATATAATTTAACAAGCGGTGTTGAATTTTTAAAATCTGCATCATATGTAAAGTTTAACGAAACTTTAGAAATAGTAATGAAATTAGGTGTAGATCCTCGGCATTCCGATCAGATGGTACGAGGAGTTATTACTTTGCCTGCCGGTACCGGTAAGAGCGTGAAAGTTGCAGTTATTTGCAAAGAAGAAAGAATAGAAGAGGCGAAGAAAGCCGGAGCAGATATGGTCGGCTCGGTAGAGATTATTGAAGAAATTAAAGCCGGTAAAATTAATTTTGATGTCTGCATAGCAACGCCGGATATGATGTCTGTCATCGGTTCGGTTGCAAGAATTTTAGGACCTAAAGGTTTAATGCCTAATCCAAAGCTTGGTACCGTAACATTAGATATTACGACTGCCGTAAAAAATGCCAAAAGCGGACAAGTGGAATATAGAGCAGAGAAAGCCGGTATAATCCATGCAGGTGTCGGAAAATTATCTTTTCCGGAGCAAGATTTACGAAAAAATTTACAAGCTTTAATCACTGCGGTAATTAAAGCAAAGCCTGCCGGTGTTAAAGGAAATTATTTAAAGGCGGTATATTTGTCTTCTACTATGGGACCATCAGTAAAAATAGATTTAGCCAGTATATTGTAATACTATTCAAGGAGAATTAAAAAGTGTTAAGATCGGAAAAGCCAATAGTCGTAGAAGAGCTTGAAAAGGTTTATAAGGAATCAACTTCCGTAATTGTTGCTCATTATCATGGGTTAACGGTTAGTCAAATTAGTTCACTTAGAGAGTCTCTTAAAGTTAAAGGAGCCGGTTTTAAAGTTGTTAAAAATACTCTGGCTAAAATAGCTGCTAATAAATCGGGGCTAGACGGTGCCGTTAATTTATTTGCCGGTCCTACTGCTATTGCTTATTCTAAAGATCCGGTTGAAGTAGCAAAACTTGTTGTAGATTTTGCTAAATCTAATGACAATCTTAAAATAGTAGGCGGTATAGTTAATGACCAACTATTAAATGAACATTCAATAAGAGAGCTTTCTAAGTTACCGTCGCTAAACGAGCTTAGAGGTAAAATTATAGGGTTGTTACAAGCTCCTGCTACGAAAATAGTGGGTGTATTACAAGCGCCGGCATCAAGCTTGGCAAGAGTGATACAGGCGTATGTTAGTAAAAATTAATTAAGACATTAAAGTAAAAAGGAAAAAACTATGGCAAAATTAGCTAAAATTAAAGAAGAATTATCATCCCTGACATTAATACAAGCAGCTGAGCTTGTAAAAGCTCTTGAAGAAGAGTGGGGCGTATCTGCTGCCGCACCTGTGGCAATGGCTGCTGCTGCGCCGGTTGCTGCTGAAGCGGCTGCTGAAAAAACAGATTTTGATGTAATATTAGTAAGTAGCGGTGATAAAAAAATAGAAGTAATTAAAGTAGTAAGAGAAATTACCGGACTTGGCTTGATAGAAGCTAAAAATTTAGTAAGCGAAGCTCCTAAGCCGGTTAAACACGGCGTAAATAAAGAAGAAGCTGAAAAAATCAAAGCAAGCTTAGAAGCTGCAGGTGCAAAAGTTGAATTAAAGTAATTAAGATTTAGTTCTTAATTATAAATTAGTAGCCGTATTTTTTTAATATTAAATTTATAAAATTTTTTATTAAAAAAATCTTGGCTTACCTCAAATAGTTATTTTTATTTAAAATTATTAAATCTGTTATTGCCATTAAAAATGTTAGCTTTTCGCTATTATTTGAGCCTTTAATTTACAATCAAGGTTAAGTCCCCTTACCCTTGATTGTTTTATTTTAATCAGCTTTATGATAATTTGTCGCCCTATCCGCATTTAAGGGGCGTTGTTGCATGGCTCGAATTTTTGATGTCATTCCCGTGAAAACGGGAATCCGGAAAAGCATTTAAGCGAATTATATAGTAAATTTTTATATTTTATATAAGTTTGTTTATTTTAAGTATTTTTTCTAGATTCCCGCCTTTAGCTAGGAATGACATACTGCTGCTTTATCGAGCCATACAACAACGTCCATTTAAGGATAGCAAACTCTATAGCATAGCACTTAGATTATTTAACTTGCTAAAGTAAATAAAGTCACTTTTGTAAATTATTAAAATTTAGTAAATTATATATTTAAATATAAAATGCTGATTTTTCTAAAGAATAAAATAAATTATAAAAATAAATTTTTGTAATATTAATTAGTTAAAAGTAAAAAAATATATTGATAAAAATGCTGATATAATCGGCAACTCAATATTATTTTTATATAAAATTATGTTTCGTAATAGTTTAGTATAACCAATTTTTTAAAGTTAAATCTATAAGTTTCTGTAAATTTCTTTTGTATAGAAGAAGCTTATAGATATTTTATTTTTTAGGGTTATTACAGCGTCATTCAGAAAGCTTGATACAAGCGAATTTTCTGGATTCGCCTGTGCTCACGTATTATTAACGGCTAGCGCAGGCTCACCTTTAAATTCATCTTGTCTAAATCTTTCTGAATTTAGCTGTACACAATTAGAAAATATTATAGTTAATTTGGCTTTGTTGCATGGCTACCGGAATCGTCATTGCGAGCATTTGCGCGGAGCGCGGCAATCTAGAAAATAATAGTCATCCTGAATTTATTTCAGGATCTTTTGCAAGAGATGCTGAAACAAGTTCAGCATGACAAAGACTCGATTGCCACGAAGATAGCTAGCATATCCTCGCAATGACGGGGTAAGATCGAGCCATGCAACAACGCCGGTTAATTTAGAGAATACTAAATAGCTCATTTTTGTTATTAAAATAACGTTGGCAACAGTTTTATTAGGAGATTATATGGCTTCATTAAGGGATAATATCACAACTCAGCCCTTGTCGAATAGTAAACGAATAAGAAAGAATTTTGGACATATAAATCTAGTAGCGGATATACCGAATTTAATTGAAATTCAAAAAAATTCCTACGAGAAGAATTTTTTACAGCTTACGGTAAAAGATCCTGAAAGAAAAAATAAAGGATTGCAATCCATATTAAACTCTATCTTTCCCATTTCCGACCCTTCAAATATTGCTAATTTAGAATTTGTTAAATATGAATTTGATACCCCGAAATATGACGTAGAAGAATGTAGTCAAAGAAGTCTTAGCTATGCTGCTCCGCTTAAAGTAACTTTAAGATTAAGTATCTGGGATATTGATGAGGATACCGGCGCAAGGGAAATTAAGGGGATTAAAGAGCAAGAAGTCTATATGGGAGATATCCCGTTAATGACCAAAAACGGCACTTTTATTATTAACGGTACGGAGCGAGTAGTAGTTTCTCAAATGCATCGTTCCCCTGGGGTGTTTTTCTATCATGATGAGGGGAAAGTACATTCATCGGGAAAGCTTTTATATTCCGCTAGAGTTATTCCTTACAGAGGATCATGGCTTGATTTGGAATTTGATGCTAAAGATATCGTTTATTTTAGAATAGATAGAAAAAGAAAACTCTATGCTACTACTTTACTTAGAGCAATAGGGATGAATACTAGTGAAATTATAAAATTTTACTATCAGACGGTAACTTATCAAGCGAAAGATAAAGGTTGGGCGGTTGAGTTCATGCCGAAATCTATTACTGCTCATCGTTTAACAACTGATTTAATAAATGCCGATACGGGTGAAATAATACTTGAGGCAGGTCAAAAAGTTACTCCGCGTTTAGCTAAAAAATATTCAAGCGAAGGAATAAAGCATATTTTAGTAATGCATGAATCCCTAATCGGTAAATATCTATCGGAAGATTTGGTAGATCCGGCTAGCGGAGAAATATTGGCGAGTGTCGGTGAAATAATCACTGCCGATATGTTAAAGGTTATTGCCGAACTTAAAATTACGTCTATCGGCGTGTTAGTCATAAATCCTCAATCAGGTCCTTATATAAGGAATACTTTATTTGCCGATAAAAATCAAGATCGTGAATCGGCTTTATTTGATATAGTTAGAGTATTAAGACCGGGAGAGCCGGCAAATATTGAAGCGGCCGAAAGCTTGTTCCATAATTTATTTTTTGAGCCTGAAAGATACGATCTTTCCGAAGTCGGTCGGATAAAAATGAATTCCAGATTAGAGTTGACTATTCCTGAAGAAAATACAGTTCTTACCACTGATGATATTAAAAATATCTTAAGGGTTTTAGTAGAGCTGAAAGACGGTAAGGGAATTATCGACGATATCGATCATTTAGGTAATAGAAGGGTTAGGTCTGTCGGAGAATTGATTGAAAATCAATTTAGGATAGGGCTGGTTCGGATGGAGAAATCGGTAGTTGAGAGAATGTCGGCGGGTGATGTTGATACCGTAATGCCTCATGATTTAGTGAATTCTAAAATTTTAGTGTCCGTAGTAAAAGAATTTTTTAGTACCTCACAACTATCTCAATTTATGGATCAAACTAATCCATTATCGGAAATCACGCATAAAAGAAGATTGTCGGCACTTGGTCCCGGCGGTTTGAGTCGTGACAGAGCAGGCTTTGAAGTACGTGACGTACATCCTACTCATTACGGTCGTATCTGCCCGATTGAGACGCCGGAAGGTCAAAATATCGGTTTAATTAATTCAATGGCTACCTATGCTAGAATTAATAAACACGGCTTTATTGAAAGTCCTTATAGAAAAGTCGCTAACGGTAAGGTAACTAATGAAGTAGTTTACTTGTCTGCTATTGAAGAAGGAAAATATAAAATCGGGCAAGCTAATTCTAAAGTCGATAAAAACGGCGTATTACAGGATGAAGTTATTAATTGCCGGATTGAAGGCGGTAATTTTGCTTTGACGGAACCGAATGAAGTAGATTTTATTGATATCACTCCTATGCAAATCGTGTCTATTGCGGCCTCTCTCATTCCTTTTTTAGAAAATGACGATGCTAACCGAGCGTTAATGGGTTCAAACATGCAGCGGCAAGCAGTCCCTTTAATTAAATCGGATGCGCCTTTTGTCGGTACGGGGGTTGAAGGGGTAGTAGCAAAGGATTCGGGGGCGTCCGTATTAGCTCTGCATGACGGCATAGTTGAGCAAGTTGATTCAAATAGAATCGTAATTAGAACTACTCAGCAAAAAGCCGATGGATCACCTTCTGTTGATATCTATAATTTATTAAAATTTCAGAAATCTAACCATAATACTTGTATCAATCAAAAGCCTTTAGTTAAGGTCGGTTATCATGTTAAGAAAAACGATATTATAGCTGATGGACCAAGTACCGATAACGGTGAAATTGCTTTAGGTAGAAACGTGCTTGTTGCCTTTATTCCATGGAGCGGCTATAATTTTGAAGATTCAATTTTAATATCGGAACGTATAGTAAAAGAAGATGTTTTTACCTCTATTCATATTGAAGAATTTGAAGTAATCGCAAGAGATACCCGCCTTGGACCTGAAGAAATTACCCGTGATATACCTAATGTTAGTGAAGAAAACCTTCGCCATCTTGATGAAGTCGGCATAATTTATGTCGGTGCGGAAGTAAAAGCCGGTGATATTCTAGTCGGAAAAGTAACGCCGAAAAGTGAATCGCCGATTACGCCGGAAGAAAAATTATTAAGAGCAATTTTTGGAGAAAAAGCTTTTGACGTTAAAGATTCATCATTGCATGTACCTTCAGGGGTTAGCGGCACGGTAGTAGAAGTTAGAGTATTTTCTCGTAGAGGAGTTGAAAAGGATGAGCGTGCAATCGCTATCGAAAAACAACAAATAGAAAAACTTGCTAAAGATAGAGATGATGAGCTAGCAATTATTGAACATTTTGTTTTTGCCAGATTAGAAAAAATTCTAACAGGGCAAGTAATTGTTAACGGACCTAAATCAGTAAAAGCCGGTCAAGAGATTACTAAGAAAATGTTAGAAGATTTATCTAAAGGTCAATTCTGGCAGCTTATAGTTGAAGATTCAACAGTAATGAATGAAATTGAGCAAATAAAACATCATTACGATGAGAAAAAAGATATTCTTAATAAAAGATTTACCACTAAAGTTGAAAAAGTGCAAAGTGGTGATGATTTACCGCAAGGGGCTTTAAAAGTAGTAAAAGTATTTATTGCTACTAAACATAAATTACAACCCGGCGATAAAATGGCCGGAAGGCATGGTAATAAAGGGGTTATTTCTCGTATAATGCCGGAAGAAGATATGCCGTTTTTAGAAGATGGGACAGTAGTAGACATTGTGCTTAATCCTTTAGGGCTTCCTTCACGGATGAATATCGGGCAGATTTTAGAGACGCATCTCGGTTGGGCATCGGTCAATTTAGCTAAAAAAATATCCGGGTTAGTTACTCAATATAAAAATGAAGAAATTAGTATAAAGGAAGTTAAATCTTTTATATCCCATTTATACGGTGAAACTGCTAACCAAATACTAAAAATGTCAGATGAAGAAATTATTAATTTCTGTCGAGAAAATAGTAAAGGGGTATATTTTGCGACGCCGGTATTTGATGGAGCAAAAGTTGAAGACGTTAAGGAAATGCTAAAGCTTGCCGATCAAGATACTTCAGGTCAAGTAAAATTAATTGACGGTAGAACCGGCGAATATTTTGATCGCCGAGTTACGGTCGGGCAAAAATATTTACTAAAATTACATCACTTGGTCGATAACAAAATTCATGCTCGTTCTATCGGTCCTTATAGTTTAGTAACTCAACAACCTTTAGGCGGAAAATCACATTTCGGCGGGCAACGTTTTGGAGAAATGGAATGTTGGGCGCTGCAAGCTTACGGTGCTGCTTATACATTGCAGGAAATGTTAACCGTTAAGTCGGATGATGTAAACGGTAGGATCAAAATCTATGATTCTATAGTGCGCGGTGATAATAATTTTGAATCCGGTATCCCTGAATCTTTCAATGTAATGATAAAAGAATTTAGATCGTTATGCCTTAACGTAAAACTTGAGGATACAACTTCAAGTTAGGGATTGTAAATGGGTAGTGTTGCGTGGAACGATGAAACGTTCTCGATGTCATTCCCGTGAAAACGGGGCGTTGTTGCATGGAATGGTTAAAATCGCTTAAAATTGTCATACCGTGGCCCCTCCCACGGTATCCAGAAAAAATCTTAGTAAAAAGACTGGATACCGTGGTCAAGCCCACTAGTGTACGAACGTTGAAAAAAGGCTGTGTCATGCCGTGACTTGATCACGGCATCCAGGAAAATAAAGCCATATTAGACTTATTTTAGAATCTTTTTATGGTATTATAAGCTGGATTCCGTGGTCGTAGCCACGGAATGACAGAATTTTTACCTCTTTATTTAAACGTTCGTACAGTAGTGGGTCAAGCCACGGTATGACACCATACTTGTAATAACCATAATACGATAATTATGAGCCACCCAACAATGCCTTCTTGCAATGACGACCTTATACGAAATACGAGTAATATAAACCGTCTTATAAATTTTAAGGAAAAATATTTATGACTGGAGTGGTAAATTTTTACGGGCAATTGAGTAGTACTCAACAATTTGATCAAATAAGGATCAATATAGCCAGCCCCGATCAAGTACGTTCGTGGTCTTTCGGTGAGGTAACAAAGCCGGAAACTATTAACTACCGTACTTTTAAACCGGAAAAAGAAGGTTTATTTTGTGCTAGAATTTTCGGTCCGGTAAAAGATTATGAATGTCTTTGCGGTAAATATAAGCGTATGAAAAATCGCGGTATTACCTGTGAAAAATGCGGCGTTGAGGTTACTGTTTCTAGGGTAAGGCGTGAAAGAATGGGGCATATAGAACTTGCTGCGCCGGTTGCTCATATATGGTTTTTAAAATCATTACCGTCAAGAATTAGTACGCTTCTTGATATGACGATGAGAGATATAGAAAAGATATTATATTTTGAAAGTTATGTAGTTGTTGATCCCGGTCTGTCAGTCCTTCAAAAGGGCGAGCTTTTATCGGAAGAAGAATTGCAGAAAGCTAAAGATAAGTACGGAGAAGATAGTTTTACTGCATCTATAGGAGCTGAAGTTGTTCAGCAAATGCTTACCGAGCTAGATTTCCCCAAATTAAAAGAACAATTATATGAAGAATTATTAAATACTACTTCAGAGGTTAAAAAGAAAAAGTTAGTAAAGCGTTTAAAATTAGTCGAAGATTTTCTTGAATCGGAAAATAAGCCTGAATGGATGATTATGAACGTCCTACCGGTGATTCCACCGGAAATAAGACCGCTAGTTATGCTTGACGGCGGGCGATTTGCAACGTCTGATCTTAACGAACTTTACCGCAGAGTAATTAATAGAAATAATCGTTTAAAAAGGCTTATTGATTTAAGAGCACCCGACATAATAGTCAGAAATGAAAAAAGAATGCTTCAGGAATCGGTTGATGCATTATTTGATAACGGTCGTCGCGGAAAAGCAGTAAAAAATGCAAATAAGCGTCCTTTTAAATCATTAAGTGATATGTTAAAAGGTAAACAAGGACGTTTCCGTCAAAATCTTTTAGGCAAAAGGGTCGATTATTCCGGTCGTTCGGTTATTGTGGTAGGACCTGAGCTTAAACTGCATCAATGCGGTTTACCGAAAAAAATGGCGCTAGAATTATTTAAGCCGTTTATTTATTCTAAGCTTGAATTATATGGAATTGCTACCACCATCAAGGCGGCCAAAAAAATGGTTGAATCGGAAAAACCGGAAGTTTGGGATATATTAGAAGAGGTTATAAGGGAACATCCCGTATTGCTTAATAGAGCTCCTACATTGCACCGCCTAGGGATACAAGCATTTGAGCCGTTATTGATAGAAGGCAAGGCTATTCAGCTTCATCCGTTAGTTTGTGCCGCTTTTAATGCGGATTTTGACGGTGATCAGATGGCTGTACATATTCCTTTGTCGATTGAGGCGCAGCTTGAAGCTAGGGTATTTATGATGTCTACTAATAATATCTTAAGCCCTGCAAACGGCAGACCGATTATTGTTCCCGATAAAGATATAGTCCTTGGTCTTTACTATTTAACTCTTGCTTTTGATAATGAAGTCGGTGAAGGGATGATATTTGCCGATTTAGCGGAAATGGAACATGCATTATATGAGAAATTTATAACTATCCATACAAAAATAAAATTTCGCCGGAATCAATTAAATGCAGAAGGAGAAATGACCTCTACTATAGTTGATACTACTTTTGGGCGGTTAATGGTCGGTGAATTATTGCCGGCTAGTCCTAACATAGGATTTAAATTTATTAATAAACCGCTAACTAAAAAAGATATATCTGCGGTAATAGATTTGGTATATCGTCATTGCGGTCAAAAGGCTACGGTAATTTTTGCCGACCAATTAATGAAACTCGGCTTTAAATATGCTTGTTCTTCCGGTATTTCTTTCGGGATGGATGATATGGTCGTACCGAAATCTAAAGGTACTCATATAGAAGAAACGCGTACTGAGGTAAAAGAATTTGAACAACAATATTCTAACGGTTTAATTACCTACGGCGAGAAATATAATAAAGTAGTGGATTCTTGGTCAAGATGTACCGACAGAGTGGCAAATGACATGATGAAAGAAATTGCGACGCTCGCGGTTAATGATGATCCAAGTCATCAAAAAATAAATTCTATTTATATGATGGCTATTTCAGGTGCGAGGGGGTCTTTTGCACAGATTAAGCAGTTAGGCGGTATGCGCGGTTTGATGACTAAGTCAAACGGACAAATTATTCAAACGCCGATTATTTCCAATTTCCGTGAGGGACTGACTGAATTTGAGTGCTTTAACTCAGCCAACGGAATGCGTAAAGGGCAGATAGATACAGCTCTAAAAACAGCAAGTTCAGGGTATTTAACAAGAAAATTAGTTGACGTTGCGCAAGATTGTATCATTACGGAAAAAGATTGCGGAACAAATAAAGGTATTGAAGTAAAATCTATTATCGACGGCGGTGAAGTTATGGTAGCTCTTGCCGACCAAGTTTTAGGGCGTACCGTTGCTATTAATACCTATCATCCGGTTACTAATGATTTAATTCTTAGCAGGGGCGAGCTGATTAACGAAGCTAAATTAGAAGAAATTGAATCTGCGGGCTTAGATAGGCTCATGGTTAAATCCGTTTTAACGTGTGAAAGTGCTACCGGTCTATGTAGTACTTGCTACGGCAGGGATCTTGCTACCGGTTCGTTAGTAGCCGAAGGCGAGGCTATCGGAGTGATTGCCGCCCAATCTATCGGCGAACCCGGTACTCAGTTAACTATGAGAACTTTCCATATCGGAGGAGCGGCAACTAAGGGTGCGGAAGTATCTTCGGTAGAAGCTTCTTACGATGCAAAAGTTAAAATCTTAAGCCGTAACGTAGTTATTAATTCTGAAGGGCGCAAGATTGTTATGAGTCGTAACTGTGAATTATTGTTACTTGATACTAAAGGTAACGAGAAAGCTCGTCATAAAATACCGTACGGTGCTAGATTGCTGGTTGATGATACGGATATAGTTACTAAAACACAAAAATTGGCTGAGTGGGATCCTTATACCGTGCCGATTATTACCGAAAAATCCGGTAAAGTCTTGTTTAAGGACATGGTAGAGGGTATTTCAATTCGTGACGTAACCGACGAAGCAACGGGTATTGCCAGCAAAGTTATCATTGAATCAAAGCAATATTCACGCGGCGCAGAGTTACGCCCTCGTATTCAATTACTTGATAGCAAGGGAGAAGTCATTACGTTATCAAACGGCTTGGAAGCTAGATATTACTTACCGGTCGGGGCAATTTTAAGTGTGGAAGACGGAATGCAGATATCGGTAGGCGATATAGTAGCGCGTATTCCGAAAGAATCGACTATGACCAAAGATATTACCGGCGGGCTGCCTAGAGTTGCCGAACTAGTAGAGGCAAGACGTCCAAAAGATCATGCCGTGATTGCCGAGATAGACGGTAGAATTGAATTCGGTAAAGACTATAAGTCCAAGAGGCGTATAGTTATTCACCCAGGTGATAGCTCAACCCCTATTGAATATATGGTACCGAAAGGTAAGCACGTAGTAATAAATGAAGGTGATTTTGTTAAAAAAGGTGACTTATTAATTGACGGTAATCCGGTATTGCAAGATATCTTAAAAGTAATGGGTGTAGAAATACTTGCTAATTACATAGTAAAAGAAATTCAAGCGGTATACCGCCTGCAAGGTGTAAAAATTGACGATAAACATATAGAAGTAATAATTCGTCAAATGTTACAAAAAGTGGAAGTTACCGATTCCGGCGGAACTACCTTATTAATAGGTGAAAAAATAGACCGTCGTGAATTCACCGAAATAAATGAGAAAGCTATTAAAAACAATCTAAAACCGGCTGAAGCTCAAGCAATATTGCAAGGTATTACTAAAGCTTCGCTGCAAACTAGATCATTTATTTCTGCCGCTTCGTTCCAAGAAACTACAAGAGTTTTAACCGAAGCAGCTATTGCCGGGAAAGTGGATAAATTGCTTGGATTAAAAGAAAATGTTATTGTCGGACGTTTAGTACCGGCAGGAACAGGTTTCTATATGAATAAAATGCGTAAGCTTGCGGCAAAACTTGATCAAGAAAACGCTTAAAATTTGTTATACCGAGGCATTGTAAGGTGCCGGTGTTGTTGCGTGGCTCATAATTTACCGCATTATAGTTATTACAAGTATGGTGTCATACCGTGACTTGACCAGCATTATTGCAGGGTTCGATAAAAGCAGCAGTATGTCATTCCCGCGAAGAGGCGTTGTTGCGTGGTTACCATAATCGTCATTGCGAGCGACTGCAAGGAGCGCGGCAATCTAGAAAATAATAGTCATCCTGAATTTATTTCAGGATCTTTTGCAAGAGATGCCGAAACAAGTTCAGCATGACAAAGAAAAATCTGGATTCCCGCCTTTAGCCATAACTGTCCGAAGTTGAAAAATAAATAGAGAAACTGTTTGAGTTTTTCACTCTATTATATATCAAAATAGTAGTATTTTTAGCATTAACGGCAAAAAAAGTACTATTTAATAATCTTAATTTTTCAACTTCGGACAGTTATGGCCTTTAGCTAGAATGACATCAAAAATTTGAGCCATGCAACAATGCCGGTTTGACCCACTACTGTACGAACGTTTAAATAAAGAGGTAAAAATTCTGTCATTCCGTGGCTACGACCACGGAATCCAGCTTATAATATCATAAAAAGATTCTAAAATAAGTCTAATATGGCTTTATTTTCCTGGATGCCGTGATCAAGTCACGGCATGACACAGCCTTTTTTCAACGTTCGTACAGTAGTGGGTTTGACCACGGTATGACAAGTTTTAAGCGATTTAACCATCCACGCAACAACGCCTCCAGTCGTTCGCAATGACGGGTTTCGCTAGGTACAGCTAAATTCAGAAAGTTTCAGACAAGATGAATTTGAGGAAGAGCTAAGCTACCGTACTAAAGTACGTGAGCACAGGCGAATGCCGAAAAATTCGCTTGTATCAAGCGATCGCGATGACGCTGTATATAGACCTTAATAAGCGAAGCTATATTTACGCATAGCTGATTCTTCTCTAAAGCTAGTGAGTATCTTTAGCCACTCATAAATAGGTTGCATAATACGATATTGTTCAAGACAAAATTTTAGGGCATTCGGGGTAGTAATGTTATCTAGGGAGGAGTAATAACTCCATATAGCAAGCTTTTTACGACGCAATAAATTTTCTCTAGGATGATCTTTATCGTAACCGCTTGGTATATTTTTTAAGTCCGGCGGATCAAGTTTGAAATTCTTCTTGATATAGCTGTTGAGAAGAGTTTCAAGCTTTGCCCCTCTTTGATTATCAATTATCGCTTCGCGGTAAGCAATTAACCCATTTTTAGAAAACTCACGTAGACCGCAAGCGAGAATAAGCTTGTCCGGTTGTAGTGAGAAATAAAACATAGGGTAATCACTACATTGAGCTTGCTTAGTATTTAGGCGGGTGAATCCTATTCTTAAAGACGGGTCGTAAGGAGTGTTATTTTTACTGAAGCGTACATCACGATAAATACGAAAAATCTTGCCTTGCATAGGTTCTTCGGCAATTTCCTGAAGATTTTGAGTCATTTGTTCAACAAATATATTAGCTGCCGGCTCTAATAAATCCTTAAATATATGTTTATTTTCTTTAAACCATAGACGGTTATTATTAGCTTGTAATTGTTGAAGAAAATTAATTACTTCTAACGAAAATCCCGGAAAGACTAATTTTGTATTCATAACTATACTTTTACAACTTCCAAAAACTTAAATACTCTTCTGCATCATTTGAGTATACTATAAAAAGGAAAGTTTTTGACTAAATTTTTTACTTGTGCGTGAATTTTTCTCTCGCATTCGCTATTATCTTGATGGTCCTTAAGGCTATCTAATATATCGGCGATCATTTGTCCGACTAATATAAATTCTTGTTCCTTAAATCCTCTAGTTGTGCAAGCGGGGCTGCCGAGCCTAATTCCTGAGGTAATAAAGGGCGAGGTTTCATCAAACGGGATGCTGTTTTTATTGCAGGTAATGCCTGCTCTATCTAAAGAGTTGGCGGCTATTTTGCCGGTGATACCGTCTTTGCGTAAATCTATTAACACGATATGGTTATCGGTACCCTTGGTTAAAATATCATATCCTCTTTCTTGCACGCTTTGCGCTAGAGCTTTAGCATTACTTAAAACCTGCTTTATGTAGTTTTTATATTCAGGCTGTAAGGCTTCCTTGAAGGCTACGGCTTTGGCAGCTATAATATGCATTAACGGCCCGCCTTGTATTCCGGGAAATAAAGCAAGATTGATTTTTTTCCCAAGCTCTTCGTCGTTCGATAAAATTAAGCCACCTCTTGGACCTCGCAAAGTTTTATGGGTAGTGGAAGTTACAATATGTGCAAAGGGCAAAGGGCTTGCATGCTCACCAACAGCCACAAGTCCTGCGATATGAGCAATATCTGCCATAAGATATGCACCTATTTTGTCGGCAATTTCTCGGAACTTGGCAAAATCTAAGTTTCTTGGATAAGCGGAATAACCGGCAATAATTAGCTTTGGTTTATGTAATATTGCTAGTTTTTCTATTTCATCATAATCGATTAAATAGCTGTCTTTATCAACGCTGTAAAAAACCGCGTTAAACCATTTACCGGACATGTTTGGAGCTGCTCCATGCGTCAGATGCCCGCCGCTATCTAGAGACATACCAAGGATAGTATCGCCCGGCTGTAATAACGTCAAAAAAACTGCTTGATTAGCCTGCGAGCCTGAATGAGGCTGAACATTGGCATATTGACAATTAAATAATTTTTTTGCTCGCTCTATGGCGAGTAGCTCTGCCTTATCTACCTCCTCGCAACCGTTATAAAAACGCTTCCCAGGATAACCTTCAGCGTATTTATTAGTAAGTACCGAGCCTTGAGCCTCTAGCACGGCACGGCTAGTAAAATTTTCCGAGGCAATAAGTTCAACCACGTCTCTTTGTCGATGCTTTTCACTATTAATTATTTCGTAAATTTCTCTATCAGTATCTGCTAATTTATTGCCAAAAATATCCATTCATTTATCCTATTGTTTTTAGTGTTGTTACATAGCTTGATTAACACCGCGTCATTGCGAGCGACTAAAGGCGTTATTGCATAGCTTGAATTTTCGATGTCATTCCCGCTGCCCCTTATGTCATTCCCGCGCGGGCGGGAATCCAGAAAAATTAAACTAAAGATGTAACGATAACTTACAATTATATAGAAAAAAGCCTTATAAGTTAAGGTTTTTTAGCCCGGATTCCGCACCTAAAGCAGGAATGACATACTGCTACTTATGTCAAGCCACGCAACAATCCTCGCTCGCAATGACGAGTTTATAGATTTTTCCAATCCAGGCAACAACGCTATTGTTTTTTAATAAAATTAATTGCGAATTCTAGCCCTTTTGCGTCAATAGAGTGGGCAAGCCTGGGAATTTTATGGCTTTCATAAGGTATTTGATATTTGGATAAATATTTTGCGGCATTATCCATTTCGCTAATGCTAACTACCTCGTCAAGCTCTCCATGAATTAAGCAAATAGGAGTCGATTTATTAATGCATTCAGTCGGTGCAACTAGTAATCCTGAAAAACCTATACTACATAAAAACGGCTCTTGGCTAGCAAGCGTTAAATATAGCCCGATCATCGTGCCTTGAGAAAAACCGATAATAATAGTATCTTTATTAGTCAAGTTTAACTCGGCTTGTTTTTGCTTAATTATCTCTGCAAGAAGCGCAACATTATTTTCCAGTAATTTTTGCATTTTATGAGGAGTGCGATCTTGCAAACTAAACCATTGCCGCCCGTAAGGTGCCATATCGTAAGGCTCAACCCCATGCGGAGAAATAAAATAACAATCCGGTAAATCATCTTTGATATACGGCACCAGCCCTATCAAATCGTGACCGTCGGAACCGACGCCGTGCAATAATACCGCTAGTCTTTTCGGCGGTAGCTCTTTACTGTTAATTTCGGGATATATTAAATTTTTATTCATTGGTTTTAATTTTTTATAGTTATTATAAATACAATATCATACCGTGGTCAAGCCCACTACTGTACGAACGTTTAAATAAAGAGGTAAAAATTCTGTCATTCCGTGGCTACGACCACTTCAGTCCAGCTTATAATATCATAAAAAGATTCTAAAATAAGTCTAATATGGCTTTATTTTCCTGGATGCCGTGATCAAGTCACGGCATGACACAGCCTTTTTTCAACGTTCGTACAGTAGTGGGTCAAGCCGGTGTTGTTGCGTGGATACCTAAAACGTCATTGCGAGAAGCTACAAGCGTTGTTGCGTGGATGGTTAAAAACGCTCTCGGTGTCATTCTAGCTAAAGGCGGGAATCCGGAGAAATATTCAAAAGTCATCCTGAATTTATTTCAGGATCTACTACAAGAGATGCTGAAACAAGTTCAGCATGACAAAGAAAAGCCTGGATTCCCGTTTTCACGGGAATGACATCGGGGATGTTTGCTCAAAATGCATTCTACTAATACAGGTGCGAGAAAATATCTCTTAAACTCTCACTAACAACGCTGCAAGTTCGCCGCTTTGATACATTTCTTTGGCTATATCGCAACCGCCGATAAATTCCCCTTTAATATATAGTTGTGGAAAGGTCGGCCAATCGCTAAAAATTTTTAGAGCTTCCCGAAGTTCCGGATCGCTAAGCACGTTAATATCGCGAAATTCTACATCTAGTTTTTCTAAAATAGCAACCACACTACCGGAAAACCCACACATAGGCGACTCTTTAGTGCCTTTCATAAATAGCACAACATTATTATTGTCTATTTCATTTTTTATAAATTCAAAATTCTTATTGGCAAAATTTTTGTTTTCAGTCATCTTAAAACCTAGTAAACTTTAATTAGACCTCTTGCATAACGTAGCTAATAAAGAGGAATTTGAAGGAAACACGAAGCGCAGAACCGCAACGTACACGCAAGTAACGTGAGGATTCGAGCATCGAATTGACGTACAAATTACCTTTAGAAGCAAGTTATGCAAGAGGTTTATTCTTGAAAGTCAAATTTTACCATTTTAATAGCGTATTATGCAAGCACAAATAAAAGATAAATTATGGGTTGATAAAATTTTTAAAATTTTAAGCGATAATAATGAAAATCCTAAAACGGAATTAGAATATAAGAATGATTTTACTTTATTGGTAGCGGTAATATTATCGGCGCAGGCTACTGATATATCGGTAAATTTAGCGACGAAATCCTTATTCGAGGTTTACGACACGCCGGAGAAAGTCTTACGGCTCGGCGAAGAAGGGCTAAAAAATTATATCAAATCTATCGGGTTATTTAACGCTAAAGCAAAAAATATAATTTCTTTGTGTAGCCTACTAATAAATAATTATCACAGCCGCGTACCGCACGGCTTTGAAGAATTAATTAAATTGCCGGGAGTAGGCAGAAAAACAGCAAATGTTATATTAAATTGTTTATTTCAGCAGCCAACCATAGCCGTTGATACTCATGTATTTAGAGTAGCAAAAAGGCTAGGGCTTGCCAAAGGTAATAGTCCCGGAAAAGTGGAAGCCGAATTATTGCAAATTATCGGTAAGAAATGGCTGGCACATGCCCATCACTGGTTGGTATTACACGGGCGATATATTTGTAAAGCCAGAAAACCGGAATGTGCTATTTGTCCGATTAGGGAATATTGTGAGTATTATAGTATGATGTCATTGCGAGGAGGTGCTTAAGCCTAGACGCGGCAATCTAATACTCGTCATGCTAAACTTGTTTCAGCATGACAAAGAAAAACCTGGATTCCTGCCTTCGCAGGAATGACATACATCCAATAATACTATTTTCTATTAAACAGCTTTAGCTTTAGGGTTCTTACTAGCATGCACAAACCTTTCTTTAATCCTGGCTGATTTACCGCTTCTTTGTCTTAAATAATAAAGCTTAGCACGACGAACCACGCCGTATTTTACTACGTCAATAGAGTGTACTATCGGCGAGTAGGTCATAAAGCGCCTTTCTACGCCTTCGCCATGGCTAATTTTACGCACTAGAAAAGAAGAAGTAACTCCTCTATTTCTTTTAGCGATTACTACGCCCTCGTAAGCTTGAAATCTTTCAATTATTTTTTCCTTACCGTCTTTCTCTATTGATCTATCAATTAGTTTGACGGTAACTTTAACGGTATCACCGGCGTTAAAAGCAGGAATTTTTTTATTTGCGATAAGCCGGGAAATATGTTCCTGTTCAAACTGGTCAATAATATTCATTTATTTAACTCCTAGTAAAAAATTATGTGGATCAAAAACGTTGCAAAAAATACCGTCATTGCGAGGAGGGACGTAGTCCCGACGTGGCAATCCAGTTATACTAAACTTGTTTAATATTCTAATTAATCCCTCATTACATTCGGGATAGCCTAGATTGCCACGTCGGGACTACGTCCCTCCTCGCCATGACAGCTTACGTTTTTGCTCCTTAAGTTGACACCCATACGTTTTCGCGGGAATGACATCAAAAATTACTATATTTTGAGTATTTTTAAAAACGCATCGGTGTCATGCCGTGGCTTGACCCACTACTGTACGAACGTTTAAATAAAGAGGTAAAAATTCTGTCATTCCGTGGCTACGACCACGGAATCCAGCTTATAATATCATAAAAAGATTCTAAAATAAGTCTAATATGGCTTTATTTTCCTGGATGCCGTGATCAAGTCACGGCATGACACAGCCTTTTTTCAACGTTCGTACAGTAGTGGGCTTGACCACGGCATCCAGTTAGGCTTTTTAATTTTTTCTGGACCCCGTGGTCAAGCCACGGGGTGACAGTTTTAGACATGATTTTTATGTTCGATTGGGGAACCGGGTCAATGAGTTTTGCACTAAGTGCAGATTTTTCGGCACGAGGTCTTTGAGCTCGTGCTTGTATAGTGCAATTTTGGTGCATTAGCAAAATTGAAAAAAATCATGAAAATGGTGGATATAAACGTCGCGTGAGGTGATTCTGTGAGTGGACAACAGATTGCGAGTTAGAGTTATTATGTTGGAATCTAGTAGTGCCGAAAAAAGAAAATACTGGCGTTGACGAGTTATGGAAAACATGTACCTACTCCAGACGGAATTAATTTCATTTAAGATCTGGTGCATATACCTAATTTCTCAAAAAAGTTGTTCCTAGTACCTATCTATGATCTATATAATACAAAACTATTGATTGGTCTCAAGATTTTGTCATTTGGCAATGAGAAATGGACTTCTAATTAGTTTAGTTCAGAGTCACTTCAGCCGCTACGCAAAGACAACATAATATTAGATTTTCAAGAAGTTCAATGATTCCATAATTTCAATTCAAACAGAATTTTACCGTGCAATATTATAGCACTAAATGAAAAATGTATGTTCGATTGGGATTGCCCTAGAGCAAATTTTCATCATAACTGGTTTTGCCCGAGGTCAAACCCAGTGCAACCCTTATTTTCCCAATCGAAAACACTATAAATCATCACTGAAAAATGTCACTGGCTCTCCTAATATTATTGGACTAGAGATTCATATTCCAAATATTCAGTTCAATAAAAAAATTGCATTTTTTT
>NZ_CAXIQG010000004.1:0-1193978 GCF_964030945.1 Rickettsia endosymbiont of Orchestes rusci | reverse complement strand
ACTTGCAAGTCCAATACTTGCAAATATTTACTTACATTATGTCTTAGATCTATGGTTTGAGAAAGTCTTTAAGTCAAAAGCTAAAGGCTATGTTGAGTTAATAAGATACTGTGATGATTTTGTGGTGTGTAGTGAAAGTGCTAAAGATGCAGAAGAATTTTTAAACTTACTACAAGATAGGATAAAAGCTTTTGGATTAAGCATATCAGAAGAGAAAACAAGGAAGGTTAAGTTTGGTAGACGACCTTGGCAACTAGCAAGTAAAAGGAAAGAGAAAGTGGAGACATTTAACTTTCTTGGTTTTACTCACTATTTTGGAAAAAGTAGGCAAGGATACTTTGTAATGGGTCATAAGACAATGAAGAGTAGTTTTGCAAGAAAACTAAAAGAAACTCAAGAATGGTTAAAGTCAATAAGATCTCAAATAGCTTTGAAAGAATGGTGGCCAACACTAAAATCAAAACTAACAGGACATTATAATTATTATGGTATTAGCGGTAATTTTCAATCGATCTCTAAGTTTTACTATAGAACTGTACAAATGGTACATAAGTGGATAAACCGAAGAGGTAGTAGAAAAGTAAGCTATAAATGGTTTAATAACTATTTGCAGTGGAATCCGCTACCAATGCCAAAAATAAAGTTTTCTTTATATGGTACTACTTCAAAGCAGAATAGCTATATTGAAGAGCCGTGTGTGGGAAAACCACAAGCACGGTTGTGTGTCCAGAGAAACTGGTATGTTCAGTAGGAGATAGACCTACTAGATTAAAAGTTAGAGATCTATAGCTAGGATAGCAGCATGGTGAGAAATCAAGATGTTGGAACCTATCGACAAACTTATCTATAGGGTAAGAGCGAATTATCAGGCCGCAGCGAAAGCGAACACATAGATGGCTCCGAAAGTGTGAAGCCCCGAAGGCCGAGCTAGCGACCGTAGAGTGAAGGCAATATGTTCAACTGAAAGCTAACTGATACAGTTGAGCACTTCGGCGGAGTGGTAGTGGCAGCATGATAATAAGGACATATTAAGTGACTGGAGAAGTCCTCCTCATCCCAGGAAGAAATCTTCTGGAGCAAGGTAGATTCTATAACTAGAAACACTAGGAAATGAATTGAAGATGAGAGGATGGCGGATGGGTGTGTATTAGCAATGAAGCAGGGTAATGTCTGTGGAGCAAAGGCACCCTACTGATAACATTATTCCAACAACAAGGGAGGTAAAGACGAATGATAAAAACGTCTATAGAATTACAAGACCTGAGAAGGAAGATATATATCAAAGCTAAAGCTGAAAAGCAATGGCGATTTTGGGGATTATATGTTCATGTATGTAAGATAGAAACACTAAGAGAAGCCTACACGCTAGCTAAGCATAATAAGGGAGCACCTGGAATAGATGGTGTTACCTTTGAAATGATAGAGTTAGCTGGAGTTGAACAATTTCTGGAAAACATACAAACAGAATTACAATCCAGAACCTATTATCCTGACAGGAAAAGGGTAAAGGCAGTTCCTAAAGATAATGGAAATAAAATGAGGAAGTTATCCATACCAACTATCAAAGATAGGGTAGTGGAAGGAGTGCTAAAACTGATTTTAGAACCAATATTTGAAGCTGACTTCCAACCGGGATCATATGGATATCGCCCTAAACGGACTGCAGCTGCAGCTATCGAAATAGTTACAGTAGCAGCAATTAAGGAAAAGACAAGAGTAATAGATGTAGATTTACGCTCTTACTTTGACACGATTGCTCACGTCCAGCTATTTACAAAGATAGCAGAGCGTGTAAATGACAAAGATGTTATGAAACTACTAAAACTGATAGTTAAAGCTGGTGGAAAAAGAGGCATAGCTCAAGGCGGGCCACTATCACCTCTTTTAAGCAATATTTACCTAAATGAAGTAGATAAAATGCTAGAAAGAGCAAAGTGTGTGAGCAAACTAAAAGATGGCTATGACCACATAGAGTACGTTAGATGGGCTGACGATCTGATCATACTGATTGACGGCTATAGAAAATGGCAGTGGATAGAGAAAGCAATCAATATAAGGCTAAGACAAGAATTGTTAAAAATAAAGGTTGAACTAAACGAAGAGAAGACAAAGACAGTCGATCTAAAGAATGGTGAGACATTTAGCTTTTTGGGTTTTGATTTTAGACGAGTAAAAACTACGCAAGGTAAAATTGGAATCCAGAAGACGCCTAGAATGAGAGCGCGAACTGCCCTGCTAGAAAAACTAAAAGAGATATTCCGCAAGTTTATATCGCAACCAGTTGATAGAGTAACATACCTTATCAACCCGATATTGCGAGGCTGGATAAATTACTTTAGGATTGGTAACTCTAGCCGTTGTTTTGGATATGTACGAGACTGGGTAGAGAAGAAAGTAAGACGCCATTTAATGAAATCACGTGGATTGAAAGGCTTCGGCTGGGAAAGGTGGAGTAGGAGAGACTTGTATGAGAAGATGGGATTGTATAACGATTACCAAATTCGATATTACAGACCTTTGAAAGCAATAACAGCGGATAGGCCATAGGCAATGATAAGAAGTTATCAGGAAAGCGTAATACGGGAAATCTGTACGTTACGTTTGACGAGGCGGGTGATGGAAAACGGGGGTAATAAGACCTACCGCGCCATTGCTCGACCCTACCTGTGAGCACCTCTGGTCAATACAGGGGTGACTCGATCCATTATAAGTCGAGGATGGTATCATTTTTTGGCTGATACCTACCACATTTGCAAAAGGTTACTACACCCCAAAATAGCTTTGCAGCTATTCTAGTCATAATTTTAGCTAAATACATATACAAGTCAACTTGATTTTTAATAAAACCTATAATTAAATTATAAAATTACTTATTCTACTTTTAAATTGACGGTAAAAAATTATCGATGAAGCTCACTGCGTAGTAATTCTACTTTATCCAATTGCTCCCAAGTAAAATGCTCATCCTCTCGACCGAAATGTCCGTAAGCAGCTGTTTTTTGATAGCATGGAGTATGGAGTTTAAGATGTTTGATAATTTTACCGGGACGCATATCAAAATGCTTTGTTATTATTGCGGTAATTTGTTCGTTGTCTAATTTACCGGTACCGAAAGTTTCGACGTAAATCGAAACGGGTGCGGCAACGCCGATTGCATAGGATATTTGTATTTCGCAACGATCCGCAAGACCTGCGCCTACTATATTTTTAGCAATATAGCGTGCCATATAAGCCGCCGAGCGATCTATTTTAGTCGGGTCTTTGCCTGAAAAACAGCCGCCGCCGTGTCTTGCCGTTCCGCCGTAAGTATCTACTATAATTTTTCTGCCCGTTAAACCGCAATCCGCAACAGGTCCGCCGATCACAAACCTACCGGTCGGATTAATAAAATATTTAGTATCTTTATTAATCCAGTCACTCGGCAATTCAGGTTTGATAATTTCATCCATTACTGCTTCCTTAAGACTTGCGTACGGTATATTCTCACTATGCTGCGTTGATAAAACTACCGTATCAATTGCTATGGGTTTATTATTTTCATATCTTAACGTAACTTGCGATTTCGCATCAGGACCAAGCCACGGCAGAATACCTTGTTTTCGCAGCAAAGCTTGTTTTTTCATTAAGCGATGAGCGTAGTAAATAGGCGCCGGCATTAAAGAAGCCGTTTCATTGCAGGCATAGCCGAAAACCATACCTTGATCCCCTGCTCCTATTTCGTCTTCATTAATATTGTTAACACCCATCGCTATATCCGGTGATTGTGTGGAGATTGAAGATATTACAGCGCAAGAATCACCGGTAAAGCCGAGAGATAAATCATTATAGCCGATTTCCTTTACTTTATTGCGAACGATTTGAGGGATATCAACCCATGCGCTGGTAGTAATCTCACCGCCGACAAGTACCATGCCAGTTGTTACAAATGTTTCACAAGCTACTCGGCAAGCAGGGTCAAGTGCAATAATCTCATCTAGGATGGTATCGGAAATTTGATCGGCGATTTTATCGGGATGCCCCTCTGAAACCGATTCTGACGTGAATATTGTGTTTTTCATAAATTACTCCGTATTACTACTTAACTTGCAATAGATAAAGTACGTATCCTTTGAGACGTTACCTGCCAACCGTGATCATCTGCTAGCTCTAAATCATATTGATTTTGCATATTCATCCACCAGCGAGGATTTACATTAAAGTATTTTCCTAATCGCAAAGCCGTATCAGCCGTAATAGAGCGATGATGTTTAATTATATTATTTATCCTAGTAACAGGCACATCAATATCACGAGCTAATCGGCTTTGGCTAATGGCTAGAGGCTGCATAAATTCTTCTAAAAGAATCTGACCGGGCGATATAGGCGGCAATTTTTTTGTCATATAATACCTATATTAATTTAATGATAATCAACAATTTCAACATCGTGAGCATTCCCATTATACCAAGTAAAGCATATGCGCCATTGTATATTAATACGAATACTATGTTGATGTTTACGATTACCTTTTAGAGCTTCTAGACGGTTTGAAGGTGGAATACGTAAATCTTCCAAATTAACCGTAGTATGAAGCATAAAAAGTTTTTTACGTGCAATTTCCGCAAAGGCTTCAAAACGTTTTACTAGCTCTCTATTATGCAATTTTTCAGTATGTTTGCATTTAAAGCTTATTATCATTTTATAACATTATCAGTTTAACTTCAAGCGTTATAACATTTACATTAAATTCTATATCTCTTCAAGAAAATTATAGTAAATTTTATGAACTTAAAGTAATAGTATTATTAACATAGCTTTTTTGCGGTATATCAAAAAAGTTTTGATATAATAACATTTTATAGATTATTTCTTTTTTTATTAGCTATTGTTTGTTGCCAGTCGGGATATTTAGTATATTTTTCTATCCAGCCGTCTTCGGTATATAATTCTCCGCATAAACCATCGCTAATTTCTATTAAAGAGTGAGGTGTACCTGTATCATCTTGCATTGTTAATTGCATTTCATCTTGATATTCTTCCAACATAAAAAGAGTATAGTGAATAGAGGACCCTAAAATCTCCATTACTAATTCTTTTATGATATGAATTTGTTCATCATTAAAATTTTGTAAATTCCTCATCAGAGGTAATAGTGCAGGAGCACGAGCTTTTTGCTCTATTAGACTTTTAAATGTATGTAATGCTGAGTCATATACAAAGTTAATATATATTTCTCCAAATCTTTCTAGTAACTCTTGCTTTTTCATAGGTATTTTTAAAAATTAAATATGGTTTTGTGTTATGTCCTTAAAAATAATTATACGAATTAGTATTATTGCATGATAGGAAGGAATAACAGCGAAAATTTGATTTGTGCAATACTCCGTAGGCATAATATCTTTTATTTTAACACTGCTCTTTACGAAAGTTTTTAAGATTTTCTAAAGCTTTCTCACCTGAAATTAATTTGCCTTGTGCTGCTTGGTCTAAACCAATTTGAACTTCCTGATTAAGCCACATTTTATAATTTTCAAATTCAACATTTGAAGACTTATTTTCTGATTTAACCATTAAACGTAAGGCTGCTCTTATAACTTCGCTTGAAGAATGATATAAACCGCTTTCAACTTGTTTAGTTATATATTTTTCCAATTCCGGCGTTAAAGAAATATTCATATAGTGCCTATAAATTAGTAACAATAATTGATATTACCATAACAATATATGTTACTTCAATAAAATTTTATGAACTTAATGTATTTCCATCCAGCTATTACCGACGCGCGTTTCGGCGATAATCGGTACCTTGATATCAGTAGAATTCTCCATAATTTTCTTGATGATCGGTACAATAATTTCTACCTCATCAACCGGTGCTTCAAATAGCAATTCATCGTGAATTTGCAGTATTAACCTAGTTTTAAGTCCCAATTTTTCTATTTCACGGTCTAAATTAATCATGGCAATTTTTATTATATCGGCGTTGGTGCCTTGAATAGGGGCGTTAATGGCGGCTCTTTCCGCAAATTGCCGTAGCGACGCTTTTTTATCGTAAATTAACGGCACAAAACATTTCCTACCGAATAAATTAGTAACATAGCCTTGTTCTTTAGCCTCTGATTTTATAGACTCCATATAACTTTCGACGCCTTTATACTCGGCAAAATATTTCTTAATATAATCCGAAGCTTCTTTGGAGCTAACATTTAATTGCTTAGCCAGACCAAAGGCACTAATACCGTAAATAATACCGAAATTTATTGCTTTTGCTTTCCGCCGATGCTCATGGGTTAGCTCTTCTTTTTTCAGATTAAAAATTTGGCAAGCGGTTTGACTATGGATATCTTCACCGTTAATAAATGATTGTTTAAGCTCCGGCATATCTGCAATATGGCTTAATATCCTTAGCTCAATTTGTGAATAGTCGGCAGATATTAATTTGCAACCTTCTTCAGCAATAAAAGCCTCTCTAATTTTATTACCTTCTGTTGAACGGATCGGTACGTTTTGTAAATTAGGATCGTGAGAGCTAAGCCGTCCGGTGGTGGTAGAAGTTTGCAAAAAAGTTGTATGAACTCTGCGTGTTATAGGATTTATTTGTTTCGGTAAGCTATCGGTATAAGTATTTTTTAGCTTACTAAGCTGCCGCCATTTTAACAATAAATCGGCTATCTCGTAACCGTGTTCGCTAAGCTTCTCAAGAATTTCGGCACCCGTGGAGTAAGAAGCTGCTTTAGCGGAAGTTTTGCCGAAGGGTAATTGCATTTTATCAAATAATATTTCGCCTAGTTGCTTAGGTGAACCGATATTAAATTTAAGTCCGCTAAGAGTAAAAATTTCCTGCTCAAGCCTTATGATTTCCTCACCGAATTCTGCGGATAATTGGTTAAGATAAGCGGCATTTATTTTTATGCCGGCTTTTTCCATTTTATCTATTACGTAACATAGCGGTAAATCGATTTCCCTATACAACTTAAAAGCCTTATTATCTTTAAGCTCTCTAAGCCACTGTTCATAAAGAGCAGTAAAACCGGCAACTATTTTTGCCGATTCGGTAATTATATTTTCAATTTGGCTTTCTTTCTTAGCTTCTAGAAATAAATCTTTTTGAGGCATTCCCGCCGACCTTGCATAATGCATTAGCTCCAAATCCTCGATTGCCGAAATTTTATTTGTTTCTTGAATAAATATTTTAAGTAAGTGCTTTAAGCCGTAAGTAATTTTTCTGATAGATGTATCATATAGTAGTTTATGAATAGTCGGAAAAAACCAATTACTTTCAGTTTGTTTGGTTGTTGTTGCATGATTCCTCAAAACACCATCGATGTCATTCCCGCGTAGGCGGGAATCTAGAAAAATTAAGTCTGGATTCCCGTTTTCACGAGGATGACATCGAGCGTTTTGTTTATTACTATAAGAAAAAAGGTCTTCGGCTGAATTGGATGTTTTTAGAATATAGCTTTCATTTTTTAGCGATAAAGCTAAAGCTAGTATTTGTCCTTTATGTTCTATCGGATAAATAGCTATGACTCCTTCTTTTTCTGCTGCTTTTAAAACATTATCAAGTTCTTCAGTATTATTAATTTCTTTTATAGTAACTGCTTTGTTCTCTTCTATTATTTCTTTATGCTCGGTAAGTTTAATATCAAATAAATTTTCCGCTCTTTTATATAAAGATTTAAAACCGTATTCGTGTAGGAAGTTTGATAATTTATCGACATCGGGCGGCGACCATTCCAATGAAGTTAATTCAAAATCTAAATCAACGTTAAAATCAAGCCCGACTAATTGCCAAGAGATTAAAGCAAGCTCTTTGGAAGATTGTAAAATTTCCCTTTGCCTTGGGCTGGCTATTTGTTCAAGAGAATTTAAGATATTTTCTACCGAATCAAATTGCTCAATAAGCGCGCCGGCAGTTTTCGGTCCGATAGACGGCACGCCCGGAATGTTATCCGATCTATCGCCCATTAAAGCCATAACTTCACGGACTTTGTTCGGTTTCACGCCGAATTTTTTGATAACCTCGTCTTCCGTAATATATTTTGCTTTTATCGGATCATATATTTTTACGTGATCATTCATTAACTGCAACAAATCTTTATCGGAAGAAATAATAACGACATCTTCTTCTAATGCAGCTGCTTTTGCAGCAAAAGTAGCAATAATATCATCTGCCTCATAACCGTTTTTCTCTAAGATAGGGAAATTAAGATTACTTGCTGCGTGACGTACTAGCGGTAATTGAGTAATTAAATCTTCTGGAGGCGTCGGTCTATTTGCCTTATATTGATCGTAAATTTGATGACGAAAATTTTTACCGCCGGTATCAAAAACCACCGCCGCATGTTTCGGTTTAAAGTCATTTAAGACCTTAAGCAGCATTGAAGTAAAGCCGTAAAGAGCGCCGACAGGTTCACCGCTCGGCGAGGTTAACGGCTGCTGTACATGATAGGCACGAAAAACAAACCCGTAACCGTCTATTAATAGTAAAGTATTTTTTTTAGTCATTTTATTTAATTATTAAAGTGTACGGTAGCAAAAGAAATTAAATAGTCATTCCCGCGGGGCAATGGTCTTGTTGCATGGCTCGATAAAAGCAGCAGTATGTCATTCCCGCTTTCGCGGGAATCCAGAAAAATACTTTTAAGTCATCCTGAATTTATTTCATGATCTACTAAAAAAGATGCGCAAAACTTGTTCAGCATGACAAATAAAAGTCTAGATTCCCGCCTTCGGGCGTTGTTGCACGGCTCGAAAATTAATAAAAAACTCGTCATTGCGAAGCCACGAAGTGGCTGCGGCAATCCAGGCTATCCCGAATGTAATGAGGGATTTAATTAGAATACTAAACAAGTTTAGTATAAAAATATGTTTAACTGGATTGCCACGTCGGCATAAATGCCTCCTCGCAATGACGATTCTGGTAGCCATGCAACAACGCCCCGCCTTGAGCTAGGAATGACATCGAAAATTTGAGCCATGCAACAAAGCCAATGCCCCGCGGGAATGACATCAATTTACTATATAATATCATTATAACTTAATAAACTAAACATTATTTTCACTTAAATCTATTATTAGTATTACCGGTTTTTATTTGGCATTCTTTGCTATTACAAAATATAAGTATTACCGGTGTTTTGTCTAAAAAATCTTTGTTAACGGTAATTAGGTTGCCGACGCATTTAATATTGTAAGTAAGATTAATATATATTTCTGCTTCCCGGCACTTTTTACTTTTTATAAAATTCTCGTCGCCGATAATAATTTTCTGCCCATAATTAGTGATAAAAATATTATCTTTTAAAGGATATATAGTGCTATCTTTTTGCCCAAACCAGTTAGCCCAGTAGAGTCTGTTGAATGCCGGCATTTTCTCGGCATAAATTTCTAGCTCATTATCTTTATTTTTTAATCCTACGGCATTTGCGCCGGCATCAAATATTAAATCCGGCTTCGGCGAGTAGAGCATTAATATAAAAGATACGCCCATAATCCCCAATCCCCAAAGACGCCAATTTGTTTTCCATATGCAAATCCAGAAAAAGCCGAATAAAAAGAGTAGAATACTTAAATTTGTTATATAACCGAAATACCATACCGCCCCCGGTAAATTATTAAAATACTCTGCCGAGTTAATAATTATGCTAATGAAAAACCCCATTATTTTTAAAACAAAGCCGTCTATATTTAGCCACATTAAAGGTAATGACAACAGTGCTAAAGGCATTAGGAAAAACGACATTATCGGTACGACGATAAGGTTATTGGGGATTGAGTAGGTCGAGAATATAAAAAACTGATTTATTACCACCGGTGCCGTTATAATGCTGGCTAAAAAACTAGAATAAATATTTGATGCCGTATAAAATTTTATTGAGGCAAAAATTCCTTTATTATTACCGAGTAACCATTGATTTTTTAAATAAAACTCATAGCCTGCTACTAACGAAAGTACGGCAATAAAAGACAGCTGAAAACTAGGATGGAATATATATTCAGGGTTCAAAGATAATATTATAAAAGCTGCAACGGCAAGAGAACGTAGAGGAAAACAAGAACGTTCTATAATGATGGCGTAGATAAAAATCGCTGCCATAATAAAGGCTCTGGTTGCGGCAATCTGCATGCCGCTTAGCCCTAAATAACCGAAACTCCCGATCAGCGAACAGCTAGCGGCAATTAATTTTACATTAAAATTATAAGCAAGATAATTAGAGAGATTTAATAAAAATCTTGTCGATATAAATAAAATCATCGCCACTAGCGATAAATGTAGACCCGAAACGCAAAGCACATGGGAAATACCGCTTTGCCTCATATTTTGCATTAATTGCCGGTTGATACCTTTCGTTTCACCGAGCAATATCGCGGCAGCAAAATTACCTTTAATGCTCCCTAATTTTTTCACTAAATTTTGATAAATATTAAATCTAATTTTATAGATAACCCTGTTAATATATTTTTCTTGGTGTAATAAAATTTTTGGCGGAGACATTGCATAGCCGTTTGCGCCTATTTCGGATAAATAGGCATAAAATCCAAAATCATACCCACCGGGTAGAATGCTATTTTGCGGCTTATAGAGCTTAGCCAGCAAGCTAATCTTATCACTGACGGTAGTTTCTTTAAGGTATTTTTTCGGTAGGCTTAGCCTGATTTTTTTAATATTTTTATTGATCTTCTTAATTTTTATATCGTTTAATACTATTTGTGAGCCGTGAATAGTCGGCTTAATGGTTTCTATTGTGCCGATCACTTCCGAGATTATCGGCTTACCGATAGTGCGGCTTCGTAAATTTAAAATCCTATATTTACTAATTAGCAAAGCAAAGGCAAAGGCGATAACTAATCCACAGATAAATTGCCAAAATATGCCATATTTTTTAGTAAAAAGTAATAGTAAAGAAAAGAAAAAAATAGCTAGAATTGCTAAAAACGGTGGCTCAAAATTTAGCGAAAAATAAACGATAATACCGCAAATAAAACTAACAAAATACCATAAGCTAAGATTATTATATTCTTCCTCAAGAATATCTCTTAAATATTTTATCACTTTTACAACTTTAGGTTAAAGTCGGCATTATATGCGGTTAAGGGCTAAGTGCAATGGATTTATTAGGGTATTGTGGGCATTTGTGAATAATTAAAACATCTTCTATGCCCATTCCCGCGAAAACGGGGTGTTGTTGCATGGCTACCAGAATCGTCATGGCGAGGCGCTGTAAGCGTTGTTGCATGGCTCTAAAAAAGTGTCGTATGTCATTCCCGCGAAGGCGGGAATCCAGGCTTTTCTTTGTCATGCTGAACTTGTTTCAGCATCTCTTTAACATATCCTGAAATAAATTCAGGATGACTATAATTTTTCTAGATTCCCGCTTTCGCGGGAATGACATCGAAAATTCGAGCCATGCAACAACGGCTGAAAACGGGAATCCAGGCTTTTCTGTCATGCTGAACTTGTTTCAGCATCTATAATATTTGATCCTGAAATAAATTCAGGATGACTATAAGTATTTTTTCTAGATTCCCGCCTTTAGCTAGAATGACATACTGCTGCTTTATCGAGCCATGCAACAAAGCTAATGCTACACGGGAATGACAATTATATTTCTTAAACTGACTATAATTATATACCTAAAGCTTGGCGATAAAGCTCAAGCATCGCATCTTGCTCGGCTAATTTATCTCTATCAAGTTTTTTTAATTTTAAGATAGCTTTCATTGCTTTAGCATCAAATCCATGAGAAGAAGCATCTTGAAAAATAGATTTTACTTCTTCGGATAATTCTGCTTTTTCTTGTTCTAATCTCTCTATTTTATTTATATATTGTTCTAATTGTTCTTTTACTATTACTTCCGACATAAAAATTATTTAACCATTTAAAATTTACTATATAGTAGGCTCTGTGAACAAAATTTAAATTAATCTATTTTAGTTCTTTTTAACTGCAAATTATAAGATTTTTTTGAAATAGGAATAGCTATTACTGCAAAAATCTTATTAATTTTCGTGTAAAAATACCTTAAAATATAAATAATTTAAATTTTGTTCACAGAGCCTAGACAAAATTGAAAAATTATTTTTCTTGTTAATTTTATAGATAATTTTAATAAAAATACTAGAAGAATCTTGAAAAGGTTTATCTTTGATTAAAGCGCTTATAATTATTGAAAATACAAAGTTTTTGTATATCTTTTAATTTAGGTTGTTTATAAAAAATTAATTTAATTAAAACTATAATAATGCAATTATATCCTTTAAGACTGTTACCGGATAAAATCAATTTTGATTTTATGAATTTTAAAAAAATAAGTTATACGTTATCTATTATATTATCGTTAATCAGCATATTATGGGTAGGTATCTATAAATTTAATTTCGGCATTGATTTTGCCGGCGGTATTGTTATCGAGGTAAGGCTTGATCAAGCACCCGACTTACCGAAAATGCGTGAAGTGCTAGGAAATCTAGGAATCGGTGAGGTGGTACTGCAGAATTTCGGCAGTGAGCGCGACTTATCTATTAGGTTCGGTAGTAGTAGCGAAGATAATTTAAGGAAAAATATTGAACTCATTAAATCGACTTTACAAAATAATTTTCCTTATAAATTTGAATATCGTAAAGTAGATTTTGTCGGACCTCAAGTCGGGCGGCAATTAATTAACGCAGGCATTT
The DNA here is from genome assembly GCF_964030945.1 of Rickettsia endosymbiont of Orchestes rusci. NCBI lineage: Bacteria > Pseudomonadati > Pseudomonadota > Alphaproteobacteria > Rickettsiales > Rickettsiaceae > Rickettsia > Rickettsia endosymbiont of Orchestes rusci. The sequence goes on along the minus strand of NZ_CAXIQG010000004.1, from coordinate 1,181,320 downwards.
TGGCGATGTTATTTTCCTTCGCGGCGATTATGGTTTATATTTGGATAAGATTTGAATGGTATTTCGGTCTTGGAATATTAGTGGCTTTAGTGCATGACGTTATTTTAAGCCTTGGCTTTATGAGTATGACAGGCTTAGATTTTAATTTAAGTACCATCGCGGCAATTCTGACTATAATAGGTTACTCGGTTAACGATTCTGTGGTAATATATGATAGAATCAGAGAAAATTTACGTAAATCTCATAAAAAAGTTATTACCCAAATTATCAATGTTAGTATTAACGAAACATTATCAAGAACTATCTTAACGGTCGTTACTACGTTACTTGCCAATTTGGCACTAGTAATTTTCGGCGGTGAAGCGATTCGTAGCTTTAGCGTATTAGTATTTTTCGGTATCATAGCGGGGACTTATTCGTCAATTTTTATTTCTGCTCCGATACTCACGTTATTTGCTACTAAGAAAATAGCTAAATGACGATTTTTGCTAAACATTTTCGATATCGTTTCTAGCTGCGGCAGGCTTTGTTGCGTGACTCGAATTTTCGATGTCATTCCCGTGAAAACGGGGCGTTGTTGCATGGCTACCGGAATCGTCATTGCGAGGAGGCACGAAGTGCCGACGCGGCAATCAAGTATAAACATATTTTTATACTAAACTTGTTTAGTATTCTAATTAAATCATGTAATTCGGGATAGCCTGGATTGCCGCAACCACTTCGTGGCTTCGCAATGACGATGTTTTTTATTAATTTTTGATCCACGCGGGCATTGCCACGCGGGAATGACATTGGAAGGGTGGAATGATGTCGGAGATGGATACAACATTAAGTTAAATGAGATCAATCTTTATTAAGAGCAATATATGCTAAAAGCAGAAGATAGAATTTTTACTAACCTGCAAGGGGCAGAAAGCCATGATATAAAAGCTAGTAAAAAGCGCGGAGATTGGGCTGATACCAAAGCTTTAATGAGCAAAGGGCGGGAATGGATAATTGAAGAAGTAAAAAAATCGGGTTTACGCGGTCGTGGCGGTGCCGGCTTTTCTACCGGTACGAAATGGTCGTTTATGCCGAAGGAATCGCTTAAACCTTCTTATTTAGTAGTCAATGCCGATGAATCCGAGCCTGGAACTTGCAAAGATCGTGATATTTTAAGATTTGAGCCGCATAAATTAATAGAAGGGTGCTTGCTAGCAAGCTTTGCGATATGTGCGCATATATGTTATATCTATATTAGGGGAGAGTTTTATAATGAAGCTTCTAATATCCAACGAGCTTTAGATGAAGCGTATAATGAGGGATTAATCGGTAAAAATGCTTGCGGCTCCGGTTTTGATTGCGATATTTATTTACATAGAGGAGCAGGTGCATATATTTGCGGTGAGGAAACAGCGTTACTTGAAAGTTTAGAGGGTAAAAAAGGCATGCCGAGGTTAAAACCGCCTTTTCCTGCAGGCTACGGCTTGTATGGTTGCCCGACCACTATTAATAATGTTGAATCTATAGCTGTAGTGCCGACTATTTTAAGACGTGGAGCCGGGTGGTTTAGCAGTATCGGCAAACCGAATAATACCGGCACTAAAATTTTCTGCATTTCAGGACATGTCAATAAGCCTTGTAATATTGAAGAAAAAATGGGCGTTCCTTTAAAGGAACTAATTGATAAATATGCCGGAGGGGTACGCGGTGGCTGGGATAACCTTAAAGCTATAATCCCTGGCGGCTCTTCCGTGCCGTTATTACCTAAATCTTTATGTGAAGTGGATATGGATTTTGATAGTTTAAAAGCTGCCGGATCGAGTCTTGGAACCGGCGGTATTATCGTCATGGATCAATCTACCGATATTATTTATGCCATTGCCAGATTAAGCAAATTTTATATGCATGAGTCGTGCGGTCAATGCACTCCTTGCAGAGAGGGGACAGGCTGGATGTGGAGGGTTATGATGCGTTTAGTGCAAGGACAGGCAAAAAAGCATGAGATCGATGAGTTGCTTGAGGTAACCAAAGAAGTCGAAGGGCATACTATTTGTGCTTTAGGTGACGCTGCCGCTTGGCCTATTCAAGGGTTAATACATCACTTTCGTGATGAGATTGAAGAGCGTATTAAAGGGTTTGATGTTGTATGATAGGTTAAGCATGTTCAATGTCATTCCCGTGAAAACGGGAATCCAGACTTTTCTTTGTCATGCTGAACTTGTTTCAACATCTTTTTGTAATAGATCCTGAAATAAATTCAGGATGACTATTATTTTTCTGGATTCCCGTTTTCACGGGAATGACATAAGGGGCAGCAAGAATGACATACTGCTGCTTTTATCGAACTATGCAAGAATCACGGTATGACAGAATAACTAACCATATTAATTATAAAATATATATGCAAACAAATATTGAATCGCAGAAAAAACAAATAAACTGGCAAGAATGGCGTTCTTTTTCTTTAGTTATATTGATCGCTTTAATGATTAGAATATTAGTCATGGAGCCTTTTACTGTTCCAACCGCTTCAATGAAAGCGACTATTTTAGAAAATGATTATATCTTTTCAACAAAATATAATTACGGTTACAGTAATTACTCCCTATCTTTCTTCGACTATTTTAATCTCTTTAAAGGAAGAATATTTGCACGCCAACCGCAAAGAGGAGATATAGTAGTTTTTCGTCCGCCTCATAATATGGATGTTAGATATATAAAGCGTTTAATAGGCTTGCCAGGGGATAAAGTACAATTAATTGATAACGTAATATATATTAACGATCAAAAAATAGAGCGCTCCGAAGCAGGAATTTTTATAAGTGAAGAAGGTCGAAAATATAGAAGATATAAAGAAATATTACCGAACGGCGTGTCTTATTTTTCTTATAAAGTTGCTCCGATTAACGGAACATTAATAGAAAATAAATACGGTAATACGGAAGTTTTTTATGTGCCGCAGGATAAATATTTTTTCCTAGGCGATAACAGAGACGAGTCAAATGATAGTAGGATAGATTTAGGTTATGTACCGTTTGAAAATTTCATTGCTAAAGCGCAGTTTATTTACTTTTCTACCGAACTAAAATTATGGGATAACGATATCGGTATTATAAAACAAATACTCCGAATCGGTCCTTGGTTTTCCTCTATTAGATTTAATAGGATATTTAAAAGCCTTTATAAAATGGACTCTGCATAATGGAAATACAGCTAAATTCAGAAAAGTTTAGACAAGATGAATTTAAAGACGAGACTGCGCTAGCCGTCAATAAAGTACGTGAGCACAGGCGAGTTCTGAAAAATTCGCTTGTATCAAATTTTCTGAATGACACTGTAATTGATCAAAAATTAGAAAAGCTATTAGGGTATAATTTTAAAGATAAAAATCTTTTAATCGAAGCATTAAGCCACCCTTCCTTAAAACAACATTCTTCAAATCAATATATGGATTATGAACGACTGGAATTTTTAGGGGATGCCATATTAAGTTTTCTAGTTACCGAAATTTTATTTACTAATTTTGCCGATTACGATGAAGGGAAATTAGCGAAAATTAGAGCTTATTTAGTTTGCAAGGAAACACTCTGCAAAGTTGCCGCTAACCTTAATTTAAGCAATTATATTATAATGACGCAAGGGGAGGAGCTTTCAGGCGGGCGTGATAATCCGAATAATATAGAAGATGCGACGGAAGCTTTAATTGCGGCTATTTACCTTGATAGTGATATTAGCGTCACGCGCGAAATCGTTCAAAATCTGTGGGCTGACTTTATTGTCGTTAAGGATTTAACTAATTACGACCCTAAAACCCCATTGCAGGAATGGGCGCAAAGCAAAGGATTTCATGTGCCGATATATAAGGTTATCAACAGGAAAGGCGCTTCTCACTCTACGACTTTTACAGTATCGGTAACAATAAAAGACCACACGCAAACCGGTACCGGTCATTCCATTAAAGAAGCTGAAAAAGATGCTGCACGAGAATTGTTGCGTACAATTGGATTGTTATAAAAATATAATAAATTGATAAGAAAATAATATGAAAAAATATTTCCAGACTTTATTTTTTGCTTTTTTATCACTAGGAGCTAAAAGCGATAAAACAATTTCTTATATAGATTACTATAATGAAGCTGTCGAATTACATAATTCCGGTCAATACGAGTTGGCTATTAAGTTGTATGATAAAGCTATTAAACTAAATCCTAAGGATCCAGATTTATATAGTAATAAGGGAGCCGCTTTAAATGATTTAAATAAATATCATTTAGCTATTAAAGCCTGTAATAAAGCTATTGAATTAAATCCCACACACATAAATGCCTATAATAATAAAGGCGTTGCTTTACAAAAATTGGAGCAATATGAGTTAGCTATTGATATTTATAATAAAGCTATCAAAATAGATTCTAATGATCCGACTTTATATAATAATAAAGGTACGGTATTGGTTAAATTAAGCAAATATGAATTAGCCATTGAAGCCTTTGACAAAGCTATCGAATTAAATCCTAATAATTCAAATTTGTATAATGATAAAGGTGCGGTATTGGCTAAATTAAGCAAATATGACTTAGCCATTGAAGCCTTTGACAAAGCTATTGAGTTAAATCCCAACAATTCGGTTTTGTATACTAATAAAGATTTAGTATTAGGTATGTTAAGTAAATATAATTTAGCTCTTAAGTCATGTAATAAAACTGCTGGGACAAGTCCTGATAACCTAGACCCAACATCTCCCTTATCTAAACTTGATGAACATGATTTTTATAATTTTAGCGTAGAAGCTTGTAGCAAAGCCATTGAATCAAACCCTAGTGATTTCAAGTCATATTATGTAAAGGGAATAGCTTTATATAATTTAGGTAGATATGAATTAGCTATTGAAGCATATGATAAAGCTATTAAATTAAATCCTAATAATTCAGATTTTTATTATGAAAAAGGTGTAGTTCTGTCTAAACTAGACAAGTACGACCTAGCAATTGAATCCTTTAACAAAGCTATTGAATTAAATTCGGATAATTGGAATTCACACTATGATAAAGGGGTAGCTTTATATAATTTAGGCAAATATGAATTAGCTATTAAGTCATTCGATAAAGTTATCGAATTAAATCCTGGTGTTTGGAATTCACACCACGACAAAGGGGTAGCTTTATATAATTTAGGTAAATATGAATTAGCTTTAGAATCTATTAACAAAGCACTTGAGTTAGACCCTACAAATTCTGACGCTCAGCAAGCTAAACAATTTTTAATGAAAGAACTAGAAAATTAAGGCACATATATGTCGATTTTGTGACAAAGCAAGCTCAAAAAACTATATCTGTCTGTATAATCGGTAGACCGAATAGCGGCAAGTCGACTTTATTGAATAAACTTATCGGGCAGAAAATTTCCATAGTTACTCCGAAAGTTCAAACTACCCGCTCTATCATTACCGGCATAGTTACCATTAAAGATACGCAAATAATTTTGTATGACACGCCGGGTATATTTGAGCCGAAAAGCCGTCTAGAAAAAGCTATGGTTCGGTGCGCTTGGTCAAGTTTACATAGCGCCGATATCGTGATGTTAATTATCGATAGCTTAAAGCCTTTGGATAAAATTACTCTTGAGATATTAAAAAAACTCTCATCTCTTAAAATAACACCGGTATTTTTACTAAATAAAATAGATGTTAAATCTCAATATATTGACGATATTAATGCTAACTTAACTGCTGATCACCCTGAAAGTTTGGTTTTCCCTATCTCTGCTTTAGTTGGCAAAAATATTGATGAGTTGCTTGGGCATATTACTGCGCAAGCAAAATTCTCTCCGTGGCTTTACGAAGAGGACGACATGACCGATTTGCCGATGCGCTTTATAGCGGCAGAAATCACGAGGGAACAGTTATTTTTAAACCTGCATCAAGAATTGCCTTATAAGCTAACCGTTCAAACCGAAAGCTGGGAGGAACGGAGCGACAAGTCGGTAAAAATTCATCAAGTCATAGTCGTAACAAGAGAAAGCTATAAAACTATAATACTCGGAAAGAACGGCAGTAACATAAAAGAAATCGGCACACAAGCACGGCAAGAAATGGAGCAATTTTTTAATTGCAAAGTCCATCTTTTTTTATTTGTAAAAGTTCGCGAATTGTGGGAAGATAATCCTGATTTTTATCGTCATATGAAATTATAGAAAAATTTATAATGGGAATAATATGAAAAAATACTATCAATAATTTTTACTAAAAAAATAGCTGTTTCATAATATGAATTTACGGTAACCTCACCTACCTTAAGCTGTTCCCCATACTTCGCATCTTTTAGGTGTTGTTGCATGGCTCAATATTTTTGATGTCATTCCCACACCCCATTATGTCATTCTAGCTAAAAGCGGGAATCTAGAAAAAACATTTTTAGTCATCCTGAATTTATTTCAGGATCTACTATAAGAGATGCTGAACCAAGTTCAGCATGACAAGAACTAGATTCCCGCCTGCGCGGGAATGACATACTGCTGCTTTTATCGAGCCATGCAACAATGCCCATCTTTTAAAAACCGCTCTCTTCTCTTCCCCTAAACTTAAATTATTTTAAACCCTTAACCTATAGGGTTTTGCTACTGAGAATATATAAAAAACCATGAAACGTGGTTTTTTATTGACAATGGGAGCAATTTATAGTAAAAATTGTCCTCAAGAGTTTACTTAAATTTTATCAAATTTAATTTATAAAATATATAAAAAACTAATTTTTTGGAGAAATCGTTACACCCGCAGTTAAGATTATTTAAATTAAAATTTGTTCTAACTTTAGAATCCATACTTTTTTCGTATCTTAAGTTAACGAACTAGTATGCAATTTTAAGGTTAATTTAAAAGAATGCATCAATGGTAAAGCCTATAATGTACAGCTAAATTCAGAAAGATTTAGATAAGATGAATTTAAAGGTGAGCCTGCACTAGCCGTTAATAATACGTGAACACAGGCGAATCCAGAAAAATTCGCTTGTATCAAGCAATCGAGATGACGCTGTAGGGCATAATAACCATGTCTATTTTAAGTCTTATCATTGACTATAATAATAATATAGTGAGTATAATATACTATGAATAAAGATAGCAATGCCGAACATAAAAATGATGAATATACCGAAGCATTAAAAAAGATAAATAGTAAATTAATGAGTTTGTCAGGTAATTTGCTTGCAATGAGATCGGATAATAGCGAAGAGCAAAAAAAAATATCGAATGACTTAAAGGCATTAGTTAAACAGCTAAATAGCATAAAAAGAAATGTAGAAATGTATTTTATCGCTATGTTATTATTAGTGATTATAGTAATTCAAAAAATGCTATGGACGGGTGCGACCTCCAACCTTTTTTTCTCTTAATAAAAACTATTTATTTTTTCTAGCGTTTTCTTAAAATCACTCGAATATATCTAGCTATCGAAATTTTTTTTCAAAAACTCTTTTTCTATAATTTTTGCGGCTGATAAAGAAGGAGTTTGGCTTGACTTAAAACCTAGTTCTTTTAAGACTGCTTGACTTTCTACTATTTGCGCATGCGATTTTTGGGGACTCAATAATAATTCTTCAAGTTTTGAGGTAATAAGAGCGGAGCAGCAGTTAAATTGAATAAGCTCCGGAATTATTTCTTTGCCGGCTATAATATTAATTAAACAAGCATATTTAATTTTGATTAATAGTTTTATAATAAAAAAGCTAAATATATTGAGTTTATAAGCGACAATCATCGGCGTGTTAGACGCGGCTATTTCTAATATATTAGTTCCCGATTTTGCTAAGGCTAAATCAGCTATCGCATAACTTTTTAGCCGCTCGTTAGAAAATACATAATTAAATTTTGTATTTATCAAAAATGGTTGTATTATTTTTTCGTGACTTGGGTCGGCAAGGGTAAATATTACCGTAAGACGGTGGTTTTCAGCAATATTATTAATAGCAGGGATAAAAATCGGCAAATGTCTTAAGATTTCTCCTCGCCTACTACCTGCCGTTACGCACAAGATTTTTGTGCCGTTCATTATTTTAAATTCTTCTCGCAAAGCTAATTTATCGTTATAAAATTCCTGTTCTATTATCGGATGACCTATATATCGGCAATCGAGTCCTACCATAGTAAAATAAGGTGGCTCGAAAGGTAGCAACGCAAATAAACAATCATAAATTTTTGCATATTTTATAGCTCGCCTTGGCTTATATGCCCAAACCGACGGTGCTACTATATGAATCATTTTTAAATTAGGTAAGATTTTTCTTAGCCGCTCTGCTACTCGATAAGTAAAACCGGGGGAATCGATAGTAATTAATATATCCGGCGCGCTTTTAATAATATCGTCTACGGTAAGATTAATTAATCGTTTAATCTTTAAAAATTTCGGTATAATCTCGATAAATCCCATCAGGCTTATTTCGGAAATAGGAAATAAGCTTTTAGTAATGCCGGCTTCTTCCATCCTTTTCCCGCCTATACCGGTAAATTCGAGTTCCTTGTTATTTTTCAGATGCCGGATTATTCGGGAACCGATAAAATCGCCCGATATTTCACCGGCTATAAAATAGATTTTTGCCATTAACTTATCCTATATAGCGTCATCGCGATCGCTTGATACAAGCGAATTTCTCAGAACTCGTCTGTGCTCACGTACTTTTGACTGCTTGCGCAGACTTGTCTTTAAATTCATCTTGTCTGAAGCTTTCTGAATTTAGCTGCATCTGTTTTCCACATAAACTTAAATCTTTATCAATTATTTCGGAACCAATATTCAGGCAATCAAGAATTGAGTGGAAAACATAATCATGGCTAATTTCGCTATTTACCTGATTTTCTATAGAGGCTACTAACTTTGGGTGTGCGGATTTAAACTTGTCGGAAACCCACGCTATAAAAGGCACGGTTATTTGCTGATCTAATAAAGGACCGCCGTGACCGTAATATCCATCTTCACCCAAAGATTCACCGTGATCAGAGACATAAATAAAAAATGAATTTTTATCTTTTAATAAATTTATTACGTTATGCAAAAAAAAATCGGTGTATAAAATTGAGTTATCGTAACTATTAATTAATGCCGATTTGTCGCAACTGCTAGGATCGGCTTTTGCTATAACGGCACAAGTATGGGTAAAACGCTCAAATTCTTTCGGGTATCGTGTGGTATAATTCCAGTGGCTTCCTGAAGTATGAATAACTAAAAACTGCTTTTCTGCATGCTTTAACATTTCTTCTATAAAAGGTAGCATTTTTGCGTCATAATCATTTAGGGCAAATAATGCCGAGCCGCCTGGGATAATCGTAAAATTAACTTCATCATAAATGGTGCCTAAGTTAAAATTTGCGAAATTCCTCATTAAAGTTTGTGTGCCTATCCAATCGGTATTAAAGCCTAATTTAGTCAAAACCGATAAAAAACTAGTTTCTCGCTTGCTATCTTCTAAGTTACTTGCATTATGACGCGAAAGCAATGAAGGCACGGAAATATAAGTAAGATTTGAGGAGGATTTAGCTTTAAAGGAAAATACATTAGGAGTAGAGCTTAAATAAGGAGTAGTATCTCGCACGTAACCGTTAATACCGAAATGATCAAACCTTGCAGATTCACCTATAACCAAAACACCGATAATAGCTTGATCGGACTTATCGACAAAATTATATTTTTGGCTAATATCTATTTTAGCTAAATGTCTATTACTAAAGTTTTGTGCAAAATTTAAATAAGTATTATGTAAATATTGCACAGGAAAATAGTTATTTAATATTTTAAACGGCGGCGAAATAATAGCGTTAACAAAAATAAGTAGGCAAATCGCCGATAGTAATTTAGTAATAAATGAGTTAGTATTAGTAATAGTAAAGTTTTTCAGAGTATAAAGACAGGCAAATAAGCTAAAAATTAACCATATTATCAATCTAATACTTATTAATTCATAAATTTCGTTTAGATCGGTTGAAAAAAAGCTGCCCATCATTTCTTTAGTGGGCTTTATCTTAAAAAAGTAAAGATAGTAACTAGCTATAGCCGACGTTACAAATAAGAAAATTGTGCCGATCGTTAAAATTAGCCGATGTACGGTAAAACCGAAGAATATTATAAAAGAGAATATATAAATATAACAAAAATCTTTTGTTAGTTCTAATATAGCTTTAAAAAAACTAGCCTTGTAATAATCAAATTTATAGATTAGCACGGCAGAATTAAAAAGCAGACAATAGATAAAAGCTAGAACTAAGGCTAATTTAATTAATTTAGTATCTAAGTGTTTTTGTATTATTTTAAGCATATATACTCAGTTAACTTGAAAAATTGTAGCTGATGTCATTCCCGCCTGCGCGGGAATGACATCACAAAAATAGGAAAATAATAACATTAAAACTAACTCTTTATTTACTGGCAGTATAACCAATAATTGAGTAATCTTATTTATCATGATAATAAAAAATCTTCAAGAATTTTATCGACTTTTACCGGTTAATTCTCCTCTTATCGCCTTAGATCACGGGACTAAAAAGATCGGCGTTGCGATCTCTAACCAAGAGCGTACCATTGCTATGCCTTTATGCGCTACAAATGCAATAAATAAAAAAGCCCAAATTACTACTATACTAAATTTAATCGAAAAATACAAAGTTTGCGGTATAGTTATAGGGTTGCCGATTAATATGAGCGGCGAGATAGGAACGCAAGCGGAAATAGTATTAAAATTTGCCGAAGATTTTACGAAATATACCGACCTGCCGATATTTTTACAGGATGAGAGGCTTACTACGAAAGCGGCGAATAATTTGCTTAAATCATTCGGCGTAAAACGAAAAGAACGCAATAATAACGATGATGTAATAGCCGCAAGTATGATTCTGGAAACTACTCTTGATTCTATTAAGAAAATTTAAGCGGTAAGGGTGAAAGACCGGATAAAAAAAATCCGGAATAGCTTTTAGGCTATTCCGGGGGGCGTAGAAACCTCTCAATTTAAGCGGTATCAACTTGTTGTATGGCTACCGGAATCGTCATTGCGAGGAGGCATTTATGCCGACGCGGCAATCAAGTATAAACATATTTTTATACTAAACTTGCCGCCTATATAAATTTTTTGGTATTCTAATTAAATCCCTCATTATATTCGGGATAGCCCGGATTGCCGCAGCCACTTCGCGGCTTCGCAATGACGTGTTTTTTATTAATTTTCGAGCCATGCAACAATGCCGCATCAACCGTAAAAGGATACAATCCTCAACTCATACAGCTAAATTCAGAAAGCTTCAGACAAGATAAATTTAAAGACGAGCTAAGCTACCGTACTAGAGTACGTGAGCACAGGCGAATGTCGAAAAATTTGCTTGTATCAAGCGATCGAGATGACGCTGTACTATAATCAAAAAAAAAGTAGCTTTGTCTACTTAAAGTTTAAAAATAAATTTTTATATTATAGGACCACTTTAGCCGTTGCTTAAAATCCTTCAAAGACCTTTATGTAAAGGCGGTTCTCATATGCCTGAACTAAAAGAATAGTAACAGACAGGGATGAAATCCTGAAGTAATAATTGTAGTCCCAGGTAAATATTAAGCTGACGAGCTAAGCAGTCCCATTTTGTAAGATATCACTTTCCCATCTTTTGTGCAAGGTTTTCTAGATAACTTGCTATGGTAGTTAATGTTTCTGCAAATTTCTCTTCATCACCGCGGGCATTTTTAATATCCATTTTATCAAATTTTTCCGTTAAATTTTGCATTTCCGATTGAATACCAAGGGCTGCCATAACAAGTAATAACTCAAAGGAAGCGGTAGGGTTTACTAATTTAATTTCAATTATTTTGTCGTTTAATTTAGCTGCTAAATTAAATAATTCCTTTTCTCCTCCATCATTACAATAAAGCTGAAAATTTTTATTATTTAATGTTATTGTGACAATTGACATAATTATTTTTGTATTTAATGGTACTCGAATGATTTGAAGAATTGAATTTGTTAGCAAATGGGAAGTAGCGCACAGCGTATACTCGGTACGTGAGTACACGAAACCATGAAGATAACGAAGAGCAATTTTTCAAAGCATTCGAGTATGTTTTATTTCTTCAAGTTCCTCTATATAAACAGTAATTTGTGTAAGAATTTTTGAATAATTATCCGTTAACTGCTTATTTTCAGATTGCAACCGACTAATCTCATTTTGTTGATTTGCTATTAATAGCAATAATTTATCAATCTTATGATCAACTTCTTGCATTAATCTTTGCAATTGTTCATTCTCTACTGTCATTTAAATTTTTGATACTATACTATTGGATAAATTATAATTATTACTAATAACATTAAGATCGATATGACCACTAATTGTTTTTTATGTTTATAATTAACTAATGATCTATTTCGTATGTCTTTTAATGAGTCTTCTTTTTCATAAATTTTATCGTTAATCGGCTCTAAATTAACTTCATCTTTTATATTAAGATAATCTAAATATAATTTTAAATAACCCTTTACATATACTTCACCCGGTAAGAGCTCGAAATCCTCCTCTTCAAGAGCTACTAAATATTTTTTTCTAATTTTTAAATCGGAAGATACTTGTTGAAGAGTCTTACCGGAATCTAGTCGTGCTTTTTTAAGGGCAGATGACATAATTTACTCAAGTTTTTGTAAGAATTTTTCAAATTTTTTATTTGCTAAAATAATGATATTTAAATCTACATTCTCTTGAAGTTTAATTTCCTTCATAAAATCAAGAAAATTTTGAACTAAACTTTTATTATTATCAATCCACAAATCTAAATCAATAGTTGATTTTGATTTATTTATTATTTTGATCAATAATTTTCTTTGTTTGTCATATAAATCATCTTTTAAAGACTGAATGCCGAGCCTACTCCAATAAGAATTATTTAATTGTTTCTCACAAGCTTTGCGAAGCCAATCAATGTTAAATCTATTGCCGACGGAAAAGTACAAACTTGCTATCTCTATATTATTGCCCCCTGTTTGTTTAGTAATATATATTATATCAAAAACTGAAACTAAACTGTCAAGTGTGACTATTATATTCGCAAATGATTCATCTACCCCGGAAGCAATATAGTATTTTAATTTATCTTCCAGCTTAGCTTTAGCTTCTTCTACCAACATTCCGCCGACTATCTTCCTTAAAATTTGTGTAGGTTCAAAAAACTCTTCGATAGTATCGCTAATATTAATAGGATGTTTCACATGTTTAATAAACCACGCAATACCGCGACGCATAAGTTTAGCTATTTCAGTGAACATATCAATTTTAATATTATAATCGATATTAACGGGTAGTGACTCCGCTTGCTCCCAAATATTATCAAGATCAAATATTTCGCAAATAATTATAAATGAGCGTACTATATCACAAAGTGCAGTGCCGGTTTCACGTTTTAATATACTAACTAAAGGACCGCCGAGGTGATTAATGATTTTATTGGTTACGACGGTTCTAATAATTTCATGTTTAAGCGGGTGTGCTAAAATCTCTAAACGGAATTTATCCCTCATTAATTCGGGGAAATAATTTATAAGGCAAGAATCAAAATATTTATCATGTGAAAAGGTAGCAGTTATTAATTCGTGATAAGCCGACCTTTTACTATAAGAAAGAAGGACGCAAAGCTCAGGACGGGTTAACGGCTCACCGTTCACGGCTCTTTTGTTTAACTCTTCGGCCGTCGGTAAAAACTCGTTACTTCGTACTAATATTTTTTCCTCTTCTAAAATATCGATAAATTGGCTAAATATTCCAACGGTTGAAGTAGGAGATAGCTGCATAACGGTTATAGCTTGAGTTTGTTTATAATTATCGACAAGTACTAACTCTTCCACTTGCTTTGTCATATCTATTAGTAACTTATTGCGCTCCTCCAAGGTAATTTTACCGGAAGTTACGGCACCAGTTAGGGCAATTTTTATATTCACTTCATGATCCGAGCAGTCAACTCCGGCTGAATTATCTATAAAATCGGCATTTATTCGCCCGCCTTTCTTAGCGTATTCAACTCTACCTTGTTGAGATACGCCGACATTTCCTCCTTCAGCTATAACTTTTGCTCTGATTTCTAAGCCGTTGCATCTAAGATTATCATTTGCTTTATCGCCGATTTCTAAATTACTTTCCGTTTTGCCCTTAATATAAGTTCCTATTCCACCGTTCCAAAGCAGATCGACATTTGCTTTTAAAATAAATCTTATAAGTTCTTCGGGCGTTGCTTCGTTTTCATTTATTTCAAGTAATGCTTTAATTTCCGGTGTTAATTTAATTGATTTACTACTACGTTCAAATACTCCGCCGCCTTGTGAGATAAGCTTAATATCATAGTCCGACCAATTAGATTCACGTAAATTAAACAGACGCAGGCGCTCATTAAAGCTAAGCAACGGATCAGGAGACGGATCAATGAATATATGTTTATGATTAAACGCGGCAACTAACTTAACTACCTTCGATCTAAGCATGCCGTTACCAAACACGTCGCCTGACATATCACCGATGCCTACCATTGTAATAGGGTCTTTTTGAACATCTATTCCCATGATTTGGAAGTGATTTATTACCGCAATCCAAGCACCTTTAGAAGTGATTGCCATTTTCTTATGGTCATAGCCGGCAGAACCGCCTGAGGCAAAAGCATCACCGAGCCAATAGTTATATTCATGTGCAACGCTATTTGCATAATCCGAAAATGAGGCCGTACCTTTATCGGCGGCAACTACTAAATAAGGATCTTCTTGATCGTAAATAACGGTATCTTTCGGTTGCACCACTTTCCCGTCAATAATATTGTCGGTAATATCTAGCATACCTCGCAGAAAATTTTTATAGCACTCAACTACTTTTGCCATATATTCTTCGCGTTTAAGTCCATCCAGGGTAAAGTTAATAAAAAAGCAACCTTTAGAACCGACCGGTACGATAACCGAGTTTTTAGTCATTTGCGCCTTCATTAACCCTAGTGCCTCTAGCCTATAATCCTCTGCTCTATCTGACCATCTAATCCCCCCGCGCGATACCTTACCGCCCCTAAGATGGACAGCTTCAAAATCCTTGGAATAGACAAATATTTCGGCAAAAGGGATGGGCTGCGGTAAATTCGGTACTTTACTTGAGTCGAACTTAAAAGCAAGACAGTGTTTATTAACAACCTTATTATCGGAATCGTTAGGTACAAGTTGATAATAGTTAGTTCTTATAATAGCTTCGATAATATAAAACATGCTACGCAGCACTTGATCTTCGCTGCTGATAGTTACTGTAGCAAGATAATTGTTAATATTTTCCTTAATCTCGGTTAATTTTTTATCAGATAAACGTACCGGATTAAATTTTATATTAAACAAACCAACTAACATTCTAGTATATACGGGGTGTTTTATTAAGGTAAGTTGTACATAGCCCTTGCCGTACATAAAACCGGTTTGATGTAAATATCTAGTTAAGGCTTTTATTAGTTTTACTTGCTTCCAATTAAAGCCGGCAAGTACTATCAGCTTACTTAAAGAATCGTTGGCAAGAAGTCCGGAAGTCATTTTATCCAAAGCTTCTTCAACATTTATTTTTAATTCTGTGATATCGTCTTTCACCGGTACGGAACTAGTCAAGATAAAGTTATATACCCAGCTTCCTTTAATTTCCCCTACTTCTTTAATAACAAAGCTTTGTTCATCAATTGCTTTAAAGCCTAAATTCTCTATCGGTGGAAGTATATTAGAAAGGATTAGTTTCACGCTAGGGCTATATATTTTTAAGTGAAACTCAGATTCATTAATAGCTACTAAATTAAACAGACATTTTTGTTTATTACTAGCTTTTGTTAGATATTCAATATCTATTAACGCTATTTCGGGAGGAAATTTTTGGCGATAATCTGCGGGGAAAACGGCATCGAAAAGTTTTAAATTAATTCCTGCCTGATATTCACCGAATTTTTTAGAAAGTTTAAGATAAAAATCTTCACTCCAGCGAGTGGAAATACGGTCTAAATCTTGTTGAATTATTTCCGCTTCAAAATTTATTTGATTTTTATCAACAGCTTCTAAAGTAACAAATAGATAGGAAAAACTTCCCGCTACTTCCGTGATATAGTTAGATAATATTTTGCTACCGAATTTTTCCGTCAAATAACAATCTATTTTATTATGTATCTCCGAAGTTAGCCGTTCTCTCGGTAGAAAAATTATTATATTAAGGAAAGAACTTGACCAATCATATTGAATGAATAATTTAAGCTTTTTGCTCATCATACTTGAAAGCATATGCAGACACATACAATATAAATCGCCTTCATCAACTTGTATAAAAGCTTCCCTAGGTAGCGATTCCATTAGAATTTTTAATTTATCGGCATTATAACCCGATAACGAAAATCCGGCTTTTTCTAGTACAAAATTAAGTTTTTGTCTTAACAGCGGAATATCACTTATTGATTGGTAGTATATAGGGAAGTTGTAGATGCCGAAAATGATACTTCCGGAAATATATTCTCCGTTTTTATCAAGGTTTTTAACTAAAATATAATCTACTAAATTATCGGGATGAATAAGCGAAATGCTATTCACTTTACCCAAAATAATCAATTGATTTTGATGTAGCGGGTTTGCCGAGCATTTTATAATATCGTCGATCTCCGATTTTATATTTTGCCATATTTTCGTTACGCCTTCTTCTTTCGTTAATTTTAAAGATTTTACGTCAAAATCAAGCATCCCTAAGAAAATTAAATTATCATTCTTTAACCAACGCAGAAACTCACTAGACTCGTTACAATTTAATTTGTCATTGTTGCATAGTTGTTGATTTTTGGAAATCAGCATAGCTAGCTCATCTAGCCGAGCTATTAATTTAGGTGAAACGTTATACCCTTGCTCAAGCTCGTCTAACCTTTCGCTTAACGCTTCTTTTAAAGCGGTAATAGCTTCCTTATCAAGATTGCCTAAAATTGATATATGCAATAACGATTCAGCTTTTGCTTCATCATTAGCGGGAGTATCTACTATCTTTAATAATCCCCCCTTATCGTCTCGGATACAATTAATTACCGGATGTAGCAAAAATTTAGTCGGTAAATTAATATTGGCAAGTAAACATACTATAGCATCAACTATATGAGGCTTGTTATCCATTAATATTAAAATATTAACAACCGGATCATTTTCAATAATGCTAGTTGTGACTGCTAACTTTTTACTTCCTACTCTTCTTTTTTTAAAAAATTCAAAAGCTTGATCGGCAAAATTTTGAAATAATTCTCGTCTATTATTAAAATCATAATCTATAGGTATATAGGTTAAAAATTTTTGAATAAATTCAATATAAAATAATTCTCCTTTACGTGGCGTACTAAGCTCTAAAATCTCTGTTTTATAACTCGGTACTTGGCAATTTAATCTACTTGAATTGAACGACGATAAGTTTGTTACCATATTTACCCTAAAATTATAATTTTACTATATAATGTGAGCTTGAGGGATTTCTCTTAATGTCATTCCTGCGTAGCATTGTTACGTGGATTGATTAAAGTATATTCGATGTCATTCCCGTGAAAACGGGAATCCAGAAAAAACACTTTTAAGTCATCCTGAATTTATTTCAGGATCTATTAAAAAGATGCTGAAACAAGTTCAGCATGACAAAAAAAGCCTGGATTCCCGTTTTCACGGAAATGACATCGAAGGTGTTTAATAACACTCACGCAAAAATGACAATATAGTCAAAATTCCCTTAAACTCACATTATATATATGCTATAGATAGCATTATATCACACCACACGACCAACGCAAGAGGCATAGAAATATAGTGGAAACGATTTTTGCTCAAAGTTCGGCTCAAGGTAGAGCCGGGGTAGCAGTTTTTAGAATTTCCGGTCCTAAAAGTTTAGACTCTTTAAAAATGCTAACTAGGAAAAAGAATTTTAAACCGAGATTTATGTATTATCAAAAACTTATCGATCCCGAAACCGGTGAGCTAATCGATAATGCCATGGTAGTATATTTCCCTTCCCCCGCCAGCTTTACCGGCGAAGAGACGATAGAGATTTATGTACACGGTAGCAAAGCAATTGCGATAATGCTTACTAGTGTGCTACTAAATATTGCGGGTCTTAGAATAGCGGAAGCAGGGGAATTTACCAAAAGAGCTTTTTTAAACGGTAAATTTGACTTAACCGCTGCCGAAGGGATTGCCGATTTAATTGAAGCAGAAACTATTATGCAACATAAGCAAGCAATCAGACAGGCAGGAGGAGCGCTTGAAGATTTATATAATGGGTGGCGTGCGAGTCTCTTAAGGATAATCAGTTTACTTGAAGCCTATATAGATTTTCCCGACGAAGATATTCCAAATGTCGTACTTACTGAAGTAATGAATATTAGTACTAAACTCAAAGACGAATTAACAAGTTATCTTAACGATAATCGTCGAGGGGAATTACTCCGAAGCGGTATACAACTAGCAATAGTCGGGGCGCCAAATGTCGGAAAATCTAGTTTGCTAAATTTTTTAATGCAACGAGAAATAGCCATTGTTTCAAATATAGCAGGTACTACGAGGGATATAATTGAAGGTCATTTAGATATCGGCGGCTATCCTATTATTTTACAAGATACCGCCGGTATAAGATCGGGAAGTAATGATTTAATTGAACAAGAAGGCATTAAACGAGCTATAGAATCAGCTAAAAAAGCCGATATTAAAATCATTATGTTTGACGTAGAACAATTAATCTTATTAGATTCAAATTTAAATGAGGCTATTACTGATTTAATTGATAATAATACTATAATAATTATCAATAAAATCGATTTAAGCGACTTGGATAAAGTATTTTCCATTGAAGACAAATATAACTGTTTAAAAGTTTCAATAAAAGAAAATATCGGCATGCAGGAGATACTCAAAAATATTGAAAATATTGCCGCAGATATTGCCGGCTTAACCGAAACACCTTATATAACTAAGGAACGTCATCGTCGTTATTTAAAGCAAGCCCTAGCGGCGTTAACAAGTTTTAATTTGGAGAAAGATTTAGTTCTGGCCACCGAAGATATTAGAATGACAATTAGAGCTATTAGTGCAATTACCGGCTCCATCAATATAGAAGAAATACTAGGTGAAATATTTAAAAATTTTTGTATAGGGAAGTAAAAAAGAAATTATTATAGGCAAGTTAGTTGAGCGGGATAGTATGTAGTCAAGCAATTATAATTTATATCTAACGAGTGCGTTCGGTAGGTTTAAACGGTTTTCTATGTTGTTCACTTGGTTCTTTATTATTAGAGGTGCTATTATATTTAAATTTTTTTGCGTCTTCTCTTATTGCCATAAGTGATTGTTGTGCTTCAGGGGCTAACTTGCTCAAAAATGCCGGTATTTTTTGTTCATCCTTTTTAAATATATTCTGATCTTTCTCATTTTTTACTTTTACCTCTTGTAACGATTCCTTAACCTTCCTGCCTAATACTTCATCTAAAGAAGCATTTTTATATTTTGCTAATTCCACGACTGTACCGCTAT
Source organism: Rickettsia endosymbiont of Orchestes rusci (assembly GCF_964030945.1). Classification (NCBI taxonomy): domain Bacteria; kingdom Pseudomonadati; phylum Pseudomonadota; class Alphaproteobacteria; order Rickettsiales; family Rickettsiaceae; genus Rickettsia; species Rickettsia endosymbiont of Orchestes rusci. The sequence continues at coordinate 1,161,796 of NZ_CAXIQG010000004.1, read as the reverse complement.
TAAGTGTTTTTGTACCGCCTTTTAGAAAACTTCCAAGTACCGTTTCACTACAACCCATAATTCTGCTCAACTCATATGAGCTTAATCCATCTTCTTTTAACGTATTATTTATAAAATTTCTTAAATGCTTACTATACTCACCTTTTGAATATTCTTTTTTAACACCGCTCATTATTACTTTTCCCCGTAAAATTTATCTTTAAGAAGCATTGAAGGCCTACAAAAATTTATTTCTAATGAACGAATTTATAGTTTTAAACCTACCTATCTATATTGACTATGACTTATTTTATAAGAACCGTCACATATATTATTAAAACTAGCACTTTTTTAATTATTAATTTCTTAAGAGTCCTGCTTTTGCTTTTTAAGTTATATAAGCCTAGCCTTGAGAGCAAAGGGGTATATAGCAGAGGAGTAAAATAAACACCAAATAAGCCATTAGCTCAAGATTTTACACCATCCAAAAAATTTTATTTTTTTTAATATATATCTAATAAGCCGTAAATAGAAGATATTTATACGGAAATTATTAAGTTTAATATATTAAATGAACACTAATAAAACAAATTATACAAAATCTAGTCATAATATATAATCGGTAGCGGTATATATATTTTGCTCATATTTTGGGGGGTGTTGCATGGCTCGATCTTACCCCGTCATTGCGAGGAGGGACGTACAGCGTCATTCAGAAAGGTTGATACAAGTGAATTTTTCCGGATTCGCCTGTACTCACGTACTCTAGTACGGTAGCTTAGCTCACCTTTAAATTTATCTTGTCTAAATCTTTCTGAATTTAGCTGTAGTCTAGAGTGGCAATCTAGTTTTTGTCATGCTGAACTTGCTTCAGCATCTCTTGCAAAAGATCCTGAAATAAATTCAGGATGACTATAATTTTTCTAGATTGCCGCGCTCCCTTTGGTCGCTCGCAATGACGATTCCGGTAGCCATGCAACAGCGCCATATTTAAGAGATAGCAGACGATACTTCAAAGAGATTATGTAAATTACAGATTGTTTTTTCGGTATCTTGATCGTTTATCAAGAGAGAAATTTTAATTTCTGATATTTGCACCATTTTTATTGTTATATTATCTTTTTCTAAATTAGCTAATATAGTTTCAAGTAAGCTATGATCATTTTTAATGCCGTAACCGATTATTGACACTATAGCGATTTCGACATCAAGAACAAAATTACCTATTTGATTATTTTTCTTTAGATTAGTGAGCAAATTTTGTAAGTTATTTTTATCAGTTAAACCGGTGATGAAACTATATTGTTTTTTCGGTTCAATTTCCTGCATTAATTCGATATGGCTATTGCTTGCGGCAAGCATATTGGCGGTTTTGATAAAACTTATTGTCGGATTTTCTATTAATATTTTTAATAAGTTTTTATTAGACGTAATACCGGTAATTACTCTATTTTCCATAATTTTATCCTTTGAAGTAATTAATGTACCGGTTGCTTTTGAAGTGAAAGAAGAAAGAACACGCATAGGTATTTGATAGCGCTTTACTATTTCTGCCGCTCTAGGATGAAGCACCTTTGCCCCGCTTGAGGCAAATTCGAGCATTTCTTCAAAATTCAGATGATTTAATTTTTTTGCCTTGGGAACAATTCTTGGATCGGCAGTAAATACCCCTTCAACATCGGTATATATATCGCATCTATCGGCTTTCATCGCCGCAGCAATTAAAGCCGCGCTAGTATCCGAGCCGCCTCTACCTAAGGTAGATAGCCTACCCAAGTAATTTATTCCTTGAAAACCGGCAATTACCGGAATAATGTTGAGATTTATACATTCTTTTAATAAGGATGTAGATATTGATTCGACTAAAGCTTTGCTATAATTACTATCGGTTATGATGGGTAATTGCCAAGCGAATACTGATCTAGCATTTATTTCTTCTTCCTGCAATCTTAAAGCAAGCAACGAAGAGGTAACCATTTCACCGCTACAAAGAGCAGCATCATATTCCGCCAGTTGATTTGCATTGCTAAGATGTGATATCTCATTACACAAGGTAACTAGTTGATTTGTTACCCCTGCCATAGCGGAAACAATCACTATTACCTGATTATTTTGTGTTAGCTCAGATTTAATTATAGGAATAATTTCGTTTATTCTATTGATGTTGGCGACGGAAGTACCGCCGAATTTTTGAATTATTAAGGCCATAAATTATAAAAGCCTTGTTATTGAGGGGAAGGCGTTATTGTACATAGACTTTAATTTAGGGAATAATCTCTGAAGATGTCATTCCCGTGAGGTAATGGCTTTGTTGCATGGCTCAAATTTTCGATGTCATTCCTAGCTGCGGCGCATGGGTGTCAACTTAAGGAGCAAAAACGTAAGTCCGTCATTGTGAGGAGGAACGCAGTCCAGAGCGGCAATCCAGAAAATAATAATTTCCATAGCATTTCTTGTTATTTTTTTCCTAGATTGCTGCGCTCCTTCCAGTCGCAGCTTTGTTGCATGGCTCAATAAAAGCAGCAGTATGTCATTCTAGCTAAAAGCGGGAATCCAGAAAAAACACCCAAAATAAACAAAATTATATAAAAATTTACTATATAATTCGCTTAAACATTTTCTAGATTCCCGCTTTTAGCTAGAATGACATCGAAAATTCGAGCCATCCAACAACGCCGGCTTGACCACGGCATCCAGTCTTTTACTAAGGTTTTTTCTGGATACCGTGGTCAAGCCCACTACTGTACGAACGTTGAAAAAAGGCTGTGTCATGCCGTGACTTGATCACGGCATCCAGGAAAATAAAGCCATATTAGACTTATTTTAGAATCTTTTTATGATATTATAAGCTGGACTGAAGTGGTCGTAGCCACGGAATGACAGAATTTTTACCTCTTTATTTAAACGTTCGTACAGTAGTGGGTCAAGCCACGGTATGACACCATACTTGTATAACCATAATACAGTAAATTATGAGCCATGCAACAAAGCCTCCAGGTCGCTCGCCATGTCGATTCCGGTAGCCATGCAACAATGCCTACAGCGGCTCGCAATGACGATTTAAGTACCTACGCACTTACTTTTGCTTCTTTAACATTAACAAATTTTTGATCTTTCTTAGTTACAAATTCAACCAAGCCTTCTATCAACGCAAAGATAGTGTGATCCTTACCAAGACCGACATTTTTTCCGGGATGAATTTTTGTACCGCGTTGCCTGACAATAATATTACCGGGTACTACATATTGACCGTCTGCTTTTTTTGCTCCTAGCCTTCGTCCGGCTGAATCTCTTCCGTTCCTAGAACTACCGCCAGCTTTTTTGGTTGCCATTTTATAATTCCTTTATTGTCTAGACTCTGTAAATATTTCTAAAATAACATAATTTTGGCTCTTTTTTGCTGCAAATTATAAGATTTTTTTGAAATAAGAATAACTATTCCTACAAAAATCTTATTAATTTTCGCTAAAAAATACCTCAAAATATAAATTAATTAGAAATGTTCACAGAGTCTAGTATTATTGTTTAGTAATATCTAATATTTTTAGCTCTGTTAATTCCTGTCTGTGACCGGCTTTACGACGATAATTTTTCCTACGCTTTTTCTTAAAGACGATAATTTTATTATCTTTAAATTGATTGGTAATCTCAGCGGTAACAACCGCCCCTTTTACCATTGGAGTACCGATAAAAGACGGTTTCGAGTTTTCACCTATCATCAAAACTTGATCAAGACTGATTTTAGCACCAAGCTCTCCTTCAATCTTTTCTACTTTGATGATACTGTTTGTACCTACTTTATATTGTTTTCCACCTGCTTTTATGACTGCGAACATGAAAAATATCTCTTTAAAAAATTATAAACACTTGCGATATCATATTATTATATTAAAAATTAGTCAATAGAAACTATTATGTGAATGTAATATAGTAGTTTAATCCACTACTGTACGAACGTTTAAATAAAGAGGTAAAAATTCTGTCATTCCGTGGCTACGACCACGGAATCCAGCTTATAATATCATAAAAAGATTCTAAAATAAGTCTAATATGGCTTTATTTTCCTGGATGCCGTGATCAAGTCACGGCATGACACAGCCTTTTTTCAACGTTCGTACAGTAGTGAGTTTAATCGCAGTTGATGACATCGGAAATTCGAGTCATGCAACAACGCCCCTAATACCGGAAAAGTAAGAACCGGATACCGGTCAAGCTACGGTACGACAGCCCTTCAATTTAACCAAATATATACCCAATAACAACATAGGCAGTGATAAAATCTGACCCATAGTTAGGGTATCAAAAATAAAGCCGATTTGTATATCGGGTTCTCGAAAAGTTTCGATAATTATTCGGAAAATAGAGTAAAATACCAAATATATTCCAAAAGTTAAACCGGATCGTTTAATAGTTTGATATTTAAATACTAAGCATGCTAAAATAAGGAATAATACTAAACCTTCAAAAAATGCTTCGTACAATTGGCTAAGGTGACGTGGTCGTAAATCACTATTCGGGAAAATCATCCCGAAAGAAGAGTTAGTTACTCGACCGTATAATTCACCGTTAATAAAATTGGCAATTCTACCGAAAAATAAACCGATCGGCGCAGCGCTTGATATAATATCTGCAAGGCTTAAAAGGTTAATATTATGCTTTTTACAGAAAAAATAAGCAGAAATTATAAGACCGATAAGACCGCCGTGAAAGGACATTCCGCCTTCATAGGTTTTTAAAATTTCAATCGGGTTTGTTAAATATTTGTAAGGGTTATATAATAAAACATAGCCTATTCTGCCGCCGACTATTATTCCGATAATAGCCCAGCTAATAAAATCCTCCAAATTCTTTTTGGTAATTGAAAGGTTAAATTTTTCTATAATTTTACTCGCATACCGCCAACCGAGCAAAATACCCGTAACATAAGAAAGCGAATACCAAGAAACGGCAAGCGGTCCTATAGAAAAAATAATAGGGTCAATATTCGGGAAAACCATATAAAAAGAATATTTTTGTTGATAAGCATAAAATTTTTAGTCAAGATGTATATTTTGTAAATGGTTCGATGTCATTCTAGCTAAAGGCGGGAATCCATTTTGTGCGTCATCCCGAATTTATTTCGGGATATCTTTTAATAGATGCTGAAACAAGTTCAGCATGACAAGAATGGATTCCCGCCTTTAGCTAGAATGACATCGGAAATTCGAGCCATACAGCAACACCATTCAAGTTAACCAAATATATAACCATAATAATAATGGGGGGAATATGCAATATCTAATAGATTTATATAATAGACTTAGTACTGAAATTATAATGCTGATCATTATGTTATTGTCTCTTATTCCCTTAGTTTTATTTATTCAAAAACTGGTTTTTGCACCTATTAAAAATTACATGGCTAAGCATCATTATGATGATTATGAAAAAATATTAAGAAAATATTCCATATTTCGCTATTTATTACATAGTTTACTTGGAATTTATTTTATATTTTGGGGTAATATTTTCAAGCCGAGTTCCTTTGGTTCGCACGTATTAATTAATATTAAAGATACCGTAGTAATCTTATATACTAGTATATCTTTAACGATGTTACTATTATCTATTACCGATGCTGCTGCCGATCTTTATCAACATAAAATTAAAGCTGTTTCTAAAAACGCTCCGCTTAGCTTATATTTCCAAATATTAAAAATTATGGTAATAGCTATAGCGATTATCGTAACTATTTCTTATCTTTTAAATATTTCTCTGAGGACGTTTTTAACAAGCTTAGGCGCAGCGGCGGCTTTATTAACATTTGTCTTTAAAGATACCGTTTTAGGATTACTCGCTAGCCTGCAACTGACTAGTCAAGGTATAATTCATATCGGTGATTGGATACGTGTCGGTGATATTGAAGGGACTGTTGAGAAAATTACTATTTCCGTGATAAGTATCAGGAATTTCGACCAATCTATCTCGACGATTCCCACTTATAATATTGTAAATACCAATGTGACGAATTACCGCGGAATCAGTGAAGCGGGGGCCAGAAGGGTTCAAAGAGTTCTTAATATTAATATGACAACTATTAATTTTTGTGATGCTACTTTTTTAAAAGAATTAAAAAAATCGCCGTATCTTTCAAAAAATGTAATTAATAATATTAATTTTGATAATGAAAATAAAGACTTAACTAATCTCAAACTATTTAAATTATACATACAAGAATATTTGAAAAATAACCCTGCCGTATATCAAGAAGGTTTTACTTTTTTAGTAAGACAGCTTGCTCCGACAATTAACGGTTTACCGATAGAGATATATATTTTCGTTAAAGAGGTCGGTATGGTCGGGTATGAAAATATACAGGGCGATATTTTTGAACATTTAATTTCTATATTACCGGAATTTAAATTAACAATATTCCAAAATATAGGTATTGTACAAAATGTGATTTAGAATCTTATAATGTCATTCCTAGCTAAAGGCGGTGTTGTTGCATGGATGGTTAAAATCGCTTAAAACTTGTCATACCGTGGCTTGACCACGGTATCCAGAAAAAATTAAAAAGCCTGACTGGACGCCGTGGTCAAGCCACGGCATGACATCGCGGTACTTTTAAAGAATACCCAAAATATAGCAATTTTCGATCCATGCAACAAAGCCGCTAAAGGCGGGAATCCGGAAAATTATAGTAATCCTGAATTTATTTCAGGATATCTTTTAATAGATGCTGAAACAAGTCCAAGATGACAAGGAAAAGTCTGGATTCCCGCCTGCGCGGGAATGACATACGGCACTTTTTTAGAGCCATACAACAAATGCTAATGCTTTGTGAGAATGACATGAAAGTAATTAATTGTAAATCTCTTGATTATTTTATATAAATCCTATAAAACTCAATACTACTAAAATATTGAAAAATTAAGACTTTATAATGAATCATAATATAATTAATCTTATAGCGGCAGTTGTATTGTCCTTAAGTATTATTTTCGGCTGGCAGTATTTTTATACGGCACCACAAGCAAAAAAGCTTCGACAACAAGAGGCTTATACCAAAAAAGTAGAGAATTTAAAGAAACAACAGGTAAGCTTGATAAAGTCGGAGTCTAAAACTGAAGAGGTAAATCTAGACCAGCGTATTAAAATAGAATCAAGTTCGCTTAACGGCTCTATTTCCTTAAAAGGGCTGAGGTTTGATGATTTAATTTTGCGTAAATATAAGCAAGATTTATCAAAAGATAGCCCCGAAGTAGTGCTATTTTCGCCTGCTAACACGGAAAATGCTTATTTTGTTGAAATGGGTTGGGTGAGTAACTTATCAACCGTAGATTTGCCGAATAGCGAAACTATTTGGCGTAGCGATAGTAATCTACTTACTCCGACAAATCCGATTAATTTATTTTGGGTAAATGAGGATGATGTTAAATTTTTAGTTACTATTAGCTTAGATGATAATTATTTATTTAATATAGAACAAACTATAGTTAATAACAGTGACAAGGATATTCCCGTTCAATCTTACGGTTTAATTAACCGTAAATATATTTCGTCCGAAAAAGCCGTTAATATATTACATCAAGGTCCGATCGGTTGTATTAATGGAAATCTTGAAGAATATTCCTACGATACTATTAAAGATAAGAAGAGCGAAAAATTTGCTACCTCGATTGTTGATTGGATAGGTATTACCGATAAATATTGGCTTGCTTCTTTAATTCCGGATAAAATAAATCAATATAGTTCTAACTTTAATTATGCTGCCAAGCAAGGAGTGGAGAGATTCCAGGTAGACTTTATTTCATCCATGCAAATTATAAAGCCCGGACAAAATTTTACTATTTCTCAAAAACTTTTTGCCGGTGCAAAAAAAGTTGATTTACTTGATAAATATGAAAAGCAATATAACATCAAACTTTTTGATAGAGCTATTGATTTCGGTTGGTTTTATATTATCACTAAGCCGGTTTTCTATGCGATGAATTTTTTCTACCGTTATGTAGGTAATTTCGGTATTAGTATATTAATCGTGACGGTGCTTATTAAGCTGTTAATGTTTACTTTGGCTAATAAATCATATCGTTCAATGAAGAAAATGAAGAATTTACAGCCGGAGATTGAACGTATAAAAGGCTTATATAGTGAGGATAAAGTCCGCTTAAATCAAGAAATTATGACTCTATATAAAAAAGAAAAAGTAAATCCGGTAGCCGGGTGTTTACCGATACTTGTTCAAATTCCGGTATTTTTCTCGATATATAAAGTATTATATGTAACTATTGAGATGCGTCATGCACCGTTTTACGGTTGGATTAAGGATTTATCGGCACCTGATCCTACCACGATTTTTAATTTATTCGGTTTAATACCGTTTTCCCCCCCTAGCTTCCTAATGATTGGAGCGTGGCCTATTTTGATGGCTATAACTATGTTCTTGCAGCAAAGAATGAGTCCTGAGCCGGCTGATCCCGTTCAAGCTCAAGTAATGAAGTTTATGCCGTTAATCTTTCTAGTAATGTTTAGCAGTTTTCCGGCAGGACTATTAATTTATTGGTCTTGGAATAATATTTTATCTATAATTCAGCAATATTATATTAATAGGCTGGATAAGTAGTTTTGCATGCGATAGGTGGGTGCATGATATCAATTTAAGAAGAAACACCGGCGTTGTTGCATGGCTCGAATTTTCGATGTCATTCCCGCGCAGGCTGGAATCCGGAAAAGTATTTAAGCGAATTATATAGTAAATTTTTATATAAGTTTGTTTATTTTAAGTGTTTTTTCTGGATTCCCGCTTTTAGCTAGAATGACATACTGCTGCTTTTATCGAGCCATGCAATAATGCCTGTGCCTCCTCGCAATGACGATTATTTGTAACGATAATAACCTTAAACATTTTATGACAAATAAAAATTATTAGTTGATGAAAATTGATAAAAATTTACCGAATTATCTGACGATAGCTAGAATTATCGTCATTCCGGTTATTGTAATGACTTTTTATCTAGATCATCCCTTTGCTCATAGGCTTGGGGCAGTATTATTTATTTTAGCCAGTATTACCGATTTTTTTGACGGGTATATAGCAAGAAAATTTAATTTAGTTTCAAATTTCGGTAGGATGTTCGATCCTGTAGCAGACAAAATATTAGTCGGCTGCGTTATTATAATGTTATTAAAAAAAGATATGGTAGGAGAAATACCTTGCTTACTAATTTTAGCTAGGGAATTCTTAGTTAGCGGTTTACGGGAGTTTTTAGCCTTAGTTAAAGTAAGCGTTCCGGTATCAAGGCTTGCTAAGGTGAAAACATTTTTGCAGATGTTTGCTTTGTCGATATTAATACTGGGGTCAAAAGGTTCCGGTATTGCTTACTTGGATTTATTCGGAGAAATAATTTTATGGATTGCTGCTTTTTTAACAATTATAACCGGTTATTCTTATTTTAAGGCGTGTAGTAAATATTTTTAAATGAGGGTTATGTTATGCTGTATATAAAATATATAATTTTAGGGTTAATTATGTTATCTAATTTCAATCTTTATGCCGATAGTAATAGTAAAGATGCTCTTGCCGGCAAAAAAGTTTTAAAAGTAAAAGTAAGTAACGAACATCTTCGTATTCTTAATACAGCTTCTACTCTGCTTATTTCTTGTGTTGACTTTCGTTTGAGAGATGAAACCGTTGATTTTATGAACGAATTAAATTTGCTAGATGACTATGATGAAGTATCGCTTCCGGGTTCCTCCCTTGCTTTAGTCAATAATCAATATCCTTATTGGGGTAAAACAATTGAAGATGTTATTGAGATTTTACAAAAACTACATAATATTAAACAAATTATTTTTCTTGATCACCGTGAATGCGGAGCTTATAAGCTTCTTGTCGGTGAAGAATATCTTGAAACCCCTGAAAAAGAAACAGCAGCACATGCAGAAATTTTAAATAAGGCAAGAGAAATAATTAACGAAAAATTTCCTCACCTTAAAGTTTATACATTTTTAATGGGGCTTGACGGGGTAGTAGAGCAGATTTACGAAGATAATAAGAAGTGAAATTCATATGTCATTCCCTGCCCTCTTAGGCTTTGTTGCATGGCTCGATAAAAGCAGCAGTATGTCATTCTAGCTAAAAGCGGGAATCCAGAAAATAATAATCCCCATAGCATTCCTGGCTATTTTTTTCCTAGATTGCCACGTCGGGACTTTGTCCCTCCTCGCAATGACGATTCCGGTAGCCATGCAACAATGCCGCCCTCTTATGCCATTCCCGCCTGCGCGGGAATGACATCGAAAATTCGAGCCATGCAACAACGCCGTGAGTATAGGCGAATGTCGAAAATTTGCTTGTATCAAGCGATCGAGATGACGCTGTACAAGGCGAGAGAGGATCATTTGACTATAGCTCTTATAAATTTTGCGGCTCTATCTTCATTAATAGCTTTTTGGTGATATTTGGTAATTATATAATTATCGTGAGGTTGATAATAATCGTCATTATCTGCAATTTGAAAATTAGGACTTTGTTGAATTAGCTTAAGCACCTCATTAAAATAATCTTGAATATCCGAAGCAAATATTAGATTGCCGTTAGTTTTTAATTTATTTTGTAAAATATTTAATCGCTCCGGATTCAAAATACGTTTCTTTTTTTGTTTGTTTTTCGGCCAAGGATCGGGAAATAAAATATAAATCACATCTAGTATTTTATTCGGTAGTTCATATAATATTAAATCTAAATTATTAGACCACAGTAAAAAATTTGTCACATTTTGTTCGAGTGCTAGCTTTAAAACATTTGCTACGCCGTTTAAATATACCTCCGCACCGATAAAAAGCGCTTCCGGATTATTTTTAGCTTGATGGATAAAATGCTCGCCCATACCAAAGCCGATCTCTAAAAATATTTTACGTTTCTCGAATTTTATTTTTTCGTTAGAAAATAGATAATTCGGTAATTCGGTTTTTAGTAAATTTTGTTGTAAAGATGACAGGCTTTTGCCGATTCGCCTCGCATATGACCGATTTAAACCGGCATATGATATTACGAGTACACGCGGATGACCTTGTAGATCCTTATAAATATGATCAATAATATAACCGTAATCATTAAAGATTTTGCTTACCTTTTCCGCTTGCAGATAGCCGATTTCTATTATTAACTTACCGCTCGGTTTTAAAAATCTTTTGGTCTTCTGCGCAATTATATAATAAGCTTGTAGCCCTTCTTGATCGGCAAATAAAGCAAGATGCGGTTCGTAATTAATTGTCTCGACTGCCATATTTGCAGTTTCTGCCGGTGAAATATAAGGCGGATTACTAACGATAAAGTCAAATTTTTCTTCCCCTATATTTTCAAACCAATCGCTATGAATTATTTTTATTCGGTCGCTTACCTTATGTTTTGAAGCGTTATTTTTTGCAACCTCTATCGCCTCTTTACTTATATCGGTTGCGATAATCGTAGAATTAGGAATAGCAAGCAGCAAACTTACAGAAATGCAGCCGCTACCGATGCCGAGTTCTAGGATTTTTGTTTGTTCATTATTGAATTCTTCTTTTATGTCATTCCCGTTTTCGCGGGAATGACATTGAAAACTACTCATTACACTATCAACTAATAACTCCGTATCCGCACGTGGGATTAATACATGCTTATTAACGATAAATTCATGCGAGTAAAATTCTTTAACGCCGGTAATATATGCTATCGGTTCGTGCTTTAATCTTCTTGCTAAAACTTCTTCAAAAGCTTCTATCTCTGTTTTGTTTAACTGCTCATCAAGATTAATAAGCAAATATTGGAGGGATTTATTTGTAACATACTGTAATAAAATTCGTGCTTCTAATTGCGGCGAATTGATACCTATTTTATTTAATTTATCTGCTGCGGCACTTAAAACTTGCTTTATAGAACATTGCATGGAAATTTATTCTCTATCGAAATTCTTCATTTCTAAAATCTCATCTACATTACCTAACGGTACTCGTTTTTTAAGTTCTACAAACTTTTGAAATCTCTCGGTATTATTATCTATAATCTCTTTCATATCTTGCGGTAAATCGCTGGAAAACTCAACTATTTCCTCACTTACCGGATGAGTAAAGCTTAAATACCATGAGTGCAGAGCTTGGCGTTTAAAATTCAATAACTTTGATTGCAAAGCCGGCGGGCTATAATTTACTTTTCTATCGTTATTGCCGTATAATTGATCGCCGACAATAGAATGCTTTAAATTACTTAGCTGCACTCGAATTTGATGAGTTCTGCCTGTGCTAAGTTTACACTCGACCATGCTGATAAAGCCGTTAAAAAATAGCTCTATTGTTTTATAATGAGTGATAGCCACTTTGCCGCCGTATTTTAATATCGTCATTTTTTGCCGATCTACGCGGCTGCGCCCGATATTATTTTTAACTATTCCCTCTAGCGGATTAATTACTCCCCATACTAATGTTTTATATTTCCGTACCACTTGCCGCTTCTCTATTTGATTTGCCAGATGCATATGAGCAAAATTATTTTTAGCAACTACCATTAATCCCGAAGTATCTTTATCTAAACGATGAACTATCCCCGGTCTTTCCGGTGAACCGATATCGGATAAAGCCCTAGTATGGTATAATAAAGCGTTGACTAACGTATCTTGATAATGACCGGCTCCAGGGTGTACCGTCATACCGGCGGCTTTGTTGATTACGATTAAATCTTCATCCTCGTAAATTATATCAAGTTTAAGATCAAGGGCTTTCATCGTTACCGGCTCCGGTTCTTTAAAGGCAAATAATATAACATCATTCTCCTTGACCGAAACGTTAGAATCGGAAATAATTACCTCATTAACTTGGACGCAAGAAGCTTTAATAGCTTTTTGAATTTGACTCCTTGAAACTTGATTAAGAAGAGTAGATAAGGCTTTATCAAGCCTGGAGCCGCTTAACTCAGGCGGTACGTGGTATTTTATCATATATATTCAAGTATAATTTAAAGGGTCGTGGTTTATATCATGCTTGCGAGCATTGTTTGGTGGATCGATAAAACCTTTCGATGTCATTCCCGTGAAAACGGGAATCCGGAAAAAACAAAAAAGTCATCCTGAATTTATTTCAGGATCTACTAAAAAAAGATGCGCAAAACTTGTTCAGCATGACAAGGACCGGATTGCCGCGTCGGCATAAATGCCTCCTCGCAATGACGATTCCGGTAGCCATGCAACAATGCCGCCTTGAGCTAGGAATGACATCGATTTTAAACATTATAATAGAAAGAACTATAGATTAAAATGGATTATTTAACACAAAAAACCGATCGTCTTAAGTGGTTGCAAGCAATCGGTATAGAATATTATTGCTCAGAATCAATAAAAGAAATAGAAATAAATAAAGTAATAAAACAAACGGAGCAAAAAGCTTCTCCTGTATTACTAGAAAATTCTAAAGTTGAACCTATGAAAAAAAGCGTGGTAGTTGTTAATACGTCAAACTTTTCTCAAGAAACTACAAATATTACTTTAGCAAGGTCTCTTGCCGATAAAGCTAATAATATAGCAGAATTGAAAGAATCTCTACTAAATTTCAATGGCTGTGAGTTAAAGAAACTGGCTAATAATACGGTATTCGGTGACGGCAATCCTAAAGCTGCTATTATGCTGATAGGTGAGGCACCCGGTAGTAATGAAGATTTGAAAGGTATACCTTTCTGCGGTGAAAGTGGGAATTTGCTTGATAATATGTTGCTGGCTATAGGGGTTTCAAGAAAAGATAACGCTTATATTACTAATACGGTATTTTGGCGTCCTCCGGCTAATAGACAGCCAACACTCGAAGAAGTCGATATTTGCAGACCTTTCGTCGAAAAACATATTGCGCTGATTAATCCCAAATTAATTATTTTAGTCGGTAGTACTGCCGCAACTAGTTTACTCGGTAAAAATGCCGGTATTACTAAGATTAGGCAAGAATATTATTTGTACACTAACAAATATTTAACTGCTCCTATCCAAACTACGGCTATGTTTCACCCTGCTTATTTACTACGGCAACCTATGCAAAAACGCACCTCATGGTATGATTTACTTAAGATTAAGGAATACCTTGCAAATAAGAACTTAGCATAAAGTATAAAATTTGGGGATTGCCTAATAACTATAGATAACTTGAAAATCCTACGTCATTGCGAGGAAATTACATAGTAATTGACGAAGCAATCCAGTTAAAAATGCTAAGATTAGCATTTTTAATTATTTTTCTGGATTGCCGCACTCCTTTCAGTCGTTCGCAATGACGATATCTATAGTTATTAGGCAACCCCCAAATTTGTAACTAATTTTAGTTACTTGTATTAATAAGTATGTTATACTGGGGTTTTAATTGGAAAGAATATTAAGTTCAATAGATAAGCTTATTAAAAGATTAAAATCAAAACCTAAAGATTTTACGTGGGCTGAATTAGCTAGATTATTCGGTAACTTAAATTTTGAAGAAATTACAAGAGGGAAAACCGGTGGCTCTAGGAGAAAGTTTTATAATAAGAAAACAGGATTAATTATTAACTTACATAAACCTCATCCCGAATCAATCGTAAAGCTTTATTCAATTGAACAAATAATTAAAAAATTAGAAGAAGAAGGATTAATATGATAAAAAATGATTTTATAAGTTATAAAGGCTATCTAGGATCAGTACATTTTGATTCTTCAGAAGAGTTATTTTTTGGTAAAATAGAATTTATAAGAGATTTGATAAGCTATGAGGCTTCTGACGCCAAATCTTTAATATTATCGTTTCATGAAGCGGTAGATAGTTATTTAGAAGATTGTAATACACTTGGTAAAACATCTGATAAGCCATTTAAAGGTAGTTTTAATGTTAGAATTGAACCTGAGTTACATAAAGAAGCAAGCTTATATGCTTTACAACATGGGGATACTTTAAATGGAATAGTTAAAAAAGCTTTAAATGAATTTATAAAATATAAATTACAGTACTGATTAGATTCTGTGAATAAAATTACAAATTTTGAAAAAAAATTTTATAAAAAATAGAATTTATTTCTACTTTTCTTAAAGTAGAGTTATACTTTTGGTATAGCAAAAGTATAAAGTGTGGATATGAGTAACAAAAATAGTAATGATTCAGAATTTGTTGAATTAAAAATTAAAGATAAAATATTTAAATTACCCGTAAAAAAGGCTAGTATCGGGGAAGACGTCATTGACGTTAGTAAGATTTATGCCGAAACCGGTTATTTTACTTACGATCCCGGATTTATGTCAACGGCTTCTTGTCAGTCTACTATAACTTACATAGACGGCGACCTTGGCGTACTCCGGCATCGTGGTTATGATATCAAAACTTTAGCCGAACAGAGTGAGTTTTTAGAAGTAGCTTATTTATTAATTAACGGTGAATTGCCGAATAAGGAACAATATGACGATTTTAATAAACAAGTTACTCACCATTCGTTGCTTAATGAGCGGTTAAGGAATTTATTTCCGACATTTTGCAATTCCGCTCATCCGATGGCTATTATGCTTGCGGCAGTCGGTTCGCTTTCGGCTTTTTATCCCGATTTATTAAATGTTAAAAATGCCGATTATGAACTAACCGCTATTAGGATGATTGCGAAAATACCGACAATTGCCGCAATGTCTTATAAATATTCCATTGGGCAACCGTTTATTTATCCTAACGATAATTTAGATTTTACCGAAAATTTTTTATATATGATGTTTGCTACTCCTTGTGAAAAATATCAGGTAAATCCGATAATAAAAAACGCTCTTAATAAAATATTCATTCTGCATGCCGACCATGAGCAAAATGCTTCCACTTCAACAGTGCGGCTAGCCGGCTCGTCGGGCGCTAACCCTTTTGCTTGCATCAGCACGGGTATTGCCTCTTTATGGGGTCCTGCTCACGGCGGCGCTAATGAGGCGGTTATAAATATGCTGAAAGAGATCGCTACGCCCGAAAATATTCCGAAATTTATTGCTAAAGCTAAAGATAAGAACGATCCGTTTAGGCTAATGGGTTTCGGTCACCGAGTATATAAAAATTACGATCCACGTGCGGCAGTTCTTAAAGAAACTTGTAAAGAGGTATTAAATGAACTAGGGCAGTTGAAAAATAATCCGTTATTACAAATTGCCATAGAACTTGAAAGCATCGCTCTTAAAGATCAATATTTTATTGAACATAAATTATATCCGAATGTTGATTTTTATTCAGGTATTATTTATCAGGCTATGGGTATTCCCTCACAAATGTTTACCGTACTTTTTGCTATAGCTAGAACCGTCGGCTGGATGGCTCAATGGAAAGAAATGCATGAAGACCCTGAGCAGAAAATCAGCAGACCCCGTCAGCTTTATACCGGCCATGTTTTGCGGGAATATAAAGGCATTAAGGATAGGTGAATTTAAGCTATTTTTTGATATTCAAAATATATTTTCCTTACCGCATAAATCCATGCTAAACAAACAAAGGTAAATATTACCATTAAGATCGGTGAGATTGAGCTAAAAGTTGCTGTCGGTATTATAGTAAAGATAATCGATTGTACCAGCCCGCTTGAAGATTTTCCGACCTTAGAACTTATTACGTCGACGGCAGCCTTTCCTTTGGTTTTTAACTCTTTATCAAGCGGTATATACAACATCTCTCTTGACGTATCCCAAATTGAGTATTTAGTGCCTTTGGCTAAAATATTTTGTATTGCGCCGATGGATACGGCAAGAGCAAGGGGAGTCATTAAAATCGCTCCTTCAAAAAGCGATAATATTTGCCGATCAAATACTATCAACATAAAAAATAATATGCCGGTAATCATTATTATAACCGGCGAAATTACTGCTGCGACAAACCAGTTATAGGTACGCATGACATTATTACCGATAATTGTCATTACCATAATAGCGACGCCGGTCCAAAGGATGTATAAGCTGTTAAATTCAGCAAAAGTATTTACCGTTGGGTATAATTCTTTAATTTTTGCTTTCCAGACTGCTTCTACTAAGTTCATCGATAACCCGAAGGCTGCCGAACATATTAGTAGTAACCACAAATATCTGGACTTTGCAATATATTGAAAACTTTTTATCAATCCCATTCTGTCTTTTGTTGACCTACCGCTTTTGGCTTTGGCGTAAAATGTCGGGTTAGTAAATATGTTTTTAGTAATAAATTTTACCAGTAAACAAGAAGCAATAGCTGCAACGGTTACAAGAGCAGTGGAGGTTTGCACAAGAATGATTTTATTGTCGGAAACATCAATAAAATATTTAATAATAGTTTGCTCGGATGCTAAATTCATCATCAGAAAGCCGACCAATATCAATGAAGAATTTCCGAATAAAGAAAAAAGCGTATAAAATCTTTTTGCTTCTTCGGTAGTAGTCAATTCATTAGCAAATTGCCAAAATAATAATACGTAAAAAATATTCGGCCAAAGTTCGGCAAGACTATAATATACTATGTAAGCCCAATTGCCTATCAAGGCTATATACCATTTAAAATGAGGATATGCCTCCATCATTTGTGCTAAATTATCGGGATTTGCGTGAAACAGGTGAATATTCGGATAAACGATAAAAGCAAAAAAAACAAAAAAACCGACAAAGAATAAACTTAAATAGTAAAAAATTTTTTCAAAGGTAAAATGATTAACCATTTTAGCATAAGCAATAACGAATATAGCGGCAGCCGGAGTAACACAGTAAACTTTGGCAAAACTTGCCACTTCTGCGCTAATTTCAGAAATTAATATACTATCTTTAAGAATTCGGAGGATATTTTGATTGAACAAAATGCAAAACATCAAAGCGCTCATAGGAATAAATTTCCCAAGCTCATGACCATGCACGGGCCAAAACATAGCCCTAAATTTACTTTTAAAGGAGTTATTTCTAAATGAAGACGAGGTACTTAGCATTATAAAGCCCTAGGGACAAAAAAAAAACTTAAGCACTTCAAAGGGAAGTGGTGTCACCCCGTGGCTTGTCCACGGTATGACATCGGATCGCTTTGCAAAAATGGTCGAAACACTGTTTTTCCGATCCGCACAACAAGCCTGCACTAGGTGACAATCCCCTTATACTTCTAAATAAACTTGCATATTAGTTTTAAAATGCACTAATATTAAAAGTGCAAAACTTATATAACATATTAGGCTTTTTGTCAAGAATTACTAATTTAAATTAAGAACTTAAAATGCTAGATAGCAATAAATTTCAAGAATATTTTGATCAGTATAATAGTTATTCAAAAACTTACAATTTAGGTAGCAAATATTTAGAGCTTGGCAAAAAAGTAATGCAAACTAGATATTATAGATTGCTGTATTATCCCGCAATGTCATTCCCGCGCAGGCGGGAATCCGGGAAAAATAATAATCCCCATGAATTTGCTTCAGAATATAATAATGAGAAACGAGTTCAGCCTGACAAATTAAGTCCGGATTCCCGCCTGCGCGGGAATGACATAAAGGGGTGGGGGAATGACGTAAAGAGGTACGGGAATGACATCGAGGATATTTCTAAAGTAAAGAAACCTAACAAAACATTCCTTATTGTTCCGTCTATTTTCAATTCGCCGGAAATCTTTTTTTTAAGTCGTGATAAAAATTTTATCGATAATTTAAGAGAGTGTGGGGAAGTTTTTTTAATTGATTGGTCGGAAGTTAAAAATCCCGAATATTTACTAGATGATTATGTACGGCAAGTAATTGAGATTATAGATAAGTTAAAAAAACGCGGTATCACTTCGATTAATTTAATAGGTCACTGTCTCGGCGGTAACCTGGCAATAGCTGCAAACGTGATAGCTCCGGGGAGTATACAAACTTTAACTTTACTTACCACACCGTGGGATTTTTCGCATTTTTTTTATATACGGCAATTCCACCGGTATTTTGACTTAGATTATTATGTAGATAATTTACCGGTAATACCTAAAATACACCTCCAAATTTTATTTTTTCTTTTATTCCCTAACTATTTTAATGTTAAGTTAGATAAGTTTTTTTCTTTAACTTCTTTGAAGGAGCAAGATTTAGCGTTTAGAATAGAAAACTGGTTAATGTCAGGTAACAGTTTGCCAAAAGCTACTTATTACCAAATCATGCAAAATATATTAGACGATAATATGTTTGCAAATCTTAGGTGGAAAATTAACAATACGGTAATTGATCCGGGGCTAATCAATCAGCCCGTATATATTGTAACCGCAAATAACGATCAAATAGTACCGAAATCCTCTATTTTATCTTTGCATCGGTTGCTAAAAGATTCTACACTATTAGAAGTAGAAGGAGGGCATATTAGTTATTTAGTAAATAATAAATTAGTTAAGTTATTTCATTTCATAGGAGGATAGTATGAATACACGAACAGTTTATATAACACATGCAAAAAGAACTGCCGTCGGCTCTTTTTTAGGTGGGCTTAGTACCATTGCAGCACCTCATTTGGGTGCGGCTATAATTAGCTCCGTTTTAAAGGATAGTAAAGTTGATCCGGCTTTAATTAATGAGGTAATACTCGGTCAAGTTATAACCGGTGGCAGCGGGCAGAATCCGGCCAGACAATCTTTAATTCATGCGGGTATTCCGAAAGAAGTTACCGCTTTTACAGTAAATAAAGTATGTGGATCGGGTCTTAAAACGGTAGCACTGGCTGCTAGCTCCATTATTGCCGGAGATAATGAAATTGTTATAGCCGGCGGGCAGGAAAATATGTCGCTTGGACTGCATGGTGCATATGTACGAGCCGGTCTTAAATTCGGTGACGGTAAAATGGTTGATTTAATGCAATATGACGGGCTTACCGATGTGTTTTCCGGTAGCTTCATGGGCATCACTGCTGAAAATGTTGCCAAGCAATTTAATATTACTCGTGAAATGCAAGATGAATTTTCCTTAAAGTCTCATCAAAAAGCAGCAACTGCGCAGCTAGAGGGGCATTTTAAAAACGAAATTTTACCGATAGAAGTTGTTGCTAAGAAAAATACGATTATTTTTGAGCATGACGAGACTGTTAGACCGAACACCACACTGGAAATTTTAAGTAAACTTCGTCCGGCTTTTGATAAAAACGGTACGGTAACCGCCGGTAATGCCTCTTCTATTAATGACGGTGCTGCTTGTTTAATGATAGTATCCGAAGAAGCACTTAAAAAACATAACTTAACTCCTTTAGTCCGAATCGTATCTTATGCCTCTGCCGGTGTCGATCCGAATATTATGGGTACTGCGCCCGTTCCCGCCTCAAGGAAGGCACTAGCAAGAGCAGGTTGGAGCGTAGAGGATTTAGATGTTATAGAAGCGAATGAAGCATTTGCCGCCCAAAGCGTTTACGTTAATCAAGAAATGAAATGGGATTTAAATAAAGTCAATATGAATGGCGGAGCTGTCGCAATAGGTCATCCGATAGGTGCAAGCGGCGCAAGGGTGTTAGTTACATTAATTCATCAAATGAAAAGGATTAACGCTAAAAAAGGACTCGCTACCCTTTGCATCGGCGGCGGTATGGGTATGGCTATGTGCGTTGAGGCGGTTTAACAAATACATCTTCATTGCGAGGAGGTGTTGTTGTGTGGCTCGGAAATTGCCTCAAAAAGGATGTCATTCCTAGCTCAAGGCGGCGTTGTTGCATGGCTCGAATTTTTGATGTCATTCCCGTGAAAACGGGAATCCAGAAAAATACTTTTTAAGTCATCCTGAATTTATTTCAGGATCTACTAAAAGATGCTGAAACAAGTTCAGCATGACATAAATACGGCTAGATTCCCGCCTACGCGGGAATGACATCGGAGGTGCTTTGTACTATCCACGCAATAATGCTTTGCGAGCCGCTGCAAGCAGTGAGGTATAGCGTCATTCATAAAGCTTGATACAAGCGAATTTTTCTGGATTCGCCTGTGCTCACGTACTCTAGTACGCTGCGCAGGCTCACCATTAAATTCATCTTGTCTAAATCTTTCTGAATTTAGCTGTATTCAAGAAAAAAATACTTAATATCATAATTTTACTTAATATAAGTTTATGTACAATCAATCTCTTGAGCAAGTAAAATCCATTTTAGACGTATGGAAAATTATTGAAGTCATCAAGCCCACCAAAAATGAAAATTTAAATAATTATTTTGAACTAATAAAAAAGCATACGGAGCAAGAAGAAAAATTTTATTGCGAGTTAAAAAATCATGAAGCTCTTTTTTTATTAAAAGATGCACCTTTTGAAAGTTTTGATAAGCAAAAGCTTGGTATAGACCTTAATGAAAATGATGTAACTGTTCATTGGAATATTTATTTAGGTTATTTAAAATGGTCAGATGCTGAAATTGATATTTGGAAAAAAGTAAATAAATTACCTGAAATAAATAAAGAAATTCTAGCAGATCATATAAATCAAGATGCTGCAACTATTACGCCGATTGCAGCTTTAATTATTGATGAAAATATGCATTACGTAAAAGATTCAATGATTATTTCTACTGCCGCTTATGCGCTTGGAGAAATAACAAAAAGCAATTTTTGTGAAGAGGATTTTAAAAAATTGGTTAACTTTGATGATATAAATAATTCATTAATACATAGAAGCATTAAAGTGTGCCGAAATTGACTCCGAAGAAAAGGTAATATTAAATGCAAAAAATATTAATCTTATAATTGATTTTTTAATTATGGAGTTATGTCTTGATCAGAAATATTTAATTAACCGCTCTGAAATATGCGTTAGAAGAGTTACGTCATCACAAAAAAAGAAAAAAGAGGAAGAAGAAAAGGAAAAAAGCTCTAATCTAGGATATACGCCGTCTTTAGAAATGTTTAATAGTTTTTTTCTAAAACCGCTAGATTTTGTTAGAAATAATATAGAAAATATTTCCTCTGGTTCTGCAATTGCTAAATATTTAGGACTAGAGGATAAACCAAATTCGCTAGATATTTTAGAGAATTTGGAGGCTTTTAAAAATTTACTTCAGCCAAGCAGAATGCAATTTACTCGCTGGCCCTCGTCACCCAAAAATTCTTTAGCTGCTTTGCAAGCCGCAGCAATTAATTCAATATTACCGGATTCCAAAGAAAAGCTTTTTGCCGTTAACGGTCCACCCGGAACCGGTAAAACAACCTTGATGTTTGATATAATTGCAAATCTCTATATTGAGCGGGCTTTAAAATTATCTCAGTTGCAGCACCCAAGCGAGGGATTTGAAAAACAAAAAAATCATGTATATTCATCCTCGCATAAATCTTTTACGCATAATATAAAGCCTTTAAAATCAGACTTACAAGATTACGGTATTGTTATAGCTTCTTCAAATAATAATGCTGTAGAAAATATCTCAAAAGAGTTACCGCTTTATGCCAAAATAGACCCAATTTATCGAGATAAATTAGATTTTTTTAGTAGGCTTTTAACTGACAAAGATAGTTGGGGTATATTTGCTGCAGTGCTGGGTAATTCAAGCAATAGGAAAGAATTTATTAGTAAATTTTGGTCAATTAGAAGTTATGAAGATAATCAAAAAGCCAAAACTTTTACAATGCGCCAATATTTAAATTTATTAAAGAATAGTAACCATAAAGATCATGCTCCTAAACACTATAAACCCGAATATTGTAATTCACCGACAGAGTTAGAAAATAAATGGAATATAGAGTGCCGAGAATTCAAGGAATTACATAAAAAAATTACCGATATTTATAATGCAATTGATACGGTAATTGTTCAAAATAAGAAAAAAAGGGATATCTTAAATAAATATGAGTATATGGTTAGTGAAGAAGAATATCCGGAGGAAATTACTAAGCTAAATCTTATCCTAAAAAATATTGAATCTGAAATAAATGAAATAGAAAAAAAATTCAAAGGCTTTAGTTTAAAGTTATCTGAAAAAATTCATAAATTTTTTAAAACAAAAAAATATCATCATTTTGAAGAAAGAAAGAATAAATTGGCTTTTTCAAAAGAAATAATTAAAAAGCTTGATTATATTAAAGAGCTAAAAAATATAAAAGAGTCTCTGATTAAACCTATAAAGCTTTTAAAGAATGAAGATTTTAATATTAAAGCCTTTGATGAGGATTCTTTTTGGCAAGCATGGGAGGCTAATCGTAAAGAACTCCATAAAACGATACCTTTTTTTAATGAAAAATTTGAACAGCTTAGATCAGAATTATTTATTAAAGCTACTAAAATACATGAAGTATTTATAAACGCTAACGCCGATAATTTTTGGTGTAGTTTAAATTTATTTATAGAAATTTTAAGTAGACCTTGCGCAGATATTGACCCTCAAATTTGGAACATAGCTTGGCAAAACTTTTTTACGGTTGTACCGGTAGTATCCACAACTTTCCATTCTTTTGATAATATGTTTAAACATTTTGCTCATAATGGTCTTCCATGGTTAATAATTGATGAAGCAGGGCAAACACCGCCGCAATATGCAGTTAGTGCTATTTATAAAGCAAAAAATGTTGTAATAGTCGGTGATCCGATGCAAACACAACCAATATCTATGCTTAAACAAGATTTAATTAAAACGTTATGTAATAAATTTAATATTTCGTTTCCTGATTGGTCACCCTCTAAAGTTTCAGCTCAACATTTAGCCGATCGTAATTCTTTATATCAAACTAAATATAATGATGTTACCGTCGGCTTTCCTTTATTAGTACATAGAAGATGTCAAAATCCAATGTTTGATATCTGTAATAAAATCGCTTATGACAATAAAATGATTTTTGCGGTAACCTTCGTTAAATCAGAACTTAAAGAAATTTTAGGAAATTCTAGATGGATAAATGTTGTAGATGATAGTATTGATCAAGCAAAGCATGAATCTGAAGCCGAATTTAAAAAATTATTTGAATTTTTAAAACTTATTTTTCAGCAAAAAAATCCTGACAGTTTATTAAAACAAATTTATATAATAACTATGTATAAAAACTTTAGTATTTATGTTAAAAAGAATATAAAAAAGAGAATTTTAGAGTTAACTACAAGTCAAGAGCTAATGAAGAAGTTACAAATTTTTTGCGATAAAAACATTGGTACTATACATGCATTTCAAGGTAAAGAAGCCGATACGGTTATTATGTTACTCGGCGCACAACGTTCTGAAGACAAAGGTACTAGAAGCATTATGACCGATAAGCCGAATGTCTTAAATGTCGGTATTAGCAGGGCTAAAAATAATTTATATATTATCGGTAATAAATCAGTGTGGTGCAAGCATACTCATATGCCGGAAATTTATGATATGATTGGCGAGCAAAAGTAAAGGCATTGCTAACTAAAGATAGATATTGTCATGGCTCACCGCTGCAAGCTTTGTTACAATCCAGAAAAATATACTAAAAAGTCATCCTGAATTTATTTCAGGATGACTATTATTTTTCTGGATTCCCGACTGCTCGGGAATAACATAAGGGGCAGCGGGAATGACATAAAGTAAAAATCATAGGGTATATACTGCGCAGCGTACTATGTACCTTCAAAATATAAAGTATAAATCAGTGCAAAAATTTTCGTTTAAATTAAATCATCAACATAACAACGCAAGATGCGGCGTTATTACTACTGCCCACGGGGAGATTCGTACCCCTACCTTTATGCCGGTAGGTACCAGAGGAACGGTTAAGGCCATGTTGCCGGAATCGGTAGCAGATACGGGCGCGGACGTGATACTCGGCAATACTTACCATTTAATGCTGCAACCGAGCGCGGAGCGTATAGCTCGCCTTGGGGGGCTTCATAAATTTATGAACTGGGATAAACCGATATTAACCGATTCCGGCGGCTTTCAAGTGATGTCGTTATCGAAATTGCGTAAAATATCCGAGGAAGGCGTGGCTTTTAACTCACATATTAACGGTGATAAATATATGCTAACTCCGGAGCATTCTACCGAAATACAGCATTTGCTCGGCAGCACTATTACAATGGCATTTGATGAATGTACCCCTTACCCCGCAACATTTGAGCAAGCCAAAACCTCTATGCAGCTAACGAGTAGATGGGCGCATAGATCGCGGGAAGCTTTTGTAAAGCGTGACGGTTACGGTCAATTCGGTATTATGCAAGGAGGGATTTATGAAGAACTGCGCGTACTTTCAGCAAAAGACTTAGTAGATTTGGATTTTGAAGGCTATGCTATCGGCGGTCTTGCCGTCGGTGAAGGGCAGGAATTAATGTTTAAAGTGCTAGACTATGCGCCTGACTTATTGCCCCAAAACAAACCGCACTATTTAATGGGAGTGGGTAAGCCTCTTGATATTATCGGTGCGGTTGAAAGGGGTATAGATATGTTTGACTGCGTAATCCCGACAAGATCAGGGCGGAACGGTCAAGCCTTTACAAAATACGGCACTGTTAATATCCGTAATAGCAAATATGCCGACGATAACGAGCCTTTAGAATTTGATTGTTCTTGCCCTGCTTGCGCAAATTATACTAAAACTTATCTACATCATTTAGTTAAAACCTCTGAAATACTCGGCTCTATGCTCATGACTTGGCATAATCTTACATATTTTCAGAATCTAATGAGCCGAATTAGGGAATATATAAAAGTAGGCAAGAATTTTGATTTTATAGCTTAATGTCATGCCTGCGAAGGCAGGAATCCAGTCTTTTTTACTCTTGTCATGCTGAACAAGTTTTGCGCATCTCTTGTAGTAGATCCTGAAATAAATTCAGGATGACTATTATTTTTCTGGATTCCTGCCTTCGCAGGAATGACATAAAGGGCAGTAGGAATGACATAAGGGAAGTAAGGAAGGACTAGAAATAACATAAAACTGTATTTACAATAAATTATCAATGTTATTATATCAAAAATATTTTATAAGAAGTATCTTTCCGTTGCTTATCACGGTTACTTTTTCGGTAACTAGTTTGGTGTGGATTACTCAAATATTAAAGCTTTTATATCTCTTTGATAAAGGTATAAAAATTACGGATTTTTTTAATTTGATAATCCTAGTATTGCCTTCTTTATTATTTGTTTTATTGCCGATAATAACCGTTATTGCCGTTATTTATACGTATAACGATTTAAAAACAGCCAGGCAGTTAATCATATTGCAAGCCTCAGGCGTAAATAATCTGCAGTTAGCTAAACCTGCTTTATATATTGCACTTATAGTAACATTATTTGCTTACTATCTATCTTCTACTGCCATGCCCTTATCTTATATAAATTTAAAATCCCGTTTAAGTTTTATAAAAAATAACTATATTTCCAATATGATAGAGGAGAAAATCTTTAATAAAATATCAAAAGACATTACTATTTATATTGATAAAAAATTAGCCAATAACATTATGTCCGGCTTAATAGTTTTTGATAGCCGAAATCTTGAAAATCCTTCTATATTATTTGCCGAGTCAGGTACATTAAGTATATATGATAACGATCCGGTATTTGAATTAGATAAAGGAATAAGACAAATATACGATAATAACGGTAATTTAACTCAATTGTCATTTAATGCATTGATAGTAAGGCTAAGTAGCGATAACCCTCTAGCTCACGAAAGAAATAAACATAACCGAGATATTAACGAGTATTATATTAAAGAATTATTACAGCCGGATACTGAACTTTTGACGCAGAAAAAAATCAAATTAATTGCCGAAGGGCATCAAAGATTGCTGTGGCCGTTATATAATTTTGCCTTGACTTTTTTAGCACTCGCTGTTTTTTTTAAATATCCTTACAGTAGAAAATCCACATTAATACCGGTTTTACTCGCGGCTCTTTCGGTATTAGCCGTTACTTCTCTACATTTTACCCTTCAAAATTTTGCTTCTAAAGATTTAAGTTTTATCTTTCCTTGTTATCTTAATATATTTGTTGCTATAGTAATAGGGTTATATTTATTTTTATGCAAGAGTATTAGCTGAGTCGCTAATAAAAGCGTTAATATGTCATTCCCGCGTAGGCGGGAATCCAGAAAAATTATGGTCATCCTGAATTTATTTCAGGATCTACTATTAAGAGATGCGGCAAACTTGTTCAGCATGACAAGAATGGATTCCCGTTTTCACGGGAATGACACCAGCAACACTTTTACCGTTCCACGCAAGAATGATATCAAATTTTGAGTATTTTATGAGTTTTCGGGATTTAACGCAATTTTTAGAATTTCTAGAAAAAAACGGTCAGCTAAAACGTATATCTATCGCAGTGCAAGCTGATTTAGAGATTACGGAAATTAGTAGAAGATCGCTTGTACAAGGCGGGCCGGCATTACTTTTTGAAAATGTCATAAAATGCGACGGCACAAAATCCTCTTTTCCTGTTTTAACCAATCTATATGCTAGTTTAGAACGTATTAGCATGGGGCTAAAATTAAACAGTCCTGCAGAACTTAGAGAATTCGGTAAGTTATTAGCATTCCTCAAACAACCCGAACCTCCTGTATCTCTTAAAGAAACCTTTTCGATGCTACCGCTGGCTAAGCGAATATTTGCGATGTCGCCGAAAACTGTTTCAAAAGCCGAGTGTCAAGAAATTGTCATTGAGCAGCCGGATATTAATATATTGCCTATTCAAAAATGTTGGCCTCTTGATGCCTCGCCTTTAATTACTTGGCCGATTGTCGTAACTAAAGGTCCTAGTAAAGACGCAGTAGATAATTACAATCTCGGCATATATAGAATGCAGGTAATAGCCGGTAATAAGTTGCTGATGCGGTGGCTAAAGCTTCGAGGCGGGGCGGAACATCATAAACGTTGGAAAGAGAGCAAAAAAGAACCTTTCCCTGCTGCTATTGTTATTGGCGCGAGTCCTGCCGTTACTATGGCGGCCGTTATGCCATTACCTGAGAATATTTCCGAATATAATTTTGCCGGACTAATAGGTAATCAAAAAATAGAATTAGTAAATTGCAAAAATATTGCTTTAAAAGTACCTGCTCATAGTGAAATTGTCATTGAAGGCTATGTAAGCCTTGACGAGTATCTACCGGAAGGACCGTTCGGGGATCATACCGGTTATTATAACGACGTCGAAGAATTTCCGGTATTTACTGTAAAAACTATAACCATGAAAAAGAACCCTATCTATTTAAGTACTTATACCGGTAAACCGCCTGATGAGCCTTCAATACTCGGTGAAGCGTTGAACGAAATTTTCATCCCGCTAATTCAACAACAATTTCCTGAAATCGTTGATTTCTGGCTCCCTCCCGAAGGCTGTTCATATAGAGTAGCTGTTGTTTCGATAAAAAAATCGTATCCCGGTCATACAAAAAGAATAATGCTGGGAATTTGGTCGTTTTTGCGACAATTTATGTATAGTAAATTTATTATCGTGGTAGATGAGGATATAAATATTCGTAACTGGCAAGAAGTAATTTGGGCTATAGCAACCAGAAGCGATCCGTCTCGTGATACTACTTTTATAGATAATTCGCCGATAGATTATTTAGATTTTGCGTCGCCCGTGTCCGGTCTCGGTAGTAAGATGGGAATAGATGCAACTAATAAAATATACCCTGAAACTAATAGAAAATGGGGCGAAAAAATAGAGATGAGCCGGGAAGTTATCGACAAGGTTAATAATATGTGGGATAGTTTAAAGTTGTAGTGTTAATTGCCAAAACGTCATTGCAAGGGGCGTTATTGCATGGCTCGAGAAAAGTGCCGTATGTCATTCCTAGCTAAAGGCGGGAATCCGGAAAAAACACTTAAAATAAGCAAAATTATATAAAAATTCACTATATAATTCGCTTAAATATTCTCTGGATTCCTGCTTTCGCAGGAATGACATCAAAAATTCGATCCATGCAACAATGCCTTCGTGGCTTCACCATGACAGTTTGGGTATCCATGCAACAAAGCCAATGCCTTCTCGCAATGATGATCTACACACTTAACACAAATATAAAACAGAACCAAATATATGCATAACATTCCTAGCGAGCAAATAATCAATAATCTAAAAGAAATTAATGATAAATATCAAGAGATTCTCCTGCAGTTAATGCAAGGGAAAGGTAGTATGATACCGAGTAGCTTAGTCGATAGTGACCGAAATAGAGTAATATTCACCAGCATGGTTGAGCAATTTTGGGCAAATCCGGAAAAATTTTGTAACGTTAATGTTGAATATATAGAGAAATTTAGAGAACTTACCTCTAATGCCTGTGCAAAATTTGTCGGTAGCACGGCAAAACCTATATTTTCTCCTGATAATAAAGATAAAAGATTTAAAGATTCCTCTTGGCAAGATAATGCTTATTTTGATTTCGTTAAACAATTTTATTTAATGTCTTCAGAATGCATACAAAAAAATATTCGACAATATGAATTATCACCTAATTTAAAACAACATTTAGAATTTATAACAAAGCAGTTTATCGATGCATTTTCCCCATCGAATTTTGCTTTTTGTAATCCTAAGGTTTTACGTGAAACTTTGGAAAGCGGCGGACAAAATCTTGTGCAAGGTCTTGAGAATTTTCTGAGAGATATCAAAAATTCCGGTGACTTATTAAATATCAATACTACCGATAAATCAGCTTTCCAATTAGGAAAAAATATTGCAAAGACCAAAGGAAAAATTGTTTTTCAGAATGATTTAATGCAGCTTATTTGCTATGAGCCGAAAGATCAAACTCATTCAATGCCGTTATTTATTATTCCGCCCTGTATTAATAAATATTATATACTCGATTTATCTACCCATAATTCATTAATATCATATTTGGTAGAAAATAATTTTCAGCTATTCCTTGTTTCTTGGGTTAATCCGGATAGCGATATGTCGGAAAAAACTTTTGAAGATTATTTAAAGGACGGCTTACTTGCTCCTTGTGAGTATGTAATGAGTCTCGGCTATAAAAAAATTAACTTTGTCGGCTATTGTATCGGCGGAACTTTTTTAGCTATTTTACTTAGCTATTTAAAATCAAAAAAATTGGATTACGTTAATAGTGCTACCTTTCTTACTACTCTTTTGGATTATACTCACCCCGGAGAAGTCGGCGTATTTATTAACGAGTCGACAATAGGGCATATCGAAGAAGATATGAAGCAAAAAGGCTATTTTGACGGGCGATATTTATCGAATAGCTTTAGTTTATTGCGGGCTAACGATTTAGTTTGGTCATTCTTCGTAAATAATTATTTGCTCGGTAAAACACCGATGCCGTTTGATTTATTATATTGGAATGCCGACCATACTAATCTGCCGGCAAAAATGCACAGCTATTATTTACGCAATATGTATCTTAACAATTTACTAAAAGAACCGAATGCTTTGTCGTTACTAGCTACGCCCATAGATTTAAGCAATATCGATTGCAATTCTTTTTGTATTGCCGCAAAAGATGACCATATAGCTCCTTGGCGTTCGGTATATGAAGGGATGAAGTTACTAAACGGTAATAAAGTTTTCTGCTTAACGGATTCAGGGCATATAGCGGGAATAGTTAACCCTCCGGCAACATCTAAATATAATTATCGCACTCATGATGATTTATTGCTTAGCAGCGAAGACTGGTTTATGGCAGCTAAAGAACATAAAGGATCTTGGTGGAGCTATTGGCTTGATTGGTTACAAAAAAATAATAATGTAGAGCTTAAAAAATCGATAGATTATAAAAATCTAACAACTATTGAAGAAGCTCCGGGTAGTTATGTAAGGAATAAAGTACAGCTAAATTCATAAAGCTTGATACAAGCGAATTTTTCTGGATTTGCCTGTACTCACGTACTGTTGCGTGGCTCGATAAAAGCAGCAGTATGTCATTCCTGCGAAAGCAGGAATCCAGTAAAACATATAAAAAACTTGTTTTTTATATGTTTATTTTATCAAATATATAATTTTTGTACTAATATTAAGGTTATTCTTTCTGGATTCCTGCTTTCGCAGGAATGACATCGGAGCCATGCAACAACGCCTTCCTGCGAAGGCGGGAATCCAGTCTTTTCTTTGTCATCCCGAATTTATTTCGGGATCTTTTTTTAGTAGATGCTGAAACAAGTTCAGCATGACAAAGTAAAGTCTGGATTCCCGTTTTCACGGGAATGACATCAAAATACGATCCACACAACAATATCCCGCTATAGCTTAAAATATAATTATTTATAAAATCTAATGAGAAAAAAAAGAAACGCTAGGAAATTTACTGAAATAGTAATTATCTTCATTTTAGGAATTGCTCTCGGTTCTTACTTAGAAAATCCTGATTATTTTACCGATCTATTTCAAGCGAATTTTTCTCCACCCAATAATATAATTAAATCGACTTTACTTGATACTCACCAAGAAACAAGTAATGAAAGACCACCCGACTATAAAATATCACAAATCTCAAAAGGTAAAGTCAGTACCTGCTTTACGCCTCCCTCCGGTTGCACTAAATTTATAGCGAGTGAAATTGATAAAGCGCAAAGCTCTATTTATATGCAGGCATACGGTATGAGCGACCCTTTAATTACCGACGCTTTAATTAAGGCACAAGCTAGAGGGGTTAAAGTCAGGATGTTACTCGATCGAAGCAATTTGAAGCAAAAATTTTCTAAAATACATGAATTACAAAGAGCAAAAATTGATGTCGGCATAGATAAGGTACCAGGCATTGCTCATAATAAAGTGATAATTATCGATAAGCAAAAAGTCATTACCGGCTCGTTTAATTTTACCGTATCGGCCGATACGAGAAATGCCGAGAATGTTATAGTTATTGAAGATGCTAAGCTCGCTGAGTCTTATTTACAAAACTGGTTAAGCAGAAAAGCAAAAAATCAGAGTAATTGATATAAACCTTATATACAGAATCGATAATAAATATGCACAAAAGAGCTAAAATTTATTTATGTGCGTAAATTTCTCTGGATATTATATTGCACATAATATATAAATGTTATTTATGTGCTAAATTATAAATTTCGGTATAGTTATGGCTAACTTTGTCGGTAGAACAAATGAACTAAAAACACTAAATTCTTTATTTATTAAACAAAGTGCTAGTTTAGTTGTCATAAAAGGCAGAAGGCGTATCGGTAAAAGTAGGTTAGTTGAAGAATTTGCAAAAAATAAAAAATTTATTCGTTTTTCCGGTATTCCTCCTACCGACAATGTTACAGACCAATCTGAGCGTGATGTTTTTGCTAAACAGTTAGGAACACAATTTGGTTTACCTGGATTAACCGCAACGGACTGGGCTGATCTTTTTACTTTACTTTCTAAGCAAGCACTAGAAGGAAGAGTCATTATTTTATTTGATGAAATTTCTTGGATGGCTTCCAGGGACGCTACTTTTTTAGGCAAATTAAAAAATGCTTGGGATTTAGAATTTAGTAAAAACCCTCAGCTAATTTTAATTCTTTGTGGTTCGGTATCAACGTGGATTCAACAAAATATAATTAGTAGTACGGCATTTTTCGGTCGCATATCTCTATACATAAATCTTGAGGAATTACCATTAAAGGATTGTAATAATTTTCTTGAAATACAAGGTTTTAAAGGATCAGTATATGAGAAATTTAAAATATTTTCTACTATAGGAGGTATTCCTTGGTATCTTGAACATATTCAGCCAAAACTTAACGCTGATGAAAATATTAAAAATTTATGTTTTAGATCAACGGGAATTCTATTTAATGAATTTGATTTAATATTTTATGATTTATTTGGTAAAAAAGGTGAAATTTATAAAAAAATAATTGAATTATTAGCAAAAGGCACACTTGAATTTAACGAGATTTGCAGGCAATTAAATTATAGTAAAAGTGGAGTATTAAGTGAATATCTTGATGATTTAATCGAAGCCGCTTTTATTACAAGAGATTTTACTTGGATTATTAAAACCGGTAAAGAATCCAGATTAAGCCATTTTCGTCTTAGTGATAATTACTTACGCTTTTATCTTAAATATATAGTTCGTAATAAAAATAAAATTCTTACACATGGATTTGAAAATATTTCAATGGCAACATTTCCGGAATGGGACACAATTATGGGTTTGCAGTTTGAAAATCTAATATTAAGAAATCGTATAAAAATCAAAGAATTTCTTGGTATAAAAGCGGAAGATATTGTGGCTGATAATCCTTTTTTTCAACGAAAAACATTGAAGCAAGCCGGATGCCAGATTGATTACCTTATTCAAACACGTTTTAACGTATTATTTATTTGTGAAATAAAATTCTCGAAACGGGAGATAAAATCAAATGTTATTAAAGAGGTGCAGGAAAAAGTTGATAGAATGATCTTGCCGAAAGGTTTTGCTTGTTGTCCGGTGCTAATTCATGTTAACGGCGTAGAAGAAACAGTAATTGAAAAGCGTTATTTTCGTGAAATCATTGATTTCAGCGAATTATTATAAATAATCGTCATTGCGAGTTACAACAGGCGTTGTTGTATGGCTCATAATTTACCGCATTATAGTTATTACAAGTATGGTGTCATGCCACGGCATGACACCGAATGCTTTGCAAAAATTCGAGCCATGCAACAACGCCTTTGGTCGCTCGCAATGACGATTCCGGTATCCATGCAACAAGGCTTACAGCTTCTCGCAATGATATTTCAAGCTACAATACTATTACTTAGCTATAATATTCCTTACCGATTTCAATTTTCGGACGGTTGTTAGTTACCCGCCAGTCATTAGTATCACGAAAAGAAAAGATGCAACCACAAAATTCCTGCTTATAAAAATTTTCTTCTTTGGCAATTTCGTACATTCTACTACTACCGCCGTCTTTGCGCCAATTATACGTCCAATAAGTAATGCCTTCGTAATGTGAGGCAGCTTTAATA
Source organism: Rickettsia endosymbiont of Orchestes rusci (assembly GCF_964030945.1). NCBI lineage: Bacteria > Pseudomonadati > Pseudomonadota > Alphaproteobacteria > Rickettsiales > Rickettsiaceae > Rickettsia > Rickettsia endosymbiont of Orchestes rusci. The sequence continues at coordinate 1,128,047 of NZ_CAXIQG010000004.1, read as the reverse complement.
CCGGATTCGTTAATCTGATTCATATCCTTCCATCTCGAAATCCCAAGCGAGCTAGTGATAACCTTAAAATCGTTTTCATAAGCATAAAGGGCAGTACGCTCAAAACGCATATCGAAACACATACTGCAGCGCTTACCTCTTTCCGGTTCGTATTCCATTCCTTTAGCCCTAGCAAACCAATTTTGTGGATCGTAATCGGCATCAATAAATTTTATATTGTTCTTTTCCGCAAAGCGAATATTTTCATTTTTTCTTAACTCATATTCTTTTTTAGGATGGATATTGGGATTATAGAAAAAAATAGTTAAATCAATTCCTGACTTTGCTATTTTTTCCATAAGAGGTCCGACGCAAGGCGCGCAACAAGAATGCAAAAGAACTTTATTTTCTCCTTTCGGTAACTCAAAAACTTCACTCATGACTCTATCAAACTTTTTTTATAGGTTTCTTTGTAAAACCGCAGAATTATAGAAGATAATAATGCCAGCGCAATTAAATAATATGAAATTGCATATTTGTCACCGGTGAATTTTGTGAGCATCATACCCATTACCGGTGCAGTGCCGCCGAATATTGCCGCCGCTAAATTATAGGAAAGTGCAACTCCCGTAAATCTTACGCTGGTCGGGAATATTTCCACTAGCACGGTTGGAATGGGTCCCATATAAATAGCAATAATTCCGGCAAATACTATTTGTGACAGAAGAGCCAGGCAGAAATTCATTGATCCCAAACATATAAAAATCGGATAAACAAGTAAGATCATTAAGACAATTCCCCATATTAATACAGGACGTCGACCGATTTTATCGGAAATATAAGCAGCAATAGGAAATACAACCATCATAGTCACGAGTATTGCGCTGCTAACGATTGAGCTTTGATGATTACTATACCCAAGCGTTTTCATGAAATTACCGATAAAAACCGTTGAGGTATAAAAAGGTGCCGTTACCGTAATATAAAGACCGATTGCTATAATCAATTCTCGCCAATATTTAGTTAGTGTTTCCCGAAGAGGGAAACGTGCTAAACGCCCACTTTCTTTGGCTTTTTTATAGATTGGACTTTCCGATAAATTTTTTCTAATATATAGCCCTACTAAACTGATAAATAAACCGGCAATAAAAGGTATCCTCCAACCCCAATTATAAAGAATATCGGGAGGCATAAAGTAAGAGAAACCGGCAGCCGTAGCAAGACCAAGGAGCATACCGGCACACATACTAACGAAAGAAGCGCTACCTGCAAGCCCTCTTTGTTCTAAAGATGCATGTTCTACAATATAAGAGATACAGCCGCTAAATTCTCCGCCGAGAGAAAAACCTTGTATTAATCTAATAACGGTTAAGATTATAGGAGCAGCAATACCGATAGTATTATAACCGGGTAATAACCCGATGCCGGCGGTCGGTACCGCCATTGTTATAATACCTACTACTAAAGCAATACGCCGACCGAATCTATCACCGATATTGCCGAAAATAATTCCGCCGAGCGGTCTTACTATAAAGCCGGCGGCAAACACGGCAAAAGTTAGTGTTTCACGCATTTCTGAATCAGGAAAAAAATGCTGACCGATTATATAAGCAAATTGAGCATATAATGCATAATCATACCATTCAAGGGCATTGCCGATCATGCCGGATATTACGATCTTTCTCATCAAGTTACTTTGTATTTTATATATCTCAAATAAAGAATAATAAAGTTAATAATCCCTATTCACAAGCAAAAAATAGTTGATATAATATGATTATTGTCGGGTAAGCCATTGAATCCCTTGTCATTGTCATTGCGAGGCGGTATTGGCATTGTTGCATGGATCGAAAATTGCTATATTTCGGGTATTCTTTAAAAGTACCGTGGTGTGTCATACCGTGGTCAAGCCCACTACTGTACGAACGTTGAAATAAAGAGGTAAAAATTCTGTCATTCCGTGGCTACGACCACGGAATCCAGCTTATAATATCATAAAAAGATTCTAAAATAAGTCTAATACGGCTTTATTTTCCTGGATGCCGTGATCAAGTCACGGCATGACACAGCCTTTTTTCAACGTTCGTACAGTACAGGGTCAAGCCACGGAATGACAAGTTTTAAGCGATTTTAACCATCCATACAACAACGCCAACACCCATTCGCAATGACGTATATGATTATCTATCTATGTTTTTCATATTGCGGCTTTTTAACTTTATTAATATTTTCCTTTGCAATATCTATTTTACTAGGAGAAATTGTAGCTTCTCTCTCTTTATTTTTATTACGCTTTTTTGCTTTTTCTTGCGTCAAAAAAGCTTGATTATTATTTTGAATTTCAGCTTTGAATTCACTAATTTCTTTCTCTTTAGATTTTATTACCGAATCATTATTTAAAATCAACTCGCCGATTTTTTCTCCGATTTGAGGCGCGTATTTTATAGCAAAAATAGAGGTCGGTATAATTATGAGAGAAAAAGTAGCACCTGCTGTTGCAACGCTGATTGCTCCTATGGCTAGCGCACAAATAGCACTGGCAATTTTGCCGGCGGCTTGTTTAAATGTATTATTTTTTTTAATAAATTCTAAAGAAATTTCTAATACTTTATCAATTTCTTTTTTTATATACGAATTTATCTCGTCTTGCCTTTGATATTTCTTTATTGCATACATTACCGAGCTACAAAATAATTCGGGATTAGATTGAATATAATTAATTATATTATTAGAATTTTTTTCTTTTAATAAATTCTTAAATACTGCTTTAATTGCTACTTTATCAGTGTCGCTTATAACTATATCTTTAAAATAAATATTTACTAAATTCTCTGCCACTACATCTTGCGATTGCTCTAAAATATTATCTTTATGAGCAGTATTTGTATCTTCAGATGTAATAGCTACGGCAAATAACGTTAAAGCTACTGAAAAACTATCGTCATTTATGACCTTATTACCCAAAAAAGTTTTTAATTTGAGAATGCAAGAAGCAATATATTTTTTAGCATCAGGCTTAGAGTTAAGCCTTATTACGTAGTCTATAGAAATAATATTTGCCAGTGTTGAACATGTAAGACTTGAGATATTATCAATAAAATTATTCATGATATCTTTTTTAAACAATTGAGAATTAATATTATTTAATATAATCATATCATTTATAGTTAGTTTTTTGATACTAATTCCCTAATATACATAGTTAATTTAGCATAAATAAAATCAGGGGATTTTGCTGGTGAAAGTTTATAAATAGTTTTAGGAGTAAGCACTTCCTCGTTACGTACTCGTACAAAAGTTACGATAGTGTTAACCGGCATATAAGAATAAATTTCTCGAAATATTTGTAAAAACGTGTTGAAATCCCGGGCTGCAAATTTTAAATTCACACTATAATTATTTATACTAATTTTTTCATGTTCGCCTTGAAATTCCTGAATATTATTTCTTAGGAAGATTGTATTGACGGTTACGTCAATGGGTTCAGCTAATTTATATTTATCGGCAAGGCTTTGTATTTTTGGTATAAGTTCATAATGATTTAAACAGTCGCTTCTCTTAGGAATACTTAAATTGGCATATTTGGTATAAGCCTCTAATATTTCTTCTTTAGAATTAATTATAGAATATAATTTTAAAGTTTCTTCCGTTAGAGCTTCTTGGGTACTCTGTTTCCTAATAGTAGAGACCTTATACTCTTCCTTAAGGGTTTGTATTAGGAGAATAATTAGTGAAGTACAAAAAAAATATACGACAAATTGAAAAAAAATATAATTTTTTAAATACATAATATATTTTGTAAACATGTTCCTATCCCTTTCGGCTATATTTAATGAATAACGGTATTACTACCTTGCCGGATGTATTAATTATTTTATCTTCGGATACGGTGATATTGAGTTTAATATTTTCGTCGGCCATAGTATCTTGGATAAGTTTTATATGATCATTTAATTTGTTTATAGATTCTGTTACGGATAAGTTAGCGGTTGTAAAATTAAGCAGAATTCTAACATTTAAATATCTTTTAGACATCAATAATATGTTATCTACGTCAGTCAATTCCCATGTGATTTCTTTTAACTGAAAAGGTGGCCCTAAAGTTGTTATATATTTTTCTAATAAATCAAACGGTAATGTTACCGGTGCTTCCAATAATTTTTCTATCACATATAAGTCTGCTAAATTAGTAGTATTTTGAATGTAAGGATATTTATATTTTATCTCATCATATTGTTGGGTCGTTGCATAATATTTTTCACTAAAAAAAAGTGATGCTTTATTGTTTTGGAATGTTTTATATTTAGTAGCTCCTGCTATAATAAGCAATATAATCATACCGAAACTAAATAATTTAAATATTAAGGAGCCGATAAAATTAAGCTTCTCTATTGATTTTAAATAAGTATTAGTTGCTCGGAAATTTTTATATTTGATAAATAATTTGCTAATATTAGCGTCTAAGAATTTATTAGCGGTTAAATTTACTTCATTTAATATCCCATCCATGGGGATGAAAATTACAGGATGATTTTCAAAATTTGATTGTTGTAATAAAGTTTGTAATTCAGGTTCTACTATAAGAATTATACACGCTTCATTGTTTAAGTTACCGATATAATTTTTAAATAATAACAAACAATCATTTATTTCTTGTTCAATAATTCCTTGAATATATGATTCCGATTTATCGGGAGGATATTCAAATGTGCGCATAGAAATTATATTATCTTGATGTTTTATAATAAATTTAATGCCGCTTGCTTCTAAAATAAATACACAGATCTGAAAATAATCGGCATATTTATTTTGCTGAGTATTTTTTATTATTTTATCAAGAATAGTTTTAAATTCTAACGCTAAAAAATAAATTCCCTTAAAGGCTAGTGATTTGTTTTCAAATACACATTCACCTATGTCGCTCAAAGGCGGCTGATAAGGGCTAGACATAATTAAAGTAGACCAAAACTCGCTCGGTGTTGTAGTCCTCTTATAAACATAATGTGCTATTATATCGTCTTTATTAAAATAGCCGTTAATAAATTGCTCGATAGGGTTAGTTTTTACTATCGATTGCAATATAGGTATTGAATCATGGCGCATTTTGCATTCAGCGCCGTCAAGTAAGAAAAAAACATCGGAGTTTTTAAATTTATGAAAAAAACTTTTATATAAGTTTAAATCTATCGAATCCGTAAAGGGAATAAATAAACTTTCCGCTAACTTATTTTTTATAAAAGCACTAAGAAAAACACCTTTACTGCCAAATAAAATAACAATATTTTTTTTATACAACCAACGCACTTTTACGTTAGTTAATAAATTAGCTAAGAATTTTGTAATAAATTGCGTGTTTAATTGCATATTTCGTAGTTTGTTTAAATTAAACATAATTAATTATATTTTTTACTATACTGCTTATAACCATTTAAGTATAAAGAAATCTTAATATAACTTAAATATCGATGTCATTTCCGTGAAAACGGGGCGTTGTTGCGTGGCTCGAATTTTTGCAAAGTGTTTCGGTGTCAAGCCACGGTATGACACCGTACTTATAATAACCATAATACGGTAAATTATTAGCCATCCAACAACGCTCCGTTTTCGCGGGAATGACATCGGAGATACTCAAAAGACACATTCAATAATATCTTATTATGACTAAATTTACCACCGAAGAAGTTAGAAGTAAATTTATAAGTTACTTTGCTTTAAATAATCATGTTCATGTACCGGCTAGTTCATTGATTCCTTATAACGATCCGAGTCTTATGTTTGTTAATTCCGGTATGGTGCAGTTTAAAAACGTGTTTACCGGACAAGAAAAAAGAGCTTATAAAACAGCCGTAACTAGTCAGAAATCACTTAGAGCCGGCGGCAAACATAACGACCTTGAAAATGTCGGCTATACTGCAAGGCATCATACATTTTTTGAAATGCTAGGTAACTTTTCTTTCGGCGATTATTTTAAAGAACAAGCCATATATTATGCTTGGAATCTACTAACTAAAGAATTTGAATTGCCTAAAGAAAAATTATATGTAACGGTTTTCCATACCGACGACGAGGCGGCTTTATATTGGCAGAAAATAGCTAATCTAAGCGATGATCGAATCATTAGGATTAAAACAAACGATAATTTTTGGTCAATGGGTGATCTAGGTCCGTGCGGTCCGTGTTCGGAGATTTTTTATGATCACGGTGAACACGTAAAAGGCGGCTTGCCCGGCACTAAAGATGAAGACGGAGATCGTTTTATTGAAATCTGGAATATGGTATTTATGCAATATGAGCAGATAGATAAAGATACTAGAGTTCCGCTACCGCAACAATCGATCGATACCGGCATGGGGCTTGAACGCGTCACCGCCGTAATGCAAAATGTAAATAATAATTACGATATAGATTTATTTAAAGAGATAATAAACTTCACCGAAAACATAGTAAAAGTTAAGGTCGAAGGTGAAGCTAAGTTTTCGTACCGAGTAATTGCCGATCACTTGCGAGCAGCAGCTTTTTTAATTGCCGACGGAATAATGCCTTCAAACGAAGGAAGGGGCTACGTTTTGCGGCGCATTATGCGCAGATCTATGAGGCATGCGCATATACTCGGTAGCAAAGAGCCGCTAATATATAAGTTATTGCCGAAATTAGTGGACCTAATGGGTGATGCTTATCCTGAGCTAAAAAGGGCAGAAGATTTTACCGGCGGTATTTTAAAACAAGAGGAAATTAGATTTAAAGCTACTTTAGAACGCGGTTTAAAATTACTTGACGAAGAAACAAAAACATTTGTCGGCGGTAGTAAATTATCCGGCGAAGTAGCATTTAAATTATATGATACTTACGGCTTCCCGCTTGATTTAACGGAAGATATCTTAAAAAATAGGCAAATTTCGGTTGATCATGCAGGCTTTGACCAAAATATGCAACAGCAAAAAGCGCGCGCGCGGCAATCATGGCTGGGTTCCGGTGAATCTAAAACCGATCAGCTTTGGTTTGAGATAAAAGCGGAATTCGGTAGTACCGAATTCCTTGGTTACACACTTAATGAGGCTGAGGGCATCGTAATTGCTTTAATAAAAAATAACTCGTTAGTAGATGATATTAAGGAAGTAGGTGAGCGATTTTTATTAGTTAGTAATCAAACTCCTTTTTACGGCGAGTCCGGCGGTCAAATGGGCGACATAGGATTTATTACTTCACAAAACAGTAAGATTCAAGTAATTAATACTTTAAAATATTTGGGTTCTATTATCGTCCATGAATGTCTTTTAAAGGAAGGCATAATCAAAAAAGGAGATACTGCTAGTTTTAGTATTGATATTAAATATCGGCAAAACTTAAAAATTCATCATTCCGCTACCCATATATTACATGCGGTATTACATGAAATACTGGGCAAACACGTAACGCAAAAAGGTTCATTAGTCGCACCCGATCATTTACGTTTTGATATTAGTCATTCAAAAGCTATTAGCGGCGAAGAGATTAATTTAATTGAAGATAAAGTAAATCAAATTATTAGGGATAACCATAAAGTAAATACTGCTTTAATGTCTACCGATGAGGCAATTAAACTAGGCGCGATGGCTTTATTCGGCGAAAAATATGATCAAGAAGTACGAGTAGTGTCAATGAAGGATGATTACTCGCTAGAGTTATGCGGCGGTACGCATGTCAAGCGAACCGGCGATATAGGTTGTTTTAAAATTGTTAGTGAAAGCGCTATAGCGGCAGGAGTCCGAAGAATAGAAGCAGTTTGCGGAGAGTTTGTCTTAAAATTAATGAGGGACAACGATTTTATACTAAAGTCAGTGGAAAATATTTTGCGAACTAATAAAGATGAACTGGTTAATAAAATAAATAACGTTCTTAATCGCAGTAAAGAATTAGAAAAAGAATTATCGAAGATGCAAGTTGCGGCCCTTGATTTAAGTATAGAGCAAATTGTCAAGGAAGCTACGGAGATATCGGGTATAAAGCTAATCTATAAAATTGTTGAAAATTTAGATAATAAAATATTACGTCAAGCCGCCGAACAATTGGCAAGCAAAATAGAAGATTTGGTAGTTATATATATTGCAAATTGTAACACAAAATTATCTATTACCGTTGCAGTCAGTAAAAATATCAGCAATAAGCTTAATGCCGGTAATATAGCAAAAGAACTTTCCTTATTTTTAGGCGGTAACGGCGGTGGCGGGCAACCCACCGTTGCCCAAGCCGGCGGCAGCGAGATAAGCAAGTTACCTAGTGCGGTAGAGAAAATAAAGAATTTAATTAAAGAGTTAATTAGCAAGTTTTATTAAAATGATATTTTTACCACATTAAAGCGGCACTAACGACATATAGTTATATTTTAGTCTTTTAACTGGTAAAATAATAATATATACTAACTTACATAGCTTAGCCGGGTTGTACTTATCAATTTTGAGATAACCGACTAAATAATTAATACACAATAATAATATTTAAAACTTAAAGGAGCTTAATTATGACAACAAAAAAAATTACACTAGCTTTTCTTGCTTTATTTCTTCTTGCAGGCTGTAATACTTCAAAAAGAACTGCACAAACTGACGGTATGATGAATCAAGGCGAAGAAACTTCTTTAATGAAAGATTTTGAAAAAAGTGCCGGTAATGCAGTATGGTTTGCTTACGATAGTTCCGCTTTATCCGAAAAAAGTAAAGAAGAACTAGAAAAACAAGCTTGCTGGTTATCTAGACATCCTCATGTAAAAGCTACAGTTGAAGGACATTGCGATGAAAGAGGTACTAGAGAATACAATCTAGGTCTTGGCGAAAGAAGAGCAGCCGCTGCACAAAAATTCTTAACACAGAAAGGTGTTGGGCAGGACAGAATAAGCATCATATCTTACGGTAAAGATAGACCGGCTATGATAGGAAATAATGAAGAAGCTTATGCTTATAATCGTAGAGCTGTAACTGTTGTACATCAATAAAAGTTACAACATCTAATTTATCTTTTTAAAGAAGGTCGGACTTAAAAACCCGACTTTTTTTATAACGAAAATGGTTAAAATATCGCTTAAAGTGCCTTGCAGTTTAATAATTTTCCTTCCATGTCTACAGCGTCATCTCGATCGCTTGATGGCGTTGTTGCATGGCTCAAAAAAAGTGCTGTACAGCGTCATTCAGAAAGCTTGATACAAGCGAATTTTTCTGGATTCGCCTGTGCTCACGTATTATTAACGGCTAGCGCAGGCTCACCTTTAAATTCACATTGTCTAAATCTTTCTGAATTTAGCTGTATGTCATTCCTAGCTAAAGGCGGGAATCCAGAAAAAACACTTAAAATAAGCAAAATTATATAAAAATTTACTATATAACTCGCTTAAATATTCTCTAGATTCCCGCCTTTAGCTAGAATGACATCAAAAATTCGATCCATGCAACAACGCCTGATAACTTAGAATTTACACCGGTATGGAAAGCTGTTATGCTGTAGTCAATTCTTTAAAAAACAATTGATAGTTATTTATGAGTATAAAAATTCATTCAACCGAAGATTTCCACAAGATGCGAGCAGCGGGGAAGTTGGCGGCTGAAACTTTAGATTTTATTACCGATTATGTAAATCCCGGAGTTACTACAAACTCCTTGAATAATCTTTGTCATGATTTTATTATTGCGAGTAATGCTATTCCGGCGCCTTTAAATTATAAAGGGTTTCCAAAATCGATTTGCACGTCGATAAATCATATAGTGTGCCACGGTATTCCAAACGATAAACCGCTAAGGAACGGTGATATAATTAACATTGATGTAACCGTAATCGTTGACGGATGGTATGGCGATACTAGTCGTATGTATTATGTCGGTGAAGTGGCGATTAAACCGAAGCGGCTTATCCAGGTTGCCTATGATGCCATGATGAAAGGGATTGAAATAGTTAAGCCCGGTGTGCGCTTCGGTGATATAGGGCATGCTATCCAAACTTACGCCGAGAAGCATAATTATTCGGTGGTAAGAGATTATACGGGACACGGTATCGGTCAAGTTTTTCATGCTGAACCGTCTGTATTAAATTACGGAACTAAAGGCACGGGGGCAGTACTTAAAGAAGGTATGTTTTTTACTATTGAGCCGATGGTTAATGCCGGTCATTATGCTACGCATTTAAGCAAGCTTGACGGCTGGACGGTTACCACTCGCGATAAATCTTTATCGGCGCAATTTGAACATAGTATGGGAGTTACTAAAGACGGTTTTGAAATATTTACCCTATCACCTAAAAACCTCCGCCACCCTCCTTATGTTAGGTGAAATATGACAAGTGATAAAAAAATCGTCTGAGCTAAGGAGGTGTTGTTGCATGGATAATTAAAGCACGGTCGATGTCATTCCCGCGCAGGCGGGAATCCAGAAAAAATACTATATAAGTCATCCTGAATTTATTTCAGGATCTTCTATAGATGCTGAAACAAGTTCAGCATGACAAGAAAAAGACTGGATTCCCGCCTACGCGGGAATGACATCGAAAATTCGAGCCACGCAACAACGACGGTTTGACCACGGCATCCAGTCTTTTTATTAAGGTTTTTCTGGATACCGTGGTCAAGCCCACTACTGTACGAACGTTTAAATAAAGAGGTAAAAATTCTGTCATTCCGTGGCTACGACCACGGAATCCAGCTTATAATATCATAAAAAGATTCTAAAATAAGTCTAATATGGCTTTATTTTCCTGGATGCCGTGATCAAGTCACGGCATGACACAGCCTTTTTTCAACGTTCGTACAGTAGTGGGTCAAGCCATGGCATGACAAGTTTTAAGCGATTTTAACCATCCATGCGGGCATTGCCTCCTCGCAATGACAGTTGGATGTTCAAGCAACAAAAATCTATACTTAATTAAAAATGCTATATGAAAAGTAACTTATATTTAAATAATTTTAATGTTTGGGATTTAACATACGAAAATGATATTGAAGGAGTTAATAGCCTTAACGAAGCGGAGGGGTGTCAAGGTGATTATATAGGACCTCATTATATAGGGCATCGAAAGCGGGTAAAACAACGTCTTATTAATGCCGGCGGAGCATCGGGGTTTTCTGATTATGAGTTACTAGAACTGATATTATTTTCTGCTATCCCTCGCAAAGACGTAAAACCTTTAGCAAAAAAATTGTTGGAAAAATTTAAAAATCTTACTAATTTAATTAGTCTTGATAAAGATAAATTACTCAGTATAAGCGGTACAAATGAAAATTTATACGTTAATTTTGCGGTAATGCGTGAGTTAATAAATAGGATATTAAAACAGAGAATAACGAATAAAAATATTATCGGGTCATGGGGAGCTTTAGTTGATTATTTGAAAGTTACAATGAGTAGTATACCGCTAGAGCAGTTCCGCGTATTATTCTTGAATAAAAAAAATATTTTAATTGCCGATGAAGTTTTAAGCCAAGGTACCATTGACCAGGCAGCAATATATCCGCGGGAAATAATAAAACGAGCGTTATTTAACGAAGCGAGCGCGATTATATTAGTTCATAATCATCCAAGCGGTAGCCCGCAGCCTTCAAAGGCCGATATTGATACGACCCGTAAAATAGTAGAAACTTGCCATACCGTAAATATATCGGTACACGATCACGTTATTATAGCTAATAATGATTATTTTAGCTTCAAATCTAATATGTTATTATGACTTATATAAATAGCTATATGTTATTATTTATTTGTTCGATGGTAGCGACGAGCTTACTGACTAGGTTATTGATTCGCTATCTTTCTTCTTTGGGAGTGGTGGACGTGCCAAGCAACCGCCGCTCACACGATAAAGTAACGCCGCGCGGGGGGGGGCTTGCTATCGTAATTGTCGTAACTATAGCTTTTAGTCTGTTTGAATATTTAACTACCGATGCGCTTATTACTTCAATAAAACTTATCCCGCTGTTATTTGTTATTGCGGCAGTGTCATTTTGGGATGATTTAAAACCGATATCCGCCTTTATTCGGTTAATAGTTCATTTAATTTGCTCTGCTTTTGCTGTTTTCTTTTTTTTATTGCCGGTAGTGTCGCTTGATTACGACCTATCTTTATATATAATTTTTACCTTAGCGGTTATTGCTTTAAGCGGTTTCACAAATATTTATAATTTTATGGACGGCATAGACGGTATTAGTTGCATGCAGTCAATTCATCTATCAATTACGATGTTACTGTTATGCTATTTACAATCTTATGCAATCGCAAATCTATATTTTATAGTTACTTTAAGCACTATTATACTCGGCTGCTGTTCCGGTTTTTTGATATTTAATTGGCATCCGGCTAAGGTGTTTTTAGGGGATATCGGCAGTATTAGTCTTGGCTTTTTAACAGGTCTTTGTTTGCTTTTACTTAGCTCTTCCGGCATCCATTTGTTTATCGCTTGTTTTATTGCGGTATTATATTATATTGCCGACGGAGGTCTCACTATCTTAATTAGGCTTATTAATAAAGAAAAAATTTGGCAACCTCATTTAAAACATTTTTTTCAAAAAGCGGTACAAAACGGTAAAACCCATAAGCAAGTAGTAAGCAGCGTTGCTATTTGTAATATATTCTTAATGATATTGTCCGTGACTTCTTTATATTACCCTATTATATCTATTATGCTTGCTTTGGCGGTAATGTTACTAACTTTAGTTAAGTTGTTAAAATGAAACCTATTAAAGATAATCTAGATTTAATTCTTAGACGAGTTTTAAATAAGCAACATCCGCTACTTGCCGAAATTGTGATTAATTGGCACAAAATTGTCGGCAGCGCAGTTAATGCTAAAGCGCGTCCTTTAAAAATAACCTCAGGCATGCATAAAGGACAGAAAACAAATATACTTCATGTACAAATAGAGAATTCTGCAGTCCATCCGGAAATTGCTTTTCAGCAAGAAATAATATTAGAGCGCATTGCAATTTACTTAGGTTTCAAAGCAATACATAGTTTACGGATAATGGTCTATAAAAGCTCGAAATAATATTCTAAAACTCGTCTCGGAATAAAAGCTTCAGTTTAAGAAAGGAGTTTTTAGTAGACCTCTCTGATGTCATTCTAGCTAAAGGCGGAGCCTTGTTGCATGGCTAATAATTTACCGTATTATGGTTATTATAAGTACGGTGTCATACCGTGGCTTGACCAACTACTGTACGAACGTTTAAATAAAGAGGTAAAAATTCTGTCATTCCGTGGCTACGACCACGGAATCCAGCTTATAATATCATAAAAAGATTCTAAAATAAGTCTAATATGGCTTTATTTTCCTGGATGCCGTGATCAAGTCACGGCATGACACAGCCTTTTTTCAGCGTTCGTACAGTAGTGGGTCAAGCCACGGCATGACACCGAAACACTTTGCAAAAATTTGAGCCATGCAACAACGCCTATGGCGCCTCGCAATGACGATCCCTTAAGTTGACACCCATGGATCCACGCAAATATTGCCTCCTCTTAATTCTTCATTTCTTCAAACAACAACATAATAATATAGTATATTAATAAAATTTAATAGTTATATAAAAGCAACAGATATTTTTATTAACCCCCAAAGGTTTATTTTTCTCAATAATTTATATAGACATAACAAAATCATCGCTATATATTACTGCATCTTAACGTAATTTTAATAAAATATAAAAAATTCTTAATAAATTGATTTAAGGTATAATCTCATGAACAACTCTCGGAAAATTCTTAATAAAATATTTAAAACAGGCTTAATAACAGCTTCTAGCCTTACTTTACTAATGAATAGCGGAGCATTTGCGGCGGCGGGAGAGGCGCCGGCTGTTGCTAGGCAGGCTAAAAAAGATGGAACTAGAGGTAATGTACGCCTTCATGGCAATATTAGAAATATATATTTGGGTGAAGTATGGTTGGATAAAGGTACAAATGGTTTAAATCAATTAAGTGAAGAAAAAGGGGCTGCCGAAAACTGTTTTATTGACGGTTCCACATTACAATTAAGCAATATAGAGGCTCATATTTATACCGGTAATCAATCAAATATACGTGCGCTTGATTTACACGGTCAAAAAGCTACTCTTAATGTGGAAGGATATATTAAGTTAGGCTCCGTGGTTAATACAGCAGGAGGAGACAAAAAGCTTCAAGTCATAATTAATGATGCACAAGCTTTAACTTTAACCGGTACCGGCACAGACGATAATTTAAAATTTTTCTCCGGTGCTGAAGCAATGCCTAATAGCTATGCTGCTCTGGACAATATAACTTTAGGAGATCAATCGAAGTTAATTATAGATGTGGATAAGGGAGGTAATCTAACAAACAATAGTGGGAAAGTAGCAGATGAAATTAACTTTCAGGGTAGCGGAGTAGTTCAAGGAAATACAGGTCAAGGTGAGACATTAAAAGATATTAACATTCAAGGTGATGATACAAAAATAGTCGAATTGCAGGGAGATGTTGCCACGAAAAATTTGAATTTTGTTCCTGCTAATGGTATTACCGCCGGTACCGTGCAAATAGGCGGTGATTTAACGGCAGAAAACGTTATATTTTCTAAGGGTAATGTTCAAGGCGGTATATTAGAATTTAACGGACAAAATAAAAAAGGCTATGTTTTTAGTGCTAAGGTAGAAAACGGGGGTAACGGTATGCTTAAAGTTAATACTTACAAACTTAGGGCAAATGATGTAACTATCGGTGATATCAAAACAATTGATATTCAAGAAGCTAAAACATTTATAATAAATGCCGATCGTGAATATATTACTTTACTGAAGGGTGGCAACGAAATTAATTTTGTAGGAGTGAATTCTAGATTAATATTTAGAAGTAAAAATAATGCAACTATAAACTTAGCTGCTGATTTACCGGCTTTTGCTAACGGCGGCGGTAAATTAGTTTTTATAGGCGATAATAATAACGCTTTAACTATTAATAGTGATGATGCTAATGTTAGAAGATTTGGAAATATTGCAGGTGATAAATTAGCAGAACTAACTGTTGTTAATAATGTTATTGTAACTGACTTAATAGACATAAGCGGCACCCGGCAGCTTAATATTATAGGTAAAGCCAAATTTGTTGATCAAGGAGCAACATCCGCTAAGATTCCGCAAATAAATATCGGGGCGGCATTTCCTGCGACTAAAGCTCCGAAGGGTGATACTATCTACACGCTTGATGCAAAAAACGGTGATTTTGGTATTTTAACAGATGGTAATACTATCAATTTTATGCATGAAGATGCAGCATTTATGTTACGAAATTCAGCTGCCGATGATAGAACTATAACGCTCGCTAATACTCTTGATCCAGGAGATAATAATTTTGGTAAAGTTGTAATAGATTCCATAATAGCCGGTAAGACATTAACTATTGGTAGTGCCGACAATAATATTAATATTACCCTTGGTACCCAGGATCACAAGTTAAAAGAATTAATTTTAGTCGGTAACGGGATAATTGCCGTACAATCTAATATTTTTGCTAATGACATATGGCTTGGTAATGCAAATTCTGTACCGAATTTGATAACCTGCAAAGATATTAACGGTGACCTAACTTTTGGAGCAGATACGCATTTGATACAAAATGGTAATATCAACGGTAATGTAAATTTCCAAAACCGCGATGCAACTATAACTTTAGCTAACGGTAAAAACATTACCGGTGATGTTTTTGGTGATGCTAATGGTACTATAGAGTTTTTAGGCGACGGCAAGATTAAAGGCGAGATCGAAGGTCTTAAAATGTTAAAGGTCGGTGAAGGAAAAGTATCGCTCCAAGCAGACAACGATTATGTGATCAACGAGATTCAGGGAACCGGTACCAAGATGTTAACCTTACCGGAAAAATTTACTCTAATCGGTGCTATTAACTCAACCGGCGGCGAGCCTTTAAAATTAAACTTCACTAACGACGGTAGCATCAGCGGTGTTGTCGGGACAGAGGCAAATCCAGTCGGCGACATTACAACAAACGGTGTGACAAGGTTTGATAGTGCCATTAATAGTAACGGTAATATTATATTATCAAAAGGCTCGACGACAGAATTTGTCGGTAATATAACCGCAATGAATGTAATAGCTGACGATGCTATTATAAAGGTTACTAATGACCTTGCTTTTAATAGTGATTTAACCGGTAGCGATACCACGATTAGTTTAGGCACTTCGCAAATAACATATACGGGGCAGGCTAATTTTTCAGATCAGTTAACTATTTTAGCAAATTATCATGTAGTAAAGAAAGACGGCGGTAACATATTAATTACAGCCGGCAGTAAAATAGACTTATCGCAAGTAACGGATTTACAAATTAATTTTATTGCTCCTGATATAGATATTAACGAAATAGATAAAAATAAACATGCGCTAATATCTTCAGAAGACGATAACGGGCTAGTGCTGCCTGCCGATAAAATTAATATTACCGTGAACGGTGAACAAAATCGTTTTGTTAAATGGTCGATAGATGAGTCATCACTGACTGTATCGGCTGCTGATATCTCTAAAGAAGTATTAAAGAAAGAGGCGAAAGAAACTTCCGATCCGATAGTGAAAGAAGTTATAGAAGCATTACTTAGCGGTGGTAATAATGATAAAGATGTAGTAGAAAAACATCAATATAGTCCTGCGGTCGGTGGAGTTGTAAATCAATTAGGTCGTGTTGATAAAGATAAGACACCGGAAATAATAAAACCTCTGATCCAAAATAAGATCAATCCATCGACTGTTGTTCGTATACATACAAAAGTAAATAATATAGTGAACGCTACCCTAAATACGAGAATGAATAATTTTGTAGCAGAAGCGGCAGGTGATGAAACGGAAACAAAGCTTGGCGTATGGGTGAGTCCTTTTATCGGTAATAGCGAGCAGAAAATAAAAGGCGACGTGAATGATTATAAAGCAAAATCAAGAGGTGCTACCCTAGGGTTTGACGGTTTTGTAACCGACGATTTGTTACTCGGTACATCTTATACTAGAGTTTATACGATAATGAAGCATAAAAACGATAAGCTCGGTGATGAAAGTAGAGTTAAGAGCGATATTTACTCTTTATACGGATTATATGATTTACCGAATAGTAATTTATTCTTTAGCGGTATTGCCTTATATAGTAATAGTTTAGTTAAAAATTATTCGCAACGTCCGATGATATTGGCGGGCGGAGTAATGAGTTATCAAACGGCGATCGGCAAACATAGATCGCATTCTTATACCGGACAGATTTTGGCAGGATATGATTATTTGTCTTCCCAAGCAGTAAACTTAAAGCCGATAATAGGTATTAGATATTCTAAATTTAGAGATGCCAGCTATCTTGAGACAGGTACTTCGTTCCAAAATTTAACGGTTAAAGGAGCAACTTCCGACTTAGTTGAAGGAATAGTTGGTTTTAGAGCTTCTAAAAACATCAATACCGGTCATATGATCCTAACTCCGGAATTATATAGTTTTGTTCATCGTCATTTTAAAGATAAATCACAGCTCGTTGATGCAAGGTTACCCGGTATGACAAATCCGTTCCCGAACAGTAAAATTAACCAGGCTAAAATTAGCTTTAATGTTGGGGGCAGTGTGACTGCTAAATATAAAATGATGGAGTATGGTATTAATTACAATGCTAACATTGCAAATAAATATCTTGCCCAACAATGTAGCTTAAAAGTTAGGGTGAATTTCTAATCTTAAAGTCATTATAAATCTTTTTCTTTATATTGACCTCTTATTTATTATATCATATTTTAGACTTACAATTGCGAGGAGGCAATGCCCGCGTGGATAGTCAAAACGTTCTCGATGTCATTCCTAGCTCAAGGCGGGAATCTAGAAAAAATACTTAAAATAAACAATTATATAAAAATTTACTATATAATTCGCTTAAATATTTTCTGGATTCCCGCCTGCGCGGGAAGGCATTGTTGCGTGGATCAAAAATTGCTATATTTCGGGTATTTTTTAAAAGTACCGCGCTGTCATACCGTGGCTTGACCACGGCATCCAGTTAGGCTTTTTAATTTTTTCTGGATACCGTGGTCAAGCCCACTACTGTACGAACGTTGAAAAAAGGCTGTGTCATGCCGTGACTTGATCACGGCATCCAGGAAAATAAAGCCATATTAGACTTATTTTAGAATCTTTTTATGATATTATAAGCTGGATTCCGTGGTCGTAGCCACGGAATGACAGAATTTTTACCTCTTTATTTAAACGTTCGTACAGTAGTGGGTCAAGCCACGGTATGACAATTTTAAGCGATTTTAACCATCTACGCAACAATGCCGCGCGGGGAATGACATCAAAAATTTGAGCCATGCAACAACGCCCCATCTATGCAGGAATGACCTTGTCGGGTAAATAAATGTCAAAAAAAATAGCTATTATTCTTTTCAATTTAGGCGGACCGGATAGTTTAAAATCGGTAAAACCGTTTTTATTTAATTTATTTTACGATAAGGCAATTATTAACCTGCCGAACCCTTGGCGTTTTGTCATCGCTAAAATAATTTCTATCACGAGAAATAAAAAATCTCAAAAAATCTATTCGTTAATCGGTAATAAGTCGCCTTTACTAGCTGAAACGGAAGCGCAGAAATTAGCCTTAACTAAGGAACTGCAAAAAACTATAAAAGAAGATTTCAGTATTTTTATAGCTATGCGTTATTTTTCACCGACATCAACGGAAGTAATTAAGCAAATAGAAAAATATGAGCCGTCAGAGATAATTTTATTACCGTTATATCCACAATTTTCAGCTACTACTATCGGCTCGTCGGTTAAAGATTTTATAAATAATTTCAACGGCAATATTCCGATAAAAACGATTTGTTGTTACCCAAGGCAAGCAGATTTCATAAAAGCGCATGTTTCATTAATCAAAAAATATTTAGCAGATAAAGATAATTGTCGTATAATATTTTCGGCACATGGCTTGCCGGAAAAAATAATAACGGCAGGCGATCCTTATCAATGGCAAATAGAGGAAACCGTAAGGTTGGTAGTAAAGGAGTTAAATATCGATAATTTGGATTATAAAGTAACTTATCAAAGCAAAGTAGGACCGGTAGAGTGGTTAAAACCCAATACCGAAGATGAAATAGAGATAGCCGGAACGGTAAAAAAAAATTTAATAATAGTGCCTATTGCTTTCGTCTCCGAACATGTTGAAACTTTAGTAGAGCTTGATATAGAATATAAATTAATTGCAGATAAATACGGAATCGCTTATACTCGCATACCGACACTTAGAGTAAATAAAATTTTTATTAATGGCTTAGCAAAAATAGTATTAGGATTAATTAATATTAAAGCTGATGAAAAAGGTAATAATTTAATAGTAAGTGCTGAAGGTAAAAGAATATGTCCCCCCAAATTTACAATGTGTTTGTGTAAGAAATAATATTAGAAGAAAGAGCAAGAAAGAAGGAAACGGTCATTGCGAGGGGGCGTTGTTGCATGGATCGAAAATTGCCATGAAAAGGGCGTCATTCCCGCGTAGGCGGGAATCCAGAAAGTTAATAGGAGCAAATTAAATAGTAATTTATTATATAATTTTACTTATTTTAAGTATTTCTCTGGATTCCCGCCTGCGCGGGAATGACACCGAGGGCGTTTTTAACCATCCATGCAACAACACCATTGCCTCCTCGCAATGACCGTTTCAGTCTTGCCGATATTCTTCTTTTACCGATAATTATAAAAGATTTAAATAGGAAAAATGGCAAATTATTATCTATGGTTTAAAGCAATTCATCTAATATCCGCGATATGCTGGATGCTAGGGTTGTTATATTTACCACGTATGTATGTTTATCATACTAAGGTAAAAATCGGCGGGGAAGCCGATAAAATGCTGCAAGTGATGGAATTAAAGTTAATGCGGATTATCATGAATCCGACCATGATCAGCACCTTTATTTTCGGTATCATAAATGCTTATATTTACGGAATAGTTGCGTTAGGTGTTTGGTTTCATGTTAAAATGCTAGCAGTTGTAATTTTAGTTATTTTTCATGGGTTACTTGCCAGATGGCGTAAAGATTTTGCAACCGGCAAAAACACCCATTCCGAAAAATTTTATCGTCTTGTTAACGAGATTCCCACACTTTGTATGGTTGTAGCCGTCACTATGGTCATAGTGAAGCCGTTTGAGTAGAGTTCTATCCAAAACTCTACTTGTGGGGGTAATTTATACGTCGATCCGGGGCTTGATCCCGGCATCCGGAAAATAAAGCCTTAAATAAATTCAGGATGACTTTTTTGTTTTTTCTGGATTCCCGCTTTTAGCTAGAATGACATACTGCTACTTTTATCAGCCGTCGTAGCCACGGAATGACAACCTACCTTAAAATCATCACCTTTCCTTCTCAACTTTGTTGCAAATTTACAGTTCGTTAAATTTTTATCAGATGCCTAACTAGTTATTTATTCAACTTATAAGACAAAAATGCTTTTATATTTTGATTGATCAAAATAAATAAATAATCAATTTATAAGGCATAGATTAGTTATGTTACCTAACAATAACAATAACAGCAACAGCAACAATAATAATAACGACAGCAGCAATAGTTTGTTAAATAGTATTATTAACCTCTCTACTGGTCTTTTTAGCTCCAGCCCCCCACCGCAAAAGCGTTCTGCTGATTTCGCAGACATATTAAGGAAGTATTATTCTACTCCTGATTCTTTGAACAAGCTATCAAACAT
This sequence comes from Rickettsia endosymbiont of Orchestes rusci, assembly GCF_964030945.1. Lineage (NCBI taxonomy): Bacteria > Pseudomonadati > Pseudomonadota > Alphaproteobacteria > Rickettsiales > Rickettsiaceae > Rickettsia > Rickettsia endosymbiont of Orchestes rusci. The sequence continues at coordinate 1,107,369 of NZ_CAXIQG010000004.1, read as the reverse complement.
ATTAACGGAATATTATTCCGAGAAGATAAATAAAAAAGAAATATTAGAATTAAATAAAAAAAATTTATCAGAATTAAAAGAGCGAGTAAAATTAGATGAAAAAGAATTATCGGAATTAAATGCACTATCAGAATTAGATGAAAAAGAATTATTGAAATTAAAAAAAGAACTATCAGAATTTCGTTTGAGACACATATTAGAAACTAAGAGTCTTAATAAAGAATTATGTCGTGAAGATGATAAGGATCCAATGCGCTTTGTTTATTCCTCTAATACTCCATTTTCTGAGTCTGATATTGAAAAAATAAATCAAAAAGAACGGTCGGAAATTATTCTAGAATGGACCAAAAAGCACGCAACAGCTATAGATGCAAAAATTATCCTAGAATGGATTGAAAAAAACGTAAAGTGGCGTGATGACATAAAGTGGTTAGAGGATGGAGAGGTAGTACCTTCTATTTATCCTTTACTTAATATTAACGTCCTAAGTATTGCTAATACTTTTTTTAATGATGATCATATTTTAAAGTTAGCAAACTGGCTTAGAAATAATACCACAATTATAGATTTGAGGTTAACAAGAATCGGTTTAGATAATAAGAAAGCAATAACTTTAGCGGAAATATTTAGGACTAATAAAACAATAAAAACGGTTGAGCTTAGAGATAACGGCCACCTAACAGAAGAAGGGATAAAAACTTTATTAAAAATAAGAGAATTTAACAAATCAGTAGAAGGGATTTTTATTGGTGGGGGACCAACAGGAGTCAATATTTTTAAAGCAGCCGTTGAAAAAGAGCGGATAGAATATATGGGAGATAAAGAACTTTCAGACAAATTAGAAATATTAAATTCACAAGAGCCGGAAAATAGCCCGGTTAAAACAATATTAAATTCAATGATCCGTGGAGGTAATGAAATAAAAGGAAATTATGAAAAGTTTTCGATGCTTTTTGGAGGGGAACGTGCCGGTAAAAGTATCTTTGCTAGCTTTCTAACAGGAAAACAATTAGTAATATTGAATGATGAATCTGCCGGGGCTTTTAAAATAGTTGATCTCCAAGCAAGGGAGGATAATTTTGGTCCCATTAAAACTCCAACTAAATTTACGGGGGGAGATATAATTATTGAGTGTCCGGGGATCGGAGATACCGAAGTAAAAAGTATCGAGCAGATAATTACTGCTCAGTATTATATTTGGCAAACATTTAATAATGCAATTAAGCCGCAATTAAAGTTATATAAGTTTTTACTTACTATTTATGATTCACCTAGGAATGATAGTATTATTACTGCTTTAATTAAGCAGTTTGCCGAGATTTTTAAAGATGAAAATGAAAATATTTGGCGGGAGAATATTAAAAAATTAGAAAATAGCGTATCGTTAACGGTAACTCATGCGGATGAAAAAAGAGAAGAGAAACATATACAAACTATCCTTGACAGGTATATAAGAAACAATGAAAAAGAATATCATAAAGATATAGGAACATATATAGGAACATTTTTAAAAAAATCCGTGAATATTTTTCGTAAGCCGACTGATAATAACAACCCAATCTCCAACTTAGTAAATACGAAGAATTTAAAATTAGATTTTGTTGCAACTAAAGAAGGTGATTCATATCTAACAATTATCCCCGGATCATTAGAATTAGTAAAACAATTACATCAGCAAACATGTAATAATATTTTTATAATAGGCAAAATTATATTAAATTTTTTTAATAGTAACTTTGCAAACTTAACTGATCCTTATAAATCTTCATATTCACTTAATTTACATCACCCATTAGAGGAAACGGCATTTTCTATATATTCGCCTCTTTTAACTTCATGCTTGCCTCCTAAGCCTATTTTACATGAAAATCATGAAGATGTAGGGGATAAATCTTATTTTCCGGCGTTAAAGGAAATAATACAGCTCAGAGAAGTAGCTGGTAATAATGGATTTATAGACAGTGTGAATATTTTAATTCGATACTTAACAATTATAAGAGATTTTTTCGGAAAAGAAAAAATTCATGAAAAAAGTGATGCAGAAATATTAGAATTTAAAAATCAAATGAATAACTATATTCACATTTTAGAGCAGCAAGCCAATTTTTTAATATTTTTTGAAAAGTTAGGCAATGGAAAGTTGGGCGACATCGACATAATAAACTCGACAAATTTATTTAAGAAAATATCTGGGGGCAGAGATACTGATATAACTATCGAGATTCGTGAGACTATAGAGGAAATGCTTATTCCGGCCATTAAATGTATTAAGCTAAAGCCGTATCACCCCGTAGAGTATTATCAGGAAGCCTTGCATTGGATAGCAAAATATCGGGAGCTTACAAATGACGCGCGTGGGAAAATAGTCAAGAAGGAAAGTAAAATCCACTATAAAATAGGATTAATATACGTTAAAGATGCAGACGAGGCTAGTAAGCGGAAGGAAATTATAGAACAGGTAGAAAAAGATTTAAGTCAGGTAGGATTAGGCTTAGAGAATGTGGTTAAGGATAAAAAAAATATACAGGAGCTAGAACAAGCTGTAAATCAGAGGATGCAATTAAGTTTGGAAAAGCTGATTGAGATGAAGAAATCTATGGAATTTATGGAAGAACGTTATGGAGGTCTAAGTGCATTAAAGTTAGGAAATATAGAGGTGATGGAGAGGATGATTATGGATAAAGAAAATATAGAAGGAATAAAACAAGATTTAGGTAAAATGGGATTAAGTTTAGTGAATGTGATTAAGCAGAAGGAAGTTATAGAGAGGACAGAACAAGCTTTAAATCAGATGGGATTAAGTTTAGAGGATATAATTAGGGATAAAAATCTAAATATAGACCGGATAAATAAATATTGGAGTAAGGCAGGAGTAAGTTTTGTACTCTCTATCGACCATTATCCTGAGCGTGATAAAGCATACAAAGCATTATGTGATTTATTGTGTAAATTAAAAAATGAAGATGTACTAAACTATGCGATAAAATATTATAAGCTTATTAATAATGATACAGGAGTAAATCAGGCCTTTTCACTCTTAGAAGAATTATTCCAAAATAACCTTAACAATTTAAAAGCATCATTAGAAAAGCATTGTAATATTTTAGCAAATTCCTTTAATAATAAAGGCATAATAGCTAGTGGAGATGAAATAGAAAGACTTGCTGCTGAATGTAAAGAAATAGCCCTTAAAATAATAGACCTTAAAATACGCCAAGGTGACTATGAAGTTGAGAGGGGGGAAACCCAACCTGCTAGAAAGGATTATCAGATAGCAACAGAATTAGCGGCTGAGGAAAGTGATGAGGGAAAACTAAGTGATATAAGATTCAAAAAGCATAACAGTCATCAAGTAGATATAGAAGCAGGCAAACAAGATAATAGCTTTATTAAAGCAAGCTATGAAAAAATAAAAACAGCCAAGAATTGGGATGCTTCAAAAATTAATAAAGAATTACTCTTAGAAGACTTACAAATAATCGATAATATAATAAAAGAATATTTTCCTTATAACGATGCTGCTGAAAACCCTCCGCCTGGCAACAATAATTTAGCCGGCAATGGCAATCCGCCAGTCCCTTTAGATGTTGTTGAAAATCGGCAGCAAGGAGGTGATAATGCAAATGCTGTTGTCGAAAATCCGCAGCAAGGAGGTGATAATGCAAATGCTGTTGTCGAAAATCCGCAGCAAGGAGGTGATAATGCAAATGCTGTTGTCGAAAATCCGCAGCAAGGAGGTGATAATGCAAATGCTGTTGTCGAAAATCGGCAGCAAGGAGGTGATAATGCAAATGCTGTTGTTGAAAATCCGCAGTTAGGAGGTGATAATGCAAATGCTGTTGTTGAAAATCCGCAGTTAGGAGGTGATAATGCAAATGCTGTTGTCGAAAATCGGCAGCTAGGAGGTGATAATGCAAATGCTGTTGTCGAAAATCCGCAGCAAGGAGGTGATAATGCAAATGTTGTTGTCGAAAATCCGCAGCTAAGAGGTGATAATGCAAATGCTGTTGTCGAAAATCGGCAGCTAGGAGGTGATAATGCAAATGCTGTTGTTGAAAATCGGCAGCAAGGAGGTGATAATGCAAATGCTGTTGTCGAAAATCCGCAGTTAGGAGGTGATAATGCAAATGCTGTTGTCGAAAATCCGCAGCAAGGAGGTGATAATGCAAATGCTGTTGTTGAAAACCCTCCGCCGGGCGGCAATAATTTAGATGTTAACGGTAATCCACTTGCTCCTTTTTATGTTGGTGAAATAGAGATAAGGGAAGGCGACGATGTGGAACTAGTAGGGCAGCCGTAGTTAATCCTAACTAGCTGTTTAGGCAACAAATATTCAATTATTTCAGGTCATGCTTTCAGGCAATATTGACACGAATTTAGGATAAGAACTTATCCTTATTTCTATCAGTATTAGGATAAGATTTTTTGAAAATCTTATCCTAAACCGGCGTTATTGGGGATTAATTTTTTGAGCTAGTCGGTCAAAATAAATAATCAATTTATAAGGCTATAGTTATGTTTGGGTTTAGTTATTTTTTCTCGTCACAAAAGCGACCTACTATTCCTCCTTTGAAAACAATATTAGAGAAGTATTTTTCTACTCATCCGGGTGAAGGAGAACCCTTAGAATTTAATTTCACGAAAATATTAGATGAACCGTTAAGTGAATATTTTACTGCTATAAATAAAGAGAAACCTAAAGAATTTGAAATATTACACGATGAACGTCCTGAGGTTGCAGTAGTTATTGATCCGATACATAATAAAAATGATATTTTATTTGTTAATGTAAGTGCTATTTTAGAATGGATTGAAGATAATGCAAAGTGGATAGATGATATAAGGTGGGTGAGTAAGGGGATAGAAAGTTGCCAAATATTGCCTCTCTCTTTATTTAACATTTATAAGCTTGATCTTAGTGGGATATTTTTTGATTGTGATAATATTTTAAGGTTAGCAAACTGGCTGAGAAATAATAAAACAGTTTTACAGCTAAATTTAACAAGAACCGATTTAAATGATAAGAAGATAATAACTTTAGCAGATATATTTAATATTAACAAAACTATGAAAATAGTACATCTCGGAGATAACAAAGGGATAAAAGAGGAAGGGGTAAAAACTTTATTAGAAATAAGGAATTTTAACGAATCAGTAACAGATATTTATGTATCACTAACAACTATTTTTGCTAGTTGGGAAAATAGAGCTTGGAATATTTTTGATTGTAAAGACAAAGCCCTAGAATACCTCGAAGATGAAGAGCTTAACCAAAAATTAACACATTTAAGAAATATAAAACTTGCCGAAGATTTTCCTAGGCTAGACTTCACAAAACCGCAAGGACTAATTCCTGAAAATGATAATATTTTTATAATAGGCAAAATTATATTAAATTTTTTTAATAGTAACTTTGCAAACTTAACTAATCCTTATAAGTCTTTATATCATCTTGACTTACATCACAAATTGGAGACAACAGCATTTTCTAAATATGAGCCTCTTTTAAAAGATTGCTTTTCTATGCCTATTTTATATGGAAATAATGAGGCTGTAGGTGAAAAATCTTATTTTCCGGCGTTAAAGGAAATAATAAAGCTTAGAGAGGTAAGTATTGCTAAGGATAATAAAGATGAAGTGAATATTTTAATTCAATATTTAAAGGTTATAAAAGGTTTTTTTGGTAATGAAAAAAATCAAATGGATAATTATATCCACATTTTAGAGCAGCAAGCCGATTTTCTAAAAATTTTTGAAAAATTAGCCGAAAGAGTGCCGGTAAATCCATTTGAGAAAATAGTAGAAGATATTAGGCTTACTATAGAAAAAATGCTTATCCCGGCCATTAAATGTATTAAGCTAAAGCCGTATCATCCCTTAGAGTATTATCAAGAAGCCTTGCATTGGATAGCAAAATATCGGGAGTTTACAAATATAAATGAGGGGGGAATAAAAAAGAATTTAAGTGAAGCCCATTATAATATAGGGTTAAGAAACGTTGAAAAAGCAGAGAAGATGGTTAATTCGGAAGAGCAAGAGCAAAAAAATAAATATTTAAAGGAGGCGGCATTAAGTTTTTACAACTCTATCCACGATAATTGTGAGTTTTTTAAAATATATAAAGCATTAGGTAATTTATTATGTAAATTAAAAAATGGAGAGGCACTAGTCGATGCAATAAAATATTATGACGCCATTGATTATGAGACGGGAGTAGAGAATTGCTTTTTACTCTTAGAAGAATTAACAGAAAATAATAACAATAAAATAAATATACTCCTTAAAATATTCCAAGGTTATCATTCAGCCCATGCAGTCCAGAAAGGGCAAACCCAATTCGCTAGACAGCATTATCAGAAGGCAAAAGATTTAACAGCGATTGAAAAAAATAATAAAACAGAACAAAATAATATAGAATTACAAATTTTGGCCACTAAGCAATTAGATATAAAAGTCCGCGAACCGGATAATAGCTTTGTTAAAGCAAGCTATCAAGACTTTAGAACCCCTAAGGATTGGAATTCTGGAAAAATTACCCTTAGAAAATTAGAAACACCCGCAATAATAGAAAAATATTTTCCTTGTAAAGATGATGATCGGCAAGTTGGTGGCATTGGGGAGCGAGTCGATGATCCGGACGCTGCTGAAAATCCTCAGCCGGCCCCTTTAAATATAAATAACCCCTTACCATACCAAGGCGGTCAGCAATGGGCCTGGTTAGATGTTAATACAATTCAAGAAAAGATAGATGAAGCCGTAATTTTAAATAATAATGATGATGAAATTTTTTATGAATTTTATGAAGTAGAACATTTAGGATAGACTAATGATTAACTATACAGCGGCGTTTATTATCTTGAGTTATTTGTAGGTTAATCCTAACTAGGGATTTAGGGAGTAAATGCTCAATTATTTCAGGCCATTCTATTAGGCATAAATTGCCCTGCAAGGCATCTTCTATACCGAGTTCATAAATTTCTGCCGGTGATTTTAATCGGTAAAGATCAAAGTGATAGATCGTAAAATTTGTCGCTTGATAAGTTTGGAGAATATTGAAAGTCGGGCTAATAATTTCGGTATTAGAACCGCAAAAATATTTAATAATTTCCCTGCATAGAAAGGTTTTGCCGGAACCGAGATCACCGGTAAATAGCACAACGCTACCTGCACTTAATTTTTGAGCTAAAATTTTAGCAAAATTTTTAGACTCTTCTTCGTTATTTAGTAATGTTTCGTGGTTTAGCATAATGGAGTTGTTGTATGGATTAGGAATTTCTCAAAGAAGATGTCATTCTCGTTACTTCCTATGTCATTCCCGCGCAGGCGGCAATCCGGAAAAAACAAAAAAGTCATCCTGAATTTATTTCAGGATCTACTAAAAGGATGCTGAAACAAGTTCAGCATGACAAAGCTAGAAAGCCTGGATTCCGCACCTAAAGCAGGAATGACATACTGCTGCTTTTATCGATCCACGCAACAGCACTGACGTTTGAGTAGCTTTACCTCTACGCTACCAGCTTCTCACGCAATACTTCTACTAATTTATTAATTGCCTCGGCGGGGTTTATATTTTCAAGAATAGCCAGCTCACCGGCGAGTCTATTTAATGCAGATTCGTAAAGGGTTCTTTCACTGTAAGAACGATCATTATCGACATTTTTGTGGAGATCACGCAATACTTCGGCAACAGCAACAATATTTCCGGAGTTAATTTTACTTTCATATTCTTGTGCTCTTCTACTCCACATTCTATTGCCTTGTTTAGCTTTACCTTGCAGGGTGGAATATATTACATCGAGATCTTTTTTGCTTGCAACCGCTCTAAGACCGACAACGACCGCTCTGCTAACAGGAACTTTTAGCGTCATTTTATCTTGCGGGAAAGAAATTACGTAAACTTTAATTTCCGTACCGGCTAAAGTATGAAATTCTATATTTATTATTTCTCCTACTCCGTGAGCCGGGTATACAATTCTTTGTCCTATTTTAAACTCAGATTGCGTTGACATATTTTTAATTCCTCCGTAAAATATTTAGACTATCCTAGGTAAATGGCTAAAACTTAGTATAGCACATTTTACTATAGTTAGAAAGAACTAAGTTTTACTATTATAATGCGGCTTCCGAAGGTATTTACAAGATATCGGTGCTAACAAAGAAAAAATTAATTTTATACAGAAGTTTATTTATTATTGTAATTACATTAATAAAATCCTATTGTGTTTTATTAATAATGTAAGGTTAAATAGTCTGATTTAGTCAAACATTTCGGATGTTAAATCCGTGTAGGTGAGAAGACGTTGTTGCGTGGATACTAGAATCGTCATTGCAACAACGCCTAAAAATACCGATTTGCATTAACTAAAACTAATATTAATTAAAAAATAAATATCATGTATAATATTTTTATTGCGATAATATTTTTATTGTTTTTAAGCTCTTGTTCTGAAGACAAAGTAAAAGATCAAGAGGAAAAACCGGAGCAAGTCGTAACAGAAAATAACGACGCCCTATTAGAAGAAACAGAAAATCCTACCGGCACCGAGTCTATAACCGTGCAAACTAACTTAGAAGAAAACCGGGCGGAAACGGTTGTGCCTGAAGAAAATATTAATCAAGATTCGGCGGTGCAAGAGCAAGATAAGCAAAAAAATGAAACGGTAACAAATTCTAGCGCTGCCTTGATAGAATCTTCCGTAACTTTTAACGTAGGCAAAAACGATATCGTTCTTGGAAATAAAGAATCAAAAGTGGTTATGGTAGAATATTTTTCTCCTACTTGCCCGCATTGTGCTTATTACCACACGGCAGCTTTTCCGGAAATTAAGAAAAAATATATTGATACTAATAAAATAGCTTATGTTATTCGGGAATTTATTAGTAATAAACAAGATTTGGATGCAGCAATTTTAGCTCGTTGCAAAGGTGATATAGATAGCTTTTTACAATTTCATAAAGTAATATTAGAGCAGCAAGATAAATGGGCATATAGTAATAAATATCGTGACCTGTTAACAAATATCGGGCAAATAGGCGGTATTTCTCCTGAAGTCTATCAACAATGTTTAAGTAACGATAAAATTACGGAGATATTGCTTGCTAATACTAATTTTGTAGCAAAAGCTCCAAAATTTATCGGTACCCCGTCATTTTTTGTTAACGGTGTGCAGATTGAGCAAGGATATACTATTAATAATATTTCGGTGGCTATAGATAAAGCTTTAGAGAAAGATGAAGTTAAAATTTAGTGACCTAGGAAATAGCGGTCAAAAAATTAATGGATCAGGAAAAATTAAAAAATATTCAAAAAAGAATAAAAGAATTTAAAGCAACAGAGAATTCTAATTTAAAGTCAAAGCAAGAAATTAATGCATTTACTATAGGCGTAGATTTAGTTGCCGGAACAATGGTCGGCGTGTTTATCGGCATAACGATCGATAAATTATTTAATTCCAAACCGTTATTTCTTATATTATGTATGATAATAGGAATTATTGCCGGCTTTAATATAATTCGGCAAAAATTAAAAATAACCAATAAAAGATGACACACAGTCCTTTAGTCCAATTTAACGTAAAAAAATTGATCGAAATCCAATTGTCGGGTATCGATATTAGTTTTACTAATTCAAGCGGCTATATGCTATTAGCCGTTATTTTAGCTTTGACTTATTTTTACGTAGCTTTACAAAAAAAACAAGTAATTCCTTCAAGGCTGCAGGCAAGTGCTGAAATGATCTATAATTTGGTTACCGGTATGCTAAGTCAGAATGTCGGAGCAAAGGGGCGTAAATTCATCCCGTTAATTTTCAGTTTATTTATATTTATTTTATTTTGCAATTTGTTAGGTATGATTCCCTACGGGTTTACCGTTACTAGCCATATCTCAATAACTTTTGCCTTGGCAATTATGGTTTTTTTAACGGTAACAATTGTCGGTTTTTATAATTACGGGCTGCATTTTTTGACCGTTTTTTTACCGCGTGGAACTCCCTTATGGCTTGCTCCCTTAATGATAATAATTGAATTATTTACTTATCTTGCAAGACCGCTAAGTTTATCATTGCGACTTGCCGCTAATATGATGGCCGGACATATCCTATTAAAGGTAATAGCCGGCTTTACGGTTTCCCTAATGATTTACTTGAAATTTATCCCGATTCCTCTTATAGTTGTGCTAATCGGGTTTGAAATTTTTGTTGCAGTGCTTCAAGCTTATATTTTTACTATTCTTTCTTGTGTGTATCTTAATGATGCTATTAATTTACACTAATATATAGCTTCAATCATTAAGGTCTATACACTAAATTTTGCAAGACTCGTACTCACGTACTAGTTGACGGCTAGCGCAAGCTCGCTCTGAAATTTAATGTCTATACCTTAATGCTTTTTGCTATACTTCACATATATCAAGTTCTGAAATTATGGTATAATATTTATTTAATTAAAGTTGGAAATTTCTATGGATATGATCTCTTTAAAATATATAGGTGTCGGGTTTATGGCTATCGGTATGTTTGGAGCGGCACTCGGTGTGAGTAATATATTTAGCTCACTACTAAGTTCGATAGCTCGAAACCCTTCGGCTTCCGAACAACTCCAAAGAATGGCATTAATCGGTGCCGGACTTGCGGAAGCGATGGGACTGTTTTCTTTCGTGATTGCTATGTTGCTGATATTTTCTTGATATATAATTGTTACGTGGATACCAAAACGTCATTGCGAGGAGGGGCGTAGTCCCGACGTGGCAATCTAGTTGAATATATTAGAATATTAAACAAGTTTAGTATTCTAATTAAATCCCTCATTGATAGCCTAGATTGCCACAGCCACTTTGTGGCTTCGCAATGACGGATTTCACTTAAAACCAATCCTTCATTTACGAGCAACACATGCCGCAATTTGATCTTACTAACTATTATTCACAAATTTTTTGGCTAATTGTTACTTTCAGTTTGCTATATATTGTTGCTTATAAGTTTATAGTGCCTGTTGCTGAGAAAATTTTAAATAATAGACAAACAAATATTCAAGATAATGTAGAGCAAGCGGACAAATTAACGCTAGAAGCTGAAGAATTAAATAAGCATTATAATGAAGAATTAACTAAGATATCAGACGATATAGCATATCTGAAAAAAGAGGCTATAAATTCCTTGGAAGCTGCTTTTTTGGTAAAAAAAACTAATATGGAAAAAGAGTTAAAACAGCAGATAAAACAAAATCTTGAAGATATAAATATAGCAAATAAAGTCTTTTGGTCTAATGAAAACGACGCCGTGGCAAGTTTAGCTGCTAATATAATTAAAAAGATTACCGGTAAGCAAGCTGATATAAATTTACTAAAGAAAAAATAATATATGCATTTTCTAGATGAAAGCTTTTGGCTTGCGATTAGTTTTATACTTTTTTTATATTTACTTTACCGACCGATAAAAAAAGTGATTTTGAACTCCTTAGATGCAAAAATTTTAGAAGTTCAGGAAAAAGTTTTAAAAGCCGAAAAGCTAAAAGATGATGCTGTTTTGTTATTTGAGCAAACTAGGAAACAACTAGAAATATTAGAAGTTTTACGTAATCAAATGCTGCAAGAAGGGCAAAAACATACCGAAGAAATAGTTAAAGAAAAAAATAAGGAAATTGAAGAATTTTTAGAACGTAAAAAAATAGAAGTTGTTAAGTTAATCGAAAATCAGAAAAACCAAGCAAGTCAAACTTTACAAATCGAATTTTGTGACCAAGTAATAGAATTAGTTTTAGCTTATTTTCAATCATCAAAAAGTACCGACTTTTTAGATAGTGATATTGCTAAAAATCTAATGAATAATCAAATTAAAAATCCCGATAATAAATATAATTAGTTGTTGATGTTGTTGTAGAGACATAAGTTTAGCATCTTTGATTAACCTCTAATATGTCATTCTAGCTAAAAGCGTATGGGTGTCAACTTAAGTGATAAAGGTCCATAAGTCCGTCATTGCGAGGAGCCGTAGGCGACGTAGCAATCCAGGTATGCTAAACTTGCCATCTTATAAATTTTTTTGGCATTCTAATTTAAATCCCTCATTACATTCGAGATAGCCTGGATTGCCACGTTGGCACTTTGTGCCTCCTCGCAATGACGTTTGGGGTATCCACGCAAGAACCTATCCGGTGTTGTTGCATGGATGGTTAAAAACGTTTTCGGTGTCATTCTAGCTAAAAGCGGGAATCCAGGAAATATTTTTAAGTCATCCTGAATTTATTTCAGGATCTACTAAAAAAGATGCGCAAAACTTGTTCAGCATGACAATAAAAAGTCTGGATTCCCGCCTACGCGGGAATGACATACGGCACTTTTTTCGAGCCATGCAACAACGCCTAAAACTACACGCCATGACGCTCTACAATCAAACTTTTTATTTCTGCAATGGCTTTAGCGGGGTTTAAGCCTTTCGGGCAGGTTTTTGTACAATTCATAATTGTATGACAGCGGTAAAGTTTAAACGGGTCTTCTAAATCGTCAAGTCGCTCGCCGGTATGATCGTCTCTAGAATCAGCAATCCATCTATAAGCTTGGAGTAGAATAGCCGGACCTAAATATTTATCGCCGTTCCACCAATAGCTAGGGCAAGCAGTAGAGCAACAGGCGCATAATATACATTCATATAAGCCGTCAAGTTTCTCTCTATCTTTCAGAGATTGTAACCGTTCGCTATTGGAAGGAGGCGGGCTATCAGCTTTAAGCCACGGTTCTATAGATTCATATTGGGCATAAAAATGCGACATGTCAGGTACTAAATCTTTTACTATTTTCATGTGAGGAAGCGGATAGATCTTAATATCACCTGATATGTCTTCTATCGGCTTGATGCAAGCTAAAGTATTGGTCCCGTCTATATTCATAGCGCAACTGCCGCAAATTCCTTCTCGACAAGAACGCCTAAATGTTAAAGTAGAATCTATTTCATTTTTGATTTTTATTAAGATATCTAAAACCATCGGACCGGTTTTGGTTAAATCTATCTCATAACTGTCCATACTCGGATTCTGACCTGAATCCGGATCGTATCGGTAAATTTTAACTGTGCGCGGCTGTTTTGCCGTAGCAGTTGCTTTATGCACTTTGCCGCTTCGTACAACAGAATTCGGCGGTAATCTTAACTCTGCCATAATTACCTTTTAAATATAGATTTATTCGTGTGGATAGTCAACGCCCTCGATGTCATTCTAGCTAAAGGCGGGAATCTAGACAAAATAGTCATCCTGAATTTATTTCAGGAGCTACTATTTAAGAGATGCTGAAACAAGTTCAGCATGACAAAGGAAAGTCTGGATTCCCGCCTTTAGCTAGAATGACATCGAAAATTCGAGCTATGCAACAACACCCATGGCATTATTGCGTGAATACCGGAAGCGTCATTGAGCGACCAAAAGCCTTGTTGCATGGCTCGAAAATTAATAAAAAAACTCGTCATGGCGAGGAGGCACAAAGTACCGACGTGGCAATCCAGGCTATCCCGAATGTAATGAGGGATTTAAATTAGAATGCCAAAAAATTTATATAGATGGCAAGTTTAGCATAAAAATATGTTTATACTTGATTGCCGCGTCGGTGCTAAAGCACCTCCTCGCAATGACGTTTTGGGTATCCACGCCGGCATTGCCTACTCGCAATGACGCCCTTTTCAAGCAGGCTTTTTATCCTCGGTTTTAGTATTATTTGCTTTTGTTTTACTAGCAGATTTTTCCTTATCTACCTTAATAACAGGAGAAGGAGTTAGCGGAAAAGTATTTTCTTCCTCAGCGTCTAAAGGTCTATTACTAAGCAAATTTTTAATTTGCTGACCGGATAATGTTTCATATTCTACTAAAGCATTTGCAAGTATATGAAGTTGATCAATATGCTTGGTTAAAATATTTTTAGCAAAATCATATCCTTCCGTAATAATTCTTTTTACCTCTGCATCAATTAAATCCGCAGTAGCTTCCGACCTTTCGCTAGTATTTTGTCTACCGTATATATCGTCACCGGCTGAACCGTGGAATATCGGTCCGACTAGATCGCTTAATCCTAATTGTGTAACCATAGCTCTAGCTACCTGCGTAGCTCCTTTTATATCTGCCGAAGCACCGGAAGTAACTTTATTTCTGCCGTAAATAATTTCTTCCGCTACTCTTCCACCCATAGAAACGGCTATATCTGATTCTAATTGCTCTCGGCTTTCAGAATATTGGTCTGTTTCCGGTAATCTTTCGACCATCCCAAGCGCTCTGCCTCTCGGAATAATAGTAGCTTTGTGAATAGGATGAGAAGCGGAAGAATAAAGCCCTACAATTGCATGCCCTGCTTCATGGTATGCCGTTCGTTTTTTTTCTTCGTCAGATCGTATCATTGAGTGATGTTCAACTCCCATTAATACTTTATCTCTTGCTTCCTCCAAATCACTCATATCTACTTCTTTCTTATCTCGCCTTGCGGCAAGTAATGCAGCTTCATTAACTAAATTAGCAAGTTGCGCACCGGAAAATCCGGGAGTACCGCGGGCAATAATTCTAGGTAATATATTGCTATTACATTTTACTTTTTTCAAATGTACCTTTAAAATTTGTTCTCGCCCATTAATATCGGGGTTAGATACTACAATTTGACGATCAAATCTACCGGGACGTAATAATGCTCGATCAAGGACGTCAGGGCGGTTAGTGGCCGCGATAATAACAACACCCTCATTTGTTTCAAATCCATCCATTTCAACTAGCATTTGGTTAAGCGTTTGCTCACGCTCATCATTACCGCCGCCCATGCCGATACCTCTATGGCGACCTACCGCATCAATCTCATCGATAAAAATAATGCAAGGTGCATTACGTTTACCTTGCTCAAACATGTCGCGTACACGGCTTGCACCGACGCCGACAAACATTTCAACAAAATCAGAGCCTGATATGCTAAAAAACGGTACGTTAGCCTCACCTGCTATTGCTCTCGCCAAAAGAGTTTTTCCGGTTCCCGGCGGACCTATTAGTAAACACCCTTTCGGAATTTTACCGCCGATTTTTTGAAACTTACCGGGATCTCTTAAAAAATCAACAATTTCCGTTAATTCTTCTTTTGCCTCATCAATACCGGCTACGTCCTTAAAGGTAATCTTTTGTCCTTTATCCGATAATAATTTAGCTTTAGATTTACCGAAACCCATTGCTTTACCGCCGCTATGCATTTGGCGCATAAAGAAAACCCAAACGCCGATTAACAGTAACATCGGGAACCAAGAAATAAAAATACCTAGTAAAGAATGCATTTTTGTATCGGGAGGTACGACCTCAATACTTACTTCATTATTATTAAGACGATTTATTAAATCCGGATAATCGGGTGCGTAAGTAGTAAAGGAAGAACCGTCGGAAGAGATACCTTCGATTACTCTACCTTGAATTTTTACCGAACTAATAGTTTTTTCATCAATTCTTGCTAGAAAATCCGAGAAAGTAATATGGTTTTTGCTGCCCATTAAGCTATCTGACTGAAAAACATTAAAAAGCAATATTGTAAAAATAAAAATTACTGCCCAGATTAAAATATTTTTACCTTGATTATTCATTATATATAAAACCTAACAAAAATGTGTAAAACGTGATATAAAACTCGGATTAAAAGAAACGTTAAAAATTTTTCTCTCGTTATCATAATATGATATATGAGGCATTGCTATAACTTTTTCAAGTATTTTAATTACCGGCAGGGTAAATAAAATTGCTATGTGGTTTCCAAAAGTTAAATCTTTTAGTAATTTAATATCTAAATATTTTTTTATCGCACTGTAATCTTTCAGTGTTAAATTAGTTACATATTCAAATAATCCCTCCTCGCCTATATCGTTGCTCGCCCTTTCACCTATTTTTATGTTTTTTGTAATATGAAATCTATTATCCCAAATAACAGATTTATTTTGTAATGTTATATTGCTTGGAAGTTTTTTGCCGAATTCTCGGTATATCAGTAAATTATTTTCTATTCGTTTAATGATGCAACCATGTAGGGTTTTTTTTAATTTCGTAGCCTTTTCAATCAAAGTTAATATCGGTGCTATCGAATAAAAACGTGTGCTATTTTTATTGCCGCTGATTATTATAAGTAAAAAACTAATTAATTGTACTCTTACTTCAAAAGAAAATTTAGCAAATTCTAGCAAGTTTAAACAGGCAAAACCGAATTCATAAATTTTTACCGATTCTGCTATTGCAGCAATCAGCTCAGGTTTAAATTTACTTTCTAGTAGTTCATTAGTTTCAACCTGTCTTAGCTGTATATCGGTTTTAATATATTCTTTTTCTTGTGCAAGTTTTTTCCTAATAACATTACGTTGATATTTGTCCGATAAATTAGACTCGTCTTCAAACCATTTAATATTATTAGCAATTAAATAACTAATCAGTTCACTTTTCGGGACGTTAAATAAAGGTCGTGCTATTTGGATATTATTATACCAGTTAATATTATTACTGCTTAAACCGAATATACCGCTTTTACGTTCTAATCTTATACAAAAATTTTCAACATAATCATCCTCATGGTGAGCTGTTAAAAGAATTAATATATCGAGTTTGTGACATAAATCGGTCATTAACTCGTAGCGTCCTTCTCTTGCTCTTTCTTGCAAATTAGAAAAATTATTTTGATGATCAAAATGTAATTGATAATGAGGATGCCCTAGCTTATCGCTTATTTCTTTTACATAGTCATTTTCTAATTTTGATTGTTTTCTTAAATTATGATCGACAGATATAACAAATAATTTAATATTATTCTTTTTTGCCCAGAAGCTAGTAAGATATAAAAGAGTTGTTGAATCGGCACCGCCGGAAACGGCAATAGCAATTTTGGAGAAAGGAAAATTATCGATTAAATCGCTAATATTATTTTGAAATTTTTTGTAAAGCATATGTTCGGTATTTTTCGGTATGGTTGCGTTGTTGCGTGGCTCGATAAAAGCAGCAGTATGTCATTCCCGCGAAGAGGCGTTGTTGCATGGATACCCAAACCGTCATTGCGAGCGACTGCAAGGAGCGCGGCAATCTAGAAAATAATAGTCATCCTGAATTTATTTCAGGATCTTTTGCAAGAGATGCTGAAACAAGTCCAGCATGACAAAGAAAAATCCGGATTCCCGCCTTTAGCTAGAATGACATCGAAAATTTGCGCCATGCAACGCCGTATGGTTAACTTGATGACGATTAAGTTATCCACGCGAGAACCGCAATTTTAACTACCAAAGCCATTATTTCGGTTGGTCTTTATCTAACTTATCCGAGGAAGAGCTATTTGCTTGATTTTCTTTTGAAATTGAGATTTTTTTCTTATATTTTTGTTGTTCGATTAAAAAACTTTGTGCTTCTTGTGATAAGCTATCATATAAATCACGTTTTTTCTTGTTAATCGCAACTATTTCTTCCCTATATTTTCTTATTTCTTCGCGTATTCCCGGCTTAATACTACCTGCATAAGCCTGAAAATCATCTATTATTTTTTGTGATGTATCGGCGTTATTTGCCGACACCTTCGCTGAATCTGCTTTTGTTAAATCTGTTTTCGGCAGTGTAGAATTAGGCATCTCGGCAAAACTATTTACGTTTGATAATAATATTACCAAAATAGTGATACTTACGGCTTTGTTTTTAATCATATAAATCTCTTTATAATATTTAAAAAATTGCAAAAATTTAAAAGCATACTCTAAGTATTTCGAGAATTGGATTTTATTTTGAAGGGTGAACGAGCGCAGCCTATACTTAATAGCCATCTATTAAATAATGGCGCGTGAATCTCCTGATAAAATGAAAAAACAATTCTTGAAAGACAACGAGTATACGGTTATACTTTAAGAATAATTAATAATACACCATGATTACATCATATAGTCAATTAAAAGATACTTTCAAAGTTTTTTTTAACATTAAATATCGCGATATTGAAATTTTTGAAGAATTTTTTGCAGAAAAAGCTAGCGCTACGTCGATGTGTGAAATCAAATCCGATACTATCGAATCAAAGTCTGACGATATTTGGAATTTTGAGGCTTATTATAATCACAAACCTAATTTGTCACTATTAAAAAAACAAATTCAAGAATTAGCAAAATATAATAATCTTGAAATTATCAAGGATATTTACCTAGAAAGAATTGAGGATAAGGATTGGGTAGCATTTTATCAAAGTCAATTGACCCCAATAGAAACCGAACATTTTTTTATTAGCACAAAGTTACATTTAGATAAATGTCCTAAAGATAAAATCTTACTACTTATTGAGGCTTCAAGGGCTTTCGGCACAGGTCAGCATGAAACTACTTTAGGGTGCCTTGAAGCCATAGAAGATTTAGCCGATATATACTCAAATGATTTGAGTATACATAAAATATTAGATATCGGTACCGGTACGGGAATATTATCTTTTGCAGCCGAAAAACTTTGGTCGAAAGCACAAATTTTTGCCTGCGATATCGATAAAATAGCAGTAGAAATAGCCGGGGAAAATGCTAAATTTAATAACTCTAACGTAATTTTTTATAAAAATAGCGAAGATAAAATTTTACTTTCTAAACAGAAAAATACTAAGTTCGACTTAATTATCGGTAATATTTTAGCATCGCCGTTAATTGAATTATCAAGTCAAATCGGATTAATGATTGAAGCAAAAGGGCATCTTATATTGTCGGGCTTTCTTGATTATCAACTATTCGAGGTTAAAAATGCTTATCAATCAATAGGGTTTGAGCCTAAAAAAATTATACGTAAGAATTCGTGGGTAATATTAATATTGCAATTTACCGGTAAGTAATGATTGGAATTGACTTTTTTAACATATATCAGTATAATACTGATCGATTTTAACAGGGAATTTAAGAGGAAAATTTAAGCTTATGAATACCGTAAAAAGTGATGCCAAAAAAAGTGACGATTACGTTTCGGAGCTTAGAAAAATAATTTGGCCGATTGAGTGGCACGAAAACAAAAAATTCTTGCCGATGGCTTTTATGATGTTTTGTATTTTATTAAACTATTCAACGCTTAGGTCAATTAAAGACGGTTTTGTAGTAACCGCTATCGGACCTGAATCAATAAGTTTCTTAAAAACTTATATAGTTTTACCGTCGGCAGTGCTTGCCATGATAATCTACGTCAAACTCTGTGATATTCTAAAACCGGAAAATGTTTTTTATACCGTGACATCATTCTTTTTGGTATATTTTGTGCTGTTTGCTTTTGTTTTATATCCGTATCCTGATTTAATTCATCCCGATCCTGAATATATAGCTTCTTTAAGTAGCAGCTACCCAAATTTTAAATGGTTTATTAGAATAATCGGTAAGTGGAGTTTTGCATCTTTTTATGCGATGTCGGAACTTTGGGGTACTTTAATGTTAAGCTTGCTATTTTGGCAATTTGCTAACCAAATTACTAAAACTGAAGAAGCAAAGCGATTTTATTCAATGTTCGGGTTACTTGCTAATTTAGCGTTGCCTGTTACTTCTGTGATTATCGGCTATTTTTTAAATGAAAAAACTCAGATAGTTGCCGAGCATTTAAAATTTACGCCGTTATTTATCATTATGATAACAAGTAGTGTAGTTATTCTATTATTATATAGGTGGATGAATAAAAACGTTCTTACCGATCCAAGGCTTTACGATCCGTCTCTTGTCAAAGAGAAGAAAAATAAAGCAAAATTGTCGTTAATCGAAAGTTTTAAAATGATTTTTGCCTCTAAATATATAGGTTTTATTGCTTTATTGCTGATCGTTTACGGTATTTCGGTAAATCTTGTAGAAGGTGTTTGGAAATCAAAAGTTCACCAATTATATCCGACAAAAGAAGCCTATACGATGTATATGGGACAGTTTCAGGCTTATCAAGGGTGGGCGGCAATTGCTTTCATGATTATAGGAAGTAATATTTTAAGGAAAGTATCGTGGATGACGGCAGCAATTATAACGCCTTTAATGATGTTGATTACCGGTATTGCTTTCTTTGTTTTTATTTTCTTCGACAGCGTTATTGCTAGGCACCTCACCGGTGTATTGGCTTCGGGACCGCTTGTATTAGCCGTTACAATCGGTATGATTCAAAATGTTTTGAGCAAAGGAGTGAAATATTCGTTATTTGACGCCACTAAAAATATGGCATATATACCGCTTGATAAAGATTTAAGAGTAAAAGGGCAAGCTGCCGTTGAGGTTATAGGCGGTAGGCTCGGTAAATCGGGAGGGGCGATTATTCAATCGACTTTCTTTATTTTATTTCCGGCTTTTGGTTTTGTTGAAGCAACACCGTTTTTTGCCTCTATATTTTTCGTGATAGTAATATTATGGCTATATGCGGTTAAGGGGTTAAATAAGCAATATCAAGCTTTAGTAACGACGAAATAGGCTATTACGTTTTGGTGTCGTTTGCTAACTGTGGCGGGAATCCATTGTTGCGTGGATAACTCAAGCGTCTGAGCTCAGCGACTATAGGCGTTGTTGCATGGCTACCGGAATCGTCATTGCGAGGAGGCACAAAGTGCCGACGTAGCAATCTAGTCTTTGTCATGCTGAACTTGTTCAGCATCTATTGAAAAAGATACTGAAATAAATTCAGGATGACTATGATTTTCTAGATTCCCGTTTTCACGGGAATGACACGGCACTTTTTTAGAGCCATGCAACAAAGCCGGCTTGACCACGGCATCCAGTTTTTGTATTAAAATTTTTTCTGGATACCGTGATCAAGTCACGGTATGACACCGAAACACTTTGCAAAAATTCGAGCCATGCGATAACGCCGCGACTGTAAGGAGCGCGGTAATCCAGAAAATGTTTAAGCAATTATATAGTAAATTTTTATATAATTATTTTAAGTGTTTTTTCTAGATTCCCGCCTGCGCGGGAATGACATCGAAAATTTGAGTCAGGTAACAAAGCTTACAGTCGCTCAGAATAATGTTTTTCTTTTTTAATTTAAGTTGCATAACATGAATACGAAGTCTAAAGCTAAAAACCAAAGAACACCGTTCGTGAAAAACTATAATAACTGGCGTGTGAGAATTTTGTATTCTATCATTATCGGTTATGCAACTTTTTATTTTTGTCGACAAAATTTTAGTATAGCAACGCCTGCCTTAATAAATTATTTCGGTGTTACAAAAACTCAAATCGGTTGGATATTAACAACGTCCTCTATAACTTACGGTGTTAGTAAGTTTTGTAACGGTTTTATTAGTGACAGGGCTAACGCTCGTATATTTATGGTGTCCGGGCTTTTAGTCGTGGGTATTATTACTATAGGCTTAGGTTTTTCCGATTCCTTAATAGTAATCGGTATTTTATGGATTGTATGCAGTTGGTTTCAATCAATGGGTTGGCCTCCGGCAACGCGCATGTTAACGCATTGGTTTGCGCCCAAAGAGCTTGGAACTAAATGGGCCTTAGGTGCTACTTCTAATCAAATAGGCGGCGCCCTTGCAATGGTAATTTGCGGTTATTTAGTTGAAAGTTACGGTTGGAGGGCAGCATTTTTCGTGCCGGGAATAATTGCCTGTCTAGTTTCGTTATTTTTATTTAATCGTTTGCGCAACTCTCCGAAAGAAGTAGGGCTTCCGACGGTTGAAGAGTATAAGGAATGTGAAATTCAAACATTAAATGATTATGAACGTTTGTTAACCCCTGCCTTACTTAAAATGGTATTCGGTAACAAATTAATTTGGTATGTTTGCTTGGCAAATATGTTTGTTTATATCATACGTTCGGGGATAATTTATTGGGCGCCGACATTTTTATTGCAGTTAAAAAATATAAGTCTTGCAAATGCAGGGTGGCAGATAGGTTTTTATGAGGTAGTTGGAATACCCGGGGCTATTATTGCCGGTTCAATGTCCGATAAATTATTTCAAGGACGTCGCGGCCCTGTCGGGGCAATATATATGTTGATTCTTAGTATTGCGCTTATTTTATTTTGGCGGGTGCCTATGCAAAGTGAAATATTAAGTATCGTGATTCTTGCTTTAATCGGTTTCTTTGTCTCCGGTCCTCAGTTATTAGTAGGAGTTGCCGCCGCTGATTTTAGTACTCGGCAAGCTGTCGGCACCGCTAACGGCTTTTCCGGTTTGTTTGGCTATCTAGGAGCGGCGATCGCCGGTGTAGGTGTCGGATGGATAAGCGATAACTGGGGCTGGGACGGTGTATTTATATTTTTTAGTATATCGGCCTTTTTAGGAGCGTGTTTGTTTGCTTTAACATGGAATCATTCTGCTAATAGCTCAAAAAAAATCTAATAAAATTTTAATAAACTAAAAAAGGTTAATAATGACAATCGAATATACTTTTTCAATGATTAAACCGGATGCTACAAAAAGAAATTTAACCGGACAACTCAACGCTTATTTAGAAAAAGCCGGTTTAAAAATTGTAGCGCAGAAGATGACTATTTTAACAAAATATCAAGCTGAGTGTTTTTACGATGAACATAGAGCAAGACCGTTTTTTAATAGCTTAGTTGAATATATTACTTCCGGTCCGGTAGTGCTGCAAGTCCTTAAAGGAAGTAATGCTATTACTTTAAATCGTAAGATTATGGGAGCTACTAATCCAAATGAGGCGGAAACCGGCACCGTTAGGAAAGATTTCGGTGAATCAATTGAAGCTAATAGTGTTCATGGTTCTGATAATCAAGATAGTGCTAAAAGAGAAATAAAATTTTTCTTTGCTAAAAATGAAATTATAGAATAATTAATATACCGCTTGCCTTTTGAGAATAGTTTCAAGAATTGTTTTTTCATTTTATTAGAGGCTCGCATGCTCACTTATTAAGTAAGCGTAGCTAGCTCATCCTTCAAAATAAAAATGAAATTATCGAAATACTTCACGTATATCAAGTTCCAAAATTAACGTATGCAGAAGCGATTTTTCATGGAACTTAGCAACCTCACCTATTAAGTTTAGGCGTACGAAGGTTCGCCAATCAAATCACTTCTGTTAATTAATTTGGGAATTGATATAGTGCTTGAATATAAAGTAATAGTTATCGGTGCAGGTCATGCAGGCGTAGAAGCGGCTTCTGCTTCCGCTCGTCTTGGAGTTAATACGCTTTTAATTACGTTAAAGGCAGAAAATCTCGGTGAAATGTCGTGTAACCCTGCGATAGGTGGGATCGCAAAAGGTACTCTAGTTAAAGAAATCGATGCTCTTGACGGCTTAATGGCGCGTATTATAGATCAAGCCGGTATACATTACAAAATGCTAAATGAAAGCAAAGGACCGGCGGTGTGGGGGCCTCGCGCTCAGGCTGATCGCAAGCTTTATAAAAAAGCTATGTACTCTGCATTAACCGATCATGAAAACTTAACTTTACTCTATAGTTCGGTAGAGGATATTGAAACTAAGGATGAGAAAGTGCAAGCCGTCATTTTAAAAGACGGTACAAAAATTCTATGTCAAAAAGTTATATTAACCACAGGAACATTTTTATCGGGTCTTATTCACATAGGGCAGGAAAAAATTCCGGCCGGTAGAATCGATGAAGAACCATCTTATGGATTATCTAGTACGTTAAAAAAAATAGGGTTTAAGCTTGGAAGGTTAAAAACAGGTACGCCGCCACGGCTTGACAGACGCACCATTGATTATAGTAAAGTTGAATCTCAACCCGGTGATAAAATTCCACGTCCCTTTTCTGAATTAACTATTAATGTTCAAGTCCCTCAAATAAATTGTTATATTACTAGAACTACCGCGCAAACGCATGATATTATCAGAAATAATTTAGATAAATCTGCTATGTATTCAGGTCAAATAGAAGGTACTGGTCCTAGATATTGTCCTTCCATTGAAGATAAAATAGTTAGGTTTAGTGCTAAATCTGAGCATCGTATATTTTTGGAACCGGAAGGTATCGATGATTATACAATTTATCCTAACGGTATTTCCACTTCGCTGCCAAAAGATGTTCAGCTTGAATTAATAAAAACGATACCGGGGCTTGAAAATGCCGTAGTACTTCGCCCCGGTTATGCAATTGAATATGATTATGTCGATCCTCGAGAATTAAAAATTACCTTAGAAACCAAGAAAATTACAGGACTATATTTTGCCGGACAAATTAACGGTACTACCGGCTATGAAGAAGCAGCGGGGCAAGGTATCATAGCCGGTATTAATGCTGCTTTAGCTGTAAAAAATCAAAAACCTTTTATATTAACTAGAGCAGATAGTTATATCGGAGTAATGATAGATGATTTAATAATGTTTGGCACCGTAGAGCCGTATCGAATGTTTACTTCAAGGTCGGAATATAGGTTGTCGGTAAGAGCGGATAATGCCGATTTACGATTAACACAATTAGGCATAGATATTGGACTCATATCGAAAAAAAGAGAAGAAATATTTATAAAAAAATGTCAAGATATTGAAAAAGCAAAAATTCTAGCCGCTTCCTTATCTTTAACAACAAGTCAATTAGCAAAAAACGGTATATTAGTTGCTCAAGACGGAACATATAAATCAGTGTTGGATTTATTAGCAATGCCTAATTTTACTATAGACCAAGTGGTTAAAATTTTCCCTCAATTAGCAAGCATAAACGATAATATTTTACAATTTCTTTACATTGAATCAAAATATTCTTCATATTTAGTTAGACAACGGGCAGATATACGGCTATTTAAGGAAGAGGAAACTTTATTAATCCCTCAAAATATTGATTATTCTCGAATATCAGGGTTATCTGTGGAAGTATGTGAGAAACTTACTTATCACAAACCTTTAACTATCGGTATAGCACGAAGAATATCGGGAGTAACTCCCGCAGCTATTACTGCTATTATAATTTATTTAAAAACTAAATACCGTGATTAAAAATTATGATTTTATTCCACGTGAAATAATTGAGAAATTAAAGGAATATCAAGAATTAGTATTAAAATGGAATAATACTATTAACCTTGTATCGCACAATAGTGTTAGAGATTTTTGGTTGCGTCATGTAATCGATTCTTTACAATTATTACAATATATTGATAATAAAGATATATGTTTAATTGATGTAGGTGCGGGAGCGGGTTTTCCTGGGATAGTATTGTCGATAGCAGGGATAAAATCAGTAACTTTAATAGAGTCGGATATTAGAAAATGTGTATTTTTAGAAAAAGCATCGAACATATCAGATAATAATATTAAGGTAATCAATCAAAGGACGGAAAAAACCGAATTTGATTGTAATATATTAGTTTGTAGAGCTTTTGCGCCGTTAAGTATGATATTTAGTTATACTGAAAATATTGTGGTAAAAGAAAAGTTTTTGCTATTAAAAGGGAAAAATTACTACGCAGAATTAGAAGCGGCCAAAAAAAATTGGTCATTTGATTATTCTGTACATAAAAGTATGACATCTGAAGAAGGTAAAATATTAGAAATTCGTAATTTAGTGAAGATTACATGACCGTAAAAATAATTTCTATAGTAAATCAAAAAGGAGGGGTCGCTAAAACTACTACTACAGTAAATTTAGCAACCGCTTTTGCTGCTATGGAAAAAAAAACTTTAGTAGTAGATCTTGACCCTCAAGGAAATAGTAGCACCGGTTTTGGCATTAATCAACTAGAGAGAAAAAATACTATTTATCAAGTATTAACCGGTTTGATTAAATTAGAAAATGCAATAATGTCTACAAACGTTCCAAATTTAAATATTGTTACTTCAAATGCTAATTTATCGGCTGCAGAATTAGATTTAATGAATATGAAGGATAGAGAATATTTATTAGTAAATTTGCTTGAAGAGTCAAAAGCTTATTATGATTATATCATTATAGATTGTCCTCCCTCACTTAATTTGCTTACGATAAATGCTTTAGTTGCAGCTGATGAGGTATTGATTCCAATGCAATGTGACTTTTATTCGTTAGAGGGACTCAGCCATTTACTAAAGACAATTGAAATTGTAGAAAGAAAGTTAAACCCTAAAATAAAAATTGCCGGTATATTATTTACTATGTATGATAGACGCAATCGCTTAACTGAACAGGTGGAGGCGGATGTAAGGAAATATTTAGGAAAATTAGTGTTTAAAACAGTTATTCCTAGGAATATTAAATTATCTGAAGCACCGTCATACGGTCAGCCGGCCATTATTTATGATCATAAATGTTCAGGCGCTATTGCTTACATGCAGCTTACAAAAGAAATTTTAGGGAGACACAATGAAAAATAAAGGATTAGGGCGGGGATTATCGTCATTACTTGGAGAAGAAGTTGTACCAAGCGCGAAAGATGAAATAATTCAAATTGTAAATATTGATAAAATTAAACCAAACGAAAATCAACCAAGGAAAAATTTTGAATATGATAAAATAAAAGAATTAGCTGATTCTATAGCAAATAACGGTTTATTACAGCCTATTATCGTTAATCATGATTATAAAATTATAGCAGGCGAGCGGCGTTGGCGAGCATGTAAACTAGCAAAAATTATTGACATACCGGTAATTATAAAAAACTTAGATGATAAAGAGAGTATGGAGATATCTTTAATCGAAAATATACAGAGAGCAGAGTTATCTGTTATAGAAGAAGCTGAGGGGTTTAAGCATTTAGTAGAAAATTTTAATTATACAACAGAAATGTTGGCTGAAAAGCTTAGTAAAAGTCGAAGTCATATAGCAAATCTTTTAAGGTTAAATAAATTACCGCAGTCAATTAAAGATAAAGTAAATGAAGGGGTGTTAAGCATGGGGCATGCTAGGTGTTTAGTAAATCATGAACATGCGGAAGTAATAGCTGAGCATATAGTAGAACACGGACTTAATGTCCGTCAAACCGAAGAAATAGTTAGAAAATGGTCTAAAGATGAATATGTAAAATCACCGGATGAGAATTTTCGCGTCGGGAAGCGTTTTTTAAAAGAAGGTGATAAAAGTAATGATTTACAATTACTCGCAAAAACATTATCGGAAAGGTTTAATATAAAGATAACAATAGAAAATTATTCAATAGGCGGGAGATTAATATTTCATTATAATAGCCTAGAAGAACTAGACACAATTTTATTAAAATTAAGTTAAATAAAGGAATCAATAATCTATGTCATATCAATATGTTTATGAAATGGATGGTTTAAGTAAAACCATCAACGGTAAACAAATTTTGAAAGAAACGCGCTTATCATTTTTGCCGGGAGCTAAAATTGGCATAATCGGTCCAAACGGTGCCGGTAAATCTACTTTGCTGAAAATTATGGCCGGGCTTGATAAAGAATTTGACGGTAAAGCGTCTCCGGCCAATGGTATAAAAGTGGGTTATTTAGCCCAAGAACCCCATCTTAATCCTGATAAAAATGTTTTTGATAATATTATGGAAGGGCTAAGTGAGAAAAAAATACTTATTGATGAATTTAATGAAATAAGTAATAAATTTGCTAACGAAATGACGGACGAGCAAATGAATGAACTGCTTACTAAACAAGCAGAGTTACAAGAAAAAATAGATGCTTGCGATGCTTGGAATTTAGAACGTGAAATAGATATTGCCATGCTAGCGCTGGGGTGTCCTGCAAAAGAAGCGAATATTACTAAAATTTCCGGTGGTGAAAAAAGAAGAGTTGCGTTGTGTAAATTGCTTTTAGAAAAACCGAACATGCTTTTACTTGATGAACCGACAAACCATTTAGATGCAGAATCGGTTTCTTGGCTTGAAAACTATTTAAAAAACTATAAAGGTACCGTGGTAATTATTACCCATGATCGTTATTTTTTGGATAATGTCACGGAATGGATATTAGAAATTGATCGAGGAAATTGTGTGCCTTGGCAATCTAATTATACTGCTTGGCTTGAGCAAAAACAAAAAAAACTTGCTCTAGAAAGCAAAGAAGAAGACGATAGAAAAAAACAACTTAATCGAGAGCTGGAGTGGATACGTCAAACGCCAAAAGCTAGACAATCAAAAAGCAAAGCACGTATTACCGCTTATCAAGAATTACTAACTAAACAGCAAGAACAAGGAAACGGTACGGCTCAAATTATTATACCTAACGGTCCTCGTCTTGGAGATTTGGTCATAGAAGCCGACCATATAGCTAAAAAATTTAATGATAAAATATTATTATCGGATTTTAGTTTTAAAGTTCCACGTGGCGCGATAGTGGGGATAATTGGTCCAAACGGTGCCGGTAAATCTACTTTATTTAATATTATTACAGGAAAATTAGTTCCGGATAATGGTTCTATTAAACTTGGACAGACAGTTAAATTAGGCTATGTTGATCAGTCTCGAGATCATCTTAACGACAACAAAACCGTATGGGAAGAAATTTCTGAAGGGCTAGATGAGTTACAACTTGGCAGTAGAATAGTAAAAAGTAGAGCTTATTGTGCAGCTTTTAATTTTAAAGGCGGTGATCAACAAAAAAAGGTCGGTCAGCTTTCCGGAGGGGAGCGTAATAGAGTACATATAGCAAAATTGTTAAAAGAAGGAGCAAATGTCATATTACTTGATGAACCTTCAAATGATCTTGATCTTGATACTTTAAGAGCTTTAGAAGATGCTATTTTAGATTTTGCCGGGTGTGTTTTAGTAATTAGCCATGATCGTTGGTTTTTAGATAGGATAGCTACTCACATTATTGCTTATGATAAAGAAGGCGATGCTACTTGGTTTGAAGGAAATTACCAAGATTATCATGAGTATATGTTGCAAGCAACCGGACAAAATCTTATAAATCCTAAATATAAACATAAAAAATTAATTTAATGTCTTTAATAGTAATTATATTAGTAATATTATTGGTAATAAAGCCAAAAGATATTCCTATGATTATAAAAAAAATCCATGAAATAAAGTCTTATTTTACTAATTTTCAAAAACAAACAATTTCTTATATTATAAACAACGATGATAATATATTAAATGAAGATATAGAACAATTAAACTTTTATTTGCAAAAGATTATTAGTATGGACGGTCATTATGACGGAGATTACACTTTAAAAAAAGTAAAACATAAATATCATGCATTAATGAAAGAATATATTAACAAGGAAATACCGCAAAAGAAAGATGAATAATATAATGCCAAAGCATAATCACGTTGTATTAGTTGATGAACAGGATAATGTGCTAGGGATAGAGGACAAAGCTACTGTTCATAATTCCGCTACGCCGTTACATCGAGGTTTTTCAGTTTTTCTTTTTAATAATAAAAAAGAATTGTTAATACAAAAAAGAAATTCTAGTAAAAAAACCTGGCCGGCATTTTGGTCAAATAGTTTTTGCGGTCATCCACGGCTTAACGAAAACTATGAGGATGCAGTACATAGACATGCTAAATTTGAATTAGGTATGACCTTACAAAAATTATATTTTATAGATAGCTACCGTTACAAATTTGCCTTAAATAATATTATAGAGAATGAAATATGCCCAATTTATTTAGCTTTGTCAAATGATGATATAAGGATAAATAAAAATGAAGTTGAAGAAATAAAATTATTTCAATGGACTGATTTTTTAGTTTATTTAAAAGAATCTTTGCCGAATTTTACTCCTTGGTGTATTGAAGAAATAAATATATTAGAAAAAAGTAATATATTTAAGAAATTTATGGATTCGACTTTATAATTGTAGTATAAACACACCAAACGTCATTGCGAGCATTTGTGGGCGTTGTTGCATGGCTCAAATTTTTAATGTCATTCCTAGATAAAGGCGGGAATCCAGAAAATAATAGTCATCCTGAATTTATTTCAGGATCTCTTAAATTAGATGCTGAAACAAGTTCAGCATGACAAAAGCAAAAAAAGTCCGGATTCCCGCCTTTAGCTAGGAATGACATAAGAGTGCAAGGAATGGCATAGAACATGCTAACCTATCCACAACAATACTATCCATAATCGGGGTCATAGCTCAGTTGGTAGAGTGCTTGGCTGGCAGCCAAGAGGTCGGGGGTTCGAGACCCCCTGGCTCCACCAGTTCCTCTGGGGTTTTCAAAGGCGGTAACATATTTTGAGTACCGCATCTGCTAATATTTTGTATAGTATAAAACGGCGAATTTAGTTGTCAACGTATTTTACCCGTAATGCCCTTCAGACTAGACGTTTCGTATAAATAAGTATCGTTTAAAAAGTGCTTGTTGCCATTATATTAAGGCGTATAAGCTTAACAAGCGATTATATTTGTAAATTTTTCTGCAAATATCGAAAACGGTATAGCAAGGTGCTGCCATTCACCTTTACCTTTATCAATAGAAATATGATTTTCTATGTCTTTCATAGTAACTACTGCAAGTTTTTGAATATCGTTGCTTAAATCCCATAAATGAAAACAATGCGATTCTGTGTCAATGGCACGTTCCCATTCATTGCGAGTGAGATAAAAAAGTGCATCTATGCCGTTTTTGGTAGTTTTTACTTCAATTGATAGCTTTGTTTTATCGTTATTGCTAATAACGGACAACACATCATATCCATCTTCATTCGATTCTATCGAAACCCATTTAGGTTGATAACCGGTACGTGCTTTTTCATAGTTAAGCGTAAGACGTTCGCCGTGCCTTCCGATAGATAATAGTAAATCATTTTGTAGACCTCTTGCTCTTGAAGCAAGTATATCCCCAAATTTTACTATATCTTCATCTACACTTTCTACTAAGCCTGCTTCCAGAAAAACTTGATATATTTCAGAATGTACATATAAAAGTAGTTTTTTCTACCAAAAGCGGCATTTTGTAGCCAAAAAGGATGTTTGACGTTAATAAAATCTAATATTGATTGTTGAAGCTTTTGTTTTGTTCCTGCTAGGGATAATAATTTTTCTCCTGAGTCGGAAGCGATAGCTACGCCCGTTTTATTAAGCAATATCCATCCCATCTCTTGAGCGTAGGTTAAGGAGTAATCAGTTGGTGTTACACCTATCTTTTCAAATGCACGTCTAATATCGTCAAATGATAATTTATGACGATTAATTATCTCTAACAATTCAAAACAAGAATGTGCAAGTCCGGGTGAAAGAGACATAATCAAAAATTCTTCTTTTTAAAATCTCGTAATAATGCTTCAATATCTTCCGGTAAGAGACCTATCACGTAATCTTCCGGATCATCGGTAGAAATAGGATCGATAGGTATAGGGTCGATTTTTAAGCTTGAGTCTTCTAAGGCTTCTGCCATTTTTCCAACCTTAAAATTTAGTCTTTCACGTACCGTTTCGTCAATAGTTCCTGTGCATTCAACTATTTCAATATTTGTTTGTTCATTTGGGCTAAGACCTAGCCTATGTATTCGGTCTTCAGATTGTAAATAATGTGCAGCATTAAATGTTCTATCTAGATATATAGCATGATGACAAATCTTGTGAAGACTTACTCCTTCACTTGCGGCAGCAGGGTTTGCTACCATAATTTTTACATTCGGATCATCATGAAATAGCTTGATTTTTCCTTCTCGTGTTTCATCGTCATCCTCGTCGCCCGCATCTACTCCACCGTGAATATATACTGCTCCTAAGTCGACTAATCTCTGTGCAATATATTCGACATTTTTTACAAAAGAAGACCAAATTAAAACTTTTTGATTATTACGTACTAATTCTCTAGCACGTTTTAAAACATATTTAAGTTTTGGTCCGTCGCCTTCTGCAAGTACTGCTTGTAACAAGTTAGAATGTACAAAGCCAATTTCTCGTGACAAAAGAGCGGGGTTAGAAACAAATTGCAGCAATTTTGCTACCGATCTTCCAAGAATACGAAGAGCTTGTTTAGTTCCATTATTTAAAGCAGTAGCAGCTTCGCGTGAAACTTCAAATTTCATAAGATTATATAATTCATACTGAACAGGAGCCATATGTAACTTCCGAACAACTCGAGTAACGGGCGGTAACCCTAACTCAGCCTTATTAGTCCGAACATATATAGGCTTTATTAACTCTATAACGTTATTACCGGTAACAGGAATTTCAGGATATAAAAAAGTGAATTGTGGGATTAGATCTTCTACGGCTTGAGGCATTGGAGTTCCCGACATTATTAATTTACCGACCGGTAAGTGTGCGATACTAAGTATTGTTTGAGGTGTTTGTTTCTCAAGGCCACTTTTTATTCTATGACTTTCATCAAGAAATACATGGGTCTTATAACGACTTAAATATCCGGCTATTAACTCTCTAACGCGTGGTAATTGCTGGTAAGTTATCAACATGAAACGAGGACGACTTTCCAGAAGTCTATTAATCTTATCTGTCCCGCCGCGTAGCCTAGTAAAATTTTTATAAATATTCGGCATACAAGCTTCAAGTTGTTCATCCCAAGCTCCAAAAGCATTTTTAGGAGCAATAACTAATAAACCTTCATCAGATGTTGCTTTGAAAAAAAAAGTAGCTAATGCCTCTGTTGTTTTCCCGGCACCAGGGACTGAAAAGGTTGCTGCTGCCGGCAAAGCGGCAATTTTACATATATTACGTTCTTGTTGAGTAGTAAGTAGACGAGAAAACCCCACTTCTTTTAATTTTGATAATAAATCTTCAATTTTTACAGCATAAAGCTCTTTCGCTTTTTGGTAATCATGGTTATTTTGAGTTGATTGCCTAAGTAATAGCTCTGCTTTTGTTTCAATTTCAAGGTTTTCACCTATTTGTATCTCGTATCCTTTTAAAAGTTGACCAAATTGCGAACGCAATGAAATAAAAGTCCACCAGGGTAATGATAGCTGATAACCGCCTTCCTGTTGTGCTTTATCCGAATTATCAAAAATTAGGCGTTTTATAGGCTCAAGCCATGGTTGAGCATAATCAATTTCTTCCCATCCAATCAATGCTTTTCTGTCTTTATCTCTATAGGCAATTTTAAGCATTATTATTTAGCCATTTATAGATTTTAGAAATATTATTTTCCATAATTTTTAATTGTTTTTCTGCACCCTCTCTATTTGATTCAGGTCTCAGGCCATGCTCTACGGCGGCGGCAAGATCGCTATTTGCTCTAGCCAATTTTTTAAGAAGATAATGAGCATTTAATGCATCTTTTTTTAGCTCCTTCTGAGACTCAATGACTTCAGTAATAATTTCACGTGCTCGGTTGCCGTTTTCAGGTTTTGAAATTTCTCTAGATAACGGAATATCAATCGAATCAGCACTATTAGCAACACAAAATATTTCATCAATATCTTTATGCTTTTTTGGAAGCTCTACATTAAATTCTTCTTGTAACTTCAATTTAATCAGCTCTAAATGTTTTTCAGTGTTTGGAATAGCTTCATATAAACGTTCACCTACAGCTTCGGGATCATCTATTAAAACAAAAGCAGCTTCTTTAAATAATTCTTGTTTTCCGATAGAAGTTATTTTACTACGGCTTTGAATCAGCTTACGAAAAGCAAACTCATTTTCCGAGATTTCTGACCAATAATTTTCTTTACCACGAGTTTTTAAATATTCTGCTGCGTAAGCTCTCATGTCCAAAAGCTCTTTTATTTCTGATTCTTTTAGACCGTAAAGATCAGCAACTTCTTTTGTGTTAAAGTTATGTTGTTCTTGTTTTTGAAATATCATATTGGCTTGAGTATCCCAAGAATATTTTGCCTTTATATCGGGGGCTATCTGTAATTGAGCCTCAAGCTTATCAATTTCCTTTTCACCGCAATGCGGAAGTACGGCAATATCAATATAAGCAAAGTGATCATATTTCTTTCTATCTTCATTATATAATTCTCTCCAACTAGCAAGGCGGCGGTTACCGTTTATCACAAAACCGTATTCATCTAACAAAATTGGCTCTACCTGTTTATTTCCCGTATCTTTAAAATAATCCAACAAATTTGATTGTTTAACCAGCTTAAGAAGTAATTGATGCTGAGTTTCTTGAACGTCAAGAAGTTCCGGGTCTTTTAAGAAGTAATCTGAGGTAATAGTCGAATTCTTAGCTAAATATTCCTGTTGACCGGAAATAGTTCTACCGTTTGCTAGCCTATATTTAGGAAGATTTAAAGGCACTGTCAGAATTGCAATATCTTGATTCTTTCCTTGAAAAACTATGCGATAAGTAGTTAAGTCATTTTGTTCCAATAGTTTCTTAAAGTTTTCTTGGCGACTCGTACGTGGCCAACCGAATCGTGAAGAGAGTGGATTAGTAAGAGGAAAGGTTGACGTATTCATAGTATTACTCTATCGCAAAAATTATAATAGGTACAAAAATTACTTTCTTAAATATTGTAAGCTCCTTTTCAAGACGTACGGCATTAGTAATATTACTGCCTAAAATCTTAGAAGATGAGTATGTGGGAACAATCATCACTGCTGAATTGATTATTTTATCAATGTAAAGTTTTTGGAGCTTGATTAAGTCTGCATACATTCTAGCAATATTACCGGTTTGTAGACAAAGACCGACCTTATCTTTTAGCGAAGTAATAGTAATTCCCGACTCTCTAGAAATAGTGACATTAGAAGACCAGCCTTTTGTAACCAAGTATCTAAGGAGGTCATCACGTATTTTTGAAGCAGCCCCCTTACTGACTTTTATAGCTACTTGATTTATTGCGTCTGCAACCTCATTAAGGATATCCTTAGTCACAACTTGATCACCTTCAAAATGGCTTATTGAACAGTATCTCATTTCTTTTCCTATGATTTCAAAGATAAGTTTAAATTTTCAGGCATTAAAGATAAATTACTTTTAGTATGGTCATATAGAGGTTTATCATGCGGTCTATATCTAGCTTGCCCTTTTAAAGCTTCTTCCAAACGGGTAATACCTATTTTTGCATATTCTTTATTTAATTCACATCCCCAAAAACGTCGGGAGTGTATAGCAGCTGCCACTCCTGCTGAAGCAACTCCGGCAAATGGATCAAATATTAGATCTGATTTATCGGTAAGTGCTAAGGTTAAACGCTCTATAAGCCCCACCGGAAATTGACACGGATGGCTTGTCTTTTCAACATGATTACTTTTTACATTCGGAATATTCCAAACGTCATCAGGGTTTTTACCAAGAGGATGCCCCGATAGCTGACCGGCTTTTGGACCTTTAAAATGCCTTTTCCCGGGATATTTTGAAGGTACTCGTACATCGTCAAGGTTAAATGTATATTCATTAGATTTTGTATACCATAAAACAACCTCATAACGACCGGAAAAGCGTTTTTTAGAATGCAACCCATGCCCAAAATGCCAAATAATACGATTACGCATTTGTAATTTGTGTTCCTTAAACATAGGTGCAAATTCAATATCTAAAGGAACGATATAACCGTTATCTATAAAATTACCGACTTGCCAGCAAATACTTCCTGTAGATTTTAATCGTGGAATTAGCTGATCAATTATTCTTTTTTGCCATTCTAAATATATTTGTAAATCATTTTTTTTTTCATACGGTTTACCGATATTATAAGGGGGAGAAGTTATAATTAGGTCAAATATCGGTTCCATAGGAAGATTTGATAAAAATTTTTCTACATCACCAAGCCATACCGCATAATCAATTTTATCTAATGATGGAGTTTGTTTATTCAAAATATTCAATAATAGAGGCTTAGAGTATTCTTGAGTACTTGATTTCATTTGTAATAATTAGTTTTTTAATTCACATATTATTATACGATGATTTTCTAGATCAACAATTGATATAATTGCTGATTGGAAATTAAAACAATCCATGATTTGCATAAGCATATACATTTTTTATTATTAATACAAGAAAGATTATAATGCATAAATAAGGATTAGATAAGAGGATAGAGTTTGTTGCTTTTTTCTATACATTAAGGCAGAACAAGGGCATTGTTGCGTGGCTCGAATTTCCGCTGTCATTCCCGCGCAGCATTGTTGCGTGGATAAGTTAAAGCATGTTCTATGTCATTCCCGCGCAGGCGGGAATGACATAAGGGCGCAGGAATGACATATATAGAGTGCGGGAATGACCCCGGCTTGCTTTACCAAAATGGTCAAAATCACTACTCCACCATCTTGCCGTGGGTATAAAAATCATAGGCGGTTTGGTAAAAGCTAACGGCTTCTTCGGTTAAAGCCGGGAGGTCTAATATTTCCTGTTTTTTGCCGTCTGATGATAATTTATAAGTTTTAGGCTTAGAGTTCGGGCTTAGAATTACTAAATATTCGTCTTTCATAAAGCCCAGCAATTGATAAGTACTTATGAAAGCCCTATTTGCCGGCTCGTTTAATATATCTTGTCCCCAAAATTTACTTTTATATTCAAAACCCAATAAGCCGAAAATTGTTGGAGCTATATCTATCTGGCTAGCTAAATTAGCTATTTTTTGCGGAGATAATATTTTAGGGGCATAAATAATTAAAGGTATGTGATATTTATTAACCGGCAACTCTGTTTTACCGGCACTTGCAGCGTAGTGATCGGCGGTAATTACAAAAATAGTATTATCAAACCATTCTTTAGTTTTTGCCTTTTCTAAAAATTTACCGATGGCGTAATCAGTGTATTTAACTGCGGCATTACGTCCGCCGCCGGAAGGTAAATCAATTCTATTTTCGGGAAAAGTATAAGGACGATGATTGGAAGTTGTCATAATCAAAGAAAAAAACGGCTTACCGGTTTTATAATCTTGATCAGCTACCTCAAGGGATTTATTAAATATATCTTCGTCCGCTACTCCCCAAATATTTGCAAAACTTATTTCATTTGCCGTTAAGTTACCTCGGTCAATTATATTATAACCGTTTCCTGCAAAATAATTCTGAAAATTATCAAAATAGCTATAGCCGCCGAAGATAAAATTAATTTGATAACCTTGTTGTTGAAAAATAGTGCCGATATTAAATAAATTTTGATTATCGGGTCTTCTAATAATCGAAGAGCCTGGAGTCGGCGGTACGGATAAAGTAATAGCCTCTAAGCCTCGCACTGTCCTTGTCCCCGTAGCATATAGATTAGTAAAAAATATACCGTTATCAGCGAGTTTATCTAAGTACGGCGTGATATTATCGGAATTCCCAAAGCTCTTCATAAATTTCCCGCTAAGGCTTTCAACAGTAATAAGCACCACGTTATATTTACTTCGGGATAAGGTTTTTGGGGTAATAATGCGTTCTATGGAATCGGCAGATAAAAATTGTTGATTATTACCTTGAAGTAGTGTACGCACCACGCTTAAAGCGCGAGTATTATCGATTATCGGGTAAAAACTATTATAATTTAAGCTATTATTAAAATAAGCCGAGAAAAATTCATAAGGACCGTTTTTGCTTAATTCTCTTGCATATCTGTTATTAGAAAAATTAAGTTTTTCGGGAGCATAGAACTTAAAAGCCAGCAAACTACATAAACTTAATAGAATTATCGAAGTCAAACGAGATTTAATTTGTATGCTACTTGCGGCATTAATTAAAGTATTTCTTAGCAAATAAGTAATCACTACAGCGATTGCAATAATGCCGGTTGATATCTCGACATACGGCATAGATTCTTTTACCGTGCCGATAATTTCATGCGTGTAAATTAAATAGTCAACGGCAATAAAATTAAACTTCGTACCGAACTCGTCCCAAAAGGTAATTTCGGCAATTGAGATAAAAATCAAAAAAGTGATGAAACAGCAGAAAAATATATAACAAAATAATCGATGTAAAAATTCACATCTTGATAATATTAAATGAAATAATAGGGTTAAAATTAATGTGATCGGCAGAAAATAAACACAGGATATGAAATCGTTAACTTCTCCTAGAATAAATATTAACGGCAAATCGGCAAAAGAAATTTGTTTATGCCATACGGCATAAGCGCATAAGGACAGCCTAGTAATAAGCTGAAATATTAAATAAGTTTTAGCGGTGATATTAAATAACGTTTTTATCATGTTGTGTACTGTTTTGTGTCATTCCCAAGTGGATGCAACAAACGCCTATAGCGGCTCGCAATGACGATTCCGGTAGCCATGCAACAACGCCCCACGTAGGCGGGAATGACATCGAAGACGCTTTTAACCATTACACAATAACTCTACACCGGAATCACATCTATCTCATCTATCCGGTAATAATATTTCTCTTTTGCCGGTGTGATTCGGTGAGGAAATTATGCCGTCTTGTTCCATCTTTTCAACTAAAATAGCGGCTCTATTATAACCGATTCGGAGCGATCGCTGAATATAGCTAATTGAAGCTTTACGTTCAAGCTGCACTATCTGCACTGCTCTTTTATACAGCATTTCGTCCGTTGTTCCGTCGTCGCTACTATTCTCTAAAGCTGCATCTCCTTCATCGATCTGTTCGGTTACTGCTGAAATATATTCAGGGGTACCGGTTTCTTTTAAATATTCGGTAATTTTCTCAATCTCATTTTCATCGACAAAAGGCCCGTGTACCCTGGTAATTTTTGAAGTATTACCCATAAATAACATGTCTCCCATGCCGAGTAACTGCTCGGAGCCTTGCTCACCTAAAATTGTCCGACTATCGATTTTGGAAGTAACTTTAAAACTAATACGGCTTGGGAAATTTGCTTTAATTACGCCGGTAATAACGTCTACGGAAGGTCTTTGCGTCGCCATAATAATATGAATGCCTGCAGCCCTTGCCATTTGAGCGAGCCTTTGAATGGATAGTTCGATATCTTTACCGGCAACTAACATTAAATCAGCCATCTCATCAACAATTACCACGATAAACGGTAATTTATCCATATTCATTTCTACCGTTTCATAAATAGGCTTGCCGGTCTCATGATCAAATCCTGTTTGAATAGTACGTTCAAGGGTTTTACCTTGTCTTGCTGCTTCTAAAATTTTAGCATTATAACCGGCAATATTTTTAACGCCGATATTCGACATCATTCTATAACGATTTTCCATTTCCTTCACCGCCCATTTAAGAGCTACCACCGCTTTAGCAGGTTCGGTTACGACGGGAGTCAGTAAATGCGGTATTCCTTCATAAGCAGATAGCTCCAGCATTTTCGGGTCGATCATAATAAGGCGGCATTCTTCGGGGGTATAACGATATAATAGCGAGACGATCATTGCATTAATTCCGACCGACTTACCGGAGCCGGTAGTTCCTGCAACTAGTAAATGAGGCATTTTAGCCAAATCGGCGATTAACGGTTTGCCGGCTAAATCTTTCCCTAAAATTAGGGGCAATAAAATAGATTGATCTTGATATTCCGGCGTTTCAATTAGCTCCTTTAAACAAAAAAATTCTCTATGCTTATTCGGTAATTCAATACCGAGAACATTTTTACCGGGTATTACCGCGATTCTGGTTGAAATGGCGGAAAGCGATCTTGCTATATCGTCGGATAACCCTACTACTCTTGAGGTTTTTGTACCGGCTGCCGGCTCAAACTCGTATAAAGTAACCACCGGTCCTTGACTAATATTAATAATTTGCCCTTTAACGCCGAAGTCACTCAGAACAGTTAATAATTTTTCCGATTTTTGTTTAAGCTCTTGAGAAGAATCACTTTTTATATGGTGATTATCAGCATTTCGCAGTAATGCAATAGGCGGTAACGGTGCTAGATTGCTTTGTTCATTTTTTGGTAACGGCGTAGATTTATTAAAAAATTTCGGTCGGATATTAGTTGCCGGTTTAGCTATACTTATTTCCGTTACTTTTATTTTTTCCTGAGTAGAAAAATAAGAAGGAGTAATTCTTGGCTGGTTTGCTTCGTCTTTTTTAGGCAATAAAAATTTTGCAAGCGATAGGTAAGGCGTTAAATTAGATAAGATATTACGTATTTGATAAGATAAAATGCTATATAATTTTATTGTAAAATCCTTCAGTAAGGTAAATTTTATTTCAAGTAAAATAACGAATAAAATAAATGTCGAGAAGATTAATAATAGATAAAGTTGATTCGTAAATTGCTTAAGAAAATTAAAGCTAGCTATCCCTGTCGCGCCGCCGGCACTTCCTTGCAAATATGGTATCTCAAGATTTGCAAATAATGTTGCCATACTAAGGATAGTAAATAACATTACAATTATACGTACTAGCAACAATTTACTTTGAGCAAGCCAACGGCTTTTCGCCCAAATAAAACAACAAATAGGTAGAATAAAAGCGGCTATACCAAAAAATTGATACAAAAAATCCGATAAATATGCACCGAAAATACCTAATAAATTGTTAGGATATCTTTGAGTTACTAAATTAAAGCAAGGATCATCGGTTTTATAAGTTATTAAAGCGCAAATAATGCCGAAACCTATTACGCTTAAAATAACAGCTTGTAGTTTGTTATTTGAAAAAAATTTATTTATATAATATAACACGAAAATTATTAAAAAATTTGTATAGTAATAATAACATATAACTAATTTGGCGGCTTGATACAAGAATAATTTAAGTAATGCCGTATTCTCGTCGCATTACAGCGTCATTCAAAAAGCTTGATACAAGCAAATTTTCGACATTCGCCTGTGCTCACCTACTCTAATACGGTAGCTTAGCTCGTCTTTAAATTTATCTTGTCTGAAGCTTTCTGAATTTAGCTGTATACCGGAATCGTCATTGCGAGGAGGGACGTAGTCCCGACGTGGCAATCTAGTCTTAGTCATGCTGAACAAGTTTTGCGCATCTTTTTTTAGTAGATCCTGAAATAAATTCAGGATGACTATGCTTTTCTGGATTGCCGCAGCCACTTCATGGCTTCGCAATGACGGGTTTTGTATTAATTTTTGAGCCATGCAACAACGCCTATATTAGCCGGGTTGAAATAGCTTTTGCTATATCTTTAAAATTATCATAGAGGAGTAGGGGGTTAATAACTCAGTATTAACAAATCCTTATTTATTTTAAAGCTTTTAAAACGCTGAAGTACCGACATACCGAGTAGTGAAATATCTAGATCGCCGATGCCTATATGCCCTTCGATATCTTTAAATACTCTACCGATCACCATGCTATCTAATATTATAGGAGCGGCTTTACTTGCACCGTTAGCGGTAAGATAGATCCTGCTATATTTTAATTTAGATAAATCGAATCCTAATTTTTTAGCATCCTCCTGAGTCAAAGCTACATCACTTGCGCCGGTATCGATCATAAAGTTTATTTTCACGTTGTTTACAAGTGCTTCGAGATAAAAATGTCCGTCACCGCTGCGGGCTATAACAATTTCACCCTGCCTATTAACCCAGCTATATGAAGGAATTAATACCGATAATACTCGCTGACTCGCATAAGTTAATTCAAACCTAAAAGCATAGCCGATTATTATAACTAAAAAAATAATTCCCCAGCTTGATAGTTGCAGAAAAAATTTTCGTAAGTTATTTTGACCGAAAAAACTATATATAAAACTAATTAATATTATCAGTGCTGAAAAAAATGCTACAAGATTTTGAGAATCATCAAAAAAATGCGGAAATTTTTCATTTATAAATTTATATAAGAATGAAATAGCAAGCCCACTAATGCCGAAAATAACAACTGCTTTTATAAGATTTTTATATGTCATAGTAATAAACTCTATGTTCTAAAGAGATATAGCTTCGCTTATTAAGGTCTATACATCAAATTTCGCGAGTCTCGCTTGTGCGGCATTGTTGCGTGGATAGTACAAAGCGCTTTCGATGTCATTCCCGTGAAAACGGGGCGTTGTTGCATGGATGGTTAAAAACGCCCTCGGTGTCATTCCCGCGCAGGCGGGAATCCAGAGAAATACTTAAAATAAGTAAAATTATATAATAAATTACTATTTAATTTGCTCATATTAACTTTCTGGATTCCCGCCTACGCGGGAATGACACCCTTTTCATGGCAATTTTCGATCCATGCAACAACGCCTACAGCTTCTCGCAATGACGTTTAACGTTTCACGCGGGTATTGCCTTGTGAGCGAGCTGTATATTAACGCGAACTATGGATAAGGAATTATCCGTAGTTGGGGTTATATTATAGTAAAACTTAGAATATTCTAATTAAAGGTAAGTATAATTTTAATGGTAGCGAGGGAGGGATTTGAACCCCCGACATGCGGATTATGATTCCGCCGCTCTAACCAACTGAGCTACCCCGCCAGGGGAAGTATTTAGTGTATACTCGATGAACTTTAAAAATTGCCTAGCCTGCACCAGTTTGATTTTGACAGCGAATTTTGTAAAGCTCGCCTTTACGCATGTATTATTTATACACTTGCGCAGACGAGCTTTAAAATTCATCTGTCAAAATTAAACTGTTCTTGGCTTTTGTCGTCTTATAAGTTCTGCGATGCGCTACGTTAATTATACGCTGCGCTTCTTGACTTATAGACTCCTTGCTCTTTTTAAAGTTGATCTTCGTTTACCAACTCTTCACTTCACAGGAGTGCCATTTTTTGCGTATCATGCGTGTTGAGCAGCATTTGTTGCGTGGCTCGGAATCCTTATAAAAAACACCGTCATTGCGAGGAGGGACGTAGTCCCGACGTGGCAATCTAGAAAAGAATAGCAAAAAATGCTATGAAAGTTATTATTTTCCTGGATTGCCGCGCTCCTTTTAGTCGCGGCTTTGTTGCATGGCTCGAAAATTGCTATATTTTGGGTATTCTTTAAAAGTACCGCGATGTCATGCCGTGGCTTGACCACGGCATCCAGTCAGGCTTTTTAATTTTTTCTGGATACCGTGGTCAAGCCACGGTATGACAAGTTTTAAGCGATTTTAACCATCCATGCAACAACGCCTCACGGGAATGACATCGAAAATTTAAGCCATGCAACAACGCTCTTCTGCAGGAATGGCGTCGAAATTTCAAACCACGCCGGCAATGCTGAGTAATAACAATCCCTTAAATAATATTTTAACGTTTAGAGAATTGAGTTTTCTTACGTGCTTTACGTTGTCCGTATTTTTTACGTTCTACAACTCTAGAATCACGAGTTAAAAATCCACCTTTACGTAAAAGCGGATGAAATTCCGGAGCGGATATATCAAGTGCTTTAGCAATGCCGTGTAAAATAGCACCTTTTTGTCCGGAAATTCCGCCGCCTTTGACGGTACAAATTACATCATATTGCCCGCTAGTTTTTGTTAAAATAAAGGGTTGTAAAATAGTTTTAACATGCGTATTAGAAGTAAAATATTGATCTATATTTTTTTCGTTAACCGTTACTTTACCCTTGCCGGCTTTTATCCAAACTCTAGCTATAGCATTTTTTCTTTTGCCTGTAGCGTAAAACTTATTAGTATTTTCTGAACTTTCTTTAGGAGATTTAACTAACAATTTTTCTTGAGTTAAAGGCTCTTTTTCGTTTTTAATCTTTAATTTTGTCATGCTAAATTACTTTTTATTTTTGGGATTCTGGCTTGCAAAATCATAAGCTACCGGTTGTTGTGCTTGATGAGGGTGTTCCTCTTTTGCATAAACATATAAATTACTCATTTGCTTTGCACCCAAAACATTTCTCGTAATCATTCTTTTTACAGCCGATTTAACAACGCGTTCAGGATATTTGCCGCTTAAAATTTTTCCTGCGGTAGTTTCTTTAATCCCGCCCGGGAATCCCGTATGTCTGTAATACACTTTACCGTCTTTGGGATTGGCTTTCTTACCGGTCAATTTTATATGTTCCGCGTTAATTATAATTACATTATCTCCACAATCCATATGAGGAGTAAAAGTAGGTTTATGTTTACCGCGCAACATATTGGCAACTTTGCTAGCAAGCCTACCAAGAACCAGATTTTGCGCGTCTATAACCCACCATTTTTTTTGAATATCCGATGGTTTTGCAGAGTAAGTTTTCACAGTAATATCTTTTTAATTAGAATTATTCAAATCAAGATTATTTGAGCATATTAAATAGCATTAAAGTCGGCTATTTGTCAAGTTAAATATAATATTGATATGTTTTTGTCATGCTGAACAAGTTTGGGCGTTGTTGCGTGGCTCTAAAAAAGTGCCGTGTGTCATTCTAGCTAAAGGCGGGAATCTAGAAAAATCTTAATAAAAGAC
This sequence comes from Rickettsia endosymbiont of Orchestes rusci, assembly GCF_964030945.1. Taxonomy (NCBI): domain Bacteria; kingdom Pseudomonadati; phylum Pseudomonadota; class Alphaproteobacteria; order Rickettsiales; family Rickettsiaceae; genus Rickettsia; species Rickettsia endosymbiont of Orchestes rusci. Next base: position 1,063,458 of record NZ_CAXIQG010000004.1, on the reverse strand, counting down.
TGGATACCGTGGTCAAGCCCACTACTGTACGAACGTTGAAAAAAGGCTGTGTCATGCCGTGACTTGATCACGGCATCCAGGAAAATAAAGCCATATTAGACTTATTTTAGAATCTTTTTATGATATTATAAGCTGGATTCCGTGGTCGTCAGCCACGGAATGACAGAATTTTTACCTCTTTATTTAAACGTTCGTACAGTAGTGGGTCAAGCCACGGTATGACATCGTACTTATAATAACCATAATACGGTAAATTATGAGCCATGCACCAAGACCCGCGCCGTTGTCGGAATGACATCGTAACCGCAGCTTTTAAATCGCTTTGTTAGTATCGAATATTATTTTTTTATCGGTAGAAAAATATATATTATTATCAAATCCTATACCGTAATAGCGGATATTTTTAGTAATTTTTGTAATAGTAGGTATGATACTTAAATGTCCGTTCTTATCTGAGCGGAAACTATATAAAACTCCGTTAACGGAAATAACGTTTAAGCTCATACCGGTATTATCTTTACTAACGGAAGGCGCTAAAAAAATGGCTGATTTTAATTTTTTAATATCTTTACCGTCATTTAAATCGGCGACAAATTTTACTTGACCTGATGCAAGAGAGAGTGCTGCAACCTGCCGAGCATTATTTGTGACGAATAAGCTATTACCGATTAATGACATGGATTGAATATCATTAGCGTTAGTTTGCCAAATAACGACACCGGTTGCAACATTTAGCTTTATTACTTTACCTAAACCGCTTGCTATGTATAAATTATTATTGTCGCTAATAGGTGCGCATAATATACTAGCTTCTTCAAAATTCGGTAGAGCCGCATGCTCGGAATCTGTAAGCTCAAAACTCCAAAGAACTTCACCTTTTTTGGTGTTAATAGCAAGAATTTGTCCCGAACTGTAAGTAACTATAACGCGATCATGATATATTATAGGAGCAACTTGGTAGCTAGAAGATAAAACTTCTACCGTTCCTTCATGTTGCCAAACGGGATTTAAAGTTTTGGTATTTAAAGCAACTAGCTGATTACTAATAGTTTGAACTAAAATAGTATCATCATTTATCGTAATCGGCTTAATTCTGATAATATCCGGCAGCTCTTTTCTTATTAGTTCATGCCCTGATTTTGCATCTAATACTACTAATAACCTTGAACCGTATGTTACGTATAATTTTCCGTCATGATACAAAATTCCGCCGCCGATATAATTATCTTCTTTATTTCTACTGATATTATAAGACCAAATTATACTATTTTTTTCTTTGGAAAATGCCGATATATTTGATTTAATATCTAAAGTATACACTATATTATTAACAAAAACCGGCTCGGTAACGGTTTTGTATTTAGTAAAGGAATATTCTTTATTTTTTAACATGTTAGGGTTAAATAAATAGGGGTTTTTACTAGAATCTAAATATATCGATTCATTAGTTTGAGCTGAGAGCCTTGGAGTTAATTCTACAATATTTTTTACTTTTTTAGGTCCGAGTCCGTTACAGGAAATTAAAATAAAAGGTAATAATAAAATTGCTAATTTTTTGTTCATATTCTCTTGTCCTTATCACTATCTAAATTTGAGAGTAAAGCCTTGGCCTGATCTTTTGTCAGTTCCGGAGCATTATTTGACGCTATTAGTATTTTTAAAGTTTCTTTTGCTACGTCCGGCATATCGTTTTTAATATCCCAAATTGCTTTTATAAAGTTGGCCGTAGCCCAAAAAGCTTTTTCTTCGTCATTAAAATATTTTAAATATGTTAATGCCTTTTCTTTATCTTGCTTAGCTATATTTTCTTCGTCAATAACTAAACTTAACCATGAAATACGGGCATAAGCCGTAGTTATTTCTTGATATTCGGTATTTTGAATAATTTTTTCTAATAAAGTCTTAGCGTTTTGATGTTTTTTTTCTGAAATCTTTATAGCAACTTGCTCTAATAAAGCAATTTCTTTTATTCTATTGCTACTTGTATTGCTTAAATTTTCTAAGGTGCTAAAAGCAAAATCTTTGTTGCCTTCGATCATTTCAATGCTAATGGCTTTAACAAAAATATCCCCGTTTTTCTGATTATTTTTAATTTGGTTATCTTTATGACGGTTATTAATTATCATTATAATAACAATGAATATCGCAAAAATTATAACGATGGGTAAAATCTTTTTGAAAAATCTTAACCTTTTTTCTTCGTTTTGGTCATTTAATACTTCTTCTAGAATATCAGACATTTTTATTTACTTTGTTGAGTTTTACAACCGAATTTAACTTTAGCATCCTCCGCCATTTTTTTAGATATTGCGGATCTATTAGTCGGAAATTCTTTATCAAGCTTGGTAAGTATATTACAGGCTTCTTGTTTTTTCTTTAATTCACCGAGTGATAACGACAATTTAAGTAAAGCATCGGAAGATTTAGGACCTTTAGGAGATTGTTTATAACATTTTAAATAATTGATCGCAGCGCCGTTAAAATCTTTGCGTTTAAAAAAACTTTCTCCGTACCAAAAATAAGCGTTACTGATTACGGCACTACTCGGATAAGTTTGTATAAAATTTGCAAATTTCTTCTCCGCTTCCTCTAATTTACCGTCTTTAAAAGAAGCAAGGGCCAAATCATAAGCTTGTTTATCGGCTGCTATATCTTTTTTGTTAATAACGGGAGTTGTAGAATTAGGGGTATTATTTATCTCTTCTAAAGCAGATACGTCAAATACATCGGGAATGTCGGAAGTTTCCGGTATATTTTCCGAATTTTGAGCATGCTCCGTAATATTTAATTGTTTTGTTATTATTCCAACTTTATGCTCTAAGATTTCAATTTTGCCGAGTAATCGCTGAATTTCTTTTTCTTGCTCGTCTAATCTATTTTCATAATCATTATTTGCTACAAATTTTAGATTTTTACTTTTAATTACTTGATCCTCTCCAAATACGCAGAAGGGTAATAAAACAGTAAATAATAATGTAATTAGTTTCATATATTTTTTATTTTTGTGATGTCATTCTAGTTCAAACGGAGCATTATTGCATGGCTCAAATTTTCGATGTCATTCTAGCTAAAGGCGGAAATCCAGGCTTTTTTTGTCATGCTGAACTTGTTTCAGCATCTCTTGAAAAAGATCCTGAAATAAATTCAGGATGACTTAAAAGTATTTTTCTGGATTCCCGCCTTTAGCTAGAATGACATTTATAATTTTTCATCCACGAGCAGTATACAAAAAAATTTCCATTATTCCATATCTTTTTATATTTCCATACTTCCGTCATAAGAAAAAGTTAAAGTTATCGTCGTTCCTTCCTTTATTTTGCTCTCTAAATTAAACTTACCGTTCATAAGTTCAACTAATTTTTTTGTTAACGGTAGACCAAGTCCGGTACCTTCGTATTTTCGACTAAGCTCACTATCAATTTGCCCGAATGCCGATAATGTTTTCGGTATATCTTTTTCTTCAATACCGATGCCGGTATCTATAACTTTTATATATACTAACCTTTCCAATTCGTTTCGTTCGATACTTATAGTTACTGTACCGCCGTTATTAGTAAATTTAACCGCGTTCGATAAAAGGTTCAATAATACTTGTTTAAGCCTCTTCGGATCAGCTTTTATAATAATATGGTCTTGAGGTAATTTATCGATTAACGTTACCCCTGCTTGGTCTGCTCTCGGCTTTACAAGTCTTATTGAAGAGCTAATTAATTTATTTAGATCGAGATCGATATTATCTACTTTTAATTTGTCGGCAGAAGCTTTAGAAAGGTCTAAAATATCGTTAATCATGCTAAGTAGGTGCTTGCCGGCATTATTAATGTCTTGTAGGTAAGTACTATTTTTTGCCGCATCTTTCTCCGACATTAAAATTTCCGAGAAACCTATTATAGCATTAAGCGGGGTACGCAACTCATGACTAATATTAGCAAAAAATTTAGTGTTTGAGGAACTTGTTTGTTCTACTTTAATTATTTCTGCTTTTAAGTTTCTATTAGTTTTAAGCTGTTGATCTATAATTTGTCTAGCATAATTAGTATTACTAATAATTATAGTACAAAATATTATAAAAATAATGATAAATGTTATAAAAACTTTTTTTTCAAGCTCTAATATATTCTCCCATTGATCGGTAATATCGGTATTAATTTCTAGTACGCCGTCCACCGGAAACTCATATAGATTGTTATCTATTATAGGTATATAGCTTGTAATAAAAACAGCCTCTTCTTGGTTATTATCGTTTTCTATTATTACTTTAGGTGCCAATAGATGGCTTGTGATTCCGTTAAATGCTTTATGAAGTGCTCCTTTAAAAATAAACGGTTTTAAAAAATATCTATCAATTTTTGCGGTAATTATTTCATACAAATTATCGTCCGGATAGCTTTTTACATTATACATGTTAAGCAAGCCGCTAGTGATAAATCTATTACCTTTAATATCGTATAAAGAAATATTAATATTAAGATTAGTAAACCAGTCGGCAGAAACCGTAGCAAAGTCAATAAAATCTTGATCCTGCAATAAACTTATATAACCGAATTTATGCAATTTAGCTGTTGCTGCCGGATGAGTATTCCAAACATGTTTTGTATAAATTTCGGCAATTTGAACATTCTCCGCCGCCACATGTTTTAAGATCATTTCCTTTATCATAAAATAACGATAAAACATCATATTTATGATAATATTAAGAAATAATACAATGAATGACAATCTTACTATATATTTATTTTGGTTCATTATATTTGATCTTTATATTGCAAAGATTGGCTTAGGACGCTTGTCATTCTCACGTAGCATTGTTGCGTGGATACCAAAACCGTCATGGCGAGGTGCCTCTTGGCACCGTGGCCATCCAGTTAAACATATTTTATACTAAACTTGTTTAGTATTCTAATTAAATCCCTCATTATATTCGGGATAGCCTGGATGGCCACAGCCACTTCGTGGCTTCGCCATGACGGGTTTTATTAATTTTTGATCCACGCAACAATGCCGCGCAGGAATGACATAGAGCATCGAGTATACCTACTTACCCTCAACTTTTGTATTTAATTGATTATTTTGATTACTAAGAATTAATCCTTTAATTACATCATAAGCCCGTGCAAATTGATAATCTTTTTTATATAATTCCGATAATTGCTCTTCTTCCGGCTTATTATTTTTTGTTTTTGTTTCTTTTTTGCTATCTTTATTTTTAGCTGAATCAGCCTTTTTATCATTATCTTTTTCTTTATCATTTTTTAAATAATTCTTTAAAGAACTTTCAGAAAAACGTATGTCCAACTTTTTTTCTTCTGCATACTCAATTTTTTCCGGCTTAATAATAATGTCCGGCTCAATTCCTTCTGCCTGAATGGAGCGACCGTTTGGTGTGTAATATTTAGCAATAGTAAATTTTATAGCAGCTCTTGGACTAATTTGCATTAGTGATTGAACCGATCCTTTACCGAAAGATTTTGTACCCATTAATAATGCTCTCTTATGATCTTGCAAAGCACCCGCTACTATTTCCGATGCAGAAGCAGAACCGCCGTTTATTAAAATTATTACCGGTACTTTCGGAGCTTTCGGTGAAAATCTATTAGCACTAACGGTGCTATTGCTTGCTTCGGTTCTTCCTTTAGTCGTAACAATTATTCCGGAATCAATAAAATACTCACTAACGGCAATAGCTTGCTCTAATATACCGCCTCCATTATTACGTAAATCCAATATGATACCCTGAATATTATTTTTATTTTCGGTTTTTAATTTTTTTACGGCATCTTTTAGTTCAGAAATCGTTAATTTATTAAAAGTGCTTATGCGAATATAAGCAATATTACCTTTTTCTAAATGGGCTTTTACCGGCTTTATTTTAACTATCTCACGAGTAATTTCTATTTCTTGCGTCTTAGCTTCGTCCTCTTTAACTACTAATAATTTAACCTTAGTACCGGGAGCGCCTCGCATTTCCTTTACGGCTTTATTGGGACCTAAAGAAGATACTAATTCATCATTTACTCCGACTATATAATCACCGGCTTTAATACCCGCCTTATATGCCGGCAAATCATCAATCGGTGATATTACTTTAATAGCACCGCTATCATACATTATTTCAACACCGATACCGCCGAATTCGCCTTCGGTAAAAGTTAATATATCTTCTAAATCTTCACCGGTAAAATAGCTTGAATGAGGATCGAGCGAATTTAACATGCCGTTAATTGCTTCATCAATCATTTTTTGCTTATCGGGGACTTGCACATAATCTTTATTCACTCGCTCAAATACTTCTTGAAACTGTTTATAACATTCTTGATCCGATATGGTATTTTTAACTTCTTCTTCCTCTTTCTCTTCAGCAAAAGAAATAGTAAAATTCGTGATAAAAAGTAATAGTAAGATTAAGCGTAAATACATAATATTCCAAATATAATCAGTTGTAGGATGTTATTTTCGTACTCCGATGTCATTCCCGCGTAGGCGGGAATCCAGGCTTTTTTTGTCATGCTGAACTTGTTTCAGCATCTATTGTAAAATATCCTGAAATAAATTCAGGATGACTATAATTTTCTGGATTCCCGCTTTCGCGGGAATGACATAGACAACAACAGAGCTAAATATCCAAGTTATTTATTATTTTATCCATTTTAACTAAGGCTTGCTCATAAATAAACTGAAAGCGTTTTTCCGGTTTTTTGCCCATTAAATCATCTACTATTTTATCAACATTCTTAAAATTTTCTAGAGTAACTTTTAAAAGTGATCTTTTTTCGGGATTCATAGTAGTTTCTTTTAACTGAGCAGGCATCATTTCACCTAGTCCTTTAAACCTACCGATTTCAATTTTAGCTTTGCTAGCTTTTGATAATTTAGCTATCATACTAACTTTTTCATCTTCATCGCCGGCATAATGAGTTTTGTTAGATTGAGTTAAGCGATAAAGCGGCGGCTTTGCTAAATATAGATGACCGTCCTCTACTAATTTAGGCATTCTCAGGAAAAAAAACGTCATTAAAAGCGCCGCTATATGAGCGCCGTCAACATCTGCATCGGTCATGATAATTATTTTTTCATAACGTAAATTTTCGCTGCGATAATTTTTTAAAGTGCCGCAGGCAAGAGCTATTTCTAAATCTTGAATTGATTGATTATTAACAATTTTCTCTAAAGTAGAGTTTGCAACATTTAATACCTTTCCCCATAAAGGAAGTACGGCTTGAGTTTCTCTGTTACGTGCTTGTTTGGCAGAGCCGCCGGCTGAATCCCCTTCTACTATAAATAATTCCGTACCGAGCGGTGAAGTTCGAGTGCAATCTGCCAGCTTACCGGGCAAACGTAATTTTTGAATAGCGGTTTTACGAGAGATATTTTTCTCATTTTTCTTATTTATGCGATATTCAGCTATATTAATAATATGTTCAACTAAGGCAGTTGCAGCTAGCTTATCGTGACTTAGCCAATGATCTAAATGATCTTTTATAATATTCTCGACGATTTTACTAACGCCGTTTGATACTAATTTTTCTTTAGTTTGACCTTGAAATGACGGCTCAGCTATGAAAATTGACAGCACTATTAAAGCGGTTTCTAAGATATCTTCGATCGTTATGTTAGCAGCTTTTTTGTTGCCGACCATTTCGCCGTATACTTTAATACTACGCAATAAAGCACTTTTAAGTCCTTGCTCATGAGTTCCGCCAAGGGGCGTCGGTACAGTATTACAATATGATTGAATAAATGCCTGCTGCTCATTATTTTGCCAACAAATCGCCCACTCGATTTTTATCTTATCTTGCTTTTGACCTCCTTGTTCTCCTTCTATATTTTCCGCAAAAATATTAGGAGTAATTAAATTATCGGCAGTAATTTTTGAAGTTAAATAATCTTTTAAGCCGTTTGGGAAATTTATTAAAGCTTTTTGTGGTATATCGTTGTTTAATTCAAGCTCGCATTCCCATTCGATAGTAACGCCGCGATATAAATAAGCTTTTGAGCGCGCAAGTTCATAGATTTTTTTAGGGTTGAAACGAGTATTTTCACCGAAAATTTCCGGGTCGGGACTAAAGTTGATAGCAGTGCCTTTTAATTTTTTAAGCGTATCCTCGCATATCAGCTCCGTTAATTTTTCGCCCTTAGAATATGATTGCTTAAATAATTTCCCTTGTTGGTAAACTTTAATTTCCAAATGCTGGGATAAGGCATTAACTACGGATATACCGACGCCGTGCAATCCGCCGGCTGTTTGATAGACGTTACCGGAAAATTTTCCGCCTGAATGAAGCGTAGTTAAAATTACTTCTAATGCCGATTTATCGGGAAATTTAGGGTGGTTGTCTACCGGTATTCCGCGACCGTTATCCCAGATAGTAAGACTGTAATCTGCATGCATTTTTATAGCGATAATATTGGCGAAACCGGCAACCGCTTCATCCATGGCGTTATCTAACACCTCGGAAACTAGATGATGCATAGCATTGCTATCTGTTCCGCCGATATACATACCCGGCCTTTTCCGAACAGGCTCAAGCCCCTCTAATACTTCAATGTCTTTTGCGCTATAAGAATTGATGATTTTAGTTTTTTTTTCATTATTAAAACTGAAAAGATCACTCATATATTAGGATGTAAGTTAAATTTGATTGTAATTTTTTGAATAAATTAAACTATTTACTGCGGAAAAGCAAGCGTTGTTGCGTGGAAGGGTTAAATCACTTTCTATGTCATTCCCGTGAAAACGGGAATCCGGAAAAATTATAGTCATCCTGAATTTATTTCAGGATCTACTAAAAAAGATGCAGCAAACTTGTTCAGCATGACAAAGAAAAGGCTGGATTCCCGTTTTCACGGGAATGACATCATCAATACTTTGACATCGATACTATACATGTATAGCATTTTCGCATAACCCTACCACCCTTTAGCTTTGGTTAACATACAGACAATATTGTTGTTACGCCTTGTTAAAGCAATGTCTGAAGCATTTTGACATTCGGAATTAAGTGAGGAAATTTTAATACCGCGAATTACTAAAAATTTAGCTAAATAATAATTATCGTTACTAGCAGCTTCAGTTAAAAGCGTTTCGCCGTTTTGGCTCTTTTCTTGTAAAATCGGGTAAACGTCAAGTAACGACCGAACTATAAAAAGATTATCTTTTTTTATTGCTGCAAAAGCATTTTCTATAGCATCACAATATGATAAATTTGAATAAATTAGTTGCTTTTTGTTTAAATTATTATCATATTTGATAAAATTATTTACTATTTCCCGCCGATCGGTATTTGATATCCACTCTTCTTTTTTCTGCATTAATTTTATATACGAATACATATCCATCTGCTCGAATGTTGCCTGTTCCGTTAATTTGCCTAATACTATGTCGTCATTAGGTAAAAGCAGCATTTGTGTTTCGTCTTTAGCAAATTTTGTAGCCGACGGAGAAGTTACGGTAGGGGCGTTATCTTCTTTCTCTTTAGTAGTTATAATTTTTTCGTCACTAGTCGGTTCATTATTCGGCTTTGCTATAGATTGTTGTACTTCTTTGTTTGAAGCGGGAAGAGGGAAGTTAGCTGATTGATTTTGAGGGTTAGCAACTACCTTGACGGGAGTAAGCGGAATATCCCAATTTTCGGCAGTACTAGAAGATTTTTGTACATTGCTAGGGCTTGTTTCACTAAGATTTGGTTCATTTTGAGGTGTTGTATTTTCCGGAGGAACAACTTTACTTTCCGAGGGGATATTTATTTTATCCGTAGAATCGGTTGTCGGCGCAGGCGGTGGTAATGTCGGAACGTTTACCGGTACAGGCGGAGTAGGTACGTTATCGGCATTTACCGGTGAGTTAATTATCGGCATTGGAGTAGGAGGAAAGCTAGAGGCCGTTGTTTGAGGCGGAGCTATAGTTTGAGGCGGTGATACCGGAGCATTTACCGGAGTCGTCGGAGGCTCACTTACCAAAGGAGCCGGTACGTTAGGCGTTACAGGTAAAGGCGTACTTTTGATATTATTAGATGCTAAACTCGTACTAGTAGTAGGATCGGCAGAAGGCTTAAATTCATGATCTATGGTTTGTGATTCTGCAGCACTAGGTAGTTTATTGTCGCCAAGATCAATAAAAGGTTCAAGAGAACTATCTTTTTCCGGTTCTTCCTGTATGGCAGGAATATCTGCTTTGCCGGCTAATTTGTTTTTTTCCTCTATCGTTTTAGGTGCAGGAGAATTTTTCGGTTTATAAAAAAATTGTTTTATTTTAGAGAAAGTTGATATTTCTTGGGTTGATACTTCTTGCGGGCTTTCATTTGTAGAAGAGGTATTTTTCGTTTCTTGAACAGGCAAAGGCGGAAGTGCAGGGGGAGCTGCATAGCCCTGTGCCGTAAATATTAATATATTTATCAAGAACAATATTTTACTTAACATAATACACCTTATCTATTTTTTATTATATACTCAATTATAATCTAGAGAGTTGAGATTTATGTCATTCCAGCAACGGCGGAGCGTTGTTGCATGGGTCGAAATCCTTATAAAAAAACACCGTCATTGCGAGGAGGGACGTAGTCCCGACGTGACAATCTAGGAAAAAACACTTTTTTGTCATCCTGAATTTATTCCAGTATCTACTAAAAGATGCGCAAAACTTGTTCAGCATGACAAAGACTAGATTCCCGCTTTTAGCTAGAATGACATACTGCTGCTTTTATCGAGCCATGCAACAAAGTCCCGCCGTTGCTGGAATGACGTCACAACCTTATTTTTTATTGCTCGGTATCAGTTTTTTTATTTCGCATTCTACTAATTGTTTAACAAGTGACGGTAAGTTTTCGTTCAACCATTGGCGTAGCTCCGGTTTTAACATTTCGATTATTAACTCTTCAAGTGCGTTTTTTGTAGGAGCGGAAGTATCTAACTGCTTATCTTTTATAGTATGAGCAAAATTTTTTAAAATATCGCTAGTTTCGGAAGCAAATTTTGGTGATATTAAAGGCTCTTCTGCATTAGAATCTTGATCATCCGAGTCCTCTAATCCCTCTTCCTTATCACTCATTACTTCAGTCAGCTCAAGTATATCTTCATCATTACTAGTAGTATGGTTAAGGTGCTTACGTTCGTTAATTACTCCTTTTATTGATTTCAGTATTTCTTCTACCGACATATCATGATGTTTCTTATCTTCCTTACTCACCTAAAAACCTATAATAAGTTTCTTTTTAATATTTTTAAATTCATCTTCAGGGCTAAAATATCGCACTTTAAGCTTTAAGCTTTTTGCAGTTAATTCGCCTGTTAAAGACTTCATTTGATACGCAGCTATTATCGAGGCTTTATATGCATCAACCCGCGATGTTTTAGCCTCATATAACTTGTCTTCGGCACTTAGAACATCTAATATTGTTTTAGAGCCGACAATCTCTTCTTGTACCGTCCCGTTATATGATATCTGCGCTGCCTCAACTCCATGATTAGTAGAAATAATACGGGATTTTGCCGCTGCAAATTCTTCCCAGCTGCTGATAGCGATTGCTTGAATTTGTTTTATCGTATTATCAAGTTGAATCGCATTACTTCTAGTTTGATTTTTGGCTTTTCTAATATTTGAATATTGCGCGCCGCCGTTCGGATAGATAGGTATGGTTACTGAAAGCGTAGAGGTAATAGTTCTATTATTAATATCACGCTGTACAATATCTTCCGGATTATAATAAGTTTTGCCGCTTTGCACGTTAAACTCTACCTGCGGCAGTAATTTACCTTTTTCTACCATTTCATTTGCTTTGGTAGCATGTACGCTGTGCCTTGCGGCATCTATATTAGGATTTAGTTTAATTGCTTTCTGCGTTAATTCATCTAATGAAGTCGGTAAATTTTCCGGTAAAGCCGGCATTGTTATATTGTCCGGCTCTATACCGAATGATTTAATAAATGCAGCTTTTTTTGATTGAAAATTAGCATAAGCAATAAGTTTATCCGTCTCTGCTGCCGCAAGACCGGCTCTTGCCGTAGCCATATCTATCTCTGTTGCTTCTCCAAGCCTTAATTTTTCTTCGACCGTTCTTATCTGTTGTATGTTAGTTCGCAAGCGGCTCTCGGAAATTTCATATTTTTCTTTAGTCTCATAATAATCAAGATAAGCATTTATTAAACTCAGAAGAATTTTTTGCTCCTGAGTATAATAATTACCACGCGCAGCTCTAAAAGCAGATTGTGCCGATTTAAGTGCCGCTACACTAGAGCCGCCGCTAAAAATAGATTGTTTTATTTTTAATGCTCCTTGTTGACTATCTACTTCTTTCGGAGTACGACCTAATGTATTAGCATATTGACTATTAAATTTATTTTTAGTATTTACTTTTGCAACTTCTAACGAAGCACTAGGCATAAAACCGGAAAAAGCTTGCGGAAATTGCTCGACTTCATCTAAAAATTTATTTCTAATAGCTTTTAACTCATCGTTATTTTCGTATCCTCTAGTTAGAGCTTCTTCTAGATTAATAGCAAAAACCGGTGAGCCAAGCGATAGGATAATAATGAGTACAGCTAATTTACGCATAAATATTTTTATAAATAACGATTAAGATTAAGGAATTTTGCTTATCTCTGCAAGAATATAGATGTTTTAAAACTAAAAAATACAGATTTTTGTAGCAATGCTAGCACGTAATATAACAAAAATTAATCATAAGAGCAATATAACTATGTAAGACATTTTGCTTTATTAATATTAGGATTTGAGTTAAATACTGAAATTCAATTCTTGAAAGACGAGCAGAATACAAACAATTTTTGGAGAGATTTTTATGACCGTATCATTTATTAACCTAGCACAATTTGCCGCTTTAACCGATAAGCAGAAGGCAGAATTGCAAAAACTTTCAGATAGAGCAAATAATGTTGCTAAGGCTACTGCCGTAAATCTAAAAGAATTTCGTAAAAAGATGCATGATATTTTGCGTAATTCTTTAGTAGAATTTTCAGAAACGGAAAAAATAGATATAGAAAAGCTTTTTGACGATACTATCGGAAAAGCTCAAGATGCTTTGTTAGAAACTATAGAAAATACTTATCAAGGGCAACTTAAAACAACGGATATTTTTCTATTTGACGGTGTTGTTGCAGAAAAAATTCTTAGTGTTCTCAAGAAAATCTTAGAATTTGAAGAAGCATTAGACAAGATGTATCCGGGAGCTTCTAAAGCAATTATTGAATCATTAGAAACTTTATTAATCGGGGTTATTTCTACGCAGCTACCGTTAGTAGGTACTTTAATAAAAATGAGCGGTATTTTCGATAAAATAAATAATGTTATTGATCATGAAAATCTACTGCCTAAAGTAAAAAAGTGGCATAAAGATATCCAGACAATGCAAGAAAAAATAGCGAATAATGAAAAACTTGGAGGAGTTTACCAAAAAGCAGAACAAACTGCTGAAGTTGCAGAAAAAGCTGAAGTAGCACCGCATAAGGTAGCTACCTTAAATTTAAATAAAGATTCGTTAAAGGAAACGAGTAAAAAGGTCTTTAATGATCAGGAAAAAAAGTCTATTAATAAGGTTGTTGAAGCGTCTGAATCAATGCCTAAAAGCAAAAAAGAAGTGGAAAAAACAATATCGGACATAAAAAATGATTTGGAAAAAATTATTCCGACAGATATAGATAAGGATAAATTAATGTCTGCAAAAAAAATTATTTCAGAGAATTTAACTAAGGCAACGGTAGAATTGGCGAAAGTTGTTAACCCGCAAACTTCTTTTGCTGAAAAAGTAGCGGCATGTTGTGAAGCAGCTAACAATATAAAAGAGATTGCCGGAGAAATAACAAAAATAGCTGAACGAGTCCCCGGCGGTAAAGAGTTAGTAAGCGCAATAAATAGCACCGTAAAAAGAGGCGTAGAAACTATATTACCTAAAAAAATTGTGGCACTTAAAGAATTAGCGCCGGTTATAGCGAGCATAGCAGGGATAGGTAAAGCTATAATAATTAAAATATCTAAAGCAGAAATACCGAGTCAGTCAAGAAGGAAATAAACGTCTGAGCTAAGGAGGCACAAAGTCCCGACGTGGGGCGTTGTTGCATGGCTACCTGAATCGTCATTGCGAGGAGGCATTTATGCCGACGCGGCAATCAAGTATAAACATATTTTTATACTAAACTTGTTTAGTATTCTAATTAAATCCCGAATTACATTCGGGATAGCCTGGATTGCCGCAGCTACTTCGTGGCTTCGCAATGACGTTTGGGTATCCACTCGGGCATTGCCTCGCGCGTTGTTGCATGGCCCGAATTTTCGAGGTCATTTCCGCGCAGGCGGGAATCTAGGCTTTTTTTGTCATGCTGAACAAATTTTGCGCATCTTTTTAGTAGATCCTGAAATAAATTCAGGATGACTATAAGTATTTTCTGGATTGCCACGTCGGGACTACGTCCCTCCTTAGCTCAGACGTTTAACGTTCCATGCGAGTATGACATCTTCAAGATGATAAAAACTGTTGAAAAACTTAAAAGAGGGTAAAAAATGCTAAATACTAATATTTTAATAGCTATAACGGGCTTGTTATTAGTGGTAATATTTCTAATTTACAAAAAATTTTCTGCTAATCGGAAAAATACCAATCTGACGGAAAATACTTTAAATGCTGTAACGGTTCCCGGAGTTCTCGGAATTAATAATAGAAAACAGGAAGATAAGAAACTTACGCTTCAAGAACGGATAGAATTATCCTGGAAGTTTTTATATGATATTACGGATATAATTATTAACAAATTTTCTAAAGAAGATGTCCAGCAGGTAAATAAATATGGTCATGTGTTACTGGAAAATGGCGGGAGATATGAGCATATAGTCGACCTTGCTATAAAACAAGTAAAATCTCAAACTCAAACTGTTGAACAAGGTCAGTCAAAAGGATCAAAATTAGGGGTGTAGCTTTGATTATTAAGGTCTATACATCAAATCGCGAGCCTTGCTTGGCTCATGTATAAAAATCGGCTAGCGCAAGCTCGCTCTAAAATTTAACGTCTATACCTTAATAATCTTTGTTAACCCCAACTATGGATAAGTTATAGCTTAAAAACTTATCCATAGTTGATAATAAAAAGGCGTTGTTGCATGGCTTAAATTTTCGATGTCATTCTAGCTAAAAGCGGGAATCTAGAAAAAACACTTAAAATAAACAAAAATAATTCGCTTAAATATTTTCTAGATTCCCGCTGCTTTTATCGAGCCACGCAACAAGGTATATAAAGGCGGACGGCATGGAAGGAAATATTTATATTCTAATATACTCTTTTTGCCGGGGGAACAGGCTTTACTTCATCCGTTAAACTAGTAAGGGTTACCGGTTTATAGTCAATCACTATCTTCCCGTGTTCATCAATCCACGCAAGCGTATGTTTCATCCAATCGGCGTCGTTACGATCGGGATAATCTTCCCTTGCATGTGCGCCTCGGCTTTCTTTTCTATTGGCGGCAGAATGTACGGTAATTGCTGCTTGATCAAGTAGATTATCTAACTCTAGAGCCTCTACTAAATCACTATTCCAAATTAAAGATTTATCATTAACTGTAATATCAGCGTATTGCGCCCTTGCTTGATCAATCATTTGCACTCCCTCATCCAGAACCTCTTGAGTTCTGAATACCGAGGCATGGCTTTGCATAGTTCTTTGCATTTTAAGCCTTAATGCGGCAACCGGAGTAGCGCCGTTGCTATGCCGAATTTTATCAAATCTATTTATTATTTTTTCTAATATTCCATCTGTAAGCGGTTTATGCGGCGTACCCGGCTTAATAATCTCCGCCGCTTTTAAAGCTGCGCTTCTCCCGAACACTACTAAATCAAGCAAAGAATTTGACCCCAAGCGATTTGCTCCGTGTACCGATACACAAGCTGCTTCGCCGATAGCCATCAAGCCGTTAACAATTTTATTATGCCTTCCTTGGTCTTTATTTTCCCCGTCTTTAATTATTACTTGACCGTGATAGTTAGTCGGCACGCCGCCCATATTGTAATGCACTGTCGGTAAAACCGGTATCGGATCGGTATTGACGTTAACGCCGGCAAAAATTTTAGCGGTTTCCGAAATGCCGGGCAAACGGCTATGCAAAATTTCAGGAGATAGATGATTTAAATGTAAAAATACGTGATCTTTATGTTCGCCGACTCCTCGACCTTCGCGAATCTCTATAGTCATAGCTCTTGATACTACGTCCCTTGAAGCAAGGTCTTTCGCGGACGGTGCATATCGCTCCATAAACCTCTCACCGTTGGCATTTACTAAATACCCGCCTTCACCTCTAGCACCTTCGGTAATTAAACAACCGGCGGAGTAAATACCGGTTGGGTGGAATTGCACAAATTCCATATCCTGGAGCGGCAAGCCGCTTCTGATTGCCATACCGCCGCCGTCGCCGGTACAAGTATGGGCGGAAGTCGCTGAAAAATAGGCGCGCCCATAGCCGCCGGTAGCTAGCACTACCGTATGAGCATGGAAACAATGCATGCTGCCGTCGTCAAGATTCCACGCCACTAAACCCTTGCATTCACCGTTTTCCATTAGCAAATCAAGAGCAAAATACTCAACAAAAAACTGTACTTTATGTTTTAGAGATTGCTGATATAAAGTATGAAGTATAGCATGACCGGTACGATCCGCAGCAGCGCAAGTTCTTTGTGCCGCTTTACCTTTGCCGTATTCCGTGGTCATTCCACCGAAAGGACGCTGATAAATTTTACCCTCGCTAGTTCTTGAAAACGGCACGCCGTAATGCTCAAGTTCTAAAATCGCATCGGCGGCATTTTTGCACATATATTCGATAGCATCCTGATCACCGAGCCAATCAGAGCCTTTAATCGTATCATACATATGCCAACGCCAATCATCTGCACCCATATTCCCAAGGGCGGCACTAATTCCGCCTTGCGCGGCTACCGTGTGGCTGCGAGTCGGAAATACTTTAGTAACGCACGCGGTATTTAAGCCTTCCTTTGCCATGCCGAAAGCCGCCCTAAGACCCGCTCCGCCGGCACCGACCACTACCGCGTCAAATTTATGATGAATTATATTATACGATTTTGTCATTAAGTTAATTTTTTAAGAATTGATATATTCGCCTTATATGTTGTTTTATGTCATTCTAACTCAGTATTGTTGCGTGGATTATAAAGGTTATTATAAGTCAGGATGTCATACCGTGGCTTGACCACGGTATCCAGAAAAAACCTTAATAAGAAAGACTGGATGCCGTGGTCAAGCCACGGCATGACACCGAACGCTTTGCAAAAATACGTTCCACGCAACAACGGTCCCATTTTCATGGGAATGACATCCGAGAGCATTACTCCCTCACTATTTATTGATTACCATAAAACAATGCGACAATGAAAGCTACAATCGTTAAAATGCTAAATAGCTGTAATAATATGATTAAAACGCTGCGCAATTTAAC
Organism: Rickettsia endosymbiont of Orchestes rusci; assembly: GCF_964030945.1. NCBI lineage: Bacteria > Pseudomonadati > Pseudomonadota > Alphaproteobacteria > Rickettsiales > Rickettsiaceae > Rickettsia > Rickettsia endosymbiont of Orchestes rusci. The sequence continues at coordinate 1,046,015 of NZ_CAXIQG010000004.1, read as the reverse complement.
GCAGCTTATATAATCTTCAATGACTACTCGCATGCCTAGCATTGCATGATAGAAAGAAGCAACCACTATAATTAGTAACGGTACTAAATTAAAAGGTTTTTTTAGTTCTTCAATAATAATATTTAAATCATTATTTTTATTGATTAATATAAAATATATTAGCCACAGAGAGCATAAAGCTAACATCACACCGGTAATTCTCTGCATTAACCAATGATGTGAGCCGGTTTTTGCAGAGCCGAGACCCTTAGCTTTTGCAATATCTGTTTTTAAATTATACGACATTTTATACCCACAATAATATTGTCATTACTACTGAAGCTATAACAACGCACCAGCCGGTGATATTAATTGCTTTAATCGAAAAACAATAACCGCTATCCCAAAATAAATGACGAATACCGTTACATAAATGATAAAACCATGTGAAACTGACTAGTATTAAACAAATTTTAATAATACAGCTATTAGCAAGCTGTAAATAACTATTATCGAATTTACTAAGAATTAACCACCATACCAATATTGCTAAGGCAAAAAATAAGCCTATTCCCGTCATACGATGCATAATTGATAAAACCGAACTTATTTGCGGTTTGTATATAGTCAAATGCGGTGAAGTAGTTCTATTATCATAAATTTCTTGCTTTGTTTTTGTCATATTATACTCTTTGTAGTCTTGTTGCATGGCTCGAATTTTCGATGTCATTCCGTGAGCTACGACGGCGTTGTTGTATGGCTCTAAAAAAGTGCCGTATAGCGTCATTCATAAAGCTTGATACAAGCGAATTTTTCTGGATTCGCCTGTGCTCACGTACTCTAGTACGCTGCGCAGGCTCACCATTAAATTCATCTTGTCTAAATCTTTCTGAATTTAGCTGTATGTCATTCTAGCTAAAAGCGGGAATCCAGAAAAAAATAGTCATCCTGAATTTATTTCAGGATCTACTATTAAGAGATGTTGAACCAAGTTCAGCATGACAAAGGTTAGAAAGTCTGGATTCCCGCTTTCGGGCTTTGTTGCATGGCTCGAAAAATAATAAAAATCCGTCATGGCGAAGCCACGAAGTGGCTGTGGCCATCCAGGCTATCCCGAATATAATGAGGGATTTGATTAGAATACTAAACAAGTTTAGTATAAAAATATGTTTATACTTAGATGGTCACGGCGCCAAGAGGCGCCTCGCCATGACGATTCCGGTAGCCATGCAACAACGCTCCGCTTTCGCAGGAATGACATCAAAAATTTGAGCCATGCAACAACGCCACTGGATTGCCACGTCGATACTACGTACCTCCTCGCAATGACGAGTTCTGTATCAATTTTTGAAGTTCATCGAGTCTATTCTCTCTGTAACCAATGCCCTTCCGCAGGGGTTAAGTCGCTTGCTACCGCTCTTCTATCATCGAAAACAAAACACTCTCCTTGCCATAAATTATTTTTATTTTGAGTATCTTCCAAATATTGTAATATTCCGCCTTTTAAATGATATACATCGGTAAAGCCTAAATTTTTTAATAGGCTAGTGGATTTTTCACATCTAATGCCGCCGGTGCAATACATAGCAATTCTTTTTCCGGCTAGAATATCTTTATTTTTTTCCACCCATGCCGGAAATTGCTTAAATGTTTCCGTATGCGGGTTAATAGCGGATTTAAACTTTCCGACTTCTATTTCGTAATCGTTGCGCGTGTCAATTACTACAACATTTTCCTTAGTAATAAAATCATCCCAATTTTTAGGATCGATATATTCGCCTTTTAATTCGTCTATATTTAGCCTGCCAACTGCCATAGCCACAATTTCTTTCTTAACTTTTACTTTGAGCTTTTGAAAAGGATGAATATCGCTATAATTTATTTTAGTATTAACGTCTTTAGCCTTGGTCAATTTTATAATTTCTTCAAGCACGATTTGAACATTGGCAGGCGAGCCGGAAATTGAGCCGTTAAAGCCTTCGTGTGATACAAGAATAGTGCCTTTTACATATTTTCTTTTACCTATAAGTAAAAGCTTGGGTATTAAAAACTCCGGCTCTTCTATATTAACAAAACTATAAAAACTTAAAATTGCTATCATAATTAATTAACATTAAATTTATATTATACTTTGAGGTTATTTCCGTTTTTGATGTCATTCCCGTGAAAACGGGGCGTTGTTGCATGGCTCGAAAATTAATAAAAAACTCGTCATTGCGAAGCCACGAAGTGGCTGCGGCAATCCAGGCTATCCCGAATGTAATGAGGGATTTAATTAGAATACTAAACAAGTTTAGTATAAAAATATGTTTATACTTGATTGCCACGTCGGCATAAATGCCTCCTCGCAATGACGATTCTGGTAGCCATGCAACAACGCCTGAAAACGGGAATCCAGGCTTTTTTGCCTTTGTCATGCTGAACAAGTTTTTCGCATCTTTTTTTAGTAGATACTGAAATAAATTCAGGATGACTATAATTTTTCTGGATTCCCGTTTTCACGGGAATGACATAGAACACGCTTTAACCTATCTGTGGAACAATGCCTCATCACAACGACGTTTTGCTATTCTCTTAATTTATCGACAAAGGTATAAACATACTAACACTGCCTCTTTCAATTAAAAGTAAAATATTTATCTTATTTAGATTTTTGGCATCTTCGTATAATTTTTCTAACTCGTTAATATCAATGATATTTTCCCGGTTAACGGCTAATATTAAATCACCGACTTTAAAAACGTTTCCTTCTTGGGCATTTTCTTTTTGTTCTTCCTCGATATTAGTAATAACAACACCTGATTTATCTTTAGAAATAGCAAATTGTTCTCTTAATTTATCGTTTAAATTGCTAAAAGTAATATTATTTTTTACAATGGATAGATTATTTTCTGCTTCTTCTTCAACAACTTTTTCATCACTATCTTCTGTTGTTTCTTTTATTATTTCTTCGTTATCAACGGTAACCTTAGCTGCTAATTCTAGGTTTTTGCCGCCGCGTATTATCGTAATTTTAACTTCTTGGTCAATCGGTGTTTCGGCAACTATTACTCGTAACTTTCTAGTATTCTTAACCGCTTGACCGGCAAATTCTATTATTACGTCCCCTGATTTTATACCGGCCTTATCGCCGGGGCCGTTTTCTTGTACTTTTGCAACTATTACCCCGTTAGTATCTTTTAATTCAAGCCCTGCGGCTATTTCATCCGTTAAATCTTGAATTACTATCCCAAGGCGTCCGCGGCTAACTTTGCCGTCTTTTTTTAATCTCTCTATAATAGGCTTTGCAGTGTTGGAAGGAATAGCAAAACCTATCCCGATATTAGTACCGAGCGGTGAGAAAATAGCGGTATTTACTCCTATTACTTCCTGCTCAAGGTTAAACATCGGACCGCCTGAATTGCCGTTATTAATTGCTGCATCGGTTTGAATAAAATTATCTACTATGTTGTTGGTATCTATATCGATATCTCGACCTTTTGACGATATAATACCGGCAGTTACGGTACCGCCGAGATTGCCGAAAGGATTGCCTATCGCAATAATCCAATCTCCTACCCTGGCTTTATTTGAATCTCCAAATTCAACAAAAGGTAACGGGTCAGGAAATTCTACTTTCAACAGGGCTAAATCGGTTTTGGTATCGCTACCTATTATTTTAGCCGATAGCTCGGTATTATCGGCTAGCTTAACGCTAATTTTATTTACGTTGGCAATTACATGATAGTTAGTAACGATCAGACCGCTAGGATCAATAATAAAACCGGAACCCAAAGGAACCGATTTAGGGGCTGAATCAACTTCTTCTAAATTAAGAGGGATATTAAGGCGTTCTAAAAATTCGTTAATCCAATCTAACGGATTTTTTTCACGTAAAGGCTCTTTATCATTAGATTCGGATTTATTATTTACATATTCAATAGTCGATATATTTACTACGGCAGGTATTAACGGTTCAACTATATCGGCAAAGCTATAACGTGCTGATTCGTTAACTTTTAACGGTACGGAACTTATTTCAGTAAAATCATTTTCTACCGTTTCGGAATTTTTCTCCGCTAATACGTGACTGTTTAGAATCAAACTTAAACAAAAGATAACGTATTTTAATTGCCGATTTTTGAAAAACAATTTTTGAAAGATGGATATATTACTCACAAATGAAGAGTTGTCATACCGAGAACCCGCCACGGTATCCAGTCCTTTTTTAAGATATTTTCCGGAGTCCGTGATTAAGTCACGGGGTGACAGTTTCCGATTCTTGAAAGATGAACGGTATAACATACTCACAATATTTATTTAGATAAGTTAAGATATTTAAGCAGTTCCGCGTCAGGCGAAACTACAAATAAGGTATCTTCTTTCTTTAAAGAATTTTTATATACTATAAGTGATTTATAAAATTTGTAAAATTCCGGATCGATAGAGTAAGCGGCATTATATATTTTCGCGGCTTTCTCATCCCCTTCGCCCTTAATGATTTGTGAATCTCTGTAAGCCGTGGCTAATAATATCTTACTTTCTTTGTCAGCCCTTGAGCGAATACGCACACCTTCCTCTTGTCCTTCGGCTCTAATTTGGGTAGCCTCTTTTTCACGAGCAGTTTGCATACGGCGATAAATAGCGGCACTATTTTCTTTCGGTAAATCCGCTCTCAATATTCTGACGTCAATTACATCAATACCGAAATTTTTTGCTTCCTCGTTTACTTGATTTAAAATATTAAACATTACGTTAGTGCGCTCTGTGGTAAGAAGATTACTTAGGGATACTTTACCGATCACTTTACGCATTGAGGACTCTAAATTTCTAGTAAGTCTTATTTTAACACCTTGATAATTATGTACCGTTTTGTAAAACATTACCGGATTGTTAATACGGAATTTGGCATAAGCATCGACAATAACCCTTTTTCCATCAGCTGCTGTTAGTTCCTTTGATTCTACTTCGACATCCAAAATACGCTTATCAAAAAACTCTACATCCTGAATAAACGGAATTTTAATATGTAACCCCGGCGCTTCTATAGTTCTTACCGCTTCACCGAATTGAAATACCACGGCTAATTGACGTTGATCAACAGAAAATAACGAGCTAGAAATTAATATTAATCCGCAAATAATCGCAAAAATTAAGTAATAAATTTTTTTCATTTAGTATTCCTTTAGTATTCTTTATTATTTTTTTGAGTTCTGTGTACCTGTCCGTCATTATGAGCATTGCCCGGTCTCGTTGCATGGCTCTAAAAAAGTGCCGTATGTCATTCTAGCTAAAGGCGGGAATCTAGGCTTTTTTGCCTTTGTCATGCTGAACAAGTTTTGCGCATCTTTTTTTAGTAGATCCTGAAATAAATTCAGGATGACTATAATTTTTCTGGATTCCTGCCTTTAGCTAGAATGACATCGAAAATTTGAGCCATGCAACAACACCGCACGCAAGGCATTGTTGCGTGGATCAAAAAATTAATAAAAATCCGTCATGGCGAAGCCACGAAGTGGCTGTGGCCATCCAGGCTATCCTGAATTACATTCGGGATTTAATTAGAATACTAAACAAGTTTAGTATAAAAATATGTTTAACTGGATTGCCACGGTGCCAAGAGGCACCTCGCCATGACGGTTTGGGTATCCACGCAACAACACCTCCTCGCAATGACGGCTTACGTTTTTACTCCTTAAACTAACACCGCCTATACACAAACGCCTTAATTCCCGGAAGGTTTAATAGCAATGTGGGGTAAAAGATTATTATTGATAATCGTTTTATTTGCCCCGGTTAAAACTTCTTCTGCCGTTTCTAGGTATAAGCGATCTCTAGTTAATTGCTTGTTCATCGCATATTGCTTATAAATAGCATTAAATCTTTGACTATCCCCTTCGGCTTTTGAAATTATTTCTGCTTTATAAGCTTCTGCTTCTTGGAAAATTTTTGCGGCAAGCCCACGTGCTTCCGGCAAAATTTTATTATTATAAGCTTGAGCTTGGTTTATTTCTCTTTCTTTATCGGCTTTGGATGTTTGTACGTCTCTATAAGCGTCTATTACCTCGGCCGGCGGTTCGGCTTTTAACAATTGTACCATTTCAATAGTAACGCCCGCATTATAGCTATCTAAGATTTTTTGTGCTAAAGTCTCAATTTTATAAGTAATTTCCTGTTTTTGATCGGATAATACCCAAGAAATAGGAGTATTGCCGATCACTTCCCTAACGGCACTTTCAACGGTAGCTTTGACTGATTCCTCAGGTCTTAATATATTAAAGCTAAATTTTTCTAGATCGCTGATATGCCACATTACGTCACAATTTAAAGCAACAATATTTTCATCGCCCGTTAGCATAATACTTTCACCGGCAACATTTTTAGTATTATCACTGCTGTTTTTACCTAAATTGCTTGTTCGATAACCGATTTCAATCCTGCGAGATTGATTAACTTTTTCTATTATTACCGCTTCAAACGGCGTCGGTAATCGGTAATTAAGACCGGGAAATCCTTTGCGTACAAAACGTCCAAACCTTATTACTGCCGCTTCCTCTCCTTCTTTTACTTCATAAATACCGGAAGCAAACCAAAGAGCTAAAAGCGCAAATACGGCTAAAATTATAGTTTTATTATTAAAGTTAAATTTAAATTGAAATTTATTAAAATCAAATTGATTTTTCCGTGGTCTTGTGAATATGTTGTTATCATTATTATCTTCAAAATCTTTCCAAGGAGATTTTTTGAAAATTTGAATATATTTTTTGTTAAACATTTTTTTGTATATTTGAAATATATTAAGGACGCGAATTTTATTATTATATATACTATACTAATTAAGGTCAACAAGCTATGAACTAAATATAAGATTAAAAAAATATGACTGACTTACATAAACAACAAATTTTTAATAAAATCCAAAATATTATATTTAAAGACGGCACTAACTTAACCGATATTATATCAAATATAATTATTAAAGATCAAAATATAGGTTTTTCAATTGATATCTCTGAACAAAATCAAGAAGAAGCGCAGGAAATAAAAGTTAAGGCGATAGATAAACTTAGGGAAATTGCCGTTATCGGCAAAATAACAATTATTTTTACTAGTAGCAAAAGCCTGGATAAAAAACCTCAAAATATAAAAAATTCTCCGCAAAAAGCCAAATATTTTATAGAGAATGTAAAAAAAGTAATATTAGTTGCTTCCGGCAAAGGCGGAGTCGGTAAATCTACCGTTGCTGCCTTAATTGCCGAGCAATTAAACAAGGAAGGGCATCGAGTCGGTATAGTCGATGCGGATATTTACGGTCCGTCAATTCCGCAGATATTCGGTATTAATGAGGTGCCGCAAACAATCAATGAGCGAATAATTCCTTTAATATCGCGTAATATTCAAATTATCTCTATCGGCTTTTTTGTTAAAGATTATTCCGCAATTATTTGGCGCGGACCGATGGCTAGCAAAACTATCTATCAATTATTATCCGTAACTAAATGGGATAATCTCGATTATTTAATTATTGATATGCCCCCCGGTACCGGTGATATTCATTTGAGTATTTTAGAAAATTATCACTTAAATGGTGTTATAATTGTCACTACTCCGCAAAAAATGTCGCAAATAGATGTAATTCGTTCTATTGATTTATATCGGAAGTTGAGCCTATCTATTATGGGTATTATTGAAAATATGAGTTACTTAATCGATTCACCTTCAGGAAAAATTTTAAATATATTTAACGGTAATAGTGGTAAATATTTCTCAGAGAAATATAATATACCTTTAATCCATAAAATACCGATTATGCCGGAATTGGCAAATGCCTGCGATAAGGGTATAAGCCTTGCTAACATAATAAATTTACCTGGACTTCATTTGTAAATTATTAGCCGTGCAACAATACCGGAAGCCACGGTATAACAACTCTTCAGGATTTAGTATATGACTATGAAAAATATAAATATTTGGGTACTCGGTGATAATAGAGCGGGTAATACGAATCAAGCTATAGCCCTAGCGGAAGAACTAGGAGAGAAATATGAATTAATAGAGTTAAAATATAATTATTTTAGCAAATTACCGAATTATTTTCTTCAAGGGCGACCTATCCATATCAAAAATAAATTATTACGATCTTTAGAAGCAAAACCGTTCCCCGATATAATAATTACTGCCGGAAGAAGGACGGCAGCGCTGGCGCTTTATTTAAAGAGAAAGTCTAATAATAAAATAAAGCTGATTCAAATAATGCAGCCGGCTGTTACTTACGATGAATTTGATACCGTAATCTTGCCGTATCATGATACTCTAATGCAAGAATCCACAAATGTTATAAGGTTCACGGGAGCACTTACCGGCGTTTTGCCGAAACTGCCTCTTGCCGCTGAGGAGTTACATAAAAATTATCCTCAGCTTGAAAAATTTATAGCCGTTATTATCGGCGGAGGTAATAAATATTATAAATTTAGTGATGAGGATGCTTTTCTATTATCATCGTTATTATTTAGGGTAAATCATGTTCGGAAGCTACCTTTTTTTATTAGTTTTAGTAGACGTACGCCAAACACGGTCAAACTGATTATTAAAAGCTTGATGCCTGACTCTACAATTATTTACGATCCTAAGGAGAACGATAACTTAAACAATAAAGATAACTTAAGCAATAAATTTAATCCGTATTTAGGTATGCTCTCTCAAGCGACCTATATAGTTTCTACTGCCGATTCGATTTCAATGTGCAGCGATGCAGTAGCTAGCGGCAACCCTCTTTATATATTTTGTCCTCCTAGCTTTAAAGCTCCAAAACATCAAGCTTTTATCGACCAATTGGTAGAGCAAAAAATAGCAAAAATTTTTGATAAATTTACTACCTCGCTAGAAAAATATAATTACACTCCTCTGAATGAAGTTAAAAAAGTAGCAGAGATTATTAAGAAGAAATTTTAGGATTAAAGATATTGGAAGGTATAGTTAGTTTAGCTGTACAGCGTCATCGCTTGATACAAGCAAATTTTTCGACATTCGCCTGTACTCACCTACTCTAGTACGGTAGCTTAGCTCGACTTTAAATTTATCTTATCTGAAGATTTCTGAATTTAGCCGTATTGCCCGCCCTGCATCGGCATAAACGCCTTCGGCTTTGTTGCATGGCTCAATATTTTTGCAAAGCAATTCGGTGTCATGCCGTGGCTTGACCACGGCATCCAGTCAGGCTTTTTAATTTTTTCTGGATACCGTGGTCAAGCCACGGTATGACAAGTTTTAAGCGATTTTAACCATCCATGCAACAACGCCAACGCCTTCTTGCAATGACGAATCTTTGAAGCCGCCTTTACCCTTGATTATTCAGCTTTTGAACCGAATTTAGGATAAGTTCTTATTCTAAATTCGCGTTAACACGCTCAAAATCAATCGACTCTAATCACCTATTACATAACCCAAGGAAGTTAAAGCATTTACCGTTTCAAATAGAGGCAGCCCCATGACATTTGAGTAAGAGCCTGAAATAAATGGAATAAAAGCTTCCGCATAGCCGGAAATTCCGCATCCGCCTGACTTATTTAATCCTTCATTAAGTGAACAGTAAAAGTCAATTTCTTGCCGGCTTAATCTTTTAAATTTAACGATTGTTTGAGCTATTTTTTGTCTTACCGTCGTTTGATTGTGATGTTTTTTAATAACACACAAACCGGTATAAACACGGTGACGTCTTCCTGATAATATATTAAGGCAATCTTTTATTTCTTCATGGGTAGCGGCTTTCGGTAATAATTTTCTACCGGCTACAACGACGGTATCCGCTGCTATAATAATAGCTGGTTCTTCTATTTGCGAAGCAATTTTTACGGCTTTTTCTTTCGCAAGTCTGATAGCTAAATGATTTGGTAATTCACGTAAACGCGGCGATTCATCAATATCGGCAGGTAAAATTTGAGTTGGAACAATTTTTAATCTTTTTAGTAACTCAAGCCTAGCAGGTGACTGAGACGCTAATATGATGGGCAAATTATGCCGCTCGTCTTTCAAGAATCGGTCTTTCATTTTATCAGGGATTCGCCCATTAAAGTTATTATATTTTGGCACTTATTAAGTATAAGCTGCGCTTGCTCACCCCTGCCAATAAAATCCAATTCTCGAAATACTTCACGCATATGCATATTTTTTGTGCGGTAGATAATTAATTAACGCGAACTATGGATAAGTTTTAGCTTAAAAACTTATCCATAGTTGGAGTTAATTACGATGAATTACTCGACCTTTAGTTAAATCGTACGGAGTCATTTCAACGGTAACCTTGTCTCCTACTAATATTCTAATACGATTTTTACGCATTCTACCGGAGGTATGAGCAATAATTAAATGATCGTTTTCTAGCTTTACCCTAAAAGTTGCATTAGGTAAAAGTTCAAGCACGACTCCCGCAAACTGGATTAGATATTCTTTTGACATTTATATTTACAAATATGTTTAAAAGCTGCCGCTATTTTATTTTTCAATAGTGGTTTGGCGTTACGTTATGTTATAGGTATACTTCACGTATATATATAATAATTTTTCAACCTTGTCTAGGTAATTCGGAAGCGGGTAGGTCGTATTTCAGTTTAATCTTAACTTGTTTTAAAGTTCTAGGATTTGCATCAATGACTTCAATTTCAATATTATTCGAGATGTTTATTTTAGTGCCGATTGACGGAACATTACCGATTTTTGTAAGTACCAAACCCCCTATCGTATCAAATTCATCATCATCTTCTTTTAATTTTTCGCCGATTAATTTTTCTAATACTTCTACTTCTACACGAGCATTTGAGATAATCGTGTTATTATCAATAATCTCAAAATTATCGCTGTCTAATTGCTTATCGTGTTCATCGTCTATTCTGCCTACTATCGCTTCCATAATATCCTCAATAGTCACCATTCCGTCAGTACCGCCATATTCGTCTATAACTATTGCTATATGAGTCCGCTCTCTTCGCATTTTAGCAAGCAGATCAATTAACTTTATGGAAGGTGCAGCAATTATATGTTTACGAATTAGTTTTTTTAACTGAAAATTTTGTTTAGTAACTACTAATGCTTTAAATAAATCTTTGATATGAATAAAGCCGACTATATTATCTAAAGTTCCGTCATATATGAGTGTTCTGGTATGAGGAACTTTCGTTTTAATAATCTTACTTAATTCTTCTAAATTTATAGTTAGCTTTATTGCGGCAATGTCTGATCTCGGAATCATTATATCTTCAACGGTTTTACCTTCTAATTTTAAAAGATTAGTTAAAATATTACGTTCGTCTAGTGTCATTTTTCGACTATTAACTCTAAGCTGTTTAATAGTAATAGAAAAATCATCTTTTATTTTTGCTCTACCGATTATCCTAGCGAGAAGATTTACAAAGAAAGATTTAATAGGTAATAGCAATTTTTTTGAATTAGAAATAATTCTATGATTTAATTTATTAGTCATAAGAATCTTCTTTTTTTGAAGGTTTATACCAACTTCCAAAATTAACCATACAGAAGCGATTTTGAATTAAACTCGCCTCCTTACCTATTAATATAGACTGCGGACACTCGCAAATTAAATCACTCCTGTACAATTTAATTTGGGAATCGGTATTAAACATAATGTTTTTTTATTTGATTAATAAGGTGAAGAAATATTGAAATAATTTAATATTTTAATTTCTAAATTTTCCATAATATTCGCTTCTTCGTCATTTTGATGGTCAAATCCTATTAAATGTAGAATACTATGTATTAAAAGATGAATAAAATGATTTTCAAAAGTTTTTTTTTGCTCTAGCGCTTCCGTGTAAATTACTTCATAACCAAATGCTATATCGCCTAAATACATATAAGGAAGATTTGCCGGAAATTCAAGTATAGCGTCATTCATAAAGCTTGATACAAGCGAATTTTTCTGGATTCGCCTGTGCTCACGTACTCTAGTACGGTAGCTTAGCTCACCATTAAATTCATCTTGTCTAAATCTTTCTGAATTTAGCTGTATGTCTTTCCGTAGAGTAAGTTTTTCATTTACCGGCTCATTTAAACGTAAGTCCCGCCAATCTAATTCTTCATTTGGGAAGGAAAGAACATTAGTAGCTTTCTCTATATTGCGAAATTGTGTATTTAAGTCTGCCATCCTTGAATTATCCGTTAATAAGATTGATAATTCAATTTGTTTTATGTTAGCAAAATCATCAAATCGCCGTAACACGTTTTGAATAATTTTTTTTATTAAAAACTTGTTAATTAACTTGTGTCCTTGCCATTCCTTATAATTTTTTATGAGTTCTATATTAATTATCATGTAATATACTTAAATATAACCTGAAGAGTTGCGGTTTATGTCATGCCGCGTAGCAATCCGGCGGCGTTGTTGCATGGCTCGAGAAAAGCAGCAGTATGTCATTCCTAGCTCAGCATTGTTGCGTGGATCGGAAATTAATAAAAATCCCTCATGGCGAAGCCGCGGAGTGGCTGTGGCCATCCAGGCTATCCCGAATATATAAGGGATTTAATTAGAATACTAAACAAGTTTAGTATAAAAATATGTTTATACTTAGATGTCCACGGCGCCAAAAGGCGCCTCGCCATGACGGTTTGGGTATCCACGCGGGCATTGCCTTCCCGCGAAAGCGGGAATCTAGAAAAACACTTAAAAATAAACAAAATTATATAAAAATTTACTATATAATTCGCTTAAATATTTTCTGGATTCCCGCTTTCGCGGGAATGACATCAAAATTTGAGCCATGCAACAACGCTGCGACCAAAGAGAACGCGGCAATCTAGGAAAAAATTAGTACAAAATGCTATGTAAATTATTATTTTCTGGATTGCCGCATCGGGATTTTGTCCCTCCTTAGCTCAGACGTTTAACGATCAGCGCGGACATTGCTACGCAGGCATAATATTGATTAAATTTGCATTAATATAATTATTTTTTAATTTTTGGAAATCCTCATCGGCATGATATGAAGAACGAGTTAAAGGACTAGCCGAAACCATTAAAAAGCCTTTAGTCTTAGCGACTCTTTCAATATATTTAAATTCTTCCGGCGTAACATACCTTGCAACCTCTGCATGATTTTTAGTAGGCTGTAGATATTGACCGATAGTTAGGAAATCAACTTTTGCTTCTCTTAAGTCATCCATTACTTGGATTACTTCGCTCGTTTCCTCTCCAAGCCCTACCATCATACCGGATTTAGTGAAAATTTCAGGAGATAATTTTTTTATATTATGCAGTAAACTCAAAGAATTATAATATCTTGCTCCCGGTCTTATCTTTTTATACAAGGAGGGAACAGTCTCAACATTATGATTAAAAACGTCGGGCTTTGCTTCCGCTATTATTTCCGCCGCTCCGTCTTTTCGTAAGAAATCAGGGGTTAAAATCTCAATTGTTGTAGCCGGGGAAGAGTGTCTAATTTCTTGAATGCAATTAGCAAAATGTCTAGCTCCGCCGTCTTCTAAATCATCACGATCAACGGAAGTAATTACTACATGCTGAAGATTTAATTTTTTCACTGCTTCAGCAAGGCGTTCAGGTTCATGAGGATCAAGCAAATCCGGTCTGCCGGTTGCAATATTACAAAACCTGCAAGCTCTAGTACAGACCGAGCCTAAAATCATGACGGTTGCATGTTTTTTAGACCAGCATTCCCCTATATTAGGACAAGCGGCTTCCTCACAAACCGTATTTAATTTTAAATTTTTTATTAATTCTTTTGTATCCCGGTATTGCTTAGAAGTCGGAGCTTTTACTTTTATCCAATCGGGGCGTTTAATTGACAATATTGCCTCTATTTTCTCATTATTCAGCATATAATCGAAATATTTTTAAATCCAACGGTTTTTACTATAACGCAAATCGTCAATTGAAGCGATAAATCTAAAATATGCTATAAAAATTATGAGGTCAATGTTAATAAAGAATAATTGAAAATAACGTCGTTGCGAGGAGGCATTGTTACGTGGATGGGGCTTTGTTGCATGGCTACCGGAATCGTCATTGCGAGGAGGGACGTAGTCCCGACGTGGCAATCCAGGAAAAAATTAGTACAAAATGCTATGTAAATTATTATTTTCCGGATTGCCGCGCTCCCTTTTGTCGCTCGCAATGACGGTTCTGGTATCCACGCGGGCATTGCCTCCTCACAATGACGATTCCGGTAGCCATATAATAATGCCGTCTCGCAACGACTTAGACGAACTTAGAATTTAAGTTTTGCACCGATAAGACCGACGGTTCCTTTAATTTTCTTATTAGGCGCTTCTACGTAATAAACCGGTTTGCCTTTTGCTTGAAAATATGACACTTCAGCGTAAGGCAATAATCCCGGCATTATTTTATATTCCGTACCTAAACTTACGGTATCGACGGTATTTTTATATCTTGATGATTTAAAATACGAGACACTCGTTTTAATCGGTCCTTGAGCATAAGCAAGACCACCGTTATAATAATAAGTATCACGCCCGACTTTATGATATTCTTTTGCGGTTAAGCTTTTCCCTAAACTGCCGTAAGAAGCTGCGCATGAAACATTACCGTACGTGAAAACCGCGCCGAGATTATAAGCTTTTAAATCAGAGAGTTTATAGCTTGCTAACACTGTTGTTGTAGTGCCTTCTCTTTTAGCCTGAATAAGTTGACGTGCCGGTTTGCCGTATTCTCCCGTAACCGATAATTTTAAAGCTACATCATCGGCAATTTCATGCTCGTAGGTCATACCGGCCGATACTGCATCCTTAACATTTTGATTAATCCTCATAAACGTACCGTCATCTAACGTTACGATCTTGATACCGGTATTTGATTTGCTGACACCGGTTCTACCTGAGTTTTCAAATGTTAAGTTATTAATATCTTTATTACCGCCGGTATTAGCTGAATCCGGTGTATAAGAGATACCTGCTTGAAAGCCGCTAAATTTAGGTGTGTAATAAGAGACTTTTCTAGCTGCCTCTGCTTTATCGTTAATTTGATCAAAGTTATTAGAAAATGATTCGATATAAAAATTACTAGTAGTATCAAAATCGGGTTTAACATTGTTATATCTCATATATTGACCGTCAAGAATTACATATCTAGACCAGCCGCCCGTGGCTGCCGTTACGTAACCGCCGGTAATACGCATGTTAGCGCCGGCATCGTAAGGAGAACCGAGTTCAACTTTTCCGTAATCCGTTTTCAAGAAAATATGAGAACCGTTATAACTTGTGGAAGTTTTAGGTCTAGTAGTAGGTAACAACACGATTTTAACACCGGCTGTTACATCATCATTAAGAGCTTGAGAAATAGTAGCGTCAAATGCGGCTTCCGTATAGAAAGCTGTTTTCTTTCTATTATCGGAAACATTTTTTTCATATCCTAATAGATGATTTTGGCTTGCAAAACCGCTTTCAAATTCAAAGAAACCTTCTAATTTTATTTCGGTATTAGGGTTAGCGATTTTGATAGTAGGCGTATAATCAGCTGCAAAAGCTGATTGAGTAAAGCAAGCTATACTTGCTAATAATAGTAATTTTTTCATTTGAAAAACCTCTTAAATATTTTTAGCTTTAAAAGTTTTATTACCAATTTTGAGCTTAACTAAAATATGGGTTAAATTTTATAGACTAAATATAATGCAATTCTTAAAATTTACCACAAGAATTAGGCATAATATATAATTTTTAAGGTTAATAATACGCAAAGTGGTATAATTACAACTATATACTTGCCGGGTTGCATGGATCGAATTTTTGATGTCATTCTAGTTCAAACGGGGCTTTATTGCATGGATCGAAAATTGCTATATTTTGGGTATTCTTTAAAAGTACCGCGATGTCATGCCGTGGCTTGACCACGGCATCCAGTCAGGCTTTTTAATTTTTTCTGGATACCGTGGTCAAGCCACGGTATGACAAGTTTTAAGCGATTTTAACCATCCATGCAACAACGCCGGTCAAGCCTCGGCATGACACCGTACTTGTAATAACTATAATACAGTAAATTATGAGCCATGCAACAACGCCCTATATACTTGCCGGGTTTTTTATTTTTAAATAACTCGGTAACTAAAAATAAAATTAATATGTATAATTAATATTTTGTATTTTAATAATATTTAGTTATAATTATCACTTCATTAATTTAATTGTCAAGTATTAGTATAATGTCAATCATGTCAGACAAATGGATCAAAGAAATGACCGGTAACCATGGGATGATTGAGCCTTTTGTGGACAAACAAGTTAGGGTTCATAATTCGGAAAAAATTATTTCTTACGGATTATCTTCTTACGGTTACGATACGAGGGTATCAAGGGAGTTCAAAATATTTACTAATATTAATTCCACTATCGTTGACCCTAAAAATTTTGATAAATGTAGTTTAGTGGACAGGGAAGTGGATGTATGTATTATTCCGCCGAATAGCTTTGCCCTTGGTAGAACAGTTGAGTATTTCAAAATTCCGCGGGACGTGATAGTTATTTGTGTAGGTAAATCTACTTATGCCAGATGCGGTATAATCATCAACGTTACACCGTTAGAACCGGAATGGGAAGGGCATGTTACGTTAGAGTTTTCAAATACTACTCCTTTGCCGGCTAAAATTTACGCCAATGAAGGAGCTTGTCAATTTTTGTTTTTAAAAGGAGAACAAGCTTGCGATCTTTCCTACGCAGACCGGCAAGGGAAATATATGAAACAACTCGGAGTTACCCTGCCGTTAACTTAAAATAATATTAAAAATAAGGATTTTATGAACATACCAAACCCTGATGCTCCTGAAGCGATACCTCACATTTCCGTTAATGCCCAATATATAAAAGATTTATCGTTTGAAAGCCCTTCTGCGCCTTCATCGCTTGCCGCTTTAGAACGTAATCCTCAAATTGATTTATCACTTGATATAAATATTTCTAATTTACCGGAAGAAAATTTTTATGAGGTTGAACTAAATATTGAAGCTAGCGCAAGAAATGAGAAATATAAATTATTTTTAGTAGAATTAAAATATGCCGGAGTGTTTAATTTAATTAATATCGCTCCTGAACAGCATCAAATTTTGTTATCCGTTCATTGTCCGGCAATGATTTTTCCGTTTGCCAGAAAGATTATTGCAAGCGTAACGCAAGACGGTGGATTTCAGCCGTTAATGATTGATCCCATAGATTTCGGTGCTTTATACCATAAAAAAATGTTAGAACATCAGAATTAATATAATTTCTGATCTCATTCCCCGGAAGGTATGGCGTTGTTGCATGGCTCGAATTTTCGATGTCATTCCCGCTTTTAGCTAGAATGACATACTGCTGCTTTATCGAAACCATGCAACCAACGCCTTTGGTCGCTCGCAATGACGTTTAGGGTATCCACGCAACAACGCCCGCTCGCAATAACGGAGTTTTTTTGTGTTAATTTCTATCAATGCAACAATGCCTTCTTGCAATGACGTATTTGAATTTTTTGTTAAAGATAATAAAAAATTTAAAATAGAATTAAATAATCTTTACTTATTTTGTTAACAAAGGTATAAAGCAATTTAAATAAAAATTATTTAATTAGTGAGAAATTAAGGAGAGCTATATGAAATTAGATAAAAAAATAAATTTGTTATTAAGGAGAAAGATATAATGAGGGTTCTTTTAATTGAAGATGAGCCGCAAATGGCTAACTTAATTGAACTAACTTTAGCCTCGGAAGGAATAGTTTGCGATATAGTTTCAGTCGGTACGGATGGTTTAAAAGTCGGTAAAATTTATAAATACGATCTGATTATTTTAGATATTATGCTACCGGATATTAGCGGGTTTGAAGTTCTACTAAGATTACGTGCGGTAAAGGTAAAAACACCTATTTTAATTTTATCCGGTCTTACTAGTATGGACCAGAAAATTACCGGTTTTTCTTCCGGTGCCGATGATTATTTAACTAAACCGTTCGTCAGAGAAGAGCTAATTGCTCGTATAAAAGCAATAGTTAGGCGTTCTAAAGGGCATTCAGAATCGATATTTAGATTCGATAAAGTTAGTGTGAATCTGGATACTAGAAGCGTTGAAGTTGATGGAAGGAAAGTACATTTGACTAATAAGGAATATGCAATTTTAGAATTGCTTATATTACGTAGGGGAACGATATTAACTAAAGAAATGTTTTTAAACCACCTATATAATAATGTCGGCGAGCCGGAAATGAAGATTATCGACGTATTTATATGTAAATTACGTAAAAAATTAAGTGATGCAGCCGGTGGAAAAGACTATATAGATACGGTTTGGGGACGCGGCTATATGTTAAAAGAACATGATGAAACTTCCGGATAGCCTTTAGTCGAAAAAGCACGAGCGAAATAAGAAAAAATCTTAGTAAAAGACCGGATTCCGTGGTCGTAGCCACGGAATGACACCGGTCAATTCTAAAAAAACACGAAAGCCCTAAATGAAAATTCTAGCCGGCAATAGTAATAAAATACTCGCAAAACATCTGGCCTTAGCATTAAATGCTCATTATATAGAATGTTTAACTACATATTTTAACGATACCGAAATAAAAGTAGAAATTTTAGAATCTATTTACAATGAAGATATTGTTATAATTCAGTCAACTTCAAGACCGGTTAATGATCATCTAATTGAATTGTTATTATTAATAGATACTGCAAAAAGAGCTAAAGCAAAACAAATTATCGTCATAATACCGTATTTCGGCTATAGCCGTCAAGATCGTATATTTTCTAATGAGACCTCAATTCCGGCACGATTAATAGCCAATCTTTTAGAAATTACGGGCGCAACTTCTATAATTACCGTTGATTTGCATTCTGATAAAATAGAGAAATTTTTTAAAGTTTCTATTCAAAATCTATGCCCTATAAGTTTGTATTTGCCTTTTCTAAAAAATTATAATGATCTTATTATAGTGTCTCCTGACGAAGGCGGTACTCAGCGCGCTCAAAAAATCGGCGCGTCGGTTAATCTAGATATAGCTATTATTAGCAAACGAAGAGCGGTAAATAACAAATGTGAAATGATAGAAATAACCGGAGACGTTAAAGGAAAAAATTGTGTGTTAATCGATGATATTATCGATAGCGGCGAAACCATTTGTCAAGCAGCTAAATTTTTAATTGATAATGCGGCTTTATCGGTTGATGCATTTGTAACTCATCCCGTACTTTCAGCGGGTTCTATGGACAATATCCAAAATTCGGTTATAAATAATATTTATGTAACGGATACTATACAAGTTACTAATTTATCTGCTAAATTTCATATAATATCGATAGCACCTATTATTATCCAAGCATTACAAAATATAGGCGTTGTTGCATGGCTCTAAAAAAGTGCCGTATGTCATTCCCGCGAAAGCGGGGCGTTGTTGCATGGCTCGAATTTTTGCAAAGCGTTCGGTGTCATCTAGTTGCTTGACCTGGTTTGTTGCATGGATGGTTAAAAACGCCCTCGGTGTCATTCCCGCGCAGGCGGGAATCTAGGCTTTCTAACTTTGTCATGCTGAACAAGTTTTGCGCATCTTTTTTAGTAGATTCTGAAATAAATTCAGAATGACTATTTTTTTCTGGATTCCCGCCTTTAGCTAGAATGACATACGGCACTTTTTTAGAGCCATGCAACAACGCCCAAAATATATTATAAATATGTACTTAGCTCAATGCACACTTGAAATTGATTTAGCAAAAATAAAAGCTAACTACCGCACCTTACGCGATATTTGCCAAAATTCACTAGTCGGGGCAGCTGTTAAAGCAAATAGCTACGGGCTTGGAGCAAATCAAATTTCTAAAGCGTTAGAAGAGGAAAATTGCCGATTTTTCTTTGTAGCTTCATACATTGAGGGAATAAATTTACGTAAAATATTGAGTAGCCACTCAAATATTTTAGTCCTTAACGGTGTTTCCCAAAATGATGCTGCGGAATTTGTTGAATATAATTTAATACCGGTACTTAATAATCTAAAGCAAATTGAGATATGGCGACAACTGGCTAAAACTCGGAATCAATTATTAGACTGCTTTCTGCATTTTAATACCGGCATAAATCGTTTAGGTCTAACTCACACCGAAATAGAACATATAATCAATGATCGTGACTTATTAGAAGGTTTGCAAGTACAATATATTATGAGTCATTTAGCTGCCTCCGAAGAAGCTAATAACCCTTACAATATTGAGCAATTAACAAAATTTAAAAGTTATCTACCACATTTTCCTAATGTAAAAATAAGTTTAGCTAACTCAGGCGCTATATTTTTAGGACAAGATTATCATTTTGATTTAGTAAGACCCGGAATGGCTTTATACGGTCTTAATCCTTTGGGTCAGCATAAACCGAATCCAATGAAGAATCCTGTAACCCTTACTGCGCCGATAATTCAATTACAAAAATTGACAGCAGACAGCCATATCGGTTATAATACATCATTCACTACCGAGCGCGATAGCATAATTGCTACGTTACCGCTCGGTTATGCAGACGGCTATAGCCGAAATTTTAGTAACCGCGGCGAAGTATTTATTAACGGTCATGTTGCCAAGATAGTAGGGCGCGTATCAATGGATTTAGTTAATATTGATGTTACCGATCTACCGCATTCACAAATTTTTCTAGGGCAAGAAGTAGAGATTATAGGGAATTATTGTACTCCGGATAAAATAGCGACTATTATAGGTACTATCGGATACGAAATATTAACTAGCCTCGGTAATAGATATAAAAGAGTATATAAAAATGATACTTAATACGGTTAACTTAATCGGCAAGCGTACTATCGGTATAGCAAGGAATATCGGGGCTTTCTCGTTATTTAGCTTTACAGCGGTTAGTAGTATAGTTAGGCTTCCTATATATTTCGGTTTAATTTATCGCCAATTATTATTTATCGGTTTCTATTCTTTGCCGGTCGTCGCGATGACTACTTTTTTTTCCGGAGCAGTGCTAGCGCTACAAAGCTATACGGGGTTCTCACGCTTTTCTGCCGAAAGCTCAATTGCAACGGTGGTAGTATTATCTTTAACCAGAGAGCTCGGTCCCGTGCTTGCCGGTCTTATGGTTGCCGGCAGAGTCGGTGCTTCAATTGCCGCTGAAATTGCGACTATGCGAGTAACCGAGCAAGTAGATGCTCTATATACTTTATCTACCAATCCGATTAAATATTTAGTATTCCCAAGGGTAATAGCTGCAGTTATTACCTTGCCGTGCCTAGTATTAATCGGCGATGTAATCGGGGTAATGGGCGGTTATTTAGTAGGCGTATATAAGCTTAATTTCAATAGCGTAAGCTATTTAACTAGTACTTTTCAATATTTAGAAGCAATTGACGTAATTTCCGGCTTAGTAAAAGCAGCAGCTTTCGGCTTTATTATCTCTATAATAAGTTGCTATAGCGGCTATTATTCTAATAAAGGCGCAAAAGGCGTCGGGATGGCTACTACTTCGGCGGTAGTAAATTCCTCCATTCTTATTTTGATTAGTAATTACCTGATAACCGAATTATTTTTTAAAGTGTAATGTGCTGCTAGTAAATGAAGAGGAAAACGTGAGTCGTCATTGCGAGGAGGCGTTGTTGCATGGATCGAAAATTGCTATATTTTGGGTATTCTTTAAAAGTACCGCGATGTCATGCCGTGGCTTGACCACGGCATCCAGAAAAAGCCTTAATAAAAAGACTGGATACCGTGGTCAAGCCCACTACTGTACGAACGTTGAAAAAAGGCTGTGTCATGCCGTGACTTGATCACGGCATCCAGGAAAATAAAGCCATATTAGACTTATTTTAGAATCTTTTTATGATATTATAAGCTGGACTGAAGTGGTCGTAGCCACGGAATGACAGAATTTTTACCTCTTTATTTAAACGTTCGTACAGTAGTGGGTCAAGCCTCGGTATGACACCGTACTTATAATAACCATAATACGGTAAATTATTAGCCATGCAACAACGCCCAATGACGTAGAGTTTTCGATCCACGCGGTCATTGCCTCCTCGCAATGACGTTGAACTATCCCAATTCCCAAATTAATCGTACAAAAGCAATGACAGAAGAAACATTAAAAATTAAAATTCGCTCTTTGCATAAATCTTTTTCCGGTCATAAAGTGCTTGACGGAATAGATTTAGACGTAAAAAAAGGCAGTTCTTTAGTAATTCTCGGCGGGTCGGGTACGGGTAAATCGGTGTTAATAAAAGCTATAGTAGGATTACTCAAACCGGATAGCGGCAAGATTTCTATTGATGGAGTAGACACCACCAATATCTCTGATAGTAAAAGATTTGATATTATGGAAACTATCGGCTTTTTATTCCAAGGAGGAGCTCTTTTTGATTCTTTAACCGTACAAGATAATATTACTTTTTTTACTAAAAAATTATCTAAAAAAGAAAAAAATGAATTAGCGGCATCTAAACTTGAATCCGTTGGATTATCTTCTAGAATACTTGCTCTTTACCCTTCAGAATTATCAGGCGGTATGCAGAAAAGAGTAGCGCTTGCGAGAGCAATTTGCAGCACCCCGTCAATTCTTTTTTTAGATGAACCGACCACGGGGCTTGATCCTATAATGGCTAATATCATTAATGAATTAATTATTAAAATTCAAGAGGAGTTAGGTGCAACTACCGTTACCATAACTCATGATATGGTTAGCGCCGAGAAAATAGCCAAGGAAGTAGCGATGATTTATCAAGGAAAAATTATGTGGTATGGAACAAAAAACGAAATGACCGATAACGACAATCCTTACCTTAAACAATTTATTACCGGTTCGACTACCGGCCCTATTGAGGTTGATTATGTTTAAAATTTTACTTAAAAATATACCGTTTATCGGTGTTCTGTTCACTCTCTTAAGTAGCAGTAATGCTTACGCTGCAAGTAACCGACCTTATACTACAGCCGACTGGGAAAAAATAGCAATTATAGTTGTTATCGCCGTTTTAATTTTCAGCCCTTCAAAATTTCGCGTAATAGTAATCGGCACCACACTCGGTTTAACATGCGCTTATTTAACTTATAAATATCTTTTACCTATACTACAAAATTTTTAATGTTGCCTCGTGCAGTATTGCTTTGTGGATAGCTAAAAACCTCTTATTGCGAAGAAGCATCCACGCAATGGCAATAGCGGCGTTGTTGCATGGCTCGAATTTTTGCAAAGTGTTTCGGTGTCAAGCCGGCGTTGTTGCGTGGATACCCAAACCGTCATGGCGAGGCGCCTCTTGGCGCCGTGGCCATCTAAGTATAAACATATTTTTATACTAAATTTGTTTAGTATTCTAATTAAATCCCTCATATATTCGGGATAGCCTGAATGGCCACAGCCACTCCGCGGCTTCGCCATGAGGGATTTTTATTAATTTCCGATCCACACAATAATGCCTTGCGAGGAGATACGGGTCTTGTTGCATGGCTCGAATTTTCGATGTCATTCTAGCTAAAGGCGGGAATCCAGACTTTTTCTTGTCATGCTGAACAAGTTTTGCGCATCTTTTTTAGTAGATCCTGAAATAAATTCAGGATGACTTTTATACTTTTTTCTAGATTCCCGCTTTTAGCTAGAATGACATACGGCACTTTTTTAGAGCCATGCAACAACGCCGGCTTGACCACGGCATCCAGTCTTTTTATTAAGGTTTTTCTGGATACCGTGGTCAAGCCCACTATTGTACGAACGTTGAAAAAAGGCTGTGTCATGCCGTGACTTGATCACGGCATCCAGGAAAATAAAGCCATATTAGACTTATTTTAGAATCTTTTTATGATATTATAAGCTGGATTCCGTGGTCGTAGCCACGGAATGACAGAATTTTTACCTCTTTATTTAAACGTTCGTACAGTAGTGGGGAGGGGCCTCGGTATGACACCGTACTTATAATAACCATAATACGGTAAATTATTAGCCATGCAACAACGCCGGCAATAATCCGCGCAGGAAGGAACTTTTGTTTACTGCCTAATTAATCTTTTATTACTCGGTAATATATAATTCTGATCTGTGGAGCGATAAGGGCAAATATCGATTCCTCCGCGTCTGGTATATCTAATATATATGGATAGGTAAGTAGGATTTATAGCATTTTTAATATCGACAAAAATACGCTCGGCACATTCATTACAATTTCTAAAAGATACTAAATATTTTAGCATACTATCATACTTTAGCTTTTTACCCTTATATTTTATTATTATCGTTCCCCAATCAGGCTGATTAGTTACTAAACAATTAGATTTTAATAAATTTGAGTTAATTTCTTCCTCAATGTCAATATCATCATATTCGATTAAATTACTATCAGGATGGTCATAAATATTGCATTCCACATCTAAATAGTCGATATTTTCACCATTTATTTCAGCAAATTCTATTTTTTCATTTAAGGATGATAATCGACCGAATACTTGACCATTTGTAGCAGTACTTAAATCTTCTAATATTATTCTTTCTAATTCTTCCATCGAAGAAATAACATCATTATTAAAGGAATTTAAATATAGCTTAAACGATTTTGATTCAACAATATTAGAGGAATTAACGGGAATGTAAAAACTACCGATTGCCACGCAAGGTTTGCCTTTTGGATTTAACCAAGAAATTTCGTAAGCATTCCAAATATCCCCCCCGTAAAACGGAATGTTATCCTCCTTAAGCTTTAATTTTTCTCTATTATCTATTCTTGGGATTCTAAATAACAATGTAGGATCGTAACTATTGCTATAAGTTGTTTTTTTACCGAGTACGGAATTACCCGGCAAAGAAGGAGATAAATTCATAAAACTATTATATTTAATTCTTGAAAAATGAGTAATAACTTAAACGCCATTGCAAGGAAGCATTGCTCACATGGATCAAAAATTCACCGCAAAAGTGATGTCATTCCTAGTTGCGGTAGGCGTTGTTGCATGGCTCGATAAAAGCAGCAGCATGTCATTCTAGCTAAAGGCGGGAATCTAGAAAAATTAAACTAAAAATGTAAGGATAACTTACAATTATACAGAAAAAAGCCTTACAAGCTAAGGCTTTTTAGCCTGGATACCCGCTTTCGCGGGTATGACATCTTCCGACATTATTTCTTAAATGCGCCTTTAGCTAGAATGACATCGAAAATTCGAGCCATGCAACAACGCCGCCCCTGCAAGCTTTGTTACAATCTAGAAAATAATAGTCATCCTGAATTTATTTCAGGATATACTAAAAAAAGATGCGCAAAACTTGTTCAGCATGACAAGGACTAGATTGCCGCATCGGTACGATGTGCCTCCTCGCAATGATGTTTTGAATATCCACGTAGCAACGCCTGCTTAAGATGATCATTTGAGGCAATAAATTTATTGTTGTTATTTACTACCACACCGCCGGCTTCCTTAATTATTAATTCAAATGCATGATATAGAGTATAATTTAATGATGACAAATATATTATATCAATTTTACCGGCTGCTAAAAGAATAGCTGAGTAGCACGGTGAACCAAAAGCCCTAACATCGGTTACGGGAAAGGGTGTATCGGTTAAATTGTCACTTACTGTTAAAGAATTCTTTAAATCAGCAATACCGGAAACCCGAAGCCTTGCGCTTTTATTATTTATAGAATTAAAGCTATCTCTTTCTACCCACGCTCCTTTGCCTTTTTCGGCATAATAAATTTCATTAAGAGCCGGGAAATGTATTACGGTAGACACGGCTGTTAAAGTTTCCTGTATTTTTTTTAAGTAAGTTATCGATAAAGCAAAAAACGGTATGCTTCTCGCTAAATTATTTGTGCTATCTATAGGATGCACTAAAAAAGCAACTTCCCGATTATTATTATCTATTTCAAATATATCCTCCGGAAAAAATAAAGATTCTAAATGTCTTTGCAATTCATTTTGTAATAAAGTTTTTAATTTCAAGTAAGATTTCTCGCAGAATCCTTTATTGCCTGAGCTTGTTCTCTGAAGCATTTCAAGTTCTAGAAAATCTCGTTGTAAAAATTTAACGGCTTTGCGCGTCGCACTAATTAATAAATTGGTTATCGGTTGCATCTATCTATACCATTTCTGTACGGTTAATTTTAGAACTTGGTATACATGAAGTATTTCAAGAATTAGGAGTGTCACCCCGTGGCTCGTCCGGCGTTGTTGCATGGCTCGAATTTTTGCAAAGTGTTTCGGTGTCAAGCCACGGTATGACATCGTACTTATAATAACCATAATGGTAAATTATGAGCCATGCAACAACACCGGCGGGGCCTCGGTATGACAACTCTTCGAGTTAATGCAGTACAGCGTCATTCAGAAAGGTTGATACAAGTGAATTTTTCTGGATTCGCCTGTACTCACGTACTCTAATACGGTAGCTTAGCTCACCTTTAAATTCATCTTGTCTAAATCTTTCTGAATTTAGCTGTATATTATTTAGCCCGCTCGACAAAACTAATATCTTCGGTTTTGATAATAATTTTTTCGCCCGTTACTAAATATTGCGGCACCATAACCCTAATACCGTTAGCTAAAATTGCCGGTTTATATGAAGAGGTAACGGTTGATCCTTTTATTACCGGATCGGTTTGAATAATTTCAGCCGTAACCGTCGGCGGGAGTTCAATATTCAAAGGGTTATCCTCATAAAATTCTATTTTTACCTGCATGTTATCCGTTAAAAACGGTAATTTTTCACCTAAAATTTGTTTATCTATAGTAATTTGCTCAAAAGTTACATTATCCATTAACACAAGATTATTATCTTCAAAATAGAGAAATTGAAAATTTTTATGCTCAAGCTCGGCTTTTTCGATATAATCGGATGAACTAAAGCGTTCGTTAAGCTTTGTTCCCGTTTTTAAGTTTTTCATCTCTACCTGTACATAAGCACCGCCTTTGCCGGGTTTAGTATGTTCAGGTGTCTTATTTACCACCCATAAATCATTGTTGTATACTAATATATTACCTGTTCTAATTGAATTTGCCGAAATTTTCATATATATAATTATAGTATGTATCTTAAAAAATTATAAATATACAAATTATTTTTTTTAAAAACAACATTTAAAGATAAGAATTTAAATAATACTATTTTAACATTAGGGTTTTGTAAAATTTATGACGGCAAATATATTAGTAGTCGACGATATAGAGACAAATATTAAATTATTAAAAGCAAAACTTTTAAACGAATATTATACGGTCTTTACCGCAACTAGCGGTAAGGAGGCATTAAGTATACTTGAAAAAAATAAGATTGATGTGGTATTGCTTGATGTTATGATGCCGGAGATGGATGGTTTTGAGGTATGCCGGCGGATAAAAGCGAATCCGGAGACTACTCATATACCGGTAGTTATGGTAACGGCACTTTCGGAGGTGGAGGATCGTATCACCGGTTTAGAGGCGGGTGCGGATGAATTTTTGACCAAACCTATAAACGATACTGCTCTTTTCGTCAGGCTTAAGTCCCTCTCGAGAATGAAAGTATTAATTGATGAATTAAAGCTTCGGAATGATACAAATGCTTTATTAGGTAGTCCTGCTATAGAAATGCGGGATACTTTTAACGATAAAAAAATCTTATTAATTAATGATGATATAGTACAGGCTAGAAATATCAAACAAATGTTACTAAAAATTTCTCCGAATGTCCAAGTAATAAGTGAATCCCTAGAACTTGAGGCTACACCGGAATATATTCCTGATTTAGTAATTATTAGCAGTATGCTTGAGGATGAAGATCCGTTAAGAGTTAGCGTAGTGTTAAGAGGCAAACCGGAAATAAGCGGAGTGGTACTAATTTTACTAGTCGATGAAGAAAATTTACCTATAGTTATGAAAGGAATGGAACTCGGAATTAACGATTATTTTATTTACCCTATTGAAGAAAATGAGTTACTCGCAAGGATTAGAACACAACTTCGCAGAAAACAATATCAAGATAATTTACGCAATGATCTTGAACAAAGTGTAAATTTAGCAGTCAAAGACGGTTTAACGGGCTTATTTAATCGGCGTTATTTCGATATACATATAAAGCAAATGATGGAAAAAGCTAACAAAGATGAAATTAGTTTGTATTTACTTATGTGCGACGTTGATGATTTTAAGCATGTTAACGATAGTTACGGTCACCAAGCGGGAGATACGGTTTTAAAAATAGTTACCCGTGTTTTGAAAAATACTTTTAGAGTAACTGATTTAATTGCCAGATTCGGCGGAGAAGAATTTACTATTCTTTTAAGTGATATGAATATGGAGCAAGCAATGCATACGGCAGAAAGAGTTAGAGTAAAAATTGAATGTATGGATTTTCAGATTGAAGGGCAACCGGAACCTATACACAAAACTATTTCTATCGGTGTAACGGAATATAAAAAAGGAGAATCTATCGCTGATTTTATCGAGCGTTCGGATAAGGCCATGTATACGGCAAAAACATCAGGAAAAAATAAAGTAGTGAAATTGGTTTAATATAAATTTAAGATAATGAAAAATTCTCTTTCTCAAGAATATCGTAAACTACCTTATAGACCGGGGGTAGGCATGATGATAATAAATACCGAAAATAAAATATTTGTCGGTAAAAGAGTAGATACTAAAATGACGGCATGGCAAATGCCTCAAGGCGGTATAGTACCGGGAGAAACCCCAAGCGTTGCAGCATTGCGGGAGATGCTAGAAGAAATCGGCAGCGATAAAGGGCATATTATTGCTGAAAGTAAATGCTGGTATAGCTATGATGTACCGGCATTCCTAATACCGAAATTGTGGGACGGTAATTTTCGAGGTCAAAAACAAAGATGGTTTTTAATTAGATTTACCGGCACTAACGAAGACATTAACGTTAATACTAGCAACCCTGAATTTGAGCAGTGGCGCTGGGCATCATTTGATGAATTATTGTCTATTATAATTCCTTTTAAACGTAAGCTTTATCAAGCAGTAGTAAAAGAATTTGAATCACTGCTTGATAAGTAATGCTTACATGATTCAAATTATTAGTGTCACTTCCACGAGGCAATGCTCGCGTGGCGTGGATACTTGAATAGTCATTGCGAAGAGGTGCAGGCGTTGTTGCATGGCTCGATAAAAGCAGCAGTATGTCATTCTAGCTAAAGGCGGGAATCTAGAAAGAAGCCTATGGTCATCCTGAATTTATTTCAGGATCTACTATTAAGAGATGCTGAAACAAAGTTCAGCATGACAAAGAAGAATCTAGATTCCCGCCTTTAGCTAGAATGACATCGAAAATTCGAGCCATGCAACAACGCCTCATATTTACAGCTAAATTCAGAAAGATTTAGACAAGATGAATTTAAAGGTGAGCTAAGCTACCGTACTAGAGTACGTGAGCACAGGCGAATCCAGAAAAATTCACTTGTATCAACCTTTCTGAATGACGCTGTACCGTAAATTAAATTATCCAACATTATAATGCAAAGAAATTATTTAGAGCAATTTAAAAAACTCCCCCTTACTTTAATTTCGCTTATTACTGTAATTTGTATTATAGGGTTTATAGTTCTTTATTCGGCATCAAATAGCAATCTCCAACCTTGGGCATATAAGCAAATAATAAATTTTTGTATATTTTTGCCGTTATCTATCATAATTGCCACACTTGACTTAAGGTTAATATTTAGATTTTCCTATATATTCTATTTTTTAGTATTAGCTTTATTATTAAGCGTCGAGC
The DNA here is from genome assembly GCF_964030945.1 of Rickettsia endosymbiont of Orchestes rusci. NCBI lineage: Bacteria > Pseudomonadati > Pseudomonadota > Alphaproteobacteria > Rickettsiales > Rickettsiaceae > Rickettsia > Rickettsia endosymbiont of Orchestes rusci. The sequence continues at coordinate 1,016,370 of NZ_CAXIQG010000004.1, read as the reverse complement.
TTTTCGGTTCGGTATCGATGGGGGCAAAACGTTGGATTGATCTTGGAATCATACGTTTGCAACCTTCAGAACCTATAAAGCTTGCAATAGTATTAATGTTAGCTCGTTATTTTCACCGATTAAAATTTGAAGATTTGACGAAAATACATAAAATTTTAGTACCGATTATTGCGGTAATTATACCGGTATTACTAATAATCAAAGAACCTGACCTTGGTACCGGCATTATAAATATAATTATTACCGGTATTATATTTTTTGCGGTCGGGTTTAGAATAAGAAATTTTGTAATAATCGGTCTTATTGTATTTGCTTGTATACCGGTAATTTGGAATATAATGCATGATTATCAAAAAAAACGAGTAATGGTATTTCTTGATCCTGAAAGGGAACCGCTCGGTGCCGGCTATAATATTATTCAATCAAAAATTGCTATAGGTTCCGGAGGAGGTTTTGGGCAAGGACTAAACCAAGGTAGTCAAAGTCACTTAGATTTTTTACCCGAACATCAAACAGATTTTATTTTTGCGACATATGCTGAGGAATTTGGTTTTATAGGCGGGATTTTCCTATTACTTTTATATTCTCTAGTTATAATTATCTCATTAATAATTGCTATTAATAGCCGTTCTATTTTCGGTAAATTAATGGTAATAGGTATAACCTCAATTTTATTTAGTCATGTATTTATCAATATGGCAATGGTTATGGGGTTATTGCCGGTAGTAGGAGTACCGCTGCCGTTTATTTCTTACGGCGGGACAATGATGGCTTCAATGTTAATCGGTTTCGGGTTGGTTATGAATGTACAGGTAAATCAACATACTAATTTAAACTGATATACTCCTTATATTTATGTCCGGTAAATTTATTTTAGTTTTTCATAAAGAAAACTCTAGACCATAACAAAAAGATTTGTTATAAGAAATCTGACCTTAGATATCAAAGTTTAAAATTATATAAGTATAAGTATTTAAGATAATATTCCTCGGTAGCTCAGCGGTAGAGCAAACGGCTGTTAACCGTTAGGTCGCTGGTTCGAATCCGGCCCGGGGAGCCATTCCGTACAATTAGCTACTTCTTGCAGTTTATCGAACGGGAAAACCAGTTTGTAATGCACCTTGCAGCCCTTCAGCTCTAGGTTCGCAAATATGAAATTTAAAAATTCACGTTTTTCCTCGATTGTCGAACCTTTGAAAGTTTCATATGCATTTGTCATAACATTTATGAAGTCTAGAAGCTTTTTAGAAAGCTTATCGTCTACCTTATCATAACTTTTGATTAACTCGTTTAATTCATATTGACGCTCTTTTAACTGCGTTTTCTTACGCAAAAATTCTTCTCTTGTTAAACTCCGTCCGCTACTAAATCCATATATGAATCGAGCTTATTTTGTATTTTTGTATGTTCTTCTTTTAAAGCTGCTATTTCTCTATTATGCTCATATGCTTTGCCATGATTCATCCCTTTTAAATAGTCCATAGTTTGCTTTAAAATTTCAGGGTCTTTGATTTTTAAGCCTTTTAATACATCTTCTACTTGCTTAATTACCTCGTCTTCTCTAACCCACATTGTTTTTGTTGGGTCGTCAGGATTCCAAGTACGTAAATATGTCCATTCCGATACTTCACCATTTTTGTATTTTTTAGTTTTTGTGTCGGCAGTAACTAATTTACCTGTAACCGCACATTTGAGTATACCTCTAAATAAAAATTCTTTACCTCTATATTGAAAAGGTTTTTTGTTCCAGCCCATTCTAATTGCCTCGCATGTTTTAAATGTTTCTTTAGTAATCAAAGGTTCGTAACGATGAGTCCATAACTCCCCTTTTACTCTCATTTCGCCGTAATAAAAAGGATTTTGTAACATCTCATATAAACTTGATTTAGTTATATAGTTTCCTTTTTTACTACGTAATCCCCACTCTTTCCCTTTCTTTACCATTTCAGATAAAGTATATACTCCGCTTGCATAAGCCTCAAACATTTTTTTAACTATATTACCATGTATAGGATCAATTATTATATCACCTCTACCTTTATCATCTCTTTTATTTAAATAACCAATAGGAGCAGCTCCGCACCATTCGCCGTATACCTCCACTTTTTGTTTAAAACTCTTTTTAACATTTTCGCTAATCAAATCAGTATGCGCTCTAGCAAATACTACTCTCATCCCCCACATCATTATTGAATGCGCTCCTGATTCTTGGTTTATAACATAACCTTCAGTAACGCAATGTAATTCTAGCTTACCTTGCCTAATAAGCTCATCTAGTATTGGTGTCTCTCTTTGATTACGCTGTATACGATCTAGCTTGTCTGCAACAAGTGCTATCGGCTCACGTCGTTTTTTAATAAGTTTGACTATTTCCGTAAATTCTTTACGATCGCCCTTTGTAGAAGATTCAACCAATCTAAATCTTTCTAAAATACGTATACCTTTCCGCTCACAATATTTTTCTAACCTATCGTCTTGTACTTCTAGCGAATAGCCGTCAGCTTGCTCATCTGAAGACACACGGGATAATGTATATGCCTCAATTGCTTTATTACTCATATTATTTTACCTCCTGTTTTGTATTTTTGCCTTTATAACATTCCAAGGTATATTTAAGAACAAACGCAGCGACGCTTAACAAGTCGTTTTGAGGAAAATCCGAGTTATAAAGTTTTAATTCTTGGCTAGATTTTCGGTACATATCGACCTTTATTAATTTGGTCAGTGATAAAGTACCGAGTACTGCAAAAAGTATTATACTATGAGGAATATTTAATAATTTATCTTCAACTAGAGCAGTAACCGATCCGATAGGCTCGCACATCATCTCATCAATTAATTTATGTAAAATAGGATAATCAAACGATCCTTTATGTTCTATGATTTTTAACAATGTAAAATTATGTCGGTTGCAGTAGTCAGTAATGAGGTTTTGGCGGTGTTTGCGACTTGCAGAATTTGAAAGAGGCTTAAGAAAGATTATTATTTTTTTGATAGTGATCATATTGGTTTACCCCGTTTTGATTAAACTTATTGAGTTAAGTTTTAACCACCACAGGCTTTTAAACCTATGGTGGTCGGGGAGTTCAAAGAAACCGTTAGTAACAGTTTACAATAGCTTTTAGGTTTAAAGCATGCACCTTAGACCCTGAACATGGCTAGCGTCACCCCGAGTGTGCCAAGAATGCAGAATCAGAAGAAGAGGATGCAATGCTGTATTTGACATGGTGGAAGGTCCACCGGAATCGAGCTGGTATGAGCAGATTCCAAACAACCTTAAGCTGCTGTATTCTAAGGAATATGGTAGTGAGCGTTAAGGAAAAGGCCCGCAAGGGTCATGTGAGATTTATGTAGGTAAACGAAAGTGAATTGCTGTAATTAAGTGTCGAAAGACGGTTAAGTTCTCTGTCAAAACCTTTGGCTTTTGGGGGCTGAAGGGATAAGTTAGCTAACTGTCATACAATAGTTGAGCTATCGGCGAGCGGCACAGGAGGCAGTACGAACATAAATTAGGGTCAGATACGGAACTTGGGAATCAATAGCACTTTCCAGCTATTGAGGCAGATGCAGTTGTAGTAGTGAAGAAGCTTCTGTAATGGAAGTGGAGCGAAGGGCTGCATGTGGAGCGACATAATAAAATTAACAACTAAGCTAATTAAAGAAGGATTAATTAATATTATGTCAAAGAGGTACAACATAACTCAAGAGGAAGTCGACGAAGCGTGGAAAGCGGTGCGTCGAGCAGGCGGAGGTTGCGGGATAGATGGTAAATCTATCAAGCAGGTAGAAGAAAAGCTTGATGATGAACTATATAAATTATGGAACAGATTAAGCTCGGGAAGCTATCAAGCATCGCCTGTAAAGATCGTTTCCATTCCAAAAACTGGTGGAATACGAAAGCTTGGGATACCAACTGTGATCGACAGAGTAGCACAAACGATCATTAAGAACCGATTAGTGAAAGAAATAGATCATCAATTCTATGACGATTCATATGCTTATCGAGAAGGTAAATCAGCAATAGATGCAGTTTTAAAGACTCGAGAAAGATGTATGCAAAACGCCAAGGGATGGGTCGTAGACATAGACATTAAGGGCTTTTTCGATAATCTAGATCACGAACTGCTGCTTGAGCTACTGAATGAATATACAAAAGACAAGTTAGTATTATTGTATAGTCAGAAGTTTCTTAAAGCGGGATCTATCGAAGAAAACCAAGAGCTAGTAAAACGAGATATCGGCACTCCTCAAGGAGGAGTGGTAAGTCCCTGAACGCAATTGACACATTTGAGAATCTAATGGAATAATATGTTTTACATTTATCTCTTCGCTCACAGTATCTACCTCTACCTCTTCGATTAAAAATTTCACTATGTTTCTTTTTTCTTCAAAAGTATGTGAATCTAAATTTTTATTTATTTTGCTGGAAAAGTCATCTAAATTACGAATTACAGTTAGTAGCTTTTTTGATTCCTTTTCCTGGTTGTTTAGATAATTAATTTCATTACCAAGTTGCTCAATTTTTGCACGGATATTTTTTAATTTAGTTTCTATTTCATCTTTTTCCACTAGTCCTGTTTGAAAAAGATCAATTAACCTAATTCGCTCTCTTTTATAGCGATTAACTTCATTATTTTTTTGTATAACAACAGCCCCATAATCAGTCTTATAGGATTTTAAACGACGCTGATATTCATCTATGATAGTTTCCGGAGTCAATAAAAGATTTTTTATTGATTTCCATACTAAATCATCTAACGCTTCAGTTCTAACAGGATGTCCAGTGCATACCCTACCATCTGCCCAACGGTGACCATCCTGTCCTGCACAGCGATAATATAATCTTTTATATTTACTGTTAGATGCCGGCTTGCCATAAATGGCATAACCACATGTTTTGCAACGCAATAATCCACTTAGCAAATAATTATGCTTCTTATTATTGCGAGGAGCAAATTTAATATTATCTTTTAGTTTTTGTTGTGCAAAATCAAATATCTTTTCATCAATTATTACTGGAACTGTTATATAAATCCATTCCTCTTTTGGTCTATCTCTTGAGCTAGAAAGTTCGCTACGCAATGGATTTTTACTATCTAATGCCAGCTTGGTTTTTTTATTTCTTGTAACTCTTTTTGTTTTTCTAAAAGCTGCTGATCCCTTATATGCTGGATTACGCAGCATCCCCCATATTACTGACCGCTCCCAAAATGTTTTACCAGTTCGTGTTAGATAAGATTTATTTGTAAAATATTTTGTAATTTCTCCTATACTAAAATTCTTTTGACAATAAAGCAAAAATGCTTCTCTAACAATGGGTGCTTCTTCAGGATGTATAAGGTAGCTAGCATCCTTTATCTCTGTAGCTTTTTGATAATAATAACCATAAGGTGCTCCTCCCAATACATTTACTTTACCACTCCTAGCAGCATAAAGTTTACCACGTCTTGATCTTTCCAAGATTTTTTCTCGCTCATATTCTGCTACAACTCCTTGGATTTGTAGTAGCATTTGATCTTCAGGTGTGTCACCAATATTCCTATTAACAAAAGAAAAAGCTACTCCTAATCGTTTCATTTCTTCAATAAGTAATACTTGATGTGCACTTTTTCTAGACAATCTATCAGGACTTAATATATATACTTTAGTTACTTCTCCTGCAAGTGCTTTATCCCTAAGGCGATCTAAACCGGGGCGTTCTAATGAAGCTCCACTAATACCATCATCAATAAAATGTAAATCTGGATCAATCTTTTCTCCTAAAGTCATTTGCATGCTCAATAATATATGATATTTGAGAATTAATAGTTTTTTCTTGAGCTTGCTTTTCACTCGATACCCGAGCATACAGTCCTATTTTTAACAATTTTAAATTTAACATCGTCTTTCCCCTTTAGTGCAATTTTTTCTGTTGGCAAGACAACTTCATAAGCTGATTGCAGTCGTTCTTCTCGTCCAAAACTGTAGATACTTTGGGTAGTGACGTGCCATTTTGGCTTTTTCTTTTTGTCTTGCATACCACACTTTCTCTGGATATATCAAATTCTGAAGTAACACCCCAACGATAAACTGCAAACCTACGACCAGCTTGATAAATTGGGTGATTATTTAATGAAATGATACAACTTAGTGAAAATGTGTCAATTGCGTTCAGGGACTTATTAGCCCGGTATTTGCTAACTTGTATTTACATGAAGCCTTTGATAAGTACATGCATAATGAATATCCAAGAATCCCATATCAAAGGTATAGCATAATCCATTAAGGTATTGACAAGTAGCATAAAATAAGTAAATCTATGTGCGAAAAAGGAAAGAGATGGTCCGAGCATATCCATACGAACTAAGAACAAAAGCATTAGAGTTAATAGATAAAGTTAAGTCAGTAAGTAAAGTTAAGGAGTTATTAAATATATCTAGGCAAACATTATACAAATGGCAAGCTATTCAAAAGAAAGAAGGAGATATTCAGACGAGAGTAGGCTATCAAAAAGGTCATAATAAAAAGCTAACAAATATGCCGGAGTTTAAGGAATTTATAGATAATAATGCCGATAAAAGCCTAAAAGAATTAGCAAAAATATCAAATAAATGGTCAGCAACGACAATTTGGCGAGGTATAAAAGCACTAGGATATAGTTATAAAAAAAACTTTTACGCACCCCAAAAGGGACGATGGAGCAAGGAATGATTTTATAGCTAGAATCAAAACTATTTCAAAAGAAGATTTAGTGTTTATGGATGAATCCGGAATAGAAGATAATGCATGCTTGGAGTACGGTTATAGCCTAAAAGGTAAAAGATATTACGATAAGAAAATTTACCAACATAAAACAAGAGTAAGTATGATAGCAGGGCTTTGCAATGGTAAAATAATAGCTCCAATAGTTTTTGAAGGGACTTGTGATACACTAATTTTTAAGAGTTATGTTGAAGATTTTTTGATCAAAGAATTAAAACAAGGTCAAGTGGTTGTTATGGATAATATTAATTTCCATAAGAATTCCAAGGTCAAAGAGCTAATAGAATCTGTAGGTTGTAGTATTTTATTTTTACCTACTTACTCTCCTGATTTAAATCCAATTGAGCATTATTGGTTTAAATTAAAAAATCAAATTAGAAAAACTGCAAAAGACTTCGAACATTTTTTTGATGCTGTTTGTTATAATCTGTCCATATCTTAATGGATTATGCTGTATCCACGCAACAATGCCTCCTCGCTATGACGATTTTTACTTAATATGAAATTCCCCAATTTATTTAATCTATTCAAGCGTCCACCGCCGGTAAAACGCCAATATAGCGCCGCAAATATAAATAGATTAACCGCAGACTGGATAACAAGCGGCTTGTCTGCCGATAGCGAGCTTTATAAGAGTCTGCGGTTACTGCGCAATAGGTCACGAGAGTTATGTATTAATAACGATTATGCTCGTAGATTTTTAAAACGCACTTCCACCAATGTAATCGGTAATAGCGGGATTCGTTTACAGGTTAGAGCCGTAGACAATAGCGGCAATTTCTTAAGCGGGATAAATAACCAAATAATGGCGCAATTTGAAAGTTGGAGTAAAAAAAATAATTGCACCGTCGACGGCAGGTTATCCTGGATTGATTGCCAGCGTTTGTTTTTGGAATCCGTAGCTAGAGACGGCGAAGTAATTATCCGGCTCGTTAAAGGATTTGATAATGAATTTGGCTTTGCTTTACAATTTATCGAAGCCGATCATTTAGACGAAGAGCTTAATAAAACCCTAACGGATGGCTCTTATATAAGAATGGGCATTGAGTTTAACAAATGGAATCGCCCCGTTGCTTATCATCTTCTTACTTCTCATCCCGGCGAGCTATTTAAATGCAGAGAAAATAAAAAATATCAACGAATCCCTGCCGGTGAAATCATCCACGCCTTTATAATCGATCGACCTTCGCAAAGTCGAGGCGTGCCTTGGATGCATAGCGCAATGTTAAGGCTTCGTATGCTGGCAGGTTATGAAGAGGCGGAGCTAGTAGCGGCAAGGGTCGGAGCTTCCAAAATGGGCTTTTTCGTCTCACCGGACGGCAGCGGTTATTTAGGTAACGATGACGGGCGAGGCAATAAACTAATGGAAGCAGAACCGGGAATTTTTGAGCAATTACCTTCGGGAATGGATGTTAAATTATTCGACCCAAACCATCCGACTTCTAGTTTTGCCGATTTTGAGAAGTCAATACTTAGAGGCATTGCTAGCGGTCTTGATATTTCCTACGCCACCCTTGCAAATGATCTTGAAAATGTCAATTTCTCATCAATCAGGCACGGCAGTTTAGAAGATCGGGATAGCTGGCGAATGCTGCAAAACTGGCTGGTAGAGCATTTTTGTAATCCGATATTTGAAAGCTGGTTATTAATGGCGATTACTAACAACAAAATCCCTATCTCGATAAATGAGTTCGACAAATTCAATAAGCCGATATGGCGACCTCGTGGCTGGGCTTGGGTTGATCCACTAAAAGACAATCACGCTAACCAGATTGCAATAGATCAGAAAACCAGAAGCCGCAGCCAAATAGTAGCCGATCAAGGAATAGACATTGAAGAATTATTTAAACAAATAGTTTTTGAAGAGGAGTTAGCGAAAAAATACGGATTAAATTTAAACAAGGAGCAAAAAAATGATGATCAACAAGAAATTACAAATGATAAAACAGATGAATAATTTAAATGTTAGAGGAATAATTGAACAACGCTACGCCAGCATGCCGGTTTTAAATATCGAAGAAACAAGGAATCGCCGTTTTTGGATTACTTTTTCCAGTGAAGAACCGGCAGAACGATTTTACGGTCTTGAAATACTTGACCATAAACACGGAAGCGTTCAGCTCGATTGGCTAAATTCAGGCAGTGCGCCATTGCTACTTGATCATGATACTACTAAGCAAATCGGCGTAATTGAAGCAGCCGAGCTAACAGGCGACGGCAAAGCTCGGGCAAAGGTACGATTTAGTAAAAGTGCCTTAGCTGAAAGCATTTATCAAGATGTATTAGATGGCATTAGAAGCAATATTTCAGTCGGTTATCGTTATTTACAAACCGATATAGTTTTAGAAAAAGAAGCCAAAGGCAGTAAACCGGCAGTATTTAGAATAAAAGCCTGGGAGCCTCTAGAAATATCAGTTGTTTCAATCCCTGCCGATCCAACTGTCGGCATCGGTAGAAGTAAAGAGAAACCCGCAGAAAAACAGGGTAATCAGGATAACAATGAAGCAAAGAAAACAATTAATTATAAATATGGAGTAAGAAGTAGCATGGAAAATAATCATGACCAAGTAATTAATGAAAATACAACGAATAATTTTATTAATGATGTACGAACAATAAGTAATGTTAACCCCGAACAAATCACTAAGGATATAAGGCAAAACGAAACTACTAGAATTAATGAAATCTTAACCCTTGGTGATAAGCATAATATGAAAAATGCCGCTATGGAATTTATTAGAGAAGGTAAAAGTTTAGATGCTTTTCGGCAGAAGATTTTAGAAAATCTTAGTTCTGTGCCGCTTATTAATACCTCTTCCCCTGATCAAACTATAATCGGTATGAGTGAGAAAGAAACACGTAACTTTTCGATAATCAAAGCCATAAAAGCAGCAGTTGCCGGCAACTGGCAAGGTGCAGAGTTAGAGCGTGAGGCTTCAACTGAAATAGCAAAACGAGTGGGGCGAGAACCTGCAAGTTTTTTTATTTCGCTCGATGTAATGCTAGAAAAAAGAGATTTGCAAAAACTAACCAATATTGCCGGTGGCTATTTAGTAGGTACGGACTATTTAAGCAGTAATTTTATTGAATTATTACGTAACAAAATGTTAGTGCAGCAAATGGGCGCAAAAGTTATGAGCGGCTTACAAGGCGACGTTGCAATACCTAAACAAACGGGAGGTGCAACTGCTTTCTGGGTAGCGGAAGGACAGGCACCGCAGCATTCGCAGCAAACATTCGGACAAGTAACATTATCGCCTAAAAGCATTGCCGCTTATACCGATTTTAGTCGAAAATTAATATTACAAGCAAGTCCCGATATTGAAAATTTAGTGCGGGATGATTTAGCAACGACTATAGCACTTGAGATTGATCGGGCAGCTATAATGGGAAACGGGCTAGGAGCAGAGCCTTTGGGCATTCTGAACCACAATATAAACAAAGTAACTATTGCCGATGAAGAGCAAATTGATTGGGACAAAATCGTTGATTTAGAAACTGCTATAGCTGCCAAAAATGCCGATATCGGCGGTCTTGGCTATTTATGCAATGCTGCACTGCGTGGTCACTTAAAACAAACCGAAAAAGCAGAACATACTGCTCAATTTATCTGGGAAAGTAAAGGGGCAGATTCAGGGTTTGGTTATCTAAATGGCTACAAAGTCGGCACAACTAACCAAATGCCGGCAGATACTTTATTATTCGGTAATTTTGCCGATCTAATTATCGGGCAGTGGGGCGTGTTGGATGTATTAGTTGACCCGTACGCTTTAGGTACTAGCGGCGGCATCCGTATTCGTTTAATGCAAGATATCGACATCGCTATTAGACATGCCGAATCTTTCGCCGTAGCGAGGAAATAAGCTTTATGGCATTTCAAGAAGATTTTAGCGAGTTTTTAGATGTTGAGCAAGGATTCGCAGTGAAGGCAATTTTAACGCCGGCATTCGGTGAGCCTTATGTAATTAAGGGCATTATGGCAGAGGAGTATTTTGATATTGATAGCGGCATAGCCGGAGTAGCGGGCAATAAACCGGTATTTGAGTGTACCGAAGATGAAATTACGGAAGTAGAATACGGCGATCTTTTAACTATGAGAAACCGAAATTATCGCATTGTGGCAATCAAACCCGACGGCAGCGGCTGGGCTAGTTTATTGTTGGAAAGGCAAAATTAAAATGCACGCCAGAACTGCAATAAGAGAGGCTTTTGTTGAGCTATTGCAAGGCAAGACCTTAGTAGGTAATCGGGTTTACGATACTCGGCTTTACAATATGGAGTTCACCTCTTTACCGGGGATTATAGTTTTTTCTACTAATGAAGAAGTCGCGACCAACACCATAACCCCGCCGCGCTCACAAGATCGAGTAGTTAAAATAATCGTCGAGTGCTACGCTAAAGCTACCGAAAATGTAAATAAAATAGTCGATAATATCGCGGCACAAATAGAGCGGTTAGTGGCAAATAGCATTATCCTTAAAAAACTCTGCAAAGATTGCCGATTGCAATCAACCGACATCAACCTTAATTGTGATGGTGATCAGCCTGTAGCGGTTGCAACATTGACATTTTCAGTGAGTTATAGAACCAAGGAAGACAAGCGTAAAAATTAACTAAAAAAGGAGGAAAAAAATGTCTACACATGCAGGATCGGAAAGAATCGTCAAAATAGGCGAAAAGCAAATTATGGAAGTAAAATCATGGTCATTGGAAGAAGTTTGCGACACTGTGGATGCTAGTGTTATCGGTACAGAGTGGCGGAAGAATCAGGCGACCATTAAAAGTTGGTCAGGTTCGATTGATGCTTTTTGGGATACGGAAGATTTAGAGGGTCAAGGTAAAATGGTTATCGGCAATACTGTAGAATTACGACTTTATCCTGAAGGCGATAATAACGGCAAATATTTTAGCGGCAATGCAATTGTTACCGGTATTTCAAGGCAAGCATCATTTGACGGCTTAGTTGAAAGCTCCTTTACTTTTCAGGGTAACGGCGAATTAAAACAAAATATTCAAGCAGAGGATTAAGTATGCAAGAGAAAATTATAGATCGAGTGAAAGCACATTTTGACGCTAAGGAAATCAAAATAATTGAAGTAGCTGAATGGGGGGATGGGCAAAATCCGCTATATATTTACTGTTCGCCTCTGACTTTAGCGCAGAAAAACCGTTTATATAAAATGGCTAAAGAGGATGATTTAGGTTTAATGGTTGAGGCTTTAATTATGAAAGCCAAAGATAAGGAAGGCAATTGCTTATTTAGTAGAGCCGATAAGCCTGAATTAATGCGTAGCTGTGACCCTGACGTGTTAATACGCATCGCAACTAGTATAATGAGTGAAAGCGATTTAGAGATGTCGGAAAAAAACTAATAAACGAGCCAATGTTATTTAACCAATTTGCACTTGCGGAATTACTACATAAAACAATTATGGAAATCCAACAAATGACAATCGACGAATGGCATTATTGGCTCGCTTATTTTAAGATAAAAAAAGAAAAACAGAATAAATTAAGGAAGTGACAAACAAGGAAGTCAGGGTAACGTTCCGGGGTATCGATAAAACTAGGGAAGCTTTTGGCAGAATTAGGCAGAATTTTAAAAAACTGCAAGAATTAACCAGCAAGCTTAGTTTCGGTTTCGGTAGAATCGGTACGGCAATTATGGCAGCTTTTAGTACCCATGCGCTCAAGAAAATAATCGATAGCGGGGCGGAAATAGGCAAATTTGCCGGTAAGTTGGATATGAGTACTAAAAGCTTGTCGGAACTTAAATATGTCGCTAGCAATTGCGGTGTGGAGTTTAATAGTTTAACTTCAGGACTGCAACAAATGTCGATGAGAATTCTAGATGCCGCACAAAATAGCGGTGAGGCAAAACAGGCTCTGCAAGCCTTAGGCTTATCGGCTAAAGAGCTAATTAATTTAAGTCCCGATCAACAGTTAGAAAAAATAGCTGCAGGGTTTGAAAGACTAGTTAACGAATCGGACAAAGCGACTATTGCCGCTAAATTATTCGGTTCGGAAGGGGCTGTTTTGGCAAGAATTGCTGAGCAAGGTTCGGTAGGAATTCAAAAACTCCGTGAAGAAGCTAGAAAACTTGGAGTTTCTTTATCGGAAGAAGATTGTAAAGCGATGGAGCAGTTTAATAGTGAACTAAATAAATTACAGAAAGTGCTGATAAGCCTGATAACCTCCTGTTTAGTGCCGATATTGCCGCTTGTAACAAGCTTTTTTGAAGCAGTGCGTGAAGGTCATCCGGCTATTACTTTTATTATTACGGCTATTGGGACTATTTTAGGGCTGAAATTAGCTGCGTGGTTTGTGAGCGTCACTATGGCAGTAAGAGCTTTTACTATAGCACTTATGGCAAATCCATTGGGGTTAACGGCGGTAGCGATATCGGCAACTATTGCAGGACTCGTAACTTTAACAAAATGGTTTAATAAAAGCAGTGAAGCGGCTAGAGAACATAACAAGGCACTTGCAGAACCAAGAGTAATAGAGGCTTTAAAGCTAAATCTTCCTAAAAAAGAAGAAATGGCAGTTATGAGCAAAAGTAATGAAATGTTAGGTGACGCTAGGCAAATATTCGAGCAAACCAGAACGCCGCTTGAAAAACATAATGCTCAAATTGAGAAGCTAAATAAATTACTAAAACAAGGTTTAATCGATCAGGACACTTATAATAGGGCCATGCAGCAAAGCGAAGAACAGCTTGATAGATTCGGCGAGCATAGCAAAGACGTATTTGATTTAATCACCGAAAAATCTAAAGACGGAGCTAATAGCTTAATTGATAATTTCGCCGATGCTGCTTTCGATGCCGGCGGTCATATTAAAAGTTTAAAAGAAACTTGCGGGGATTTTTTCAAGGAACTACAAAGCGATATATTAAAAATGACTCTTAAAGAGGATATAATAGGTACTAGCGGTGGTGGAGGATTGCTCGGTAGCTTATTTGGCGGCGGTAATGGGAGCGGCGGTGGAGGCGGTTTTTTATCAGGGCTTGGCTCTATGTTTGGTGGATTTTTTGCTAAAGGCGGTACGGCACGCCCCGGTAAAGCCCATATTGTCGGTGACGGCGGTGAGCCGGAGTTATTTATTCCGCATTCAATCGGTAATATAGTACCTTTCGGCAATTTAGAAGCAGCCGGAGCAAGTGGGGGCAATATAGTAGTTAATATGAATATTCAAACACCCGATATTGCTTCATTTAACCAAAGCCGTAATCAAATTACCGCCGATATGGCAAGGCAGATATCTAGAAGCAAAAGAAACCTCTAATGATAACTGCCTTTGCCGAGATACAATTTCCGCCGGAAATATCTTATGGCTCTAAGGGCGGAGCGATGTTTTCAACTGACATCGTTACAACTTTTAGCGGTCACGAGCAGCGCAATATTAACTGGCAAGAGGCACGGGCTAGATACGATATAAGTAGCGGTATAAAAACCGAAGAACAATGGCAGCAGCTAATAGCATTCTTCAGAAGCAGAAGAGGCAGAGCAATAGGCTTTCGCTATAAAGATTGGTCGGATTATAAAGGCATCAATCAGTTACTCGGTAAAGGTAACGGTGAAAAGAAGGAGTTTCAGCTAGTTAAGAATTATATCAGCGGTAACTATAATTACACTCGAATCATAAATAAGCCGGTAAATAATAATATCTGTAGAATTTATCTTGATTGTTTATTAATAGAACAAGGATTTAATATTGATTTTACAAGCGGCATAATTACTTTTGACCAATCCCCCGGAATCGACGAAGAAATAACCGCCGATTTTGAGTTTGACGTACCTGTACGTTTCGATACCGATCAGCTTGACTTGTCAATAGATAGTTTCGCGGTTGGGTCGTGGGGTAATATTCCATTAGTTGAGATTCGAGTGTAAATTTAAAAGCATGAGAAATTTAAGCCCGCAGTTAAAAAACCATTTAAATAACGAAGTAACTACTCTTGCTACTTGCTGGAAATTAACACGCAAAGATAACAAAGTTTTTACCTTTACCGACCATGATCAAGCCTTATTTATTGATGATATAAAATACGACTCCATCGCAGGTTTTACGCCGACTAATGTAGAGAGTAATAGCAATATGGCGGTTGATAATCTCGATTTAGCCGGACAATTTCACGACAATAAAATAACGGAAATAGATTTGCTAGCCGGTAAATATGATTTTGCTGAAGTGGAAATATTTTTAGTAAATTACCTGCTACCTGAAAGCGGTAAAATAATCCAAAAGCGGGGCGTGCTGGGTGAAGTAACTTTAAATAAAAACCTATTTCATGCAGAAGTAAGGGGCTTAACGCAATTCTTATCGCAAACTATGTGTGAAACTTACTTGCCTCATTGCCGAACAAATTTAGGGGATCAGCGTTGTAAGTTTAATTTAGATCAGGAAAATTTTACTGTTCAGGCTGTAGTTACCGAAGTAATAGACCAACAAACTTTTATTGCTAGTTCTCTAACACAGGCTAATAATTGGTTTACTTATGGCTATATCAGCTGGCAGACAGGCAAAAATATTGGTCTACAAATGGAAGTAAAAAATTTTATCAATACTCGCATCACTTTAGTTTTACCGATGCCTTTTGTTATTAATATAGGTGATGAGTTTACTATAGTCGCCGGCTGCGATAAAAGTAGCAAAACCTGCATAGAAAAATTTAACAATATAATCAATTTCCGAGGTGAGCCTGATCTGCCCGGCATGGATCGATTAACTAAGCAATGATTTAAGCGAAAATGTTTGGGGCAATATTACCGGTTCTCGGTGCTGTTGGCGGCTTTATGCTCGGAGGTTTGGGCGGCGGCATTAAAGGTGCAGTACTCGGTAATGCTATCGGTAATTTATTCGGCGGTAAGAAAAAACAAGCCGTTAATCTACCGACGCAAGAAGGATCAAGGCTTTCGGATTTACGAGTCCAAATATCAAGTTACGGCGAGGTAATCCCGAAAGTCTACGGACAATTAAGGTTAGCCGGTAATATCATCTGGGCAACGGATATTAAGGAGTTAGAAACTAAAGATTTTGAAGAATACGGGGAAGGAATTAGAAAAGTAATTAATTATAGCTATTCGGTAAGTCTGGCGATTGCTATCTGTGAGGGGGAAGTAGAGGAAATAGTAAGGATTTGGGCGGACGGCACGCTGATAACTGAAGCAATGCTAAGAAGTGGCAACGGCAAATTTAACGTGCATTTAGGGACGGAAGAACAGTTGCCCGACGATATTATCGGCAAACATAAAGCTCCCAATACTTATCCCGCCTATCGAGGATTGTGTTATGTGGTATTTGAAGACTTACCGCTTGAGCAATTTGGTAATCACATCCCTAATTTTAGTTTTGAGGTGAGAAGAAAGATACAGATAAAACCTTCGGTGGAAGATAAAATTAAGGAAATCGTACTTATTCCGGGTGCCGGCGAGTTTGTCTACTCAAATACAGTACATTATAAGCAATATCACATTAAAATTGGTAAAAAAATAGTTGATAAATGGGGCAAAAACTACCTGAATATGCACAATTATAGCGGTAAAGCTAATATGCTGCTTAGCATTGAGCAGATGGCTAAAACGCTGCCAAATTTAGAGTGGGTGGCGGTCGTTGTTTGCTGGTTTGCAACGTCTAGCAATGCCGGTAATTGTAGGGTAGTCCCTAAAATAGAGTTTAATAATAAAGATACTGCTGTAATGCCGCACGATGCTTTTTGTCGATGAAATTCATCCGTACCCTAAGCCTTGGCGTGGTCGTATTAAGGCAAATAGCACAAATGATATAGTACAATGGTTCAATAAAAATCAAGGCTATAATAATTTTATTTTGCATTATGCGAATTTAACAAATGGCTTAGTTGATGCGTTTATAATTGGTTCAGAATTTATAGGCTTAACTGGTTTTACAGATAAGCTAGGCTCGTATCCGGCAGTTGATCAGCTCGTTAATTTAGCATCTCTCGTTAAAAATAAATTAGGTTCAGCTACTCTGGTAACCTATGCCGCTGATTGGTCGGAATATCATCATACCGAAAATGGCTGGTTTAATCTTGATACGCTTTGGGCAAGCCCTAATATTGATTTTATCGGCATTGATGCTTATTTTCCTATAACCGTAGATCTACCGCAAAAACAAATTACCGAAGAACTTATAAAGAGTGGCTGGGGAAGCGGCGAAGGTTGGGAATATTACTGGGATCCCACAAGAAGCCAAAAACATTATTTTAACGATCCTAAATACGCTTGGAAGAATATCGAATATTGGTGGAGTAACCGGCATCACAACCCCGATGGAACTCAAACAAATTGGCAGCCTAAATTAAAGCCGATATGGTTTACGGAATTTGGCTTTCCTTCAGTCGATTGCTGCAGTAATCAGCCTAACGTATTTTATGATCCCGCTTCCGTAGAGTCGCATTTTCCCAGAGGCTCAAGCGGGAAAACTAGCTTTTATGCTCAACGTCAGGCTCTAAATGCCACGCTTGATTATTGGCAAAATAAGAATGAACACGAAACTAATCTTGTATCAAAGCGTTTTGTTTGGTGTTACGATGTGCGACCTTTTCCGTTTTTCCCTGATTTAAAGCACATTTGGCAAGACGGGGATTTATGGGCTACGGGTCACTGGCTTAACGGCAAGCTCGGCAACTCAAATTTAGCTGCTATTGTCGCAGATATTTTAAATAATGTCGGTTTAAAGCCAACTGATTATGACGTATCAAGGCTAACTGATGAGGTTAGCGGTTATATTATATCACAGCATATAACGGCTAGGGAAGCTATTGAGCAGCTACAAAGTGCATATTTTTTTGATTGTGTTGAAAGTGACGGGATTTTAAAATTTATTCATCGCACGGACGCCTTGTTAACTACCGAAATTGCTGAAAGTGAATTAGTCCCTAGCAATAATAATGATATTAAAGAGACGCTAGAAATAACCGTAGCACAAGAATTAGAACTCCCGCAAAAGGTCAGTGTCAGCCATATTGATCGCTGTCAAAATTACGATACTTTAACAGTTGAATCTCAAAGGCAAACGGTTATTACTCGTGAGCAAATAAATTTCTCTTTGCCGATAGTGTTAGACAACAGCATTGCCAAGCAAATTGCCGATATTACCTTATATAATTCATGGCAGGAACGTATCAATTATAAATTAACATTACCGCCGAAATATGCTTATTTAGAGCCGACTGATATCATAAATATTATTTGCCAAAATGCTACCCATTCTTTAAGAATCATCAAAACCGATATGCAACGCACGGGGCAGATGAAAATACTTGCCGTAAGTTTTAATATATCGATGTATG
Organism: Rickettsia endosymbiont of Orchestes rusci; assembly: GCF_964030945.1. Lineage (NCBI taxonomy): Bacteria > Pseudomonadati > Pseudomonadota > Alphaproteobacteria > Rickettsiales > Rickettsiaceae > Rickettsia > Rickettsia endosymbiont of Orchestes rusci. The sequence goes on along the minus strand of NZ_CAXIQG010000004.1, from coordinate 998,312 downwards.
ACTTTAGCGGCAAAGCGAATTATTTACCGACAAAATACGAACTGCCAAAGCCGATAGCGAATAGCATATTATGGCTAATAGATGCACCGCCGCTAAATGATAATACCCCCAATCAAGCAGTTTTAACACTAGCGGTAAATAGCGACGATACTAATTGGTCGGGTGCTATTATATATCAAAGTGTTAATGATGGATACGACTACAAACCTATTGCGGCAGTAAACACTCAAAGCACTATAGGTTTTGTCTTAAATAAAATCCCCGCAGCCTCTAGTTTACTATTCGACGAATCTAGCGAGATAATAGTACAGTTACTATATGGTTCTTTGCAAAGCGTCAATGAGTTAGTGCTATTAAACGGCGAAAATAAAGCTCTTATCGGGAATGAGTTAATCCAATTTCAAAATGCCGAGCTTATCAAAGATCAGAAATATAAGTTAACTAGATTGCTACGAGGCAGAAGCGGCACGGAATGGGCAATTAATAGCCATAAAATCGGCGATAAGTTTATTCTATTAAATAAGGAAATTATTAATATTTCTATTCCTAATAATTTAATCGGTAAAGCTATTAATTACAAAGCAGTCACAATCGGCAAAACTTTAGCCGAAACTGAAAGCGTTACCTTTACCTATACAGGCAGAGCTTTAAAGCCCTTTGCTCCGGTTTACGCACAAGCTACAAAAGATGCAAACGGCAATATAAAAATCAGTTGGCTACGCCGCTCTAGAATAGATAACGATTGGCGTAATTATGTTGATATACCGATTGGCGAAACTCTAGAAAAATACGAAATCGATATAAGCAAGAAAAAGAAATTAATCAGAACTTTAGAAACTACCACCGAATCAGTTACTTATACAAAAGAGCAAATCACTAACGACTTTAGAAATCCCCCGGAAGAACTAACCGCCACTATTTACCAATTATCCGCTCAAATCGGTAGAGGCTACGGCACTACTATAATCCTTAACTAAAATAATTTTATGTATACAAATCGGTTAAAACTGCCGCTTATCCATAGTGGGCAGGCACAGAAGGAAATTACCCATAACGAAGCGTTAAATATGCTTGACGTACTAGTAAATTCGGTAATTCATGAGATTAATATAACTTCGCCGCCTGAATCCCCAAGACCAGGGCGGTTATATATAATCGGTCAAAATGCTACCGGGGAATTTGCAAATCATATAAATAAAATAGCTCAAAGGCTCGATAATAGCTGGCGGTTTATTATTCCCCATAAATGGTTAGAAGTTACCCATAATAAAGATGGAACAAAATACCGATTTACCGGTAAAAGCTGGGAGCAAATCGACGTTTCATCCTTATCCGTTACGCCTGTGCAGGTTCAAAATGATTATCTAATTAAAAAAGATAGTGGCGAGTATTTACGGGTAATGCATTTGGAGGAGGATATAAAATTATCAGGAAAATATACTGATACCAAAATCCAAATCCCGCATCACACTATAGTAATTGCTATTAATATCAGGGTTCTAGAGGAAATACAGGGCTGTAGCTCTTTTAGCGTCGGGGTTACGGAAGATACTAAACGCTACGGCACTGCACTAGCCATAACGAAAGATACTACCAATATCGGCTTAACTAACCATCCGTTAACTTATTGGCACGATACGCCGATCAGACTAACCGCCGATATCGGTAAATTTACCGGCGGCATAGTCAAAATAACCGTCCAACTACTCAAGCCCCACGGCTCTTGGCATTGGGAATAACATACTCACCTATCAATTTTTTATTTTAATCAACAAAAAGGGAAATTTTATGAAAACACTACAAGGATTTAGAACGATTATATTTAATTCAGTAGCACTACTTACCGCTTGGCTTGCACGCTTTGACATTGATATACCGGAAGACCATCAAACGGCAATGGGTATTACTTTAATATCTATCATCAATATTATTTTAAGGTTACTAACAAAAACCCCGATCGGTAAAAAAGAAGCATTAGAACCTTTAAAGAATAAGGTAATCAAAAATAATTGATGTTACGTTAAATGTCCGCTCAAAAACTAGCAAAACAGTTAATCAAGCAATTTGAATCCTTAAGGCTCACTCCCTATTACTGCCCTGCAGGACTCAAAACAATCGGCTACGGGCATGTGATAAAACCCTATGAGCAAGCGCAATTAGATAGTGAAATAACTGAAGAACAAGCCGAGCGATTACTTGACGAAGATGTCAAGCAAATACAAGCAGCTTTGCATAAATACTGCCACGTTCATTTAACCGTTAATCAAAAAGCGGCTTTAATCTCTTTTATTTTTAATTGCGGCAGTGCAGCCTTTAGAAACTCAACACTATTAAAAATGTTGAATGAAGAGCAATACCTGTTAGCCGCCGATGAGTTCCTTAAATGGGTCTACGTAAAGGATAAAAAACTTAAAGGGCTGGTTAAACGCCGACAATTAGAGCGAGCAGTGTTTTTAGGTGAGATAAATTTATGCGTGCTGAATGAGAAAGTATAATTTAATATTGCCATCCCCAACACTTTTTTATTAAAAATAATTAATATAATTGTTAGTTATATTCTAATTTTCTTTTACAACTTAAATAATTTGACAATTTTACTTATTTCACTATCATTTATAATTAAAGTTTATTGATATTTAGCCTCTCTTAAATAAATTTATTTCATCGTAATATATTAAAAGGTAAAAAATGATTGATCAGGAAGAACCAACTATTTCTATTGTAGAAGAAGAGTCAGAGGAAGAATATAGGGAAGAAAAAAGGCAAAGAAACGCCAGGGTCTGGAAAGACACCAAAGATATGTTTAAGATTATTATACCGGCTTTAATCGTTGTTATGATTCTCATGCGGATACTAAATAGTTATTTAATAGAAAGACACGCTAAAGAAATGGCATTAGAAGACCAACAAATAGAAGCCGAGCTAGACGCAGAAGAAGCGGCTGAAAAGCTAAAATAATATTTTAAATTAATAAAAAATTTTTTGTTGCGAAAATAAAGCAGATAATATACAACTTCGTAGGATTTTAGATTATATTAACATAATTCAAGCTTTATATTTCGTATTATTTAAAAATTATTATTAAATTGTAAGATTAAAAAAATACTACTCATTGCAATTTATTACTTTAAATTCTTAATAGGAAATGTTATAAAGATTAATCTAATAAATTTGGGTTAATTTTTGTGGAAGATATCCATTGCTGGGAAGAAAAGTTTGAGATGTGCGGATATGCTACAAGGTTATTAGATAGCATTACTTCTTTAAACAAGTTAGTACAATATCCGGTAGACCTTAGAGAAATTAAAAAGGGTATTTATTATGCTCGAAAATATCACGGCGTACAAATGCGGCAATCAGGCGACCCGTATTACTCCCATCCGATAGAAGTTGCATATATGTTAGCCGAGTTTACGGCGTATGAAGCTCCTAAACTTTTCATACCGAGTATGCTAAATGCTGCTTTATTACATGATACGGTAGAGGATACGCCGCTTACGGAAGATGATATTACAAAAATTTTCGATAAAGATATAGCAAGTAAGGTAGAAGGTTTAACACGAGTTAAGCCTTATGGAAAGATTAGTGCCGAGGAAAGTTTAAATTTATTAATTCAGCAAAAAAGACATGATATAGGGCTTATTAAAGTTTTCGATAGAATTCATAATATACAAACTTTAGGAGCTAAATCCCCTGAAAAGGCTAAGAAAATTATAGAAGAAACTTTAATAAGTTTTATAACCTTAGCTATATATTTAGAAATACCAATAGTGAAACAGAAGATAGTTGATTTATGTTTCCAGCATTTATCTATTAAACAACCTTTAACTCAAGATCAAGATGAGGATTTTTTTCAAGGTAATTTTCATTCTTTTTTTCTAATGTTTCAAAATGAGATATCCCAAACAGGAAAGCTACAGCAGTAGGTAACATAATAATTAATAATCCCCAATTACTAAAATATTCCATCAAATAGACAAATCCAAACGAGGTGACTACGTGCATAAAAGCACGTGAAGTGGCAAATGATAAACTAATGGAAGTAAAACGTTTAAATATAGGAAAATATTTAAAGAAAATTGGAATGCCGGTAGAATGATCAGGTCTAAAACAAATAAAAAATGATTGTATAAAAAATAATTCAAGTGGAGAACTTACCGTTGAAATTAAATAAGGACAAATTAAGGCAAAGCCAAAAAATACTATTAGTCGAGCTTTGACTATTTTTAATGGATAAATTTTATAACTCAAATAAATCAATAATACCGTACTAGTAAAATGTACTACAGAAACCCAAAAATTATGGTGTATGACTTCTTCAGCACTATAGCCAAAAGAAGTTTTTAATATATTACTACAATAAAAATATAAAAAATAAAAACATACAGGCCATGTACAATCCATTAAAAATAAAGCTAAAAATGTTTTTATGTTAACTTTTTCTTTCCAAATAGGGTTATTTTCTAACTTCTCTTTATCTATATTGGCTTGTTCCAATAATCTTTTTAATTGTTTTTTAGCATTTGCAAAATCAGGCGTTTCTCTTAAAGCTTTTCTTGCTACAGTGCCGATAACCGCAATAAATGCTCCGGCTAAAAAAGCATATCTCCAACTTAAACCATAAGAAGTAACAAAAGATGCCACCGCTAAAGCCCCCATACCTCCTGCGGCAGACAAACAGCCGATTAATGCTACACTTGAATATTGAACTGGCGGCTGTGTTATTTCAGTCATATAAAGTTCTGCTCCTACAATTTCACCCATAGAAGACATGCCTTGAATTATACGGCATAATGTTATTGCAATAGATGCCGTTAAACCAATTTGAGCATAGGTAGGAAGTATTGCCATTACACCGCAAGTTAAAGCCATGAAGGCAGTTGTAATTACAATAGTAGATTTACGACCTATATTATCACCAATCCAGCCAAATATTAAAGCACCTACTGGTCTAAAAACAAATGTAGAACAAAAAGCAAAAGCAGAAATCAATTTTGAGGAGTGAGAGTCTGTGGGTAAAAAAAATAATTCATTAAGTAACACCGCCATATGTACGTAAAGCATTAAATCAAAATACTCTAAAAAAGTGCCGATAGATAACAATCCTAAGGCTTTTTTTTGTTCTGTGTTCAAGCTTCTTTGCTCTTTTTCATAGCCTAACATTTTCTTAACATTTTAATTAAATGTAAAGAAATTATATTTTTTTTGTTGAAAGTCAATAAGAAATTTCGCGTTTTGCGATAAAAAAATGAAGTATTACTAAAACACTTCATGTACAAAGAAATATTTTAGGTAGGATAAAAATATTATAATAGCTCTCAAGTATGTTAAGGGTATTTCCTATATACTTAACCGCTTTACTCTTATGCTCATTTCCGCGTTAGTTTTTCAAACGTAATTTTAACCGCCTAAGATAGAAAATAAATAAATTAAATTGAAATAATAATAAATTATATTACTATAGGTTATTTATATCAGTAGCCGTTAAAAATATGCTTAATCAAATAAATATTTTATATCCGATATTATTTGCCGCTCTTATTGCCACAATTGTAATTCTTATTATTCAATTGTTGCATTACAAGAAAAAAATAGTAGAGAATGACTTGAGAATAATCCAATTTTATTTAGACAAAAAATTTCTTGATAATAAACTTACTAAAAACTTCGAGCTTCAAAATTCACAAAAATATCCCGATTCTTTTTTTGAAGACGTTAAATTTTATTTTAAATTAGATGATGTAAGAATAATATCGGTTCAAGAATTGGATAAGGATAAAGAGCTAAGTTTTTTATTTAAAGAGAAATTAGACACTTCTATTGCTGCCTTTTCATCTGAACCGCAAGGAAATATAGCGGCTTTATACCAAGTTTTAGACCGAAAGTTAAATACCGAGTCTGATCATGTACACAGGTTATACGTATTCTTGCCTCGCGATAAAATAAATCAAAAGAACCAAAAAACTCTTATTTATGTAAAGATTCCATATATTTTTAACAAAGACGAACTTGAAACTTTAGATATTTACATGCATCTTGTTAAAAGATTTTCTGAGAAAGCATAACTTTTAAATATGAGCTATGTGTAGTTACATAACCCCCTAACCCTTAACAACAAGCCGCTCATCTTATGGAAAAACTGCCATCGTAGCCGCTTCGATCTTCCGGCTTTCAAAGCCGAATATCCTGAACTTTACGGGCTGTTTCTTAAGGAAACGACTAGCCGCGTATTTAGATTAAGCTAATGCATCTGAACCTTACAATAATATTCTATAGTTATTTTTAACGTTATATTTAATTTGTTAATCTTTTTTTATTTGACTTGTTACCGATATACTTGTAATTATTTTAGCAAATATAAAAATTAACCTATAGTTAACAAATATTAACAAACACAAGCTAAGGAGGTAATTATGTTTTTATGGAATACGTTAACAAAAACGTCACATGAGAGATTAATAGATTTTTTAGAAAAAAAAGGATATACCGAGCAAGCCAAAAGTTTACGAAACGGCGCAACTACTCTTAACCTTCATGACAAAAATATAGGAGATGCAGGGGCTAAGGTTATCGCCGAAGCTTTAAAAACTAATTCTACTCTTACAACGCTTGATCTTGGTAGTAACCAAATAGGCGAGACTGGAGCAAAGGAAATAGCTTCAGTGCTAAAAACTAATTCTACTCTTACAACGCTTGATCTTAGCTATAACCAAATAGGCGAGACTGGAGCAAAGGAAATAGCGTCAGTGCTAAAAACTAATTCTACTCTTACAACGCTTGATCTTTATAATAACAAAATAGACGAGACTGGAGCAAAGGAAATAGCTTTAGAGCTAAAAACTAATTCTACCCTTACAGCGCTTAATCTTTTGGGTAACAACATAGGCGAGAGTGGAGCAAAGGAAATAGCGTCAGTGCTAAAAACTAATTCTACTCTTACAACGCTTAATCTTGGCTATAACCAAATAGGCGAGAGTGGAGCAAAGGAAATAGCTTCAGTGCTAAAAACTAATTCTACTCTTACAACGCTTAATCTTGGCGGTAATAAAATAGGCGATACTGGAGCAAAGGAAATAGCTTCAGTGCTAAAAACTAATTCTACTCTTACAACGCTTAATCTTTATAATAACAAAATAGGCGATACTGGAGCAAAGGAAATAGCTTCAGTGCTAAAAACTAATTCTACTCTTACAACGCTTGATCTTGGCTATAACCAAATAGACGATAGTGGAGCAAAGGAAATAGCTTCAGTGCTAAAAACTAATTCTACTCTTACAACGCTTAATCTTGGTAATAACAAAATAGGCGATACAGGAGCAAAGGAAATAACGTCAGTGCTAAAAACTAATTCTACTCTTACAACACTTGATCTTGGTAGTAGCCAAATAGGCGAGACTGGAGCAAAGGAAATAGCTTCAGTGCTAAAAACTAATTCTACTCTTACAACGCTTAATCTTGGCTATAACAAAATAGGCGATACAGGAGCAAAGGAAATAGCGTCAGTGCTAAAAACTAATTCTACTCTTACAACGCTTAATCTTGGTAGTAGCCAAATAGGCGAGACTGGAGCAAAGGAGATAGAAGAAAAAATTAATTACAATCAGGGATTAGTAAAAAAACTATCTTCATTATTAAGCCACTATTTTTTTAATGATGATAAGAATACGGATTATGATTTTAAAGTTTTAACTGCCAGTAAATTCTATCAAGTAGTTAATAAGCAATTACTAAAAAAGTATCTTCAAGAAAAAGGAATTGATAATATCGAAGCCAATTTAACAAAAGTGAATGACCTTATCAAAATGAAAGCTTTTACTATTGCCGGTGTGTGTCAAAATATACAACCAAATACCGTACTTGCTGACGATGAAGGGCATATATCACACTTACCTACTGAAATAATGGAGAATATTTTAGCTTATGTAGGTGATACCCCTTGGGGGTGGGAGGTTGAGGCTATAGGGAATACTGTAGAACCTGGGGGCTAGTTTATATTAGAAGTACAAAAGAGACAGGGGCAGTTTGCCCCCACTTATTGAATAGATGTTATTAGTTAGCAATATAATTAATATTTGCAGGCAAGTAAAATGACTACACGAAACTCGTAAATTTGTCTAAAATTGTCTACTAGGGTTGTCCCTCTAACGAGCCGCCTTAATCTCGTTCATTTTTAATTGCGGCAGCGGTGCGTTTCAAGCCTCAACCTTACGGCAAAAGCTTAATAGAGGTGAATACGTAAACGCCGCTGATGAATTATTAAGATGGGTTCACTCTAAAAACGTGAGGTTGTAAGGCTTGGTAAAACGTCGGCAGTTAGAGCGGTCATTGTTCTTAAACTAATTTTTAGTTAAATTTCTATTGCATTCTTAAAACTCTTTATTATGATTCTGTTTATAGCTCATTTTTAACAAAATATTAAAATTTATAGAATTTAATAAGGATAAAAATATGAAAGAATTGATAGATTATTTGGAAAAAAAAGGTTTGAAAGAAAAAGCCGATAGTTTAAGAAACGGTGCTACAACGCTTTCTCTCTATAATAACAACATAGGTGATCTAGGAGCAAAGGAAATCTCGAATGTGATTCAATCAAATAAATCTTTAACTTCGCTTAATCTTTCCTTGAACAAAATAGGTGAGCTAGGAGCAAGGGAAATCTCGAATGCTCTTAAAGAAAATAAATCTTTAACTGAGCTTTCTCTTTCCGGTAACAACATAGGTAAAGCAACATTAGAAACAATTAACGAATATATACAAAGAAATAGAACCATAGAAGAAAAAAAAGCAGAAGCCTTAAATGCAGAGGGTAATGATTTATGCCATCAAGAAAAATACAGTGAAGCTATAGAAAAATATAAAGCAGCGATAAAAATTAAGAAAGAGCTTGATAGTTACGACTATAGTAAAGACAATTTATATGAAGAAAATAAAACAAATGCAGAAAAGAAATATGAAGAACAACAGCAAAGCTTAAAATTGAAACAAGCAACTTCAGTAACAAATGAGAACAAGCCGGCAGAAATAAAAGATTTATCTAAAGAAGTAACAAAACAAGATATAACTCAACCAAACTTTACAGTTTCAGAAAGCATGAAAGCACTAATAGAGTTTCTAGAAAAAAGAGGTTTGAAAGAAGAAGCGGGTAACTTAAGAAACGGTGTTACAACGCTTAATCTTTCTTGGAAAAACATAGGTAAGCTAGGAGCAAAGGAAATATCGAATGTTCTTAAAGAAAATACATCTTTAACTTCGCTTAATCTTTCTTATAACTACATAGGTGAGCTAGGAGCAAAGGAAATATCGAATGTTCTTAAAGAAAATACATCTTTAACTTCGCTTAATCTTTCTTATAACAACATAGGTAAGCTAGGAGCGAAGGAACTCGCTAATGTGATTCGATTTAATACATCTTTAACTTCGCTTGATCTTAGGAGTAACAACATAGGTGAGCTAGGAGCAAAGGACATCGCTAATGTGATTCGATCTAATACATCTTTAACTTCGCTTGATCTTGATAGTAACAGCATAGGTAACGCCGGAGCAAAGGAGCTAGCCGCAGCCCTACAGTCCAATAATTCTTTGACATACATTGACCTTTACGGGAACAAAATAGGTGATGAAGAAAAGAAGCTTATAGCCGGCTATTTACAGCGAAATAAAAATATAGCAGAGACAAACGATAAATTTCAAAAACTAACGGATGAATTAAACGCTAAAGTGGCTAAGGATGCTAATATAAAAGATAAATCAACAATGGAAAGTACTATAAAGGTTATATCGCAAAAAACTAAGTTTTTAATTAATAAAACCGATATAGAGCAAGTAACGGTTAACATCCAAGAGCTTTTAGCCAATAAGCTTATGAAATCAAAACTTATTGCTATAGAAGAGCAACTTGACGAATTAATAGAACAACAAAATATAAATGATGATATTAGCGTGTTAGGTGGTGATAGTACTTTTGGATAAAATAGGACAGGGGCAGCTTGCCTCCACCCTTTAAATTTTTATGTTGCTTGTAAATCATTTTGCTACTCATTGCTTCAGTCTCAACTCATCTATTCATACGTCTAGTTAAATTTCTATTGCATTCTTAAAACTCCTTACTATGATTTTGTCTATAGCTCATTTTTAACAAAATATTAAAATTTATAGAATTTAATAAGGATATAGTTATGTTTAGATGGTTTCAACCCTCAAATGAAGAGTTAATAAAAGCAATAAAAGCAAAAAACGAAGCAGAAGCACAAAGCTTAATTACACAAATGAATACAAACGAATTAAGCAAAGTTAATAATAACGGCGATACAGCTTTAACTGTGGCTGCCGGTAATGGCTTAGAGAAAGTTTGTGAAATGCTTATTAATAAAATGTCTAATAAAGCTATTAATCATGTTAATAATAACGGCGATACAGCTTTAACTGTGGCTGCCGGTAATGGCTTAGAGAAAGTTTGTGAAATGCTTATTAATAAAATGTCTAATAAAGCTATTAATCAGATTACTAATAACGGCGATACAGCTTTAACTGTGGCTGCCGGTAATGGCTTAGAGAAAGTTTGTGAAATGCTTATTAATAAAATGTCTGATAAAGCTATTAATAATGTTAATAATAACGGCTATACAGCTTTAACTTTTGCTGTCAGTAGTGGCTCAGAAAAGATTTGCGAATTGCTTATTAATAAAATGTCTAATAAAGCTATTAATCACATTACTTGTGACGGCACTACGGCATTAACTTTTGCTGTCAGTAGTGGCTCAGAAAAGATTTGCGAATTGCTTATTAATAAAATGTCTGATAAAGCTATTAATCACATTAATAATGATGGCTATACGGCTTTAACTGTGGCTGCTCGTAGCGGCTTAGAGAAAGTTTGTGAAATGCTTATTAATAAAATGTCTGATAAAGCTATTAATCACGTTAATCATTACGGCAATACGGCATTAACTTTGGCTGCCCGTAGCGGCTTAGAGAAAGTTTGTGAAATGCTTATTAATAAAATGTTTGATAAAGCTATTAATTACGTTAATCATTACGGCAATACGGCATTAACTTTGGCTGCCCGTAGCGGCTTAGAGAAAGTTTGTGAAATGCTTATTAATAAAATGACCGATCAGGCTATTAATCATATTGGTAAAAACGGCAATACGGCATTAACTTGGGCTGTTGGTTATGGTTTAGAAAAAGTTTGTGAAATGCTTATTAATAAAATGTCAGAGCAAGCTATTAATCAGATTAATAATAACGGCGAAACTGCATCGAGCTTAGCTACAAAAAATGGTTTTAAAAATATATGTGATTTATTGACGAATAAAAAAGATAATTTAGCTAATAAAGCAAATATAGAAAAGGAACAAGAAGAACAACAGCAGAGCCTACAGTTGAAACAAGCAACTTCAGTGACAAATGAGAACAAGCCGGCAGAAATAAAAGATTTACCTAAAGAAGTAATAAAACAAGATATAACTCAAACAAATCTTACAGCTTCAGAAGAAGATGTTTACGGCTTACTAACACAAATGATCGATAAATTAGAAAATGCAGGTAATACCAATACTAATATAATACAAAATAGTATGCTTGATAAAATACAAAAGTTAGAGAAAGATCAAATTAACTTACAAAATATAGCGAGTATTATACAAAGCATTATAAATAGTAATAAAGTAACTAGGGGAATGCTGATTGATTTAGAAGATGAAATTGATAATATGATATCGCAACAAACTAAAATAGATAGTCTAACACGTATAGATCAATTAAATATATTTAAGCTGGTAGGAGCAGAGGTAATTACTAACTTAGAAAATGATAACACTATTACTGCAAACAATAAAGTTTTAATGCAAGATTCTATAAATGAAATAATAAGCGGAGTATCAAGATTAATAAATGTATCTGATATAGAAAAAATAACGGCTAGTATGAAAGAGTTTACTACAGGAAGAATTACAAAAGACAAGCTTATAGATTTAGAAGGTGAAGTTGATGTAATTATAGTGCTGCAAACGAATAAAGTAACCAACGATGTAGCAACATTTGCAGTAACAGAAATAGTATATGACAAACCGCTTTTGAATCATCCGGAATTGCTAGGGGCTGCGTTGAAAAAATTTAGCTTAAAGGAAATAGGCGAGCGGATTGATGAATTAAGCCCGCGTTTAATAGATGCAGCAATTAATAATAATGATGATGAGCTCGTTTTAGCTGGCTTGATAAGCTTAGGAAATGCTGAAGCACCAGCAGGGTAAATTGTATTTAAACTAAATATTTAAGGCTGGTACTAATGCATAACAAGGCTTAACGAAAGCCTGAACCAAGGCTAATCTAAACCGGTTAAAGGTTCGCAACATATGGGATATGGAAGCCACATAATAGAAGAAGCTTTAAGCTCGCTTATTTTCTTTATAATGTTTAGTATATTTATCTAATAAAATTCTAATCATTTTTTGATAAGGAACATGGGCAATAGCCGCCTGATCTTTAAAAAATTCTATACTTTCTTTACTTAAAGAAATAGTTACTTTTAATGAATCATCTTTTAATAATAACTCTTTAGGGGGTGGTAAAAAATCTTTTACTATTTTTACTGTACCTATTTCCCCATCAGTGTATTTTATTTTCTTGTTCATAAATCCTCTTACCTTTACGCCAATATCCTGCTCCAAAAATTCTTATACAATTATTCCTAAATATAAAACGGACTGTTAAAATATTATCATCAACTTTACCTAAACAAAAATATCTTTTCTCGGTAATACTATGGTCTATATCTTCTAAAATTATCCTATCTATATCTAAAAATGCTTTTTGAGCTTCATAAAAATTTACATTATGTTTTTGGATATTAATTTTATTTTTTTCTTCATCCCATTCAAAAGAAGAATGCATTTTTAACCTTTAATCGATTAATTTAATAATAGTTTGTTTTATATTAAATGTACATATATTTATATGGATAATAAACCATATTTTTTAAGATCAGTAGCTTTAAATTAAAGCATAACAAGGCTTAACGAAAGCCTGAATCAAGGCTAATCTGTACTCGTTTAAGGTTCGCAACACGTACGATACGGGGAGCCATTCCGTACAATTAGCTACTTCTTGTAGTTTATCGAACGGGAAAACCAGTTTGTAATGCACCTTGCAGCCCTTCAGCTCTAGGTTCGCAAATATGAAATTTAAAAATTCACGTTTTTCCTCGATTGTCGAACCTTTGAAAGTTTCATATGCATTTGTCATAACATTTATGAAGTCTAGAAGCTTCTTAGAAAGCTTATCGTCCACCTTATCATAACTTTTAATTAGTTCGCTAAGCTCATATTGACGCTCTTTTAATTGTTAAAACTCTATTTAAGATTTTGCGCGCTCATCATTTAAAACTCTTAACGAGGATAACATTTTATTTATGGTATTAACGTTATATTCTTTATCTTTAACATCACAATTATAGGTTATAAATAAAAGTAACTGATCATTTTTTACCCACCACTTTCTCCAAAAAGTATTTTTTTCATCACTATAAACAAGATGTAACCCTTCAAAATCACCGAATTTTACTTTTCTAAGATGTAATTTTTCTTCTTCATTAAATTCTATAAGGTCTATTATATCTTCATCGGTTATAGGTGTATCTTTAGTATAATCACTTATTTGTAATGCTCCGTAGCCTTCGGGATGAAAAAATGTATAACACTCTTCATTTACTTCCGATTCCCAGTTTTTACTTAACTGAATAGACCATCTTAAAGCTTTAAATAAGCCTGTAAAATTTTGCATGTTTATTTTAAATTAGTCTTTATTAAATGATTTAATATTTTTATAATAGTTTCTATGTTAAAGTAGATTGGTATGGTAATCAATGATAATTTAAAAATAGAGGTAATACATTTATGTAATAAAATATTAAATAAAGAAGAAGATATGTTTGAAGCTTTTTATAAATTATACCCATTATTAGATTATTTTATAATAAATGCTGTAATTATAAGTGAGACTGAAGTTAAAATATATTATTGATTTTAGTACGCCAGTGGCATATAATGTAATTATTATGGATAGAAAATTTATTTCAGTTGTTGAGCTTCCTGAATTTCAAAAATTTGCTAAGTATTATTTAAGTGAAAAGGAATGTATCGAAATAGTTAACTATATTGCTACTAATCCTGAACAAGGGGATATAATAAAAGGGACAGGCGGTATAAGAAAACTAAGATATGCTTTAAATAGCAATAATAAAGGCAAGAGTGGAGGCATACGACTAATTTATTTTTATTACAATGAAAATATGCCAGTATTTTTAATAACAGGTTTTATAAAAAGTGAAATGGATAATATTAGTCAAGCAAGTTGTAATGAATTAAAGAAATTGAGTGAATCATTAGTAAAATTATATAATAAAGAAGGGAAAAATGAGTAACGCAAAATTTAATAAAACTGAAAAAAGTATAATAACTGGCATGCAAGAAGCAGTTTTATATGCTAAGGGAAAATTAAAAGCAAAAAAACATGATATTGCACTACCAACTATTGATGTACATAATGCAAGAGATAAATTAAAATTAACTCAAGAACAATTTGCAACAACGTTTGGTGTGAGCGTAGCTACTCTAAGGAACTGGGAACAAGGCAGAAGGTTACCTACAGGAGCAGCTAGGTTACTTATTAAAATTATTGAAAAAGAACCTGAAACTGTAAAACGAGTTTTACACGGGTAATTACATTAACTACCAAAGATAATAATCATAATATGTTAATTTCAATTGGCTCTAAAAATATATAAAATAAGTTGAAAATGGCAAAAGCTTTAAAAAATATTCATCCTTTAATTCAAGAATTAAACTTATCTAATAAAACAAAAGCTTATTTTAATAAGCTGGAATTTTATGAAATTATAGAAGACGACATTATTTTAAGTGATGAATTTAATGATTTAGATGAAGCTTTAAAGAATCGTTGGAGTTTTGGAGTGGATTTAAGATATTGCACTGCAGATGACTTAAAAGTTTTTTATGAAGCTATAATTAACTCAAGAAGAAAATTTCTCAAAGAAAAAAACATTGCTCAGCAAATGATTTTTTATACTTGGTATGATGGAATGTCAGGTAATTTTTATTTTTCTATTATACCACAGGATTGGAATAAACTACCTCCGGGAAAAGAATTGCCTTTCGGTTGTATCATCAATAAAGTAGAATCTGTTGACGATATTATTGAAGAATTTGTTAATGATAAATATAAAGGTGTTATTCCAATGGATGAATTGGAAACTGTTGATTCTTTTGAGGAATTAGATGATGAAGATTATACAAGTAATTTTACGTTAAATGTATGGTCAACAACTTTATAATTTAATCTTTTATCAAGTCATTTTTTATAATATCTTCTAAAATTTGCTTTTACTCGATCTAATATAACATCTAAATCTTCTAAAGTAATAGTAGTAATATTAAATTTTTGTTTAAAGTAGTCTACAATATCATGGTGTTCATAACTTATAGCTAACGTTAGCGGTGTATCACCGAATTTGTTAGATTTTTTATGGATATCCGTTAAAATATTATTCTCAATAAAAAATTTCACAGACTCTAAATTCCCTCCGGCACCGCAAGCAACATGAAGAGCATTACCCCCGTCCTCTTCTTCATAAGTTAAAGGAATACCTTTTTTATGCAATAATTTTAATAAACGTATTTTTTTAGGGTCTACTAAATCAAATACTATCGGAATATTCAAAAAATCCTGTATATTAAATTGATCTAAAATTTTTTTAATTTCTGGATCACTGCCTTTATATACCACTTCTTCAAATTTATAATATAATTGCCAATTATATTTATCAGTCTCATCTTCCGCATCTAAATTTAAATTTATCATTTTATTACTCATCTAAAGCCACTACAAAAACCTCACCGTGTCTTGTGCGATAACTCTCTCTTCGTTTGTCGGGATGACGTAGACTTTGACTTTACTGTCTGCACTGCTGATTAGATAGTTATTTTCTTGGTTTTTTGCATCGTCTAGCTTAATGCCGAACCATGCAAGTTTGTCGGTAATCATTTCGCGAATTACGGGAGAATTTTGACCGACGCCGGCGGTAAAAATTAAACAGTCAAGCCCGCCGAGTGCCGCCGTTAATTTTCCTATTTCTAACTGAATCCTATAAACAAAAAGCTCTATAGCAAATTTAGCATCCGGGGTTTTACTTTCTAATAAATCCCTAACGTCAGAATTTTCCCCCGATACTCCAAGTAAACCGGATTGACGATATAGTAAGTTAGTTATTTCTGCCAATGTCATTTTCTCATGGTCGAGAAGATAAAGTATTACGCCCGGATCAATTGAACCGGTGCGAGTACCCATCATCAGCCCCTCAAGGACGCTAAAGCCCATAGAGGTAGCAACGCTAATACCGTTATCAAGTGCGCACATACTGCTGCCGCTACCTAAATGCCCGATAATAGTGTGCCGAGGCAAATCTTCTTTGACTATTTCTTTGAAATGACTACTAACCCATTTATATGATAAACCGTGGAAGCCGTAACGATAAATCCCTTGTTCATAATATTTTTTCGGTAAGCCGAATGCTTTGGCAAGCGGCGGATTAGTTGAGTGAAAAGCCGTATCAAAGCATGCTACATGCGTTACTTCTAGATATTTTTGGCGGAATAAATTTAGTACTTGTAAATTATAGGGTTGATGTAAAGGGCTTAAGGGAATTAAATTTTTTAACTCTTCGCTAATTTTTTCCGTAACGATAACGGGAGTATTGAAGTTTTTACCGCCATGAACAATGCGGTGTCCCGTAGCGATTAAATTTAACTCAGGCTGCCGATTCCACCATTCTACAAAAATGTCGATCATTATGCTAATAGCATCGCCGTTAATTTTTTTAGAGAGTATTTGTTCAGATTTATCTTTAGTATTTAGATGAAATATTATTTCATCATTATCTTTTTCTAAAAAAATACGATAAATTCTATCGGCAATTTTTTTATCCTGAATAGCAAAAATAGAAATTTTTAAACTAGAGGAACCGGCGTTAGCAACTAATATCACATCATTCATTATTATTCCTTGTTTTTCGTGTTATGTAATTTTGCTTTAGCATCATGATAAATAAAGGAAGCAAGCACGCAGGAAATAACGCGCATATCCATTGGATCGGAACGACTTGTTAAAATAATCGGAACGCGTGCGCCGAGGACAATCCCCGCCATAACTGCGTTGCCTAAATATTTTAGTTGCTTGGCAAGCATATTGCCGGATTCAAGGTCAGGCACCATAAGTATATCGGCATTACCGGAAACTTGTGAAATAATACCTTTTGCTTCAGCGGCAAATAATGAAATAGCATTATCAAACGCTAAAGGTCCGTCGACAAGAGCGCCTCTAATTTGACCGCGATCTGACATTTTTGATAAAGCCGCCGCGTCTAAAGTTGCCGGGATAGATGAATTAATCGTTTCAACGGCTGATAAAATTGCTACTCTAACTTGTTGATCGTGACTTATTACTCGCATTAAATCAATAGCATTTTGAACTATATCTCTTTTCTCTTCTAAAGTAGGGCGGATATTAATAGCCGCATCGGTAATAATAAAGGGCTTCGGGAAAGTAGAAACTGCCATTAAAAAAGCATGGCTCATGCGGCGCTCGGTACGAAGACCGCGATCTTTATGCACAACTTCCGACATTAATTCATCAGTATGCAATGACCCTTTCATTATAGCCGCAACTTCGCCTTTTTTAGCAAGCTCCACCGCTTTTTTTGCCGCGTCGTGGCTATGTTCGACGTCAATGATTTTGTAATCCTCTAAATCAACGTCGTTAACTTTGGCAACTGCTTCTATTTTGTATTGTGGACCGATTAGAATCGGTTTGATTACGTCAAATTGTGCCGCTCTAATTGCGCCAAGTAAAGATTCTTTATCGGTAGGATGTACTACGGCTGTTTTAACAGCTTTAAACCCGTCGGCTTTAATTAGTAAATCGACAAAATGTTTTGCCGCTTCGTCAAATTCAGGGTTATTAACTTCTTTAGAAGGGGTATAAGTTTTTCCTAGTTTTTTTGCTAAAATAGCATCTAAAAATGTTTCGTTTATTAATTGTTTTGCCTTCATAAAAAACTCCTTAAGATTAAGTTAAATGTCATGCGGGTCTTATTGTGCGGCTACCGGAATCGTCATTGCGAGGAGGGACGGGCGTTGTTGCATGGCTCATAATTTACCGCATTATAGTTATTACAAGTATGGTGTCATACCGTGGCTTGACACCGAACGCTTTGCAAAAATTCGAGCCACGCAACAATACCTCTTCGCAATGCCGGAATTTATTTCATATCTCTTAAATGCTCTTCCAATTTTCTAAGCTTTCTACCTTCATTTACGACCGGTTTTACGTATTTTTCCATTTTAGCATTTGCTCTATGCCGGTTAATTTCCTCAATCTGTGAGTTTACTTCATTTGTAATTGCTTCTTTTCTATCTTCTATTTTCTTAAGCACTTCTCCACTATACTCAAAATTCTTAACGTCGGCTTTAAAATTGTTTATATCTGTAGTCATTTCATCTAGTGGTGTGGTTTTTTCTCTATGATATTGCTCAAGTAATGTCGGCATTTCTTCAGCTTTTATATCATCTCTTTTGTAATGATCTTTAAGAAGCGTATATTTTTCTTCAATATTTTGTTCGGCTTTTTCACGCATCATATCGTAATGATCTTCGCGGCGAGCATACCAATCCTCGTTTATTAACTCGGCATGTTTCGCATGCGCGTTATCAATCATTTGATGCATTTGAGAATCGGTAGCCTTCTCGCGCATAAATCTATCGCCCATAATTACCGGGTCTTCGCCTTCGGATAATTTATTCCGTACCTCATAGATAAGTTTCTTTTTAGCTAAGTCTTCGTAATATGATGCGTCGTCTTTTCTACCTTGCAGTTCTAGCCTTGCAAGATATTCAGGAGCTAGTACGTCTTCTTGAGTGCTAAGAGTTTCTTTATCTATCGTTAATTTTAGCTCTTTATGGTCACGTTCTCTATCCTTATCTTTCAAAGTTTCATCATAAGTTCTAAGCCTTGGATCGGTATAATCAAAATCATGCCATGCCGCGCCGGTTAGATTACCCTCATAAGCATCTCGGAGGTCTTTACCTACTATTGCCGTTAATGCTCCTCTTTTTAGTCCTTCGTAACCGGCATATATTTTTTCTCCTATAGCCAGGCGCTTAGCATCCTTTAATTCTCTTTTTGTTTTAACTCTATTCTGCATTTCTTGCCAGCTTCTAACAACACCGATATTTTTACCTATTAAGCCTACTCCTTTTCCTGACATTTCTTGATGGGTTTTAAAGTAAGCCTCTTTATAATCTTTAACAAATTTGGCATCAACCGCAAGTTCACGTAGACTTTTTTCTCCTTCTTTAGGCTTCATAAGTTTGTCAAGCTCACTTTTTTGCTCGTTAGTTAAAGAATTATAATTTTTTCCTTCAAATTTAGTTTCAGCAAGCTTATCTCGTAATCCGCTATAATTTTTTGCAGATAATTTATTAAGTTCCTCCGAGTTAGTAACATTAGGAAATAATTTTTTAATAGCCTCTTGATAATCATTTTCTGCATTAACATTTTTCACATCTTTACGATCTATACCGTATTTTCTTTTAACTTCCTTTAAGATGCTCTTATTAGCCGATTTAGGATCAAGAGCTTCTTTCATCACCCTGCCGGTCATATATTTTTCATATTTCTCGGCAATAGGCTGGGTAATAAACTTTCTTTGTAAGGTATTTATACTCTTACCTGCTTTATTTGCAGTATAATTCATAGGTTTATTAATTAGAGTCTGAATAGGGGTATAAGCCTGGTGACCGATTTTTTGTAAATTTGTTAAATTGCCTGAAGTACCCGACAAGAATTTTGCTAGCGATACTGCAGTATCATTAAACTTGCTTAATAGATATACGGCTACGAATATTAATAATAATCCGTCAAGTTGAACAAACTTACCGTTAATAAAATTAGAAACTCTTCGAGCATCTTTTATAATATCTAAAAACGGTAATTCAATATAGCGGTTATCTATACATTCATATGCAGAGCAAAAAGTACCGTCATCTTTTTTATAGTCCGTAGGCACTAATATATTTGCTTTATGAAAATTATCTATACCGCCTTTCATCGGCGACGGAAACCACCAATAAAATATTGAATCACCGAGGCTAACGTCTAAATCTTCAGTAAAGCTACCGAATAGCTCGTTTATAGGACCTAAATTCGGAAAGTCATATTTGCATACTCCAAAACCGAGCGTAGAATATATTTCAGTTCTGATAATCATGGAAATGAAAGCAATGCCGACAAATAATATAATAGGTTGTAATGCATAAGAAATTAATTGCCTTAACCAATTTTCAAATAACGAACGTGTGATACTAAATAACATAAAGCAAATAAATATCGGAGCCATCGTTATAATCATGCCGACAGCTATTAAAGCAGTAAGGTAGATAATGGTCGCTTTAAATACCAACATGAAAATAAAGTAAAGAGCTATCAAATATAGAAAAATATATATAAACCCTAAAGGATCGACAAATAATAAAGAAAAAAGTTTAGAAAGAGTTTGCGGAGATATAAGTAGCCCTATAAGGCTTTGAGAGCCTGGACCGGTAGCAGATGCTTCTTTTATTATTTGAAGTATTTGCGAAACCCCTTCAACAAAAAATACAAATAGATAGTCATGGAAAAATGTCCAAGCTTGGGTGGAGCTTAATAATATAGATACAATACTAACTTTTAATATCCTAACTAGTAGCTCAACATGAGTAAGGTTTAGATTACCTATTAAGAAAGAAAAGCCGGTAAACATTATATATAATGTTAAAATAGCCGAAACGCTTAAACGATATCCAGGAGTATCAATTATATTTTGATATGTTTTTCTGACTATCCCTTGATCCGTATCGCTAGTGCCAAATAATTCTTTTTGTATTAAGTTTGTTAAAAATTCTAATGGGTCGGGTCTAGTATCGCTAACCCCTGCTTTAATAACTACGCGGTATTGTCCACCGTTATCGTCATAAAATTTATCTAAAATTTTAAAATAAAGATTAGACTGAGCATAGTCGGAAGCTGTTACCCCATCATATTGGTAATTTATTCCTCCCGACTGGACAAATTGCCCTTTTTTATTAATGCTATAAAAATTATAACCGTTATTTATTACCGGCTCACCTAAGTGTTTATTTATACCTTTTGGACTACGTTGACTATCGGGGGAACTATTAGGGTCGGAATTATGCGCCGCAATCAAAAAATAAAGCCCTACGCCGTTTTTAAGCAGACATGGAGCATTAGTAATAGGAGCGTCTTTTGGGGTAGGGCTAGGACACATATTGCCGTCTATAAACTGGCATGGCTGCAGCTTTAGACAAAAAGCAGAGAGAGTATTAGTATTATTTTCTTGACTATACCATGGACACCAAGCAGATAATTCTTGAGAGGTATTTTTATCTCCTGTAGTGTAGTCCCAGGGTCTAACTACTATAGTAAGCGGATAACCGTTTGCTTTATAGCCGCTATCACGCCACGGTGCGGATTGATCTCCCTCTTGTCTAGAAGTTAATTCTTTTGCTTTATACCGAGAAGAAATATTAAATTTTATAAAGCCGAAATCATCCGGATCGATACATCTATCCCCGCTGCAACCTGACAGAAATAATAAAGATATTAATAAAACAACAAAAATATTTTTTTTCATTTTAAATAAGACATAAGTTACTTTATGTATATTGCGTGGATGGGATTTGGTGTCATCTCTGCACCTCTTTATGTCATTCCCGCGAAGGCGGGAATCTAGAAAATTATAGTCATTCTGAATTTATTTCAGGATCTACTAAAAAAGATGCGCAAAACTTGTTCAGTATGACAATAAAAAGTCTGGATTCCCGCCTTCGAGCGTTGTTGCATGGCTACCAGAATCGTCATGGCGAGGCGCCTTTTGGCGCCGTGGCCATCCAGTTAAACATATTTTTATACTAAACTTGTTTAGTATTCTAATTAAATCCCTCATTATATTCGGGATAACCTGGATGGCCACAGCCACTTCGTGGCTTCGCCATGACGGATTTTTATTAATTTCCTATCCACTCAACAACACATACTCGCAATGACGGTTCGTGGGTATTACTTCCCGTCTTCTTTACCATCCTTCACGTCATTACGCGAAGAAAAAAGTTTATTAGTATATTCTTTACTCTTATTATCCGGTTTGCTTGCTTGGTAATTTTGATCAATTACTTTATCTTTAAAAATTCTTGCCGGAGCTAACGCTGCCTTTCCCATCGGTTTAGCTACCGAGCTTATATCGCTCATAATAGACGCAGTAGGGTTAGTAGGTGCTTGATAATTACCTTCTTGTCTAGCAGGAGTAACATTTGTTAATTGTGCAACTACAATTGAA
Organism: Rickettsia endosymbiont of Orchestes rusci; assembly: GCF_964030945.1. Classification (NCBI taxonomy): domain Bacteria; kingdom Pseudomonadati; phylum Pseudomonadota; class Alphaproteobacteria; order Rickettsiales; family Rickettsiaceae; genus Rickettsia; species Rickettsia endosymbiont of Orchestes rusci. The sequence continues at coordinate 975,850 of NZ_CAXIQG010000004.1, read as the reverse complement.
ACATAATTTACTAATCCATAAGACATTAAACAATATGAGAAAAAGAGTAAAGCGGTAGTAAATAATACTAAGAAAGTATTAGTATCATGTGCTAAAAGGTTAGCGCTAGTAACTGCAGGAACTTCCGGTATGAAAAAAGGTATGCCCGGTAAAAACGGTAGAGTAAAAGCAAAACTCCAATCAACGCCAAGGTGACTTAAATCAAGTCCTATTTTTATCGGGATAAGCGTCCCCCAGCAGGCTCTGACAATTACTTTTAAAAGTTGTTCGGATAATATTTGATCTACTAGCAAGAAAAAAATTAGGAGTATTGTCGGTTGCATCACATAACTAAGTAATGTCGATAACCAATTATCGAATAAGCTTTTAGTTTTTTCAAATAACATTAATATTATAAAAAACGGTGCTAAGGAAATCATAACGGACATGCCTATAAAAGCTATAATATAACCGATTATAACTTCTAATATGGCTCTGAAATAAAATATAAGAGCACAAATAGTCATAATTGCTATAAATGCTAGACCGTTTTGAATTTGCAGGAGCTGAATAAAAAGTAATCCCCAAACTCGACCGTTAGTATATTTATCAAATATAGGGTCAATGAAACCGAAAATATTTGCTTGCGAGCTGCTAGCCCCTACAACATTTCTGAAAAAATAATCAATACCGTTTATAAATGCACTAAATAAATATTTATTAAAAAAATCCCAACTTTCCGGTTGAAGCAAAAAAGCTACTATAGTTATTTTAAATATTCTCGTTACAACCTCTTTTGCCGTTAATTTTAAAGCTCCCATTACAAACATTAACCCAAATATAACTACATAAAGCGTTAATGATGCTTTAGCAATATTCTGGATAGCAGAATTTTTGAGTAATTTTCGATAAAAATTTTCCGTGAAGGTTTTAAATTGATCGGTAATAGGTTTTATTGCGCCGTTATAAACTATATCTGAAAACCATGTCGTTCCGGTATAATTAGCATAATCTACGATAATCGAGCCTTGCGGTAGATAAGAGCTAGTGTTTGTTACTCTTAACCACAGATAGCCGTCTTGATACGCATCGGTTGAAAAATCTTGATCTACCGCTCTGCCTGAAGTTGAATTATCAGGTGTTGTACCGGCCGGTGCTATAAGATATTCTACTTTTATATTGTTTAGATCGACATTACTAACGGTATTATCGCCGTTACCTATTTCTATTTGAAATTGATAGCTACCGAAATGTATGAATTTAGCACCCCATTTAACACTATTAATATATGTTGAAAATTTATTAAAATCACTGAATTGCAGCCAATCACTCATCTTAGAAGATTGGTCAAACATACCGCTAATCGGTAAATCGGTAGTAAAATCTAAATCACCGCCGACAGTTGATTTATAATAAAGAAACGGAAGCATAGAATCGCTTATTTCTACTAATGGGATTCCTGCCGGTTTTACGATTTGACTATTGATTTTTATTGCTATATCTGTACCGTAGCGATAATAACAAGCAGAATCGTTTATAGGGTAAGGGCATACTGTTATTTGATCCATAAGGCTTTTAGCGCCACTTGACGTAAAAGCTTGCCCTACCAGTGCCATACTATTATTTCCTATATAGCGAGTATTTACCCCACTTCCTTCACATAAGCTATTATTTCGAGCCGGATCGAGAAAGTTACATATTTTATCTGCAGTACCGTATAATATTCTGTTATCTCCACCGTTTATAGTAGGATTCGTATAAAGTGCTGAAGCAGCAAGTACATTGTTGAGTCCAAGGTCTTGAGTCAAAACGTTATTTTCAGTTGTAGCACTAAAAAAGCTAGATGGAGAAATAAATTTTAAATTTATCACATCCCCTATTTCAACTCGAATTTTTTTTCTTCCTCCTGTAAAATTAATATAATTAATATAATCCTGCATTTTAGGAAATGCTATAGCGCCAAGGTCTTTATCAACGGGGTTAGAAGTAAATGCAGGAAAATCATTAGCCTCGTATTGTTTAGTTTGGTAATTATAAGTTTTAATGAAAATTTGCGGTTTATCAAATCTAGGGTCTATACGATATAATACTAAATATTTTCTAGGTTGCGGTGTTATTCCTGTCGTAACCCAACTAAATTTTATTGATTTACCTTTTTCAACGTTGTTACCGGTTGATTGCCAAATTCCGGAATTTGTAATATCAAGCGATGTTCTACCGGTTTTAAAGCTAGTAAATTCCGGAACCTCTAGGCAACCGAATAAATTTTTTAAATCCCCACTAGCGGTTGACATCCAAGTAAACGTATCATCAGCTTTGACCGGTGATATGTTTAGCAGAATCAATAAAACTAATCCTTTTAGAATTTTTATCATATTGTAATTATAAATTTTGTTTAGTGTGTTTGCTCATGTCATTCCCACACTCCTTATGTCATTCCCGTGAAAACGGAGCATTGTTGCATGGCTAATAATTTACTGTATTATGGTTATTATAAGTACGGTGTCATACCGTGGCTTGACACCGAAACACTTTGCAAAAATCCACCCAAGCAATACGTCCTTACTTATCACTCTTTTCTTCACCGCTACCCTCCGGTTTTTTACTTTCCGGAGTAGTATTACGATTTTTCTGAGCTTCGTCCAACGTGCTATTCCTGGTTTTTAACCTTTGTTTAGCTCCCTGCTTAATTTTAGCTCTCGATTCTTTATCCATTCCTATTTGTTTTAATGCTCCGGTTTCAGCTGTGTCCGACATTGCTCCGCCTATTTTTGTTGCCGAAGGTCCGGTAGCGCTCGTTAGCTTTGCTACCATCTCACCGGAAAATTCTACATAGCCGTACATACCGTAAGCAATAATTACTAAAGCGATGATATGTTGCATATTAACACCCATCATACCGGAATTGTAATCCATTCCCCATGGAGCAAACCAATTAATACAAAAAATCGGTACATTAAGTAAAGCACTGTCAAGACCGACTATACCGACAAACGGAATTTTTATAGCTAATGCACATTTCCAGCAAACACTATATCCTAAAACAAAATCTAAATAAATTGTGAATAATTGAGTAAGTACGATAATGCCTGCCATCAAAATTACCGGTTCAAGCATATATCTAAGTGTAAATCTTACCCAGTTATCAAATAAATATCTGGTAAAATCAAATAACATAAAAGTAAGAAATAAAGGAGCTATACCGATTAATATACAAGTCGCCATAAATGCCATAATATAAACGGCAACAGCTCGAAGAGCCGTAATAATTACAATCATTATAGCAACAAAAACAATGATAAAGTAAATTATTCCGCTAAGTCCCAAAGAAAGTAGTGCTAGTAATTGAGCAATAAATGTTTGACTAAAAAATATTTTACTCATTACCGCATCTAAAAACATAAACGGATTAGAAATTGTATTAGTAGAAGTAAATAAACTGTATCCGCTCATATTAGAAATGATTTCATCGGAAAAACCGGTGATCGCATTAAATAGATAATTATTAAAAAATTCAAAAGTATTGCTGTTCATCAGTCCGCTAACAATACCGATCTTTATTATCCTAATTACTAATTCTTGTTGATTTATTTTAACAAATCCAAGTAAATACATCGCTCCGTAAACCATAACATATAGGATTAGCATTGCTTTAATATAATTGAAAAAATTAGTACAAGAAGAGCTATCACTTCTATTATAGCAAACCATATTCTGAAAAATACTTTCAGCAGCATTTTGGACTTTAGTTTTAAATAATGTGAGCAGGGGCGTCATGACTTTAATAGTAAAGCTTCCTACTTGCTGGGAAGTAGAAAACTTCACTTGATAGCTGCCTTCGCTGTTTTTATAATCTTGTTGATCATTTAAAATTCTCACCCATAAATAACCCTCGCCGCCCACGGTAATTGTTGCCTTACCTTCTTTAACGTCAATTCCGGAGGGTGAGTAAGATTTGCCGCTAGAATTTGGATTTTCGGCAGAAGCTACGGTTATATATTGTACTTTACCGCGATCGGTAAAAACATCGGTGAAACTATTACCGTTTTCTCTATAACATTTGGTTTGTTTAATATTTAAAACATATCCTCCCGTGTTTTTACTAGCATCTTGCGATGGCGGACTCCAAAGGCGGTATTGTAAGTAACTTTTGGAGACGTTAGTATTAAAAGGTGTCTTATAGATAACTTTGTAAATATCGCCATATTCGGCCGGTTGATCCGAAGGAGCTACAAATGTAGCAAATTTGGTAGTACCGATATTTTTATCTACCGTTCCGGAAGGATTCATTTGCCATATCAAGCCTGTGGGACCCTTACCGCCGTTACCGTCAGCCGTATACCAAAAATACTTTAATTTTGAAAGCTGCGATTCTTCTACGGTGCCTAGGCATGTGCCGGCAATCCATCCACCTAGTCCATTACATTTTCCTTTTATAAAATCTAAATCTTTCGGGTTACGGTCAGTAACTATATCAGGGCATTGTCCGTTTGGTGGTTTTCTAGAATTATTAGCGCATTCTAAATTTAAAAAATCAGTAAATAACTTACTTAAATCATCAGACCAGGGAACAGTAAAAGTTCCGTCATCTTTATAGGGATCAGGCATCGAACTAGTAATATTTATCCATGCCCCGCATGAATCACATATATCTTCTCCACAGCATATTGTTCCGAAGGTACAAGGACACCCTAATCCGCACCCTCCCATAAAACTTTTATCACAATAATGATGATAATTACATTTCCAATAATCATTTTGCCATTTACAATCAGAAGTATATTCACCTGAATAAACAGAATATCTGCCGCATATCGGGCTATAGGTAGTTTTGCCTTGAGTACAATCTGCCGTAACAACGGTATTTTTAAACGCATCCGCTACACCGCCGTTATAGTTCGGTGAAATAGAAACTATAATTCGGTCATTATTATATAATTCGGCGATGTTACGCCATTCAGCATTTTTAGCATCAATTATTAAAGATACCGGTTGGGTATTAACATCCGTAACGCGAGGGATAGGTATTTGATTACCCTTATCATCTAAATTAGATTTACCCGGTCTTGTTTGTTCCGTAAATTGTAAATTATCTTTCGGTATATAAGCAAGGCATAAGCTAAGTTGTCCCTCTATTTGTAATTTAAGTACTTGCTGATTCTGAACCGAAATATTAGTATTTAACCATTCTCCGTAACGATTAGGATCGGGAATAAGCTGACTCGTGCCGTCAGACATTATAGTAGAGATATTAGAATAGTTGGCAGTAGCGTTAAGTGTGACCGTATCGGTAATAGCATCCATTCCGCCTTTACCGCTATCGTCATATCTCATGAAACAGCCGTTGCCCATGCTAACGGCTCCTATCATAGCGAGTGCTGCAAGAATAAAACACACTAACGTTGCTATTATTGCAACCACACCTAAAACTTTTAATAAATTACCTTGCATATTATTTTACTTACCTCCTCCGGATGCAAGATCGCTAACACCGCCACCGCCGCTTGCAGAATTTGCATCACCGCTTTGCGGTCCGCCGCTGCGTCCTCCTCCGCCTCCGGGTGCCGGCATTGCAGGCGGTTTACCTTGTGCCGTTTGCGCCGCATCTTTAACAAAAGCCGCTCCTTGCTTTACTAAATCGACAATTTTAGTCGGACTTGCCGTTACTGCATCCATATTAGGCCCGCTAGTCAAATCAGCGGCAAATTGGCCGATAGATTTGGAAAAATAGTAAAAAATAATTGAAAAAACTAATACACATAGAAGTTCGGCAAGAATAGAAACTATGTCTTTAACAATTGATTTTATAGGAAAAAGTATTAACAAATGTTCTTCCCATCCTTGTCCTGCATAATATTGTAATAATTTGTATCCTAAGCTATTTTGGCATTGAGTTTTATCGCTATCCGGTAGCCTCAGTTCAAAAGTACTGAATTTAATATTATTATTTGCATAATCATGTCTTAAAAATTCACAATTTTTATATATTGCCGAATCGTACATAGTAAGCAACAATGCTATAAAACCGGCTATTATCGCTGGTTGCAGCGCGCAAGATAAACAAATTTTTAGCCATGAATCAAAATAAGCTTTTGTTCTAGTAAATAACATCATCGGAATAAATATAGGAGAGATATATGTCATAACATATATGGTAATTAAGCATACTAAATAATGTGTTATAAAATATAAGACTATCGATAAAAATATTATAGAAAATAATAATCCTGATGCTACTATTATAATATTTCCCGCCATAAAAAATCCAAACATGACCGTAAAAAATTTAAGTGATCCTATTTTGCTTAAATCTTCGGGACTATGTGAATCCGGCGTGCCTAAATCCGGTATGGGACTATTATTGCCTTTACCGTTAGTAGTACTGGAAAAATTGCTTAAAATTCCGCCGCTATCGATATTATAAAGTAAATCCATACCCAGATAATAACCTATCCGGCAATCAATAGCATCCCATAGGGCATAAAATTGATAGCCGGAAGGGTATTTTGTCGTGTCAAATTCACATAAACCTCGCGAGCCGCCGGCGTTAAATACTATTTGAGCAAATTCCGGTGCAATTCCCGTTAATAACGGTAAACCGTATTTGAGCATGCCGTTTTCTTGATACGGTTTACCGCCCTGCAAAGTTATCTGTCCAAGACCGATAGCAAAATAAGTAACAAATAAAAATTTTATAACGAAAATTGCTATCTTATCGATATTTGCATAATCCTTATTTAATATCATATTAAAGCCGAAAAACATCGTATAAAGAATTAATGCGGCACCGATAGTGCTTTTTAAATATCCTTGAAATATAGGGAAGGAATTAAGGTTAGTTATACTAATACTTTGATCTTGAGGGGTGCAGCTAGTTTCTCTAAAAAATACTTTATCAAGCGTTTCTTTTAAACAATCAACGGCAAGACCGGAAAAATTAAGTAACGATTGACTACGATTTTCTTGCATGTAACAGCTTTTTCCGACATTACTACAATCAGGAATCGGAGGAGAAGGGGGAGGAGTAGAGCTGTTTAGAGTCTTACACGCTATAGGTGTCGGTCCTCTTGGGGTCGGCATAAATAGACATAAATCATGTGTCCCCGATCTCTTAACCGTTAAAATAATATCTTTTAATAATGGATTTCCTCCTAAAGTTGGCTCATTTGGGCTTACTGAGCCAAGAGTTTTGGAAGCATTTTCATTAATTATATCTATAACACATGATCCGCTTGAATAACCATTTCTAATACAAAGCTTAAAGCTAGAATTATCAGCATCGCAATAACCGGTGCCGCTTAAACCTTTACCGGCAACACTGCGCCTTACTTGACCATATGCAGTTTGCTCAAGAAAATTATCCGGTGTAAAAGGTAAAGGAGAGCAAGACTCGCCATAGGTACCGGCAAAGCTATTTAATGTGCTAAACATTAAGTAAACTGTAATAAAAATTTTTGCAATTTTATGAATTTTCATTAGAACCGCTATCTATTTTTTTACTATTCGGTCCAGCTCTTCCTCCGCCGCTGCGTAATAACTCTTCTCTTTCTTTCTCCGCGGCTACTTTTCGTTCACGAATTTCAGCGTTGCGTTTTTCTTGTTTTATAAACCCTGCTTCTCCTTGTTGCTTTTCATGGCTTTCTTGTTCATTTAAGTCTTTATTGTCGGCTAAGCCATATGCCTTTTTCTTAGTAGAAATATTATCTTGTGTATCTTCTTTTATACTTTCTGTTTTACGTTCGATATTGAGCTGTCCGGATAAATCTTCAAATTTATCGGCTTCGTCGGTTCTCTTTATTCGCTCTTCTTGTTTTGGAGATTCTGGTAGTTTGTTTGTATCATCTTTTATAGGGTCTTTTTTCTCTTCTTTACTATTATCTAAACTAGTCGGCGAAGTTGCAATATCAGGTGACTTTAAGCTAGAAGGTGTGGCAATAGAAGCTCTCATATTAGCAAAAGAATCATTAGCAGAACTTCCGGTATCGTTGCTGATATTGTCAGAAGAAGAAGTTGCTCCTCCGGAACCGCTAGAAGTCGGTGCTTTAACATTCCCTGAACTGTTACCGCCTGAGGTCGGCACGGTACTACCGCCGCCGCCACCGCCGCTTGTTGCTAAATTGTCTCTTGATTTTCCACCACTGCCGCTCATGAACTCTCCGGCTTTACCGCCGCCTTTTGCTATGCCGTCTAAGGCTTTAGTTGCTTGACCCGCCGCTGCTAGTCCTGCCATAGCGGCTTTAAAAATTGCTTGCGGTTTTATAGCAACATTGCTAAGGGAAACTCCTTCCGTCATATCAGCAGCAAATTCAGCTAATTGACTACTAAAATTATACATTAAATACAAAGTGAAACAGGCAGTAATCAATGCTAAAAGAATATCTTTGATTTTTTCAAAAAGTACTTTCGGTGATATAAAAAACATCCCCGGTCCTAAAATAATACCGGATAAAAATTGAAATTTAGCTAAATATTTATCCGTCTCGGTAGCACCAGGCTTTTCCGTGATTATCTCATCTAAACTATCTTTACCGAAATCAAACATTGTGGAAAGGGGGTTATTTAGCATATAACCCAAACTATTTTTACAGCTATCCTCTTCCTCTTTGGTATATTTATTCCAATCATTATCAATATAAAATATTAATACGTCTCGGCTTGTTTTTCCTCCGCCTTGGACTACATTTTCTATACTATTATGTATTAACTTATTGGTATATTTACAGTGGCCGTAAAAACCAAAATCATAAACCGAAAACATAGTAATCATAAAAGTTGTTACAACCATAGGTTGTAGTAAAAACGATATTAGGAGCTTAACCCACGAGTCAAAATAACCGCGCGTATATTGAAATAAAAACATGGGTACGAAAAGAGGAGCCAAAATACCGAGTATTACTATCGATATCATACACATAACGGTAGCGTTTAACCATAAATGCTGCAACCGAAATTACTAATAGCGGATAAGAAAGGGCAATTGAGACAAGCATCATATTCCCTGAAATTATAGCCGGAATTAATAAATAAATATAAGGCGGTGCGCTAAAGCTAAAAAAATCAAAATTCTTAAAATCATGGCTTTTATAAGCATTTTCTACATATAAAGTAGATAGCATATCAAGACCTAAATAGTGAGCTACTCGGCAATCTAATGCATCCCATAAAGCTATATAAGCAATTTTACTATCATATTGAATATCGGAGCCGTTAAATTTACATAAATCAGACGGAGACGCATTCATTACCCAACTCGCAAGCCCGCTTATGCCGTCAAGCAAAAAAGGAAAAACAAATTGAATCATTCCGTCTAACCGATCATAGTTAGATGTGCTGCCGGGTGTTATATTGATACCTATTGAAAAATAAGTTACAAATAACATTTTCAATATAAAATTTATGAATTCCGCTTTTGGCGGTACTTCTCCTGCAAGAATTATTTTAAAACCGAAGAAAATGACATATAGAGTTAACAGAGCCGTAACTATTTTATGCATATTTACTTGAAACTGAAATAAAGCGCTGCTATTTCTTTTCGACGGATCGGTAATTACCTGATTAATATCGTCAAAACTACATACGTCTCTGCTAATTAGTAGCCTTGCCGTCATCTCTTTAATACATTCTATTAAAGGAGCGGTTATTACGACGGCAGTTTTTGAGTTATTATACGCTCTTTGATAACATCCTCCATCTGCTGCCGAACTACATTCGACTAATGCTAACGGATCGGTAGGATCGGTAGAATCAGAAAGAGTTGAAGAATCACCGCTTATATCCATAAAGCTTGAATACATAGATTTCGGAAAAGGTTCCCTGATATATTTACATCCTACCGGTACGACTCCTGTAAAGCCGTATGTTCCCATACATATGCGATCATTATCTTGAATTACTTTCCAAAAAATTGGAATTCCAAGATCCCACATCGTGTCGCTGTCCCCAGGTTTAGCCGTATATATATTGTGATAATCTGCTTCGTTATTTTTCCACGAATCTTTAATATCTTTCCAGGGGTCACTGCCGGTAAGTACGGCCTTAGCTATAGCAATAGCGGACTCTCCGACTGCCTTTGCTCGAACTACAACTAATTTAGCGTTGCTACATAAATCGAAAGTTAATTTGAGATCGTCAGGATCGGCCCTATTGTTTCGTGTACATTGTCCCCCGGGAAATTGTGAATCGAACAATTCGTGATCATTTATTTTGAGTTTTAAAAACGTATTCATGTAAAGTCCGGGGGAGACAAGATTCATTATCGCAAAAGTAAAAAACGGTGCAGGTATACAAGTATGAGAAAATTCAGAACGTAATAAATTCCCTACTCCTTGAGTTTCACAAGTCAAACCGGTTAGAATACCGGTTATAGTATCAAGCGTATCGTCGGCAGATACGTTATTTATACCACTGAAATTTAACGTGCAGCTTAATATCAAAATTTTAATTATAGTATGAGGAAAAAATTTCATGACGTAATGCGTGCCTCCGATATGTCATTCCTGTGAGGCATTGTTGTGTGAGTATCTGCAACGTCATTGCGAGGAGGCACAAAGTGCCGACGTGGCAATCTAGTTTTGTCATGCTGAACTTGTTTCAGCATCTCTTGTAGTATATCCTGAAATAAATTCAGGATGACAATTATTTTCTGGATTGTAACAAAGCTTGCAGCAGCGGCGTTGTCGCATGGCTCGAAAATTAATAAAAATCCGTTATTGCGAAGCCGCGAAGTGGCTGTGGCAATCCAGGCTATCCCGAATGTAATGAGGAATTTAATTAGAATACTAAACAAGTTTAGTATAAAAATATGTTTAACCGGATTGCCACGTCGGCACTTTGTGCCTCCTCGCAATGACGATTCCGGTAGCCCTACAACAACAGCTGCAGCGGTGAGCCATGACGTTTTGGGTATCCACTCAACAATGCCTTGCGGGAATGACATCGAAAATAATCCACGTAACACGGACTTCTGATAATAACGACTTTTCAAATTAATAAAGTATCTATACATAAATAAGTTATAGTGATTTTGCTTCTGCGTAAAATATAGGTAACCATTTTTCAGGATCGTCACCGTGTTTTTCCCTAATTTGATCAAGTAGCAAGACGGTTTCAACTCTGCCTGATAAGACATTAATTATATTAGTCATACCGTCTAAACTAACTTTAGCGACTACGGCGTCTACTCCTTGTTTTATTAAAAAATAACGTGTTGTCGGATCGGTAGTTTTAATTAAAGTATATTCACGCTGACTAAGCATAAAAGCCGTGCGATAAATATCGGTTGCTTTAAGGTTAGGTAGAAAAATCTGTGTAGCCGTTTGCTGTATCAACGTATCGCTAATCCTACTTTTTGCCGCATCTTCAACGCTTTGAGTAGCAAAAATTACAAAAGTATTTAATTTACGTAAAACTTTTAGCCAGTCTTTAATTTTAGGAGCAAATACCGGATTATCAATTAAAGCCCAAGCTTCGTCAAGTACAAGCATTGTTCTTTGCCCGTCTAAAGAAATATTAATTCGGTGGAAGATATATAACAATACGGGCGATAAGCTAATCGGGTCTTTTAGTAATTCTGTCATATCAAAACCGAATACTCTGGCTTTTTGTAAGTCAATATTATCTTCTTCATTATCAAATATTTTTGCATGAGAGCCTTTACCGACCCACATAGCAATTCGACTTGCTAAACTATCGGGGGTATCGATTCCTAAAAATGCTACGACGTTACTAAGTCTTCTATCTTTTTTCTCAAGCCTAAAGCTACCGCTTACTAGTTGAGATAACACTTTGTTATCTTGAGCCGTTAAGCTTTCTCCGCTAGAAGTTACTAGAACTCTTAGCCATTCTAAAATAAATGTCCTATTTTCACTAGTATCGTCTAATTGTAAAGGGTTGAAGTTACATTTTATCCCCGGATCGATCGTAGTATAAACGCCGTTCAGTGCGCGAATAAATATCTCGGCTCCTCGATCTTTATCAAAAAAGAACATTCGAGGTTTAAATTTTTGAGCTTCGGCGCATAGAAAATTCATTAAGACCGTTTTCCCGGCACCTGTAGGTCCGATAATTAAAGTATGTCCGACATCTCTTACATGGAAATTAAAATAAAAAGGCGTACCAGAAGTAGTATCAAGTACCGTTACGTATTCTCCCCAATGGTTATCTTTAATTTTACCTAAAGGGTAATTATGTTGGGAAGCAAAACTAGCCATATTTAAAGTATTTATAGTAGATTTGCGGACTATATAATCTATATTTCCCGGCAATTGCCCCCAATAACTAGGTTCCATATTAATTTTTTCTCTAACGGGTTGAATACCGGAATTAGAAAGTTCGACTGAAGCCATTGACAATATGTCTTCCAAAGCTTTAGGGTTATTTGCGGAACATAGAAGAGACAAATGATGTTCACCGAACCCGATATCGCCGCTGGTCGCCATATCAAGTGCTTGCGAGATTTCGGCAACTTGCGACACTGCTTTATCACCGGATTGGATCATTCGATTTTGCTGCAGTTGCATTTTACCTATTGCTACCGTTCTGTTGGCAAAAACAAAACTTTGAGTCATGACAAATTCAAAAGGCATTTGTAAAAAACCGTCAAAAATTCCTGCAGAAGTAGAAGGGCCGTATTCAAGAATACTTATTATACCGGCGTACTTTTTCCCGACAGGGCTTCTTGACTCAATAATTCTAGAGCCGAAAAATAATCTATGAGTAGGAATATATTGATCGATAGGGCCTCTCGGTAAAGCGACGGGACCGGGAGAATCACCGCAATTTATAAGAGAAGAAAGAAATTCTAAAATTTCACAATAAGAACCTTTATCGGTGGCACGTGTGCCGAGCAATGTTGCTCCATAGCTTCTAAAAGTATTAACTATTCTGGTAGACATTTCTTGGAGATTTTCTTTCATCTCTTTCATATCATTTTCCCAGGCGGTTTTATTAGATTTTTGTCTTAGTTTCTTAATAAAATACTCAACAATAGCCGCACCTCCGGTATCGGGCCTGTATAAAATGCTAACATATAGCTCATTAAAAAATGACCTAGCACCGGCGTGTTTTTTCCGCCATTCCGCGCCTAAATAAGTTATAAAATCATTCGGTACTTTTACTGTCGGGTCGTAGGTAAATTCAGTATCGTCAAATATCACGGCTTTACGTCTTCTGATAATATGAAAATACATTATGATATTACCGGATGACATGTTTTTTAATAAAGCATTCCGAATATTTTTTTTAATATCGAGATCTTCATCGTCAGCTGTTTCAAAGGAAAAACCGTTTATTTTTACGACTTGTAAAAGTTCATTATTCTTAGTAAGGATAGTATTACTATCCCAGTGGCATTTATAGGGAATAAAATGAGAGGCTGACTTTTCTTGTTTAGCCTTTGATTCTTTGGCAGCTTTGGTTTTAAATAACTTCATTACTTAACCTGAATATTTTTTGACTATACTATTATCAGTGAGGCGTGAATTATTCAAACTCCTCGGTGTCATTCCCGCTGCCCGATGTCATTTCCGCTGCCCTATGTCATTCCCGCGTAGGCGGGAATCCAGAAAAATTATAGTCATCCTGAATTTATTTCAGGATCTACTAAAGATGCTGCAACAAGTTCAGCATGACAATGAAAAGTCTGGATTCTCGTTTTCACGGGAATGACATCGAAAATTTGAGCCAAACAACAATGCTACACTCAAGCACTATATGAGTTTGCTCCATAATAAAATTTATTAGGACATTGGCTAGTTCTTGACAGCTTATTTAAATATAATTCTATAAATCTCGGTTCTTTAAAACATATAATATAACCGATTAAATGCAAGACTCCGGCAACAAATAAAACAGAAATCCCGTTATTCCAAATAAATAATGTCATAGACGTTATCATATTTAAGGCTGCAAATTTTATGCTTACCCCGAATATCATCGCCGGTCTAGTTAACCCTACAAATAAAGGATCGGATGATAAATTGCCGGCCATAAATTACCTTTCTTATTTAAAACTATTATTTATATTTTGTAAACATAGTAAGTAGCACTGAATTTGGAGTGGTATTACTTATAAAATGCACACAGCCGATATTATTTTCAATTGCATTAACTGCAATTTCGATTAATTCCGCTTTTATAAAATTATTATTATCGTTTAACATTGATTTAAATACATTAACATCTTGCGCTTTTATATCAGGCGCAAGAGATTTTGATGACTCATACGGCAATATTAAATGATCTGCGCTTAAAGCAGAAGAAATTACGGCGGTTGTAAGGTCGGCATTTAATAAATGTGTGTTTTCTTGTTCATCATTGGCGATAGGCGATATAACCGGTATAATATTATTATCTTCAAAATTTAATAAAATTTCAGGATTAATCATTATAGGCTCACTTATAAAACCAATATCTATAACATCCTGATTTGTGGTTCTTCGATGCGATAATTTAGATTTCTTTGCTTGAAGTAAGTTAGTATCCTTACCGGAAATACCTATAGCATAGCACCCCACGCTACAAAGCTTTGACACAATAAGTTTATTAACGTAACCGGATAAGATCATTTCCATAATAATAGGATTATTATGAGCCATTGCTCCGATTCTATCATTAAGATTATCTTCAACTAGTGTTTTTAACGGCGAATTTTCTAAATCGATATGATCATGTATTATAGATATTTTAGCACCACACATCTCAAGTAGTTGAATAGATTCGGCAAAAGCCGTTAATAATTCATTATTATTAATAATTGTTGACGATAATTTTACTACTATAACCTGATCTTTTATCTCGTTACCACGTCTTATTATGTCTTTGATTGTAATAATATTTTTTAAAGAAGGAATATTTTCAGTTTCCTTTTTTTTACGATTTGATGCATTTTGCCAAACTAGCTTTAAGTTCTCTTGCACCTTCTTTACTCCTGCTGCTTACATACATTACATTACATGAGTAGTTTAAAGTTGCAAGAAAATTCTGTATTTCGGTAAAAAGCTTTTCGGGATGAGTTACTTTATCCGACTTAGTAAAAATAATTTGAAAATCCCTATTATAAGAAAGTAATAATTCTGCAACTTTCTTATCATGCTCCTTTATTCCTCTTCTTGAGTCGATTAACAAATTCACTAATTTAAGATTGAGGCTATTTTGCAGATAGTGAGCAATTAATATATCCCATTGATTTTTAACGGAGAGAGGAACGTTAGCAAAGCCATAGCCCGGAAGATCGACTATAATAAGCTTTTCCGCTAGATTGAAGAAATTAATTTGTTGGGTACGTCCCGGGGTATTAGAAACTTTAGCAAGATTTTTGTTATTACATAAAGTATTAATTAAACTTGATTTACCGACATTTGATTTACCGACAAAAGCAATTTCCGGCAGAGAGAAGTTGGGTATCTGACTTGGACGCATTGCACCGGCAATAAATTGTGCTTGCTGACGAAAAAGTTTAGTAACTTTATCAATACTCATAATAATATTGAGGTTTTTGTATAATTAATTAACATGAATGCAGCAATGCTACGTGAGTAGGCATTGTTGTGTGGATACTAGAATCGTCATTGCGAGCCGCTGTAAGCGGCGTGGCAATCCAGGCTATCCCGAATGTAATGAGGGATTTAAATTAGAATGCTAAACAAGTTTAGCATATCTGGATTGCCGCGTCGCCTACGGCTCCTCGCAATGACGCTCTCTTAAGTTGACACCCATGTCATTATATTCGGGATAGCCTAGATTGCCGCGTCGGATATCCGGCGTTGTTGCATGGATTAGAAATTGCCATAAAAAGGGTGTCATTCCGTTGATCGCAGGAATCCAGAGAATATTTAAGCGAATTATATAGTAAAATTTTATATAATTTTGCTTATTTTAAGTATTTTTTCTGGATTCCCGCCTACGGGCGTTGTTGCATGGCTCTTAAAAAGACCTCAACTGTCATACCGTGGCTTGTCCACGGTATCCAGAAAAGCAACTTATAATGGTATTATTTATGTATTTTCCTGGATGCCGTGAATAAATCAGCGTTGTTGCATGGATGGTTAAAATCGCTTAAAACTTGTCATACCGTGGCTTGACCCACTACTGTACGAACGTTGAAAAAAGGCTGTGTCATGCCGTGACTTGATCACGGCATCCAGGAAAATAAAGCCATATTAGACTTATTTTAGAATCTTTTTATGATATTATAAGCTGGATTCCGTGGTCGTAGCCACGGAATGACAGAATTTTTACCTCTTTATTTAAACGTTCGTACAATAGTGGGCTTGACCACGGTATCCAGAAAAAATTAAAAAACCTGACTGGATGCCGTGGTCAAGCCACGGCATGACATCGCGGTACTTTTAAAGAATACCCAAAATATAGCAATTTTCGATCCATGCAACAACGCCGAATAAATCACGGAATGACATCGTGAAATTTGCTATAAATTTGGAGCCATGCAACAAAATTGCTTTTAGCTAAGAATGACATTGTTGCGTGGATATCCTACCGTCATGGCGAGGTGCCTCTTGGCACCGCGGCCATCTAAGTATAAACGTATTTTTATATTAAACTTGCCACCTATATAAATTTTTTGGTATTCTAATTAATCCCTCATTACTATTGCCGGATAGCCTGGATGGCCACAGCCACGCAGTTCGCTCGCCATGACGGATTTTTATTAATTTCCGATCCACGCAACAATGCTTCACGAGAATGATATTTTTACAATTATGGATAAAGAATTTTTGGTTGCGGGGGCTGGATTTGAACCAACGACCTTCAGGTTATGAGCCTGACGAGCTACCGGGCTGCTCCACCCCGCGATAATAAACTATTAATTAATAGTTCTATAGTATGGATAAAATGAAATTAGTTTTAAATATATAAAGTTATTTAAAACTATATTATTACTCTGACTCCGGTTTTTTTGTCATCCCAAAAGAAAGACCGGAAAATTTTTTATTAAAGTCACTAACACTTTTATTAGATTGATTAACAATATTTCCCATATCTTTGTTCCATGCCGGATGTTTTCTATAATCAACATCCATTAAAATTTCGCCGGTAGGATGAGCCGACATTGTTTTAAAAGTGTCGCTACTAATCTTAATTAAAAACTCTTTATATTCCGGATGTATGCCGCTTTTCATAATGTTTTCGCTAGTTTGTTTTGAATTATTTTCTTTTTAATAACTTTTGCGTTGTCGGATAAAACATCATTAGATACTTTTATCATATACTCATCAAAACCGCCGGCTTTTTCCACCGAACGTATGCACTTTGCATTTACCGATAATCTATATTCTTGCGCCGTTACGTCGCTTATAAATTTAACGGACCTTAAATTAGGCTCAAAACGCCTTCTAGTTTTGCGTTGTGAGTGAGATACATTATTACCGTACAAAACGCCCACCCCAGTGAGCTCACACCTACGAGACATAAGTCAAATACCTTAAAACTTAACTACAAATAAGGGAATATAATGTAATTACCGGCAGCTGTCAAGCGATCTTTGTAATATAATCTAGGCATTGCTAAGTCAAAGTAGATGTAGTCATTGCGAGCGACTGAAGGCGTTGTTGCATGGCTCGATAAAAGCAGCAGTATGTCATTCCCGCGAAAGCGGGAATCTAGAAAAAACACTTAAAATAAACAAAATTATATAAAAATTTACTATATAATTCGCTTAAACATTTTCTGGATTCCCGCCTTTAGCTAGAATGACATCGAAAATTTGAGCCATGCAACAAAGCTGCGACCAAAGGGAGCGCGGCAATCCAGAAAATAATAATTTACATAGCATTTTGTACTAATTTTTTCCTGGATTGCCACGTCGGGACTACGTCCCTCCTCGCAATGACGGTGTTTTTTTATAAGGATTTCGAGCCATGCAACAACGCTTGCAGCGGCTCGTAATGACGTAGAATTTCAAGCTATCTATCTTCACATCTCAAACACGTCTAGCATAGAATATAATCCTGGCGGCTTGTCGGCTAGCCAAATAGCGGCTTGAATTGCGCCGTCGGCAAAAGAATTTTTATTAAGAGCTTGATGTTGCAAGGTGATTGTTTCGTCATCACTCAAAAAATATATATCGTGTATGCCGTGAATATTCCCGCCGCGTAGCGAAGTAATACCGATTTCGTTATCTTTTCTGCCTCTGTTATTACTGCGATTAAATGCCGCGCATTCATCAAAATTTATCCCCTTTGCTGCTGCAATTATTTCGCCGAGTAAAATAGCCGTCCCTGACGGTGCATCTTTTTTAGCGCGGTGATGAGTATCTAAAATTTCAACATCATAACTATTATCAAGAGTTTTTGCAGCTATCTTAGCTAAAACTCCTAGTAAATTAGCCCCTAAACTCATATTAGCGGAATATAAAATAGGCAAAGTTTTTGCCGCCGTTTTTATATAATCCAAATGTTGAGGTTTTAAGCCGGTAGTACCGATTACTAATTTAGTTTTGTGCTTAAGAGCGCTATCTATTAGTTTTTCTAATAGTTCCGGAGTAGAAAAATCGATAACTATCGCGGAATTTTTACAAAGATCATATAAGTTGCTTAAATTGTTTAGGCTATTAAATTGCGCAGTAATTCTGCATTGATCAAACTTGCTAATTCTGTCTTTAATCGTTTGCCCCATTCTACCGGTGGCACCGCAAAGCCCAATGTTGATAGTCATTTTAATTCTTGATATGATTTTAGGAAATATAATAACGGTTTTGAGTTATGTTTTATAGCGGTATTAATAACTTCGCCAATAAATATAATATGATCGCCGGCTTTATAGCTTGCAACTTTTCGGCATTCAATATGGCAAATTGCACCATTTATTAACGGGCAAGCGGTATATTGCCCTAATTCATAAGAAATATTTAAAAATTTGTCTAGGTTATGCTTGGAAAAATGCTTAGAAAGATCAGATTGGTCTTCAGCTAAAATACTAACTGCAAATTTATCGCTATTGCTAAAACCGCCGATACTAAAAGCTTTTTCATCAAGACAAAAAGAGACTAACGGCGGTGTCAAGGATACGGAAGTAAAGGAATTAGCCGTAAAACCGAAAAGTTCGTTGTTATAGGAAGTAGTTATAACAGTGACGCCGGTAGGGAATCGGCTCATTGCATTTTTAAATTCGTCGTTTTTTACTGTACTAGCCATTTTTTCATAATTTTATTAAGAGTTCCGTCTTTTTTTAATGCGCCGATTGCTTCATTAATTTCTTTAATAAGTCCTGAATCTTTAGACATAGCTATCGCAAATTCCGAAGAAAATTCTTCCAAAGTACAGCTCGCCAGATTAGAATTATTTTCTTTAAATTTTATGGATTGGAATTCTTCAAGGATAACGGCATCTATAACCTTTGATTTTAGTTCTTCCACTAACATTAAATTATTTGATAAAGAGTTAATTTTAATATTTATTTTTTGCGCTAGTTCTTGAGCTGTTTTTTCCCAACTACTACCGAGTTGCGCTCCGACTATTTTATTGTTCAAATCATCAACGCTTTTTATATTGTCCTCCAATCTATATAAGATCGATAATTTTGTCTTCCCATAATTATCGGAAAAACTAATATATTTTTGCCGTTCCGGAGTGGCAGAAAGCGCAGCTATGACGACATCGATATTTTCGCTAACTAAAGCTGCAAGTAACCCGTTAAAATCAAAGTTTTTTATGATGACTTTTTTGTTTAAACGTTCGCCTATTGCATTTATAATATCAATATCAAGCCCAACAATTTCACCGTTTTGAATAAATTCATAAGGAGGATTATCCGCAGAAGTGCCGACAATTAAATTATGTTCGGATTCCTGTTTTTCGCAAGCAAGTAGTAAAAAAGATAATAAAAATATTTTTAGTAATTTCATATAATAAATTTTTTAAATTATTAGTTAACTAGATTAACAAGATAAGGCTAAGTCAAGTGTCGGTTGTGTACAGCGTCATCTCGATCGCTTGATACAAGCGAATTTTTCTGGATTCGCCTGTACTCACGTATTATTAACGGCTAGCGCAGGCTCACCTTTAAATTCATCTTGTCTAAATCTTTCTGAATTTAGCTGTATACTGAATCCGTCATTGCGAGGAAGCCGTAAACCTTGTTGCATGGCTCGGATTTTCGATGTCATTCTAGCTAAAAACGGGAATCCAGGAAATATAAAAAAGTCATCCTGAATTTATTTCAGGATCTATTAAAAAGATGCTGAAACAAGTTCAGCATGACAAAGAAAAGCCTGGATTCCCGCTTTTAGCTAGAATGACATACGGCACTTTTTTAGAGCCACCCAACAACGCCCCGCCTTTAGCTAGGAATGACATCAGAGGCTTATTTGTCTCTTACACTAACCTCTATGCAGCATTGCCTCCTCGCAATACTAAGTAATCTCAATAATTAAACCCTTAGCAGTTCATTAATAGCAATTTTGCTCCTAGTTATTTTATCAACTTGTTTTACTATAACCGCGCAATAAAGCCCGGCTTTACCCGCTTCAGCTGCGGGAAGCGTCCCCGGTACTACCACTGAATAAGGCGGTACTCTGCCGTAAATAATTTCGCCCGTATCTCTATATACTATCTTCGTGGAGGCGGCAATAAATACGCCCATACTAATTACTGCGCCTTCTTCTACTATTACGCCTTCGGCTATTTCTGATCTAGCCCCGATAAAACAATTATCTTCAATTATTACCGGCTTTGCTTGCAATGGTTCTAATACGCCGCCTATTCCTGTACCGCCTGAGATATGACAATTTTTACCGATTTGCGCACAAGAGCCGATTGTTGCCCAGCTATCAATCATTGTTCCTTCGTCTATATAAGCGCCGATATTAATAAAAGAAGGCATAACAACAACATTTTTGGCTATATAGGTACCGGTTCTAATAAAAGCTCCGGGTACCACCCGCATTCCGGCTTTTTTAAAAGTACTTTCATCGGTGTCCGGCGAGAATTTAGCAGGAATTTTGTCGTACCAATTTTTATAATTACTAGTGTAAATTTTTGATTCAGTAACGATAAAATATAATAATATCGCTTTTTTTATCCATTCATTCACATACCAATTATTTTCTTTTTTTTCACAAACTCTAAGGGTACCTTGATTTAAATCGTTTATAATGTTATTAACTATCTCTCTAATATCCTTTAACTTTGAAGAGTCATGTAGTAGTTTATCTTTTATTTGCCAAGCGTCTTCAATTTCTTTAATATATGCTATACTACTCATCTTTCAGGAATTATTTTTTTATTTTATCAGGGATTTACATACTCGCCTATTTAAGTATAGGCTGCGTGTACTCACCCTTCAAAATAAAATCTAATTCCTGAAATACGAGCAGTATAGCATAATACTGTATAGGTCTATATGATAAAAATAATAAATAACTTTATCATTAAGTCAATTTATAAAATATAATAATTAAATGTATATTACTTGTCCAAATTGTCAGACAAAATTTACCGTTTTTAACGAGCAAATAGGTATAAACGGTCGAAAAGTTAAGTGTTCTAAATGCCGTCATATTTGGCATCAAAAATTAGATTATAATGCTACGAAACTAACTGATTTTGCTAAAATTGAAGAAACCCCTGAAGCTATTACTACACCTTTTAAAAATGAATTTTATATAGAGGGTAGCGGTCTACCGGCGTTATTACCCCGTAAACCTCCTAACTATAGTTTTTTTTCTTTGTTATGGATTAGCTTTATTATTTTTTCTTCAATAATATTATTAGAAGATAATTGTAGATTTTTAGTTAGGTATGATCAATTAAAAATTGATCATATTGTTATTCAAGATATTAAAAATCCTGATAGAATAAAAATTTCATATGCAGTAACTAACCCGTCGAGTTATCAAATATCAAACCTAATATTTAGGGTTAGGATAATCGATAAAAACCGGAAAATTTTGGATTCTTACGTAACTAATAAGATGAATATTAATATTTTGCCTGATCAAACGATAAATATGGCAATAGAGCTTGACGGCTTGCCGCCTTTTGCCGAGTATTTAGATATTACTATAGGCAATAAATTTGATTTTTTATTTAAATAAAAGCTACAGCGTCATTCAAAAAGCTTGATACAAGCAAATTTTCGACATTCGCCTGTACTCACCTACTCTAGTACGCCGCTCAGGCTCGTCTTTAAATTTATCTTGTCTGAGGCTTTCGGAATTTAGCTGTATATGCTAGATTCTTTATTTTGAATTTCGCTACAAAAATTTTCCTACTTAATTATTAACTATTATTTTTTTTCTTGGCGGGAGATATACGCTATCATCTTCCATGAGCGAAATTTTTTCCAAAAGCCCGATAAAACGACCTTTATTAGGTACCAATTTTACTATTGCCCATCCTTCTTTTATTGATTCTTTTATTTGTTCTAGGTCTGATTTATGTTCAGAAAAAGATATAATTTTTTGTGCTAAATCTTGCATTTCTTCTCCTAATAGTTAATAAAAGTTATTTATTATAATATATTAATAATAAATAAAATCAATAATTTTTGTTTAGAGGCGTTGTTGCATGGCTCGAGTTTTTGCAAAGCGTTCGGTGTCATATCGTGGCTTGACCGCGGCATCCAGTCTTTTTATTAAGGTTTTTCCGGATACCGTGGGAGGGGCCACTACTGTACGAACGTTGAAAAAAGGCTGTGTCATGCCGTGACTTGATCACGGCATCCAGGAAAATAAAGCCATATTAGACTTATTTTAGAATCTTTTTATGATATTATAAGCTGGACTGAAGTGGTCGTAGCCACGGAATGACAGAATTTTTACCTCTTTATTTAAACGTTCGTACAGTAGTGGGGAGGGGCCACGGTATGACACCGTACTTATAATAACCATAATACGGTAAATTATTAGCCATGCAACAACGCCAATATTTAGAATTAAATACTTTCTAAATTTGCATTAGAAATAATAAAATGATAATCTCCTTATTTGGGTTAATAATAGATTAATATGCAGGAAAATGATTTAGCCGAGCCGGCGGCTCTGTCAAAAAAGCAGTTATTTGCTTTTTTTGGAATGGTTGTCGGGATGTTTATGGCGGTACTCGATATCCAAATCGTCGCAAGCTCATTGTCGGTAATAGCTGCAGGGCTTGCTGCCTCAAGTGATGAGCTGTCCTGGGTTCAAACATCTTATTTAATAGCCGAAGTAATTATAATACCTATTACCGGCTTTCTAGCTAGATTACTTTCGACCAGAATTTCCTATTTTATTGCGGCGTTCGGTTTTACTATTATGAGCATATTATGCTCTCTTGCTACTAATATTGAATCAATGATTATTTTTAGAGCTTTGCAAGGATTTTTCGGCGGTGCAATGATACCCACGGTTTTTAGTACTGTTTTTATAATTTTCCCCGTCTCGCAGCGCCCGACAGTAACGATATTAATTGGGTTAGTAGTAACCGTAGCGCCGACGCTTGGACCGACACTCGGAGGCTATATTACGGAAGTTTTATCTTGGCATTTTATGTTTTTGCTTAACGTCATACCCGGGATTTTTGTTTGCACAGTCGTTTTTCTTTATGCCGATTTTGATAAACCTAATTATAATTTACTGAAAAATTTTGACTTTATCGGTATAGCACTGATGGCTGTAACCCTTGGAACATTGCAATATGTTTTAGAAGAAGGAAATAAAAAGGGGTGGCTAGAAGACACTGAAATATTGCTTCTAAGTATTATGGTAGCTAGCGGTTTTATTGCTTTAATTATTTGGGAATTAACATTTGTTAATCCGATTTTAGACCTGCGAACGTTTTTATATAAGGACTTTACTTTCGGCTGCCTTTATTCTTTTGTGATGGGTATCGGCTTATACGGAGCGGTATATATCTTGCCGTTATTTTTATTTACGATAGCAGGGTATGATACCGTGCAAATCGGTGTTACTATGATGGTGACGGGAGCGGCGCAATTTTTATCAGCTCCGATTGCCGGCAGGATGTTAGGCGCCGGTGTCGATTTAAGGATAATGCTGATTATAGGGCTTGGAGGATTCGCCTTGGGTTGTCATTTAAATAGTTTTTTAACACCGGATTCGAGATTTGCCGAGTTTGTGTTACCGCAATTTGTTAGAGGCTTATCTTTAATGTTTTGTTTCATACCGACCAATAACATTGCTCTCGGCAATATGCCGAGAGAAAGAGTGGGAAATGCCAGCGGTCTTTATAATCTTACCCGTAACCTTGATGGAGCAGTAGGGCTTGCGGTAATTAGTACTATCCTTACTAACTACACTAAAACTTTTGCCGGCTATTTAGGAGAAAATATTTCTTCTACTTCTTCGAGTGCAGCAGAGCAATTAGCATTTTTTAGTCAGTTATTGGACGGGAAAGTCGTCGATCCGGAAAAAGCTTCGTATTTGTTACTTGCGAATCAAATAAATGCTGATGCGTTTGTAATTGCAATAAATAATATATTTAATATGATAGGGTTAATATTTGTGATGATTATGGTTTTGATTCCTTTTACTTCCAATATTAAACTAACGAAAGCGGTCAATGCGCATTAAAATTATTACATTTTTTATTTTGTCGATAATCTGGATCGGGTTAATGGGAGAATTAAATAACCCTATTAAAATGTTATGGATGGGTATTGTCCCTGTAGGTATTTATTTATTTTCTCGATGGCTTGATATTATACCGCACAAAATGCATTTGAATTATAAAGCCCCATTATATTTTTTATGGTTACTGGTAGAAATATATAAATCTGCGTTTGCGGTTATTAAAATCGTCTGGGGTAGAGATATGAAAATAGAACCGACTTTTGAATGGGTTGATGCAGAAGGGTTACCGGAAATAGGACAGGTAATATACGGTAATTCGATTACCCTAACGCCCGGTACCGTAACACTTGATATAAATAACAATATGTTGTTAGTGCATGCGCTTAACAAATCATCAATTGACGATTTAAAAAACGGGATTATGCTTAATAAGGTTAAGGGGATGTTGAGAAGATAATGCCCGTGTGAATCTCTCAACGTCATTGCTAGGAGGCATTGCGTGGATACCCTAAACGTCATTACGAGGAGGTGCGTAGCACCGACGCGGCAATCCAGAAAAAAATATTATGAAACAACCTGTGGTGTATATTATTGCTGATAAACGAAACGGTACGATTTATACCGGTGTAACTTCCAATCTTGTTAAACGTATATATGAACATAAGAGCGGTCTTATGAATGGATTTAGTAAAAGATACAATTGTAAAATACTTGTATTTTATGAGATTTGTGAAACTATGGAATCAGCAATAATAAGAGAAAAACAAATTAAATCAGGTTCACGAGAAAAAAAGCTTAAGTTAATTGAGCAACTGAATTTAGAATGGAGAGATTTGTATAATGAAATTATTTAACTGGATTGCTGCTCTAAGCGATGTGGCAATCAAGTTAAACATATTTGCATGCTAAACTTGTCAGCTATATAAATTAGCATTCTAATTAAATCCCTCATTACATTCGGGATAGCCTGGATTGCCACAGCCACTTCGTGGCTTCGCAATGACGGGTTTTTATTAATTCTCGAACTACGCGGCAACGCCTCCGTGGCTTCGCCATGACGATTTAGTATACTATTTAGGAAAACATTATTTATGGATGAATATTTTAAACAAACAGGGTTTTTATTTGGCGGTAATGCTGTTTTTATAGAAGAATTATATCGGCAGTATTTAACAAATCCCAATTCTGTTGATCAAACTTGGCAAGCATTCTTTGGGCAGATTAAGGATAATGAGAGTGCAAAAATTAATAAAAGCACGGCTAAAATAATACTCCCTTCAGAGGTTAAAATTTCTGAAGAACCTACCTTATCTTCAGAAATAGTAGATAGTTTTAAAGCCGTAAGAATGATCGAAGCCTATCGTAAATACGGTCATTACTTTACAACTCTTGACCCCTTAAATCTTGAAATTGTTGAAACTAAAAATGATGTAAAGCTTGATATTCTAAATTTTGATTTTAGTAATGAGCAGTTAGAGAATGTTATAAATGTTCCTGATGAATTTTTTGGATTAAAGAAATGCAAATTATCGGAATTAATTAAGCTACTAGATAAAACTTATTCCGACCATATCGGCGTTGAATTTGAACAAGTAGAAAGTGCGGAAGAAAAAAATTGGTTATATAGTCAGCTAGAAAATGAAGCTACGTTATCACCGGAAGAAAAAAAGATTATATTAAATGATTTGGTAGAAGTAGAAGGATTTGAGCAGTATTTACATACAAAATTTCCCGGAGCAAAGCGTTTTTCCGTCGAAGGCGGAGATTCTTCGGTAGTTGCTATGGATAAAGCTATAAACTTATCAGCTAGTTACGGCGTCGAAGAAATTGTAATCGGTATGGCACATAGGGGGCGACTTAATACTGTTACTAAAATAGTCGGTAAACCTTATAAAGCCGTTATTGCCGGATTTATTAGCGGTAATGTATTTCCTGACGACTTAAATGTTTCGGGGGATGTAAAATATCATTTAGGTTATTCGTCAGATAGAGTTGTGAGCGATAAAAAGATTCATTTATCGATGGCGGATAACCCCTCTCATTTAGAAGCGGTAAATCCGATAGTTGCCGGAAAAGTTAGAGCCAAACAAGATGCTATACGAGATACTGAACGTAAAAAAGTTAAGGCTATTTTAGTTCACGGCGATGCGGCTTTTTGCGGTCAAGGAGTCGTAGCTGAATGTTTATCTATGTCAAATTTAGCTGCTTATGATACCGGAGGGATATTACATTTTGTTATTAATAATCAGCTAGGCTTTACAGCCAATGCCAAGGATACCCGCTCAAGCAGATATTCTACTGAATTTGCTAAAATAATTGCTGCACCTATTTTTCACGTCAACGGCGACGACATGGAAGCAGTTTTAAAAGTAACTAATATTGCTGTAGAGTATCAGCAAAAATTTAGCAAGGATATTGTAGTTGAAATTATTTGTTATCGTAAATACGGTCATAATGAAGGCGATGAACCGATGTATACGCAATCAGTTATGTATAATGCAATTAAAAATAAACCCACGCCTGGTGCGGTTTATGCCGATAAGCTAGTAAAAGACGGAGTAATTGACGGTAGTTATTTTGCTAAACTGAAAGAGCAATTTAAAGCTAAATTAGATCAAGAATATGAGCAAGCTAAAAACTATAAACAAGAGGCGCATTTTCTAGGCGGTTTATGGCAAGGGCTAACTCGTTCTAGTTCCGGAATAATTACCACCGGTGTTAATAAAAAAACTCTGCAAGATATAGGTGTAAAATTATGTGAAGTGCCTAAAAATTTTGCAATTAATCTGAAACTTGTTAAATTATTTGAGGCGCGTAAAAGCACTTTAATAGAGGATAAACCGATTGATTGGGCAACTTCTGAGCAATTGGCTTTTTCAAGCTTGCTTATTTCGGGTACAAAAATAAGGTTTACCGGTCAAGATTCAAGACGCGGGACTTTCTCACATCGTCATTCGGTATTATACAGTCAGATAGACGATACGAAATATATACCGCTAAATAATCTAGCCGAAAATCAAGCAAAATATGAAATAGCGGACAGTCTTTTATCCGAATACGCGGTACTTGGTTTTGAATATGGTTATTCTTTAGCAGATCCTCGGAATTTAGTTATTTGGGAAGCGCAGTTCGGTGATTTTGCCAACGGCGCGCAGATTATATTTGATCAATTCATTTCTAGTAGTGAAACTAAATGGCTACGTTTAAGCGGTCTCGTCGTTTTACTACCGCATGCTTTCGAGGGACAAGGACCGGAACATAGCTCGGCAAGGCTTGAGCGATTTTTACAGCTAGCGGGGGAGGATAATATGTATGTTGCTTATCCGACGACTCCCGCTTCTATTTTTCACCTGCTTCGTCGTCAAATATTAAATACTACTCGTAAGCCGTTAATAGTTATGACGCCGAAATCATTATTAAGGCATAAATTAGCCGTGTCATCACTTGCGGAGCTTGACGAAAAAACTAGTTTTATACCGGTTCTGGATGAAGTTAATATAGATGCAAGCAAGGTTATAAAAGTAATTTTATGTAGCGGTAAAGTTTATTATGATTTAGTAGAAAT
This sequence comes from Rickettsia endosymbiont of Orchestes rusci, assembly GCF_964030945.1. Classification (NCBI taxonomy): domain Bacteria; kingdom Pseudomonadati; phylum Pseudomonadota; class Alphaproteobacteria; order Rickettsiales; family Rickettsiaceae; genus Rickettsia; species Rickettsia endosymbiont of Orchestes rusci. Next base: position 947,780 of record NZ_CAXIQG010000004.1, on the reverse strand, counting down.
GCGTACAGATAAAAACATCACGAATATAGTAATTATAAGGCTAGAACAATTATATCCTTTCGAGAAAAATATAGTAGTAGACTTATTAAAGAAATATAATAAAGCTAAAGAATTTATTTGGTGCCAAGAAGAGCCAAAAAATATGGGAGCATGGAGTTATATAGTTTCTTATTTGGAGGGGGCTTTAAAAGAAGCCGGAGTTAGTAACCGATTTAAATATGTCGGGCGAGAGCCTTCAGCATCCCCTGCAGTCGGGTCGTTACATGTACATACCGAACAGCAGCAGAAACTAGTGAGAGATGCGTTGGGGGTTTACGTTGTCGCATCTCCATCGTCATTGCGAGGAGCGTAGCGACGTGGCAATCTAAAAAATTATGAAACAACCAGCAGTATATATTGTTACAGATAAACGTGGTGGTACGATTTATACAGGTGTAACTTCAAATCTTATTAAGCGTATATATGAACATAGGAATGGGCTTATTAAAGGGTTTAGTACAAAATATAATTGTAAAATACTAGTATTTTATGAAATTCATGAAACTATGATATCTGCAATAGCTAGAGAAAAACAAATTAAAGCAGGCTCAAGAGAAAAGAAAATTAAGCTAATTGAGCAAATAAATTTAGAATGGAAGGATTTATATAAAGAAATTATTTAGATTGCCGCACTCCCTTCGGTCGCTCGCAATGACGCTGAAAGGTATCCGCGCAACAATGCCGCACGGGAATGACATAAAAAATTTGAGCCACGCAACAACGCCTTCAGTCGCTCGCAATGACGTTTGAGATGTCCTTCATTACCAATATATAAATAGAAATAAAACAAGGAGTAAAACAATATGAGCGTTAAAATTACAGTGCCGTCTCTCGGCGAATCGGTTACGGAAGCGACTATTGCCAAATGGTATAAAAAAGAAGGTGATGCCGTTAAAATAGATGAGTTGTTATTAGAGCTTGAGACGGAAAAAGTTACGCTGGAAGTTAATGCTTCTGCTAACGGTACTATTAGTAAAATATTAAAAAATGAAGGAACAAATGTAGCAGTCGGTGAGGATATAGGGGAAATTCTAGAAGGAGAGGCAGGAACTACTGCATCGCCGCAGCCGCAAAAAGATACTGCAAATTCTACGCCTCCTAAAGTCGCTACGCCTCAAATGTCGGAAAAAGTTACGGCGCCGGATAAAGTTACGGCAGCCAACATTAGCCTTGCTCCGTCCGTACAAAAATTAGTGACTGAGAATAAGCTTGATCCGAGTAATATAAAAGCTTCCGGTAGAGACGGAAGAATAACTAAAGGCGATGTATTGGAAGTATTAAATACTCCTGCAAGTCAAGCACCGACTCCACAAGCAACTAGCGGCATAAAAGCAAATGACGATAGAGTGCAGCGTGTTCGTATGTCGCGTTTGCGTAAAACTATTGCCCAGCGTTTAAAAGATTCTCAAAATACGGCAGCTATTTTGACGACTTTTAACGAAATTGACATGTCGAAAGTAATAGCTTTGCGTACGCAATATAAAGAAGAATTTGAAAAAAAGCATAATGTAAAACTCGGATTTATGTCTTTTTTCGTGAAAGCTACTATTGAAGCTTTAAAAACTATTCCTTCAGTAAATGCCGAAATAGACGGCGATGATATTGTTTATAAAAATTATTACGATATCGGCGTAGCGGTCGGTACAAATCAAGGTCTGGTAGTACCCGTTATTAGAAATGCCGATAATTTAGGATTTGCCGGCGTAGAAAAAGAAATCGGTGCCTTAGCTCAAAAAGCGAGAGAAGGGAAATTATCTATGACCGATCTGTCGGGCGGAACTTTTTCGATTTCTAACGGTGGAGTATATGGCTCGTTATTATCAACCCCGATTATTAATCCTCCGCAATCGGGTATTTTAGGGCTTCATAAAACAGAAGAAAGAGTCGTGGTAATAAACGGCAAAATTGAAGTGCGTCCGATGATGTATATTGCATTATCTTATGACCACCGAATAATAGACGGCAAGGAAGGCGTTACTTTTTTAGTAAAAATTAAAGAACTTATTGAAAATCCGGAAAAATTATTGTTAAATTTGTAATAAAATCTTTCTATTAGAGGTTGGGAGTATCATCATGTCTAAAGAACAAATAGATTTGAACGTAGCGATAGAAAAAATTAGTCCCGCTTCTAAAGAAATAGAAGATTATATTATTGCTCAAAGACGAGCGGTAAGCCTTGACCCAAATGCTAATCTAACTTTAAATCAATATTTAAAAGATAAATATTTTAAAGATAAAAACGTAATAGCGGTTGCAGATTTATCAAATAGAGATTTTAGCAAAGAAGGTACCGATAAAATTATCGATCTTGCAGGCGGAGATTTTAGCGGTGTTATCTTAAAAAATACTAGTTTTAAAGGATGTGATTTATCGAATGCTTTGTTTTGTGATGTTGATTTTGATAATGCTTATTTTGAAGATACTATTTTACGAAATATAGATTTTAGAGGTGCTACTCTTGAAAATTGCAGATTTTCCGAAAATTATAAAAATTATTCATCTTTAGGGAAAGGGCAAGAACTTGAAGGTATAAAATATAGTACTACCTCATCTTTAGGAAGAATATATGCCGATGTTAAGGCTGAACGTTTTAAAAGAAAGGAACACGAAAAAACAATAGTCGAAAAAAAACAAGAATTAAATGAAATTTATAAAACTTTGACTGTACAGCAAACTGCTTGGTATGTTATCGGAAGAAATACCGGTAATGAAAAATACGATAAGTTAGATGCAGAACTTAAATTAATGCTACATAAAAATATTTTTCCGCCGAAAGATTTGGTAATGCATGCAAGTTTTCAAAATATTTTTAGTAGTGAACACTCAATTTTTGATCCTGCTTATATAAGAGGCTCTAATAAAGAAGAAAAAGAGCAAGAAATAAAGCTCGTATCTTTAACGCGAGAAGATGTTATAAGTTATCTAAGTGAAAGAAAAACTAATGAGAAGCTTAGTTTAAACGATTTTGCTAAAAGTAAATTAACTACGCCGCTTAGTCAAACTGTAAGAGTAGTTGCTGATTTATCAAGTAAAATTGATATGCTTACTAATAATGAGTGGCGCGGTAGAGTTGATTTATCCGGTTTAGACTTTACCGGTGCTGATTTGAGCGGGGCAATTTTTGCCGGTTCAATTTTAACTAATTGTAAATTTGAGAATACAAATATAAGTAAAGCAAATTTTGAAAGTGTTGAACTTCAAAATGCAAGCTTTACGAACGTTAATGCTGATAATACCAATTTCTTTAATACTAATATAAAAAATGCCGTTGTTGAGAATAGTGAGTTTACCCATGCTTTTATGTCTCGTTCCGATGGTAAAGAAGTAGTAGTAAAAAATTCAAATTTTGATTATGCGAATATAAAAGACGGAAAATGGGATGAGTCAAAATTTGTAAATTCTACATTTAATTACGCTAACTTAGAGGGTATTTCCCTGATCTCTGCGGACTTACAAAAGGTAAAAATGCAGCATGCAATACTTGATAATGCAATTTTAACAGGTTGCAAAGTTATAGAATGTGATTTATCAAATTCTTTAATGAATAAAGTGGAGGCAAGCAAAGCAGAGTTTCGTGATACTATTTTAAAAAATATAGAAGCTAAAGGAGTAAATTTAACGGAAGCTGAGTTAGATAAGCTAGTAACACTTGAAGGTGCGGATTTACAGAATGCTATTTTAAAAAGGATTAACGCGGAAGGAGTAAATTTTGCTAAAGCTAATCTAGATTTAGTGCAAGCTCAAGAAGCCAATTTACGCGGTAGCATATTAACCGATGCTACCGCAAAATTCGCTAATTTCCGAGGAGCCATTTTCAGAGAAGCTAAGGCTCAAGGTGTTAATTTAAGTTATAGTAATCTTGAAAAAGTTGATGCACAAAATGCGGATTTTACTAAAGCTTTAATGAGGCGAGTTCAAGCAGAAAATGCGGATTTTACTGCCGTGAATTTTACGAAAGCCGATCTTACTCGATCAAACTTGAAAAAAGCAATTTTAGTACAGATACAAGCAGGAAAAGCAATATTAGACGGTGTAAATTTATATGATGTTAAGCTAAAAGAGGCTAATATAAATGAAGCTACTATAGATAACGAAACTAATATTGCTCATACCGATATTACAAATATTAAAGGTAATTTTGTTCAAGACGGGCAGCAAATTTCGCCGTTAGAGCTTAAAAATGAGCAAGAAAAATTGGAAGTAGAAAATAAGAAAAATGTTCAAACTACAGCGCAAGGATTTTTAAAAGGAGTAATAGATACGGTTAGCTTGTTGCCGCCGACTATACGAAATGTTCAAGGATTTAAAGAATTATATGATAATTTTATAAAATTTCAGGAAGTAGACAATAAATTACTTAGCGATAAATTATTAGTAGAAGAGCGTAAAAATTTACAAAAACAACAAGCAGAGTATGCCGCTAATTTAATAAAAGGAGCGCAACCGGTTTTAAAAAGTTATCAATCTATTTTAAATAATCCGGCAAGCTCTGATTTTCTAAAAGATAACGTAGCGCAAGCGGCAATTATTCCGGTGTTAAATGCTGTCCTAACTCCTCTACTAACTGAGCTATACACTCCGGAAGTGCAGGCAACAGGTGTTGTAATTCCTAATATGTTTGATAGAGTTAGTCCCCGTTTTATTAGAGATTTACTTCCCGTATCGATAAATTTAGTAGTAAGTGTTTTAGAAGGCGATTCAAATCAAAAAGTGCAGGATATTTATAAAAATTTAGCTGTACGGTCGGAAAATTCAAGGGAAAATATCATTGGAAGTGCATTTGAAATATTAAGCACCGATAATGTGCAGAATATTATTAACGATGATCTTATACCATTTTTAAAAGATACTAAAAACCAAGAAGAATTTGTAAAAATTGCTCAAAATGCTATGGATAATAGTTTAGGTCGGGAAATTCCTAAAAAACTATTTGCCGATACCGTAAATTTAGCCGTAGATGTAAGTGCTGCAATGCTTGCTAGCACGCCGCAAATTATTGAAAACTATCAAGAATTCACAAAATATCAAAGTAATAGTGAAAAACTTTTAACTAATAACAATTTATCGCTAGAAGAAAAAAATAATTTAGTAGATGAACAAAAAGAATCGATAAAAAATATTTTAAAGAACACTGAAATATTTGTTAATAATATATCACCTATTTTAGAGAATAATTTAACAGAGTATTTTAAAAATAATATAAATGATATTTTGAAATTTTTAGATAAACCGCAAGTTCAAGATCGTATAAGATCGTATGATATAACGCCGGAATTTGCTAAAAATTCTACGAAAGCAATATTACCGTTTATGGAAGAAATTTTGCCTTTGGTAACTAAATTTACTAAAAATTCTTTAGAAGGTGAGAATAAAGAAAAATTAACCGAACTATTTTCACAAATTCAAGAAGTGATGAATGCACATCCCGATAATCAATCGGAAAAAGTAGGAATAGTAGTTAAGTCTTTAATTAGTTTCAAAAAAGCTAATCCGGAAATAGAAAAGATTTTAGAAAAAGAAATCCCGGAATTATTAGTAAAGCATGCGGATACTCTTGGACCGGTAGTTGAAGAATTTTTAAATAAAACTGAAATGGGTAAGAAAGTAAAAATCCAAGGTGAGAAAATTATTCAGGTGTTAGGAGAACATGCACCGGCTTTGGGAAAAATTGTAAGCTCATATAGTAAAGGTCAATACGGCGCAATGGTGAGACCTATATTTGAGTTATTAGCCGATAAAAAAGTACTCGGAATAATAACAAAAAGTATTATTAATTTAAGCGCATATAAATTTCAAGAAAGCTTTGTTCCAAATAAAATACGGAATAAGGTAATCGGGTCGGAAATGAATAAAACTATAGTTGAGCTTTTAGAAACACAATCAACATTATCTGATAAACAAATTAATTTAGCATTATTATTTCATGAAAGAGATAAACAATTAACGGAAAAGGAATATTCAGCGATGTTTTCTTATTCGTTAAGAGATAAAAATCTTAAAGGGTTATCTTTTGAAAAATCGGAATTAAAATTTGATAATTTTAAAGTTAAAGGATTTAATTTTGATAATACTAAATTTAAAGAATGTTCTTTTAAAGGAGCTATATTAGAAGAGTGTTCCTTTAAAGGAACTATTTTTAATGAACAAGTGAATTTTGAAGGGGCGACTATTGATGCTGCAACTCTAACAACGCTTATTCCGGCAATTAAAAAATATAACGCTAAACATCCGGATAGCCGTATTGCTTTAGACAAAGTAAAAATTGCAGGAGATGGAAGTAAAATTGATTTTTCAGGAGTGGTTTTAAATAATCCGGAATTTATAAAAAACAACAAAGTTGAGTTGCAAGAAGATAAGGAAACACCTAAAAATGATAAACAATGTAAACCGGTTGTTATGAATAATAAGAAAAATGGCAGGGGGATTTAATTTGAATATTCACTTAATTAACTTGCAGGAATTCGTATATTATTTTATGGTAAGTCTCTTTATATTTGTGGAATAACTCTAAAGGCAGAATGTAAGCAATGATAAAATGTACCCGTCGGATTGAATTTGATGCCGGACATAGAATTATCGGGCATCAAAATAAATGTCAATTTCTGCACGGTCACCGATATATTCTTGAAGTAACCGCTGCCGCTAAAAATACTAACAAACTAGGAATGATAGTTGATTTCGGCGAAATTAAGCTTTTTGCCAAAAAATGGATAGACGATAATTTTGATCATAGCCTTATCTTACATCAAGACGATAAAGAAATAGGAGAAAAAATAGCTAGTTGGACGGGTCAAAAAATATATTATATGCAGGATAACCCTACTGCCGAAAATATTGCACTTCATTTAAAGAATGATATTTTCCCTAAGATTTTCACCGGTCAAAGCTTTATTATTACTAGCCTTAAGTTATTTGAAACGCCTAATTGTTTCGTTGAGGTATAGAAGAGTGCAGCAATATTGTATAATTTTAACTACTACTAATAGTAGAAAAATATTAGATGAAATAATTAATATTTTACTGGACATGAATTTAGCTTCTTGTATACAAATAGAAGATATTAAAAGTTATTTTAAGTGGGAAGGTAAGTTAACTTCTGAAAAAGAATATAGGGCTATAATCAAAGCTAAATCAGATAATTACAAGAAAATTGAAGAGATAATAGTAAAAATTCATAATTATGAAGTACCGCAAATAATAAAAATTGATATTGATGACGGTTTAAAAGCATATTTAAATTGGATAAGTTCCGAAGGAAACGGGTTATAGGCGGTTAAACAACAAAAGTAACGTTATCATTGTGAGCCGATATTGTTGCGTGGATACTAGAAATCGTCATTGCGAGAAGCTGTAGGCGTTGCTGCATGGCTCATAATTTACCGCATTATGGTTATTACAAGTATGGTGTCATACCGTGGCTTGACCACGGTATCCAGAAAAAACTTAATAAAAAAGCTGGATGCCGTGATCAAGTCACGGCATGACACAGCCTTTTTCTCAACGTTCATGCACTAGTGGGTCAAGCCACGGTATGACAAACTAAAGATTTAAAACTTAATAAGTATAATAATGAAATTATGGAAAAAAGTTACCTTAGGGTTGATCTTAGGGGTTATATTCGGTAGTTATTTATCTAGCTATGTTTCGTATGTTAAGCCGATAGGCGATATTTTTCTGCGTTTGATTAAAATGATCATTGCGCCTTTAATTTTCTTTAGCTTGGTTTCCGGTATTACTAGTATGAAAGATTCTTCCGCTCTCGGTAGGGTAGGGATGAAAGCAGTATTAGCATTTTTGGGAACAACTTTTTTTGCTACGGTTTTTGGTCTTGCGGTAGCTCTTATATTAAAACCGGGGCATGGAATTCATATGGATTTCGGTGCTACTCATACTGTTTCGACTGTAGCTACTTTTAATATATTTGATTTTTTCGTACGCATTGTACCGGACAATGCAATAGGTGCTTTTGCCAACGATGATGTCTTACAAATTGTATTTTTTGCAATATTTACTGGCATTACTTTAAATAAAATGGGAACTACTGCAGAACCGGTTACGGATTTGATTCATTTAATGTCAAAAATGGTTTTAAAGATGATCTCATTCGTTATTCAATTATCGCCGTACGGTGCTTTTGCTTTAACGGCTTGGATAGTCGGTATGCACGGTATAGAAGTCATGAGTAGTTTGTCGAAGCTAGTTATGGCGGTTGTGGTTGCCATGATATTTCAATATTTGATTTTTGGGTTACTTATTTATTTATTTTGCCGAGTATCACCGATACCGTTTTATAAAAAGAGTTTCGAGTATCAAATTTTAGCGTTTTCTACCTCAAGCAGTAAGGCAACTCTGGCAACGACGATGCAGGTTTGTCGTGAACGATTAGGTATTTCCGAGGCTAGCACTTCGTTTGTATTGCCTCTTGGGGCATCAATCAATATGGATGGTTTTGCCATAAATTTATCCCTTACTACTATATTTTTTGCGCAAATGATGGGAGTAACACTGGCTCCCCACGATTATTTAGTTATTATTTTAACTTCTACGCTTGGCTCCATAGGCGGCGCCGGTATTCCTGGGGCTTCTTTAATAATGTTGCCGATGGTGCTTTCATCGGTTCACTTGCCGATAGAAGGGGTAGCTATTATTGCCGGCATTGATAGAATACTTGATATGTTACGTACGACAATTAATATTACGGGGGATGCAACAATTACCTTGATTATTGATAATAGTGAAGGTACCTTAGATAAAGAAAAATATTTAGCTTAAATTAACGCGAACTGTGGATAATTCTTATCCATAGTTCGGGTTAAATTATACTCGTTCAACTCTTCATTTCACGGGAGTATACAATATTATGAATATAAGGTTAGCGTTTTGGATCGTTATTGGTATATTTTTCGTTTATAACAAGGTTTTAGCTGAACCGAAAATCGCCCAACAAACCATTAAAGTTGCTACCGGTTCTATTTTAAAAGGTTATTACGCGATCGGTCTTGATTTATGCAAAACTATTAAAATTGCTAATAAAAATATTAAATGTGAAGTAGTCCCGACAAATGGCGGCGTGGAAAATTTAAAATTATTGAAAGAAGGCAAAGTAGATTTAGCTTTAGTACAGTCAAATATCGCAGTGGAAGCCTTTGAAGGCATAGGTTACTATCAGAATCAAGAAAAAATGCAAAATTTACGGCAAGTATTAAATTTATATGATGAATTTTTTACCGTTATTGCTAAAGACGATGATAAAATAAAAGTTTTTGCCGATATTGAAGGAAAAAAAATATCTAACGGACCGGGGTTTTCTAGTAGTAATATTACCTATGATGCTTTGCGTCAATTATATAATTTTACTAAAGAACCGATAGATGTTGATATTAATTACGAAGATTCTATTAAAAAATTCTGCAATAAAGAAATTGACGTTATAATGATGATGGTTGGGCATCCTAACCCTTTGATAAGTCTTATTGCAAATAGTTGTGAAGTTGATTTTGTCTCTATTGAAAATGCTAAAATAACTGAGTTAATAAAAAGCAATAGAGCTTTCCGTAAAGGAATACTCCATGAAGGGTTGTATCCAGGAATTACCGAAAATCAAACTACGGTTGTTGTGCCGGCAATTTTGGTCACAAGGGAAGATCTGGATTTTGAATTATTAGATAAGTTTATCGGAGCATTTCATAGAAATGTTGCACATTTTAAACACGCAAATTATTTGTTACAAGATTTAGATATTAAGTATTTTGCAGATATTAGTAACTTTGTTTTACCGAAGCACGAAGCAGTCCGAAATAGACAATAAAATTATAAAAGAATATTATGTATAAAAATATTATTATACCGATAGATTTGGCAGATAAAAAATCAATAAAAGCAATATTACCCAAAGCTTTAACTTTTGTTACCACCTTTCAAGCTAAATTACATTTTATATATGTAATTTCTGATTTCGGCATGAAAATGGTCGAAGATTATTTGCCGAAAAATTGGGTTAAAGAGCAAAAGGAAAAACACCGTGAACAGGTAAAAGAATTAATAAAACAATATGTACCGGATGAGATTGAAGCAGATTATTATATCGGGCGTGGAGCAGTTTATGATGAAATAATTCAATATTCTAACAAAGTAGAAGCGGATTTAATAATTATTTCGGCGGTAAGACCGCAATTAAGGGATTATATGCTTGGCCCTAATGCTTCTAAAATCGTTCGCCATTCGAGTATTTCGGTATTGGTGGTAAGAGACGAAAATATCTAATAAAGATTCCCGCCTTCGCGCATGAGTGCCAACTTAATCGATAAAGGTCCATAAAGTCCGTCATTGTGAGGAGCCGTTGTTGCGTGGCTTGATAAAAGTAGCAGTATGTCATTCCCGCACGGCATTGTTGCGTGCCTCGAAAATTGCTATATTTTGGGTATTCTTTAAAAGTACCGCGATGTCATGCCGTGGCTTGACCACGGCATCCAGTCAGGCTTTTTAATTTTTTCTGGATACCGTGGTCAAGCCACGGTATGACAAGTTTTAAGCGATTTTAACCATCCATGCAACAAAGCTTCCAGTCGCTCGCAATAACGATTCCGGTATATGTGCAACAATGCCTTCTTTCGGTCTTGCAAAATTCTTCTTTTACAAAACTATAATCACTTTTTCCATCTGTTATGAAACCAAAACCATTGTCCGGGGTTTTGTTTAACCCATTCTCCTAAAATTTGATTAATATTTAGCATTATATTATAGTAATCAACTTTATCATCGCCTGTTTGCTGAAATATAAGGGGAGGGTGAACTATTGCTTTAAAATGACTACCCCGTGTTCGGACTATCCGGCACGGTATAATCGGATATTTAAATTGCAGGGCAATTTTAGCAATAGCGTGCGGAGTCATGGCAGGAGTTCCTAGAAACGGTACTTCTATACCGTCATTCATTTTTTGATCAACAAGCATAGCAATAGCATCGCCTTGTTTTATCGCGTTAATTAAACCTCTGCTTCCTTCTGCTCCTTTTGGAATCAGCTTCAATTTATCACTACTGCGAATTTCATTAATTAACCGATTAACATACGGATTGTTAGCTTTACGGTATATTATAGAAAATTTAGGATAAAATTTATGTATAAGTTTAAGCGCAATATCCCAATTGGCAAAATGACCGGCAAATAATAAAAACGGTTGTCCGGCTTTTCTAAATTCTTCTATATTTTCTACGCCGGTTATTTCAATTCTTTGCAATAATTCTTGTTCTTGCATGCTGCTGATATAAGGAAATTCTCCGATAAAACGACCGAAATTATCCCAAGTTTGATCGATAATTGCTTCGGTATCCACGCTATCCCCAAAAACATTTTGGATATTTCTCCGAGCAATTTTATTAACTGCTAGTAATATACCGATTTTTCTAGCTATAAAGCTACAGATATTTCCGGCTCGATCAATACCGAATAGACTTAATATCTTCATTGCCGTAACAACAACAAAATATTCAAATAAATATCTAATATTTTTTAAAAATTTTTTCATAAATTAAATTAATTAATTTTTCCGGCTTATCTATCAATAGCTCCACATCACAACAAATTATTTCAGTAGCTGAGTCCTTCAAAGATGATAGTTTAACGTAATCTTTTCTAGTAGTGATAAGCACGGCATTGTGTTTTTTAGCGGCAACAAGCAAATTTTCTAAATCTTTCTTTGAATAATTATAATGATCGGGGAAGACTTGATAGCCTGCTATCGTCAAACCATAATTTTTTAAAGTTAGAAAAAAACGCTCCGGGTTGCCGATACCGCTAAAAGCAAAGTAATTTTTTGTTTTATCTATTTTTTTTGAAAGGATAATTTTCGCTTGCACTATAGCAGCATAAGGCACTAAAATATTAGGTAGATTCCAATTTTCAGCACTTATTACCGTAATTAAATCGGCTGATGCTAGAGCTTTCTCCGGATATTCCCGCAAAGGACCCGCCGGCATTAAAAAACCGTTACCGAAAAGTCGATGAGCATCAACTGCCAAAATAGTAAAATCCTTGTGAAAATTGGGGTTTTGTAGAGAATCATCAACTATTATTACAGTGGGCTTGATATTGCTAATTAAAGGAATGATTTGCCGAATTTTTTTGGTAGCGATAACTGTGCCGTACTCGGATAATATTAACGACTCATCTCCTACCTCTAACGCAGTATGATGCTCTCTTACTATAGTTGCTTTGGAGAGTTTGCTGCCGTAAGCTTTAGTAATAATAACAAATTTTATATTTTTTGCCGATAATAATTTTGCTAAGTGAATAACTATTTGCGTTTTACCCGTTCCTCCGACACTAATATTACCGACGCAGATTACCTTAGCGGGAAAAATAACGGTCCGCGCAAAAAATTTCCTTAAAGAACTTATAAATAAATATATAAGGCTAAATGGCCATAATAGATAGGCAATAATATTCCTACTTTGCCAGAATTTAGGATATAGGAGCTTAATCATCGATTGTAAATATTAGTTTAGGCTTGGTATAGCTGATGTTACTCGATTAACTTATTATTTTCTGGATTTCCGCAGCCACTTCGTGGCTTCGCAATGACGATTCCGATATCCACGCGGGTATTGCCTCCTCGCAAGGCATTGTTGCATGGCTCTAAAAAAGTGCCGTATGTCATTCTAACTAAAAGCGGGAATCTAGAAAAAACACTTTTTAAGTCATCCTGAATTTATTTCAGGATCTTTTTCAATAGATGCTGAAACAAGTTCAGCATGACAAGAAAAAGACTGGATTCCCGCTTTTAGCTAGAATGACATCGAAAATTCGAGCCATGCAACAACGCCACTATTCCCGCAATAATACGACATTTTAGCAGACCCTAACATTTATAGCAATGTGATATAAAATCAAACGGGTTAATAGCTTTATTATCTAATAAAATTTCAAAATGTAAATGTTCGCCTGTCGCATTGCCGCTTCTGCCTTGGATACCGATAAGCTGCCCTCTTGTTACGCGGCACCCCTCTTTGATATGTATTTCCTTTAGATGGGCATATTTAGTAGTAATTTTACGGAAATGCTTAATTTCTATAAAATTGCCGTAGTCACGCACTCTCGCGACTTTAGTGACGATTCCGCTTGCTGCTGCATAGACCGGGGACGATTTTTTAGCTTGTAAATCAATACCGCTATGAAAACAATTTTTCTTTCTTTTCTTTTTATGAGGGCTTTTGCGGGCGCCGTAATGGCTGGTAACTTTTGCCTCGTATTCCGGTGCCATCAAGGGTATAGAACTAATTATTTTATCAATTTTTAAAAGTTCGGATATATTATTTTTTTGAGCGGTGATATTATAGCTTTTTGCAAAGTAACGAGCTTCAGCACTAGAGAGGAATTTATACTTTATCTGTAATCGCGATAATAAATCCTTGATCATGACTATTTTCGTACCGGCGGCTTGATTAAACTCTTGCGGCTTTCTATTATGAAATTTTTGTAAGAAAATTTTATTTTGATTAGGGTTATTAATTATTACCGCTAGATTTTTAGCATATAAACATTTTGTATTGCCGGTATTGTTAGCAAGATCATACTGCACGACTAATTCGGCATGATTTATTTTATATTTTTTTTCTAATTCATGAGTAGTAGTAGCAAGTAAAGTTTTATCTAGAGATAAATTAAAGCTATTGCATCCTTGAATAAAAAATACAATTAACAGCAATAGATAATTTTTATACTTTAATCGCATTATAAATAATTATAAGTGAATTTTAAATTTAAGGCAGCAGTAAGATACTCGGTTAATTGCGCTAAATCATCTTTAATATTAGGCGGATTAATTATCATTAGCCCACATTTTACCATATTTTTATCGGAATGTAGAAGCTCATATTCAATAATAAGCGTTTCTTTGAAACCCATATCCTTATAATTGTGATAAAAATCCCGAACCAAAGACCGATCTTTAATTGGATACCAAATAAGAACGCAGTTATTGAGTGCGCGGGATTTTATTTCCGTTATTACTTCTAATAGCTTATCAAATTCATTTTTTACTTCAAAAGGCGGATCGAGAAAAATTAATCCTCTTTTTTCTTTAAAAGGAACAAACGCTTTAACGGCTTTGTAGGCATCTAAATTATGGATATTTGCGGTTTCTCCTAATAAATTCTTTAAGCTTAAATAATCTGCCGAGTGAAGTTCAGAGGCAATTAAGCGATCATGTGGTCTTAATAGTTTAGTGATTATTAAAGGTGAACCAGGGTAATGGTCTGTAGAAGTCGTATTTACTATATCTAAAAAGAGTTGTAAAATATGCGGTACACTCGAATGATTTGAATGTATATTAGAAAAAGAACTAGTAAAGTCGAGTAATTTTTTAATACCGGTTACGCTCTCGGAAGTTTTTTGAGCTGCTTCTAAATTAAGGTCATAAATACCGATTCCGGCAAAACCATCCAAAACTGCAAAAGGTTTTTCTTTTTTCTTTAGTTGCTCTAAGATTGTAATCAGTATTAAATGCTTTACGACATCGGCAAAATTACCTGCGTGGTAGATATGGCGATAATTCATACGATATTTCGATTAATTTTAAGAAAGTATGGTGTCATACCCTGGCTTGACCCACTACTGTACGAACGTTGAAAAAAGGCTGTGTCATGCCGTGACTTGATCACGGCATCCAGGAAAATAAAGCCATATTAGACTTATTTTAGAATCTTTTTATGATATTATAAGCTGGACTGAAGTGGTCGTAGCCACGGAATGACAGAATTTTTACCTCTTTATTTAAACGTTCGTACAGTAGTGGGCTTGACCACGGTATGACAAGTTTTAAGCGATTTTAACCATCCATGACACCGGATTGCTTTGCAAAAATTCGAGCCATGCAACAAAGCCCCGCCTTTAGCTAGAATGACATGGAATACGCTTTAACCGATCCCCGCAAAAAAGCCATTTAGGATAAGTTCTTATCCTAAATTCGCGTTATAAGCGCTAGCCATTCTTGTTCGTCGATAATTTTAATATTTAATTCTTTAGCTTTTTTTAATTTACTGCCGGCATCATCGCCTGCAATTACTAAATCGGTAGAAGCCGAGACGCTAGCCGTTACTTTTGCGCCTAATTTCTCTGCTTGAGCTTTTGCTTCCGCTCTTGAAAGAGTCGGCAGCGAGCCGGTAAATACTAATATTTTACCGCTTAAGCTACTTTGCTTAATCTGCTCTTGATAATCTTCAATAGTTAACACTTCGCCAAGTTTATAGATAAGATCAATATTTTCTTTAATATCAAAAAAATCAATAATATCCACTAAAATTTTATCGCCCACCCCTTCTAAATTATTTAGCTTTTGATAGATATCCTTATTACCTTCGGCAAGTGAGGTCATTTGCGTTATAAAATTATTGTAAGTTTGAAATTCTCTAGCAAGTAGCTTGGCATTTTGTTCGCCGATATGTCTGATACCTAAGGAATATATAAATCTTGCAAGGCTAACATTTTTTGATTTTTCAATATTGGTAAAAAGATTTTCGACGGATTTTTTGCCCCACCCGTCCATATTTTCCAATTTAGTTAAACTATCATCATTTTTATTTTTCAAGAAAAAAATATCGAATGGATTGTTGATTAAGCCTTTATCTATTAAAAACTCCACTTGTTTTTTACCGAGTCCGTCAATATCCATAGCATTTTTTGAAACAAAATGGCGGATTCGTTCATAATTTTGCGCAGGACAGTTTAAATTATCGCAACGTATAATTATTGCGTCAGCATCGTAATGCACAGGCGAGTTACATGAAGGACAAAATTGTGGCGGCTGAAATTCTACGGCATTATCAGAACGTTTAGTAAAATCGACACCGGTAATTTGCGGTATCACATCACCGGCACGTTGCAAAAATACATAGTCCCCAACTCTAATATCTTTTCGAGCAATTTCTTGATAATTATGTAAAGTTGCCCTGGCGACCATAACCCCGCCGATCGATATAGGTTCTAGTTCGGCTACGGGCGTTAAGGTTCCTGTTCTTCCGACCTGTACGGTAACGGCTAGCAACTTTGTTTGTCCGATTACGGCAGGGAATTTGTGAGCTATAGCGAATCTCGGGCTTCTGGCGATAAAGCCCATACGATCTTGCAAAGCAAAATCATTTAACTTGTAAACTACTCCGTCAATTTCATAAGGTAATTGATCCCTTTTTGCTTTTAAATATTCATAAAAAGAAAATATTTCCTCTTC
The DNA here is from genome assembly GCF_964030945.1 of Rickettsia endosymbiont of Orchestes rusci. Lineage (NCBI taxonomy): Bacteria > Pseudomonadati > Pseudomonadota > Alphaproteobacteria > Rickettsiales > Rickettsiaceae > Rickettsia > Rickettsia endosymbiont of Orchestes rusci. Next base: position 931,518 of record NZ_CAXIQG010000004.1, on the reverse strand, counting down.
TAACCGAGCTAATTTTCCGAACTCATTGACGATAAACCCAAATTCTTTAAGCTTTGTAAGCAACTCATCTTGAGAGCTTGCTAGCTTTTCACTATTATTGCCTATTGCATAAACAAAATATTTTAGCGGTCTAGACCTAGTTATAGCTGCATCAAGTTGACGAAGCGAGCCGGCGGCGGCATTGCGCGGATTGGCAAATTTATCCTTACCTACTTCCTCCTGCTGCTCATTTAATATAGCAAAATCTGCTTTATCGATGTAAATTTCCCCGCGTATTTCCAATTTTTGCGGTGCATTGATAAGTTTATGAGGAAAATTTTTGATAGTTTTAATATTAGCCGTTATATCTTCGCCGATATATCCATCACCTCGTGTAGCCCCTGTTATAAGCTTGCCGTTTTCGTAAGTAGCCGCAAAAGATAAGCCGTCTATTTTAGGCTCACAAAAAATGGGCGTAAATTCATCTAGTCGCAGAAAATTTTTTATTCTATCGATAAAGTCTTTAACATCCTTTTCGTCAAAAGCATTGCCGAGCGATAACATCGGCATAGCATGTTTAACCTTGGCAAATTTACTTTGGAATATACTGCCTATTTTTTTGGTCGGGCTGTTTTCTAAAATTAAGTGAGGAAATTTTTGTTCAAGTGCTAGATTTAGGCTAAATAATTGATCATACTCGGCATCAGACACTAAAGGTGCATCTTCCATATAATAAGCATGATTATACTCTGCTATTTTAGAGGCTAGCTCTTTTAATAGCTCCTTTGCTTCTGTTTCTGAGATTAAGTCTATGTTTGTCATTGATGATGTATTTACACTTTAAGCGATTTGATATGCCCAAATTTAGCCCAAGTAAGAATTTTTTGATCTCTAGTGATTAAAGTTGCATTATAACATTTAGCAGTTGCTACAATAAGTCTATCAGCAGGATCATTATGAAAATCATTTATTAACAAACTACTTTCTGCAGCGACTTCAACGGAAATATTTTTAATAGATAATCCTTTAATGTTAGTTATTGATTGTAAAAAATCTTTTATAGGTTGATTAATATTGATACGCTTTTTATGTGCAAGCATAGCAATTTCCCATAAAGATATAGAAGAGAAGAATAGTAATTTATTTTCTAATGCTATCTTAATATGTTGTTTTATGGCTTCTGGTATTTTTTCTGGTTCTAACATAATCCACAGTACAACATGAGTATCAAGAAGTACCAGGTCATTCATCCTTAATATCCCATATAGGACTAATAATATCTCCGGTTATTGTACCCTTACCTTTCATAATACCAAATATAGAAGTTGTAGGTTTCTTAGAAGCTTTGGGCTTCGCAGTTAAGGCTTCTAATTTAGCAATAGGTATGTTTCTTTTAGTAATAATTATAGACTGATGAGTTTTTTGTAGGTCTTCAAGGATCTCTGAACAATGAGATTTAAATTCGCTAATAGCTACATTAGTAGACATATTTATAATATGATTAGTTAATAATTTATATTATAACATTATACTGTTTGTATTTCAAGAATTGGATTTCCTCCTCCTATTAATTAATCCGATTAAAAATCCGCTAGTGGTGATAATCACTCCTAGCCAGATAAAGCTCATCATGGGTTTATAATATATTTTAGCATGAATTATATCGTTATCTATATTACTTAAAACCGCGTAAAGGTCGTATGTTAAATAAGAATAAATATCACTTTCCTGCGATAAAGTTTTCTCGATTATATAAAATCTATTTTCCGGTTTTAATATAGTAATTTTTCCTTCTCTGTCTTCAAGCCAGAATTCGGCAATTTGTCGGTAGTAATTTTCTCCTTGCGCAAATTTAATATTTTGTAAAGTAACTTTAAATTCTCCGAGTATTTTGCTGTCTCCTACCATGCCCGTAAAATCGACTTCACTTTGTAATAATGAATTAATAGTAACACTAAAAGCAATTAGCGCAAAACCGAAATGTCCTAAAATCATTGCCGCACTACTAGCTTTTAGGCTTTTTTGAAAATATACTGTTTTGTTAAGTAACGAATAAATAGTATGTAGCATCAAAAAAACAGCGGATATTATAAGGGCTGCGGAAATAAAGCCGTATTTTACTTTAAAAGAGATAGCGTAACATATTACTAAGGAAAGTAGTAATATTATAATATGCCTTTTTAAGGAGCTTTTATTAGTAAAAAAACCGGCGATAAAAAGAATCGGAATAACAAAAATAATAAAATTACTAACAAAAAATTCTTCATTAATAATAACGGGCTTATCATCAAATAAAGAATAAATTACCGGATAAAGAGTTGCGCATATTAGTATGACTAAGCTAGTTAGGAAGCAGATATTGCCGAGGATTATTCCCGTTTCTTTGATGTCATACCGTGGCCTCGCCACGGTATCCAGTCTTTTTATTAAGGATTTTCTGGATACCGTGGTGGGGCCACGGTATGACATTAGTCCAATCGAGCTAAGCGCAATAATTACGAATATTGTCAGCAAATAAGCCCCTCTCTCCGGTGATACGGCAAAAGAATGGATAGAAGTAATAAAACCGGAACGCACTAAAAAGGTGCTAAATACTACTAATAAAAAAGTAATGATTGATAAAATTATTGTCCAGCTTTGCATCCGACCGGATTTTACGGTTATTAAAATTGAGTGATGAAGGGCGATAGCAGATAACCAAGGGAATAGAGAAATATTCTCGACCGGATCAAAAAACCAAAACCCTCCCCAGCCGAGTTCTCTATAAGCCCACCAAGACCCTAAAGCAATGCCGATAGTCGTAAATAAAATACCGATATTGGCGAAAGTTTTTAATAATTTTATATCATTCCCGCGCAGGCGGGAATCCATACTTAATTTGTCAGAATGACTTTTTGAGTATTTTTTTCCGGATTCCCGCCTGCGCGGGAATGACAAAGGAGGCGGGAATGACAAGGGAGACGGGAATGACGTAATGGAGCGTAATAAAATAATACACGCACAGGTAAAGGGTACTACATAACTAACATATCCCAAATATAATATGGGAGGATGGATGCTAAGTGCGATATCTTGCAGCATCGGGTTTAATCCTAAACCTTGCTCAGGGATAAATGAAAAAGCATTAAACGGGTTGGAAATAAAATAAATAAAACTGCCGAATAATAATTGTAATATCGATAAAATAAGAATGGCTAGCTGCTTGTCTTGTTTATCGTTAATTAAGCAAACATAACAACAGCTAATAATTTGTAGTAAACATAACCATAATAAAATTGACCCTTCATGGCTTGACCAGCTGCCGGCAATTTTAAATAGCAAAGGTTTTAACGTGCTAGAATTTAAAAAGACAATTTGCAAAGAGAAATCTGATATGACAAAACTGTAAACTAGAAGGGTGAAGGATAATAAAGTGCTAAAAACGCTAAGGTAGAAGGAGTAGAGAGGCATTGTCATACCGTGGCTTGACCACGGTATCCAGGACTTGCTTTTCTGGACCCCGTGGTCAAGCCACGGGGTGACACCTTTTTGGCTAACAAGCCGACATAACAATAAACCAATCGCTCCACCGCTTGCAACTATTGCAAGTATCTGAAAAAAATTACCGATATCACTCACCGTTAATTATTCCTTCGGTTACCGGTAGAACGGTAATTTTTACGCTCTCAATCTTGTTGGCTATTTTTCTGTTAATAACAATAGTTAAGTTAAATATTTCAATTACCTCGCCTTGACTTGGAATACGGGCAATTTTATGAATAATTAAACCGGCGATAGTATTTGCGTTATTATCCGGTAAATTCCAGTCTAATTCTCTATTAATATCTCTGATGGTCGTAGTGCCGTTAATGATAAATTCTGAATCGGATTGTTTAATAATTTCATTATTGTGGCGGTCATGCTCATCGGTAATCGGTCCGACAATTTCTTCTAAAATATCCTCAAGCGTAATAATACCTTGCAGGTCGCCATACTCATCAACAACGCAAGCAAAATGGTTGTTGCGTTCTCTAAAAGCATGTAATTGGTGGACGACTAAAGCATTTTCCGGAATAAACCACGGAGGAGTTACTAATTCCTTAATGTTAATTTTTTTTGCATCATTATTATTGTCATATAAAGCACGTAGTAAATCCTTTAAGTGAAGAATGCCGATTATATTGTCCCTATTATCTTGCCATAAAGGTACGCGAGTATTTGAACTTAAGGCTAAAGCATTTTTTACTATTACCTCATTCGGTAAATCTATATTGATCGCTATAATATTACTTCTATGCGTCATAATTTCCGATACTACCATATTTCGGATATCTAAAATCCCTCCTAGCATATTACGATCGGACTTGTAAACATTGCCTTCCTGATGGTAATGCTCAATCACTCCTCTAACTTCTTCGGTGCCTGATATTTGGGACTTTAAGTTAATACGAAATATGAAACAAAATATTTTGATAATATAATCAAGGGCGGCATTAATGGGCTTTAGGATTTTTAAAAAAACTATAATAGTCGGCGCCATAAATAATGCTAATTGTTCGGCTTTAGCAACCGCTATTGCTTTCGGTACTACTTCACCGAAAACGATTATTATAAAAGCCATGACGGCTGAGGCAACTATTGTGCCGCTATGACCTAGCAAGCTAATAAATAGTGAGGTGGCAATAGTGGTGCAAACGGTGTTAATTAAACTATTACCGATTAATAAAGTCCCGATAACTTTTTCTTTCTTTTTAAGGACTTCCAAAACGAGTGTTGCACGTTTGTTGCCTTCTATTTTTAGCTTTTGAATTTTTCCCGGAGATGAGGCGGTAATAGCAGTTTCCGTAGCGGCAAGGAGTGCAGATATACCCATCATTATAATAATAATGATTACTAATAATGTAGTCATTTTTTTAATACAGATGTAAATTTGTTAGTAGCAATTATATTCGTAATAAAATTTTTTACCTAATGTTTTTTTATTATTATGTGGGCATGAAGATTGGGTAGAGCGATTTAAGATACAGCGTCATTCAGAAAGTTTGATACAAGCGAATTTTGCAGTATTCGCCTGTACTCACGTATTATTAACGGCTAGTGCAGGCTATCCCGGCGTTGTTGCATGGCTCTAAAAAAGTGCCGTATGTCATTCTAGCTAAAAGCGGGAATCTAGAAAAAACACTTAGAATAAACAAAATTATATAAAAATTATACTATATAATTCGCTTAAATATTTTCTGGATTCCCGCTTTTAGCTAGAATGACATCAAAAATTCGAGCCATGCAACAACGCCCCGCCTTTAGCTAGAATGATATACTGCTGCTTTATCGAGCCATGCAACAACGCCGGCTATCCCTTAAATTCATCTTGTCTGAACCTTTCTGAATTTAGCTGTAGTCTACAGTAATAATTTCAATTTAGATAATATATTATCTATAAGTGTTTTATCTAATGTCAGAAGCTTATTTGCCTTACGCGCTTTCCAATCCATAGATCGAACTTGATCGCATAACACTACTCCGTTTATTTGTGCAAAGTTTATTTTTACTTCAAATGGATAACCTTTAGTTTGGCTAGTAATAGGCGCAAATAAAGCAAGACCGCTTTTAAGGTTATATTTGTAAGGGCTAAGGACTACAGTCGGTCGTGTCTTTTGAATCTCTCTACCTTTTTGAGGTTCAAAATCAAGCCAAACTATATCTCCTCTTTCAGGCACATATGTTACCATAATTCATTACCTACGATATCATCATCATTTAATATTTCATGATGACGATTAAAGTCTGTAATATTATTTAGTAATGTATCTAATTCTGATATTTCTGTGCTAATAATCAAATGATTGTCAGCTATTTCTAAATTAACAAATATACCTTGTTTAAAATGTAGCTTTCCGGCTAAATGTTTAGGAATTCTAATGCCTAAACTATTTCCCCATTTTTGAATTTGAGCTTGCATACATAATATTATATTTGTTTACTGTATAAACAAGTATATACTATAAACTTGAATTTTGCAAGCTATTGCTAAACCATATCGATCCTCACTGTTAACTTACCTAATTGTTAGCGTCTTACTTCTTTATTATCATTATCCTTGCTACTAATACGTTGTACAAAACTAGGATTTTGAATTCCTATATTTACCTTACTTCTTACTTCTTGTACTTGTTGTTTTGCGAGTTCTTGAGTTAATATTGTAGCGTGATTTTGTCTTAGGTCACTTCCCTTATTTCCATGTTCGGCTAAAGAAAATATTTTTTCTCCGTTAGCTATTTTTATCAAATTATCCGTTACGAATGCTCCGCAATCTTTATCATTTGCTTGTTGTTGAGTGTGCAAATCTTCTATTTTTGCGTTTGGCGCAACTTGGTTAATTAAATTTTCTAACTTCGGTCTAACATTAAGAGGAGTACCGTTTGGGTCATTATAAGTAAATGTCATTTGATCTTTTGCTGTATCATACGTAATTACCATACCTGTCCAATGTTCACGTCCGGTATTGATAGGAATAACTGCAGCTTTTTTGCCTCCTTCTTTCACTTCTTTTACTGCTTGTGAAAGCATAACATTATTTAATTCCTCTCCCCAATCTAAAGAAATTTGTTGGGTATATATTTTATCCTTACCGAGAGAGGTCTCTATAACTTCCCTAATATTATCATCGGTATATAAATAATCCGGTTTTATTAAATCATTTATTGCAGTAGTCAAAGCCGGCATTGTTGTTGCAGAACTCATTATAGGGGTAGGAGAAGGTTGTTTATTAACTTCAGGGATGTTAGTAGCCTCTATAGAAGGAGGTAGTTTGTCATCAGGAATAATATTTTGTTCTTTTTCCGGCTTAGCTTCCTCTTCTTTCTTACCGAATATTTTTTCTTTAAAGCTTTTAGCAATCTCTTTAAAATAATTAAAAATTCTGTTAAAAAATCCCTTTGGTTCCGGTGTTAGAGTAGTTTGTTCTTCTATTAAAGCTTTCGGCTTTATTGCGTCTTGTAAATGAGCCGTATTCGGGATATCATTTGCAGGGCTAGAAGGCGATTGATCGTCACTTGGTGTATTAGGACTCATATCTTTCTCCATATTTGAAATTTTTTGTTTATCCGAAAGATCAAAATATATATCCACGGGATTTATTTCGGCTTTACTTAAATCTTTTTGGAATTGTTCAGATAATTGCGATACGTATTTTTCTAAGTTCTTAGCGCCGGTTGCTTGATCTTTTAAAATTTCTTCAACTTCTAATTTTATACCGAATAATTGATCCGGGTTTTCAATACCGAATTTGAGGGCTATGGCATTACTAGCTCCTTCTACCGAAAGCGGGTTGCTCTTTATAACTATTCGACTATTCTGATCTTTAGCAGTCTTTACTAGTTCGTCTAATTTAGCTTTATCGGGTAATGACCCTGAAATTAAAATATTAACCGGTTTCTGTAGAATTTTTGATATTACGCTATTTGCGTCTGATATAGTTTGAATATTAGTAGTTTTTTCTCTAGCTATATCGCCGTGGGAAATAGCATAATTTTGATCTTGCTCATTAGCAAAAAATACATGATCAATTTTTGCTAACAGCCCTTTCCAAATATTTTCTAACTTCGGATTTTGTAGTAATGGTTTATAATTACTAAAGGTAAGAGAAGTTTTTATGCCAAGGATTTCAAAATTTGTTAAATCTTGTAATCCAAATATAGGGTAATGATCATTTGAAGGATGTTGAATATTAAGTATCGGAGTTTTACGTCCTGATTCTTCAATTATTTCTCTTAAAATTCGATCTTTATCAGATATATTGCTTTCTTTGTTCGGTTTAAGTGAAATAACGGATATTTTTTGTTCAGCTCCTTTTTCATTTATTCTTTGTAATATTGCATCTTTACCGCCTAAAGAAAGAGTAAATATTATAGGAACATTTTCTTTTTGTTTAGCCATGTATAAACCTTATTTAAAAAATATTAAATAATTTATCTTATTATGATAATTTTTAAAGTTTAAAGCAAGGTTTATTACTAACATTTGCCTTTATAATAGTTGACTAAAAAATATGATGTTATTTTATTTTTAATGCTCCATGCTTTAGCTCATATATTTTATCCATTTTATGAGCTATTTCATGGTTATGGGTGACCATAATAATAGCGGTATTTTGTTCCTTTGCAACTTTAAGAAGTAAATTAAACACTTCATTACTAGTTTTAGGGTCAAGGTTACCGGTCGGCTCATCCGCTAAAATGATTTTAGGTTTATTAATTAAGCTGCGAGCAATAGCAACACGCTGCTGCTCGCCGCCCGATAATTCTCCGGGCATATTATGTGATTTTTTAACTAAGCTAAGGCTAAGTAAAATATCCTCTGCTTCTTTTATTGCTTCTTCTTCATCACCTCCGGCGATTAATTTCGGTAAGATAACATTCTCAAGAGCGGTAAAATCCTTAAGCAAATGGTGTTGTTGATAAATAAAGCCTAAATGATATAGTCGGATTAGATGATTTTGTTTCTGATCCGCATTCGGGATAATGACTTCTCCATTTGTCGGTTTATCAAGGAGACCTGCAATATGTAGTAAAGTCGATTTACCGCTACCGGAAGAGCCGATTATTGCAATTAATTCGCCTTCGTTAACGGTCAGATTAAGATCGTCTAGCACTCTGACAATCGTTTTTCCTTGGTTATATTGTTTTGAAATATTTTTTAAAATTAAAACGTTGTTACTCATATCTTAGGGCGTCCACAGGATTTAATTTAGAAGCTTTGTAAGAAGGATAAATCGTTGCCAAGAAACATAATATTATCGATAAAGAAGTAATTAATACTATATCCTCTATTCTCACTTCCGAAGGCAGAGTATAGAGGAAATAAATTGCGGCTTCAAAAAGTTTAGTACCGGTTATTTTTTCTAAAGAAGTTTTGATAGTCTGGATATTGTAAGAAAAACCCGTACCGAGTATTACACCGAGTATAGTCCCAAGCAGACCGATAAACATGCCGTTACAAATAAAAATGATCATGATTTGTTTAGTACTTGCACCGATAGTCCGCAATATTGCGATATCCGAAGTTTTATCTTTAACTAGCATAAACAAGCTAGAAATAATATTAAAAGCAGCAACAGTAATAATTAAGGAAAGAATAGTAAACATTGCTATCCGCTCCACCGCTAGCGCATTTAAAAATTGCATGTGTAATATTTGCCAGCTAGTTACTCTTACGTCGCTACCTAGTAATTGCTGCACTTTATATGAATAGGGAAGAGATTGGTCGGGGTGTGCGGTATTGAGCTCAATAAGGTTAATATTATTGCCGAGCGATAAAAAATTTTGCGCGGCTTCCAGCGGCATTAATATAGTTGTACTGTCGTAATCATACATGCCGCTGGTAAAACTCGCTATAACTTTAAACTCTTTCGAGCGCGGTATACTACCGAAAGCCGTCGAAATCGCATTCGGTGAAATTAGCTTAAGCTTATCACCGACATTAACGCCGAGATTACTTGCTAGCTCGCTTCCTAAAGCTATGACGTTTTTACCGTGAAAATCGTTAAAACTACCGAAATTGACATTTTTTAGAATCTCGTTCTTAACACTCAAATCCTTTATATCAATACCTTTAATAAGCGCACCGCTATTATTTCTTTTTCCAAGTGCCAAAGCTTGTCCGTGCGCGACGATAGTTACGTGTTTTACGTAATCTTGCTTAAGTAACTTAGTTTTAATTTCTTGATAATCATCGATAACGCTTGCCGTCGGGCTTATCACTATATCACCGTTTAGCCCGATAATATTTTTGGTAAGCTCGGTATGAAAGCCGTTCATGACCGACATTACTACTATCAAAGCTGCAACGCCGATAGTTACTCCGAGCAATGAAAAACCGGCAATAATAGAAACAAATTTTTCGTTTTTCTTGGCTCTAAAATATCTAAACGCTACTTTTAAAATAAAATTTTTATTAGTCATCTTGAATATTTAAGTTAAATTTTTTAATACGTTGTTGCAAAGGGGCCTTGTTGCATGGCTCATATTTTTGATGTTATTCTTGCTATCCTTTATGTCATTCCCGCGCAGGCGGGAATCTAGATTTTTCTTTGTCATGCTGAACTTGTTTCAGCATCCCCTGTAATAGATCCTGAAATAAATTCAGGATGACTATTATTTTCTGGATTGCCACACCGAGGGCCGTCTTATTAATTCTTTTGAATAGAACACTCAAAAACTTTATCATATTGAAATAATTTATAACATGTCAATAACCCAAATGCGGTGGCAACGCATATAGTTATACCTAGCGGTGCATAAGTGCCGTTATACAACCAGCCGACCAATTGTAAACCTATTGCCACTGAAACTAACCTAGCGGAAGTAAAAACACCCGTCATACGAGCCTTACCGTTAGGAATTGCCTCAAGTAATAACGGCCATAATATGTTAAACGGATATATTATTCCTAGTGAAAGTAATAACATAATTATTGTTATTGTAAGTGGATCGGTAGTTTTATTTATAATTAGAATAGTATCGGCAACTAGAAATAATATTATAAATAACATGCCAAAATAAAAACAATTTTTAATGCCGAATTTTTTGAAACAATAACCGCTAGTAAAACTCATAGCTGCAAATAATGCAGCCAGCGAACCTTGATAAAGTCCGAAAGCTTGAAGCGACACCCCTAAATCTTGCATATATAGAATCGGCGCTATACCGACAAAAACCCAATATCCTTGTGCAAGAAACATCAATGTAAGTAAATAATAAATAGCTTTTCGTGATTTGAAAACCGGTAAATATTCTTTTAAAGAAATTCGTACTTCTCTATTTGTTTGACCTTTCGGGATAAATAATAAACCGAGTATTAGACTAGTTATGCCGAATAAAAATAATAAGACAAAATTACCGTGCCAACCCCAAAATAAATTTACATAACTACCTGCAACAGGTGCAAAGGCCATAGAAAGAGTAATAGTACCGTTTAGGACTCCCATCATTTCTTGTTGTTGTTGCACTGAGTAAATATCGGCCAATACTACATATACAAGCACCGCTACCGCCGATATACCGCTTCCTTGCAAGAATCTGCCTATTAGTAACAGCTGATAACTATTTGCAAGCATACATAATAAAGTACCTAAATTAAAAATAAACAGTCCGATAATAATAATCGGTTTACGACCGTAACGATCTCCTAAATTACCGACTATAAGTGACGTTATGCAATAGGCTATTAGGTTCACACCCAGTAACCACTCTACCATAAAAGGAGAAAGATTAAAGGTATTTTGTAAATCAGGGAAACTTGGGACGAATAAATCTACTTCCGCGCCCGCTAAAATTTCCATAATTATAACAGTAAGAAAGAGCTTCATAAAAATAATTTATATGTTTTTGTTCATAAGATTAAGATCGTTCCGGTAAAGTAATGTCCTTTAAGGTTATTCTAACCCGGCATTGCCCGCGTGGATCGGCTTTGTTGCATGGCTCGAATTTTTGATGTCATTCCCGCGAAAGCGGGAATCCAGACTTTTTTTGCTTTTGTCATGCTGAACTTGTTTCAGCATCTAATTCAAGATATCCTGAAATAAATTCAGGATGACTATTATTTTCTAGATTCCCGCCTTTAGCTAGAATGACATACGGCACTTTTTTAGAGCCATGCAACAAAGCCGCGACCAAAGGGAGTGCGGGAATCCAGACTTTTTTTGCTTTTGTCATGCTGAACTTGTTTCAGCATCTAATTCAAGATATCCTGAAATAAATTCAGGATGACTATTATTTTCTGGATTCCCGCCTTTAGCTAGAATGACATACGGCACTTTTTTAGAGCCATGCAACAAAGCCGCGACCAAAGGGAGTGCGGGAATCTAGACTTTTTTTGCTTTTGTCATGCTGAACTTGTTTCAGCATCTAATTCAAGATATCCTGAAATAAATTCAGGATGACTATTATTTTCTGGATTCCCGCCTTTAGCTAGAATGACATACGGCACTTTTTTAGAGCCATGCAACAAAGCCGCGACCAAAGGGAGTGCGGGAATCCAGACTTTTTTTGCTTTTGTCATGCTGAACTTGTTTCAGCATCTAATTCAAGATATCCTGAAATAAATTCAGGATGACTATTATTTTCTGGATTCCCACCTTTAGCTAGAATGACATACTGCTGCTTTTATCGAGCCATGCAACAACGCCTGATGCCTTCGCGGATGACATCATTTTAAGAATTACTAATCGATGAAAAAATAAAAAAGAGGGGTAAGGATGATATATTACTTAGAAATTTTCAAAATTATTATACAAATAAATAACCGGTATAAAGTAAATATATACTTTATACCGGCATTTCGTCAGAATTTAAAATAATATTATTATATTAAATTCACTATTTAAGAATAGCTTAATCTAAATAATAATATTATTGAGAAATACCTAATTTTGTTTTTTGCTCAGGAGTAGTATTGTCCATAACCCACTTTTGAACATCGGAACTTAACACATTATACTGATCGGAAGTTAAGCTATCAACCCAACTTTTTTGATCTGCAGTATTCATTTGCATGATCGCATCTGTAGTAACAGATTCCGGTGCAGGCATTTTTGCCATGTCAGCAAAAGCCAATGTTGAAAAAGCTAGAACTAATAGAACCTTTAATAAATTTTTCATTTTTGATAAACCTTTTTGTTTTTGTATAAATGATTATAACTTAAGTATAAGAGCTTTCAAGTTAAATTACATAACAATTTAATTTTTTTATCGAAAATGAATTGTTATTGCAACAAATATGTTACTCATTTTTTGTTGTTGTCAGTTGTTCACGACAAATTAGGCGGTAAATTTCTGAATTTAATAGTAAATCATCGTGAGAGCCTTCGGCAACTAATTGCCCTTTATCTATTACTAAAATATTATCGGCGTGTTCAATGCCGCTAATACGGTGGGCAATCGATAATATAATTTTTCCTTTCATTAATTGTTTTATTGAACTTAATAATTTTTGTTCGCTCATCGTATCTAAAGCACTCATTGCTTCATCGAGAAGTAAAATTTGCGGGTTGTGAAGTAAAGCGCGCGCAAGTGCTATTCTTTGCTTCTGCCCGCCTGACAATCTTATACCTTTTTCGCCGATTTTCGTGTTAATCCCGTCATGAATTTTGGCGGCAAATTCCGTTATTCCCGTTATTTCCGTAACTTTTGCTATTTCTTCGTCGGTAGCATCAGGTTTTGCAAAAATAATATTCGATCTAATAGTACCTGAAAAAATACTAGCTTCTTGCGGGACGTAAGCAATTAAATTCCTAACCGCGCTAGAGTTTATAAATGCTATATCTTGATCTGCGATAGTAATTAAACCGCTACTGGGGAAATAAAATTTTAATAATAGCTGCATTAAAGTAGTTTTGCCGCAGCCTGACCTGCCGGCTATACCGATAAATTTACCCTCGGATATTTTAAAAGAAATATTATTGATAATTTTTAAATTCGGTCTTGAAGGATAAGCAAAATTTATGTTTTTAAACTCTAGGGTAATCTCTCCTTCCTTCTTGCCTTCGACATTAACATCCGAATACCCGCCTTCGCGGCTATGACATAGAGCGGTTTTATCGTATGAATCCGTAAGAGTTAATACCCTTTCAAGAGCCGTGAGCGGTAAATGCATTTCACTTAAAAGTTCAAAAATTCCGCCGCTACTTATTCCGGCAATAATGGCATAATAAATAAATGAAACCATAGAGCCGGCAGATAAATTGCCGGCGACTATGTCCATGCTGCCGATCCAAATAACTAGAGTGATAGAAGTAAGTATCACCGCTATTGAGACGGCAAAAAATAATGCACGGATTTTTAAACGGCTAGCGGAATGTTTTAAATAGAGAACTACTTGCTTATCGAAATCGAAAATTTTATTTGTTTGTTGATTAAAAGCATGGATAGCGCGGATATTAGTAAAGCTTTCTTCTATATTAGAGACTATTTCCGCTTGAGCATTTAAAGCCTTTTTTGATAGAGCTTTTACATGCTTACCGAATTTAATTAACGGGATTAACAATAAAGGAATAGTAATAATTACTATCCCCGTAAGCTTGTAGCTTTCAAAAAACATTAAGGCGATACCGCCGATTAACATCACAAAATTACGAATGAAAAAAGACAGGAAATTAACGATAAGTTTGGCTATTAAATCTATATCACCGGTAAGCCGCGAAATAATCTCACCGATTTTTAATTCTTCAAATCCTGCAATTTCATAATTAATTAAGTTGTTATAAGACTCTTTTCTAATTTGAGTAACTACTTTTTCGGCAACATTATTAATATAATAAGAGCGAAAAAAACTACTGATACTTAAGATAACAATCAATAGGCAAATAAATAATATGGATTTATTAATTGATGTTTGATAATTTTCGGTTAAGCCGTTATCAACTAATTCCCTAAAAACACCGCCCATTAATAATAATGAAATTGATACGGATAATAAAGACGCCATAACAATAATAAGGTCTTTTTTATAAAACCCTAAATATTTAATCAGTCTATATAGAAGTTTGATATCCATGGCATCATTGGTTTAGGCAAAAGGAATGGGAAATGTAGCTTATACTGTTCAGTTAGTCTGAAAAGTATAGGTTTATGTCATTCCCGCGTAGGCGTAGCGTTGTTGCATGGCTCGATAAAAGCAGCAGTATGTCATTCTAGCTAAAGGCGGGAATCCAGAAAAAACACTTAAAATAAATAAAATTATATAAAAATTTACTATATAATTCGCTTAAATACTTTCCGGATTCTTGTTTTTAGCTAGAATGACATCGAAAATTTGAGCCATGCAACAACGCGTATAAATGGGGCGAATGACGGGACTCGAACCCGCGACCCTCAGAATCACAATCTGATGCTCTAACCGGCTGAGCTACATCCGCCGTAAGTGGTATTACTGCCGTAGATATCGAAGCGTCCTTGCGAAGCCACGAAGTGGCTACGGCAATCCGGCTAAATATAGTCATCCTGAATTTATTTCAGTATCTATTAAAAAAGATGCTGAAACAAGTTCAGCATGACAAAGATTAGATTGCCGCGTCGGTACTTACATACATCCTCGCAATGACGGGGTTTTTGCAACGATTTTGATCCACGCGGGCATTGCCTCCTCGTAATGACGTTTTAATTATCCACGCACGCAATGCCACCGTAATTATAACAACGTAAACTTAGATTATTTGGAAGATTTAGTCAAGAGCAATATAAGAATGACTAATAAAAATTATATTTTTTATTTCATGATTTTTTTACTTGCGCTATAATTTATTTTGAAAAAAACATAATAATATTTTAAGAATGAAAAAAGCGGTAATTTTAGTAAGCGGCGGCGTAGATTCATCGACTGTACTTGCGATGGTGAAAAAAATGAATTACGAAATTCACGCTATAAGTTTTAATTATCATCAACGTAACAAAGTTGAACTACAAAAAATAAAGGAATTAGTCAAAAACTATGATGTAAAGCAACATAAAATTATTGAGATTGACCTTCGAGCCTTTGGCGGTTCTGCTCTGACCGATGATCAAATAGACGTTCCTCATTATCATGATACTAATGAACTTCCAAGTGAGATACCCGTTACTTACGTACCGGCTCGTAACACTATATTTTTAAGTTTTGCTCTTGGGTTTGCCGAAATAATAGGATCAACGGATATTTTTATTGGAGTTCACGCAAGCGATTCCGCTAATTATCCGGATTGCCGTCCGGAATATATAAAATCTTTTGAGGCAATGGCAAATTTAGCTACTGCCGCAGGGGTGCAGGGGCAGCGCATTCAAATTCACGCGCCGCTACTTCAGATGACGAAAGAAGAAATTATTAAAACCGGTAGAGAGCTTGGAGTAGATTATTCTAAAACAATATCATGTTACGATCCAACAGAAGAAGGATTATCGTGTGGAACATGTCATTCTTGTTTTATTAGGTTAGATGCCTTTAAAAAAAATAATATACAAGACCCTATCAAATATATATGACAGTTAGAGAATATTTACAGGGACCGTTTCCTATTTTAGACTTAAATGACGTAGTTTTAAGAGAGTTAACCGATGAGGATGCGGAAGACTATTTTAATTATATGAAAAAGCCGGAAATGGCGTTATATTTAACGGATAATAATAGACCGTCTAGCCTTGAAGAAGCGCTTAGCGAAGTTCATTATTGGGCTAGTTTATATAAAAACCGGAGAAGCTTTTATTGGGGGATAGCCCTTAAAGATAATAATAAGCTTATCGGTACTGCCGGCTTTAATATGATAACGATCGCACATCTGCGAGCAGAAATAAGCTATGATCTTGATGTTGATTTTTGGGGGCAGGGGATAATGTTAAAATCTATAAAGAATATTTTAAAATTTGCCGATTATATGGGGTTAATTAGAGTACAAGCAACGGTGATAACCGATAATCATCGTTCTATTAATCTTTTAGAGAGATGCGGTTTTGTTAAAGAAGGCATCTTAAAAAAATATGAAATTGTTGCAGGACAACATAAGGATTATTACATGTACGCAAGGGTTTTATAAATTATTAATTAAAATAAAAAGAGAAGATTTAATGGTAACGGAAACTAATAAAAAAGAATTAATTTGTTCTTTCTGCAGTAAAAAACAACATGAAGTAAAAAAATTAATAGCAGGACCGGCGATTTTCATTTGTAATGAATGCCTTGATCTTTGTACGGAAATTATGAAGGAAGAAACTAAAGTTGCGCTTAAGCAAATTACTTCTTCGATTCCCGCACCGCAAAAAATTTGTGCAATATTAAATGATTATGTCATTGGGCAAGATCAAGCTAAAAAAGTTTTAGCGGTAGCGGTTTATAATCATTATAAAAGGCTTGAATATCTTGAATCAGGCAATAACGACGTTGAGCTTACTAAATCAAACATCTTGCTAATCGGTCCTACCGGTTCGGGAAAAACATTACTTGCTCAAACGCTTGCTAAAATTCTTGATGTACCTTTTACAATGGCGGACGCTACTTCTTTAACCGAAGCAGGTTACGTCGGAGAAGATGTTGAAAACATATTATTGCGGTTATTACAATCCGCCGAGTTTAATATAGCCAAAGCTCAAAAAGGCATAGTCTACATTGATGAGGTCGATAAAATAGCCCGCAAATCGGAAAATCTCTCTATTACAAGAGACGTATCGGGCGAAGGAGTACAACAAGCTTTGCTTAAAATTATGGAAGGAACTGTTGCTTCCGTGCCGCCTCAGGGAGGAAGAAAACACCCGCAACAAGATTTTGTTCAGCTAGATACTTCTAACATTTTGTTTATTTGCGGCGGGGCCTTTATGGGCATAGATAATATTATAACGGCAAGGACAAGCCAAAGCTCTATGGGATTTGCTGCCAATGTTAATATGAATAAAGAGAAAAATAGCGGTGAATTATTAAAATTACTTGAGATTGAGGATTTAACTAAATTCGGTTTAATACCTGAATTTATCGGTAGATTGCCGGTAGTAACTACTTTGGACGATCTTGATAAACAAGCATTAGTTACAATCTTAACTCAGCCTAAAAATGCTATAATAAAACAATATAAAAAACTATTTGAATTAGACGAGACCGAGCTTAATATTGATTTAGATGCTTTAGAGGCGATTGCCGAAAAAGCTCTAGCTAAGAAAACAGGCGCTAGGGGTCTTCGCTCAATCCTTGAGAATCTGTTACTAGATAGTATGTATAAAGTTGCAGAACTAAAAAAAATGCAGGTTCATATTACAAAGGATGTAGTAAACGGTCTAGCGCAGCCGGCAATTACTTCTAATAATGTGGTTAAGCCTACTAAAAAACAACGGATGGTAGAGGATATACCGGCGTAAGATCGGCAGTTGTCATTCCGTGGCGGCGTTGGCGTTGTTGCACGGCTCGAAATCCTGATAAAAAAACCCGTCATTGCGAGGAGGTGCGTTAGCATCGACACGGCAATTAATCCTTAGAGTAAGAATATATAAAATGTTTAGTTTTTTTAAAAATTCAAAAATAAAACAATTATCTACGGGGTATAAAGAAGAAACTTTAAAATACACAAAAAATGTTAATGAGTTTAGAAATGAAGGAATGAAGACGCTATGGCAAGAACCGGTAAAAACAGAAGCACCAATTGATACTCGAGAAAAATATGTAGAAGAAATATACAAAATAATTTTAGAATTTAATAAAAGTAATAAAGTCAAAAAATTAAGAGAGCTATTTCCTCCCCAAACTGAAATCTTTTATTCATTTACGGAAAATAAAGATACGGTAGGCAATATTCATAAAATTGTTGCTATAAGTGATGATATATTTTTAGTAGCTGTAGATGAGCCTAGACTTTTAAGTGAAGATAACCGGAGATATTATCAAAGAAATTGTTACGTATATAAAAATAAAAAATTTCATGAATTAAAGAATGTTTTAGATTTTGGAGTATGTCCTCAGAAAAAAATAATTTCTTACATAAAAGAAGACGGTATCTATTTAACAAATTATCACAATGATAAAGAAATAACCTATAAACCTTGGGCAAAAGAAAAAGTTTATTTTCCTGATGGCTCTATTGCAGTAAATGATTGTGATTTATCAAATATATTTGGAGATTTATATGTTCCTTTTTCTGACGGTAAAAAAATTCTAATGGGCGGATATAGCTTTGGCTTAATATTATTAGAACTAGAGACAAATAGAAGAACTTTAATTTTTCCCGATAAACAATATTATGACGAATATATTAAAGATAACCCTAAGAAAAAAGGAAAACCACTAAAAAATATTTTTGAGTTAGGGGAGTTTCCTATGTTTCATTTTTCTCTTTCACATAATAATCAATATATAGCTTTAGGTTTTCAAAGTTCTTTCCATAACCTTTATGACATAAATGGAAATCTAATAGGTTCTGCTTTACCTATTTCATCTTACCCACATTATGCTATTTTTTCACAAGATGATAAACAGATAGCTTTTAATTCTTGTCATTTTTATAACGGTGGTACAATAGCAGTACAACTTCAAGAAATACAAAATAACGGCAACCTTGAAAAACAAGAAGATTATGAAGATTATATTGAATTAGATACTGAAAGCCGTGTCTATGCAGCTGTTTCTACATCTTATGGATATATAATCGGTGATGCTCAAGGGTATATACGTGCCAGAAGCTATAATGGTGATCATTTATGGGATGATTATTTAGGTTTTAATATCCAAACTATGGATATTACACCAGATGAGAAATTTCTATATGTTGGGACATATAAGGGTATTGTATATAAAATTCGTTTAAACTCTGGAACAATTGATCCTTATAAAATTGGTAATTCTACTAATTACGAAGAAAAAAGATGGATGTTCTGGGAAGAGAATAACATTTTAGAGTGGTAATAGTATTTATTGATTTTCTAAACAAAAAATAGCGGAAAATGCTGTGAAAATTATTATTTTCTAGATTGCCGCGCTTCGCACAAATGCTCGCAATGGCGATTCCGGTAGCCATGCAACAACGCCGGAGGCATTGCGTGGATGGTTAAAATCGCTTAAACCTTGTCATACCGTGGCTTGACCCACTACTGTACGAACGTTGAAAAAAGGCTGTGTCATGCCGTGACTTGATCACGGCATCCAGGAAAATAAAGCCATATTAGACTTATTTTAGAATCTTTTTATGATATTATAAGCTGGATTCCGTGGTCGTAGCCACGGAATGACAGAATTTTTACCTCTTTATTTAAACGTTCGTACAGTAGTGGGCTTGACCACGGTATCCAGAAAAATCTTAATAAAAAGACTGGATTCCGTGGTCAAGCCACGGCATGACACCGCGGTACTTTTAAAGAATACCCAAAATATAGCAATTTTTGATCCACGCAATAATGCATTGCGGTAATAAATTTATCTAATTTAATACATCATTATCGCCGTTAAAACAATTAAAGCTCCCACTAATCCGACTATATTGGCTATTATGATAGGAGTGTTTTTTAATAAAATACCGTATAATAGCCAACTGCTAAGAGCAACGGCACTAATCGTAAAAGCCGGTAGCGAGACCGAACTTGCAGATTTACAGGTAAATATTTTATATGCCTGTACGTAAAACATGAAATTACCTATTATTCCCATAACAGTCATATATTTTTCGTAAAAATTCATAAATTTTGGTGACATTATTTTTATATCCTATTTAATGTTAATTGTGTGGATCGATAAAAAACGCTGCGGATGTCATTCCCGCGCGGCATTATTGCGTGGAGGTCTTGGATCGTTAAATGTCTGAGCTAGGGAGATGCAGGCGTTGTTGCATGGCTCGAATTTTTGCAAAGCGTTTGTCATGCCACGGTATGACACCGTACTTATAATAACCGTATTAATACGGTAAATTATGAGCCATGCAACAATGCCTGTGCCTCATCGTAATGATGTTATTACTTCGTCCTGTGAAAACTCGCCACTATCGGTATATGATCAGAAGGCTTTACTTTAGCCCTTAAACTATAATCCATATAACAATTGTCTAAATAGTCAACCGCACCGTTAGAGCCAAGTAGCATGTCAATACGCATACCTCTATTTTGCTCAAAGCATCCGGCTCTATAATCCCACCAGGAAAATTCTTGAGTATTAGGGTTTCCGAATCTATATAAATCTTCAAACCCTAAATTTAAGATTGTTCGGAATTTTTTTTGTTCTTGTAGAGTAAAGCAAGTAGTGTCGGTAAGTATACTCGGAGAATATACATCAATATCAAACGGTGCAATATTAAAGTCTCCGCCTATGATGATTTGTTCTTCAAAAGATTTTTGCAAGGATAAATATTTAATAAAGCTATCATAAAATTTTAGTTTTGCTTCAAATTTATCGCTACCGACTAGCGAGCCGTTAGGAGCGTATAATGAAATTACTTTGCAAAAACCAATGGGAGTGGATACGTTAATTTCCAAAAATCTTGATTGATCAGAGCAATAATTATCAGGAAAATCCTTTATTACTTCGTCCGCGGGAAATTTAGATAAAATAGCAACGCCGTTATATGATTTTTGTCCGTGAACATAAAAGTTATACGGTAGATCAGATAGTTCGTTAAACGGAAAATTATCGGTTTCGCACTTTATTTCTTGTAATAATAAAATATCAGGATTTACTTCGGTTAAAAAATTACGTAAATGCTCAAGTCTTATTTTTATGGAGTTAATATTCCAAGCGGCTATTTTCATTTTTGCTCTGTAGTGTAATTATTGAAACCCATTCTTGCGGGAAGATATTGCTGCTTTTATCGAGCCATGCAACAACGCTCCGCCTGCACGGGAAGGTGCTGTTGCGTGGATCATAATTATCGTATTATGGTTATTACAAGTACGATGTCATACCATGGTCAAGCCCACTACTGTACGAACGTTGAAAAAAGGCTGTGTCATGCCGTGACTTGATCACGGCATCCAGCTTATAATATCATAAAAAGATTCTAAAATAAGTCTAATATGGCTTTATTTTCCTGGATGCCGTGATCAAGTCACGGCATGACACAGCCTTTTTTCAACGTTCGTACAGTAGTGGGTCAAGCCACGGTATGAAAACTCTTCAAGTTACACTTACATATACTTCATTTTTTATAGCTCTCTTCATTTCTGCCCTGCCGTATTTTCTTCCGTTATTTTGTCATTACGAAATCTCCATTCCGGGAAACTGAAATAATAAACTAAAAGATGAGTAAAAAATGCTCCGGCAATTACCGCCATCATAGAATATTCTATTGTATTATAATCAGGGTTTGAGCCGTATATATCAAGTAATACGCTAAAACATACCCCCCATAATATTGATATTTCAATAGTTAGACCTTTCGGGACTCCTTTGGTAAATTGTCCTCCGCTGATAAAATCTCGGAATATTACGCCGCTATTGGCAGTTATACAGGCGAAAAACGGTCCCCAAAATCCAAGCGGTTCAATTTTTTGTATAATAATCATGACAATGCCGATAACTACAAAACTTGCTTGCCCAAATGCATCACAAATAGCAAGAATATTAATAAATACTTGATCTAAAAAACTATCTTCATAAACTTGTTTATTGTAAGAGCTAAATAGTTTAATAGCGGTAAAACTGATTAATACGGATATAAAGACATAGTAAAAATAAAAGGGAGTAAAATCAAAATTTAAATGTCCCGTATCATGATTTACTATTAAATCAAGTATAATACAGCTGCTAATAGACGGTAATATTGCAAATAAAAAAGTACCGAATAAAGTAGTATTATTCTTAGCGCCTATTATAATACCCGAAACTGCAAAAGCTAAACTTCCGATCATAACGATAATATGACACCATCTAGAGTCGATAGATTTAGGTAATAAAATATGATACAGGTAAGTTTTTGTAATTTTCTTATATTCATTGCTAGTAATAAATGCGTCTATTGCATAATTAAATTTTTGTACTACATTTAAAGATACGGTTTTTTTACTAAACATTAAATGTATCGGTGTTTTTATATTTAAAGGAACTTCCGTTATTTTTTGCTCAACTTTCGCATTCAAAATATTTACGGCGCCGACTATTCTATCGCTAACAAACCCGTCAATTTCTTTTGTCATAAGTCCGTTAACTAATTCCATATCATTTTGATATACAGTAATTATATCGCTATTTTTTTCACTTTGTAGAAAATCGGTAAATTCCGGAAGACCGTATACGTTACCTTTAATCACGCCAAGATGAAGATTAAATAAACGTATTTGCGCCATAAACTGATTAATGTTTTGAAAATTTAGTTTTTTTGCGAGTGGATCGATAATAAATAGTGAAAGTTCTTCTGACCTGTAAGGCTTTGAGAAATAAGCATATTCACTTCTTTCTATAGTATAAGTAGCTCCGCTTGCCATATCTAATGTGCCTTGTTCGATATCTAATTGGTTTTGAAACCAATTATTTTCTTCCTTAACTATACTAATTTCCGCTTTTTTAGCAAAAGCATTAATTAATTCAATATCCATGCCGGCGACGTTAATATTGCCGTTCGGAGTAGTAGTAATATATTGATAAGGGATATTTGTGTACCAACCGTTTATTAAAGTTTTCTTATCCGGTACATCGTTACATTCTATAGTCGATGGATTTGCGATAGAAGGTTGACTTTGTAAAGGTTGACCGGGTACGGCTTCACTTAAAGCATAGAAATTTTTTAAAATAATCAATATAAACACAAAGAGTTTAAAAATTTTTATTCTCATATATCAATCTCTGTATAATTTAAATTATAGTTAATTGTTTCCACCTGCGGGCCTTGTTGCCTGGCTCGAATTTTCGATGTCATTCTAGCTAAAGGCGGGAATCTAGAAAGTTAATAGGAGCAAATTAAATAGTAATTTATTATATAATTTTGCTTATTTTAAGTATTTTCTGGATTCCCGCCTTTAGCTAGAATGACATCGAGAGCGTTTTTAACCATCCATGCAACAACACCGATCAAGTCACGGAATGACATTTTGTGTCTCTAATCACTTTAATTTCGCCGTCAAAAAAATTAATACTAAATTTTTCTTTAGTTTCTGCCACAGCTTTTGAAGATAAAAATTTACCGTTTTCACTTTTAATGATAGTAAAGCCGCGTTTAAGTACATTATTATAATCTAAGCTTGTTAGAAGTGAACTATTTAACGTTAGTTTATATTCAAAATTTTTCAAACTATTATCGATTGATTTTATCATATAACCGGTTTGATGTGTCAATTCTAATAATTTATAAGTAATTATTTTAACGGGATTAATCCTATCTTTTGTAAAAGATTCAAGTTTTATTTGTTTTTTATTAATCAAATAAGGTAAGGAATCTATTAAATTAAAACCTACTTCATCAAGTAGTTGTTGTTTATTATTAATATAATTTACAAAATATCTATGTATTTTGTTATAGTTAGAAATATGTTGTTGTTGATATTTAATTAATTGATTAATACGGCTTAGTAAAACATGCAAGTGAGATTGTAACGTATAATTTAAAATAGAAAGTACCGGTACGGCAAATTCGGCTGCCGCAGTCGGGGTAGGCGCTCTTTTATCGGCAGCTAGGTCAATTAAAGTATAATCTACCTCATGACCGACTGCTGAAATAATAGGAATTTCTGAGTTAAAAGTAGCTCGTACTAATATCTCATCGTTAAAAGACCAAAGATCTTCTATTGAGCCGCCGCCTCGAGCAACAATTATTACGTCCGGTTTATTTACTTCTTCTAAATTATTAAATCCTTCTATAGCCTCGGCAATTTCATTGCCGGCATTTTCCCCTTGTACACTAACGGGCCATATTATTATGCGGGACGGGAAACGGTCGGTAATTCGGTGAATGATATCTTTTATAACCGCGCCGGTTATTGACGTAACAACACCGATTTTAGTCGGTAAGAAAGGCAATTTTTTTCTTACCTTATTAAATAAACCTTCTTTCTCTAATCGTGCTTTACGTTCATTTAAAATTTGCATCATGGCGCCAAGACCCGCCGGCTCAAGGTTATCTACCGATAATTGATAGCGTGAATTACCTGAATAGCCGGATAGTTTGCCGCTGATGACTACTTCCATTCCATCCGTCAACGGAAATTTAATTTTAGCAAGAGTGGGACGCCAACAAGTGCAAGCTAAAATAGCCGTATTTTCTTTTAAATTAAAGTAACCGTGACCTGAACTAGCTATTTTAAGACCGGAAATTTCCCCTTTTACTCTAACATAACCGAAATTACTTTCTAATAATTCTTTAATTTTATTAGAAATCTCACTAACGGAAAACTCTTTAGCCGATTGATTATCGATAAAATTATCTAGCATGGTAATATTACTTAAAATGGTACATTGTTACGTGGATTGAAATTAACGCAAAACCCCGTCATTGCGAGCTGGCATTGTGATATGGATCAGAAATTGCTATATTTCGGGTATTTTTTAAAAGTACCGCGGTGTCAAGCCACGGTATGACACCATACTTGTAATAACCATAATACGGTAAATTACGAGCCATGCAACAACGCCTCAACAGTGCAGGAATGACAAGCATTTATTTTAGAATACTAGTCTATACCTAACAAGAGCAAGTAAATTTTTATAATCTTTTATAATTACTTTGATATATTTAATATAGCTTGCTATTATTTTCCACTATTAATTATATCTTGAGTAATATTAAATGCGTCTTGTATGCAGCTTATTAATTATCATTATCATATTTCCGGTTATAGGTTTTTCGAGTGCGATTAGACAGGCTAAGGGCGTTAAAATAGATAATGTAGCTGCCGATTTTATTGAATATAATGAAAGTGAAAAGTTAATATACGCTAAAGGTAATATTAGCATCACTCTGAATAATTATTTGTTAACGGCGGATAATTTACTTTACGATATAGAAAATGATATTTTGTGGGCAGAAGGAAATGTTAAAGTCAAAGACGAAAAAAATAAAATTATTATAGGTGAAAAAGTAGTTTTAAAGGATAAATTTAAAACCGGAGTGATTTCGGATTTTATTTTATTTTTCGGTGATAATACTCTTTTAGTATCAAAGCTCGCTGAAAGGATTGATGAAAACAAAGCTCGCCTTTATTATAGTAAATTTACGCCCTGTGAAATTACTTGCAATAAAAACCCTATTTGGCAGATTTCTGCCAAAGATACCTATGTTGATTTTGATGCAAATAGGATAACTTACAGGAATATGTTTTTTGAGGTATACGGCGTACCGATTATATATTTACCGTATTTTGCACATCCTACTCCTTCGGCTCCGGCCAGTTCCGGTATATTAATTCCTAGTATAAAAAATGAAGGTTTAGGTATACCTCTATATTATCGAGCAAAGCCTAATATGGATTTTACTTTAACTCCTAGAATTTTCCAAAAATATCAAATTTTTGAACTTGAGGGGCGTTATCGTTTTAATAGTACGGATTCTATAATTTTTGAAGGTAATTACGGTAACTTACCGTATTTTTTAGAAAAAAACGGTCAAAAAATAAAAAATGAAAAAGTTAACGGCTATCATTATGTAACAAGCGGTAATTTTATTAATAAAGAATATGCTTACGGATTTAAATTAGAGCGCACTTCTGATAAAGCATATTTAAAGAACTATTATGATAATTATAGTTCTTATTTAACTTCTAAAGTATTTTTAAATAAAATTCACGATGCTAATTATTTAGTGGTCGAAGCTATAGACCTTCAAGGACTCGGTGCTAATGATAGTAGTGCTACCGATCCTTTAATTCTTCCTAAAATTATTACAAAAAACGTTATTAACTTAAACGATAATGAGACTAGCTATTTTGTTATCGAAAATAATACTTTACTATACAAGGAAAGAATAGGCAAACAGCTTGCTAGGACTTCGTTGCAATTATCTTTTGTCCATAATTTATTAACCCCTTCCGGACAGATTTTTAGTTTTGCTCTGAAAGATAGAGAGGATTTTTATTTTATTCGACATGAGTATCTAAATAAAATTAGAGATCAAAAAACTCTGGCTAGAAACATACCGGAATTTCAAACCGTCTGGCGTTATCCGTTAGCGGGAGTTATTGCTAATAATATTACTTTACTTACCGAACCCATAGCCTCTTTTACGGTGGGGCGAAAATTGCAACGCCGAGATAATCAATTTATTATCATTGATCCTAATAAATATGAATTGTCGGAGAAGAATATATTCTATTCAAATCGTTATAGCGGGATTGATTGTCATGAATTCGGTAATAGATTGAATTATGGACTTAATACTACTATATCTAAATATGAAAATTATTTAGGTTTATTTTTAGGGCAGTCGAAAAATACTAAATATAGTATTGATCAATCCGTTCATAATACCGAAAATGTCGGGAAAATTTCAGCAAGATTTTTAGAGCAATTTGAATTATTTTATAGTTTTAGGAAAGACGAGAATCTGAAACCTATTCGCGATGAAATAGGCAGTAATTTTCAAAATAGTAAAATTAATATTGCTGGCAGCTTTATTCAGCTTACAAATCTTAAAAAATATTATAGTATAGAAAATAGAGAACTCTCTAATAATAGAGTAAGGCAATTTTATGGAGATTTAGGGTATCGGTTAACGGAAAATTGGTTAGTCGGTTTCGGCGGACGCGTCGATATATCGACAAAAAAACCGCAATTACTTTCAAGAACTATTAAAGTGACATATTTTAAAGATTGTGTTAGAATTGCTGCAAAAATTTCTTCCGATTATATGGTGGATGCAAGTCGTGGGATAAAAAAAACTACTTCCTCTTGGAGTGTTTCTATCGGTTTAAAAATATTAAATATGTGAGTTTAAAAATATGAAAAAATTATTGTTTATAATTACTGTTTTTTTAACTTTAAATATAGCAAAGGCAGAATTACCGAATATAGTTGCGCTAGTGAATAACGAGCCGATTACTTTAAACGAGTTTCGTGCGCGTAAGAAAATGATTATGGCATTAAATAACGTTGAAAGCGTGAATGCTGCGCAAGATAAGCAGCTTAGCAATTTGGCAATCAAAAGCCTAATTGATGAGGCGCTACTTTTTCAATATACTAAAGATAAAACTATTCCTGAGGAAGAAGTAGAGAATGCTATAAGAACCATTGAAGAGCGTAATAAAATGCCGAAAGGCTACCTTCTGCAATATCTTAAAAGTAGATCGGTCGACACCAATAGTTTTATCTCACAAATTAAAGGCGAATTGGTTAAGATGAATATTTTATCCGGCTTATCGAGATCGATAAATATTAGTAGCAAGGAAATAGACGCGACAATCTTATCGAGTAATATGAAAGATGCAGAAATTTCAATGCAAATTTTTACCGCAAAGGGTAAGGATAATAAAACACTTACGAAAATGTATAATTTAAAAAAGCGTTTAAAAAGATGTGCCGAGGTCAAGAAATCTATGTATGAGAATTTTGCTATTATGGAGCCGTTTGACGGAAAACTGAATAGTTTAGACGGAATTTTGCAAACCATTACTAAAGATTTAAATATAGATCAGGCAAGTAGTGTTTTTGAAAGGAACGATAAATTTCAAATAATATTAATATGTAATAAAAAAATCTTAAATGTCAGTGAAGACGAAAATAATTACGTAGTAAATTTTTTAACAAATAAAAAAGTATCACAAAAAGCTCAGAAGTTTTTTGATAATTTACATAAAAAAGCTTACATAAAAATAATGCTACCGTCGTAGACTATGTTACCTTCAATATCCAAACATGCTGCAGCTCATAATATTATCGCTCTTAAAAGATACGGACAAAATTTTATTTTTGATAGCAGCTTGTGTGATAAGATCGTCCGCGTATCCGGTCTTGAAGAAAATGCCTATATTTTAGAAATCGGTCCGGGTACGGCAGGTTTGACTAGATCGATATTGCAGAAAAATCCTAAATCCTTAACCGTCATTGAAACCGATAATAGATGTATCCCGTTACTAGAAGAGATTAGAAAAAGTTACCCTGCTTTGAATATTATCCAAGGGGATGCGCTTAAAATTAATTTAGCTGATTTGTTTATAGTCAAATCAGCCTTATCGCAGGGTAACAAAATAACTATTATATCTAATTTACCGTATAATATAGGTACTGAATTAGTTATTAGATGGCTAAAACAGGCGGAATTAATAAATAGCATGACCCTTATGCTGCAAAAAGAAGTCGTAGAAAGGATTTGCGTTTTGCCGAGTACAAAAGCCTACGGCAGATTATCAGTTATCTGTCAATTAATTGCTAAGGCAGAAAAATGTTTTGATGTGGCTCCTGCAGCTTTCTATCCGCCGCCTAAAATATATTCGGGCGTAGTTAAGCTGGTGCCTTTGAAAATTTTACTGCCTCTTGATTTAATAAATAAAGTGGAATTAATAACGAGATTAGCATTTTCCGGAAGGCGTAAAATGATTAAGTCGTCTTTGAAGAATCTTACTCCTAAAATTAACGAATTACTTTTAGAATTAAAAATTGACGGTAATTATCGAGCCGAAAATCTCTCACCGCAAAATTATTTAGCTTTAGCGAAATCGGTTTAGTAACGTCAATTTGGAATAAATTTAAGTTTTTGATGTGTATCTGTGTGGATCAGAAATTACCGCAAAAAACTCGTCATTGCGAGACGGCTTTAGCGTTGTTGCGTGGCTATCAGAATCGTCATTGCAACAATGCTTGCAGCGGCTCGCTGACGTTTTAGGTATCCACGCGAGCAATGCCTCCTCGCAATGACGATTAGCTACCTAATAATACCTCCCTCCCAAACTATTTTACTTCTTCTATTTGCTCGATAGCGTCACTTGCTTCAACCTCGATAATTTCCGATTTTGAGGAAACAATTTGATAACGCTCTAGCGCTTGTGGGAGAGTTTTATTGCCGCCTTCAATACCGAGTTTCTGAATATTTTTTACACGCGAAATAAAATTACGATTAAATGAACCGGCAAATTTATCGTAATTAGTAACCATATTTTGTAAATTATTACCGATCTTTTGGGAATAATCAGCTATAGTAGCTATTGAACCTAATAACTTCCTGACTTCTTCTATAATAACCTTATAGTTTTCTGAACGACGATGATCGGTAATTTGAAATCTTGCAAATGATAGCATATTCATAATCCCGCTAGGGCCTACCGGAAATATATTATTTGTCCAAGCTTTTTGTAAGAAATCGGGATCGGCGGCAAGGATTTTCTCTACGGCTTGTTCGGTAGGTAAAAACATTAAAGTTATAATATTATTATAATTTTCTTCTTTACTATGTAGGCTGGCTAAAATATTTTCGGCATAATCTTTATTAGCAAGAGATTTCAAATGGTAATTCATAGTCTTGCTAAGATTTGCCGGATTTTGCTCATCTACTAGAAATTTAGAGGCTTTAGCGTCAATAACCATTAAATTACCGGAAGGAAGGAAAATCAACGCGTCAGGTCTGAGTCGTGCGTTATCTTGCGTTGTTAAGCCGTATTGAATAATGAAATCTAAGTTAGGGCGTAAGCCCGATGATTTCAAAATATTCTCTAATGTAATCTCGGCAAGTAGCCCTGCGCCGATAGGAGAAAGTAGCGACTGTTTAATTAAATCAACAGTTCCTTTTGACTGCTCGATATCTTTATTTAGCGCTCCTACCATCGTAATTAACCGCTCAAACTCGCTATTAAATTTTCCTGAAGCAGTAGCAATATTTTTCTCCGAAAGCTCCCTTGCTGCCGTATTTTCCATTTTATGTATTTCGATTAATTGCTTAGATAAATCTTTACCAAGGTCGAACAAGGCAGCTTTGGCGGATGAAAATGATTCGCTTCTTATTCTCTCAGAATCCTTAATAGTCTGCTCTTGATACTCTATTCTGCAGTTAAGCTGTTCTATCATCTGCAAATGAGCTATTTTTTCCTGATTCAGTAATTGATTATTATTGTTAATTTCTAGATTTTGATCAGTTAAGAATTGTAGCTGCACTTTCAAGGTTTTAATTTTTATATAAAACAAAATAAATAAACCGAAAAAAGTAAAATAACTAATTATTAAGAGTAATAAGAGATAATGCATATTTTTTTATTTAGTGTTTTATATTAAAAGGGTAAAAATCATTGTCATACCGTGGCTATGACGGCGTTGTTGCATGGCTCTAAAAAAGTGCCGTATGTCATTCCCGCGCAGGCGGGAATCCAGGCTTTACTTTGTCATGCTGAACAAGTTTTGCGCATCTCTTGTAGTGGATCCTGAAATAAATATGACTTAAAAGTATTTTTCTGGATTGCCGCGTCGGCATAAATGCCTCCTCGCAATGACGATTCCGGTAGCCATGCAACAACGCCTAGTTTTCACGGGAATGACATAGTACTTCCCTACCAATCTACCCTATCCTCTAGAGGACCCGAAGGCATAGCGGGTTTTAATAATTCAGGGGTTAATATAAATTTTGTTCTTTTGTCGATATTGGTTAAAAAAGAAAGATGATTACTATGAGGTTGTTGTATAACTACATATTTATCCCACTCCGGATATTGCCTATCCAAATTCTCTTGAGGATTTTGGGGACCGTAAACCTCTATGCTACCGAATTGATATTTTTTTAGCGGGAATAATTCATTATCATAGAAGAAATCAAATGGAAATTTATTACGTATATTCCTGTTAGTATATATAAATTTATTATCTTCTTGGTGAAATATAAAAATATCTAAGCAGCTTTTTTTACATATACTGTAAATTTTATTATACTCAATATTATATCCGAGTTTTTCAAACTCCGGTAATATTTTTTGTAGCCTTATTTCATCATCATGCATTATGCCGATATCTAAATCATCATCAAACGGGATTATACCTTGATGCCTTACCGCTCCGAGTAAAGTACCGCTTTTAATCCAATATTCTATTTGATATTTAGTAAGTATTTCATGAGTGTCTTTCATTAATTGGTAAAGATTAAGCGCTGTGGATTCACTAATCTCATAACTTTTTACCTGTTTATCCGTAGGTGTGACGTATCGCCAATTATGTTCCCTTACGTAAGTATAATAAGCCCAAAAAGCAAAAATAATAATAATTATCCCTACAAATTTGGTAGGTAAAGTATTTTTACGTCTATTAAATTTTCTATTGATAAACATAATTTATATTTATTTTATAAAATAATGTTAACTACAATTCCACCTTCTTGTAAATAATATTTTATAAATTCTGCTGAGGTTACGCTTTTTAAATCTTCGGTTAAATCAGGCGACAAATTTATACCTTTAACTTCAAGTAATTTAATAGGCGCCTTAATTGAAAGATTTTTTTCGGCTTTAAATTTGCGTACTATATCCAGGATTTCTAATAAACCTTCTGCCTGTTTTGAATCTATAATATAGTTTAAATTATCATATTTCGACCAGTTACCTTTTTCATGTATCGAAGAACCGGTGCTATATAAAAGCTGATAAATTTCCTCGGTAATATGAGGTAAAAAAGGTGCAAATAGCTTTAATAAAACTTGCATTACATGATAAAGTGTTAAGATAGCACTACACTGTCCAGTAGGGTTTTTATTATCTTCGTTATAACTTCTAGCTTTACTAATTTCTAGGTAATTATCACAAAATACCGACCAAAAGAATTTTTCTATTAAATGCATAGCATTTGCATATTCGTAATTCTGCATCTCAATTGTTGCTTGTTTGATTAACTCTATTAGCTTGTTAATCATCCATTTATCTAAATCATGAGTAATTTTTTCGCTTACTTTTAAAAGATCGCTATTTTTATCTTTTTCCTCTAATTTATCAAAATGAATAGAGACGAATTTAGCGGCGTTCCATAGCTTGTTAACTAGCCGTTTGCCGTTTTTCATTACGTCTTCGGAATAAGCAGTATCAGCTCCAAGTTTTGAATTTGCCGACCAGTAACGAATCACGTCAGAGCCGTACTGCTCTAACAGCTTTTCAGGTACTAAAACATTGCCTTTGGATTTTGACATTTTACTGCGATCTTCCGCCAAGCACCAACCGCTAACCATAATATTTTTCCACGGCAAAGTATTTTGATGTAAATGCGCTTTTAAAATAGTATAAAATGCCCATGTTCTAATTATTTCATGAGCTTGCGGCCTTAAATCCATCGGGAATAATTTGGCGTGCCTATCTCCGTTAACAGCTAAATTATCAGAAATGCCATGAGTTGAAAGTTGCGGTGAAACCGAGCTTGTCGCCCAGGTATCCATTACGTCGTAATCCGGTTCTACTTCGTGGCTTAAATATCCAAGAGGTAAATCTTTTAAAGGATCAACGGGCAATTGCGAAATATCGGCAAATAAAACTTTTCCTTCTTCACCGGGTTTTTTGGAATACCAAACCGGAAAAGGAACGCCGAAATAACGCTGGCGGCTTATACACCAATCGAAGGCTATGGAGTTAATCCAATTCTCTAAACGAATTTTCATATTTTTAGGGTGCCAATTTAATTCATTTGCTCGCTTAAGCAATTCCTCTTTATGGTCTATTGTCCGAACAAACCATTGCGGCACGGTGAGTATTTCAAGAGGTGCGCCGGAACGCTCCGCACATTTTACGGTATGGGTAATATCCACCTGTTTTATAAGTAGATTTTGCTCTTTTAAAATATTAATAATTTTCTCGCGGGCTTCTTTTATTTTCAAGCCGTCTATCTGAATCGAATCATGAGGAAAATCTATAATACCTTTTTTAGTAATAATAATTTTTAAAGGTAGTTTATGAGTTTTCCACCAAGTTATATCGGTTTGATCGCCGAAAGTACAGCACATTACAAGCCCTGTGCCTTTATCTGGTTGTACTAAAGGATCGGCAAGCAAAGGCACTTTAACATCAAAAAGCGGCGTTACGGAAAGTTGACCTGCTAAATGTTTATATCTCTCATCTTCGGGGTGATAAAATACGGCTACGCAAGCAGGTAGTAACTCCGGTCTCGTGGTGGCTATAGTAAGCGGTTCGCCCTTTTCAGTTTTGAAGTTAATATAATTCATTTGTGAAGTTTGCTCGATGTCTTCAATATCGGCTTGCGCAAGTGCCGTCCCGTCAACCGGATCCCATAAAATAGGTTGATTATTTCGATAGACTTCGCCTTTTTGTACCAAATCTAAAAAAGACATTTGCGATATTTTTCGAGATAACGGACTAATAGTTTGATATTCTAAATTCCAATCTACCGATAATGCGATTTGATTAAATAAATTTCTAAATTTTTCTTCTTCGCTTTTAACTACTTCCTCACAAACCTTAATAAATTGTTCACGATCCATGTGAGACGCTTTAATTTTTTTTTGCTTCTCTACTAAACGTTCCGTCGGTAGACCGTTATCGTCAAATCCCATCGGGTAAAAAATATTTTTACCTAGCATACGTTGAAAGCGTACGATAAAATCCGTTTGCGTATAGCTATAAACATGACCGATATGTAGTTGTCCCGAAACGGTCGGCGGCGGAGTGTCTACTACAAACGTTTCTTCTTTAGCTATATTCTCGTCATAAGCATAAATTTGCTTTTCTTGCCAAAATTGTTGCAATTTTTTTTCACTTTCAGAAAAATTATAATTCTTTGGAAATTCTTTCATAATATAGTTATATTGGTGTTAAAATAGTCTGTTGATACTGTCATGCCGAGGTCAAATCAACGTTGTTGCATGGCTCGAATTTTTGCAAAGTGTACGGTGTCATGCCGTGACTTGATCACGGCATCCAGTCTTTTTATTAAAATTTTTTCTGGATACCGTGGTCAAGCCACGGTATGACACCGTACTTGTAATAACCATAATACGGTAAATTATGAGCCATGCAATAACACCCGAATCTCCTCGCAATGATGATTCAATGTAAACAAAAATATATCAACCTTATGCAAATGCCAAACAAATTCTTTCTTACTTTGAAGCTGATGAGGCTAAATAGCCCTACGGGTTATCTATTAGTATTTTTCCCTGCACTTTTTGGGATATTACTTGCTAAGCCTACAATAGTAGAATTAATAAAATTAGTGCCGGTATTTTTCTTGGGTAGCATCATTACAAGAAGTGCAGGCTGTGTAATTAACGATATATTTGACAAGAATTATGACAAACATGTTGCTAGGAGCAAAGAAAGACCTTTAGCAAACGGGTTATTAACCGTTAAAGACGCTTTAATCATACTAATTATATTATTAGTTTGTGCCTTATTGATTTTATTATCATTGAACAGAGCGGCTATATATATCGGTTTTTTTGCCTTTGTGATGATTATATTATATCCGTTAATGAAACGCTTTACTAATTTCCCGCAAGTATTTTTAGGATTAACTTTTAATCTCGGTGTATTAATCGGCTATGCTGCGATATTAGATAAGCTCACTATACAAGCTTTTATTATGTATATAGCATGTTGTAGTTGGACAGTAGGTTATGATACGATTTACGGCTTTATGGATTTGGTCGATGATAAAAAAATAGGCGTAAAGTCTCTTGCAAGATGGTTAGAAAATAAAAATTATAGGCTTTGGCTATATAGTTTTTATATTATTTTTATATTATTATTCATTCTAAGCGCTAATATAGCTAATTATAATATTAATTATATTGCTATTTCGGTTGCTTTAATAATGTTGTTATGGCAAGTGGCAATATTAAATATTAACAATCCCGCTAATTGCCTTGCAATATTTAAAAATAATAATTATGTCGGGTTAATGTTAGTTTTAACTTTGGTGGTTTGAAACTACATTATCCTCTACGTCATTCCCTATTCTCGTATGTCATTCTAGCTAAAGGCGGGGCGTTGTTGCATGGCTCGAAGGCGGGAATCCATGGTTACATATCATAATTAGTGTATTAAGGTTAATACAAGTACGATGTCATACCGTGGCTTGACCCACTACTGTACGAACGTTTAAATAAAGAGGTAAAAATTCTGTCATTCCGTGGCTACGACCACGGAATCCAGCTTATAATATCATAAAAAGATTCAAAATAAGTCTAATATGGCTTTATTTTCCTGGATGCCGTGATCAAGTCACGGCATGACACAGCCTTTTTTCAACGTTCGTACAGTAGTGGGCTTGACCACGGTATCCAGAAAAAGCCTTAATAAAAAGACTGGATGCCGTGGTCAAGCCGGCATTGTTGCATGGATTAGAAATTGCCATAAAAAGGGTGTCATTCCCGCGAAAGCGGGAATCTAGAAAATTATAGTCATCCTGGATTTATTTCAGGATCTACTGCAAGAGATGCTGAAACAAGTTCAGCATGACAAAGAAAAGGCTAGATTCCCGCCTTTAGCTAGAATGACATCAAAAATTCGAGCCATGCAACAAAGCTTCCAGTCGCTCGCAATGACGGCTTACGTTTTTGCTCCTTAAGTTGACACCCATACGCCGTTGCCGGAATGACATCGAGAAGGTGGAAATGACACCGTTACAACTTAATATCTACTTCGCCTTATTCTTAGTTTCGTTTGCTTTATCATGAGTATATATAAAATCCTTAATAACCGGTACGATGAACTGCTTAAATTTACTACCGCTAAATACTCCGTAATGCCCCGCTCCTTTCTGCATATGATATTGCTTCATTGAATCCGGAATATTTTGACAAAGTTTTATCGCTGCTTTTGTTTGACCGACGGCTGCGATATCGTCAAGCTCTCCTTCTATCCCAAGTAAAGCACATTTGGTAATATCTTTTAAATTAATATGACGATCTTCGGAAACTAATTTTCCACGAGCTAAAGAAAATTCATGAAATACTTCTTCGATAGTTTGCAAGTAAAACTCTGCCGCCATATCCATAGGGGCTAAATACTCATCATAAAATTTAATAGTATGATCGGCTTTTTTATAATCTCCGTTTAGTAAATTTTGTAATAACTCTAGATGAGAATCTATATGGCGAGATAAATTTAGACTAATAAAACCGGCAAGTTGTAAAAAACCCGGATAAACTTTCCGACCATGCCCGGGATAGTTAGGCGGAACGGTCATTGTAACTGTTTTACAAAACCACTCTAGGTTTTTGCTTAAAGCAAATTCATCAACTGCTGTCGGATTTTTTCTAGCATCAATCGGACCGCCGATTAAAATCATTGAATTCGGTACATTAGGTTGATTGTCCGACGACATTATACTAATAGCGGCAAGTAACGGTACTGTGGGTTGACAAACTGCCATAGTATGGGTATTAGGTCCAAGAAAATTGATAAACGCAATTGTATAATCGATAAAATCATCCATATCAAAACGTCCGGCTTCTACAGGTACGTAACTTGCATCTGTCCAATCGGTAATATATACATCACAATACGGCAATAATTCCTGTATTGTTGCTCGCAGCAAAGTAGCATGGTGACCAGCCATCGGCGCAATTATTAGCAATTTCGGCATTACTTGCTTACAGCCTACTTTATAAAAATGTTTTAATTCACAAAACGTTTTTTTTAAAATAACTTTTTCGTCAATTCCATAAGTTACGTTATCAATAATAGTTTCGGTAATATTAAATTTGGGTTTTTCGTATTTTCGGAGCATCCGTTCGGAAAGGGTCAGGTAAGCATGCATAATTCTTGCATAACCGTTATCTTTTAACGATTCATCTTCAAAGGCTTCTTTTAAAATTTTTATACCTAAATGAGTCGGAGCCATTTGCGCCCTAAGTCCTTCTAACATGTAATACATATAATTGGTATTAAGTTCACAATTATCCATATTTTTCCCTAAATAATAATTAATTTTATTTTAACATTAAAAAATTCTTATAGCATTAATTTTAGACTTTACTATTTATATTTTTATAATTAAGTGGTAATATAGTCAATGTAATTCTTGTATGGATCGAATTTTTGATGTCATTCCCGTAAAGCATTGTTGTGTGGATAGGTTAAAGCGTGTTTTATGTTATTCCCGCGCAGGCGGGAATCCAGAAAAAAGCTTAAAAAAATAGTAGAATCATATAATAAATTCTACTATTGATTTGTTTAAAGGATTTCCGGATTCCCGCCTGCGCGGGAATGACATCGAACTACAAAAGTAATATCATGAATTAACTATAATAATATAAAATTTAGGATTATTTTTGAGATGAATAAAAAGACCATTGCGTTAGTCGGTAGACCGAATGTCGGGAAATCAACGCTCTTTAACCGTTTAAGTATCAGGAAAAAAGCTGTTGTTCACGATCAGCCCGGTGTTACAAGAGATAGAAAATATGCGAGTGCCGGGATTGCTTCTTTAGAATTCACCGTAATTGATACGCCGGGGCTTGAAGAGGTAAAATATGAAATGGGGCAGCCTTTAAGTGAGCGTTTAATGGAGCAGACAACTAAAGCGATTGTTGAATCGGATATAATATGTTTTATGGTCGACGGCAAAAGCGGCGTGCTGCCCGATGATAAATTACTTGCTCATTTTGTTAGAAAATATAATAAACCGACTATATTGATAATAAATAAATGTGAAGGGCGTTTTGATTTTGCTAAAGAATATTATCAACTCGGTTTTGATAATATGGTAGTTATTTCGGCTGAACACGGTGTCGGGATGGCGGATTTATACGATGCGATAGTTGAAGGAATCGCTAATAATGATTCTCAAGATAATTCTCCGAGCGAAAAAATTAGTGACCCTATAAAAGCCGATTATATTCAAATAGTGGTAAGCGGTAGACCAAATGCCGGAAAATCTACTTTTATTAATGCTCTTATTAACGATGAAAGATTATTAACCGGTCCTGAAGCCGGATTGACTCGCGAATCAATTGAAATTGATTGGCAATATAAAGGAAATAAAATAAAATTAATAGATACTGCGGGTTTGCGTAAAAAATCTACTATCAACGAATCGCTGGAAAAATTATCTGCCTCGGATGCTATTAATAGCATCAAATTTGCTAATACGGTGATTTTAATGATTGATGCCTTAGCTCCATTAAAGCAGCAAGATTTAAATATTGCAAGTTATGTTGCATCGGAAGGAAGAAGTATTGTTATAGTAGTAAATAAATGGGACTTAGTTAAGGAATCTGAAAAAGAGAAATTTAAAGAAGAATTTGATTATCAAGTAAGTACTAACTTACCGCAAATTAAAGGCGTGCCGATAATATTTATTTCAGCTATTAACAAAAAAAATATAGAGCAAGTGCTAGACGCTTGCGTTAATATTTACAATATCTGGAATAAGAAAATAGCGACTAGCAAATTAAACGAGTGGCTTGGTTTTACCACCGAGGAGCATCCTCTGCCTCTGCAAAAAGGCGGTAGGCGTGTTCGGGTAAAATATATGACGCAAATAAAAACCCGCCCGCCGACTTTTAAATTATTTTCTAATAATCCGGAAAAAGTTACTGATAGCTATACAAAATATTTGGTAAATAATTTACGTGATGCTTTTGAGCTGCCCGGTATTCCTATTAGATTTATTTACGTTAAAACTAAAAATCCGTATGTAACTTAATGGGGGTTGACTGATTGTTTAGAGGTCATTTCCGCAGAGGCGGGAAGGTATTGTCGATGGATAGGTTAAAGCATGTTCGATGTCATTCCCGCGAAAGCGGGAATCCAGAAAAAATACTTTTAAGTCATCCTGAATTTATTTCAGGATATTTATAATAGATGCTGAAACAAGTTCAACATGACAAGAATGGATTCCCGCTTTCGCGGGAATGACATCGAAAATTCGAGCCATGCAACAACGCCGGCTTGACCACGGCATGACAGACTACTTAGAATTTTCATTCTTAGCTTCCTGTATTCTTGTTTCTTTTAAAGAATCCACTAATGAAATATTTTTTTTATTGCGAGATTTTACTAAGGCTTGAAATTCTTTAATTTTATCTTTTAAAGAAATTAATTTTAAGTCATTTTCTAATATTAACATCATTCTAATTTTTTAAAATTATTTTTTATCATTATACTTCACAACTTATTATATGTTTCATCTATATAATGCTTCACTATTCGTAAAATTTTAGCTTCTAGGCTGAGGTTTTTAGCTGCCCATTTTTTTATCCAAGGCTCGGCTAGCTGCCACATATTAACGTTCTCATCTAGCTGTTGTCCGATTCCTTCAACCATGACTAAAGTTTTTTGTAATAGCAATAGCTGCGGTTGTACCTCCATACCGAAATCCTCGGTTATTTTAAATAAATGTGCAAGCAACTTACCGACAGAAATATTTTTAGTAGCCATACCGACGATAGGTTCGGTAACTGCCCTACAGCTTTGGGCAAATAAATTTAAGTCGGTATTTTTAGGAATATAACCGGCTCTTAAATGTATTTTGGCGACTAATTTATAATCACGGTTTAAAAAACCGAAAAGGCTTTCGGCAACAGCTAAGCGATCAAATTCCGAGAGCCTGCCCATAATGCCGAAATCGAGCAACACTATTTTACCTTGCGCAGTTACTAAAATATTTCCGGGATGCAAATCGGCGTGAAAAAAGCCGTCCCTATATGCTTGATTAAAAAACATTACGGCAAATTTCCTAGCAATAAATGAAAGGTCTAACTCCGCTGCCGTTAATTGATGAGTTTCATATATAGAAATGCCCTCGATCCATTCCGTGGTTAAGATATTTTTAGACGTAAATTGCCAGTATATTTTTGGGATGCATATATCAAGATCATCACGAAAATTATCGGCAAGCTCCGAAGCGGCAGCGGCTTCTAAGCGCAAATCAAGCTCATATTTCATGGTTTCCCGAAATTTCTCTATGACGGCTAGAGGTTTCAGCCTTTTTACTTTAGTAAATTTAGAGGCTAATTTAGCAAGGAAATATAGTAATTTAATATCTCGGTTATATTTTCGATGAATATCAGGGCGTAAAATCTTTATTGCGACAAATTCACCGGTTATTAATTGAGCTTTATGGACTTGAGAGATTGAAGCGGCGGCAATGGGCGTGTCTTGGAAGTTCAGGAATAGAGTGTCTAGGGGCGTATACTCGGATACATAATCGTCATTGCGAGGAGCGAAGCGACGTGGCAATCTAGGAAAAAAATAGTAAAAAATATTATGGAATTTATTATTTTTCTGGATTGCTACGTCGGCACTTTGTGCCTCCTCGCAATGACGAGTAAATGATTTATATATTAGCTCCTTTGCTATTTTACTATCAAAGGGCGGTAATTTATCTTGCAGAGATTTTAAGTATTTCGTTACGTCTAACCCGACTAAATCGGGTCTTGTAGAAAGTGTTTGACCGAATTTGATATAGATAGGTCCGAGCTGTTCTAAACAGTTAGTTAGACGCTTGCCGAAATCTTGAGAAGGTTTTTTTATTAAAGATAGGGGGGAGAATATTAGCGTCAAAATATAGCCGATAATTTTAATACATAGCGGTACTTTAATATCACCTGCGTCAAGTAAAATTTGCTCTTTGCTAATACTTCTCAGAATATGTAATAAATTAAAAAATATATTCATAATTTATAAGCACTATGGATGGCAACAACACCGTTAGTAAGATTTTTATATCGTACTTCCTCAAAACCGGCATTTTGGATCATTATTTTAAAATCATCTTGCGAAGGAAATAGCTTAATACTTTCAACTAGATACTGATAAGCCTCCTGATTGTTAGTAATAATTTGCCCGATTTTCGGAATAATATTGAAAGAATAAAATTCATAGAAATTTTTGAAATAACCTTCTTCTAGTTTAGAAAATTCAAGGCATAAGAATTTTCCCATCGGCTTCAAAACGCGATGGGCTTCCTTTAAGGCTTTATCGATATTTGGGATGTTTCTAATACCGAAAGCAATAGTATAATAATCAAAACTATTATCCGGAAAAGGCAAGTTTTCGGCGTTGGCTAGCACGTAATCAAGATTTTGCAAAAAATTAAGGTCGATTGCGCGTTTTTTAGCCTTATCAAGCATTTCCTGATTTATATCGCAGAGAGTCATAGAAAGCTCAGCTGCTTGAGTTTTAGCCTTTTTCACAATTTTTAAAGCAACGTCACCGCTGCCGCTAGCAACATCTAGTATATTTGAGTTTAAATTGGGAATTTGTCTAATAAACTCATCTTTCCATAGGCGATGCATTCCACCGCTCATTAAGTCATTCATTAAATCGTATTTATCTGCTACGCCCGTGAAAATATTATTTACTAAATGCTGTTTATCGGTCAAATTAACTTTTTTAAAGCCAAAATTTGTCTGGTTCATATTATTTAAGTATATTATATTGAGATGGAAAGTTATTACGATGTCACTCCGTTGCTTGACCGCGGAGTCCAGAAAAATAAGTACCGGATGCCGTGGTCAAGCCACGGCATGACAAGTATATTTAAAAATACTTAAAAACTATATAAAATGCCAGAACTTCCTGAAGTAGAAACGTTAAAAAACTCTCTTGAGCAAAAGCTCCTAGGTCTTGCTATAAAGAATATAGAGCTAAAAAGAAATAATTTGCGTTATATATTATCCTCAACGCTGGCTAAAGAAATTTTACATACAAATATTGTGACCGTTAGGCGGCGTGCTAAATATCTTATTATTGATTTAAATAACGGTTATTCTCTTATAATTCATCTCGGTATGAGTGGACGCTTCACGCTGCAACCGCCTGATTACCAAACCAAAAAACACGATCATGTAATTTTTGACCTTACTAGTAACGAGAAATTAATCTTTAACGATGCTAGGCGTTTTGGGATGATTTATAGTTATGAAACCAAATTTTTAGAAGAAAAGTTTTTTTATAATTTAGCTATCGAGCCTTTGTCCGATTTACTAACTACCGAATATTTAAAGAGTAAACTCGCTACTCGCAAAATACCGATAAAAAATTTATTAATGGATAATAAAATTATCGTCGGAGTGGGTAATATTTACGCCTCCGAAAGCCTGTTTTTAGCTAAAATCCATCCGAGTAAATTAGGTGCGGATTTAACGATTGAGGAAATAACTAAGCTAATTACCGCAATTAAAAATGTGTTATCGAAGGCGATTGCAGCAGGCGGTACCACTCTTAAAGATTTTGTCAGCGGTGATAATAGCCCGGGATATTTTAAACAGCAACTTACGGTTTATAATAGAGAAAACGAAAAATGCTTAGATTGTAATGGGATAATCATTAAATTAAAGCAATCAGGTAGAAGTAGTTTTTACTGTTCGTTATGCCAAAAGTAATAAATATGTTATGGCTTGAAGGTATTATTGTGTGAATAGGTTAAAGCATGCTCTATGTCATTCCCGCGAAAGCGGAAATCCAGAAAAATTTATAGTCATCCTGAATTTATTTCAGGATCTACTAAAAGAGATGCCGCAAACTTGTTCAGCCTGACAAAGACAAAAAAACATGGATTCCCTCCTGCGCGGGAATGACATCAATACAATTTTCAAAAACTACTACTTGACATTTAAATTATTATTATTTATAAGCCATTCCTATTAGTTTTTCAATTAATAGTTGTCTTAATATGAAAATAAAACCCGTTATTATGGCAGGTGGTCAAGGTGCAAGATTATGGCCGCTATCACTCCCAATCAAGCCAAAGCAATTTTTAAAAACTCCCTTAGAGCTAAGTTTATTGCAAAAAACTTTAATTAGAAATAAATCATTTGGTACACCATTAGTAATAACAGGTGAACGGTATGAATTTATAACTAAGGAACAAGCCGTAGAAATCAATACAGAAATAGAATTAATTACCGAACCGCTAACAAAAAATACTGCTATGTGTGCAGTTATTACGGCTCTAGCTGCAAAAAATAACGGTTTTGATACTGTAATATTACTGCCTTCCGATCATTATATATCGGATGAAGAGAAATATTTAACAACTATTAATAAGGCTTTAAGTTACGTAGAAAAATGGGGGATTTGTACTATCGGTATTCCCATCGACCGACCGAATATTGAATATGGCTATATAAAAGCAGAGACTAGTATTACCGAAAATATTTATCAAACTAATCATTTTATTGAAAAACCTTCTTTAGAGCAGCTTCAAAATTATATACAAAACGGTAAGTATTTTTGGAATTCCGGAATTTTTATTTATAATATTGATTTTTTATTAAATCATGTGTGTAAACTCCGACCTGATTTATGGGATATAGCACAAAATGCGTTAAACTCAGCTACAAAAAACGCAAATACTATAAAGCTAGATTTAGAAATTTATAATAAAGCTAATGCCGTTTCTATAGACAAGGCCATAATAGAGCATATTCCCGAAATGATTATGATAAAAGCAAATTTTGCCTGGAGTGATCTTGGAACTTGGCATTCTTTATGGCAGATAAAGCAAAAAGATATCACCGATAATTATTGCGAAGGAAATGTCGTAATCGGTGATACGACAAATTCTTATATTAGCTCCGATAATAAACTAACTATGGTAGTAGGTCTTGATAATATAATTGTTATCAATACTAAAAATGCTCTTTTAGTAGCGGATAAATCAAAAGCCGCCGAAATAAAACAGCTTGTGATGCAAATAGAAGAATATAGGTCCTAATAATATTTATATTGATTAATGAATTTTTACTAATACAAGTAAATAGCTAAGGGTATTTTAATTAAAGAGAAGCGTTGTTGCATGGCTCAAATTTTTAATGTCATTCCCGTGAAAACGGGAATCCAGAAAAATTTATAGTCATCCTGAATTTATTTCAGGATCTACTAAAAGAGATGCCGCAAACTTGTTCAGCATGACAAAGACAAAAAAACATGGATTCCCGCCTGCGCGGGAATGACATATTGACGCTTTTATCGAGCTATAAAACAATCCCTTATTCAGCTTAATCCGAAGTTTTAATTGCCCAGAATGCCGCTAAAGCTATTACGGTTATATATATCCCGACGGATAAGGAGTTATTTGTTACATGCCAAAGCATTAAACAAATCGCAGGAGTTAGGCGGCCGATCAGCGAAGAGCCGATACTACTACCGATACCTACTAACATATATTTATCGGATGTTTTAAATAAATTGTTTAACCAGCAATTTAATGGGCATAAAAATGTTACTCCTAAAATTACAATCCATATTCGGACAAAGTTAACATACCATAAAGAAGCATTATT
Source organism: Rickettsia endosymbiont of Orchestes rusci (assembly GCF_964030945.1). NCBI lineage: Bacteria > Pseudomonadati > Pseudomonadota > Alphaproteobacteria > Rickettsiales > Rickettsiaceae > Rickettsia > Rickettsia endosymbiont of Orchestes rusci. Next base: position 887,015 of record NZ_CAXIQG010000004.1, on the reverse strand, counting down.
AAGAAATAGCCATAAAGGAATTATAGTTAAAATCATGACCGTAAGAGTATAACTCAGTATTTTTATATAAGGTAATTTTTCTACTAAACGTCCGATTATCGGTATCATTACCATATCAAAAATCAATAACCCCGTATTAAAAGCCATCATTGTTTCGAGAGATATATCAGTAATAAACGGAATAAAGCTATTCATAAATACAAAAGGCATGATATAAGTTAAGTAAGAGAAACCTACTACGAGACTAACTCGTGAAATATTTAGTTTGTTATTCCATAGCACGATTAAATCACGTGCAGCGTCATTCAGAAAACTTGTTTGAAGAATAAATGTCTCAACGTCATTGCGAGGAGATGCGTAGCATCGACGTGGCAATCTAGGAAAGAAATAATATAAAATTTTACAAAATTTATTATTTTTCTGGATTGCCACGCTGCTTGCAGCAGCTCGCAATGACGGTGTTTTTTGCAACGGTTTTGATCCATGCAACAATGCCTTATGGGAATGACATAAAGGAACACCGGAATGACATATAATAGCCTCACTCTTCCTTAGAAAATAACCTACAAGCGCCGTAACCCCGCCGAATATAAAACACACTCGCCAATATTTATTATAATCTACATCTAAAACTATAGTGCTGATAAATGAAGCAAGAATAATACCGACCATAGTAGAGGTTTGATAAAAATATGAAGCTTTAAGTGCTTTTCTTTCTTCTTTATTCTCTAAAATATATAATTTTGCAATAGCACATTCACCCTCGGAATATATACCTTGCAATATTCTAAGCACAACTAATAACATTGGAGCGAGCCAGCCTATTTGTGCATGAGATGGTATCAAACCTATCAAAGCAGTAGTTAAAGCAACGCCGATTAGAGAATGTGACAAAGCAAAAAAACCGCCGTATTTTTTAGCAATAACCCCGAAAAAATATGAACCGATAGGACGTGTAAATAAAGAGGTAGCAAGAACGCTATAGGTAAGTATTAAGGCAACGACTTGATCATGATTTGGAAAAAAAATACCGGCAAGCAAAGGTGCAAGAAAACCGTAAAGTGCGGTATCGAAATGATCCATCGCATTACCGATTAGGATGGAAAAATCCCTTTTGCTTAAATTGCTCATATATTAATAATTTAAAATTTATAATGAATTATAAGTATGTAATCTTCCTTGTAAATATTTTTTTAAGAGATATTATTGTTATAAATGATGTGTTATTTCTCGATGTCATTCCTAGCTCAGTATTACCTGTGTGGATCAGGTGTCATTCCTGCGAAAGCAGGAATCCAGAAAATAATCTTAGTATTGGTACATATTTGATAAAAATAAGCATATAAAAACTTGTTTTTATATGCTTTACTGGATTCCCGCATACGCGGGAATGACATAGAGAAATAGCACATCATGTATTAAGTTTTAAAAAGGAGTGCTTAATGAATAATTTAAAACAAGGAACATTTATCACTTTTGAAGGGGGCGAAGGAATAGGAAAATCAACCCAATGTCAAATGCTCTATGAATATTTAAAATCACAAAATATCCCCGTTATTTTAACTCGTGAAGTCGGTGGTACTGCAGTTGCTGAAAAAATGCGTGAAATTCTAGTGCATGAGGAATTACTGCCAATGTCTGAGTTATTACAAGCTATGGCAGCACGTTATGATCATATGGTACGAAAGATTATACCCGCCCTGCAAGAGGGGTATATTGTAATATGTGATAGGTTTATTGATTCCACGGCATGCTATCAAGGATTAGAGCTGGAAAACGGTATAGATGTAGTATATAATCTGCACAAAACTTTAATGCCTCCTCTTATGCCTGATATTACGTTTTTTATTGACGTAGAGCCTGAGATTGCAATTAAGAGAATAAAATCTCGGGGTAGAAAAACTAAATTTGATACGAAAGGTTTGGATTTTTACAAAGAAAACTATAATTGCTTTAAAGAATTAAGTAATAGATTTCCTGAAAGAATAATAACTATTGATGCTTCTTATCTAGATACACAAACAATACATGAAATGATAATAAATAACTTAGTTAATTTAAAGAGTTGTCATACCGTGGCTTGACCCACTACTGTACGAACGTTGAAAAAAGGCCGTGTCATGCCGTGACTTGATCACGGCATCCAGGAAAATAAAGCCATATTAGACTTATTTTAGAATCTTTTTATGATATTATAAGCTGGATTCCGTGGTCGTAGCCACGGAATGACAGAATTTTTACCTCTTTATTTAAACGTTCGTACAGTAGTGGGCTTGACCACGGTATCCAGAAAATTTTTATAAAAGCCTGGACCCCGTGATCAAGTCACGGGGTGACATTCTCTAACTCTTCATCTATTAGGCAATAAGATACTATGAACAATACCTATTATATTACCACTCCTATATATTACGTTAACGACGTGCCGCATATCGGGCATGCTTATACTAGCGTTGCAAGCGACGTGATTGCTCGTTTTATGCGACTTAGCGGCAAGGAGGCAAGGTTTTTAACCGGTACCGATGAACACGGGCAGAAGGTAGAAAAAGCGGCATTAAATAAAAATATCGATCCGCAAATATTTACCGATCAGACCTCGGCAAGTTTCCGTAACCTTATGGAATCAATGAATATTTCTAATGATGATTTTATTAGAACGACGGAAACAAGGCATAAAGAAGCGGTTGCTATTTTTTGGCAAAAGCTACTGGCGAACGGTACTATTTACGAAGGCTTTTATGAAGGTTGGTATGCCGTACGAGACGAAGCTTTTTACGATGAATCGGAATTAACAAGTGAAGGGCTAGCTCCAACAGGTGCGCCGGTTGAGTGGGTCAAAGAACCGAGTTATTTTTTTAATCTGTCAAAATGGCAAGATAAGCTACTTGCGTTTTATGAAGCAAATCCTGATTTTATTAGACCGATAACTAGGCGCAACGAGGTGATCAGCTTCGTTAAATCCGGTCTGCATGATTTATCAGTTTCACGTACTAGTTTTAATTGGGGGATTAAAGTCCCAAATGATAAAAAGCATGTAATTTATGTCTGGCTGGATGCTTTAGTTAACTATATTTCGGCTTTAGGATATCCGGACGAGAGCGGTAAATACGGTAAATTTTGGCCGGCTAATTTGCATGTGGTCGGTAAGGATATTGTCCGTTTTCATGCCGTTTATTGGCCAGCTTTTTTAATGGCGGCAGATGCGCCTTTACCTCAGTCTGTTATGGCTCACGGCTGGTGGACTAATGAAGGACAGAAAATTTCTAAGTCACTAGGTAATGTTATCGATCCGTTTGAACTAGTAAAAGAGTTCGGTGTTGATCAAGTTCGCTATTTCTTGATGCGAGAAGTTACTTTCGGCTCGGACGGTAATTATTCTAGAGCAAGTTTAATTAGTAGAATTAATAGTGAGCTATCGAACAAAATAGGTAACTTAATGCAAAGGACTTTAGCTTTTGTTTATAAAAATAATGAGGCTCATGTGCCTTTGATTGAGCAGAATATAATCGATCTGCTATATAAGTCGCCGCTTTTAGAAACAGCAAGTAAAATTGCCGTGCAGAATCTAGAGCTAATGGAAAATCTTGAAATTAATAAAATACTCGAAAATATTCTTAATTTAACTGAAGAAGCAAATATTTATATAGATAAAGAAGCCCCTTGGAATTTAAAGAAAACCGATCCGATAAAAATGTTGGAAGTACTTTATAGCTTGTTGGAATCCTTGCGCTATATTGCTATTATGTTGCAGCCTTTTACTCCTGATGCGGCTAGTAAAATGCTCGATCAGTTAGGAGTATCATTAGAAGAGCGGAAATTTAAACATTTAAGCCGTGAATATGCTGTAACGCCTTCCGCAAATATTTTAGAGCCTAGTGTGGTGTTTCCAAGAGTCCTAGCTGTCATTCCTGCGAAAGCAGGAATCCAGAAAAAAAGCGAAATTATTTGAGCTTTTAGTATTAAAAATTCAGTATATTTTACTTTTTAGTGACTGGATTCCTGCGATCAACGGAATGACAGTGTACCAACTCTTTATTTACTCGAAGTATAATATGTTAATAGATTCCCATTGTCATCTTAATTTACTTACCAAAGATACAGATTTAGATTCTGTCATTCAAAGAGCTATGGCAAACGGTGTGCAGTATATGCAAACTATCTGCACTAAACTAGAAGATTTGCCTGATATTTTGCAGATAGCAGAGAAATATAAAAATGTTTTTGCGAGCGTTGGCGTACATCCCTGTGAAGTAAAACAAACCGTATCGGTTGAGGAAATTATTAAGCTTTCTCATCACCCTAAAATTATCGGCATCGGCGAGACAGGTCTTGATTATTACCATACGCCTTATGATAAACAGCAACAAAAAGATTCTTTTGTACAGCATATACATGCAGCAAGCGTAACAAAATTACCGATTATCGTTCATACAAGAGATGCGGAAGAGGATACGATTGATATCCTAACTAGTGAAATGGAAAATGCTAATTTTCCCGGGTTAATACATTGCTTTACTTCCTCTAAAGATTTAGCAAAAAAAATGTTAGATATTGGTTTATATATTTCAATGTCAGGGATTATAACGTTTAAAAATGCAACAGATTTGCAAGAGATAGTTAAGTATGTCCCACTTGAAAGATTATTAATTGAAACAGATTCGCCTTATTTAGCCCCTACCCCGATGCGTGGCAAGCAAAACGAGCCGGCTTTTGTTAGATATGTTGCCGAAAAAGTCGCCGAACTCAAAAATATCACCTCAAAAGAAGTAGCAAATGCTACTACTCATAACTTCAAAAAATTATTTTCTAAATTTGAGAAGTATATAGATAACAATTTATAATTATCTCAACTAGCAATTTAAGATTGAAAATTTTTGTTAACTAATATATTATTTTTAATAATATATTTACTAATAATTTATTTCAGAAATCGTTATGGAATTTAATCGCAAAAATGCAATTATCAGTTTTTTAAAAGAACGTGAAAATCAAAAATTCACTCCTTATGATATAGCTAAATGGCTCGTAGCAAACTATCCCGAAGAAGCTAGGAGAAAAGCAAATACAAGTAAAAATAAGCAAATAGTGAAAGCCAAAACTCAAAAAGAAAAAATTAAAGAAGTTACAAAGGCTTACGCAGGTGAAATTAGTAGAGGTAGGTTTGATGAGTGGATATCAGTACCTAATATCAAGACAGAATCAGAACCTCAAGTAATGTTATATTATACTCGAAATCCTAGCTACCAAATTGATAATCAACGAGTAACAAATTCAAAAGATGAAGTAAGCAAAGAAGAGGATATAACAGAAGAAGAAGCCTATAAATTACTAAAATCATATCTTGATGAATTAGGTATCTATAGTATGCAAATTAAACATAATTTTTCCTCAAATAAACAAGGAGCCGGAGGAAATATATGGTTACATCCTGATTGGGTAGGGATGGAAGTTCTTAATAAAAAATGGAGTAAACTGATCAAAGATTGTGCTAAATATCATGGAGGGAAGCAAGCAAGGCTTTGGTCTTTTGAAGTAAAAAAGAAAATAAGCCGTAGTAACGTAAGAGAGTTTTTCTTTCAAGCTTTATCAAATTCTTCATGGGCACATTACGGCTATTTGGTTGCTCCTATTCTAGATAACCCTGGAGATGATACTAGGCATGAACTCGAAATGTTATGCACTAGGCACGGAATAGGTTTTATTTTAATAAATACGATATTTCCTGAAGATAGTAAAATATTAATTCCTGCTAGAGAAAGATTTGATATAGATTGGAATATGGCTAATAGGCTAGCAGGTGAAAATAAGGATTTTGAAAATTATCTCAATAAGGTTGATATGTTTTGTATGAAACCAGAAAAAAACGTGCTAGAAAATACCTGGTCTAATATTAATAAACTTAAAGAAAATATAATAAATAATAAAAAGAAAAAATAACTACTAGCTTTTTCTATTTACTTTTCAACTTCGGACAGTTGTGAAATAAATTCAGGATGACTTTTTAGGATTTTTCTGAATTCCTGCTTTCGCAGGAATGACATAAGGGGCAGTAGGAATTACATACTGCTCCGGTAAATATTTTACTAATATATAAGCCGGAATAAAGCAAAAGGCTGCTACTGTAAAAAAGCACGGCCAGCCTAGATAAGTAGCACTAAGCCCGGATATGCCGCCTAAAATTATAGGGGTAATAGAAGCGATAGAAGTTAATATTGCAATTTGCGTTATACAATATTTTTGAGTGCAGCATTTTAATTGATAAGAAAAAAATGGAGCAAGTGTTAAACCCATAGTAAATTGTTGAAGAAAAACTACTATATATAATGCTATAAGATCCTTAGCGTAATAATAAAGAAATAAAAAAGATAGAGCGGATAAAGCATGACAAACTAATACTTTTCTAAATATCAATCGATAATCATATTTGCGGCACAAATATCCTCCTAAGAACCCCCCGAAAGTAGCAGCGCATAAGCCTAAAGCTTTATAGCCGAATGCGAGTTCTGTTTTTGAATAACCGATATCTAAATAAAACATGTTAGGCATAACGGAAAGAAAGCTGTCCTGTAGGCGATAGAGCAACATAAAACTAACGATCAAAAGCCATTTAGGTTTTTTGATAAAATCGTAAAAAGCAGACAAAAATTTAGATTGATTTCGGAGAGTATTAACATGATTAACATTGAAAGGATAAAATATTATTAAGAATAATGGCGGTAAACATGAAATTGCCATAATTCGATAAATACTTTCCCAAGAGATTATAGTCGATAAATATAAGGCACCGGAGCCGGCAACTAATATACCGATTCTAAACCCTGTTGTACAAGCGGCTTCGCTTAAACCCCAGTTTTCACTACTAACAAGTAATATTTGAGACGAATGAACAAGTGTTTGATAAATAGAAGAAAAAAATCCTAAAATTATTAAGGACAGAGCAAATAATACAAAATTATTATCAGGTTTGAAAAATGTTAAGGCGTATAAACATATGATACAACCAAGCAATGAAAGGATTAAACAGTATTTATATCCTTGAGACTGAGGATTTGAAAAACTTATTTTCTCAAGTAACGGACCCCATAAAAATTTAAATATATGAAGGACATTTACTAAACTAAAAAGTCCGATAGTTATTTTACTGAATCCCGATTCTCGGAGCCAAAATGATAGTGTAGAGCCGCTAAGTAGAAAAAATAATCCGGAAGGAAAGATTATTATTAAGATAAATAAAATACTAAAAGCAGGTTTTAGTTTTAAAAAAATAGAATTTATGAATTTAACCCTCTTTGTTGTTTATTATATGGTGTTTTCGTAGGTTAAGTTTTCGATGTCATTTTCTCGCTTCTTATGTCATTCCCGCGAAGGTGGGAATCTAGACTTTTCTTTGTCATGCTGAACAAGTTTTGCGCATCTCTTGTAGTAGATCCTGAAATAAATTCAGGACGACTTATTATAATTATTTTCTGGATTCCCGCCTGCGCGGGAATGACATCGAAAATTCGAGCCATGCAACAACGCCTGAAAACGGGAAAGTATTGTTGCGTGGATACGAGTATCGTCATTGCGAGCCGCTGTAAGCGGCGCGGCAATCCGGAAAATAATAAATTTCATAGCATTTTTTGCTATTTTTTTTCTAGATTGCCACGTCGGCATAAATGCCTCCTCGCAATGACGATGCTTTTTGCAATGAATTTGATCCACGCAACAACACCTTCTCGCAAGCACAAAACTATCCTTATGATGCTTTGCTACTTTTGTTACTATTATTAAAAGTTCTTTTGCGAGGATTGTCAAAAGCAGCTGCTCCCCTTGGCGAGTTATTCCTTGCTTGGTTATTCCTTGGATTACTTCTTGAGTTATTATCCTCTCTTCTATTGTTAGTATTAAACGGTTTTCTGCGGCTATTTTTCCCCATAAGTTCACTACGTGCCGTAGATTCCCCTTGATTTATCAAACGATCAATTGCTTTCCATTTCATGGTATCGTCAGGAGAGATAAATGATAACGCATTACCCGTTGCCCCGGCTCTACCGGTTCTACCTATTCTATGTAAATAATCCTCCGGACACATCGGTAAATCATAGTTAATAACGTGCTGGGTATGAGGTATATCAAGCCCGCGAGCCGCAACGTCCGTTGCTACCATTATTCTATGACGTGACTGGCGAAACGATAAAATTACTCGTTCACGTTGGCGTTGGCTTAAATCTCCGTGAATCGCTTCCGCTTTATGATTTTCAGATTTTAACATCTTTGCAAGCTGATCTGCCGAACGTTTTGTTTTAACAAAAATAATTATTGAACCGTTACGAGTGTCTAGCTGTTTTGTAAGTTCACTAAATTTTTCTCTATCTGATATCTTTAAAGATTCTTGTTTTATTTCCGGAGCTGCCTTATTAGCTGAGCCTACGGTAATACGAATAGGATTATTTAAATATTTTTGAGATAAACTAATAATGTGTTTCGGCATAGTGGCAGAAAACATTAATACTTGCCTTTTTTCAGGAAGGTATTTATTAATTTCTTCTAGCTGTTCTTTCATCCCCATATCAAGCATTCTGTCCATTTCATCAAGTACTACTATACCGATATTACTTAGTTTTAAGGTTCCACGAGTTAAGTGGTCGATAATTCTTCCCGGCGTTCCGATAACTATTTTAGGGTTATTTTTTAGCTGCATAAATTGCGGAGGCATAGGCTCACCGCCGATTAAAACTGCGCTACTCATTTTTAATTGCGTCGTTACGCTTTTTAAAGCATTGCATATTTGACTTGCAAGTTCTCTTGTCGGGACAAGCACCAAAGCAGTAGATTTAGTATTGATAAAAGAATTGATAATAGGTAGTAAATAAGCAAGGGTTTTCCCTGAACCTGTTTGACTGGAAGCAAGAATATCCGCTCCTTCCATAGCAAGCGGTATTGCTTGTTTTTGAATTTCGGTCGGGATAGTAATATTTATTTTTTCGAGTGATGTAATTAGTTCATCAGGTAAATTAAAATTTTTCATTATATATAAATCCAATATTAGTTTTGTTATTTATAGTCAATTTCTTCGGACTTTAAGACAACATTATCTTATTATCCGATTTTTTTAGAATCGACTATATGATTAAGTTAGAATATGCACATTATACTGCCCATCTTTCAAAAATTATTTTTTTATTTTATCAGATGAGTTACGCGTTCACGTATTATTTGTACGTTCCGCTCACTCATTCAGCAAAATTAAAATCTAATTCTTGAAATATAAGTAGTATATTAAATTATTATAATAAAATAGCTTCTATCTAGGTACATCGTCATTCAGAAAGCTTCAGACAAGATAAATTTAAAGACGAGCTAAGCTACCGTACTAGAGTAGGTGAACACGGGCGAATGTCGAAAATTTGCTTGTATCAAGCGATCGAGATGGTGCTGTACATTGCCGTTGCTTGCTTATTTTTATAAGTTTGACTTAAGGCAACTAGTACTAAATCAAGTTACTTTTATCATAACTTCAAAAAGACCTATATAATCTGTGAGAATAAGCTACATAATTTATTTAATAATGTACTGCTCGCCTTGCAAGAATTGTTTTTTCATTTTATCGGAGATTCGCGTCCTCACCTATTAAATATAGGCTGCGGGCGTTCACTCTTCAAAATAAAGTCCAATTCTTGAAATACTTTACGTACACTTAAATAAGCTTAAGTTTTCAGCTTCAGAGCATAGTAAAAACTTATTCTTGAAAACTAAATTGGTATATTATGTATAAAAACAAAATATTTTTATCTTGATGAAAATGACAAGGCTATCCAAAACTTAAGGTTTTATTAACGCTAGTTTTGGATAACTGCTTTTGGTATTTAAGTATGTTTATATTGTTTTTAAATTAACAGCGGAAACTTTCCCTTTGTTATCTTCGAGATCATAACTCACACTTTGTCCTTCATTAAGATTACGAATCCCTGCCTCTTCAACAGCCGAGATATGGACGAACACATCTTTACTACCGTCATCCGGTTGAATGAACCCATAACCTTTTGTTGAATTAAACCATTTAACTTTACCTGTAGACATAAAAACCTTTATTAAGATAGAAATTGCTTAGCTGAATTTAACTTTAAAACTTTAAGCGAGATTAGTCCTACTATCAATTGATAACCGGATTTCATACCGTTAAAGATATATTGCACAAACTCATTATGCAATAACTACCTCATATTGCGCTACTTGTCAATAATATGCAAAAGAAAGTTTTACTTTCAGACGTTAATTTATCATATTATTACTATTTTGTCACTATTAAAGTTAAATTTATAAAAGTACTTGCATTTTTATATTTTTTTTATTAGTCTGTCACCTTGAATTAAATACGGTATACTATATAGAGTATACTGTATATCGTCTTGCCCGCGTGATGGAATGGTAGACATAACGGACTTAAAATCCGTGGGGTGCAAACCCTTGCCGGTTCAAGTCCGGCCGCGGGTACCATTCCTCGATTTTGTATATATAATTAAAAGATTAGCTATAATTTGGTTTAATATAACTAATAATATGACGCTACTTTTAACTGCTTCTCTTATTATGCGAACCTAATTAATTATTCTTACATTAATTATATTTATTTATATGTTTATTCAAACTGAAAATACTCCCAATCCAAATGCAATAAAATTTTTCCCCGGATTACGGGTTAGTCCCGATCAACCGATATTTTTTAGTGATTTGCTTGAGGTAAAAGGCAAAAGTAAATTAGCCGAATTATTATTTAGTATCGCTAATGTGAAATCGGTATTTTTCGGCAGCGATTTTATTACTATTACTAAGCAAGATGAAGGTAATTGGCAGGTTTTAAAACCTGAAATTTTAATGATTATTATGGATCATTTTGTTGCCGGTTTTCCGGTATTTGAGGAATCAAATTTACCTACAGATCACGCTGATAAATATAATACCGAAAATCTTTCCGAAATTGAAAAACAAATTATAGAAATTATTGAAACGAGAGTTCGTCCGTCGGTTGCCATGGACGGCGGTGATATAGTTTATAAAGGATTTGAAAACGGTATAGTGAAATTAGAACTTCACGGATCATGTGCCGGTTGTCCGAGTTCTTCTATTACTTTAAAAAACGGTATCGAATCAATGCTAAAGCATTTTGTTCCGGAAGTCGAAGCAGTTGAGGCCGTGGAGGAGGATTAATATAAGGTGATTTTTCATGTAGCATTTTGCTCATATAGAGTCTTTTTTAATTTAGCTAAAGGTGTAGATAGGTATTATGCTTATTCATTTTCTTCGTATGTTTTCTACAAATCTAGTCTCGAGCTGTTTGCCTGATTTGATACAACCATAAAAGAGCCTTGTAGATTTGTTCTCGAATAGCCTTGACACTATAAGCTTCTAACACTGTGTTATCAAAAATAATACGATTTTTTTCTTTAAGTTCATTAGGTAAATCTTTTGTAGGTTTTTCTATTAATAGCTTAAATGCCTTAAGGATTTTAGACTTCTGGCTTGCTTTCAAGTTTTTAGGGTTAAGCATGTGCATTTTTTCCGAAACTTTGGTTGCGTTAATATCTAAAGCACCTAAACCCCTTCCAAAACCTATAGATTCAAGTAAAAACATACCAACCACAGAGTTTAGAAGTGCATGACATAAATCGACATCTTTATTAGATGGTAGAGTTGTAAGTCTTATTAATCGCTGATTTACAAAAGATTTTTCTGTTAACTTGTGAAAGCAGAGCTTTTTATCTGGGTTCATTGATATAACTATGTCAGCAAGAGTATCTGCTCGCATTTCATACCAATGTAGATTATGGCGACCTTGTGACAAAACCTCTGGTAAGGGTTTACCAGTATTGTTAACTTGACTTGCAAATCTTTTAATCCAATTCAAAGCACCTGTTTTTTTATTAGCTTCTAAGTATTCGATAGATTGAGAACAGCAAAATGCTTTATCATCGTCATTAACAACAAGCCTTCCTTCAAGGTTTCTTGAGCTTTTTAAAACGGGCTTAATAAATTCGGCCTCTATATTATGATTAGTTTCTGGATAAAATAAGGCATCCCAACCCCTTCTTTCTCCTCTATTAACAATAAATAGAGTGTTAACAGGAGTTAAAGCTTCCTTTAATTTATCCAACCATAAAGTATCGGTAAATAATGCATTCCAGCCTAACCCAAGTTTCTCAAGCATACTAAGAGCATCAAGAGAATACTTTTTAACTTCTAGGAGTCCCGCTACTGGCTTTGCTCGTAATGTGCTGGCAACCATTTCATTAATTACAGTTTTATCCCACTTATTAATAGGCTTAAGAGTAGTTATAAATGGAATTTCAACCTGTGGCCTAGAAGAATTTGATTTCGCCTCTAATACAATAACTGTTGTGATTACTTCAGTATTGGTAAACCATCTGCCATTGCCAGATATAACAACTCTTAATAAATTGAAATTTTCGAGTAAAGCTTTTTTAAAAATATTTCCCCAGGATACGCTTTGCCAAGAGTTTGAGGTGATTAAACCAATTCGTCCATTTTCCTCCACAATATTTTTTAATTTGAGTGTTATATAAGCGTATAGGTCGGCCTTTCTATCAATATTAACATTGTAGTTTTTGTATATGTATTCTCTTGTCGCATTGATGTTTGGGTTAAGCTTTACAACATCTTCAAACCTTACAAAAGGTAAATTAGACGTTACAGCGTGCATTTTAGGAAGCTCTCGAACTACTAAATCACCAGAATAAGGGGCGGTGAATTCAATTAACTCGCCTGTTGATAAAAGTAGAGCATCTTTTTTGAAAGATTGAATAATTTCTCCCATCCCATTTGGGTCTGAAAGTGCGATTGAACAAAGTTGCAAAGGTACAGCAAATTTATCACTAGCCCATGTGGTTGCAAGTGCATCTTTTACGGAAAGTTCTTTGTTTATTTTGAGGTTGTAAATAGATTTTGCGATAGTTCCTGTTCCACAACATACATCTATTATGTTTTTTGTCCTATCATTAATCGTAATGGCGACAAGGTAATCAGCTAAAGGTACAGGAGTGGAAAATTGCCCAGCTAATTTTTTTCTGGAGTAGGATAAAGCTGTATCAATTATGTTGTGAAAGCTCTTTTGATTAATTGATTTAAAGTTAAAATCTATTAAAAGCTGATTTAACTCCAATAGTGCTTGCCATAGGCTGCTGTTCACGCTTCTCTGCCCAAGTATGGGTTTGAAAACATTCATAAAATCACACTTTGAGGTAATTTCTTCAAAAATATAGTTAGCTTTTTCTACAGAACAACTTGAATCAATTTTCTCTACTAAATTTGCGTTTTCATTGAATAGCTTCAAATAATGAGCGAATAAAAACCTATTAATCCAGTTAACGATATTAAGGTGTGCAACAGCCTGATACTTGTGTAGAGGTTTTAATCCTTCTTTATTTTCTTCAAACCAAATGTCTATTTCTAACTCAAATTCTGCATCTTTCTGACAAGTGTTCTTTATTAGTTCTAATTGAGAGTTATTAAACTTTAATAAAAAATCTGCGTATATTTGTTCATTAATTGCTACTTCTGGAGGGGTTGGTAAAATTTCACCGTTCTCTAAGAAGTTATTTAAATCATCAGCAATTTTGATTAAAAGACCTTTCCATTCTTCAGTGTTTGAAACAACGTCCTGTCTTACTTTTATTTTTGGTAAGCTCCAGTTCTTTAAAGGTAAAAAGCTATCACCATTAGAAACATATAGGACAGCTTCTTTTACATTCCATAACAAAAAACTATTAAGCTTAAGACGATTTGCCTTAATTGTGGCGTTAGATATTAATTCGTTATCAGTAATGCTTGTATCGGGCATTTTAAGTTCCCAGCCTTGTAGCACTGAAGAACCGTTTTTATCTCCGAAAAGCAAAACGTCTGGAAACATGCTTTTCTTGCCAATCGAAAGTGTATGCTCACCTCCAGCTCTCTTTATAGGTCTATTAACTTTAGATGAAAGAATATTAATTTCTGATATAACATCAATTGCCCAAGCTCTTTCATTGTAATTCAAGTTATTTTGCATCTTTAACTCTATCTGTAGAGCTTAATGTTAATATTCTCCCCGATGTTATTTAACCTTTCATTGGCTACCTCGATGTAATCAATAGCATCTTTTTTAAAGAGATGAACATCTTCGTTCTTCTCGATACCACAGAAAAATCTGCCTTCCAACACAGCGCTAATCAAAAAACTACCACTTCCAAAGGAGTTATCAAGTACGATGTCGCTTGGATTAGTATAGGTTCTTACTAAATACCTAGCTAATTCTATAGGTTTTTGAGTGGGATGCCAAACTTTACCTTCACTTTCTGCTGTTTTGAAGTACACAACATCAGTAGGGTATCTCTCTCCACTGCTTTTAATATGCTGCGGTTTAAAGTTACCATAGCTTCCAGACAATTGATCTTTTCTGATTCCTTTGTCGTAAGGCATTCCTAGTTTCATTTGTGGGTTATAAATAGGCTGTTTTCTATAAAAAATACACACATCTTCATGTTTTCTTAATGGTTGTTTTTTTGCATTAAGAAAATTAGTCGGTTTTGATTTTTCCCAAGAAAGTTTATATTTGAAAAACTTTTCATTAGATAGAATTAGCTTGGCGGTAAAAATTCCTTGTGATGTTAAAACTATTGCTCCATTTGGTTTTACTACTCGATTATATTCAAACCACAGCTTATCAAGATCGATTACGCTATCCCATTTATTGTGAGTTGTGCCATAAGGCAAATCACACAAAACCATATCAATAGAATTATTAGGAAACCTTTTTAATACTTCTAAGCAATCACCCTCAAAAATTGAGTTTTCTATATCTTTTCTTGATAGGTTATAACTATGACCTGTATTTGACATATATCTACTGGTTGCTAATTTTAATCCTTTTTTCTTTGCAAAGTGCTTTGCTTGCTCTTTGGTATCAAAAAAAATATCGAGTTGTTTATAGTGTTCGCCATTTTTCTCAAGGAGTACATAACTTGGCATTCTTTTTGAGTTATAGATATCTATTGTATAAACTGGAAGACTCATTATTAACTCCTATTAATTACTAAATTTGATTTGATAATTGTCATCACAGCTGCCAAAATTCTTAAGCAAACATTGATTGGTGAATTCTTACTTCTCGTTCTTGCTGTGGGATTTGAAAAAACGGTTTTGACTGATGGTTGACAAGAAGCATTAGGTTGATTTATTTTCAACACCATCTTCCATACTTTCATATCCAGAATTATTAGTATAATAGTACTGATTTAAAATAAGCAAGTTATCCTAAATTATGTTAGTATTAAAAGCTAATCCCTCTTCTTTCTTAAAAAAGCCGGTATATCGTGGATATCCGATTCCGGTTTAGTCTCTTGATCATCGGTTGAGGTAACTACAATATTCTTAGACCGTTCCTGTGTTTGGGAATTTGGGGTTTTTAAAGAGTTCCACATTCTGCCGAATAGTGAAGGTTTTGGGCGGTCTTCTAGCGGTTTATTTGCAGTGTTTACCGGCAAGATTTGTGAGCTTTCACTTAAATTTTGATTTAAAGAATCGATTATTTCTGCTTCTTCGGTATTATAGTGGTTAAAGTCAGGTATTTCCTCTATCTCTATCGATGGTGAAATATTTTCAGCCGCTTTATCTCCTTGAGTCCGGGAAACAGATTCTGCTGTAAAAGATTTATGAGTTATTATTTTATCGGCATCAATGCCGGTTGCCACAACCGACACTCTAATAAGTCCGCTTAACTCCGGATTAAAGGTCGAGCCGAAAATAATATTTGCTTCCAGATTATCAACTTCCTCCCTAATTCTATTAGCTGCGTTATCAACCTCAAATAAAGTCATATCCGTGCCGCCCGTAATATTAATTAATACTCCTTTCGCACCGCACATTGAACTGTGATCAAGTAAAGGATTTGAGATTGCCGCTTCTGCCGCTTTAACTGCTCTATCCTCGCCGCTTGCTTCTCCTGTTCCCATCATTGCTTTGCCCATTTCACTCATTATGGCTCTAATATCGGCAAAATCAAGATTGATCAGTCCCGGCATGATCATTAAATCGGTAACGCCTCGTACGCCGGCATGCAATACGTCATCCGCCATTTTGAAAGCGTCGGAAAATGTCGTTTGCTCATTGGCAATACGGAATAAATTTTGATTAGGTATAACAATTAAAGTATCGACAAATTGCTGTAATTCTTGAATTCCTTGTTCGGCGGTTCTCATTCGATGCCCCCCTTCAAAATGAAAAGGTTTGGTGACTATACCGACGGTAAGTATTCCTAGTTCCTTAGCAATTCTGGCTACTACGGGAGAAGCACCGGTACCGGTCCCCCCTCCCATGCCTGCTGTTATAAAAACCATATTACAGCCTTCTAAACGTCTTCTAATTTCTTCTTCCGATTCTTCTGCCGCCAAAGCGCCGACCGTAGGAGAAGCACCCGCACCGAGACCGCGAGTAGTAGAGACTCCTAGCTGAATTTTATCATCGCATAAAGAGTGTTCTAGGGATTGAGCATCAGTATTAGCTACTACAAAAATTGCGCCTTGTAGCTTATCGTTGATCATATTATTTACTGCATTGCTGCCGGCGCCGCCTACGCCGAAAACCGTAATAACCGGTTTAAGTACTATATTTTCCGGTGCCTTAATGCTTAGAGTCATAATTATTTTATCCAATGAATATTTACTATTTGCGCTAATTATAATAAAGATTTAGAAATTTCCATAGCCTTTTGTAAAAATATTTTTTTCAAGGTCAGTTAATATTCCCCTTAAAGATCGGTACACCGTTATCATTGCATGCTCTAATTAAAGCTTTGTCTTTAGTTGCCATAACTAGTCCCGTGTGCATTGCAGTTAATAAATAAGTTGCATCATATGAAGTAAGATTGTTGCTTCTTGCAGCTTGTGTAATTTCATGTATGGAAAAATTAAAATTCGATATGTCAATAGGTAGAGAATTTAAAAATTCTAAAATTCTAACTGTATCGGCTGTATTAATTCTATTACGTTTCTCAGCTATAAGTATTGCATTACTTACTTCAAGTTTCCATAGAGGGGGTACTATGGCTCTAAATTTATTACAATAATCTAATGTAAACTCTGAATATTTATTACGTTCATCATAAAAGAACCATGAGACGGTTATGGAGCAATCTGCTACAAATGACTTAGAATTCACCATTTTCTACCTTCGTTAATTAGCTCTTTAATAGTATAAGGAGCCAATGTTTTGCCTTTGCTGAACTCTCTTATTTGCTCTACTATATTTTCTATTTTAGGTCTTTCTTCTGCTATAGGTATAAGCTTAGCAACCGGTGTGTTATGTTTGCAGATGGTAATTTGTTCGCCGTCTTGTACACGTTGTATAAGATTAGAAAAATGAGTTTTTGCTTCAAATAAATTAATTTGATTAGGTAGATGTTGTTTCATAAATTTAATCCTATAAATATAAACTAGTCTCATACCAGTCTATATTTATCTCTTAATATTGTCAACCATATTTTCGGCTACTACTATTTTATCAAACTCCTCTTCCGATAATAAATTTAATTCTAGTGCCGCTTGTTTTAATGTTATCCCTTGCTTATAAGCTTCTTTAGCAATTTTTGCTGCATTATCATAACCGATATGAGGATTAAGAGCGGTCACCAGCATAAGGGATTGCTCACGTAAATTATTAATCCGTTCTATGTTAGGCTCAAGTCCCTTTATACAATGCGAGACAAAGCTATTGACGCTATCTGCTAATAATTCGATAGATTGCAAGATATTATATATTATAACCGGTTTGAAAACATTAAGTTCAAGATGACCGTTTGAGCCGGCAATCGTTACGGTTACGTGATTACCCATTACTTGGCAGCACACCATTGTTAAAGCTTCGACTTGTGTTGGGTTAACTTTACCTGGCATGATAGAGGAACCGGGTTCATTTTCCGGTAGATGTAGCTCACCGAAGCCGCATCTTGGACCGGAGCCGAGCAGTCTTATATCATTGGCTATTTTCATTAAGCTCACTGCTATAGTATTAAGTGTACCGGAAAATTCTACTAACGCATCATGAGCAGCTAGTGCTTCAAATTTGTTAGGAGCGGTTTTAAAAGGATATTTAGTATATTCGGCTACTTTCTCGGCAAATTTTATATCAAATCCTTCGCGAGAGTTAATACCCGTGCCGACGGCCGTCCCGCCTTGTGCAAGCAAATAAACTTTTTTAAGCGCGTCTTCTATTCGCTCTAATGCATAAGCGATTTGAGTAATATAGCCGGAAAATTCTTGCTTTAAGGTTATAGGAGTAGCATCTTGTAGGTGGGTGCGTCCTATTTTAATTATGTTTTGCCAATTTTGTGATTTATCTTGCAAATTAGTTAGTAAATTTGTAAGCGCCGGGATTAACTGCTCTTTCGTTGCAAGCACGGTTGCTATATGCATAGCGGTTGGGAAAGAATCATTTGACGATTGCCCTTTATTGACGTGGTCGTTAGGATGTACAGGGGATTTGCCGCCTTTCTTGCCGGTTAATTCTTCGTTAGCAATAGCGGCGATTACCTCGTTCATATTCATATTTGTTTGCGTACCTGATCCCGTTTGCCATACTAGTAACGGAAAATTATCGCTAAATTCACCGTTTAAAATTCTATCTACGGCTTTATCTATTGCTTTTGCTATGTTAGGTTCAAGTTCACCGAATTCTTGATTGACCGTTGCAGCACATTTTTTTAAAATTGCTAAGGAATGAATTAAAATCAAGGGCATTTTCTGCTTGCCTATCTTAAAATTTTCTAAAGATCTTTGAGTTTGCGCCCCCCAATAAAATTGATCGTCTATTTTAACTTCACCGAATGAATCTGTTTCCGTTCTATAATTTTTCATATGTAATGTATAATTTAATTTTCTCGTGAAAATGATCGCTTATTACTTCTAACCCTAGTTCCTTACATAATTTTGCAAAACTATAATATAATTTATCCTTTAAGGAAGAAGTTGCTAAGTTATTAGAAATAAAAGCTAAAGTGTTATCTAGCATAATATCATGGTTAAAATTATAAAATTTCTGCCATTGGTGGATGTCTGGGGCGGTAGATAAATCATTGCTCGGATAGGCTACATTTTCAATTATTGCCTTACCTCGATAGATATCAAACGTTACTTCATTAATTAAATTTTTGTTTTTTAAATTATTAATTATATCATCAAGAAATTTACCTAGTATTGCCTTGGAGAGTATTGTGTTAGTAATTTCTTTTTCTTTTAACTCTTTTATAAACTTATCTAACTGCTTCTCAAAATTTTCAATAATTTTTTTATTTCGTTCTATATTTTTTAGCATGACGCGCTCTTATTTAATTTATTATAAAAAGTTATAGCGTCATTCAGAAAGCTTGATACAAGCGAATTTCTCAGAACTCGTCTGTGCTCACGTACCTTTGACTGCTTGCGCAGACTCGTCTTTAAATTCATCTTGTCTAAAGCTTTCTGAATTTAGCTGTATGAGTTTGTTCAAAGCTGTATTTTACACCCAATTATAATATAATACTTAAATAAGCTATTTAAGTATTATATTATAGTAGACTACTCTTTCCCTGTTAAGTAAATAAAAAATGAATAAAACATAATATTTAATTTACTTAGGATGTTTTGTATATAACAAATGAAAAATTATAGAAGCGGCATTGGATACGTTAAGGCTTTCTACCTTATTGGAAATAGGTATTTTTACTAGATGGTCGCATGTTTCTCTAACTAACCTTCTCATTCCTTTGTCTTCCGAGCCGAGTACGACGACGATTTTATCCGAAAATAAATTATCGTTAAAAGAATTACTTCCTGCTGAGTCAAGCCCGATAATCCAGAAACCTTGTTTTTTAAGATATTCCATAGACATACGTAAATTAGTAACTTTTATAACTTGTACTAGCTCCAAAGTACCTGAAGCCGCTTTAGCAATCGTCGCGTTTTCATCCGGAGCGTTATCTGCCGGTAATATTACGGTATTAATTTCAAAGGCGGCTGCGCTACGAATAATTGCGCCGATATTTTGAGGGTCGGTTACCTGATCAAGAATTGCAATTCTACAATTCGGATTATTGACGTCGATATCTTCGATATTATTAGAAAAAATAGTCTTAACTTTAGCTACTATTCCTTGATGAATATGACTCAGTTCTAAAAGTTTAGATAAAAAATCGTTAGTAATAATTTTATAAGGGTAGGGGCTTATTAATTCCTTGTTAGCATTAAAAATATCAGAGGTACAAAAGATGCTTTCAATTTGACGTTTTGGATTTCTAAGAGCTGAATATACAGGGTGTTTGCCGTAAAGATAATAAAAATTTTTAGAGTTATGCCCTTTATTTCGCATGTTATTAAAAACCTAGAGTAATTTGTTCTTGACACAAACTACTATTTATTATAGAAACTTACAACTAAATAAACGTGCTAGCTGCTGTTTGTTTATTTGATGATTCGGCAAAAGATTTTATTAAATCCTATACTAATTTCTATTGTACTTTACAGTGAATTAGTCTATTTAATACAGTAGTCTTTGTAGGAGGGGTGGCCGAGTGGTCAATGGCAGCAGACTGTAAATCTGCCCGCGTAAGCGTACGAAGGTTCAAATCCTTCTCCCTCCACCACACTAAATGGTTCGGAGAAGCATGCGGGTGTAGTTCAATGGTAGAACTCCAGCCTTCCAAGCTGGTCGCGTGGGTTCGATTCCCATCACCCGCTCCAAATATTTAGTAATAAAGTTTGTGAAGATTTAGCAAAATAAATAATATGCGCTTTAAAAAATCAGTTTGTATTAAACCTAAAAAATTGTAGAGAGTAAATAATATGGCAAAAGCAAAGTTTGAAAGAAACAAACCACATGTTAATATAGGTACTATCGGTCACGTAGATCACGGTAAAACTTCTTTAACGGCGGCAATAACAATAGTGCTTTCCAAAGAAGGTGGAGCAAAGGCAACAGCTTACGATCAAATCGATGCGGCTCCTGAAGAGAAGGAGAGAGGTATAACAATCTCTACTGCACATGTGGAATATGAAACTAAAGCTAGGCACTATGCTCACGTTGATTGTCCGGGACATGCCGACTATGTAAAAAACATGATAACGGGTGCGGCTCAAATGGATGGAGCAATACTTGTTGTTTCTGCCGCTGACGGTCCGATGCCTCAAACCAGAGAGCATATATTACTAGCTAAGCAGGTAGGTGTTCCGGCTATGGTCGTCTTTTTAAATAAAGTAGATATGGTTGATGATCCTGAGTTGCTAGAGTTAGTTGAAATGGAAGTAAGAGAGTTGTTATCAAAATACGGTTTTCCCGGTGATGATATACCTTTTGTTAAGGGTTCTGCGCTTCAAGCGTTAGAAGGTAAGCCTGAAGGAGAGAAGGCTATTCATGAATTAATGGATGCCGTAGATAGTTATATTCCTCAACCGAAAAGAGAAACTGAAAAGCCGTTCTTAATGCCGATAGAAGATGTATTTTCTATCTCCGGAAGAGGTACTGTTGTAACCGGTAGGATTGAAACCGGCGTGGTAAAAGTCAGTGATTCTATAGAAATCGTCGGTATGAAAGAAACTCAAACTAGTACTTGTACCGGTGTTGAAATGTTTAGAAAGCTTCTTGATAGCGGAGAAGCAGGGGATAATGTTGGTATATTACTACGCGGTACGAAAAGAGAGGAAGTTCAAAGAGGGCAAGTACTGGCGAAGCCCGGTAGTATAACTCCGCATGATGAATTTGAAGCCGAAGTATATGTGCTTACCAAAGATGAAGGTGGGCGTCATACTCCGTTTACTAATAATTATCGTCCACAATTCTATTTTAGAACAACGGATGTTACCGGTACAATAGAATTGCCGGCTGATAAGCAGATGGTTATGCCCGGTGATAATGCTAATTTTAAAGTTAAGTTAATTGCCCCAATTGCTATGCAGGAAGGACTGAAATTCTCCATTCGGGAAGGCGGTAAGACGGTTGGAGCAGGTGTTGTATCAAAAATTATAAAATAACTTGTTTTATAAATGCCTATTATCTTGTATAATGGGCATTTATTATTTTGAGATATATTTAAGGATGTACTGCTCGTATTTTGAGAATTAGATTTTATTTTGAGGGGTGACTGTACGGAGCGTACGCTTAAGTAACGTGAGTACACGAATCCTTGATAAAAAGACTTCTTGAAAGATGAGCAGTATATTTTGAATAGTCTTGCTGTTTGTAACAAAGGTTTACTAAATGAAAAATAGTCAAAAAATTAAGATTCGTTTAAAGTCATTTGATCATCGTATTCTTGATCAAGCTACGAAAGAAATAGTCGGCGCTGTTAAAAGAACCGGAGCTGATGTTAGCGGTCCTATCCCTCTACCTAGAATGATTGAAAGATTTACCGTAAATAGATCTCCTCACGTACATATAAAGTCAAGGGAACAATTCGAGATCAGAACTCAAAAAAGATTGCTTATTATAAGCTATCCAACGCCGCAAACCGTTGATGCTTTAAAGAAAGTTGATTTGCCTGCCGGTATTGACGTTGAGATAAAATTAGAGAGTGGGGAGTAATGAGAACTGGTATAATTGCCCAAAAAATTGGTATGACTTCAGTGTTTAATGAAAAAGGAGAGAGGGTTACTCTTACTCTAGTAAAGGTTGATAATTGTCAGGTTATAGGACATAAAACTACAGAAAAACATGGATATAATGCTATAGTTATCGGGATAAAAGATAAAAAAATATCAAGGGTAACTAAGCCGATGAAGCAGATATTTGCTAACGCTAAAGTATCGCCTAAGGTGAAATTAAAAGAATTTAGGGTGTCTGAAGATAATTTTATCGATATCACTACTAATTTAGAAGTGGATCATTTTACCGCCGGTCAATTTGTTGACGTATCTAGTACTACTATAGGTAAAGGTTTTGCCGGTAGTATGAAAAGACATAATTTTAGAGGGCTTGAGGCTTCTCACGGTGTGTCGATATCCCATCGTTCTCATGGTTCTACCGGAGGAAGACAGGATCCGGGTAAAGTTTTTAAGAATAAGAAAATGGCCGGACATATGGGATGTCAAAAAGTTACTATTCAAAATCTAAAAATATTCGGGGTTGATAAAGAGCGCGGGGTTATTATGATTAAAGGTAGCATTCCGGGTTCTAAAGGTTCTTATCTTTGCATTAAAGATGCAATAAAAAAGGCCTCAATAACGATATAATAAATTTAAGAGAATAGTTAAAAAATTGCTGTGTTAATTGGTAAACACAGCGAAGTAACTCGTCGTCGTTCTAGTAACGGCGTATAGGTAATAACTGAAAGAGCAAAAAGCTTAAAGTGTTGTCGTTGCGAGGAGCTGCGGTTTTGTTGCCCGGCTCGAAATCGTTGTAAAAAACACCGTCATTGCGAGGAGGGACGTAATCCCGACGTGGCAATCTAGGAAATTGTGTCATCCTGAATTTATTTCAGGATCAAATGCTATCAGATGCTGAAACAAGTTCAGCATGACAAGAATTAGATTGCCGCGCCGCTTGTAGCGGCGGCGTTGTTGCATGGCTAATAATTTACCGTATTATGGTTATTATAAGTACGGTGTCATACCGAGGCCCCTCCACGGTATCCAGAAAAACCTTAATAAAAAGATTGGATGCCGTGGTCAAGCAACTAGATGACACCGAAACACTTTGCAAAAATTCGAGCCATGCAACAACGCCTGTAGCGGCTCGCAATGACGGTGTTTTTGTAATGATTTCGATCCATGCAACAATGGCCTCCTCGCAATGACGTTTAACGTTGTACACGAGCATTGTTTACTCATATAGCAAAAAGCATTAAGGTATAGACATTAAATTTCAGAGCGAGCTAAGCTACGCGTATACTAATACGTGAGCACAAGCGAGACTTGCAAAATTTAGTGTATAGACCTTAAATGATTGAAGCTATAATTACGGTTTCTAGAGTATAGAAGATTATATAGGTTAAACAAATATGAAGACTAAAATATTAAATCTTGCCAATGAAGAGATTGGGGAGATTAGTTTAGATAAAGATATATTTGCTTTGGAGTTCATCAGAGAAGATATTATAAAGCTTGTTGTTGATTGGCAGCGAGTTAAGGCAATGTCCGGTACTCACCAAACTAAAACGGTATCAGGGGTATCCGGTACTACAAAAAAACCGTTTAAGCAAAAAGGTACGGGTAACGCAAGACAAGGTTCGCTGCGGTCTGCCCAAATGCGCGGCGGTGGAGTAGCTCATGGTCCGGTATCAAGAAGTCATGCAACAAAATTGCCTAAAAAAGTTAGAAAACTTGGGTTAATGCATGCTTTATCAGGAAAATTAGCGGAGGGGAAATTATTAGTAATAAATTCTTTAAAGCTAGATGAGCCTAAAACTTCTATTCTTGCAAATATATTAAGTAAATTTCAAGGAAAAAGCTTTTTTGTAATTGACGGAAATGAGGTTGATGTTAATTTTTCCTTAGCTGCAAAAAATATTCATAATACAATAGTGGTTCCGCAAATAGGAGCGAATGTTTACGATATAATACGTCATGAATATGTGTTGATATCACAAGAGGCAGTTGATGTTTTAGAAAAGAGGTTAAAATGAATTTTTATAAACATTACGATTTGATTAGAAGACCGGTTATAACCGAAAAAACTACCGCCCTTTCTGAACAAAATAAATTTACTTTTTATGTAGATCAGCTTGCTAAAAAAATCTCTGTTAAAAAAGCCATTGAAGAAATATTTAAAGTAAAAGTTAAAAAAGTTAATATTTTAAATGTGAAAGGTAAGAAGAAAAGATTTAAAGGGATTAACGGATGTCAATCCGATAGGAAGAAAGCTATCGTGACATTAGAAAAAGATCATACTATTGATTTTACCGGAGGAATTAAATAAATGGCTTTAAAGAAATTTAACCCGATTACTCCTTCACTTAGAGAGTTAATACAAGTTGATAAAACTAGTCTTTGGAAAGGCAAACCTTTTAAACCTTTAACTAAAGGGTTAACTAAAACGGGCGGGAGAAATAATCAAGGTAGAATTACGTCGTGGCATAGAGGCGGCGGGCATAAAAAATTATATCGTATTATTGATTTTAAAAGAAATAAACTAGATGTATTTGCGATTGTTGAAAGAATAGAGTATGATCCGAATCGTACTGCCTTCATTGCTTTAATTAAATTTGAAGACGGCGAACATGCGTATATTTTAGCACCGCAAAAATTAGCCATAGGCGATAAAATTATATCTAGCAAAGAGGCTGATATTAAAATCGGCAACTGTCTGCCTTTAAGATTTATTCCGGTTGGAACTACTTTACATAATGTTGAAATGAAGGTAGGAAAAGGCGGTCAAATTGCAAGGTCGGCCGGTACTTCGGTAGATTTGGTGGGTAAAGATTCAGGATATGCTCAAATTAAGCTTAGATCGGGGGAATTTAGATTAGTACCTTTAGATTGTAAAGCTACTATAGGCGTTGTTTCTAACTCGGATCAAAAAAATATTAATTTAGGGAAAGCCGGTAGAAATAGATGGCTAGGATGGAGACCTCACGTTAGAGGTGTAGCTATGAACCCGGTTGATCATCCGCATGGCGGCGGTGAAGGTAAAACTTCCGGAGGGCGTCATCCCGTTACTCCTTGGGGATTCCCGACTAAAGGTAAAAAGACTCGTAAAAATAAATCTACCTCGAAGTTTATTATCAAGAAAAGAAAATAATTAAAATTAAAATTAGGTGTTAATTATGGCGCGTTCAGTTTGGAAAGGGCCTTTTGTAGACGGTTATTTGATAAAAAAAGTACATAAGTTAATGGAATCCGGTAAATCGGAAATGATTAAAACTTGGTCCAGAAGGTCAACTATTTTGCCTTTTTTTGTTGGTTTTACCTTTTCCGTGCATAACGGAAATAAGTTTATACCGGTTTCCGTAAGTGAAGAAATGGTTGGCAGAAAATTAGGAGAATTTGCGCCGACTAGAACATTTTACGGTCATGGAGCAGATAAAAAAGTTAAAAGAAAATAAATTATATGGCACAAGTAAGTAAAAATTTTGCTACGGCAAAAGCTAAATCTATTAGAGTTAGTCCCAGAAAGTTAAATTTAGTTGCAGCTTCTATTAGAAATATGAAAGTCGCACAAGCATTAGTGCAGTTAACTTTCTCACCGAAACGAATTGCACATGATGTAAAAAATTGTTTACATTCAGCAATTGCTAATGCTGAAAATAATTTAGGTCTAGATATAGATAGATTAGTTATTACGAGTGTTACGGTCGGTAAAGCTTTAGTGATGAAAAGAGTTATGCCGAGAGCTAAAGGGAGAGCGGCTCGAATTAATAAGTTTTTTAGTAATCTCTATATCACCGTTACAGAAAAAGAGGAGAATTAAAATGGGACAAAAAATTTGCCCACATGGTTTTAGAGTTGGACCGACATTAATTAAAGGATGGGATTCAGTATTATATGCTGAAAAACATTACAAAACTCTTTTTATACAAGATTTTAGGATTAGGGAATTAATAAATAAAAATTGTAATCAAGCTCAAATTAGTAGGATACTTATTGAAAGGCCTTCTAATAAAAGTATTATAATTAATATCTATGCAAAAAAACCGAATATTATTATCGGTAAAAGCGGTAGTGATATTGATAAATTAAAAAAGACTGTAGAAAAAATGGCTTCTTTGAAAGAAGTTTATATTAATATTCATGAAGTAAGAAAATCTAATATCGATGCTCCAATAGTTGCGCAAAATATTGCTTTGCAACTTGAAAAAAGAGTTTCTTTTAGGAAAGCAATGAAAACAGCTATTCAAGCTTCTTTTAAACAAGGGGGGCTTGGTATAAGAGTTAGTTGTTCGGGGCGTCTCGGCGGCGCTGAAATTGCTAGAACGGAATGGTATAGAGAAGGGAGGGTTCCTTTGCATACTTTAAGGGCTGATATTGATTATGCCACAGCCGAAGCTATAACTACTTATGGAGTTATAGGGGTAAAGGTTTGGATTTACAAAGGTGAGTACACCGAAAATAAAAAATATAACTAATTTTAAAGTACAAGAATGTTAGCTCCGAAAAAACAAAAATTTAGAAAGGCTCATAAGGGAAGAGTTTCCTCAAAAGCAAAATCAGGTACCATGCTTGCTTTTGGCTCTTTTGGATTAAAGTCTATAGACGGTTGGCGAGTGACCGCACGACAAATAGAAGCGGCAAGGAAAGCGGCAACTAGATGTATGAAAAGACAAGGTAGATTATGGATAAAAATCTTTCCCGATTTACCTGTTTCTAAAAAACCGGCTGAGGTTAGAATGGGTAAAGGTAAAGGTTCTCCGGAATTTTTTGCAGTAAGAGTTTCTCCCGGGAGAATTATGTTTGAAATTGAAGGAGTAGAAGATAATATAGCTCTTAGAGCTTTAGAGCTTGCCAGTGCTAAACTACCAGTAAGAACAAAGATAGTGAGACGTTATGACTGATTTAAAATCCTTAAAAAAAGAAGTAGTTCATAAAACTATAGAAGAGCTTAATAAAAATCTTATTTTTTTTAAAAAAGAATTGTTTAATTTGAGATTTCAGCAGACTTTAGGGGAATTAAAAAATACAAGTAGATTTTCTTTTGTTAAAAAATCAATAGCACGTATTAATACCGAGTTAACCAAAAGATCTGAGAGTGAGGAATATTAAAATGCCAAAAAGAGTCTTACAGGGCGTTGTAGTTAGTTCAAAGGCTGATAAAACTATTACCGTAAAAGTAGAACGTAAATTTAAACACCCTATTTATAAGAAATTCGTAAAAGTATCTAAAAAATATGCTGCTCACGATCCTGAAAATAAGTTTCAAGACGGAGATAAAGTTAATATAATAGAAAGTCGTCC
This sequence comes from Rickettsia endosymbiont of Orchestes rusci, assembly GCF_964030945.1. Classification (NCBI taxonomy): domain Bacteria; kingdom Pseudomonadati; phylum Pseudomonadota; class Alphaproteobacteria; order Rickettsiales; family Rickettsiaceae; genus Rickettsia; species Rickettsia endosymbiont of Orchestes rusci. The sequence goes on along the minus strand of NZ_CAXIQG010000004.1, from coordinate 859,131 downwards.
TATTTCAAAAACCAAAACATGGATAGTATTAAATGAGGAGTATAGTAAAAGCAGTTGAATTTACATATAAGATGTAAGGAGTGAAGCCTAATTTAATTAGGATAGCGACGAGCAACGATGTAAACAAGTTTAAGTCATTTTACTATAAAGGCTTTTAGCCTTTGACTTTATCGAATAGATTGTTTATTTTGTGTTTTGTAAAAAGTATATAAGTGGAAGTAATTTATGATTCAGATGCAAAGCATCTTAGATGTTGCGGATAATTCCGGTGCTAAGAAAGTTATGTGTATTAAAGTTTTGGGAGGTTCTCATCATATGATAGCTAAACTTGGGGATGTTATAGTAGTTTCAATTAAGGAAGCTATGCCCGGCGGTAAAGTTAAAAAAGGTGATGTATATAAAGGATTAATAGTTAGAACCAGAACGGGTGTTAGAAGAATCGACGGCAATACAATAAAATTTGATAAAAATGCAATAGTACTTCTAAATAAGCAGGGTGAACCTATAGGTACTAGAGTTTTTGGACCGGTAACTAGAGAACTTAGAGCTAAAAAATTTGTTAGAATAATGTCACTTGCAGAGGAAGTATTATAAATGATTAAGTTGAAAGTTAAAAAAGGTGATGAAGTTGTGGTTATTACCGGCAAATACAAAGGGAAAAAGGGTAAGATATTAAAAGTTTTTCCTGAAGATAATAAAATTATCGTTTCCGGTGTAAATTTGGTAAAAAAACATACCAAACCAAGCCAAGTAAGTGAAGGAGGAATAATAACTAAGGAATTGCCTATACATATCTCGAATGTTGCTCATATCGATCCTAAAAGCGGTGAATCTACAAAAATAGGTTTTAAAATTTTAGAGGACGGTTCTAAAGTTAGAGTAGCAAAAAAATCAGGAGAGATTATCGGTAAGGAAGGTAAATAAATGTTATTAAGATTTAAAGAGTTATATACTCAAGAAATTATAAAAGATTTGCAAAAAGAATTTTCTTATAAGAATAAGCATGAAATACCGGAAATTAAAAAAATCGTTATAAATATGGGAGTAGGAGAGGCGGTAGCCGACTCTAAAGTAATTAATAATGTTGTTAATGATTTAACATTGATTTCCGGACAGAAGCCTATTGTAACTTTAGCAAGAAAATCTATAGCAACCTTTAAACTTCGCGAAGGAATGAAGATAGGTTGTAAAGTAACTTTACGCAAAGACAGAATGTATGATTTTCTAGAAAGGTTGGTCATTGTGGCGCTGCCTCGTGTTAAGGAGTTTCGAGGCTTTTCTTATAAAAGTTTTGACGGTAAAGGAAATTTTACTTTTGGATTAAAAGAACAAATAGTCTTCCCCGAAATTAATTACGATAAAATTGATGTAATAAGGGGTATGGATATTACAATTGTTACCACGGCTAAAAACGATAAAGAAGGTAAATTGTTACTTTCCGGGTTTAATTTACCTTTTTATAATTAATTTTTAGGATATATAGATGGCAAAGTTAAGTTCTATAAAAAAAAATGAAAGAAGAAAAAAAATTTCGCAAAGCTTATATAATAAGCGTACAAAATTAAAGAATAAAATTTATGATAAAAATATTTCATTAGAAGAGCGTTTTTCCTTGGTAATGACGCTTGCTCAATTACCGAGAAATTCAGCTGCTATTAGAGTAAGAAATAGATGCGAATTAACCGGAAGACCAAGAGGCGTAAGCCAAAAGTTCGGCATCTCAAGAAATATGTTAAGAGTTTTAGCCGGTAAAGGGTTAGTTCCCGGGTTAATTAAAGCGAGTTGGTAAGAATTAAGGGGTATATCATATGTCAATGACTGATAATGTAGCGGATATGTTAACTAGAATTAGAAATGCTTATAAAAGTAAATTAATGAGCGTTTCTTTTCCTAGTTCTAAAATGAAATGTGCAATTTTAGATGTATTGCAAAAAGAAGGTTATATAAAAGAATATAAAGTTCTCCAAGAAAATAATATTAGTCATGTCGAGGTAGATTTAAAATATTCTATCAAAGGCGAGGCCTCTATACGTGAAGTTCATAAGGTTTCAACGCCCGGAAGAAGAGTATATTCAGCAATCAAAGATTTGAAAGGATATTATAATAATATGGGAATTTATATTCTTTCTACTTCTCATGGAATAATGTCGGATAGAGAAGCTCATATTCAAAATGTCGGCGGTGAAGTAATTTGTAAAGTGTTTTAAGGTAAAAAAATGTCACGTGTTGGGAAGTTACCGATTATTATACCGGAAGGGGTAAAAATTGGCTTAAACGGTTTAGAAGTAAATATATCCGGACCTAAAGGTAAATTATCAAAAGCTTTTAAAGGCAGTATAGAAATTTTATTAGAAGATAATAAAATTTTAGTAAAACCGTTAGCTCAAAATAAAAATGCTCGTTCTATGTGGGGTACCGCAAGAAGTATAATATCTAGCATGGTTAAAGGGGTAAAGGAAGGCTTTAAATTAGAGCTTGAAATTAACGGCGTCGGTTATAGGGCTATGGTAAAGGGAGAATATTTAAATTTAATGCTTGCCAAAAGCCATAACACAAAAATTGAAATACCTAAAGATATTAAAGTTGATGTTCCTAAACAAAATGTGATTATTTTGGAAGGGACGGATAAAGAAAAATTAGGTCAGTTTGCATCAATTATTATAAAGCAAAGACCGCCTGAACCTTATAAAGGTAAAGGAATTAAATTTAAAGGTCAGTATATACCACGGAAAGAAGGCAAGAAAAATTAAAATTTAAGAGTTAAATATGCATAGCGCGAAACTTAAGTTTGAAAGAAGACAAAGTAGAGTAAGATATAAGATAGCCAAGCTATCTAATAGACATAGATTATCTATTTTTAAATCCGGAAGACATATATATGCTCAGTTAATTGATGATTCAAAAGCGATAACTATTGCTTCGGCTTCAACTTTAGACGAAAAAATTAAAAAATTAAAAAAGTCTAATTGTAATGTAGACAATGCCGTTAAAATTGGTGAATTAATAGCTGAAAAAGCTATTTTGAAAGGAATAGAGGAAGTCGTATTTGATAGAGGGGGGTATAAATACCACGGTGTTATCAAAGCTCTCGCTGATGCGGCACGGAAAAAATTAAGATTTTAGATTAAGGTTATTATAAATGTCTAAAGGTAAAAAAAACGAAGAAGCTTTAAGCGAAACTGTAGTTGATATAAATAGAGTTACTAAAGTAGTTAAAGGCGGACGAAGATTTTCTTTTGCTGCATGTGTAGTTGCAGGAGATCGAGCAGGTAAAGTAGGCTATGGTCACGGTAAAGCAAAAGAAGTGACTGAAGCAAGAGGAAAAGCGACTCAAGAAGCTAGGAAAAAATTGACTAAAATTCCTCTTTATCAAAATAGAACAATTCACCACGATGTTGTGGGAAAAAGTGGAGCCGCTAAAGTAATTTTAAGAAGAGCTAAAGCAGGTACCGGAGTTATTGCAGGCGGTGCTATGAGAGCAATATTTGACTCTTTAGGAGTTCATGATATTGTTGCTAAATCATTAGGTTCTAGTAATGTATACGCAATGATTGCGGCAACATTTGATGCATTAAGTAAACTTTCTTCGCCAAAAACTATCGGATTACGAAGAGACAAAAAAATAAATGAAGTATCGGTCAAAGCTACTGATCTTCAAGTTAGTGAATAATATCGCATTATAAATAATAATATTAAATAATATTTTAGGTTTTTTAAAAGCTTGAGGTGTATTAAGGAACTATGAGTAATAAAAAAGAAAAAAAATTAGCTGATATACAATTAAAGGTTACTCAAGTTAAAAGTAGCATAGGTCGTAAATATGATCAGAAGCAAACGTTAATTGGACTCGGTCTAAATAAAATCGGTAGAGTTGTTATTCTCGATGCTACTAATTCAATTAAAGGTATGCTTAAAAAAGTTGAGCATTTGTTAAAAATAGAAAATATCAAGTAGAGTTTCAAAATGAAATTAAACGAATTATATAATAATTTTGGTTCTAAAAAAAATAGAAAAAGAGTCGGACGAGGCATTGGAAGCGGAAAAGGTAAAACTTGCGGCAGAGGTGTAAAAGGACAAAAATCTAGGTCTGGAGTGGCAATAAAAGGTTTTGAAGGCGGTCAGACACCTATAATAAAAAGATTGCCGAAAAGAGGATTTAATTCTTTATCTCCTAAAAAATATAATGTTGTAAATATTTATGATATCGAAGCTCTATTATTGGCCGGGCGTTTAAATGGGGCTGAAATAATTACTAAAGAAAAATTGGTAGAGGTCGGGTTAATTAAAAATAGTAACTTATTAGTTAAATTATTATCGGTTAGTAGTGATGGTTTTGCCGTCCCTTTATCATTTAAGTTAGATGCTTATTCTTCTAAAACCAAAGAATTGATTGAAAAAACCGGTGGGCAAATATTGTAACTTATGAATTTACATTCTTCCAAAAAGACCGGCAATGATCTTATTAATCGTATTATTTTTACTATTTTAGTTCTTATAATATGTAGGTTTGGATCATTTATACCTATAGCGGGTATTGATTCGGTTGCTTTAAATAGTGTTGCCGAGCAGAATCAATCCGGTATACTAGGCATGTTTAATATGTTGTCAGGCGGTTCTTTAGGCAGGATGTCTATTTTTGCTTTAGCGGTTATGCCTTATATAACTGCGTCAATTATTATTCAATTAATGTCGGTAGCTTATAAACCTTTGGAAAATTTAAAAAAGGAAGGTGAAGCCGGAAAAAGAAAAGTTAATCAGTTATCAAGATATTTAACAGTTTTGCTAGCGTCTTTTCAAGCTTATGGGGTGGCTATAAGTTTGGAATCGATAGTAACAAATACCGGACCGGTAGTGATTATCCCCGGTCTTTTCTTCAAGGTTACCACAGTAATTACCTTAGCTGTCGGGACAATGTTTTTAATGTGGCTTGGTGAACAAATTACGCTTCGTGGGATAGGAAACGGCACTTCTTTAATTATATTTATAGGTATAGTTTCAGGCGTGCCTAGTGCTATTATTAGTATGTTTGAATTATCTCGTAAAGGAGCTTTATCGCCGTTAGTGGGGATAACTGTTTGCGTAGGGGTAGTCATTTTAATAGCTATAATAATTTTTTTCGAGAAGGCTCAAAGAAAATTATTAGTGCAATATCCTAAACGGCAAGTAGGAAATAAGATTTACGGCGGGGAAGCAACTCATATGCCGCTTAAACTTAATACGGCAGGTGTAATCCCGCCGATATTTGCTAGTTCAATTTTATTATTTCCTGCGACACTTGCAAATTTCTCTACTAATAATTCAGAAATTATGGGGAGATTGACATATTATTTGGGTCACGGAAAGCCTATCTACATTTTGTTGTATGTCGCTTTAATAATGTTTTTTAGTTTTTTTTATACGGCAATAGTATTTAACTCTGAAGAAACAGCCAATAATTTAAGAAAATACGGTGCTTATCTTCCGGGTAAAAGACCCGGAAAAAACACGGCAGAATATTTTGATTATATACTTACTAGGCTTACGGTTATAGGGGGTATATATTTAAGTTTAATATGTGTGATTCCTGAATTATTAATGAATAAATATGTTGTATCACTTTCTTTGGGAGGGACAAGTTTTTTAATTGTAGTTAATGTAGTGCTTGATACATTCACCCAAATTCAAACTTACTTATTTAGTAGTAGATACGAAGGGTTAATGAAAAAGGTAAAATTAAAAAATTAAAAATGAGTTAGAAGTGATAATAGTTCTTATAGGTCCGCCTGGAGCCGGAAAAGGAACTCAGGGGAAAAAGTTAGCTGAAAAAAGTCATTTACCTCATGTGTCTGTCGGCGATATATTTAGAACAATTATTATGTCCTCAAGTGAGGAGAGTAGGTTAATTAATAATTATATAAAGCAAGGAAAACTTATTCCTAATAAAATAGTAAATGGAATAGTTGAGAAATTTTTATCGTCGGATAAATATAAAAACGGTTATATATTAGATGGATATCCTCGTAATCTAGAACAAGCTGAATTTTTTAAAACTATTAGCAATCAAAAAATAAAAATTATTTACTTTGATATTTCCGATGAAATATTAATTAAAAGAATTTTAGGTAGATATAATTGCGAAAATTGCGGCAAGATATATAATAATTATTTCTTAAAACCTAAAGTTGAAAATATTTGCGATGCTTGTGGCTCAAGCGTGTTTGTTTATAGGAAAGATGATAGTGAAGAAATTATAAAAAAAAGAATAGAAGAGTATAAAATTGAAACTTCTCCCTTAGTAAATTATTATAAAGATAATTGTGAGTTTTATACGATAAATGCAAGTAAAAAAGAAGAAGAAATAGAAAGTGATTTATATAAAATACTAAAAATAAATTGACTTTATAAAAGATTTTTATATTATTTTTTTAGTTGTTAGTGAAATTTTGGAGATTATTTGTGGCAAGAATTGCGAGCGTTAACATTCCCGATAATAAGCGTTTAGTAATAAGTTTAACGTATATTTACGGTCTTGGAAATACTATTGCCAAGGAAATTTGTAATAAAACAAAGATACCGGAAAGTAAAAAAGTTAAAGATCTTAATGATCAGGAACTTATTAGTTTACGTAATGTTATTGAAAAAGAATATAAAGTTGAAGGTGATTTAAGACGAGAGGTTAACCTTAACATTAAAAAGAAAAAAGATATAAGGTGTTTTCAAGGGCTTAGGCATATACGCAAATTGCCGGTTCGGGGGCAAAATACTCATTCTAATGCTCGTACGAGAAAAGGAAAAGCTGTGGCGATTGCCGGTAAGAAAAAAGCCGTAAAATAATAGAGTAGAGTATAAAGATGAGTCAAACTAAAGTTAAGAAAAAAAAGAAGACTATTACCCTCGGTGTTGTGCATATACAAGCAACATTTAATAATACTATCATTACGTTTACCGATGTCCAAGGTAATGCGATATCTTCATCATCCGCAGGAAGAAACGGATTTAAAGGTGCTAGAAAAGCGACTCCTTACGCCGCTCAGATAACTGCAGATAAAGCTTCCGAAGAAGCAAAAGAATACGGGCTTAAAACTGTTTCTATTAGAATTCAAGGACCTGGCGCTCAACGTGAATCAGCGATGCGTGCAGTATTTGGACAAAATTTTGTAATTACATCAATTCTAGATGTTTCAGCCATTGCACATAATGGAGTAAGGGCGCCAAAAAGAAGAAGAGTATAAGGAAGACATAGATATAGGTATAGAATGTTATCGCTAAGTAAAAATTGGAACTCTTTAATAAAGCCGCATAAGGTAGCTTATCAAAGCTCTCCTGAAACTGACAATATCGCAAAAATTATAGTCGAACCATTAGAAAGAAGCTTTGGTTTAACATTAGGTAATGCTATGAGAAGGGTTTTACTTTCTTCTCTACAAGGAGCAGCCGTAACGTCTATAAAAATTCCCGGAGTAGTGCATGAATTTTCTTCTGTTCCCGGGATAAAAGAAGACTTAGTTGAAATAGTTTTAAATATTAAATCTATAGCAATAAAAATGCATGTTGCAGATAAAAAAATTGTTAAGTTAAAAGCTTCAGGACCTTGTGTAGTAACTGCCGGAATGATAGAAACCGGTCATGATGTAGAGATATTAAATCCGGAACATGTAATTTGTAACTTGGCTAAAGGTAAGCAGCTTGAAATGGAGTTAACTTGTAGAATAGGAAAAGGATACGTGCCTAGTACAAGTAATAGTGAAAATAACTTACCTATCGGGGAAATTGCTATAGATGCTTTATTTAGTCCGGTAAAAAGAGTTACCTATAAGGTTGAAAATACTAGGGTTGGTCAGGTTACCGATTATGATAAATTAATTATGATGGTGGAAACTAACGGAGATGTTTCTCCGGAAATGGCTATCGGTTTAGCTGCCCGTATTTTACAAGAACAATTACAACCGTTTATTTCTTTTGAAGAACAAGAGGAAGATAAGCAAGATAAAACAGAATCCTTGCCTTTCTCTCCTTATTTACTTAAAAAAGTTGATGAATTGGAGTTATCTGTTCGATCTGCGAATTGTTTAAGGAATGAAAATATAGTTTATCTTGGGGATATTGTTAAAAAAACTGAAGCTGAAATGCTAAGAACTCCAAATTTTGGCAGAAAATCTTTAAATGAAATTAAAGAGATATTAGCAAAATTCAGTTTAAAATTCGGTATGGATTTGCCTGACTGGCCACCGGAAAATATACAAGAATTATCTAAGCGTTACGAAGATTTCTATTAATTTAAGGATATATAAAAAAGATGCGACATAAAATTAAAGGTAGAAAGCTTAATAGAACTAGTAGCCATAGGCAAGCAATGTTTGCTAATATGGCTGTAGCGCTTGTTATGCATGAGCAAATACAAACAACGCTGCCGAAAGCTAAGGAATTAAGACCTTATGTGGAAGCTTTAGTAACTAAGGCTAGAAATACTAATTTAGCAACCAGAAGAAGTGTATTAGCTAAGATAAAAGATAAGGTCGCGGTAGAAAAGCTAATTAATGTCTTGGGAAAAAGATATAGTAATAGACCCGGTGGCTATACTAGAATAATAAAAGCCGATTTTCGTTACGGTGATTTAGCTCCTCTAGCGTATATTGAATTTGTTGATAGGGATGTGAATGCTAAAGGCAGCACAAATCATAATATTGATACTCAAAAAGATATTAAAAATAAGTAATAAATCTGTATAAGGGAAAATAATGGCTAATCATTCTTCAGCAAAAAAAGCTGCAAGGCAAACCATAAAAAAAACGTTGGTTAATAAAAAAAGATCAAGTGCAATAAAGACTTATATTAAAAAAGTTTTGCACGAAATTAATAATGGATCAAAAGATAATGCTAATCTTGCTTTGATTACAGCCCAATCTAAAATAATGAAAGGGGTGAAGAAAAATATTATTAAATTGAATACCGCCTCACGAAAAATTAGTCAATTATCTCAAAGAATTAAACAAATGGCTAAAGAAGAAGTATAATCTCCTAATTGCTTTTTTTTAAGTATTTATTAGCTAAATTAAAGCTAATAAAATTTTAAAAAAATAAATTATTACTTATTTTTTTGTTTATATTGTTGTCGATTATTCTTTAATTTAAAAATTTATTTATTTAGCTCATTTATTAAGTTGTTGAAAATTTAATTCTCAAAATTTAGCTTGATTATTTTCCAAAATTAGTGCATATTTTGCTTGTAGAATGTGGGCGATTAGCTCAGTTGGTAGAGTATCTCGTTTACACCGAGAGTGTCGGCAGTTCGAGTCTGTCATCGCCCACCATTAATATAAAAAATTTTAGTGTTTAGGTTTAGCTATATGAAAAGTTATTTAAAAAAAACTTTATTTGTTTTCGCGGGGCTTCTATTCATAGGTGGAGGTTTCCTTTTCGGTCAACCGGGAAAAGTTGATGCAACTTCTAAAGAAGAAAAGAAAAAATTTGGTAATTGGTCTTTGAATTGTACTGTTGACGATAAGAAAAAGCAAATTTGTTTTTTATCACAGCAGATTAATAATACTGTTAAAGGTAAAGAGCAAGAAGTTTTAGCTCTGTATCAAGTCGGTAATTTCGGTCAAGAAAAAGAAGTAAAAATAATTGAAACGTTACCTACAAATATTCTAATCGCTCCCGGTACTTCAATTATTAGTGGAACACAATTAATAGCATCCGGTAAATACGTTAATTGTACCTTAGGTAACTGTCAGGCTGTAGCCTCGATTTCTCAAAGTGATTTGAAAACTATTTTGTCAAATGATAATAACTTCGTTGGAGTAATGACGGCAGAAGGTAAGCAAGTAAATTTTCCGCTTTTCAAAGAGGGTTTAGAAGAAGGGTTGAAAGCTTTAAAAAGTAAAAATTAATTAAGTTTAGAGTTCTAAACTTAATTTTAAAATAGCAAAAATAAAAAGTGAGAAAAATTATTTTTCTCACTTTTTTTATGAGCATCGTCAAATTAAGTGAGTGTGTAATGTATAGCAAAGCTTATTAAGTCTATATATAAAATTTCGCGAGTCTTGATTGTACTTATGTACTATTTGTGGCGTTGTTGCATGGCTCTAAAAAAGTGCCGTATGTCATTCCCGCGTAGGCGGGAATCTAGAAAATATTTAAGCGAGTTATATAGTAAATTTTTATATAATTTTGTTTATTTTAAGTGTTTTTTCTGGATTCTCGCCTTTAGCCATAACTGTCCGAAGTTACATAAAGAAGTAGAAAGAAATATAGATTTTTACTGTATTTAATGGCTATATATAGTAAAAATTCTTAATATTGATGCTCAAAAATACTATTTTTAACCTTAATTTTTTTAACTTCGGACAGTTATGGCCTTTAGCTAGAATGACATACTGCTGCTTTTATTGAGCCATGCAATAACGCCCAATGACGGTATTTTTTTATAAGGATTTCGACCCATGCAACAACGCCCAAACTTTCTGAATTTAGCTGTATAAAAATTATTTGTTACCAAATGAAGATACTAACTTATTAATTAATGATTCCACATTAATGGCAGGCTGAGTATATTTTATTTGATCATTGGCGGCAAGGTTTTCGTCTTCGCTACCGGGAGTGATAGAAATATATTTCCCGCCGAGTAATCCGCTAGTAACCACCGATGCTCTTGAATCTTTAGGCAATTTTATATCATCATTTATACTTAAATATACTAGAGCAAAAAAATTATTCGGGTCTAAGGTAATTTCTTTTACCACACCTATTTTTATACCGGCGACCATTACGTCGCTTCCCATAACTATCCCCTCGACGCTTTGAAAGCTAGCGGTTACTTGATATCCGTTAGAGTTATTTAAAGAACTGCCGGTTTTATAAGCAAAAGTTAAAAATAATACTGCAATAATTAGTACCGTAAAACCGACCATAGTTTCTATAATATTTTGTTTCATTGTTTTAATTCGTTATTTTGTATTTAAAAATTTACTATGGTTTCCATCTATTATAGCTAGAATTTACTATTTTATCCTCAGCGGCAGTATTAAGTATATGATTTTTTTGCCATGGAAAGTTATTAATATGCGGCACTTCATTAATCATATGATGTAGCCAAGCATGCCACATGGGAGGAATTTTTGCAGGTTCACTTTCTCCTTTATAAACAATAAATCTTTTATTACGCCCTAGATAATTAGGCTTTTTGCTTTCATAATATTTATTAAAAAGCGCATCTTCTCCAACTTTTTTATAAAAAAAAGAGATAAAAAAACTATTCATCCTTGAACTATTCATTTTGAGCATTTGAGCATCTTTATAGCTAGTTCTTTTCCTTTCACGGCTAGTTTATCGGCGATAATATTACCTTGATTATCGGCATGTCCTTTTACCCATTTCCAGATAATAGTATGCTTATCGAGTTCGGCGTATAAATTTTGCCATAAATCGGCATTTTTAACTAGTTCATTGTTGTTTTTGTACCAGTTATTTTTTATCCATTTATAAATCCATTCGGTAATTCCCTGCTGGAGGTATTTACTATCGGTATGGATTTCAACAAAACATGATTTTTTCAACGACTTTAATGCTTCAATTGCGGCTTTCATCTCCATGCGATTATTAGTTGTATGTAACTCATAACCGGTTATTTCTTTATTAAGACCGTTAAATTGTAGTAAAGCTCCCCATCCTCCGGGACCGGGATTGCCTGAGCAAGCGCCATCGGTGTAGATAATTACGTGTGATTTATCTTTTGTCATTTACTAAAGGTTTAGTTACTTTGGCTTAGAGGGCTTAGCTTTTGAAGAATTCCGAAATTTATCTAAAATTATTACATTCGGTGATAAATTAGTTTCGTCATCATCTTTATTTCTTTCTTCTAAAAGTTGTTTTTTTATTTTTAATATTTCGTTTTGAGAATTATTATATGAATTTAGCTGCTGATTAAATGTTAAACTATAATTATTACTAGAATCAACAAAGCTAATAAGTGAATTAAACGGTATATAAATTGCCTCTTTTATTCCGTCAAAACTAACCGTTAAAGAAAATCCTTCATCTTTTACTAGCAAATTTTCAAATTGATGTTGCAAAACTATCGTTATTTCTTTCGGATAGAGTTGTTTCACTTTAAGCGGCAATACTACTAACGGGTTATCGGTTCTATATGAGATATATATTAGTTGATCCCAATATAAATTTTCGCTTTGAATTCTTGTAAGAATTTTTTTTACGAATTCTAACATAGATTCATTAAGAAATTTTTGATATTTAATATTCATATTTTAAATTAAGAATTTAAATTAGCTAAGTATACTGCAAGAAGATGTTGCCCGCATGGATCGGATTTTTGAGGTCATTCCCGCCTAGGCAAGGCGTTGTTGCATGGCTAATAATTTACCGTATTAATTATGGTTATTATAAGTACGGTGTCATGCCGTGGCTTGACCCCCTACTGTACGAACGTTGAAAAAAGGCTGTGTCATGCCGTGACTTGATCACGGCATCCAGGAAAATAAAGCCATATTAGACTTATTTTAGAATCTTTTTATGATATTATAAGCTGGATTCCGTGGTCGTAGCCACGGAATGACAGAATTTTTACCTCTTTATTTAAACGTTCGTACAGTAGTGGGCTTGACCACGGTATCCAGAAAAATCTTAATAAAAAGACTGGATGCCGTGGTCAAGCCACGACATGACACCGGAACACTTTGCAAAAATTCGAGCCATGCAACAACGCCCGTCCCTTCTCGCAATGACGGTTTTCTTCTCTCCTATATAACTACTATAACTGTCGGTATATGGGGCTTTTTCTGTTGCCCGGTAAAACCCCAAACCGCGCAAGTTTAAGCTACAGCTAAAGCTGGGCTACTTGCGAAACGTTGATTATCATTTGCGTTTCTTTTGTTTGACCCAAACGGCAAAAGCCCGGCGGAATCATCCCGAGTAAAAGCAATTTTTTTATTAAGTACGTCGATCCTATTTCGCCCCCATAAATATACTACTTATAAATGGTGAGTTGTCATACTATGGCTTGTACCTGCGTTGTTGCATGGATCGAATTTTCGATGTCATTCCCGCGTAGGCGGGAATCCAGAAAAAAGTACCACAAAGTCATCCTGAATTTATTTCAGGATCTTTTTTAATAGATGCTGAAACAAGTTCAGCATGACAAAGAAAAACCTGGATTCCCGCCTACGCGGGAATGACATACTGCTGCTTTTATCGAGCCATGCAACAAAGCTAGTCAAGTCACTAGGTGACACTTCCCAATTTTTAAAATACAAGCAGTATTTGCATTATATATTATTTCTGGTGGAAGCGCCGGGTACCGCCCCCGGGTCCGCAACTTCTATTCTAAATTACGTTTATTACTATAGCTATTACTAGCCCTACTATTATGCCTTAATTTTAATAAAATGTAAAGTTTACTTTTAAGAATCCTAGATTTATGTTTAAAATACTTTTATACTTTATACCGATGTCCGAAATTAAATGTACGGAAGTAATTTTGAATTCGACTCGCGTCCTCACCTATTAAGTATAGGCTGCGGGTACTCGCCAATCAAATTACTTCCGTACAGTTTAATTTGGGAATTGGTATAACACATACATTAATAATAAAAACATTTTATGCTCCCAAGAATCGGAATTATAGCCGGCAAAGGTTTGTTACCTTTTTCAATAGCTGATAGCTACACAAAACAAGGCGGCGATTGTTATATAGCAGCATTAGAGGGTGAAGCTAACTTAAAATTAATCGAAAATTTTAAATATAAGACTTTTAAAATCGGTATGGCTGGTGCAGTAATTGAATATTTCCGGCAGAGTAACGTACAAAATTTAATTTTTGCCGGCGGTATTAATCGACCTAATATACGGTCTGTAGGAGTAGATAGAACCGGTAGCGTATTACTTGCTAGAATATTAAAACAGAAATTTTTAGGAGATGATAACGTTTTACGTATAATTGCTAATTTTTTTGAGGAAAGAGGTTTTAAGGTAATTGCTAGTAATGAAATATTTAAAAATCATGATTTTGGAAGCGATGTTATAACAACTTTGTATCCTTCTGCTTCCGATATGATTGATATCGAACTCGGTATAAAAGTGCTGAAAAGTTTAAGTGACATGGATGTCGGTCAGTCGGTTATAATGGAAGATGGTTATGTGCTTGGTATTGAGGCAGCAGAAGGAACGGATAATTTAATAATTAGATGCGCCTCTTTACGCAAAAAAACTAAAGGAGGCGTACTAGTTAAAATTATGAAGCTCGGACAGGATAATAGGATGGATATCCCGACTATCGGCCCTGATACTATACTAAATCTTGCTAAATATAATTATAACGGTATAGCAATCGAAGATACGGTCATTATTATTGATCAGGAGCTTACTGTAAAACTTGCTAATAAACATAAAATTTTTATAATTAAGGCAAAATGTTAGCAATAGGCATCACGGGTAGTTACGCATCGGGAAAAACATTTGTTGTAGATTACTTAGCAAGTAAGGGGTATAAAACTTTTTCCGCCGATGAATGTGTAAAAAATTTGTATAAAAACATAGAAATACAAAACCAAATTTTAAACTTATTGCCTAGTTTAAAAATATTTGATCGAACAGAAATTAGTACATTAATTTATAATGACGATAAGGCCCGACAAAAATTACAGGATTTTATTTATCCGCTTTTAATAAAAGAATTAATCTTTTTTAAACAACAAAATAAAATTGCTGAATTTATTTTTGCAGAAATCCCTCTACTTTTTGAAGCCAATTTTAAAATATATTTCGATTTCGTAGTAACAATATTTTGCTCGGAAGAAACAAGAATAAAGCGCGCAATCGGTCGCCCGTCATTTGATCCGCAAATTTATAAAAAAATAGAAAAAATCCAATTATCTCAGGAAGATAAAATAACAAGAGCAGATTTTGCTATAAATAGTGACTGTGATATGTTAAAGTTAGAAAAACAAATAATGCAATTAATAAAGAAATTAGAGTGTCACAAGTAAGAGAAGTAATTTTAGATACCGAAACTACAGGCTTAGAGCCGCGAGACGGTCACCGGATCGTAGAAATCGGCGCTATCGAAATGATCAATAAAGTATTAACCGGCAAGCATTTTCATTTTTACATCAATCCTGAACGTAACATGCCGACGGAAGCATATAGAATACACGGTATCTCCGGAGAATTTCTTAAAGATAAACCGATTTTTCGAGATATTGCCGATGATTTTTTAGAATTTATCGCAGATAGCAAACTTGTCATTCATAATGCACCTTTTGATATAAAATTTATTAATCACGAATTATCTTTTCTCAAAAAATCTACAGTTAAGCCCTTAGAGCTTTCAAGTGCTATCGATACCCTCATTATGGCAAGAAACATGTTCCCGGGAAAAGGTGCTAGCCTTGATGCCTTGTGTAAGAGATTTAAAGTTGATAATTCTTCTCGTCAATTACACGGTGCTTTGAAAGATGCAGCTTTACTTGCCGAGGTATATGTCGAATTAACGGGAGGCAGGCAAGCCGCCTTTAATCTCACTAAAGAGATATCTATAACAGATAGGTTAACAGTGAGTCCACTAAGTCATTCGGTAAACCGTACTAAAATAGTTGCACCCACTAAAGAAGAATTAAAAAAACATAAAGATTTTTTAGCTACAATTCTCTCCCCCGCTGCTGCTTCATAGGGCTTTGTTGCATGGCTACCAGAATCGTCATTGCGAGGAGGCATTTATGCCGACGCGGCAATCAAGTATAAACATATTTTTATACTAAACTTGTTTAGTATTCTAATTAAATCCCTCATTACATTCGGGATAGCCTGGATTGCCGCAGCCACTTCGTGGCTTCGCAATGACTTCGAGCTATGCAACAACTCCCGAAAGTGGGAATGATACCGGCGATAGACTACATTAAATAAATTTATCAGCTTAATTAGCCCCCGTATTTTCTTCCTCTTTATTTTCTCCAAATTTCAGCTCAAGCAAATTAATTGAACCGATATTTATTCCTTTATCGGAAAATTCTATATCAAATTTTGCTTTTTCAATTTTATTATATGATATATTTACTTCAGCTACCGTATCAGGATTTATAACGGGAGGCTCTAAAGCCGAAGATTCTGATGAGGTCGTACTAACGGCTTTTGCTATAATTGCTTTAATAATTTTTTTAGAAAGAATAATATTATTTGGCACTAACTTATCAATAATAGTATGATAATTTTCAAGTTCTAAAGATAGTTTACCCTGCGGTAGTCTACCGGTAAAAAACTGTAACCCTCCTTTTAAATCAATTTTTGAATCATTATCGCAAGTAAAAATAAGGCGTTCTATAGTAAAATTATTTAAAGTAGTTGCTTCATTATTATCCTGAACAAATTTTAAAGAGGTAGCTAAATCTAGACTAGCATTTTTAAAATTAAGGTGATTTTCCGGCGAATCATAATCTACGTTAAGTGATAAAAAGATATTCTCACCTTCTAAATTATTTGTTTTTCTTAATAAAAAACCTGAATTTTTAATATTAAAAATTTCTTGATCTTGACCATGATCTTGCTTAAATACCGATAATAGTTTATTACTTAATTGAATAGATTTAGTAATAGATTTTAAATCATCATCTTTAGCTATTTTATATAAAGGCTTATTCAGTTTGACTGTGCCTTTTATATCTTCATCTCCGCGCATTAGATAATCTAATGATTTATCGCCGTAATTCTCAATTTTCTTTATATAAGGCCCTAAATCAATAGTCGCTTTTTTAACGCTAAAATCCACGGTTAAAGTAATATTTTTACCGGAGAATTCCTTAGAATTCACATGATCGATAAGCTTTACTTTTGGTTCGGTTATAAGTATTTTCCAATTAAAGGGATAGCCGGAAATTTTAATATTATCATAAGATATTTTAATATTATCCGACTCGGAATTTTTAATTAAATTTACCACATTATCCTTTATGGTATAGGCAATCGCAAACCATATTACGGTAAAAATTAAAAAGGTAAAAAGAAGAGCTTTACGTATCACGGCTTAAATCCATTATAATTTGATATTACGGGTAGCAGAAGGAAGACGAACTTTTATACCGTCAAGTTCTTCGGTTATAATAATCTGACACCCTAATCTAGAAGTATCCGTAAGACCAAAAGCTAAGTCAAGCATATCTTCTTCTGCTTCGGAAGGTTTTTTTAATTTGTGGTAAAATTCTTCATCAAGGATAACGTGGCAAGTAGCACATGCTAAGGAACCTTCACAAGCTCCTTCAAGGTCAATGCCGTTTTGATGGGCAATTTCCAGGATTGAAAGCCCCAGCGGTGCCTCTACTATTTTTTCTGCTCCGCTATTATCTATAATAAAAATTACTTTTGGCATTATTTATGGTTCCTTTTTATATTTAATTTGATTGATATTTTGACCATTTTTACAACGCATTCCGGTGTCATGCCGTGGCTTGTACCTGCGTTGCCCGCATGGATCGAAAATTGCTATATTTTGGGTATTCTTTAAAAGTACCGCGATGTCATGCCGTGGCTTGACCACGGCATCCAGTCAGGCTTTTTAATTTTTTCTGGATACCGTGGTCAAGCCCACTACTGTACGAACGTTGAAAAAAGGCTGTGTCATGCCGTGACTTGATCACGGCATCCAGGAAAATAAAGCCATATTAGACTTATTTTAGAATCTTTTTATGATATTATAAGCTGGATTCCGTGGTCGTAGCCACGGAATGACAGAATTTTTACCTCTTTATTTAAACGTTCGTACAGTAGTGGGTCAAGCCACGGTATGACAAGTTTTAAGCGATTTTAACCATCCATGCAACAACGCCGGCTTGTACCTGCGTTGTACGCATGGATCGATAAAACGTTGTCGGTGTCATTCCCTCGAAAGAGGGGATATACTTAACAATATAACAAAAGTTAGATACCAGCTTTCGCTGATATGATACCAAAAATTCGAGCCATGCAACAAAACCGGTCAAGCCACGGTACAGCATAATCCATTAAGATATGGACAGATTATAACAAACAGCATCAAAAAAATGTTCGAAGTCTTTTGCAGTTTTTCTAATTTGATTTTTTAATTTAAACCAATAATGCTCAATTGGATTTAAATCAGGAGAGTAAGTAGGTAAAAATAAAATACTACAACCTACAGATTCTATTAGCTCTTTGACCTTGGAATTCTTATGGAAATTAATATTATCCATAACAACCACTTGACCTTGTTTTAATTCTTTGATCAAAAAATCTTCAACATAACTCTTAAAAATTAGTGTATCACAAGTCCCTTCAAAAACTATTGGAGCTATTATTTTACCATTGCAAAGCCCTGCTATCATACTTACTCTTGTTTTATGTTGGTAAATTTTCTTATCGTAATATCTTTTACCTTTTAGGCTATAACCGTACTCCAAGCATGCATTATCTTCTATTCCGGATTCATCCATAAACACTAAATCTTCTTTTGAAATAGTTTTGATTCTAGCTATAAAATCATTCCTTGCTCCATCGTCCCTTTTGGGGTGCGTAAAAGTTTTTTTTATAACTATATCCTAGTGCTTTTATACCTCGCCAAATTGTCGTTGCTGACCATTTATTTGATATTTTTGCTAATTCTTTTAGGCTTTTATCGGCATTATTATCTATAAATTCCTTAAACTCCGGCATATTTGTTAGCTTTTTATTATGACCTTTTTGATAGCCTACTCTCGGCTGAATATCTCCTTCTTTCTTTTGAATAGCTTGCCATTTGTATAATGTTTGCCTAGATATATTTAATAACTCCTTAACTTTACTTACTGACTTAACTTTATCTATTAACTCTAATGCTTTTGTTCTTAGTTCGTATGGATATGCTCGGACCATCTCTTTCCTTTTTCGCACATAGATTTACTTATTTTATGCTACTTGTCAATACCTTAATGGATTATGCTATATGACACCATACCGTAATCCATAATACGATAATTACGTTCTACACAACAACGCTTTTGCGGGAATGACATACTGTCTTTAATATTCCAACCTTTTAACGAAATCTGAGCCTTTGCGCAATAAAATCTTTTGCAATAAATTCAAAATTTTTGGTTAATTTTATAATTAATTCACGATCTTTTAAAGCTATTGCGTTTTTTAAATCTTTCATTGCCTGATATATTTTTTGTATTTCATTTTCTGATAGCAAATCCGGTAGTTCTTTAATAGTATTTTCTACGCTAAAAATTAAAGATTCCGTATTAATTATCGTTTCTTGTAATAACCTAGTAGTATAGTCGTTTGCAGCATTTTTATAAGCATTTTCTAACGATTTAGTAATTTCTTCTTCATTTAAACCGTGAGTCGGTTTTACCTCTATAGCATGCGACTTGCCGCTAGTTTTTTCAAGTGCCGAAACCGATAATATCCCGTCGGCATCGATAGCAAAAGTTACTTCTACACGAATGCCGCCCGCCTTCATTAGCGGCAAATTAGTTAACTCAAATCTAGCAAGCGAGCGGCAATCTGCTACCGTTTCTCTCTCTCCTTGCAAAATATGAAATTGAATACCGGTTTGATTATCTGCATAGCTAGTGAATTCCTTAGTTATCGACATAGGTAACGGGCTATTTCGTAGGATAATTTTCTCAACTAATCCGCCGTATAACTCCATGCCAAGCGACAGCGGCACGACGTCGATTAATAAAGAATTTATACCTGCGGAAGTTAAATTTTCTGCCTGCAGAGCGGCGCCGAATACTACGGCTTTATCGGGATCGATGTCAGAAAAAATATTAATCGCAAATACTTCTTTTAGCTTATTAGTAATTAACGGAATGCGAGTCGTGCCGCCTACTAAAATAATTCCGTCAATATTGGGATTTTCTGCTTCTAGTAATGTATCTTTTACTATAGTAATCGTTCTCTCTATTAACGAAAAAATTAATTGCTCAAAAGTTTGTCTATTTAATGATAAAATACCTCTATTAAAATCATTTTGATAAGATAATATTTCCTTAGCCTCTTTTGCCGCCTTCAAGATTTGCTCCGAATACGGTACATTAAATTTATTACAAAAATATTCAGCAATTAAATTATCGATATCGTCACCGCCGAGCATATTATCGCCGCCGGTAGCAATAACCTGAAAAACACCTTCTTGCATATTAAGAATCGATACGTCAAAAGTTCCTCCTCCCAAATCATATATAAGATAGTAACCGCTTTGTTTTTTATTTAGTCCGTAAGCATAAGCGGCAGCGGTCGGCTCGGCGATTAATCTAAGAACTTCTAAACCGGCTATTTTAGCAGCCCACATAACTTCGCCTCTTGCCGCATCGTTAAAATGCGCGGGGACGGTTATTACGACCTTGGTAATTTCAGTCATTAACTCTTTTTCTGCTTGCTGTTTTAGATACGTAAAGATTTTGGCGGCAATATCGGCAATAGTCATTAGCTGCCCGGCGAAATCTAGTTTAAGCTCTTTGCTATCTACATCAATATAATCTTTAATCAGCGAAAAAAGTACTGCATTATTTAATATTTCTTTAAATGACTTGCCGAATAATCTTTTAATTGAGCGAATCCCTTTATTACTGCCTATAATAAAATTTTCATTCTTAAATTCTATAGTCGAAGGGATTAGTTCCTGATTATTTTCGGTCTTGATAATTTTGGTTATTCCACCGTTTGAAACAGCGATTAACGAATTAGTCGTACCGAAATCAATACCGACGGCAATTTGCTTGTCATTTTCATGAATAGACGAGTCCGGTTCTTGAATCTCTATTATTTGCATAATTTCATTTTATCTTGAAGATTAGTAAGTAAAGTTTTAAAATATTTAAGCTTGATAGTTATATCGCTTGCTTCCCTTAAATTTTGTTTTTGAAAAGCTTTAATTAACTGCTCAATTTCACTAATTTGCATTAATTTGTATTTATTATATATTTTTTCTAAAACGACAAATTCTTCCGTATTTTCTATGATTTCCAGCTCATCCCAAAACATGCTTAACTCCGCGCTACTTAGCCTTTTACGTGCCTCTTCGTCATTTAAATCTATATTGTTTAAGCTAAGCAGATATTCTGCGCGCTTTAGCTCGTCTTTAAGCGCCCCGTAAGCCTTATTTAACTCCATAGAAATAACAAGCTTACTCTGTTTTTCATCGATATTTTTTGCTCTATCGGGATGGTATTTTGCTTGCATAGCGAAATATTGCTTTTCTAATATTTTTAAATCAATATCATAAGCTTTTTTGATGCCTAGCAATTCAAAGTAATTTTGCATTTTTTCACTTTATTTTTGTATATTATACATTAAAAACTAAAAAGAAACAATTATGGAAAAAGACATACTGCACTTCGAGAAAAAATATAACCCGCTTATCATAGCCGGAGTAGATGAAGCGGGTAGAGGTCCCCTTGCCGGACCGGTGGTAGCTAGTGCCGTAATAATCGATCAAACAAATATTATAGCCGGTATTAAAGATTCCAAAAAACTTAGTTTTAACAAAAGAGAATTTTTATACAAACAAATTACCGAGAATTATATTTGGGCGGTTGCTATAGTATCCCATCTAGAGATAGATGAAATTAATATTCTTGAAGCTACAAAAAAAGCTTGCATAGAAGCAGTCGAAAAACTTGGTACTAGCCCCGATATAGTATTAGTTGACGGTAATATGAAATTTTTCGACGAACGATTTATTAGTATTATTGACGGTGATAATTTATCCTTATCAATTTCCGCCGCATCCATTATAGCCAAAGTAACCAGAGACCGTTTAATGCTAAAGCTTAGCGTCGAATTTCCGGAATATAATTGGCATAAAAATTTCGGTTACGGTACTAAAGAGCATATAAACGCTGTAAATTTATACGGTCAGTCGCCGTATCATCGCAGAAGTTTTAAAGTAAAAATATCTACTAAGCCCGGAGAAAAATTAATAGAGAAATTATCAGGTAAAGCTACTGTACACATGTCTACCGATTCTATAATGAAGTTAACTAGATCATGATTTTAATAAATAACGCGAACTATGGATAAGTTTTTAAGCTAAAACTTATCCATAGTTGGGGTTAAATAGTAATATACTTCTTGCATAACTCTACTTCTAAGATAATTTGTACGTTAATCCTAGTTCCTCACCCTCACGTACGTTAAGTATGGTGCGGTTCACAGTTTCAGGTTTCCTTCAAATTCCTCTTTGTAAGCAATAAAAGTTATCGAATCATATAAATCATCTAGACAAATATAGATTAATCAATTATAAGAATTTAAACCATGTTCTATATGCTAACAATTCATTCAAACAAATGGCCGAATAGCTCAGTTGGTAGAGCAAAGGACTGAAAATCCTTGTGTCGCTGGTTCAATTCCAGCTTCGGCCACCATTCTTTAGTTTTTGGTATTTCTACAAAGGCATCGAACGGCGAACGTAGCTTATAATCAAGCTTCTCGCCATTCAAAGAAAGGTTAGAGAATGTTAAATTTACTAAATTGCGTTTTTCTGCAATAGTCGAACTTTTAAATGACTCATAGGCGTTAGAAGCCAATTCTAACAAGGAAATCAGCATTTTTACGAAGTTATCATCAGCCTTATTGTGTGCTTCGATTTCTCTTATGGTATTCTCTCGTTTCTGCATCAATTCTAATCGTTTTTCTTCGTGTTCTTTTTTGCTTAATTCCCCGTCAAGGTAACAATCCATTAATCTATCCATACGTGTTTTGATTTTAGTGTTTTCGGCGTAAAGCTCGCTTAATCGTTTTTTGTAGTAATCTTTTTCTGCGTTTGCGGAAGTTTTTATATAAGTAATTACTTCTTGCCGTAGTTCAGAGCTTAGTTGCATAGATTTAAAAACACTTTCTACTTTCGTTAATACTTTTTCTTCGGGGATATGTATAGCTTTTTCAGGATTTTCTAACTCCCATGCTCTTAAATATGTCCATTCTTTAGTTTCACCTTTTTTGTTAGTTTTCTTTATTGTATAAGATGTAACTATTTTACCGGTATTTGCACATCTAATTAACCCTCTAAATATAAATTCTTTTTCTCTATATTTACCTTTTGATTTTCTACCCCAATTAAGCCGTACTTTTTGGCAAGCATCAAATAAGCTTTTACTAATAATAGTAGGGTATTTATGTGGGTACTCTTTGCCTGTTTTTAGCAATCTCATTACTCCGTAATAAAAAGGATTTTGTATTATTGTATAAATATGTGATTTACATAAATATCCTTGATTACCTCTTGAATTAGTTAAGCCCCACTCTTCGGTTTTCTTTAGTATTTCTACAAGGCTATAATTGCCGCTGGCGTATAGCTCAAATATCTTTTTAACCAATGGTGCTCTATTTTCATCAACTACAATGGTGCTTTTTCCTCTTACAGAGATATCCTCTTTAGCATGTAAATAGCCTATAGGGGCAGTACTTACCCAACCACCCTCACGTAATTTTTGTGCAATAGCACGGTTTATATTATCTTTGAGACTATCAACGTAATTTTGAGCCATCATAACAAACATATTCCACATTAACCGCTCTTGAGAAGTAGAATATTTATGAATAATGCAATTTTCCGTATAAAAATGTAGTTCTATTTTTTCCTTTTCAATAAGATTATTTAATAAAGGCGTTTCTTTATAACTACGCTGTAATCTATCAACTTTGTCTACTACCACTGCTATTACTTCTTTTTGTTGTTTAGCGTAATTTATAGCCTCCATAAACTTTTTGCGGTTACCTACTGTTGAAGATTCTACAAACTCAAAGATTCTTAAAATCTCAAGGTTTTTGCGAGTGCAATACTCTTGTAAACGATATTTTTGAGCATCAATTGAGTAGCCCTCTTCTTGTTCTTTTGATGATACTCTTGATAATAATATTGCTTTTGTTGCTATTTTTCTATCTTTCATATTATTTTACCTCCTGTTTTGTATTTTTGCCTTTATAACATTCCAAGGTATATTTAAGAACAAACGCAGCAACGCTTAACAAGTCGTTTTGAGGAAAATCCGAGTTATAAAGTTTTAATTCTTGGCTAGATTTTCGGTAGATATCAACCTTTATTAATTTGGTTAGCGATAAAGTACCGAGTACTGCAAAAAGTATTATACTATGAGGAATATTTAATAATTTATCTTCAACTAAGGCAGTAACCGATCCGACAGGCTCACACATCATCTCATCAATTAATTTGTGTAAGATAGGATAATCAAACGATCCTTTATGTTCTACGACTCTTAATATAGTGAAATTATTTTTGTGGCAGTAGTTAGTAATGAGGTTTTGTCGGCGTTTGCGACTTGCAGAATTTGAAAGGGCTTTTAGAAAAATTATTGCTTTGTTATTGTTAGTCATTTTGGTTTACCCCGTTTTGATTAAACTTATTGAGTTAAGTTTTAACCACCACAGGCTTTTAAACCTATGGTGGTCGGGGAGTTCACAAAACCGCTAAAAGACAGTTATAATGGCTTTTAGGTTTAAAGTTTGCACTTTAGACCCTGAACATAACCAAAATCGCCCCGACCGTAGGGTCGAGGGTTTATCATTTATACGGCAGATAATACCGCTTTTAGATAGAGGTTGTGAAACCCCGAAATAGCCTTACAGCTACTTCAGTTACGATTTTATACCGAACTCCCCGAAAAAGTCAACTCGCTTTATTTTTTTCTTTCTCTTTTTCTAAACGCATTTGTACCTCCATAATAATTTTCATGAATTCAATTAATCTTCTTGCTGCTTCGTGTATTTCAGCTTCAGGTAATTTATTGTTGTACATTTTTCTTATTTTTTCTAAAATTGAGTTATATATTTCCTCACTGCTGCGTTTATCTTGCATAATTAAGTGAGCCTTGTTATGGGCATTTTCATATATGGTTATTTCTGTATTTGTCATAATAGTTTTCCGTTGTTGTATTTTACTAAAACATAATCCATTAAAGCCAAACTATCGGCTTCGTTGTCATCTATCGGGTTAAAACCTTTATCCCTTACCGCATCGATTACGGCGTATTTGGTAGCATTACCTTTACCGGTGATATGCTTCTTAATAGTACCGACCGGCACGCCTTTATAAGCTATTTGGTGATGTTCACAAAAAGCCGTTAGATGAGCAAGAAAGCCGCCGTATTTATGAGCGGCATCTATTCCTTTGTGACTGCGTACCGCTTCAAAATAAACTTCATCAAAGCCGTCTTCACTATTCTTAAGGTCTACTAACCATTTCTTAAAACGTAAAAACACCATACCGCCCCCTTCAAATTTATCCATTTTAAAGTTTGCCGTGCCGGAGGTAACCCTGCCGCTTTTATCGTGCAAAGCCCAGCCTGTTACAGTGCCGAGGTCTAGGGCTAATATTGTTTTATAGTTTTCCATGTTGTTAATCCTCCTTATTTGTCGTTTCCTTTTTTTCCTCTTGTTCCTGCCAATATTTTTCTATCCCTTCAGTAGTAATATTGTTAAAATCATTAGCGGTAACCGCCCCACAAGTAATGCAAGCGATTTTTTGCATAATAGGAGGCTTAGGGATTGATTTATCGTATACGTACTTGTAAATATGAGAATACGTTACGCCAAATAATTTAGCTGTTTCCTGCGTCTTTAATTTGTGAGTATTCATCCATGTTAATAATTTCATAATTTCCTCCTTAAATTTTATTAGGACTAAAACCTTTGCTTTTGCATCGATTACGGCGTATTTAGTAGCGTTGCCTTTACCGGTGATATGCTTCTTAATAGTACCGACCGGCACGCCTAAATAAGGGATTTGATGATGTTCACAAAAAGCGGTTAAAGTAGCTAGAAATCCGCCGTATTTATGAGCGGCATCTATTCCCTTGTGACTCCGCACCGCTTCAAAATAAACTTCATCAAAGCCGCCTTCACTATTCTTAAGGTCTACTAGCCATTGCCTAAAGCATAAAAACACCATGCCTCCCCCTTCAAATTTATCCATTTTAAAGTTTTCCGTACCCGAGGTAATGCTGCCGTTATTGTAGTGTAAAGCCCAGCCGGTTATAGTGCCGAGGTCTAGGGCTAATATTGTTTTCTGATTCTTTGGGTTATTCATCTTTCTATCCTTAATGCTTGATAAAGCTTTTTTAATAATTGTTTTAATAATTCTCCAGTTGAATTTTCCGAAACAAAATCATAAAAATCATTTGGAGTTACGAGTCCTGAAGTAGCTATATAAATTCTTTTCATAATTGCTACTCTAGGGATTGTTTTCTCATGCAAATATTTGTGAATGTACGATTGCGAAACTCCAATTGATTCAGCCATTTTGCTTGGTGATGTTCCTGTTATATACATCCATTCCTCTAATTTCATAAATATACCTTTGCTTAAATTATAAATTGCAGAGATAAAATATTTTTCAAGGTACGTGTTTTGCAAGCTTTAATATGAGCTAAAATTGAATATTCGCACGTGTCTACAACTTAAATTTATGATTACGTTACACCTAATTTTTAGGTTTGTGGAAAAATTTAACTTTAAGTTAAATTCTGTATTGAGGAATCGCTGAAAGCCTTAAGGAAAGCGGGGTTTAAAATTTAACTTAAAGTTAAATAGGGTTGAAAAGGTTTTAAAATTAGGGAATGTTGTAATTGCAAAACTTAATTTAAAAAGAGGTAAAATATGACAAAAGAACTAACAACCGACATCGACATTTTTAAAGTACCGATCAGGTTACTAGTAAAATATGACGTTGAAGATTTACATCGGCATTTAGTGCAAGCTACCGAGGAGCTAGAAAAAGCTAAGCGGCTCAAACAATGGCTACAATCGGCAATAGCTCTTAAATATGAAGCGCGTATACAAAATAAACGCCAGTATTTAGAGAAGGACACCGATGTTGTTCATTATGAGGAAGAGGGCTTTAAGGTAACTAGCGACGTACCGAAAAAAGTTGAATGGCAGCAAAGCGCACTTAGTCGGATTGCCGGTGAGATCATCATTAGAGGTGGAAAGTTAGCGGATTATATCGAGGTACATTACCACGTGCCGGAAGCTAAATATAACAGCTTACCGCCAGTATTTAAGGATATGCTGCTACCGGCCAGAATAATTAGACTCGGTAATCCTGTTTATAAGCTTACTAGATTAGATAAGGAAGGGCTAAATGAGGAGGTAGTTTATGAGTAAATTACCGATTATTAGCGCCGACGAGCGTTTAGCAGAGAAGCGAGGCATTAAGGGCTGTATCTTCGGGGGGTACGGCATCGGTAAAACTAGTTTGCTGTGGACGCTCCCCGCTGAAACTACGTTATTCTTTGATTTAGAGGCTGGGGACTTAGCAGTTGAAGGCTGGCAAGGTGATTCTGTTAGACCTCGTACATGGCAGGAATGTAGAGACTTTGCCGTATTTATCGGCGGTGCTAATCCTTCTGTTAGGGACAACGGCATTTATGGCAAAGCACATTATGAAGATGTTTGCCGTAGGTTCGGGGATTCTGCCGCTATTGATAAATACGAAACTATCTTTATTGACTCCATAACGGTTGCAGGACGCTTATGTTTGCAATGGTGTAAATCTCAACCGCAAGCCATTAGCGAGAGAACCGGCAAGGAGGACATGCGGAGTATGTACGGCTTACATGGTCAAGAAATGATTACCTGGCTGACGCATCTACAGCATGCAAGGGCTAAAAATATCTGGTTTGTCGGGATATTGGAAGAGAAGCAAGACGAATATAATCGTCGGATATTCGGCTTGCAGATAGACGGCAGTAAAACCGCTAACGAATTACCGGGGATAGTTGACCAGGTTATTACCATGGCACAGGTAAAAACCGAAAACGGGGAATCGCGGGCTTTCATTAATCACACTTTAAACCCTTACGGCTACCCTGCTAAAGATCGGTCGGGGAAGCTGGAAATGATCGAGCCGCCGCATCTCGGTAATCTCATGGCAAAGATTAAGGGAAGTACAAAACCTATCTACAAAGATTTAAATCAGCAAGTAACAACAATAACTAAAAATAAACAACAATTAATTAAGGAGTAACATTATGAGCTATTACGATTTTAATACTGCGACTAATCAAGCAAACTTTGATTTAATCCCGAAAGGGACAATAGCCAAGGTAAATCTTAGAATAAAACGCGGCGGTTATAACGATGCCGAAAGCGGTTGGACGGGCGGCTACGCCACTAAAAACGATATAAGCGGAGCGATTTACTTAGATTGCGAATTTACAATTTTGTCAGGCGAATATGCTAAACGCCGAGTTTGGAGCATGATCGGACTTTATAGCGAGAAGAATAATAACCGCTGGGGCGAGATAGGTAGGAGCTTTATACGCTCTATTCTCAACTCTGCTAGAGGGTTTAGCGATAAGGAGGATTCGGAATATGCCAAATATGCCCGTAAGATTAACAATTTCGGTGATTTAGAGAATTTAGAGTTTTTTATAACTAGGATTGATATAGAGGTCGATCAGTCGGGCAATGAAAAAAACGTTATTAAGGTTGCTTTAGACCCATACCATAAGGATTATGTTAAGTTTATGGATAACAACGCCGATATAACAGACATAGCGGGGTGGAGGTAAGAGGTGCGCATATGACAAGATTAGATTTTAACCGAATTTTAAAATATTACGATAAAAATAACGGCGTAATGATAACTTTAAATATGTTACTTAATCAAGCTCTTAGCTATGAAAAAAGCACGGAGCCGCTACGTAAATATTTAGGTGCGTCACGTCTTGGCGTGCCTTGCTCTAGGGCTTTGCAATATGAGTATCTTAAAGCCATTAACGGCGATATTAGAATTGTTGATGATGGGAATCACATACGTAACTTTGAGATAGGATATTTATTTGAGCGTTTAATGATAGATTGGCTAAAGCTTTCAGGCTTTAAACTTTTGACTCACGACGAACAAGGAAAGCAATTAGGCTTTGCAGTAGCAGACGGCAAAATAGCCGGACATATTGACGGGGTTATAACTGATGTGCCAATTGATATAAAAGATTTAAATCGCGAAAATAAAGATTTAAAAATATCTTGCCCGATGCTATGGGAAACTAAAAGCATGAATAACAAAAACTGGCGAGAGACATTTACAAAGGGTTTAGTATTATCTAAGCCCGTCTATGCTGCACAAATTGCTCTTTATCAGGCTTATATGGAGGAAACAATTTGCGGTATTTCTAAGAATCCTTGTTTATTTACGGCAATTAATAAGGATACTGCCGAAATATACGTCGAGCTGATCCCGTTTGATGCCGAATTAGCCCAAAGGATGAGCGATAAGGCTGTTAATATTATCAAAGCAACCGAAGCGGGGGAAACATTACCTAGGGGCTTTAGTAGTAAGGAGGTTTTTGACTGCAAAATATGCCCTTATCAATCTAAATGCTGGGGGGATTAAGTTGTGAGTGAAATCTTACCCGTAAAGGATGACATTAAAGGTTATTTTTGGCTGGTCTTCGGTTATTTAGACGGGTTAATTCCGTTGCGTTCATTTGCAGAGAAAGGGGGCGGAACTAATAAGCCCCCTGCCAACATTTGGATTGAAGCAAATGACGATATGGCTGTTAATGCTCTAAATTTTGCTATGACAACAAACCAACGACAAACGGCATTTTACGTAATTCCCGGAGTGATTGCAGAACAGGGGCAAGCTTCTAGCGGCGATATATTACAAATGCAAGTGCTGCTAATCGATATTGACGACGGGGATACCGAAAGCAAGTTAGCATTACTTGAGGATGCATAGGTAAGGCTACAATGGTTGTTGAGTCGGGAGGTGTTACAGCCAGAGGGTCATAGTAAGTTGCATGTGTATTGGCAATTAATGGAGGCTGCGAGCGGTGAGGATTTAAAAATTTTATTAGAGTTGCGGCACAAAATAGCTTTAGCCGTCGGCGGTGATACAAGCTTTAAATCGGCACATCAACCGATTAGGGTAGCAGGCTCGGTTTATTACAAAGGCGGAGTTGCGAAGCTTGTTAAAATTAGGTCTTATAGTCGTATGGAGTATACGCTTGAGGAATTAGTAGGGGGAGTTAAAAAGTTAATTGGCGTTAATACTTTAGATCTCCAGAATTTTACTAAAAACTTACCAAACATTAACAATATTTCCTTACCTTTAAATAATATTTTGACAAGCAAAGTGTATGAAGGCGGCAGCGGTGAAGCTAGCCGTTTCAACCGGTTAAGCAGGATAATAGGCTACTGGTTGCGTCGCTGCCATGACGGGTTAATTACTGAAGCACAAGCCTTAGAGGTGATCTTGCAACAAAAAAACGTACAAATTAAAGAGAGGAGTTATTAATTTTTTTATAGTTTAACTCGTACTCATTTGGAGTTTTGTATTTTAAAGTAGAATGTCTCCTTTTTTGGTTATAAAATGTATAAATATAGGTAAATATATCAAGTCCTGCTTCTTCTATGGTTTGATATTTTTTAAAATAAATAAGTTCAGTTTTTAAAGTATGAAAGAAGCTCTCCATAGCAGCATTATCATAGGACACACCGGTTTTGCCATGACTTAAAACAATTCCATGGTTGCTCGCTGCTTTATAAAATTCCAAACTAGTAAATTGGCTTCCAAGATCAGAATGATGGATAAGACCCTTAAGCGGTTTACGTTGTAATGTAGCCGAGTTAAGGGCTTTAATTATCAAGTCTGTTTTCATTGTTTCGTCTATTGCCATGCCTACTACTTTCCTTGAGAACAGGTCAAGTACTATAGCAAGGTAAGCCCACTTATTATTTACAGAAATATAACTAATATCTGCTACCCAAATGTTATTCGGGCTTGAGACAGAAAAATTTTGTTTAACTAAATCCTCTCCCCTGTGATAAGGTTTATTGGACTGTTTTGTAGTCTTTTTAAACTTCTTATACATTTTTGCTTGAATGCCGTTTACTTGCATCAATCTTGCTACTCGAGGACGTGAACATACAAAGCCTTGTTCTCTTAATTCTGCATGAATTCTTGGACTTCCATAAGTTTGATAAGTTCCAGCAAAAATAGTTTTAATCTTACTTACCAATTCCTCATTATATTCAGCTCTTTTACTTGGCATACGATTAATAAAATCATAATAACCACTCCTGCTAACCCCTAAAATCTTAGCCATCTGATCTACACAAAAATAAGAGCTATGATTCTTCATAAATTCGTACCTTTGTTTGAGGGAGCTGAAAAGATGACCACTGCTTTTTTTAGGATATCTCGCTCTTGTTTTACAAGATGTAATTCCCTCTTTAAATCTCGTACCTCTTGATTCACTACATTGCCACTACCAACAAAGCTAGCCTCTCCTTTGCCTTTGTAATTCTTAAGCCAATATCCCAAACCAGATCGTGAAACCCCTAAATCCTTAGCAATATCATTGATACTTTTACTACCTTTATTTGCTAAATACAGTTTTACTGCATTAATCTTAAATTCTTTATCGTATATTTTTTGACTCATTGCAAATCCTCCTAAGATTTATTTTATCTCATCTTAATTCTATCTGTCCGTTTTTTTATAGCAGGATCAGAGGAAATACATAGCTATAATTTAGCCAATGTTGTTCCTTCATGGTCGTTAGAGAAAATAAAACAAGAGGTTAACGGCTTATGGAAGTTGCATATTAAAAAATACGGTGAACCGAAGAAAATAGAAACAAAAACAGCTATTACGATAAATAGCTTTAATTTAGGTACGTTTTTAAACGATAGAAACGCTATACCCGAGGACATAATAGCACCACGTATATTAACGCCTCGTGGTATATTAGTCTTCGGCGGTGCGCCTAAAGTCGGGAAGAGTGATTTTTTATTATCGTTATTTGTGCATCTAGCAGCAGGGCAAGAGTTTTTAGGCTTCAAACCTGCTAAACCGCTAAAGATTTTCTACCTTCAGACCGAAGTAGAATATCCTTATTTGTGTGAAAGAATACAAAATATGGGATTGTCAAAGGAATTAGCAGAGAAAGCACTAGAGAATTTACGCATAACACCAAGTAGTAAAATGATTTTAGACAATAACGGAGTAAATGCATTAGCAGAACATATAGAAACTACTTTAAACGGTCTTCCTGACATTATAGCAGTTGACCCTATCCGCAATGTTTTTGATGGCGGTAGAGACGGAGCTACGGAAAATGAAAACCAGGCAATGATATTTTTCCTTCGGGAAAGAATAGAAGCCTTAAGGGATCAATTAAACCCTAAGGCAGGCGTTATTTTAGTTCATCATACTAAAAAAATAACACATACACAATTTGAGGAAGACCCGTTCCAAGCATTCAGCGGTGCTAGTAGCTTGCGAGGATACTACACCACCGGAGCATTGTTGTATAAGCCTGAACTAACGAGTGATACTAAGCAGTTGATATTTGAGTTACGTAACGGCAAAAATATTCCTACTAAAATGTTAAATAAGGAAAATGGTGTATGGGTTGAAATTAATCCTTTAAATATACCGGTTATTAATCAACATTACAGCAATAAGCTTAATGCCGAACGAGATCGCCGGGAACTTCGTATTATGGATATTTTAGAAGAGGAAGCAAATAACGGACGTGCTTATTCGGTTAGTGCTTTTTGTGAAGCATTTGACGGCGAGAAAGGCTTAGGAAGTAAAGACTCCATCAGAGCAAGAATTAAAGTTTTAACTAGGAAAGGTTATATTAAATTTTTTAAAAACACTATGGATTATGGTTTTGGTAAATGTACCTCTAATTATGGTTTAATGTGTTTTAAAAACATGCATTTAATCCAAGAAAAAGGAACTAAAAGAGTTTTACCTACTCATTATTTACATCATGAATTCGAAGAATTATATCCGGTAGAAAACCATAAAATATGGAAAATTTACGATGAAGAAACTAGTAATAACAAATTTTATGAAATTTAAGTTTAGGGTCGCAAAACAAAGCTTAAAAGCCGTGGAACATGCTATAAGATAAGGAAAATGCAAATGAAGTTTTGAAGTTTATGTTTAAGTTTATGAAATTTCCGAAACTTGAAAATCGAAATATAGCTAAAAAGCCGTGAAACACGCTAAACTATAGGAAAAACTAAGAAAAATCAAGTTTACGGAAATACCTAAACTTAAACATAAACTTGAATTGGAAAAACTGTAGAAAATCAATAGGTTACAGCGGTTTCAAGTTTAGGTATCGCTTGTATCAAAAAAATCAAGTTTAGGTATGTTGAAAAGCCTTTAGTTAACAGGGTTTAAAGGTGGTATTTCAAGTTTGGAAAATAACCCCCTATACTTATAGTATAAGACTATAAAAGTCTTTATACGCAGTATTAGGGTTTTGTGCGCAGGGGGGATTTATGAAAATTAAACACGACAATAAAAAATCATGGAGGCAAAAATGAAAATATCAAAACACGACAAAAGACCGATAGCGAAATTTTACCGGTGTCATGAGGAGGATATAAAAAACGGCGTAGCAATTAGCAAATGCCGAGGTATCAGCTACGAGCAGTTTAGGGCAGCTGATCGGTTAGTGAGTAATTACGAGCGTTCCTTCAACCTAAAATCTAGCGGCAGTGTGATTAAGGTTGAAATGCTAAAGCAACAAAAAAGCAGCTATAACACGGCTAGACTTGAGAACCAAATTGACGCACTGCATAGCCACAAGCTGGTATTCGGTAGCCTAAACAGGAAATCGCAGGAAATCATTGAACATTTTTGCCTTAATGAGCTACCGATGCGACAGTTTGAGCTGAAGCAAATACCGCAATGGATTAAAGGAGCCGGCAGCGTGCGGCTACGTGAAGCACTGGACGATTTAGTTGAGATTTATAAAAATTTGTCGCCTAATAGCTCTAAAAGCTTAACTTAAAGTTAAATTTTGAAAAAATAGCTACTAAGAGGATAGGCAATTGTAAAACACCTAACTTAACTTTAAGTTAAATTCTCTAAAACCCTATTGCTATCAGGAAAACCGAGTAGTATAATGGTATGTAACAATGAAATTAGTAGAGCAACAGGCAAGGTTTAATATGGCAATAATCAAGGAAGAAATCAGCAATAGCGATTTAGAGCAGCTATTACCGCCGATAGCAATTAATGCTAATAAAGATGATATAAAAGCAGTAAAAACAGCCGGATTTGATAGCTTAACTTTTTTGGTGTTAGTAGGAGCCTCAAGCGGTCAGTTGAATAATAATCGATACATACAAATCAAGCTGCAACACTCAAACGATAAAGAGGCTAATTTTGCAGATTGCAGCGATAAAGAAGTAGTAAGTAACGAACAGAATCACGGCAATATAATTGAGCTAAAAGCAGCTCCCGACATTAACACAAGGTTTATGGTGGGTTATATCGGAGCCAAAAATTATGTTAAACCGGTAATAACTACGACTGCAGAATTTGGGAATCAAGGTGTGATAATAGGCATAGCTGCTTTATTACATGCTCCTAAATATAAACCGGTATCACTTGAGGAACTATTCGGAATATGAGTTTTGAGATAGCAGTAATAAACAATATCAAACATCTTGAGCATTATATGAATGATCTAGAGAAAAAGCAGTTGCCGTTTGCTACAAGCCTTGCTTTAAATAAAATAGCTCTGCTATCACAAGAACGTATCTGCAAAGCTATTCCACGCATCTTTAACAACAGCAGGAACTGGTGGGATAGAAGACAAAGAACAGGTATTAAAGTAGAGTTTGCAACCAAATATATACGGAGTTCCGCAGTTTATACTAGAGCGCATTTTGCGGGTATCCAAGAAGAAGGCGGCATAAAAAAACCTTATTCAGGCAAACTGATTGCTGTTCCAACAGCTAATGTACCAAAGAAACTACGGGCTTCTAATGCTTTAAGGAAAGAGGAAGGTAATAAGAATATCTTTAAGCTCGGTAAATCAATATATAAGCGGCTTGGCAATAAGAGGCTACAGCGTCTATACACCCTAACACCCAAGGCTAATATTAAACCCCGCTTTGGCTTTAAGAACATGGCTGTATCAACGTTTAACAAGCAGTTTGATAGAGTATTTACCGAGAGCTTTAATTATGCATTAGACACCGCCAAATAAAACAAAAGGTACTTCCCGCCCTTTTAGCTTGCGGGTAACGCCCCACCCCACACCTCCCCTAGCGATAGAATAATTTTTTGCACTTCACTTCAATTTTAACCGATAAAAACCTTTTAAAGCCTGTAAACAAAGGGATTGCAAGGCTTTATTAAAACAATAAAAATAATAAAATATACTATAAAATGAAAAAATATACAGTCGCAGAACTTGCTGAATTATTTAATTTAACTGAACGCAGAATTTATCAATTAACCGAAGAGAAAATTATTCCAAAAGCTTCACGGAATAAGTATGAGCTTAAACAAGCTTTGCAAGCCTACGTTAAATATTTACAGGATTTAGCCTCAAGCCGTAATTCTACTAGTGAACAAAAAGCCTTAAAGACAAGGTTACTTGCAGCCCAGACAGAAAAAGCTGAATTAGAGCTTGAGGTGCTTAAAGGTAAATATATGGAAGTATCGGAAGTAGAATTTGAGTGGGGCAATTTAGTATTAGCTTTTCGGTCAAAAATGCTGGTATTACCGACTAAATTAGTCAGATCACTTGCCGAAGCAGGCGGTAATTTTGCAGAAATTGAGAGAATATTAGAAACAGAGATACACGACGCCTTACTAGAACTTAGCAAATATGAGCCGGAAGAAGAATCAGATAACGGGAACAATCAGCAGCAAGTTAGCACCGCCGCCGAAACTGACAGTATCAGCATGGGCTGATAGTTATCGCAAGCTATCTAGTGAAGCAAGCGCAGAGCCTGGAAGTTGGAAAACTGCAAAAGCTCCATATCAGCGGGCTATTATGGATGCTGTTAATGACAAGAATATTGAAATGATTGTTGTTATGTCTTCAGCTCAAGTTGGGAAAACGGAAATCATCAATAATATAGTGGGGTTTCATATTCACCAAGACCCCGCACCGATGCTGGTAGTGCAACCGACCGAGAAGCTAGCGGAAAGCTGGTCGACCGATAGGCTCTCGCCCATGCTACGGGACAGCGAAGTATTTAAGAATTTAGTTAAAGACCCCAGAAGCAGAGATTCCGGCAATAAAATATTATATAAAAAATTTCCCGGCGGTCATATTACTATGGCGGGCAGTAATTCGCCTTCATCGCTTGCCAGCAGACCTGTAAGGATTGTTTTATGCGATGAAGTTGATAGATATCCGGCAAGCGCAGGAGCTGAAAGCGATCCCGTTAATTTAGCTAAAAAAAGAGCTACTACCTTCTGGAATCGTAAAATAGTCCTAACCTCCACCCCCACCATCAAAGATTTAAGCCGCATTGAACAAGCATATTTACAGAGTGATCAAAGACGCTATTACGTGCCTTGTAAATATTGCGGCGAATATCAAATTTTAAAATGGTCACAAGTTAAATGGCAGAACGGAAAGCCTGAAGAAGCACATTATATTTGTGAAGCTAACGGCTGCATTTTGCAAGATACAGACAAACAACAAATGCTAAAAAATGGCGAGTGGCGAGCTGAAGGAATAAGCGGGAATGTGGCAGGCTTTCATTTAAGCGAACTGTATTCGCCTTGGGTTTCATGGTCAAAAATAGCCTGTGAGTTTTTAAAAGCAAAGCTAATGCCCGAAACCCTTAAAACCTGGGTGAATACAACACTCGGTGAAACTTGGGAAGAGGCAGGCGATAGCGTTGATGAAACTAATTTACTAAATAGAAAGGAAAATTGGGGTTTATTAATTCCAAAAGAAATCGTCATAATTACTGCCGGTGTTGATGTACAAAATGATCGGCTAGAAATGGAAATAGTCGGCTTCGGGATAGGAGAAGAGAGTTGGTCACTTGATTATCGAGTAATTTACGGCGACCCTGCACAAAATCAAGTATGGGATGATTTAGATAATATTTTAGAGCGGCAAATAGAAAATAGTATCGGCGTTAAGTTACGCATCGCCTGCGTTTGTATTGATTCAGGCGGTCACCATACCCAAAGCGTTTATAGCTACTGCAAAAAAAGACAGCTACGTCGTATATTTGCCGTTAAAGGCTCATCTATAACCGGAAAGGGTTTGGTAAGCCGTCCTTCGATTGCTAATAAAATGAAAGTTAAATTATTTTCCATCGGCACGGATACGGCAAAAGAAATGATTTACAGCCGTCTCAAAATCACTGAACTCGGTAGCGGTTATTGTCATTTCCCGGCTATTTATGATGAGCAATATTTTAAACAGTTAACGGCTGAAAAGTGCGTTACGCGTTATAATAAAGGTTTTCCGGTAAGGAAATGGGAAAAACCTAGCGGCAGACGTAATGAAGCTTTAGACTGCCGAGTTTATGCACTCGCTGCACTGCATATATTAAATCCAAATTTAGAAGTTTTGGCAAATAAAATGCAAGAAGCTAAGCCTGAAATTAAAGAAGAAAAAGAAGAGCTACTTACTTCATACATTCCTCTAAAAAGACCTCAATCTAGCGGCTTTGTCAAGAACTGGTAAATAATAATGCAAAATTTAGAACCTACAAGCTTTACAGTCGGTGAAACTGTGCAGTGGCAGAAGGAAATAGTTAATTATCCACCTAAAGACGGGTGGCAGTTAATATATAATTTCCGTAATTTTGAATATAGATTTGAGGTTAAAGCTCAGGCTGAAGAAGATTGTTATGTTATTCGTTTAAGCTCTGAAGATACTAGCAAATATAAACCGGCTATTTATTGGTGGCAATCAAGAATTATCAAAGAAGAAATGCAATATGTGCTAGAGAACGGCGAGTTTGTCATTAAGCCTAATCTAGCTTTGCTTGATTCTTACGACGGTCGTAGTCATGTTAAGCAGGTGTTAGATGTATTAGAGGCAACCATACTCGGTAAAGCTAGTCGTGATCAGCTTTCTTACTCGATTAGCGGCAGAAGTCTATCACGATTAACTCCGACAGAGTTACTAAAATGGCGTGATGTTTATAAAGCTGAATATGCTAGAAATTTACAAGAAGAACAGCTTAGTAAAGGTTTTGGCAGTAGCAACCTTATTAAAGTTAAATTCGGTAATCCTTAAATATTCCATCGTCATTGCGAGGAAAAACGTAGTTTTGACGAAGCAATCCAGGAAAAAATAGTAAAGAATACTAGGGATTTTATTATTTTCTGGATTGCCACGCCGCTTGCAGCGGCTCGCAATGACGTTGCAGGTATCCACGCAACAATGCCTCCTCGCTATGACGATTTTTACTTAATATGAAACTCCCCAATTTATTTAATCTATTCAAGCGTCCACCGCCGGTAAAACGCCAATATAGTGCCGCAAATATAAATAGGCTCACTAGCGACTGGATAACAAGCGGCTTATCTGCCGATAGCGAGCTTTATAAGAGCTTAAAGTTGTTACGCAACAGGTCACGAGAGCTATGTATTAATAACGATTATGCTCGTAGATTTTTAAAGCGCACTTCCACCAATGTAATCGGTAATAGCGGGATTCGTTTACAGGTTAGAGCCGTAGACAATAGCGGTAATTTCTTAAGCGGGATAAATAACCAAATTATGGCACAATTTGTAGTTTGGGGGCAAAAAGGTAATTGCACCGTCGACGGCAGGTTATCATGGATTGATTGCCAGCGTTTGTTTTTGGAATCGGTAGCAAGAGACGGTGAAGTAATTATCCGGCTCGTTAAAGGATTTGATAATGAATTTGGCTTTGCTTTACAATTTATCGAAGCCGATCATTTAGACGAAGAGCTAAATAAGCTTTTAGATAACGGCAATTATATAAGAATGGGTATTGAGTTTAATAAATGGAATCGTCCCGTTGCTTATCATTTACTTACTTCTCATCCCGGCGAGCTATTTAAATGCAGAGAAAATAAAAAATATCAACGAATCCCTGCCGGTGAAATCATCCACGCTTTTATAATCGATCGACCTTCACAAAGTCGAGGTGTCCCTTGGATGCATAGCGCGATGTTACGTTTGCGAATGCTGGCAGGGTATGAAGAGGCGGAGCTAGTGGCGGCAAGAGTTGGAGCGTCTAAAATGGGCTTTTTTGTCTCACCTGACGGCAGCGGTTATTTAGGTGCTGATGACGGGCGAGGCAATAAACTAATGGAAGCAGAACCGGGAATTTTTGAGCAGTTACCTTCGGGAATGGATGTTAAATTATTCGACCCAAACCACCCGACTTCTAGTTTTGCCGATTTTGAGAAGTCAATACTTAGAGGCATTGCTAGCGGTCTTGATATTTCCTATGCAACCTTAGCCAATGACCTTGAAAACGTCAATTTCTCATCAATCAGGCACGGTAGTTTAGAGGATCGGGATAGCTGGCGAATGCTGCAAAACTGGCTGATAGAGCATTTTTGTAATCCGATATTTGAGAGCTGGCTGTTAATGACAATCACCAAAAACAAAATTCCTATTTCAATAAATGAGTTCGACAAATTCAATAAGCCGATATGGCGACCTCGCGGCTGGGCTTGGGTTGATCCGCTAAAAGACAATCACGCTAACCAGATTGCAATAGACCAAAAAACCAGAAGCCGCAGTCAAATAGTAGCCGATCAAGGAATAGACATTGAAGAGCTATTTAAACAAATAGTTTTTGAAGAGGAACTCGCTAAAAAATACGGATTAAATTTAAATAAGGAGCAAGAAACTAATGACCGACAAGAAATTACAAATGATGAAACAGATGAATAATTTAAATGCTCGAGGGATAATTGAGAGGCGCTATGCTAATATGCCGGTGCTTAATATCGAAGAAACAAGGAATCGCCGATTTTGGATTACTTTTTCCAGTGAAGAACCGGCAGAGCGTTTTTATGGCTTAGAGATACTTGACCATAAACACGGAAGCGTGCAGTTAGATTGGCTTAATTCAGGTAGTGCGCCGCTACTGCTTGACCACGATACTACTAAGCAAATCGGCGTAATTGAAGCAGCCGAGCTAACGGGTGACGGCAAAGCTAGGGCAAAGGTACGTTTTAGTAAAAGTGCCTTAGCTGAAAGTATTTACCGGGATGTGCTTGACGGCATTAGGAGTAATATTTCGGTGGGATATCGCTATCTACAAACCGATATAATTTTAGAAAAAGAAGCAAAAGGCAGTAAACCGGCAGTATTTAGAATAAAAACCTGGGAACCTCTAGAGATATAGCATAATCCATTAAGGTATTGACAAGTAGCATAAAATAAGTAAATCTATGTGCGAAAAAGGAAAGAGATGGTCCGAGCATATCCATACGAACTAAGAACAAAAGCATTAGAGTTAATAGATAAAGTTAAGTCAGTAAGTAAAGTTAAGGAGTTATTAAATATATCTAGGCAAACATTATACAAATGGCAAG
This sequence comes from Rickettsia endosymbiont of Orchestes rusci, assembly GCF_964030945.1. NCBI lineage: Bacteria > Pseudomonadati > Pseudomonadota > Alphaproteobacteria > Rickettsiales > Rickettsiaceae > Rickettsia > Rickettsia endosymbiont of Orchestes rusci. The sequence goes on along the minus strand of NZ_CAXIQG010000004.1, from coordinate 818,856 downwards.
CTATTCAAAAGAAAGAAGGAGATATTCAGCCGAGAGTAGGCTATCAAAAAGGTCATAATAAAAAGCTAACAAATATGCCGGAGTTTAAGGAATTTATAGATAATAATGCCGATAAAAGCCTAAAAGAATTAGCAAAAATATCAAATAAATGGTCAGCAACGACAATTTGGCGAGGTATAAAAGCACTAGGATATAGTTATAAAAAAAACTTTTACGCACCCCAAAAGGGACGATGGAGCAAGGAATGATTTTATAGCTAGAATCAAAACTATTTCAAAAGAAGATTTAGTGTTTATGGATGAATCCGGAATAGAAGATAATGCATGCTTGGAGTACGGTTATAGCCTAAAAGGTAAAAGATATTACGATAAGAAAATTTACCAACATAAAACAAGAGTAAGTATGATAGCAGGGCTTTGCAATGGTAAAATAATAGCTCCAATAGTTTTTGAAGGGACTTGTGATACACTAATTTTTAAGAGTTATGTTGAAGATTTTTTGATCAAAGAATTAAAACAAGGTCAAGTGGTTGTTATGGATAATATTAATTTCCATAAGAATTCCAAGGTCAAAGAGCTAATAGAATCTGTAGGTTGTAGTATTTTATTTTTACCTACTTACTCTCCTGATTTAAATCCAATTGAGCATTATTGGTTTAAATTAAAAAATCAAATTAGAAAAACTGCAAAAGACTTCGAACATTTTTTTGATGCTGTTTGTTATAATCTGTCCATATCTTAATGGATTATGCTGTATCAGTTGTTTCAATCCCTGCCGATCCAACTGTCGGCATTGGCAGAAGCAAAGAGAAATTAGAAGAAAAGCAAGACGATAACAAAGAACCAAAGAAAACAATTAATTATAAATATGGAGTAAGAAGTAAAATGGCAGATGAACAAATAACTACTGAAAATACAGCAAATAATTTTATCAATGAAGTAAGAACAAATACTGTTAATACTGATCAAATCACTAAAGATATTCGGCAAAATGAAACTGCTAGAATAAGTGAAATATTAGCTTTAGGGGATCGGCATAATATGCATAGTGTCGCTATGGAATTTATACAAACTGGTAAAAGTTTAGATGCTTTTAGGCAAAAGATTTTAGAGAATCTAAGCTCCGCCCCTATTACTATTAACACCTCTTCACCCGACCTGACAATAATCGGGATGAGTGAGCGGGAAGCCCGTAGTTTTTCAATACTTAAAGCAATTAAAGCAGCAGTTGCCGGCAACTGGCAAGGTGCAGAGTTAGAGCGTGAGGCTTCAACTGAAATAGCAAAACGAGTGGGGCGAGAACCTGCAAGTTTTTTTATTCCGCTCGACGTAATGCTAGAAAAGCGAGACTTGCAAAAACTAACCAATATTGCCGGTGGCTATTTAGTTCCTACCGATTATTTAAGTAGCAATTTTATTGAATTATTACGTAACAAAATGTTAGTGCAGCAAATGGGCGCAAAAGTTATGAGCGGCTTACACGGCGACGTTGCAATACCTAAACAAACGGGCGGTGCAACTGCTTTCTGGGTTGCAGAAGGGCAAGCACCGCAGCATTCGCAGCAAACATTCGGGCAAGTAACATTATCGCCTAAAAGTATCGCCGCTTATACCGATTTTAGCCGTAAATTAATATTACAAGCAAGTCCCGATATTGAAAATTTAGTGCGTGATGATTTAGCAACTGTTATAGCTTTAGAAATTGATCGGGCGGCAATAAACGGCAGCGGTTTAGGGGCGGAGCCGCTGGGAATATTGAATCATAATAACATAAACAAAGTAACTATTGCCGATGAAGAGCAAATTAATTGGGATAAAATTGTTGATTTAGAAAGCGCGTTAGCCTCCAAAAATGCCGATATCGGTACGCTTGGTTATATATGCAATGCCGCACTGCGTGGTCACCTAAAACAAACGGAAAAAGCTGAAAATACGGCACAATTTATCTGGGAAAGTCGAGGCGCGGAGGCAGGATTCGGCTATCTTAACGGCTATAGAGTCGGCACGACTAACCAAATGCCGGCAGATACTTTATTATTCGGTAACTTCGCCGATCTAATTATCGGGCAATGGGGCGTGTTAGACGTGTTAGTGGATCCATACGCTTTAGGCACTAGCGGCGGCATAAGAATAAGGCTTATGCAAGATATCGACATCGCTATTAGACATGCCGAATCTTTCGCCGTAGCGAGGAAATAAGCTTTATGGCATTTCAAGAAGATTTTAGCGAGTTTTTAGATGTTGAGCAAGGATTCGCAGTGAAGGCAACTTTAACGCCGGCATTCGGTGAGCCTTATGTAATTAAGGGAATTATGGCAGAGGAGTATTTTGATATTGATAGCGGCATAGCCGGAGTAGCGGGCAATAAACCGGTATTTGAGTGTACCGAAGATGAAATTACGGAAGTAGAATACGGCGATCTTTTAACTATAAGAAACCGAAATTATCGCATTGTTGCTATCAAACCTGACGGCACGGGCTGGGCTAGTTTATTGTTAGAGAGGCAAAATTAAAATGCACGCCAGAACTGCAATAAGAGAGGCTTTTGTTGAGCTATTGCAAGGCAAGACTTTAGTAGGTAATCGGGTTTATAATACTCGGCTTTACAATATGGAATTCACCTCTTTACCGGGGATTATAGTTTTTTCTACTAACGAAGAAGTCACGACAAACACCATAACCCCGCCGCGCTCACAAGATCGAGTAGTTAAAATAATCGTCGAGTGCTACGCCAAAGCTACCAAAGATGTAAATAAAACAGTCGATAATATCGCGGCGCAAATAGAGCGGTTAGTGGCAAATAGCATTATCCTTAAAAAACTCTGCAAGGATTGCCGATTACAATCAACCGACATCAACCTTAATTGTGATGGTGACCAGCCTGTAGCGGTTGCAACATTGACATTTTCAGTGAGTTACAGAACCAAGGAAGACAAGCCGGAAATTATTATATAAAAATTAACTAAAAAAGGAGGAAAAAGAAAATGTCAACCCATGCAGGATCGGAAGGGATCGTCAAAATAGGCGAAAAGCAAATTATGGAGGTAAAATCATGGTCATTGGAAGAAGTTTGCGACACTGTGGATGCTAGTGTTATCGGTACAGAGTGGCGGAAGAATCAGGCGACCATTAAAAGTTGGTCAGGTTCGATTGATGCTTTTTGGGATACGGAAGATTTAGAGGGTCAAGGTAAAATGGTTATCGGCAATACTGTAGAATTACGACTTTATCCTGAAGGCGATAATAACGGCAAATATTTTAGCGGCAATGCAATTGTTACCGGTATTTCAAGGCAAGCATCATTTGACGGCTTAGTTGAAAGCTCTTTTACCTTCCAAGGTAACGGTGAATTAAAACAATAGATTTCTTTTATAGCTCTACTTCTAGAGGTAATTTATACGTCAATCCGGTACTCGAATCCTCACGTAGGTTTACTACGCTGCGGTTCTGCGTTCCGTGTTTCCTTTAAATTCCTCTCTATAAGCGACCTATAAAAGAAATCTACCAGAATAAAAAGGATATAACAATGAATGACAAAATTATAGATCGAGTTAAAGCACATTTTGACGCTAAGGAAATTAAAATAATTGAAGTACCCGAATGGGGCGACGGGGATAATCCGCTATATATTTACTGTTCCCCTTTAACTTTGGCTCAAAAAAATCGCTTATACAAAATGGCTAAAGAGGATGATTTAGGGTTGATGGTTGAGGCTTTAATTATGAAAGCCAAAGATAAAGAAGGCAATTGCTTATTCAGTCGAGCCGATAAGCCGGAATTAATGCGCAGCTGTGACCCTGACGTGTTAATACGGATTAGCACGAGTATAATGAGTGAAAGCGATTTAGAGATGTCGGAAAAAAACTAATAAATGAGCCAATATTGCTGAATATGTTTGTGCTTGCCGAGCATTTACATAAAACAGTTTCCGAAATTGAACAAATGACAATCGACGAATGGCATCATTGGCTCGCTTATTTTAAAATTAAAAAAGAAAAACAGAATAAATTAAGGAAGTGACAAACAAGGAAGTCAGGGTAACGTTCCGGGGTATCGATAAAACTAGGGAAGCTTTTGGCAGAATTAGGCAGAATTTTAAGAAGCTGCAAGAATTAACAAATAAGCTTAGTTTCGGTTTCGGTAGAATCGGTACGGCTATTGCTGCGGCTTTTAGTACCAGGGCTTTAAAGAAAATTATCGATAGCGGGGCGGAAATAGGCAAATTTGCCGGTAAGTTGGATATGAGTACTAAAAGCTTGTCGGAACTTAAATATGTCGCTAGCAATTGCGGTGTAGAATTTAATAATTTAACTTCCGGACTTACACAAATGGCTTCAAGAATTAATGATGCTGCACAAAATAGCGGTGAGGCAAAACAAGCTCTGCAAGCCTTAGGTTTATCGGCTAAAGAGCTTGCTAGTCTAAGCCCTGATCAGCAATTAGAGAAAATAGCTAGCCAGTTTGAAAGGTTAACAGATAGCACAGATAAAGCGACTATTGCTGCTAAATTATTTGGTTCTGAAAGTAGTACTTTAATGGGGATTCTTGAGCAAGGAGCGGTAGGAATTAATAAAATGCGGGAAGAAGCACAAAAATTAGGCATTTCTTTATCGGAAGAAAATTGTAAAGCTATGGCACAATTTAATAGTGAACTAAATAAATTACAGACAGTACTAATAAGCCTGATAACCTGCTGTTTAGTGCCGATATTACCACTTGTAACAAGTTTTTTTGAAGCGGTGCGTGAAGGTCATCCGGCAATTACTTTTATTATAACAGCTATTACGACTATTTTAGGGCTGAAATTAGCTGCATGGTTTATTACAACTGCTGCGGCAGTAAGAGCTTTTACAATAGCTTTAACGGCAAATCCTTTGGGCTTAACAGCTATAGCAATCACTGGCACAGTTGCAGGGCTTGTGACTTTAACAAAATGGTTTAATAAAAGTACGGAAGCAGCAGAGAAGCATAATAAAGCAGTTGCACAGCCGAGAGTAGTTGAGGCTTTGAAGTTGAATTTACCTAAAAAAGAAGAAATGGCAGTTATGAGCAAAAGTAATGAAATGTTAGGCGACGCTAGGCAAATATTCGAGCAAACCAGAACTCCTTTAGAAAAACATAATGCTCAAATTGAGAAGCTAAATAAATTACTAAAACAAGGTTTAATCGATCAAGAGACCTATAACAGAGCTTTAAAACAAAGCGAAGAGCAGCTTGATAAATTCGGCGAGCATAGCAAAGATGTATTTGATTTAATCAGCGAAAAATCTAAAGACGGAGCTAATAATTTAATTGATAATTTTGCTGATGCTGCTTTTGGTGCAGGTGGTCATATTAAAAGTTTAAAGGAAACTTGCAGTGATTTTTTTAAGGAGTTACAAAGTGATATTTTAAAAATGACTCTGAAGGAGGATATAATAGGCACAAGTGGTGGTGGAATGTTAGGCGGATTATTTGGTAGTAGCAATAAAAGCGGCAATGGCAGTGGCTTTTTATCAGGGCTTGGCTCTATGTTTGGCGGCTTTTTTGCTAAAGGTGGCACTGTAAAACCGGGCAAAGCCCATATTGTCGGTGATGGCGGCGAGCCGGAGTTATTTATTCCTAATTCTGTTGGTAGTATAGTCCCTTTTAGTAATTTAGAAACAACCGGAGCAAGTGGGGGTAATATAGTTGTTAATATGAATATTCAAACGCCCGATATTGCCTCATTCAATCAAAGCCGTAATCAAATTACCGCCGATATGGCAAGGCAAATATCCAGAAGTAAAAGAAATTTATAACAAAATATGATTAATCCCTTTGCCGAAATACAGTTTCCGCCGGAAATATCTTATGGCTCTAAGGGCGGAGCGATGTTTTCAACTGATATCGTTACAACTTTTAGCGGTCACGAGCAGCGTAATATTAACTGGCAAGAGGAACGGGCTAGATACGACATAAGCAGCGGTATAAAAACGGAAGAACAATGGCAGCAGCTAATAGCGTTCTTCAGAAGCAGAAGAGGCAGAGCAATAGGCTTTAGGTACAAAGATTGGTCGGATTATAAAGCTGCTCATCAAATAATGGGCAAAGGTAATGGCGAACAAAAAGAGTTTCAGCTAGTTAAACATTACATAAGTGGCGATTTTAGCTATACCAGAATTATAAACAAACCAGTAAATAATAATTTTTGTAAAATCTACATTGATGCGATGCCTTTAGAAAATGGCTTTAGTATTGATTTTACAACCGGCATTGTTACTTTTAACTTAGCTCCAAGAAACGATGAAGAAATAACCGCCGATTTTGAGTTTGACGTACCTGTACGTTTCGATACCGATCAGCTTGACTTGTCAATAGATAGTTTCGCGGTTGGGTCATGGGGCAATATTCCTTTAGTTGAAGTTAGAATATGAGGAATTTAAGCCCGCAGTTAAAAAACCATCTAAGTAATGAAGTAACAACACTCGCTACTTGCTGGAAGCTAACCAGAAAAGACGGCAAAATTTTTGCTTTTACCGACCATGATCAAGCCTTATTTATTGATAATATAAAATACGACTCTATAGCAGGATTTACACCGACCAATGTAGAAAGCAATAGCAATATGTCAGTTGATAATTTGGATTTAGCGGGACAATTTCACGACAATAAAATAACTGAAATAGATTTGCTAGCCGGTAAATATGATTTTGCTGAAGTGGAAATATTTTTAGTTAATTATCAATCGCCGAATATTGGTAAAATAATACAAAAGCGGGGCGTGCTGGGTGAAGTAACATTAAATAAAAACCTATTTCATGCAGAAGTAAGGGGCTTAACGCAATTCTTATCGCAAACTATGTGTGAAACTTACTTGCCTCATTGCCGAACAAATTTAGGGGATCAGCGTTGTAAATTTAATTTAGATCAGGAAAATTTTACTGTTCAGGCTGTAGTTACAGAAGTAATAGACCAACAAACTTTTATTGCTAGTTCTCTAACACAGGCTAATAATTGGTTTACTTATGGCTATATCAGCTGGCAAACAGGCAAAAATATTGGTCTACAAATGGAAGTGAAAAGTTTTATTAATAGTCGCATCACTTTAGTTTTACCGATGCCTTTTGTCGTTAATATAGGTGATGAGTTTACTATAGTCGCCGGCTGCGATAAAAGTAGCAAAACTTGCATCGAGAAATTTAATAATATTATCAACTTCCGCGGTGAGCCTGATTTACCGGGGATAGATAGGTTAAACGCTGCTAATCATGCTTAATATTGATAATAAAAACTATATTTAATAAAAATGCTAGAAACGAAAATTATCGGTAAGCCGTTTTTCAGATGGGTTGGAGGAAAAAGAAAGCTTATTGCTCCATTACTTGCGTATATTCCTTCAGGGTTTGACAATTACTATGAGCCTTTTTTAGGTGGTGGTGCTTTATTTTTTGCCGTTAAAGATAAGTTCAAAAAGTGTTTCTTGTCTGATATTAATTTTGATCTCATTACTTCTTATAATGCCGTAAAAAAGAATCCAAACGAAGTAGTAAAATTATATGATATGCATATTCAAAATCATTCAAAAGATTATTATCGCAAGATAGTAAATTATTGTACTAATAATCCAAATGCAATTGCAGCTAGGTTTTTATACCTTAATAAATATTCATTCAAAGGAGTTTATCAATTTAATAAACAAGGTAAACTTCGCTCTACTTTTTTTGATACAAAATATAAAAATCTAAATATTGAAGAAAAGCTTAAAGAATATAGTAGCTTTTTAAACGATGTATTTATTTATACAATAGACTTTTCTTTTATCGAGCCGCAAAAAAATGATTTTGTTTATTTTGATCCGCCTTATCATCAAACAGGGGAAATTTTCTACACAAAGTTACCTTTTAGTGAAAATGATCAAATCAGATTAAGAGATTTTGCCGTTGAGCTAGATAGCAAAAATATAAAATTTATGATTTCTAACAATGACACATCTTTTATTAGAAAGCTTTACGAAAATTTTAATATAAAAAATATTGAAATAAAATACTCAATAACAAATCATACAAAATCCTCAACAGAAATCATCGTAACTAATTATTAAATAACTTCACCATTAAACTTATTCTAAAATTATAAATTATCTTTAATGGGAAATGCAATATTACCGGTTCTCGGTGCTGTTGGCGGCTTTATGCTCGGAGGTTTGGGCGGCGGCATTAAAGGTGCAGTACTCGGTAATGCTATCGGTAATTTATTCGGCGGTAAGAAAAAACAAGCCGTTAATCTACCGACGCAAGAAGGATCAAGGCTTTCGGATTTACGAGTCCAAATATCAAGTTACGGCGAGGTAATCCCGAAGGTCTACGGACAATTAAGGTTAGCGGGTAATATCATCTGGGCAACGGATATTAAGGAGTTAGAAACTAAAGATTTTGAAGAATACGGGGAAGGAATTAGAAAAGTAATTAATTATAGCTATTCGGTAAGTCTGGCGATTGCTATCTGTGAGGGGGAAATAGAGGAAATAGTAAGGATTTGGGCAGACGGAACTTTAATAACCGAAGCAATGCTAAGAAGTAGCAACGGCAAATTTAACGTGCATTTAGGGACGGAAGAACAGTTGCCCGATGATATTATCGGCAAACATAAGCCCGCAAATACTTATCCCGCCTATCGAGGATTATGTTACGTAGTATTTGAAGATTTACCGCTTGCAGAATTTGGTAATCACATCCCTAATTTTACTTTTGAGGTTAAAAAGAAAGCTTTAATTAAGCCAAGCGTCGAAGATAAGATAAAAGAAATTGTGTTAATTCCAGGGGCTGGGGAGTTTGTCTATAGCTCGCAAATTCATTATAAGCAATATCATATTAAAATTGGTAAAAAAATAGTTGATAAATGGGGCAAAAACTACCTGAATATGCACAATTATAGCGGTAAAGCTAATATGCTGCTTAGCATTGAGCAAATGGCTAAAACGCTGCCCAATTTAGAGTGGGTGGCGGTTGTTGTTACTTGGTTTGCAACGTCTAGCAATGCCGGTAATTGTAGGGTAGTCCCTAAAATAGAGTTTAATAATAAAGATACTGCTGTAATGCCGCACGATTGGCAAGTTGCCGGAATCATCAGGAGCAGTGCCGAAACAGTATTATATTTTGACGAGTATACGCCAACTTATGGCGGCACTCCTTCCGATCACACTATTTTAGAAATTTGTAACCATCTAAAAGAACGTGGTTATAAAATAATGCTATATCCGATGATTTTTGTTGATGAGATTAAACCACACCCTAAAGTTTGGCGCGGTCGTATTAAGGCAAATAACACAAATGATATAGTACAATGGTTCAATAAAAATCAAGGCTATAATAATTTTATTTTGCATTATGCGAATTTAACAAATGGCTTAATTGATGCGTTTATAATTGGCTCGGAATTAATAGGACTTACTAGTTTTACAGATAAGGCAGGCTCATATCCTGCTGTAGATCAGCTCGTTAATTTAGCATCTCTCGTTAAAAATAAATTAGGCTCAAATAGCTTAGTTACTTACGCCGCTGATTGGTCGGAATATCATCATACGGAAGGCGGCTGGTTTAATCTCGATCCGCTTTGGGCAAGCCCTAACATTGATTTTATCGGCATTGATGCCTATTTTCCTCTAACCGGAGATCTACCGCAAAAACAAATTACCGAAGAACTTATAAAGAGTGGCTGGGGAAGCGGCGAAGGTTGGGAATATTACTGGGATCCCACAAGAAGCCAAAAACATTATTTTAACGATCCTAAATACGCTTGGAAGAATATCGAATATTGGTGGAGTAACCGGCATCACAACCCCGATGGAACTCAAACAAATTGGCAGCCTAAATTAAAGCCGATATGGTTTACGGAATTTGGCTTTCCTTCAGTCGATTGCTGCAGTAATCAGCCTAACGTATTTTATGATCCCGCTTCCGTAGAGTCGCATTTTCCCAGAGGCTCAAGCGGGAAAACTAGCTTTTATGCTCAACGTCAGGCTCTAAATGCCACGCTTGATTATTGGCAAAATAAGAATGAACACGAAACTAATCTTGTATCAAAGCGTTTTGTTTGGTGTTACGATGTGCGACCTTTTCCGTTTTTCCCTGATTTAAAGCACATTTGGCAAGACGGGGATTTATGGGCTACGGGTCACTGGCTTAACGGCAAGCTCGGCAATTCAAATTTAGCAGCAATCGTTGCCGATATTCTGCAAGCAACAGGACTAAAGCCCGGTGATTATGACGTATCAAGGCTAACTGATGAGGTTAGCGGTTATATTATATCACAGCACATTACAGCAAGGGAAGCAATTGAGCAGTTACAAAGTGCTTATTTTTTTGATTGCGTGGAAAGTGACGGAATTTTAAAATTTATTCATCGCACGGATGGCTTGTTAACCACGGAAATTGCTGAAAGCGAATTAGTGCCGGGCAATAATAATGATATAAAAGAAACCCTAGAAATTACTGTAGCACAAGAGTTAGAACTGCCGCAAAAGGTTAGTGTTAGTCATATTGACCGAGGACAAAATTACGATACTTTAACAGTTGAATCTCAAAGGCAAATAGTTAGCACCCGTGATCAAATAAATTTTTCTTTGCCGATAGTTTTAGACAACAGCATTGCCAAACAAATTGCCGATATTACCTTATATAATTCATGGCAGGAACGTATCAATTATAAATTAACATTACCGCCGAAATATGCTTATTTAGAGCCGACTGATATCATAAATATTATTTGCCAAAATGCTACCCATTCTTTAAGAATCATCAAAACCGATATGCAACGCACAGGACAGATGAAAATACTTGCCGTAAGTTTTAATATATCGATGTATGACTTTAGCGGCAAAACGAATTATTTACCGACAAAATACCAACTCCCAAAACCGCTCGCAAATAGCATATTATGGGTAATAGATGCACCGCCGCTAAATGATAATAACGCCAATCAAGCAGTTTTAACACTAGCGGTAAATAGCGACGATACTAATTGGTCGGGTGCTATTATATATTACAGCCATGAAACAGAAAATTATAAACCTATTACGGCGGTAAACACTCAAAGCACTACAGGTTTTGTACTAAATAAAATATCTCTTGCTTCACCTCTATTATTCGATGAGTCTACGGAAATAATTATCCAATTACTCTATGGAAAACTGCAAAGCGTCAATGAATTAGCATTATTAAACGGTGCCAATAAGGCACTTATCGGGGAGGAGTTAATCCAATTTCAAAATGCCGAGCTAATCAAGGATCAGAAATATAAGCTAACTAGATTATTACGCGGTCGACAAGGCACGGAATGGGCAATTAATAGCCATAAAATCGGCGATAAGTTTATTCTATTAAATAAGGAAATTATTAATATTTCTATTCCTAATAATTTAATCGGTAAAGCTATTAATTACAAAGCAGTCACAATCGGCAAAACTCTAGCCGAAACTGAAAGCGTTACCTTTACCTATACAGGTAGAGCTTTAAAGCCCTTTGCTTCTGTTTACGCTACTGTCGAAAAAGACGCCGACGGTAATATAAAAATCAGTTGGCTACGCCGTTCTAGAATAGATAACGATTGGCGCGATTATGTCGATATACCGATCGGCGAAGATATTGAAAAGTACGAAATCGATATAAAAAAGAAAAATAAAATTATCAGAACTTTAGAAACTACCACTCCAAACGTGATTTATCCAAAAGAGCAAATATTAAGCGATTTTACCAAACTCCCCGATAACCTAACCGCTACTATTTATCAGCTTTCTAGTCAGATCGGCAGGGGCTACGGCACTATTATAGCAATTTAAACTCTCTTAAATTCAGGAAATTATTATGTCTTATACGGCAAGGCTAAAACTGCCGCTTATCCATAGCGGGCAGGCACAGAAAGAAATCACCCATAACGAAGCGTTAAATATGCTTGACGTACTAGTAAATCCGGTAATTCAGGAAGTCAATATAAATTCGCCGCCTGATTCACCGAAGGCGGGGCAATTATATATAATCGATCAAAACCCAACCGGCGAATTTGCTGAACATGCGAATAAAATAGCACAGAGGTTAGACAATAGTTGGCGATTTATTACTCCCCTTAAATGGTTAGAAGTTGCGCTTGATAAAGACGGCAGTAAATATCGCTTTGATGGCAAAAGCTGGCTGCAAATCGGCGTTTCAGCTTTATCCGTTATGCCTGTGCAGGTTCAAAATGATTATCTAATTAAAAAAGATAGTGGCGAGTATTTACGGGTAATGCATTTGGAGGAGGATATAAAATTATCAGGAAAATATACTGATACCAAAATCCAAATCCCGCATCACACTATAGTAATTGCTATTAATATCAGGGTTCTAGAGGAAGTACAGGGCTGTAGCTCTTTTAGCGTCGGGGTTACGGAAGATACTAAACGCTACGGCACTGCACTAGCCATAACGAAAGATACTACCAATATCGGCTTAACTAACCATCCGTTAACTTATTGGCACGATACGCCGATCAGACTAACCGCCGATATCGGTAAATTTACCGGCGGCATAGTCAAAATAACCGTCCAACTACTCAAGCCCCACGGCTCTTGGCACTGGGAATAATACACTAATCAAAACCATCAACATTAACAAAAAGGTATTTTTATGAAAACATTACAAGGATTTAGAACAATTATATTTAATGGAACAGCATTATTAACAGCTTGGCTTGCTGATTTAAATATTGAATTACCGGAAGAACAAAAAACGGCAATAAGCGTAACTTTTATAGCAATTATTAATATTATCTTAAGGCTAATCACCAAAACCCCGATCGGTAAAAAAGAAGCAGCAGAGCCGCTGAAGAATAAGGCAATCAAAAATAATTGAGGTTACGTTAAATGTCCGCTCAAGAACTAGCCAAACAGTTAATCAAGCAATTTGAATCCTTAAGGCTTGCTCCGTATTATTGCCCTGCAGGTCGTAAAACAATTGGCTATGGTCACGCAATAAAACCCCATGAATTGCCATATTTAGACACTGAAATAACCAAAGAACAAGCCGAGCGATTACTTGATGAAGATGTTAAGCAAGTGCAAATAGCTTTACATAAATACTGCCACGTTTATTTATCAGTTAATCAACAAGTAGCCTTAATCTCTTTTATTTTTAATTGCGGTGCCGGAGCATTCAAAGCATCAACACTTAGACGAAAGCTTAATAAAGGTCAATATTCCGCTGCAGCCGATGAATTTTTAAAATGGGTTTATGCAGGGGACAAAAAATTAACAGGTTTAGTAAAACGCCGTACTATAGAGCGAGCGGTGTTTTTGGGTGAGGTGGATTTATCTTTGATTAAGTTCTGAACCGCAAGGGGATATAACGATTTTATACAAGCATCTTGTTAAAAGATTTTCTGATCAAGCGTAACTTTTAAATATGAGCTATGTGTAGTTACATAACCCCCTAACCCTTAACAACAAGCCGCTCATCTTATGGAAAAACTGCCATCGTAGCCGCTTCGATCTTCCGGCTTTCAAAGCCGAATATCCTGAACTTTACGGGCTGTTTCTCAAAGAAACGAATAGTAGAGTATTTAGGTTAAGCAATCATATTGAAACCTTACAATAATATCCTTTAGTTATTACCTTGCTTTTTAAAGTTATATTTAATTTGTTAATCTTTTTTTATTTGACTTATTCCCGATATACTTGTAATTATTTTAGCAAATATAAAAGTTAATTTACGGTTAACAAATATTAATAAATACAAGCTAAAGAGGTAGTTATGTTTTTATGGAATACGTTAACAAAAACGTCACATGAGAGACTAATAGAAGCTATAAAGGAAAAAAATATAACAGAAGCGCAAAACTTAATTGCACAAATGGATATTACTCAATTAAGTAAAGTTGATAATAACGGCGATACGGCTTTAATTTGGGCTGCCTATAAAGGCTTAGAAAAAGTTTGTGAAATGCTTATTTCTAAAATGTCTGACCAGGCTATTAATGCTATTGAAAAAGATCACGGCAATACGGCATTAACTTTGGCTGCTAATAAAGGCTTAGAAAAGGTTTGTGAGATATTAATACCTAAAATGACCGATCAGGCTATTAATGTTGTTACTAAAAACAATGGTGATACGGCATTAACTTTGGCTGCTAATAAAGGCTTAAAAAAGGTTTGTGAGATATTAATACCTAAAATGACCGATCAAGCTATTAATGTTGTTACTAAAGACAATGGCAATACGGTATTAACATATGCTGCTAGTAAAGGCTTAGAAAAGGTTTGTGAGCTACTAATACCTAAAATGACCGAGCAGGCTATTAATCAGGTTAATAATAGCGGCTGTACGGCATTAACTTTGGCTGCGAGTTATGGCTTAGAAAAGGTTTGTGAGATATTAATACCTAAAATGACCGGTCAGGCTATTAATGTTGTTACTAAAAACAATGGTGATACGGCATTAACTTTGGCTGCTAATAAAGGCTTAAAAAAGGTTTGTGAGATATTAATACCTAAAATGACCGATCAAGCTATTAATGTTGTTACTAAAGACAATGGCAATACGGTATTAACTTATGCTGCTAGTAAAGGCTTAGAAAAGGTTTGTGAGCTACTAATACCTAAAATGACCGATCAGGCTATTAATCAGGTTAATAATAGCGGCTGTACGGCATTAACTTTGGCTGCTTGGACAGGCTTAGAAAAGGTTTGTGAGCTACTAATACCTAAAATGACCGATCAGGCTATTAATCATGTTAATAGTAACGGCGATACGGCATTAACTTTGGCTGCTTTTAAAGGCTTAGAAAAGGTTTGTGAGCTACTAATACCTAAAATGACCGATCAAGCTATTAATCAGCTTAATAGTAACGGCGATACGGCATTAACTTTGGCTGCTTGGACAGGCTTAGAAAAGGTTTGTGAGCTACTAATACCTAAAATGACCGATCAGGCTATTAATCACGTTAATAAAAACGGCGATACGGCATTAACTGCGGCTACTTTGAAGGGCTTAGAAAAAGTTTGTGAGCTACTAATACCTAAAATGACCGATCAGGCTATTAATGTTGTTACTAAAAACAATGGTGATACGGCATTAACTTTGGCTGCTAGTGAAGGCTTAGAAAAGGTTTGTGAGCTATTAATACCTAAAATGACCGATCAGGCTATTAATCAGGTTAACAATTACGGCAATACGGCTTTAATTTGGGCTGCAAGTAATGGCTTAGAAAAGGTTTGTGAGCTATTAATACCTAAAATGACCGATCAGGCTATTAATCAGGTTACTAATAACGGCAATACGGCATTAACTTTGGCTGCTTTTAAAGGCTTAGAAAAGGTTTGTGAGCTACTAATACCTAAAATGACCGAGCAGGCTATTAATCAGGTTACTAATAACGGCAATACGGCTTTAATTTGGGCTGTCGAGAGAGGCTTAGAAAAAGTTTGTAAGTTACTTATTTTTAAAATGATAGAAAAAATAATTTTTAACTTACAAAATAGTACCAATATTGACGAAACAGATAAAGATATAATAGAAAATAATATATACAAAATATATGGTAAAGTGCAGAAGCTAACAGATAAAAACGACATAATAAATATAACTCAAAGTGTGAAAGAGCTTATAGAAAACGAAATTACCGAAGGAACAGTTGTAGATTTAGAGGATGAAGTTAATGAAATACTAGAAAAACAAGCTCAAATAGAGGGAAATATACGTATACAGAAGTTAAATATATTCAACGAAATAGTAACAAAAATAATTACGAAATTAGAAATTGCTAATATTAAAGATAACACAGTAATACAAAAGCAAATAAACGAAATAGCAAGTAAAGTGCAAACTTTAAAAGACAATGCTAATATAGAACAAATAACAAATAGTATGGTGAAGCTTATAGACGGCAAAATCACTAAAGGAACAGTTATAGATTTAAAAAAGAAAGTTGATACAATGATACTTCAAGAAATAAACGAATCAGCTAGTATAATCACATTTATAGTAAAAGAAATAATTTATGACAAACCGCTTTTAAATCATCCGGAATTGCTAGGGGCTGCGTTGAAAAAATTTAGCTTAAAGGAAATAGGCGAGCGGATTGATGAATTAAGCCCGCGTTTAATAGATGCAGCAATTAATAGTGAAGAGGGGGAGCTTATTATATTGGGTGGTTTGATGAGTTTAGACAATAGCGCAGCACCTACAGGCTAAAGATGTTGCTTGGCAGTATATTATTTAAACTTTTAAAGGAGGAAAATATGAAAGAGCTAATAGAGTATTTAGAACAGAAAGAATTTATAGAGGAAGCTAATAGTTTACGCAACGGCGGCACTTCTCTTAAACTTTCTGAAAAAAATATAGGATATGTAGAAATTAAGGAAATCATCGAGTTACTAAAAAAAAATACTACTCTTACTTCTCTTAGTTTTTGGGGTAACAAAATAGGTAATGCAGGAGCTAAGGAAATTGCTAAACTGCTCAAAACTAATAAAACTATTACCTCGCTTGATCTTGGATATAATAATATAACAGGAGCAGGAACAAAAGAACTTGAACAAGCTTTAAAAATAAATGTTACTCTTATTTCTCTTAATCTTGCGTGGAATCAAGTAGACGCATTAATAGCTAAAAAGGTTAAAGGATATTTATTAAGAAATCTCGGCATAGCGAACATAGCAAAGGAAAATGATAAAAAAGACAGTTGTATAATGAGTTTTGAAAGTGTTGAGGTTTAGGGGGTAGTTTATATTAGTGTAAAGATAAGGGGCAGTTTGCCTCCCGCTTGTTGAATAGATGTTATTAGTTAGCAATATAATTAATATCCGCAGGCAAGTAAATAATGACTACACGAAGTTCGTAAATTTGTCTAAAATTGTCTACTAGGGTTGTCCCTCTAACGAGCCGCCTTAATCTCGTTTATCTTTAATTGTGGGGCTGGGGCATTTCAAGCATCAACATTGCGGCAAAAGTTAAACCGAGGCGAGTACCTGCTAGCCGCCAATGAATTACTGAGATGGGTACACGCTAAAGGCAGAGTTAAGCTGCAAGGCTTGATAAGACGCCGACAATTAGAGCGGTCATTGTTCTTAAACTAATTTTTAGTTAAATTTCTATTGCATTCTTAAAACTCCCCATTATGATTCTGTCTATAGCTCATTTTTAACAAAATATTAAAATTTATAGAATTTAATAAAGATAAAAATATGAAAGAACTAATAGAATTTCTAGAAAAAAGAGGTTTGAAAGAAGAAGCAGGTAACTTAAGAAACGGTGCTACAACGCTTTCTCTTTATACTAACAACATAGGTGAGCTAGGAGCAAAGGAAATCTCGAATGCTCTTAAAGAAAATAAATCTTTAACTTTGCTTAATCTTCAGAGTAACAACATAGGTGAGCTAGGAGCAAAGGAAATCTCGAATGTGATTCGATCAAATAAATCTTTAACTTCGCTTGATCTTCAGAGTAACAACATAGGTGATCTAGGAGCAAAGGAAATCTCGAATGCTCTTAAAGAAAATAAATCTTTAACTTTGCTTAATCTTCAGAGTAACAACATAGGTGAAGCAACGTTGGACACAATTGACGGATATCTGCAAAGGAACAAAACTATAGCAGAAAAAAAAGCAGAAAGCTTAAATGCAGAGGGTAATAATTTATGCAGTCAAGAAAAGTATAATGAAGCTATAGAAAAATATAAAGCAGCAATAAAAATTACGAAAGAATCTGTAGGGAAAGAAAACAAATTATATGAAGAAAATAAAGCAAAAGCAGAAAAGAAATATGAAGAACAACACGCACAAATACTTACAGAACCCTCAAATAATGAGCTTAACGAATTAGTAAATAGTTTTTTTAATAATGATATTTCTGTAAATATTTGTTTTCCAACAATAAGCGATGAAGCAGCAAAACTAATGGCGAATAAATTAAGAAATATTGCTACAATCACCAAGGTTAGCTTTTTCGGTACTCAAATAAGCGATAAAGGTATAAAAATCATTACCGAAGCTTTAAAAGTAAATAAGCAGTTAGAAAAATTTAGTTTTAGTTGTAGTGATTTAGGCGATCAAAAAATATCGATATTAGCCGAAATTCTACAGATTAATACCCTTACTCATATTTACCTTGGTGAAAACAAGATAGGTATTACAGGAATTAAGGCAATTATTGAAGCCCTAAAATTAAATAATACTACTGTATATTTAGATTTACACAATAATAATATAGGTGATGAGGGAGCAAAGCTAATAAGTGAATTCCTGAAAAACAACAATAGTTTAAAGTATCTCGTTATTGCATTGAATAATATAACTTATGAAGGGACAAAAGCAATTATAGAAGCTTTGAGAGAAAATATTATTATTACGGATTTAGATTTAGGACAAAATAATATAGGTCAACAAAACGAAGTTATAATTGAGAAATACCTACAGCGAAATAAAAATATAGCAGAGACAAACGATAAATTTCAAAAACTAACGGATGAATTAAACGCCAAAGTAGCCAAGGATGCTACTATAAAAGATAAATCTACAATGGAAGATACTATAAAGGTTATATCGCAAAAAACTAAGCTTTTAATTAATAAAACCGATATAGAGCAAGTAACGGTTAACATCCAAGAGCTTTTAGATAAAAATAGAATTACTAAGGGAAATATTATAGATTTAGAAGACGAGCTTGATGTAATAATTGACAAACAGAATATAGTTGAGGATATTAGCGTGTTAGGTGGTGATAGTACCTTTGGATAAATTATGAATCAGTTAATAAAATTCTTAGAAAATAAAGGCTTTACCGAAGAAGCAGTAAATTTAAAAAACGACGGCGATATTCTTAAGCTTTCCGAGAAAAACATAACGGATAAGGATGTTAAAGAAATCTCGGAATTATTAGCAAACGATAATAACATTATACAGCTTGATTTATTCGGTAATAAAATAAGTAGCGATGGAGCTATTGCAAATTGCTAAATTGCTTAAACTTAATAAAACTATTACCCCTTAAATTTATGCCATCTGTGAATAATCTTGTTGGATTGTAAATAAAAATAACCAAGCAGAACCCCCAACAACCGCAATCACTACTACCTCATCAATACCGCTTAGTCTCAATCGCAATACTAAAAATTATAAAAGATAAAAAAGACAAAGAGCATGAACTGAAAATAATTGGCTTGCAAATAGAGGCTATGAGATTAAAGCAGTACGCTAAGCTTGAGGAAATACAGAGCTATACGGCAATAGAGGAAAGCAAATATTTATTACCCGTACAAACTGTTAAGTTCAAAGCTGTTGAAATAATAGCGGCTTTGGTTCGTCCGATAGTTACTTATACTACTTTGTTGTTATATTGCTCCTTAAAACTGTTCATAGTTTACTTTTGCCTGAAAATAATCGGCTGCGTTAATTTAGACGTCATAGATAAAGTTTGGACTGAAGAAGATTGGGCGTTATTCTTTGGGGTTACGACTTTTTGGTTTGGTCAGCGTTCTATTAATAAAACAAGGCTATAAATTTATGCTAGCCATAACAATTGCGTCTGATCTCATCAAACAATTTGAGGGGTTACGCCTTAATTCTTATTACTGCCCGGCAGGTCATAAAACCATCGGTTATGGGCATGTGATAGAACCGCAGGAACAAATAGGCAACAGAATTGATAAGCAGCAAGCCGAAGATTTGCTTGAGAAAGACATACGAAAAGCCGAAACTATATTATATAGATATTGCAGAGTCCCGTTAACCAAAAACCAACAAGCCGCCTTAATCTCGTTTATCTTTAACTGCGGCGGTGGGGCATTTCAAGCATCAACCTTGCGGCAGAAACTCAATAGAGGCGAATACCTAAACGCCGCCAATGAATTACTGCGTTGGGTAAACGCTAAAGGTAGGGTTAAGCTGCAAGGCTTGGTAAAACGTAGAACAATAGAGCGGTCATTGTTTTTAAATTAATTTTTGGTTAATATCGATTGAATTCTTGAAACTTTTTATTATAATCTACTCTACTTTAGTTTTAACAAAATATTAAAGAGTAAACTATGAAAGAGTTAATAAAATTTCTAGAGGAAAGAAAATTAACATGGCAAGCTGACGATTTAAGAGACGGTTGTACTGGGCTTGGTTTTAGCGGTAGACAAATGGGAGATGATGAGGCGATAGCTTTAGCAAAAGTACTAGAAGATAATAATTTTATAACTTGTCTTGAGCTTATAGATAATCAAATAGGGGATAAAGGGGCGATAGCTTTAGCAAAAGCACTAAAAAACAATAATTCTATTACTTCCCTTAACCTTGGACAGAACAATATAGGTGCAGAAAAAGTAGACTAATTACCGAAACTCTAAAGTCTAATAATTCTATTACTTCCCTTGATCTTAACCAGCAATATAATAACCAAATACGGGATCAGAAAAGATGCTATATGCTCAATGGATATCCTAACCCTCCTCAAATAGGGTATTAATACTACCTTAAATTTAACATTACTTACTTTAATCCTCTATATATTCATAAATTCCTTAAATCAATCTAAATTCATTTATTTATACTTCTAATTAAATTTCTATTGCATTCTTAAAACTCCCCATTATGATTCTGTCTATAGCTCATTTTTAACAAAATATTAAAATTTATAGAATTTAATAAGGATAAAGATATGAAAGAATTAATAGAATTTCTAGAAAAAAGAGGGTTGAAAGAAGAAGCAGGTAACTTAAGAAACGGTGATACAACGCTTAAGCTTAGAGGGAACAACATAGGTGAGCTAGGAGCAAAGGAACTAGCTGCAGCCCTAAAGTCCAATAATTCTTTGACGTCCCTTGACTGAGGTGGTACCCTTTGTCTAGACAAATTTTTTAAATTTTAGAGGTGTAATTCTCCTTTATTAATGTATTGGTTTTTCAAAGTAAAGTTTGCATTTTCTATGTCATATAGCCTCTTGGTAATTTTCTAGTTTTTCTGCAAAATGTATCATTTTAGGTGTCTTATATTCAAGCGATTGATGAGGTCTTTGCTTATTATAAAATTCTATATAATCTCTGATAGCTATCTTTGCTTCACGTACCGTTTCAAGATCAAAACGATAAATCTTCTCTTGTTTCAAAGATCTCCAAAAACGTTCAATAAATACATTATCTAAGGCTCTGCCTTTGCCGTCCATACTAATAGCTATGCCTTGTTGCTCAAGTATTTGAGTAAAATCTTTTGATGTAAACTGTACTCCCTGATCCGTATTAAAAATGTCAGGCTTGCCATGTATAGATATTGCTTCATTTAGAGCTTCAATACAAAAATCATTTTCTAAACTAATCGACACCCGCCAACTCAAAATATAACGACTATACCAATCCATTATAGCAACCAAATATACAAAACCTTGCTTTAATCTTATGTAAGTAATATCTGCACAGTAAACTTGATTGGAGCAAACCACCTCTATATTATTTAATAGATATGGGTATACTTTATGAGCCTGATTCCTACGGCTTAAATTAATTTTTGGGTATACTGCTTCAATACCAAGTATTTTATAATATTTTCTTATCATCTTACGACTAACATTTAACCCTTCCGATTTTAGGACATGAGACATTCTTCTAGTACCATAATAGGGATGCTCTGTAAAAATCTCATCAATTCTGTTCAGTACTCTATACTCCTTATCATCTAAGGTATTCCTAGCTCGGTAATAGTAACTTGAGCGGTTTAAATCTAAAAGTTCGCATTGTCTTGCTATGGTTAATTTTGAAGCATAACTTATCATTTTTTTCCTAACCTCTAAATCCAAAGATACTAGATTTTTTTTTGAGCCAGTCTCTTTCAACTGTTAACTGGCCTATTTGCTCAAATAATGATTTAATTAAATCTTCTTGGCCGGTATCTTGTTGTTTAGATTTCGATTTAAATCCAGAAACCATAAAATCTAAAGCTTCTTTCTTCCATTTATAAATCTGATTAGCGTGAACACCATATTTGCTGGTAATTTGAGCTATAGTCATTTCTCCAGATATTGCTTCAATTGCTATTTTTGCTTTTTCTTCTGCGCTATATTTTTTAACTTGTTTTTTCATTTTTTGCTCCTTTTCCTAGGAGATATTATACCTACTTTTCTCTATTTTCTTGTCTAGTTTTTGGGTACCATTATAGACCTTTGGAATAACAACATAGGTAAAGTCGGAGCAAAGGAGTTAGCAGCAGCCCTAAAGTCCAATAATTCTTTGACGTACCTTGACCTTAGCGGGAACAACATAGGTGAAGTCGGAGCAAAGGAACTAGCTGCAGTGCTAAAAACTAATTCTACTCTCACCTTTCTTACGCTTTCTCGAAACATTATAAGAAGTTCAGGAGCGTTGGTGATAGCTGAAAGCTTAAAATTTAATACTACTCTCATCAAACTTAACCTTGCCATAAATGACATAGAAGATTTTGGAGCGTCGGCAATAGCTGAAAGCTTAAAAACTAACACCACTCTCATCGAACTTGAACTTAGCGGTAACAGCATAGAAGATATAGGAGCGTCAGCAATAGCTGAAAGCTTAAAAACTAATACCACTCTCATCAAGCTTTATCTTGGAAGTAACAATATAAGGTATTTGGGAGCGTCAGCAATAGCTGAAAGCTTAAAAACTAATACTACTCTCATCAAACTTAAGCTTAGTGGTAACAGCATAGAAGATATAGGAGCGTCAGCAATAGCTGAAGGTTTAAAGCTTACACACCTTTATCTTTGGGAAAACAACATAGGGTATTTAGGAGCATCGGCAATAGCTAAAAGTTTAAAACTTAATACCCATTTTATCAAACTTGAACTTGGATATAACAACATAGGGTATCTAGGAGCGTCGGCAATAGCTGAAAGCTTAAAAACTAACACCACTCTCATCGAACTTGAACTTAGCGGTAACAGCATAGAAGATATAGGAGCGTCAGCAATAGCTGAAAGCTTAAAAACTAATACCACTCTCATCAAGCTTTATCTTGGAAGTAACAATATAAGGTATTTGGGAGCGTCAGCAATAGCTGAAAGCTTAAAACTTAATACTACTCTTATTGAGCTTGGGCTTGGAGGTAACGACATAAGATATTTAGGAGCATCAGCAATAGCTGAAAGCTTAGAAACTAATACCACTCTCAGTAAACTTAATCTTAGTGAAAATAAAATAGGAGAATCGATAACAAAGAAAATTAATGAATTAGCAGGAAAAAAAGCAAAAGTATTAAATACAGAAGCTGATACTCTTTACAATAAAGGCGAATATGACAAAGCAATAAAAAAATATAAAGAAGCAGTAAAATTCAGTAGCAATTTAGATACATCAAATTTAAATGAAATTGTTATTTATTTTACGTATAAAGGAAATGTAAAAAATGCAGAAAAGAAATATGAAGAACAACAGCAGAGCTTAAAATTGAAACAAGCAACTTCGGTAATAAATGAAAACGAGCCGACAGAAATGAAAGATTTACCTAAAGAACTAACAAAACAAGATATAACTCAACCAAGCTTTACAGTTTCAGAAAGCATGAAAGAATTAATAGAATTTCTAGAAAAAAGAGGTTTAAATGCACAAGTAGATAGTTTAAAAAAAGGTGCTACAACGCTTAATCTTAGTTGCGGTTTATTTGGTGCTAGTAAGCAACCGATAGGAGCTGAAGGAGCAAAGGAACTAGCGGCAGTCCTAAAGTCTAATAATTCTTTGACGTACCTTAACCTTAGAGAGAACAACATAGGTGAAAGCGAAGCAAAGGAACTAGCAGCAGCCCTAAAGTTCAATAATTCTTTGACGAGCCTTTACCTTGGATGGAACAATATAGGTGACGGCGGAGCAAAAGAACTAGCAGCAGCCCTACAGTCCAATAATTCTTTGACGTACCTTTACCTTGATAATAACAACATAGGTGACGGCGGAGCAAAGGAACTAGCAGCAGCCCTACAGTCCAATAATTCTTTGACATACATTGACCTTTACGGGAACAAAATAGGTGATGAAGAAAAGAAGCTTATAGCCGGCTATTTACAGCGAAATAAAAATATAGCAGAGACAAACGATAAATTTCAAAAACTAACGGATGAATTAAACGATAAAGTAGCTAAGGATGCTACTATAAAAGATAAATCAACAATGGAAGGTACTATAAAGGTTATATCGCAAAAAACTAAGCTTTTAATTAATAAAACCGATATAGAGCAAGTAACGGTTAACATCCAAGAGCTTTTAGATAAAAATAGAATTACCAAAGGGAATATTATAGATTTAAAAGACGAGCTTGATGTAATAATTGACAAACAGAATATAGTTGAGGATATTAACGTGTTAGGTGGTGATAGTACTTTTGGATAAAAAAGGACGGGGACAATTTGTCCCCACCCTTTAAATTTTTATGCTGCTTGTAAATTTTGTTGCATAAGAAAAGTATCACTTATATACTGTCTTTTTGTAGCGGTGGTTAGCAAATCGTACACTAGCCTCCACCACTTCTATATTAAATTTCCTTTAGGTTTTATGGTAGGTATACTGTTTGTATTTCGGAAATTGGATTTTATTTTGAGGGGCGAGTACACGAAGCTTATACTTAATAAGTGAGTACGCAAGTCCCCGATAAAATGAAAAAACAATTTTTGAAAGATGAACAGTATAATCGTTTTTATAAAAACCTAGGTCCCCATAAATTATCGGCAATTATTGAATTTTTGCAAGATAGTATAGAAGCGCCTGAAGTCAATTATGACGATATAATTATTCATGATATAAAAATCCTTGAAGAAGCTTCCCCCTGTGATATTACTTTTTTAAGTAACCCTAAATATGCAAGTTTGCTAAAAAATACTAAGGCTGCGGTTGCAATAATTCCCAAAGATTTTGCTGAAGAAGTCAATGATCAAACCATTTTATTAAAAGCTCAAAATTCATATTTTGCTTACGGCAAGTTAATTGATTTTTTTTATAGCTCGGTAAAATCTCACTCGCCGAAAATAATGAAATCGGCATATGTTGCAGATTCAGCAATTATCGGCAAGAATTGTTATATAGGTCATAATGTTATTATTGAAGATAATGTTGTTATAGGCGATAATAGCGTAATAGAAGCCGGGACTTTTATAGGGGGCGGTGTAATAATCGGTAAAAACGCTTTAATATATTCAAATGTTTCGATAACTTATAGCATTATCGGCGATGATGCGGTAATCTTATCGGGGGCGCGAATCGGTCAAGACGGCTTTGGCTTTGCTACCGAGAAGGGAGTACATTATAAAATATTTCATACCGGAATAGTTAGAATCGGTAATAATGTTGAAATAGGCGCTAATACTACTATCGATAGAGGTTCGATAATTGATACGATAATAGAAGATTTATGCCGTATAGATAATTTAGTACAGATTGGGCATTGCGTAAAAATAGGCAAAGGATCGATTATTGTAGCGCAGGTAGGAATAGCCGGCAGTAGCGTAATCGGTCAATATTGCGCTCTTGGCGGACAAGTCGGTGTCGCCGGTCACTTAACGATAGGCGATAAGGTGCAGATAGCGGGGCAGAGCGGCGTAATTCAAAATATAGAATCCGGTCGCATTGTCGCCGGATCTCCGACGGTATCAATGAGAGATTGGCATAAACAAGCGATAATTATGAAACAATTAACAGAGCCTAAAAAAGAGAGAGTTAAATAATGACTATTGAGATTGTCGAAATTATGTCGATGCTACCGCATCGTTATCCTTTTTTGTTGATAGATAGAGTAAAGGGATTTGAGCTTGGTAAGTCAATTACCGGTATTAAAAATATTACGTTTAACGAACCGCAATTTATGGGACATTTTCCGACAAAACCGGTTATGCCGGGTGTTCTAATAATTGAAGCTATGGCGCAGCTAGCAGCTATTTTAGTAGCAAAATCTTTAGATTCAACTAAAGATAAAGAAGTTTTTTTAATGGCTATTGAAGATTCTAAATTCCGGAAAATTGTTCAGCCCGGCGATACCATGCATATTTATGCGCAGATTGACCAACAACGGGGAACGGTGTGGAAGTTCTATAGTAAAGTCACGGTTGACGGGGAGCTAGTCGCCGAAAGCAAATTTACCGCAATGGTTAGATCAAACCAGTTAAGTTAGCAAAAAATGAAGTAAGAAAAAATGATAACTAAAGGCTCACCGATGTTATTCCTGTGTGGCATTGGCGTTGTTGCATGGCTCGAATTTTCGATGTCATTTTAGCTAAAGGCGGGAATCCAGAAAAGTATTTAAGCGAATTATATAGTAAATTTTTATATAAGTTTGTTTATTTTTAGTATTTTTTCTAGATTCCCGCCTGCGCGGGAATAACATACGGCACTTTTTTAGAGCCATGCAATAACGCCTGTGGCAATGCCCGCGTGGATCAAAAGCGTTGCAAAAAATACCGTCATTGCGAGGAGGCACATCGTGCCGACGCGGCAATCAAGTATAAACATATTTTTATGCTAAACTAGTTTAGCATTCTAATTAAATCCCTCATTACATTCGGGATAGCCTGGATTGCCGCGCCGCTTGCAGCGGCTCGCAATGACGTAGAGTTTTCGAGCCATGCAACAATGCCTTCTCGCAATGACGGCTTACGTTTTTGCTCCTTAAATTGACACTCATGAGCGAAGGCGGGAATGACATTTTGGGGCGTTATAACTCTTAAAATAGGTTAGTAGTGGTAATATCTAATATACATCCTACCGCAATAGTCGCTAAAACAGCATCTCTTGGTAAGAATGTAAAAATCGGTCCTTACTGTATTGTCGGACCGGAAGTAATGCTTGCCGATAATGTAGAATTAAAATCTCATATAGTGATTGAAGGGATAACTAAAATCGGTGCAAATACGGTTATTTACCCTTTTGCATCTCTCGGTCAACCTCCTCAAATTTTAAAATATGCCCAAGAAAAATCAGAAACAATTATAGGCGTTAATAATGTTATTCGTGAGTATGTCACTATCCAGGCGGGTAGTAAAGACGGGGGAATGGTCACATCGGTAGGCGATAATTGTTTGTTTATGGTAGGTGTTCATATCGGTCATGATTGCCGAGTCGGTAATAATGTGGTATTTGCGAATTACGTAAGTTTAGCCGGGCATGTTAAGGTCGGTGATTATGCAATAATCGGCGGGCTTTCTGCAGTTCTTCAGCATGTGCGAATCGGTGCGCATTCGATGATAGGGGGCATATCGGCGGTAGTTGAGGATTTAATACCTTTCGGGCTTGCTAGCAGTGAAAGAGCAACGCTTGAAGGCATGAATTTAGTTGGAATGAAAAGACGGGGTTTTGAAAAAGAAGAAACTTTAAGAGCAATAAAAGCACTTGAAGAAATTTTTTCCGGTGAAGGAATATTTACCGATAGAGTTAAAAAAGTCTCGGAGAAATATAAAAACAACTCCATCGTGCAGCAAATTATTGAGTTTATTAACCAAGATAGTACCAGAGCTTTTTGTTTTCCTAGGAAGAAAAATTAATAGAATTACTTAAAAGCTAGGTTCTGTGAACAAAATTTAAATTATTTATATTTTAAGGTATTTTTATACGAAAATTAATAAGATTTTTGCCGGAAGAGCTACTCCTATTTCAAAAAAATCTTATAATTTGTAGTTAAAAATAAAATAGATTAATTTAAATTTTGTTCACAGAACCTAGCTAAAGAATCCCTGAAAAAAATAAACAAAACGATTAAAGTATTTCAAAAAATAGAAAATAGAAGTAATTAAAAATAATATTTGACTTTATACGTCAGTGACGTAATAATGTAGCGGCGTTCGTATTATTTATTACTATAAAAATAAAGAAGAACAAATTTGGTTGTTAACTATTTATGCAAAAAATGAAGCTGATAACATACCGGCTTCTGTTTTAAAGAAAATTAAAGAGGAATTAGATTTATGAAAGCAAAGAGAAATATTGGAGCAGAAATTTTACAATCTATTCAAGATATAAAAATAGGAAAGGGAAATGTAAAAAAAATAGAAACAAGAGATGATATAATAGATATTAGAAAACATTTGCACCTTTCTCAAACAGATTTTGCTGTTCTTATGGGAATTAGTGTCCGAACGTTACAGGAATGGGAACAAGGAAGGCGTAAACCTAGAGGTCCTGCTATATCCTTATTAAAAATAGCATCTAAACATCCTGAAATCTTTATTAACCATTTTCATAATTAAGTGTAATAAGGTAAAAAATAAATAATAAATAATAGAAAAGAATAGAAGCAATTAACTAAGCTAAGAAAAGTATATTAGCACTACAAATCCTCCAAACTCCATCTTGCTCTTGGACAGAAATTTAAAGGACTGAATAAGTTATTATTAAAACGCTCAAGGCCGGCGTAAGCAATCATTGCCGCATTATCGGTACATAGCTGAGTAGGGGGGGCTATAAGCTGGTAACCGTACTCTGCTAGCTGCTTTGTGAGTAGTGTGCGTAAATACCCGTTAGCGGCAACTCCGCCGGCAATTACTATACTCTTCTGCTCTTCCAAATCGGCTCCGTAAAACTTCGGGGAATTCACGTACTCACCTAGTTTATCTAGGCTGCGCTCGCTCACCCCTTGTTTTATGTTCCAATTTGAAAGATCATTTGAGTATAATGAGTACTCGGCAATAATTTTCTCATATACTTTGATAGCTTCTAAGGTTTTTATAGTAAGGATTTCTCCGATCGTATATTGAAAGCTGGCGGCTATGTCGTTAATTTCCGTTTCCCCTATCTTTTTAAGCTTTATTATTAATGAACGCACAGCGGTTTTAAGACCGGAAAAAGACATATTACAATCACCGCTATTAATAATCGGCTTCGGTAAAACATATTTATACGGATCGCCGGATTTTGCCCTTTTTTCAATTTCCGCTCCTCCGGGAAAGGGAAGCCCTAGCATCTTAGCGACCTTGTCAAATGCTTCACCGACCGCGTCGTCGATAGTTTGCCCTAGAATTTTATATTTACCTAAAGCCCTAACTGCCGCAAATTGACAATGTCCTCCTGAAACTAACAAGAGCAAATAAGGATATTTTACGCGGTGGGTTAGCCGAGCGGTCAGAGCGTGACCTTCTAAATGATTAATTGCAATAAAAGGTTTTTTTAAAACGGTTGCAAGAGCTTTGCCGAACATTGACCCCACTATAACGCCGCCTATTAATCCGGGACCGGAAGTTGCGGCAATGGCGTTAAGTTCTGCTAATGTAAGTTTGCTCTCATCTAATACCTGCCTCGTTGCTTTTTCCAAATTAGCTAAATGCGATCTTGCGGCAATCTCCGGCACTACTCCTTGAAAAGCTTCATGTTCTTTATTCTGCGAGATAACTATATTAGCAAGAATTTTATGATC
Source organism: Rickettsia endosymbiont of Orchestes rusci (assembly GCF_964030945.1). NCBI lineage: Bacteria > Pseudomonadati > Pseudomonadota > Alphaproteobacteria > Rickettsiales > Rickettsiaceae > Rickettsia > Rickettsia endosymbiont of Orchestes rusci. Next base: position 789,543 of record NZ_CAXIQG010000004.1, on the reverse strand, counting down.
CGAGGTAACTATTGCTACTGCCGTATCATCGCAACTTGATTCAATGCCTAATATTTTTATTGAATTATCCAAAAAATTTCCTGTTTGGTTATTTTGAACAGTAGAGTATTCCTACTTTCGAGCCATGCAACAATGCCCCGCCTTTAGCTAGAATGACATTGAGTATTTTGAATATAACTTATACCGCGAATGAATTACCGCATCCGCATTTTGCTTTAGCGTTTGGGTTGCTAACGTTAAAATATGAACTGCCGAGTTCCTCTATAAAATCTAAAATACACTCGGCTATAATTTTTTTAGATATCGGATCAATAACGATCATAGCGCCGTTTTTGGTAGCAATATAATCATCTTCCTCAATAGTTGCCTTTTCCACAAGTTCATAATTATACATAAGTCCGGAACAGCCGCCGCTATCAACAGAAACTCGGAGAGCTAAATTTTCATTTTGCTCTAGCTTAATTAATTCGTGAACTCGATTAAAAGCGTTATCGGTTATTGTTATGGTCACTAAAATACTCTTGTAAAAATCTATTTAGATTATATAGTGTATGCATGTTATACTCGGTTAACTTGAAAAACTGTCATACCGTGGCTTGACCCACTACTGTACGAACGTTTAAATAAAGAGGTAAAAATTCTGTCATTCCGTGGCTACGACCACGGAATCCAGCTTATAATATCATAAAAAGATTCTAAAATAAGTCTAATATGGCTTTATTTTCCTGGATGCCGTGATCAAGTCACGGCATGACACAGCCTTTTTTCAACGTTCGTACAGTAGTGGGCTTGACCACGGTATCCAGTACTTAACTTTTCTGGACCCCGTGATCAAGTCACGGGGTGACACTTCAATCTTTCATTTATGAGTATATATACACTAATTTAACAGTTCTTTCAAGATGGAGGGCAAAATGCTTGCTTCATACGCTTGTGATCCGTTGAAAAGTAAGGGTAGGTTATACCCTGAATCTCCGACGTCTTATAGGAATGAGTTTGAACGTGATCGTGATCGCATCATTCATACCAATGCTTTCAGGCGTTTACAATATAAAACTCAAGTTTTTATAAATCATGAAGGGGATCACTATAGAAATAGGTTAACCCATTCTTTAGAAGTTGCAACGGTTGCAAGATCAATAGCGAATACTTTGAATTTGTCAAGTGATTTGGCGGAAGCGATCGCACTTGCTCACGATCTTGGGCATACGCCTTTCGGTCATGCAGGAGAGATTGCTTTGAACGAATGTATGAAGGAATATGGCGGTTTTTCCCATAATGCGCAATCTCTAAAAATTTTAACAATGCTAGAAAAAAGATATGCTACTTATAAAGGAGTAAATCTAACTTGGGAAGTTTTAGAAGGAATTGTTAAGCATAACGGGCCATTAATAAATAATATAAATGAATATATAGCAGAATATAATAAAGAAAATGACTTACGTCTTGGAACTTATGCAACCGCAGAAGCGCAAGTAGCTTCCCTTGCCGATGATATTAGTTATATTTCTCATGATTTAGAAGATAGTATCGGAGCGAAAATTATTGATTTTAACCATTTAGCGGAACTCAAACATCTTGATCAACATATTTTTGAACTCAAGGCTAAATTTAAAGATATAAATTCTTCGTGTTTAATATATGAAATAGTCCGCAGACTGATGAATGAATTAATTACCGATTTATTAGGGCAAACAAAAGATAATTTAAATAAAGAGCAAATCAAAAGCGTTGACGAAATACGTAACTTAAATTATCAAATAGTTGATTTTACCGATAATGCCAAGGAGCGTATTAGTGAAATCAAACAATTTTTATTTCAGAAAGTTTATAGAAATAATAGGATTACGGCGATTAGCCGTAAATGTCATAAAATCGTGGAAGGCTTGTTTAAGGTGTATATGGATGATATCAATTTATTACCTTTTAGTTGGAAAGAATTAATAAAATCGGAAGATACTAAATCTAAAGCCAGAATAGTTGCGGATTATATCGCCGGTATGACTGATCGCTTTGCGATCCAAGAGTATAACGAGCTTTGCTCGGTAAATTTTAACAATATTTGATTTATGCCAATTTTGACTTATGAATATATTTAACCAATTAAAACGCGACATAATTACTGCAGGTGAGCGGATATATAGCAATCACGATATATCGAAAATTGCTAATATTGAGATTCCTAAGGATAATTTTAACGGTGATTTATCAAGTAATATAGCAATGATTATTGCCGCTAACGAAAATATTTCCCCTCGCGAAGTAGCAATAAAATTTAAAGAAATCCTTATATCGCTGCCTTATATTGCTAGTATAGAAATAGCCGGTCCGGGCTTTATTAATTTTACTATTAAAGCCGAAAATTGGCATAGTGCTATTAAAGACATCTTGCAAAATGAAGAAAAGTTTTTTGCAATTGATATTGCCGATAACAAAAATATTAATATCGAATATGTTTCGGCAAATCCTACCGGTCCTATGCATATAGGTCATGCAAGGGGTGCGGTATACGGTGATGCGCTTGCCGGGATTTTACAAAAAGTCGGATATAACATTACAAAAGAATATTACGTTAATGATGCCGGCTCGCAAATAGATGACTTGGTTAGTACCGTGATATTGCGTTACAAAGAAGCTTTGGGCGAAGAAATTCAAATAGCTGAAGGGTTATATCCGGGAGAGTATTTAATTCCCCTCGGTCAAAAGCTGGCAAAAGAATATGGCGATAAATTACTTACCATGGATGAGGCGCAAAAATTTAAGCTAGTTAAAAATTTTGCCGTGCAGGAAATGTTGCTGTTAAATAAGGAAGATTTAAAAGAACTCGGCATTAAACATGACGTGTTTTTTTCGGAACAATTATTGCATGATAACGGTAAAATAGACGAGATCGTTAAGTTATTAACCGATATGGGGTTAATTTATGAAGGAGAATTGCCGGCTCCTAAGGGCAAAATTCATGAAGAATGGGAAAATAGAACGCAAAAATTATTTAAATCTACTGAGTTCGGCGATAATCAGGATCGACCTATAGAAAAAGCTGACGGTACTTGGTCATATTTTGCTGCCGATCTTGCTTATGCTAAGGATAAAATAGACCGAGGAGCTAATCACTTGATTTACGTACTCGGCGCTGATCATAGCGGTTACGTCAAAAGAATTGAAGCCGTGGTAAAAGCTTTAGGATGCGATAAAGTTAAAGTTGACGTAAAAATCTGTCAGCTAGTAAATTTCGTCGAAAATAACGTGCCGATAAAAATGTCGAAACGTTTAGGTAATTTTACCAGTGTTAGAGACGTGAATAGGGCAGTAGGAAAAGATATAATAAGATTCATGATGCTAACACGTAGGAATGACGCTACCATTGATTTTGATCTGATAAAAGTAAAGGAGCAGTCAAAAGAGAATCCTATATTTTACGTACAATATGCTTATGTACGAACGATTTCGATATTATCGAAAGCTAAAGAGATGATGCCCGAAGCTTATGATAATTTTAAAGCTAATGAATATGATTTATCGTTGCTTTCTTCGGAAGAGGAAATAGAAATAATTAAGCTTCTTGCATCCTGGCCGAAGACGCTCGAAAGTGCCGCAAAATATTTTGAACCGCATCGTATAGCGTTTTATTTAATAAATTTGGCTTCTAGATTTCATACTTTATGGAATTTCGGTAAAGAAAATAATGATTATAGATTTGTAATTGAAAGTAATAAAGAACTAACTAGCGCTCGGCTGGCACTGGCTAAATCTATTCAAAAAATTATAGCTAGCGGTTTAGAAGTTATAGGGGTAGAGCCTATGGATAGGATGTAGGTATACTCGATGAACTTCAAAAATTGGCTACGTCGTCTTACAAAAGCTCCGGTTCTCACGTATTAAGTATACGCTCCGATCCTCGCTTTGTAGACTCCTTGCTCTTTTTGAAGTTGATCTTCGTATACCAATACTTCAAAGCAGAAAAACATACTTCACGTATACTTTTTTAAGGCTTCTTCGATGTCATTCCCGCGAAGGCGGGGCGTTGTTGCGTGGCTCAAATTTTTGATGTCATTCTAGCTAAAAGCGGGAATCCAGAAAAATACTTTTAAAGTCATCCTGAATTTATTTCAGGATATTTCTTTATAGATGCTGAAACAAGTTCAGCATGACAAGGTAAAAAAATCTGGATTCCTGCCTTCGCAGGAATGACATAAGGGGCAGCGGGAATAACATCAAAATTTTGCAAGCAATACCTAAATAAAAAACCCTTCAACTCATGACTAACAATATTTTATTTAAAATTTTTATTATAGTTATAATATTGTTAACTACCGGCTATTTCACATATCATTACTATTATAACAACAAACCGGTAATTACTATTTATCCGGATGACTCGCCTGCGAAAATTAAACCTCAACAAATAGAAACTATAAAATCTTTCGGTATCGGCAGCACAATATATGAAAATCTTACCTCGAAAAAAACTTTAATCAAAGATGCTACGTTTCTTCCGGAACCGGAAAAACCTATCAATATAGAATCTCGCAAGCAAATTAAGGAAAAAATAGAAGATTTAATAATCGATTTTTCTAGTCTAGATCAGAAAATGGCTCGGCTTGATAAAATTTCTGATTTGATATCGTTAAATGATATGTCTAGTGATATTTCCGATTCTCCTAAAATAGAAGAAAATAAAACCGGCTTAAATATAATAAAAGTTAGCCGAGACGACGAAAAAGTCAAGAAGGCACAAAATTATGATGAGGTAGGAGGTTACAAAGTACAACTTGCTTCAGTAAAATCAGAAGCCGAGGCAATTGCAGAAGGGGAACGCATTAAAAAGAAGTTTATAAAAATTCTTAAAAATGCCGATATTACCACTAAAAAAGTTAAATATGATGACGGTAAATTTTTCTATTTAGTGTTAGCGGGTGACTATAAAAGTCTTGCTCAAGCTAAAGCGATCTGCAAAAAGCTATCCTATCAACAACAAAGCTGCGTCCTGAAATAGTAATAATATAGTGCTAGCGGGCATTGTCCGGCTGGGTCGATAAATAAAAGCGTTCTCTTATGTCATTCCCGCGCGGCATTGTTGTGTGGAATAATATCCGGAATCGTTATTGCGAGGAGGTGTAGGCGTTGTTGTGTGGCTACCGGAATCGTCATTGCGAGCGATCAAATGGAGCGCGGCAATCTAGAAAATAATGATTTTCATAGCATTTTTTGCTATTTTTTCCTGGATTGTCACGTTGGGACTACGTCCCTCCTCGCAATGACGGGGTAAGATCGAGCCATGCAACAACGCCTTACGCGGCTCGCAATGACGTTTTGACTATCTTGATCAATATAAATTCTTATTTTTATAGATTATTTTTAAAATAGTGTTTGACATGGTAGAGAATAATAGATATAAAAATCCTCACACAAGGTTTGCAAAAACTTTGCTAGCTGTTTAAAAAGTTGATAAAGCTGAAAAAAACTAAATACACACCGCGAATAAATAAAAATTTATATCGTGAGTAGATACTGTAATTATAGAATTAGTTCTGTATACATCGTGTAATCTCAAGTTATATAGCAAAGCTTTATTTGATATAGGCGTTAAATTTTAGAACTAGCTTGCGCAGCGTACACTTAGTACGTGAGCACAAGCGAAGTCTAAAATTTGATGTATATATCGAATAAAGGGAAGCTATAAAAGTAAATAAAATAAGAGCATTTGGTGAATGCCTTGGCACTAGAAGGCGATGAAGGACGTAATACGCTGCGATAAGCTTCGGGGAGCTGCGAATAAGCTTCGATCCGAAGATTTCCGAATGGGGCAACCCACCTACTTTGTAGGTATCATATAGTGAATACATAGCTATGTGAAGCAAACCCGGTGAACTGAAATATCTAAGTAGCCGGAGGAAAGGACATCAACCGAGACTCCGTTAGTAGTGACGAGCGAACGCGGACCAGGCCAGTGGCTTCAAAAAAATAACTAAAACAACATGGAAAGGTTGACCATAGAGGGTGATAGTCCCGTATAGGTAAAAAGTTTGAAGTCCTTGAGTAAGGCGGGACACGTGAAATCCTGTTTGAAAATAGGGGGACCACCCTCTAAGCCTAAGTACTCTCTAGTGACCGATAGTGAACAAGTACCGTGAGGGAAAGGTGAAAAGTACCCCTAACAGGGGAGTGAAATAGTATCTGAAACCAAATGCTTACAAGCAGTCGGAGCAAGCGTTAGATTATGTGTATATCTAATCAAAATCAAAAATAGCTAGAAGTTTTTTAAATTTTTCCCGCAGCATAGTAAATCTATGTGAGGACAAAAATTTAGAAAACGACTAAGATATTTTTAGGTTTTCATTAGTTATACACATAATCTGTCTTGTGACGGCGTACCTTTTGTATAATGGGTCAGCGACTTAGTTTATCTAGCAAGCTTAAGCCGTTAGGTGTAGGCGTAGCGAAAGCGAGTCTGAATAGGGCGTTTTTAGTTAGATGAATTAGACCCGAAACCGGGTGATCTAGCCATGGCCAGGCTGAAGGTGGAGTAAAATCCGCTGAAGGGCCGAACCCACTACTGTTGAAAAAGTAGGGGATGAGCTGTGGTTAGGGGTGAAAGGCCAATCAAACTCGGATATAGCTGGTTCTCCGCGAAATCTATTTAGGTAGAGCGTCATAGCATTACCATCGAAGGTAGAGCACTGAATGAGCTAGGGGGTCCTACAGACTTACCAAACTCAATCAAACTCCGAATGTCGATGAGTACAGCGTGGCAGACAGACTATGGGTGCTAAGGTCCATAGTCGAGAGGGAAAAAGCCCAGACCGCCATCTAAGGTCCCTAAATCATGACTAAGTGTGAAAGGATGTGAGAAGACCAAAACAACTAGGATGTTGGCTTAGAAGCAGCCATCATTTAAAGAAAGCGTAACAGCTCACTAGTCTAAATAAGTTTTCTTGCGCCAACAATGTAACGGGGCTCAAGTCATGTACCGAAGATGCGGATTCACGCTAAGCGTGAGTGGTAGCGGAGCGTTCCGTAAGCCTGTGAAGGTGAACCGTAAGGTTTGCTGGAGGTATCGGAAGTGAGAATGCTGACATAAGTAGCGATAAAGAATGTGAGAAACATTCTCGCCGAAAGTCCAAGGGTTCCTGCGTAAAGTTAATCTGCGCAGGTTTAGTCGGTCCCTAAGGTGAGGCTGAAAGGCGTAATCGATGGGAATCAGGTTAATATTCCTGAACCTGAGGGATGTGACGAAAATAGAAAGTTGTGCAGACTTATTGGATTGTTTGTGCAGCGAATATTTTCCAGGAAATAACACCCTCGCATAGGTCTCTTACATAGCTTGGCTTATAAAGAGGAATTTGAAGGAGACACGGAGCGCAAAACCGCAGCGTACTTAAACGTACGTGAGGATTTAAGTACCGGATCGACGTACAAATTACCTTTAGAAGTAAGTTATGTAAGAGACCTATAAAGACCGTACCCCAAACCGACACAGGTGGACAGGTAGAGTATACCAAGGCGCTTGAGAGAACGATGCTGAAGGAACTAGGCAAATTGCATCTGTAACTTCGGGAGAAAGATGACCTATAGATGGGCAACCATTTGTAGGTGACACAAACTAGGGGGTAGCGACTGTTTATTAAAAACACAGGGCTCTGCAAAGTCAATAGACGACGTATAGGGCCTGACGCCTGCCCAGTGCTGGAAGATTAAGAGGAGGGGTGCAAGCTCTGAATTGAAGTCCCAGTGAACGGCGGCCGTAACTATGACGGTCCTAAGGTAGCGAAATTCCTTGTCGGGTAAGTTCCGACCCGCACGAATGGCGTAACGATTTCCCCACTGTCTCCAGTATCGACTCAGCGAAATTGAATTCTCCGTGAAGATGCGGAGTTCCCGCGGTCAGACGGAAAGACCCCGTGAACCTTTACTATAGCTTTGCACTGGTGTTAGGAATCAGATGTGCAGGATAGGTGGGAGACTATGAAATAGTGACGCTAGTCATTATGGAGTCATCCTTGAGATACCACCCTTCTGGTTCTTGACATCTAACCGCGATCCTTGAATCAGGATCCGAGACAATGCATGGTGGGTAGTTTGACTGGGGCGGTCGCCTCCCAAAGAGTAACGGAGGCGCGCGATGGTTAGCTCAGGTTGGTCGGAAATCAACTTTTAGAGTGCAATGGCATAAGCTAGCCTGACTGCGAGTCTGACAAGACGAGCAGAGACGAAAGTCGGTCATAGTGATCCGGTGGTCCCGCGTGGAAGGGCCATCGCTCAACGAATAAAAGGTACTCCGGGGATAACAGGCTGATGATTTCCAAGCGTCCATAGCGACGAAATCGTTTGGCACCTCGATGTCGGCTCATCACATCCTGGGGCTGGAGAAGGTCCCAAGGGTTCGGCTGTTCGCCGATTAAAGTGGTACGTGAGCTGGGTTTAGAACGTCGTGAGACAGTTCGGTCCCTATCTGCCGTGGGTGTAGGAAGTTTGAGAGGATCTGCCTTTAGTACGAGAGGACCGAGGTGGACGTACCCCTGGTGGACCAGTTGTCATGCCAATGGCATAGCTGGGTAGCTAAGTACGGAAGGGATAACCGCTGAATGCATCTAAGCAGGAAACCCACCTCAAAACTAGACTTCCCTATTAGAGCCGTGGAAGACTACCACGTTGATAGGTCAGGTGTGGAAGTGCGGTAACGCATGTAGCTAACTGATACTAATAGCTCGATTGATTTACTTTGCTGAGATTACACATGTATACAGTGTTAATTCTGTATGATATACTACTCCTCTTTCAAGAATTATTTTTTTATTTTATCAGGGATTCACGTACTCACCTATTAAGTATAGGCTGCGTGCGTTCACCCTTCAAAATAAAATCTAATTCTCGAAATACGAGCAGTATACGGTAACGATCTCACAAATAAATTTTTTAAGACACTGCTCAAAATTATTATTTTTAGTAAGTTATTGCTAAATTTTTTAATCTATCTATAATGAGTAAATTAAGAAGCAAAGCAATAATGATGAAATTACTAAAATCAACTTTGTTAACAGTGCCAGAGGCAATTTTTCAGCTTTATCGACAAACAACCCAGCAAAAAAAATTGTCATTGTTGTGCTCCTAGTAGTCGACAATGACGGTTCTTACACTTAAAAAGTTTGTATTGCTGGCTTGGTGGTTATAGCATGAGTGAAACACACGATCCCATCCCGAACTCGAACGTGAAACCTCATAGCGCTAATGGTACTATGCCCTGAGGCATGGGAGAGTAAGTCGCTGCCAAGCTTGCAATACAAATTTTTTATCCTCTATCTATCAAAACTCTCTTTTATCTCTATTTCGTATATTTTTTAAAACCTACAATATTCTATTATAAACAAAAGCATATTTTTTTGGTGAGCGTTCACGGATATAAATAAAAAATAAATAAGGAGTTGAAAAAGGTTATAGAATTGTATAGAAATAGATAGGACAAGAATAAGTAGCAGCATCAATGAATAATGTTCTATCCGATCGAATTATAGAGTTAGAAAAGCTAGTAGAATTACTAGAAGTAACCAATCAACGGCTTTTACAAGAAAATAAAGAATTAAAGATTAAGCTAATAGAGTTGGAAGATAGGCTAAATAAAAACTCTAGCAACTGCGGTCTTCCTAGCTCTAAAGATATATACCGGATAGAGAAGAAGACAAGACCCAAGAGTGATAAAAATCCCGGGGGACAAGCAGGTCATAAATATAACGCTTATCAAATAAAGACGTCAGATATCAATGTTGATATTATGCCCGATGAAGAGATTTGTAAATGCGGTGGTTCATTGTTATTAGAAGAAAAATATAGAACACATCAAAAAATAGAAATTCCTGTTATCAAGCCGGTTGTTACCGAATATAGGTTGTATAGGAAAGTATGCTCTTTATGTAATAGAAGATATAAAGCAAAACTTGATAATTATCGATTATTAGGGAAGAACGCTGAAAGTATAATTAGTTCTTTAAGTGGATTCTTTAATAATAGTAAGAGAGAAGTACAATCAATATTAAACCAAATATTTAACCTTGATATTAGTCTTGGCTTGATCTCAAATACGGAGAACAGAATATCAGTTAAGTTAGAAGATAAATATAATGAATTATTGAATAACATTGAAGAGAGTAGTTATCTTCATTTAGACGAGACAAGTTCTAGTAATAAAGGTAGTAAACATTGGTGCTGGGTAGCTACGAACAAAGCTTTTACGGTATTTAAGCTAGCTAATTCAAGAGGACAAAAGATATTAGAAAGTTTTTTACCTGAATATGAAGGGAAAATAATAAGTGATAGATATGCAGCTTATAATATATTTGACAGCAGCAAACGTCAAATATGTTTAGCTCATTTGCGTAGAGATTTTAAAAGATTCGCTCATAGTCACAATGCCTCTCTTGCTAAAATTGGTTCAGACCTTCTTTGCGTAACTGATACGATATTTAGGCTTTATAATTTACATAAAGAAAATAAGTTAGATAAACCTCGATATTTAGCAGTAATGCAGAAAATTAAAAAGATTATGCTGTATTACTTGCAAGATATCGCTAATACTGAATACTTACAAGCCCAAAGAGTAGCAAATAATATATTAAAATCATTTGATATGATATGGCTCTTTTTAGATGATTCACAAATAGAGCTAACTAATAACTTGGCAGAACGACAGATAAAGCATTTTGTTAAATATCGAAAAAATTCTTTTTTTACATGGTCACTAAGAGCTTGTCTGTAAATATCTATTAAGGGTTTAATCTATTAAGCATCAATCGGATTAAAGCAATATAAATCTGATTAGTAGCAGATTTAATAGTATGTTCGTAATGTTTACTCAATCTTCTAAAATTGTTCAACCAACCAAAAGTACGCTCCACTATCCACCTAATGGGCAGAATTTCAAATTTTTCCGCTTTTCTCTTTACTACAGATAACAATGATTTTGTATTCAAAAAACACCAATTTTGCAAATTTCCACTATATCCTCCATCAGCAAAAAATCTTTCAATGGATGGATATTTGTCCTTTGCTTTAACTAAGCTATCTTTAGCACCATCTCTATCCTGTACACTTGCTGAATGCACATTAACTGTTAGTATTAAGCCATTCGTATCTGTTATTATATGACATTTTACCCCTTTGATTTTTTTGCCCGCATCATACCCTTTTTCTTCACTGCATTGCGTATTCTTAACTGTTTGCGAATCAATTATCCCTATTGTCGGTTTTGGTTTTTTTCCCCTTCAAAACTCGGCATCTTGATACCAAATCTTCATTTATTTTTTGCCATAATCCACTACGATTCCATTTATTATAATACTCGTTAACTGTTTTATAATTTGGATATTCTCTTGGTAAATATCGCCACTGACAGCCGGTTCGACTCTGATAGAATATTGCATTTACTATTGCTCTTCTATCTACTTTTATTCTCCGTCCTTTTTTCTTACTACCAAAATAATCCTTTACTATTTCCCACTCTTCGTCTTTTAAATCATTCGGATAACTCATATTTTTCTAGCCTTTTTGCTAGCTTTATAACATTTCTTTCTTTTATTTTCTACACCCTATACCTTAATTTTTCTTTACAGATAAGCTCTAAGAGGCGACAGATTCTTAGAAAGGATTAAGTCACTTTATGCTACTTCTAAACTCCAAGGTATTAACCCTTTCTGCCATTTACTAAAATTGGCGTGAACGCTCACGCGATTTCTTACGTAAAAACTCCTCTCTAGTTAAAACACCGTCTGCTACTAAATCTACTAACGAATCAAGCTTATTTTGAATCTTGGTATGTTCTTCTCTTAATGCCTTTACTTCACCGCTCATTTCATCAGCTCTGCCTCGGTTAATATCTTTTAAATAGTCCATAGTTTGTTTAAGTATTTCAGGGTCTTTAATCTTTAAGCTCTTAAGTATATCCTCAACTTGCTTTATTACTTCGTCCTCTCTAACCAACTGTACAGCGTCATCTCGATCGCTTGATACAAGCAAATTTTTCGACATTCGCCTGTGTTCATGTATTTTTAACTGCTAGCGCAAGCTTGCCTTTAAGTTCATCTTGTCTAAACCTTTATGAATTTAGCTGTATATGAAGTAATTTGGTGAGATAGAAAATGCCTGTTTCAGCGATAAAGAAATCTTAGATACTGTTAACAAAGGTATTTTAATTATCTTTGTTAACAGTGTCTAATAAGATCGTGTTCCTCTACATAGCGGAAATCGCGAACATCCGTAAAATTTGTTTTTATCCCACTTTCTTTTTCGTACAATCATTGCAGAATTACAGCGCGGGCATTTCACATTCGTAAGAGCCGGTTCACGAAGCTTTGACTCTTTTCTCCCTTTACATTTATTGCAGAAACGACCATAGCCGGTGCGAAGTTTCTCATCTCTAAAATTATCTTGTTCCTTTACCTTTTTGCATTGTGGGCATTCCTTCATACACCCGCTTTGAAGAGCATCGATGTTTTTATGAATTTCGGTAACTATTGACTGGTTACCACAGACTTTTTTTTTATAAGACCTTCTAGGCGAAGGCTCAACGTTGCCACAGGGTCTTTACCTACGTTAAAGCGGTTTAGCCTTAGGAAATTATAGCCGTAACTTTCCAGCACTTTTTCACGGTAAACGTGCTTTTCCGTGTGATATTCATCATAATTAAACTCATTCACTGAAGAAAAATCTTGGAAGTGGAATTCAAAGCCGTCATATTCAATAATGATCTTGTGTTGCTTACTTTCCGCATCTAGGTAGACAAGTAAGAAATCCACCACGAAGGTCGGGTGTGAGTAGCGCTTATCTAGCTGCTTAATGTATTTGCCAAGAGGAAATTGCGTGTGTAGTTCAATAACGGATTTATTGGCTTTGAAAAATGCCGATTCCTGTATCCAGTGCAACACTTTCTTTTCCATCGGTGAACGTGAATCGGTGCTTTCCGAATTCGGCAGACACTTGGCTTCCTCACAGGTTTTTTGATAATGTCGTAATGCTTCACCGATTGAGCCGGTATAATCTTCAAGCGGCTTGCTCAAGTAAAAATCCATGCGCTCTTTCGCACGACTAAAGCCTACATTTAGACGCTGCAATTTGATTGTCCCGCCTTCTTCAAGCTCTACGCTATTGCGATCTTTAATGAAAATGCCCCAAAGCTTATCTGACACGGCGCTTGCCACCATCGAATAAAGAATAATATCACGTTCTTCCCCCTGGCACGTGTCAAACGTCATAATTTTTAACTTATGCTGCTTGACGAAATGCTCATTATCAGGATGCTTTGAAAATGCGTCCACCAGTAATTTTTGCTGGTTAGTGTGCGGGGTAATAATGCCGATCGAGCGATTAGGTTCCTCCCGAGCAATACGCTCAATTTCGGCAATAATTGCTGCGCGTTCAAGCTGATTGCTATTTTCAATTAGTTCAATGCGTCCATCATGCTCAATAAAGCTAAAGCGGATTGTGCTTTCTATCGGCGTGGCGCGTATTTTAACTGCTTGTAGGCTGTCGCCGTAAAAATACTTACTGGAATAAGAAATTAATTCCCGATAACCCCGAAAATGCTTTTTAAGCATGATATTATAATTACTGATACGCTCAAAAAATTCGAGAACGGAAGTTTTGATATTGAACTTACTAAGACGTTCAAGTTTAGTAGATTCGTCCGAAATCGTTTCTACAAAAACATCGCGCAAGCGGTTAAGATATTCTCGATTGGTGTCGGAACGTGCTTGGTTGGATTTGACATTGCTAAACTGCTTTTTGTCGCCGAGAACAACGATTTTTTTGCCGCGCAGCAGAGCCGGAAATGCTTGAGCAATACTAACTTGTGAAGCTTCGTCTAAAATCACTAAATCAAAAATTTCCGATTCCAGCGGTATATATTCGGCAAAATCCCTAATACTGGCAAGGATGCAGGGGAAGGATTTTTTAAGCTTATCAAAACTGGTTTTATCAAAGCGTTGCTTTTTAGAAATCACGCCGGACAGCGTTTTAGCATCATTTTTGTGGTTTTCAAAGAAATCAACCACACGCTCGTCCATTTTATAGGTCATCTGCGTGGTAATGAGTTCTTCAATCGTTTTCTTTTCCGCTATGTAATTATGTTCCGGGATTTTGTTGAAGTGATCTTGTAGAGCATTTTTTAGGTAAAGATATCTTGCTAGCTGCTTAAATTCCGTTTCGGGATATTTAGTAAGAGTATTGTCAGTAAAGCTAAAAATATTGCTGCTTTTCGCATTTATATTTGCAGCAGTTTTGCTATACTGATTAAGGCGTGCCACGATATCGGAAATAGAATCTAATAAATCTTTGCGCTCAGTCGCCGTTGTCAGAGGCAGATTGAGTGTAAGTAACCGGTGAACGCTTTTATTGAAATCCTGCATAAACTCAAAGCCGCTAGCTATTTCTTGTGCCTCTTTCAGCTGCTTGCTAATTCTAAACAGTTCAGCAATGCTTTTCAGCTGCTCTAACTGCGTATGTGGTGCGGTAAAATCATTAGCCAGTTTTGCGCCTAATTGCTCATTTAGTGCCGCAATCTGTTTTCCTTTGAATAAAAACCCGAACCAGCTTGCTTTAAGCTGCTCGCATTTCGTTATGTAGTTTTCCAAAGCGGCTAACCCATCAGCAGAAGGATTGCGGATTTTAGCAACATGCTCCAGTTGGCTATTTGCCTTAATGCGTAAATCATCAACAATAGCCATGAAGGTAATGAAATGCCGGAATGCGGTTACGCTTCTATCACTAGGGTAAAAATTCTTAAAAAGGTTCGTCAGTTTACTTTGTGAGTCGTTAAGCTTATCCTTCAATTTCAGCATTTCTACTCGAAGATTAACTAAATTATCTGCCAAAAACCGGTCACCGTGTAATTCCATCAGCTCCACGGGCAAGTTTTCTGCTTCGGTAATCCGGTTTTCTAGTTTGATGAATTCAGCAATTTCGTTCAGCTTGATTTTTTCGTAAGCGGTAACGGTGTTGCCGATCTGATTTTTCAGGTTCGATACTGATTGCTCAATATTGGTTTCAAGTTTTTTGTATTCGTTCCTAACCGCTTTATAATGCTCCTTGATGTGCTCCATTGAGGTAGTGGAAAGAATTTTTGAGTAGGTATTGCCTCCCCGTCCAAGCCGCAAAATAGGATTTTGAAACTGGTTATCTAACCTCACTTTATTCATGGTTTCCGTGATTTTATCTTCCACTACGTCCAGCGCTTCTTTCTTATCGGAAAGCACCAAAACGGACTGATTTTTAAGGATGGCATTGCATACTATCGCCGTAATAGTATGACTTTTACCCGTACCCGGCGGACCTTCCACAGTGATGTATTTACAGTGCTTTTTATTTAGAGCGCTGAGAATCTGCCTTTGCTCTTCATTCAGCGGTACGGGACTAGCGTAAACCAGCTTTTCGCTCACCTTAGTATTATCCCAATCATGTTCAGTTTCTGCTATCACCGAAACAGGGTTGTTTGTAATAAAATCATCCACCATCGATTGAAAGGCTTCAGCTAAAAAATTATCACCGCCCTGTAGCTTTTGCAAAATGTCTTCATAATCATTTACTAAGGATTCGTCTGATTTATCAAACACACCGAGATAGCAGTCGTTTGTAATCTGCAAGCCTTGCCCCTTAGCAACTTGGCGTTCCGGCTTGTTAATATCAATGTAAGGAGTTAGACCAAAATAGTTGATTGCTTCCTTAAGTGCCGAGTCAATTTCTTTCACCAGATGTCGGCGCTTTTCAGCAAGGTAAATAATGCGCTCAACAAATGCATCCAGAGAGCCTTTACGTTCAGCCGCAACGTTGTAATTCTGCACTATGAATTGCATTGCCTTTTTGTTCACATATAAGAGAGAATCAAAACTAAAGGTAAAACATTCCGTGCTTTTCTGTATCTGAATGGGAATATAAAATAGCGGGTAAGTTTTGTTGTTATAGCTGATGTCGCAGAAATATAAGTAAAATTCCTGCTTTTCCATAAGGCTCTTATTATTGACCAGTTCGGAAATTTCAAAAAATAAGTCGCCGGCAGCAAAACCCTTAAAAAAGCTTTCTAACTTATTTTGTACGTCCTTAAGTTCAAAAACCTGCTCTAGCGATTGCTCGGTCTCGATCTCTTTTCCTAAGCTAATTTGGTTGATGATCGAAGAAACCGCATCTTCCAGTGAGCCTATTAAAATGTCAGTGAGTTCTTCTTCGATTTGAGATACGGAATCAATCGTAGCCGTGCGGATTTTATCTAACGGCTCTCGAATTTTATCCACGAATGAGGCAAGGAATTTTTCACGAATGACGCGGGCAATGCCATCAAGCGCACAGGTTATGGCAGCGGTGGTATTGTTAGGGTTTTTGGATATCCCTAAGTCTATTTCATTGTAGAATAGTTTTATAACCTTCTCAACTTCTTCAGACTTAATCGCAGCTATTTGGTCTTGTACTAGCTGCAGGATAGATTGAGGAATAGCGGTGGTATGTACGCCACGCTTAAGCTCGCCCGGAACTCCATCTTCAAAGCCCTGTCTAATGACTTTCCACACTAGTGAGGTGTATTTTTTGTATTTGTTAAGGTTTATACAAATTTGCAGGTTATTGCTGTTACGATGCTGGATATGACGTTTAGGGTTTTTAACTTTATGAAAATCGGTTTCCAAAAAGTCCATGAAGTAACGAGCCACTTCCGTTACAAACGGTATGACTCCTTTTGATTCAGGTTCTTGTTTTGCTGATACCGATACCGTCATTTGCTCCCATTCCTGACTTTGTTGCATAGATGTTTTTATGTCATTCCCGCGTAGCATTGTTGCGTGGATCATAATTACCGTATTATGATTATTACAAGTACGGTGTCATACCGAGGCCCCTCCCACGGTATCCGGAAAAACCTTAATAAAAAGACTGGATGCCGTGGTAGGGGCCTCGGCATGACACCGGATCGCTTTGCAAAAATGGTCAAATCACTATTTTCTGATCCACGCAACAACGCCTTCCCGCGAAGGCGGGAATCCAGGCTTTTCTTTGTCATGCTGAACTTGTTTCAGCATCTCTTTGTATATCCTGAAATAAATTCAGGATGACTTAAAAGTATTTTTTCTGGATTCCCGCCTGCGCGGGAATGACATACTGCTACTTTATCGAGCCATGCAACAACTGTTTTCTCTATTCCTTTATAGAAAAATAGGATAAAAATTTCCAAAGATAAAGCCTTTTATTAGAATGGGTTAGTTGTAATTCAACTTTCAATCCCCGGTGTTGTATCTGTGCCGGCAAGATACTGGTTTTAAGAATATTGTTTTTGCTTATGGTGGGGTTATTATAACGAAGTCGTTGCGATGCTAGCTATTCCTGCAAAGATCAACTATAGCTTATATTTAGTTTAAGATATTATCCATTGTATCCTTAGCATTTTGACGGTAGAACTATGATATCCGTGCCGTGAAACAAAACTCAAAACCCTTGAGATGCGTTGTCAAATTCGTATAAATTCACTTTATATTACTTACAATTTTGTAAATATAACTTCCTCTTCTCATTTTTTAATGTAGTATTGCATATAGTAATTTGTATGAAACTTTAAGGGATATTTCCAGAGTCTCAATTTGCTCCTAACATATGAATAAACAGATGAAAAAGCCTCTTACCATAGAAATTCTTTTCAACGAAGCTTTACTATTTGCGGAAATGGAAAGTAAATATGACGAACCTGTGCTTTATGGTGTAACTGACGGAAAAGCTGTTGGCACTTATTTAGAACATAAATTTAAAGCATATCTTGCAGAAAACTATGAATATGTTGAAGGTAATTCAGCTTTTGGAATAGACTTTCCAGTCCTCGAAATAGACATGAAAGTAACCAGCATTAAACAACCACAGTCTTCATGTCCGTATAAATCAGCGCGACAAAAGATTTATGGACTAGGATATAACTTGCTTGTATTCGTATATGAAAAATCTGATGACGTAAAAAATCAAACAGCTCGTCTTGATATACAATATACAATTTTTATTGATAAAGAAAGAACCTCTGATTATCAAACAACAAAAGGTATTAGTGAAATTTTGGAACGTGATGGAAATGTAGATGATCTCATTGCATTCATTCAAGATCGGAATCTGCCAATCGATGAAATAGAAGCAAAAAATATTGCTGAAGAAATCCTCGTGAACCCTCCTTTTCAGGGATATTTGACAATTTCAAACGCATTACAATGGCGGCTACAATATAGTCGAGTTATACAAAAAGCAGGAGAGATTGAGGGTATTCATAAAATAAGGTAATTGAAAAGGCTAGATATGTTGGAAGCACAGAACACAAAAACGATCAAGATATTTGGTGATTTTCAGACACCGGAAAATTTTTCTATCCAAGTATTAAGACGCGTTCAAAAATGTCTTCCCTTTCAACCACGATCTATTCTAGAACCCACCTGTGGAAAAGGCTCTTTTTTATTTGCTGCTACAAATATATTTCCTACTGCTGATTCTTATACAGGGATCGAAATTAACAAATCTTACCTTCAAGATCTACGCCATAGCATTTATGAAAAGAACATTAAAAATCACATTGACATAATCAATGCTGATTTCTTTTCATTAGATTGGAATAAAGTACTTGCCTCCTTAATAGAACCTGTTCTGATTACCGGTAATCCACCATGGGTTACAAACTCTAATATTAGTGCAGTAGGAGGCTCAAATCTTCCGGCAAAAAATAATTTTCAAAGCAGAAATGGTCTTGAGGCTATTACCGGAAAGGCAAATTTTGATATCTCTGAATGGATGATTCTTAAGTATTTAGAATGGTTAGAACAAAAACATGGGGCTTTAGCAATTTTATGTAAAACCCATGTGGCAAGAAAAATTCTTGCCTATGCCTGGAAACATAAAAAGCCTATTGGAAGTGCTTCAATTTATAAAATCGATGCATTAGCAATATTCGGTGCTGCTGTTGATGCTTGTTTATTTGTAGCAGTTGTCGGCAGTCCTGAAGAAAAACAAGAATGCCGTATCTATAAAAGCATAGATGATGAATTACCATCGCAACATATCAGCTATAAAGATAATATGATTTTGGCAAATATAGATAATTACACTAATCTTTCTTTCCTCAAGGGCGCCAGTATGTTTTACACTTGGCGTTCTGGAATAAAACACGACTGTAGTCGTGTAATGGAGCTTACAATCAATGGAGATATCTTAATTAACGGTATCGGTGAAGAGGTTACAATAGAAGATGACTATCTATACCCACTATTGAAAAGTTCGGATTTAGGTAATGAAAGAATAAAAATGTGCCGGAAACGTCTGATTGTAACTCAAAGATTCATAGGTGAAGATACGAATTCCATAAAAATGTGTGCATCATTAACATGGAAATATTTACAATCTCATGTAGAGGCTTTAGCTAGCAGAAAAAGCTCTATCTATAGAGGTAAACCTACTTTTTCAATTTTTGGGGTAGGTGAATACTCTTTTGCTCCCTGGAAAGTTGCTATTTCTTCTTTGTATAAAAGTCTTAAGTTTTTCTCTGTAGGTCCTATGGATAATAAGCCTGTTGTTTTTGATGACACAGTTTATTTTTTACCGTGCGATTCAGAAAAAGAAGCTAGATTCATCTGTGAATTACTAAACTCATATACTGCTCGGTTATTTCTAGAGTCGTTTATTTTTTGGAATGATAAACGCCCCATTACCATAGATATTCTTAAACGTCTATCTATAGAAAATTTGGTAAAATATCTTAATCGTGAAGATGAATGGGTAGTGTACACCGACAATGAACATCGGGCTTTAAGAGAAGTTGGATAAGGTATGCGGTACTGATTTAGGGTTCGCAGCACCCATGTCACGCTCTCCGAAACTTAATATACAAAAACCCTAATAATAACACCTTATAGCATATAAATACAAGGTTCGAGTTCTATACGGCTAGCCATTCGGTACAACTTACTATTTTTTAGAGATTTTGAAAGCGGAAAAGCCGCTTGGTAATAAACCTTGCAATCTTTCAGCTCTAGGTTCGAGAATATAAAATTTAAAAATTCATGTTTTTCCGAAATAGTTAAACCATTAAAAGTTTTATAGACGTTGATCGTGATGTTTATGAGGTGTATAAATTCCTGAATCTTTTAATATTTGTTTTCTATATATTCGCTCAATAAAATCATCAATAATTGACTGATCAAAATTATTAGGAAGCCGTGAATTTAATGCTGCTAATTCTACTTCCTTTAATAATTCTTCTATTTCTTCGCTTATTTGCCGGAAAGAAAGCTTACCCAGTTTAATATTTAATAAATGCTTAGCTTCGGGGCGAGGAAAAGTAATATGGCCGGTAGTTAAGAATTCTATAGCTTGATGCCCTACGCGCACGGCATGCGACAAAGCTTTCCAATCTATTCCCTCATTATGCTCGGCGGATATTGCTCGCATACCGTATTCGTTCATGAGCCTTTCGGCAATTGTAAGCGCAAATTTGACGGAGCTATTTAATAATGCTTTTTTACCGCATATCTCAAAGTATTTTTCTTTAGCTTCAGTTATCCCTAAATTTAAATATTCGTTATTAAAAACTAGGGTTTTTAGTTCTTCTTCAATGGCGGCTAATTTAGTATTATCGCCATATCGCGCAGCTGCTTTATTGAGATAATCGCACGCCGTTTTTATTGCCGCAATGCGCGAGCCTTTAATACCGTATTTGTTCGCCTGTCTTTTACAATAATTAAGAAAAGAATCCGCTTGTTTGACGAAAAGTTTTGGTGCTAAATTTTGTATTTCCTGCCATTCCGGCAAAGCTTCTAATAGCATCGAGCTTGTCGGTGCAAAAAGCATATCAAGAGCCATGGGTTGACCGTTCGTTAGTAAAGATAAAAACCTCTCAATACTATAAAGCTCGTAATCCACATCGTCGGGCGTGTTTCTTTCACCGTGCATTTTAGGACGTTTAAAAGATATAATAGGCTGAACACGTTGTAATAATATATCCTGCGCTTCCGGTATATATAAACCTTTAATATCCAAATCGGAAGCAGGCGTTGAAGTGCCGTATAGGTGTGAGCCGCATTTAATTTGTACTATAATTTTCATAATGAATTACGGCTTGCTAAATAAATTTTTCTGACCCATATAATATCGCGCTCTAATATTTCATCAGGTTGCATTATTGCCCATTTGTAAAATGCCGATACTTCCGGCTCGGAAAGATTACGCTTTAAATTCCCTCCTGTTTTACGTACTAGAATAATACGCTCTTTTAAGCTACGTAATTTTTATACCATTCCTCAAATGCATCCCATTTATTGAAAACCATAGCTTTTTGTTTGTGAGATACACCCAAACTTATAGCAATTTGCTCTATTTCATGAAAATCTAAACGTTTAAATTTTTCGCTGCGTACTACCGCATCAAGCAAAACTACGTGACGTTGATTATATTCTATCATATGCGGATCGTTAACAGGATCATTTACTTCAAATACTAACGATAAATTTCTATCCTTAACGGTCTTATGCAGATAATCCATTTGTGACTCATTAAGGGAAGTTGTTAAAATTTCTTTAAACCAGCCGGTAAAATCTGATTCAGGAGTAGCTTTTGAACTGAAAAATAACCTATCATTTTTTATATCGTAACCCAAAAGCCCTAAAAATCCATTTTCTTTTACAAATAAAGTAAGCGGGAAAAGTAAATTTTTTTGTAAGTTATATAGCTCCGTTTCTCTTTTTTCGCCTAGGTTAAAAAATTTGTCATATGAACGCACGACGATATTCAAATCATTATCAATAAATAACCCCCGTGCGGTTAAACTTACCTTATCCCAAATTCCTTTAGTTAAAGCTTTGCGGCTAAAATTATAGGAAGTAATATGCGGGTATGAATCAAGATATTTTCGGTTAATGTAATTATGTTTGTGCAATTTTTCAAAGGTTGACTTGCTAATTTTATATTCTTCATTTTCGGTAGTTGCTTTAAAAGCCTTAGGGCTAGCTTCTTTACAAAAAATATTATTGCGAATTTCAATTTCTGCAACTTTATTATCTTTGGCTATGGTCATGATCCTTAAATTACCGCCGAATTCTACGCCTGCTTCTAAATTATAACTTTTATCTGCCGCTTTAATCGGTAATGATGACGTATTACGATGACCATGTACCTGCAACCACTCAGTATTAATCATATTATCACTAAAAGTTTGATCGACAAGATGCTTATAAACGCCGGTACCCTTCCAAAATTGATGAGACGGCAGCAATATTAAATGCCTAGGCATCGCTGCAATGCCTGCATGATTAACGAGGCACTTAACCCCGCCATACTCATAGACAAAACAATCAACCAATTTATTACATAAACGATTAGCCTCATCTCTCGTAAAGTTAACTTTTTCAAGTTGTGGGAGAGTGTTGTTTTCAAATTCCGCACTTAAAATATCTTGCCCGTCGGCATATCTATGAATATGGGTTTCATGGTTGCCCCATATCATAACAATATTTCCTCGCTCCATAACCTCATCTACCAGCCAGCGTATTACCTCACCGTTTTGAATGCCGCGATCAAGAAAATCACCGACGAAAATGTAAAATTCATCCGCCTTAAAACCATCGGCAAAATATTTAGCTATCGGCTCATAACAGCCTTGTATATCACCTATGTGATGAATTTTTTTATAATCGTTTAAATCTATGACTTTCACGTCAAGATTATCTATAAGCGAAACTTCCTCAAAATCGGCATACGGAAAAACCTTAATAAACTCCGGAATCGGATTTGTCTTGTAACGTTCATAAGCACGAGTAATAACATTTTTAGGTACTTGTTTATATAATTCTCTTTGTAAATTTTGCTCTAATGCCGTTTCTATAGATATGGAAGTAAAATCTATGCAATAAATTTCATAACGATGTTTATTAGCCGATTTTATCGGCATTTTAAAATCTTGTGCCAGCTGAAAAGTTGCATCAATTACTATAAACTCACCGCGAAACATTTTTTCGTTTAAAATACGCTCTACTTCGATCCATACTTTTTTATCATTTGCCGAATTAATAATAATTCTACCTTCAGGCGACATAACTATCCCGCCCATTAATATACGCACCGTATCGGGTGATAATGCAAAACCTTCTAAATTTTGTTTTTTGATAAAAGTAGATTTACCGCTTCCGGGCGCACCGCGTAATAATATTAATTTTCTCATGCTTTTTGTTTTTACTTGTTCGGTTCTGTTGAATTGATTGTATATTGTCGTTAGAGGGCTTAAACCTTTCTTTAAGAATGGGGACGTTGTTGCATGGCTCGGAAAATAGTTCCAATGTCATACCGTGGCTACGACCACGGAATCCAGCTTATAATATCATAAAAAGATTCTAAAATAAGTCTAATATGGCTTTATTTTCCTGGATGCCGTGATCAAGTCACGGCATGACACAGCCTTTTTTCAACGTTCGTACAGTAGTGGGTCAAGCCACGGTATGACACCGAAACACTTTGCAAAAATTCGAGCCATGCAACAACGCTCATCAAAACATGCTGTGATATCAAAACCTAAATAACAAAACGGCACTTTTATTTTTTCAAGCGGTAAAATAGTAACTAAACTGTTTAAATCGAATGTTATCTATATTTTATTTTAAAAATCTTTCTTCTAATTCTTTATCCAAAAGCCAAATATGTTCTTTTTCAAGAATCTCATAACGTAATTGTTCTTTTTCTTTATCAAGAATAGGCAAAGGAACTATTTTAGCAGCTCCATAATGAATACCTTGAAAATCAATATTTAGCTCTTGGCAAATTTTTTCAACTGATTTGAGTTCTTTTGAACTATCATCAATAAAAATAATTTTTTTAAAATGTAAATTAGATTTGGCAAGAGCAGCTTTAAGCACTAAACCTTTATCTGCAGAAGCTGTTAAAATAACCCCTGACTTTAACAAAGGAATACCCTCTTTATTTTCAAATTCCGGGAAAATCATATCTTCTTTAAAAGGTGAAGTATTAATAAAAGAAACTCCTACTTGCTTTAAATCGTCAAATCTTAAATCTTCCATTTTAGTTATATCGCCATATTTACCGGTCCACCACTTCGTTAAAGCAATTGCTGAAATATTTCGCTGTTCTAAGTTTTTAACCAAGCCTTTCATATTTGAATTAACAGGCTTAACAGTACGAATTTTAAAAATGGGACTGAATAAGTATTTAAGTTCATCTTCGGAATATTTCTCTTTTAGTTTTTTAGTGATTTCTCTTCTAATTGAAGCCGTAAAAGCAAATTCATCGGTCGGCATACTCAATACGCCATCTACATCAAAAATAACTAAAGTATCTTTGTCCGCTTTATTTACATATTCTTCTATTACTTTAAAGTCGTTAGTAGGGATGATTTCAGCAAAGCAGTTATAAGATAAACAAATTAAGCTTAAGAGTAGAATTTTTAAAAGTTTTATCATTATTCTATTTTATATTTAGGAAGTGGAAAATTATTTGTAATATAATCTTAAATCTACATATATTGTAAATTATTGCTTAAATAGCATAAAATTATCTAATAATCAATTGCAAATAGTTTTTTATTACTATATTTTTATATCAAAAATATAGTAATAATTATGAAAAAATACTATTTATTTTTCAGCCTATTATTAATTATTTGCCAAGTTAGTACAGTTTGGGCATTAGAGGCCAAAAATTATTTTAATGAAGGTGTTAAATTATATGAGTCAGGTCAGTATGAACAAGCACTTGAAGCCTTTAATAAAGCTATTGAACTAAATCCTAGTAATTCAGATTTATATGCAAATAAAGGAAGCGTATTATATAAGTTAGGTGAAAATGAACAAGCACTTGAAGCTTTTAATAAATCTACTGAACTAAATCCTAATGATTCAGAAATATATAATAAAAAAGGAAGTATATTATATAAGTTAGGTAAGGGTGAATTAGCACTTGAAGCCTTTGATAAGGCTATCCAACTAAATACCAGTAATTTTGTTATTTATATTAACCAGGGAACAGTATTGGAAAAATTAGATAAAAATGAACAAGCACTCGAAGCTTTTAATAAAGCTACTGAACTAAATCCTAATGAATATAGAATATATTATAATAAAGGTACGGTATTGTACAAGTTAGGTAAGTACAAACAAGCACTTGAAGCCTTTGATAAGGCTATCCAACTAAATCCTAATGATTTTAAGATTTATACTAATAAAGGTGTAATATTAGAAGAATTAGGTAATTATAAACAAGCTCTTGAATTGTATGATAAAGCAATAGAGATAAATCCTAATGATTCTTATGCTTATAATAATAAAAGTAAATTGTTACAAAAACTTGGAGAATATACGCAAGCTCTTAAATTGGTTGAAAAAGCAGTTATATTAAACTCTACTGAACCTGATATATATTTTAATCAAGGCAATATTTTAGTTGATTTAAAAGAATATAAGCTAGCTCTTAAATCATATGACGAAGCGATTAAATTAAGTCCTAATGATTTTGCTTTTTATTACAATCGATCTAATGTTTTGTTTGCCTTAAAAGAATATGTATCAGCTCTTAAATCAATTAATAAAACACTTGAATTAAATTCTAGTTACTCTGATGCATATTTTAGTCAAGGGGTGATATTAGAAAAATTAGGTAAAAATGAGTTAGCACTTGAAGCATATAATAAAGCGATAAAATTAAATCCTAACGATTCAATGGCAGAAAACAGTAAACAAGCATTATTAAAGCGTATGAAATAAAATTTATAATTTTTCTCACAAACTTTCTACATCCGAAACTCTAAGTAACGATAGATTTTGCTTTATCTTATTTACACTCCAATTCCACCATTTAATTTGCAATAATTTTGCTATATCATCATCGGAAAAACGCTTTTTAATTAATTTGGCAGGATTGCCGCCCCAAATTTCATAAGCCCCTATGTTTTTAGTAACTAAACTTCTTGCTCCGACTATCGCACCATCGGCAATTTGAATCCCTGGCATAATTAAGCTTTCAGCTCCAATCCAAACATCATTACCAAGAACAGTATCACCTTTAAGTCTATAAGCTTTCGGCGGTACAGATTCGTAATTATCAAAATCTTCATCAAAACAATCAAGAGGGTAAGATGCTATCCAATTATAATTATGTCCTTGCGTCCCGCCCATCATAAATTTAACACCGGTAGCAATCGAGCAGAATTTACCGATAATGAGTTTATCAATTTCATCAGGCTTATAACGATTATCCTCTGCATCTAGGTACATAACGCATTCATCAAATGTTGCACCGTGATAATAACCTGAATAATAAGAATAATCCCCTGCTATAATATGCTTCGATTTAACATGATCTTTAATAAAAACTGAATCACGATAACTATTAAATATTTTCATAAAATCATTTAAAATTTTAACCACAATATATATTATAGATAACTATTAAACAAATATATTTTATGAATCCCCAAAGCACGCTTACAAAAACGAAAGGCCTCCCTTTTCTATGGTCTGTTATAAAGCCGTATAAATATTGGTATCTTATTATGATGATGGCCCCGCTTGCAAATGGTGTTCATCCTATTTTATATAATTATGCCGTAAAGCTTTTACTTGATCTGTTTACCCAAAATGAACAAATTACATTTGCTCAAAGTTATAAACCGGTAATATGGTTTATAGCAGCACAAGCTATACTTGACGGGGCTTGGCGTACTCATAACTTTGCACAGCTTAAAGCAATGCCTTATATCTTTCAAGATATGATGAATAAAATATGTAAGCACTGTTTTAATTTGCCTTATACTTATTTTCAAAATAATCTTTCCGGCTCTATAGTCGGAAGAATGCGGGGCATAGGCGATAATTATTATAAAATGCATCAAGCTATTGAGTGGAAATTAAGCAAACCTCTATTTATTACGCTATTTTCAGGAATTACTCTTGCCTATACTAATATTAAAATATTTACTGTTATTATTGCCTTTACTGCTCTTTATCTACCGCTTGCATTATGGTTTTTTACTAGACTAGCTAAAATGGAACAGGCTAAGCAAGATTCTTGGTATAATTTATTCGGGATAGTCGCTGATTGTATTACAAACATCTTTACTATTTTTTCATTTGCAGCAAAAAAGCGAGAATTAAATAAAGTACAAGATTACTACCATAACGTACATAACCCTTTAACAATTAAATATTTTAAATATGATTTCATTATCTCTATAATACTCTCTTTAGTATATTGGGTATATTTGATAGGAGTTTTTGTATATGTAATTTACTTGCGTAATTTAGACGAAATTAGCATTGGTGACATCGCTTTTATTATGTCTCTTACTTTTTTATTTGCTGAAAATTCGTGGCATACTACTATGGAAGTTAAAGACTTTTTGGAAGACGTGGCGGCTTTTCGCTCGAGCTTTACAATCATGCAAACCCCGCAAGATAATATCGATAAAGAAAATGCAGCTGAATTAAAAATTTCTAAAGGTGAGATTATATTTAAAGATATATCTTTTGCTTATAAAGAGGGTAGCAGCGTATTTGAGTGTCTTAATTTGCATATTAAAGCCGGTGAAAAGGTTGGTATTGTCGGGCATTCAGGTAGCGGTAAATCTACTTTGATTGCATTGTTATTGAAAAATTTTAAAGCCGGAACGGGAGATATTATAATCGATAACCAAAGTATTTACGATACTTCCTCTGATAGTCTGCGAGCTCAAATATCATTAATTCCTCAAGATATTATGCTTTTCCATCGCTGCATTGGTGAGAATATCGGTTATGCAAAAGAAAATGCTTTGCCCCATGAAATAGAGCATGCTGCAAAAGCTGCAAATATTCATGAATTTATTGAAGGATTGCCGGAAAAATATAACACAATTGTTGGCGAAAGGGGCGTAAAGCTCAGTGGCGGACAAAGGCAACGCATAGCAATTGCTCGTGCTATTCTTAAAAACGCTCCAATTTTGGTTTTAGATGAAGCAACTTCAAGCCTTGATAGCCATACCGAGCAAGAAATACAAAAATCTATTAATGCAATGCTTGATATTGAAAATGTAACGATAATTGCTATAGCTCATAGATTATCTACCATCAAACATATGGATAGAATTATTGTTATGGATAAAGGCGATATTGTTGAAAGCGGTACTTTTGCAGAACTTATTAATAAGGAAAAAGGTAAATTTAAGGAGCTTTGGGAGCATCAAGTTAATGGGTTTGTTTAATTTTAAATAAAATATAAATTTATGAGTATTTTAAAAGAATTAATTAATTTAGAACAAGACGCACGGGGCTATGGCTTTGATTGGTCTAACCATGAGATGATCTTAGAGCAGGTAATAGATGAATGCAGAGAAATAAAGGAAGCAATCGAGAATGGTGAAGCTAAAGAAAGAGTGCAGGAAGAAATAGGCGATTTGCTACATACCGCAATTTCTTTATGTATTTTTTCAGAATTTGATGTAGAAGAGACGTTAAGAAGAACAAATAAAAAATTTGCTAATCGTATGAATGCTCTAAAAATACTTACTAAAAAACATAACCTCCCGAATTTGCAAGGTCAACCTATAGAATTTATGCTAAAATTATGGAGAGAAGCAAAAGAGATAACTAAAGAAAGATAATAAAATTTTGTTATTTATAGTTTGTGTATTATAATTAAAGAAAACTTATAGTAATATAAATAGTTTGTTATATTTATTTCTAAATAATTAAACAAAAGAAAATATGTATTTTAATATAGCAATCTTAATAATTTTAGCAATAAATCTATCAGTTAGATTTTATTTTAAACATAGGGTAAAGTCTGATGTTATAAAAATCTTTTTTGGAGTTAGTTGTATCATCGTTGCCTTTCATATCAATGCTTTATTAGGTGAAATTTCTTACCATATGGGATGGCTTGCTACAGTTGAACACAAACCTACTACTATATATTTGGGACGTGGTGAATGGGAAAGTAGTGGGTTTCTTACCGATATTGGAATTTGGGGCATTATAATAGGTGCAACAATAGCCTATTGGTTTTTCTTTTTTCTAATAGATAAATTTAAAGATAAACAACGTACAAATCTAGGCGTTTTATGGGTAATAATCGGTGCTACATTTATATTATGGTTAGGAGAGTTTTTATGGTATTATATTTTTTACCCTTCTTTTGAAAATAGCTTTTTTGTTTTAACTATAATAGCTTTAGTTTTAAAATTATTTCAATTTATCGCAGCAAAATTTTTCTATATCGCTTATCGTTTTCACTTATCAAATATAAAAAATCTTAAAAGATGGGTTATCAATGCAGCAGTTAACCCTAAAAAAATAGGAGATGTCAGTTATTACGAGCAAATTATTATTGAAGCAAAGACAGGCAACGAAGCAAAAAATTTTTTCAAAAAATATATTCAGGATAAACAAATAGACAAATATAATATGAATGTATTAGATGTTAAATTGTACAATAATATGGATTTTAATTTTCATTTAGAAGCTTTAATTAGCTATATACCTTTTGATTTCTTACCAAAAGGTGATTGTGCTATACTTGGCAGTATATATAAAGGACTAAAACTTCAAGAAATTTTACCGTAAATTCTTTATAGTTTTACGAAAGAAATTTACTTATTATACTCAGCCGGCATAACACGCCCAAAATATTCGTCCCCTATTTCTAAAAACAAATCAAAAAAAGTAGAACTAACTGTACTTTGTAGACGGCGATACTCTATTTTAGAATTTTTTATTGTCCACTTCTCCTCAAGTGCTTTACTTACTTTTTTATGTATATTATTTATAATTATATTAACGATGTTATCGGCATCATATTCGTCGTTTTTCAATGAGATATAATATTGTACATCACGTACTGTTTGCCATGATAAATTAAACACTTGTCCTACTGAAAAAAATAGTAATAAAATGTCGAAAGCTTCTAAAGCTTCTTTCTCTCCATATTGATCTATAGAAAATTCATGTTTTTTCAATAAATATTTAAAATTTTCCATACATTCATATTTAGCAATTTGATGCCATATATCACTGACTTCTTTTTCCCATGATGAAGACCATTCGCCTTTAACTATATTTCGAACGGAATTTAAATATTCTTCTTTTTCTCCAATATCCATATTAGGCAAAAGATCCCATAAAACTTTGTTTGGATAATAGTCTGTTAATTCTTTTTCTTGATTGAATTTAAAGGCATCAAGACTACTTGTTAAAGTATTAATTAATACAAAACCTCTACGACCTAGATGTCCTACAATATGATCATTTAACTCTTCGTCCGGTGCTAAACTCGGTACAGAATATCCTTTTAAATATGGCTTTACAAATTCAAGGTCTTCAGAAGCAGAGTGTTCTACTACACTTAATAAATATAAAGCATCTTTTAGAGTTAATTCTTCAATTGGCGGAGCTTTAATATTTTTATACAAAAATGTATCTATTAAAATACGTCTTTTATCTTCTTCTTCAGCTTGTCTTTTTTGTTTTATAATTTCTTTACAATTAGAACATGAACAATCAGAGTTATCGTTATGATTACATATAGGACAAAATGGATAAAAAACTAGCTTATTATAATAACTAGAATGACTTCTACTTTCTCGCTTGCTAATTAAATTTATATCTTGGCAATATTTACAGAATAATTCATTATGAGTTACAGGCGGAAATAGACCAACTAAAACACCGGGAGCTACGTTAATTTCAAATTCTTTTAATAAATCTGCTATTTTCTCATTGTTATAGTAGCGGTTTATTAGCTCTTTAATCTGTTGTTCGGTTAAATGGGATAAATTCTTATGAGCCATATTCAAATTTTTTGCATTGAAATTTAATTAGTTATAGGGTATATAACTACAATTTTACGGTGTAGAGCATATTTTAGCACCATAATAGAGAAAGGGATAAGGATATGCAACTATTTTTTATTATAAGAGATGGTTATTTATAATAAAAATATATAAATTATATGATTAAGAATATTACCAAATTATCAATTTTTTTCGGAATATCTTTATTTATTCTATGGGGAGTAAATTTTGCTTTGCTTTGGCATAGTCCCGAAGTAAATAATGAAGCAGCTGATGATATAGGAAATTGTTTATATAAAAATGCTCATAAAAGCCTACAGGTTAATTCTATGGGAGTAGCATTTAATATTTCTTATACCACGAATGCCGATAAAACCTGCGTTAATCCTTCTTTCCCTATTATTCATATTAAGACCAACCAAGAACATAATGCTTGGCTTCACGTAGTTCGCACAGATTATCCGGATGAAAATTTACAAGAGTTTATAGACGGCGATATAAAGTTTGATTATCCGTTTTACAATTAAAAGGGGTTTTAAGCTTTCTTATTTTTCTATAAAGCGGCGTTGTTGCATGGCTCAAATTTTCGATGTCATTCCCGCGCAGGCGGGAATCTAGAAAAAATACTTTTAAGTCATCCTGAATTTATTTCAGGATATTCTTTATAGATGCTGAAACAAGTTCAGAATGACAAAAGGAAAGACTGGATTCCCGCCTGCGCGGGAATGACATATTGCTGCTTTTATCGAGTCATGCAACAATGCTCTATAAAACCGCAAATGATTTTCCCTCTAGCCTTAGCTTAGAAGATTGGCAAACTGATTGGGAAGTGTTTAAGCAAGAATTAAAGGAATATGAAAGTATAAATTAGACGGCTCAAAACTTGATTATACTCTGCGTTCTCTAGTCCGATATGTTCGTGAATTTGTCAAAAAATGACGACTGGCGCACCCTGAAGGATTTGAACCTCCGACCTACGGATTAGAAATCCGTTGCTCTATCCAGCTGAGCTAAGGGTGCCGGAATATTGCTAACCTTATATCAGTTCAGCTTTTATTTTTCAAGCTTTCTTTAATACAAAACTTACATTCTCAAAAATAACTTGTTTTTTAACGGATAGGATATTAAAAATAAAAATTTCAAATATTTATTAAGATGCCGGAAATTTTTACCTATGATCCTTCATTAAAATCAGCATTTTTAAATCTTAAAGTTAAGGCTAGCGCCAAAGCTAATTCGGTTAATAATTTTATAGCTGTAAATGATAAGCTATATTTAAAATTATCAATTAAAGCGATTCCGGAAAAAGGTAAAGCCAACGCGGAAATTATTAGTTTTTTATCTAAAGAATGGCGTATTGAAAGGAATAATTTGGAAATTATAAAAGGTCAAACAAGCAATTTAAAGACTATATGGATAAAAAATATAGAGCAAGACTATTTAAATTCTTTTTTAAAGCACTATATAGAATAACAAAGATTATATAGGTCATACAGTTTTATAGAAGAGAAGGGGGGAAAGGCAACAACGCCTCGCAATGATGATTTTCGGTCTTATCAATTTCTTCTTTTATAAAACTGTATAATATTAATGTAAAGATTTTCAAGATTAGGGTTTTAATATGACACAAGAAAAAAAGAAATTTGATACCGAAGTCGGTAAAATTTTAAATTTAATGATTCATTCTCTTTATAGTAATAAAGAAATTTTTATAAGGGAATTAATTTCTAACTCTTCGGATGCTTGCGATAAGCTAAGATATCTATCGCAAAGCAACGCTACTTTGTTAGGTGAGGATAATATTTTAAAAATCACCGTTAAAGTCGATAAGGATAGCGGGCAGATTATTATTCGTGATAACGGCATCGGTATGAATAAAGAGGACTTAATCGAGAATCTTGGAACTATCGCAAGATCCGGTACGGCAAATTTTCTCCAAAATCTTTCCGGTGATGCTAAGAAAGATAATATGTTAATAGGGCAGTTCGGCGTAGGGTTTTATTCAGGCTTCATGGTAGCGGATAAAATTACCGTTACTTCCGGGAAAGCCGGTGAAGATAACGTTTATAGCTGGGAATCCGACGGACTAGGAGAATATACGGTATCGGATTCCGGCAGAGAATTTACTAGAGGTACGGAGGTAGTTCTGCATGTTAAAAAAGAGGAAGTAGATAGTTATCTTGATCATTTTAGATTAAAACATATAGTTAAAAGCTATTCCGACCATATAGCAGTACCGATATATTTTATCGATGAAGCAGGTAATAACGAAATACAATTAAATTCTGCATCGGCTTTATGGACTAGGGCAAAATCAGAAATCACCGAAGAACAATATAAAGAATTTTATAAAACTTTATCTTATTCCCTCGATGATCCTTGGCTTACTATGCATAACAAAAATGAAGGAGCGATAGAATTTACTAATTTGCTTTTTATTCCGTCAACCAAAACCTATGATTTATTTCATCCCGATCGTAAAAGACGTGTTAAGCTATATATAAAAAGAGTATTTATTTCCGATGAAAATATTGATTTAATCCCGTCATATTTAAGGTTTTTACGCGGCGTGGTAGATTCGGAGGATTTGCCTTTAAATATTAGTCGTGAGTCACTACAACATAATAGTACGCTTGAGAAAATTAAAAATGCTATTACTAAGCGTGTGCTTGGGGAGCTAAAGAAAAAGAAAGAAGATTCTCCCGAAGATTATAACAGTTTTTGGGCTAATTTCGGCGGAGCGTTAAAAGAAGGGCTTTGTGAGGCAACAAGCGATCACGAAAAATTATTAGAAGTTTGTATATTTAGAAGCGCGCTGCATAATAAAATGATTAGTTTAGACGAATATATCGCCAATTTTAAAGAGGGACAGAATACAATATATTATCTTAGCGGTGATAATCCTGAAAAGTTACTTTCAAGTCCACAAATTGAAGGATTGTTAAGTAAAAATATCGATGTATTACTCTTTACCGATACCGTTGATGATTTTTGGGTTAATGTTAATAATAACTATAAAGATTATGCTATTAAATCGGCTACTAGAAGTGATATAGATATTGAAAAAGCAATAGGAACTTCTGAAGAAGAAAAAGATACTAAAAAATCAGATGATGAATATCAAGAATTAACTAATTATTTTAAAGAAATATTAGGAGATTTAGTAAAAGAAGTAAGAATTTCAAGAAAGCTTACCTCAAGCTCTGCATGCCTTGCCGTTAGTGAGGCGGCTATGGATATTCGGATGGAGAGATTTTTAATTGAACAAAAGCAAATCCTTAATTCTTCAGCGAAGAATCTAGAATTAAATCCTAAAAACAAAATAATAGAAAAAATCTTTAATGATTTAAAAGTGAATAATAAAAATAACGAAGAGCTAGTTAAGTTAATATTCGATCAGGCTTGTATTTTAGAGGGGGAGCCGGTAGCGGATAGCGGTGCTTTTTCAAAAAGACTTAACGATATGCTGCAAAAGGCTATATTGTAAATAGGTAATACCCGCGCCTCCTTGCAACGCATTGTTACGTGGATGGTAAAAAGTGTCTAAAACTGTCACCCCGTGGTCAAGCCGGATTTATTGCATAGCTACCAGAATCGTCATTGCGAGGAGGCACAAAGTGCCGACGCGGCAATCAAGTATAAACATATTTTTATGCTAAACTTGCCACCTATATAAGCTTTTTGGCATTCTAATTAAATCTCTCATTACATTCGGGATAGCCTGGATTGCCACGTCGGCACTTTGTGCCTCCTCGCAATGACGGGGTAAGATCGAGCCATGCAACAACGCCCGAAGGCGGGAATCCAGACTTTTTCTTGTCATGCTGAACAAGTTTTGCGCATCTTTTTTAGTATATCCTGAAATAAATTCAGGATGACTTTTATACTTTTTTCTAGATTCCCGCTTTTAGCTAGAATGACATACTTTAAAGTTCATCTTGAATGTGACAAACCATATAATTTAATGTAGCTCTTAATGCTTTTTCATAAGCTAGTAGGTCGTTTTCCGTGCAATTATTTTGTTTTATAGCTTCGTATACTTTTCTTAATAAAATACTACCGTTACCAATCCTTTGAAATTTTTCTTCATTCTCAAATTTATATTGCCAATGCGCCGATTTGCCTGTTTCCGCTTGTTCATGCATTTCTACTGTACGTATTTGTATTTCTATTTTTCGTTTATAAGGGTTAATCTCAATTACGATATGTAAAGATTGATAGCCGTTTTCTTTAGGGCTATCGATGAAATTTTTGCTTTTTTGTAAATCCACATTATAAAGCTTATAAATAATATCGCGCGCTTTATAACATTCCTTTTTATCTGCTACTATGACTCGGAATGCAATAATATCAGTTAATTGTTCTAAAGTAGTTTCTTTTCTTATTATTTTCCTTAAGATAGATTCAGGTTCTTTAATTCTACCGGATATTTCTGCTTTTATGCCGTGTTTAAGTAAATCCTCATGAAGAAGGCAAGTAATAATATCAACCAAACATACCTCCTTTATATTAATTATTTTAGTTGTTAAGCAATTATTATTTTGTAATACTCATTGAAAGCAAGCAATTATAATAAATCTAATTTTTTAAAATTATATAACTAAAAATTTATAAACAGAAAAATAATATTATCAAAAGCTACTATTTTCAAGGGTTTATTAAAAAGCGGGTTTAACAACTAAAATTTAATTGTTTAGAAAAAGCGATAACTTTTCAACAAAAATAGTAATACTAAGCTTTTTAGTTAATATTATTATAAATAAATTTTGACTAAAATACCATATAAAAATAATATTTAATTTAAATCTGTTATTACTAATAAAATTATTAGTAGAATTATTTTTTTGTATAATTATAATAACTACCCAGGTAAAGCTTAATTAAAAAAAGATGTAATAATGAGTAATTTAGATATTGTTATTTTTCTCGGCTTTCTAGCCGTTAATTTAGGTATCGGCATATATTACGGCCGCAATATTAAAACTATAAAAGAATATGCGGTAGGGGATAGGAATTTTTCTACTCCGACTATTGTTGCGACTATTATTGCAACTTTTATCGGCGGCGGTTTTTTCTCTTTAACTTTATCTAAAACTTATAGCGACGGTTTAGCTTATATATTTTTAAATGTCGGAGAGATATCGGCTTTTTTTATAACGGCATATTTTTTAGCCCCAAGAATGGCGGAATTTTTGGGTACCTTATCTATTGCCGAAGCTATGGGTAATCTTTTCGGTAAAAATGTCAGGATTATCACGGGGATTTGCAGTATTGCTATAACGGCCGGTGCCGTTGCTATGCAATTTAAGGTAGCTTCAACAATTTTAAGTTATTTTTTCGGAATAAATAGTATCTATGCCACTATCATTAGCGGTATGGTAGTAATTATCTATTCAGCCGGCGGCGGCATAAAAGCGGTTACTTTTACCGATATTATCCAATTTCTTACTTTCGGTGCTTTTATACCGATTCTAGCATTGGTAATTTGGGGAACTCTGCATAATCCGGAAATTGTATTTGATACGATTACTTATAATTCAGCCTTTGATTTTAAAGAAGTATTTAGCTATAGCAATCCGCATTTTTGGAGTTTAATAACGCTTTTTATTTTGTTTGCACAACCGATATGTTTTGATCCGGCAATGTTCCAACGAGTTTCCATGGCTAAAAATACCAAACAAATAAGAAAGTCTTTTTTTATTTCCGGTATAATTCTAATAGTTATTTATCTATTTATGGATTGGATAGCAATTTTATTATTATCCGTTAAAAATGATATAGCAGCAGATAGTTTATTAAGCTATATTATCGATAATTATACTTATCCGGGTTTTAAGGGATTTGCTTTAATAGGGATAGTTGCCATGTTAATGTCAACGGCGGATTCTTATATAAATTCTGCATCAGTAATATTTGCCCATGATTTTTGTACTCCACTTGGAATAAAATGGGTTAAAAAGAATGAACTATTTTCTTCTCAATTATCTGCGGTAGCGGTCGGGATATTTGCGATTATAGCGGCGTTATATTCTAATAATTTATTTGATTTACTTATAATAGTTAAAGAACTTTATATACCTATTGTTGCAATGCCGATAATTTTTGCGGTATTAGGATTTCGTAGCTCTTCTAAATCGGTTTTAATAGGTATGGCAGCCGGCTTTATCTCAACGA
Source organism: Rickettsia endosymbiont of Orchestes rusci (assembly GCF_964030945.1). Lineage (NCBI taxonomy): Bacteria > Pseudomonadati > Pseudomonadota > Alphaproteobacteria > Rickettsiales > Rickettsiaceae > Rickettsia > Rickettsia endosymbiont of Orchestes rusci. The sequence goes on along the minus strand of NZ_CAXIQG010000004.1, from coordinate 752,561 downwards.
TTCTATGGAGATATATTTCTCCGAATACGGATATTGTAGGGGTAGTACCCGCTACTTTTATGAATATGATTTTCTTATTCGCTAGCCATTATGTGCTAAAGCAACCGGGCGGATGGGTGGGAGTAAAAATTCCTCTGCCTTTACTAGTATTTAGAATGGAGCGGAAACGTAAAATACAAAATTTTATTACGAATATTAAGGAATTTAATATATTAAGATTTTGTACTAATAATTTACCGCGAGAAGAAATCACTTACACTTATCTGGGAATTTTTATAATAGCCTCTACTTATTCTTCCCTTTATACCATACCTGAAAATTTAAGAATTCATTATAAAGAGATTTATAATTTTATTTATCATTCCGTACTAATAATGTCGACAATTTTATTATCATATCCAATATGGCCGAATAGCTTTAAAAATGAAAAATTCATAACGATATATTGGAATGTAGCGATATTTGTTGCATGGCTTGAAAATTAATAAAAAACTCGTCATTGCGAAGCCACGAAGTGGCTGTGGCAATCCAGGCTATCCCGAATGTAATGAGGGATTTAATTAGAATACTAAACAAGTTTAGTATAAAAATATGTTTATACTTGATTGCCGTGTCGGGACTACGTCCCTCCTCGCAATGACGGGGTAAGATAGCTTTGTTGCATGGCTCGAATTTTCGATGTCATTCTAGCTAAAGGCCATAACTGTCCGAAGTTGAAAAATAAATAGAGAAACTGTTTGAGTTTTTCACTCTATTATATATCAAAATAGTAGTATTTTTAGCATTAACGGCAAAAAAAGTACTATTTAATAATCTTAATTTTTTAACTTCGGACAGTTATGGCTAAAGGCGGGAATGACATAGAACGTGCTTTAATTATTCACGCAACAATGCTGGTCAAGCAACTAGATGACACCGGATTGCTTTGCAAAAATTCTAGCCATGCAAGGCTATTATCATAGCTAGAGGAGGAATAACAAAAGTATCTAAAGAAGCACATATCAATAGGCAGCATATATATAAAATGCTCTCTAGTAAAGGTAATCCTAGTTTTGACAATATTGGCTCTTTGTTAACTATTCTAGGGTTACAGTTAAAAGTTGAGGCGCATGCTCTTTAGTTATTAGTTGTGTAATAAACTTAAACCTTGGAACTTGTTTTCCGTCTGCTAAAACTATTTCATTAAACATGCTAAGCGGGCGAACCCATAGAGCAAAATCATCATATAAAGCTTGATAGACAACTAGTTCTTCCTCTGTTTCAGTATGTTTAGCAATGCCGATTACTTTATACTGGTTACCCTTGTAATGTTTATAGATACCAGGTTTAATCATATCTTTATTTCAATGTTTTTCAAATCAGACGAGTATATAATATGTACACTTTACTATATTGCAAGTATGAAATATACTAGTAGTTGTATGCAATTCTAACTAATTTATTATTCACGAGTACCAGCTTGAAAAATTTTTTTACCATATTTTTTAGTATAATAGCACTGTTGTTGTGCCGTACAACTTTTGCAGAGTCACAAGTAGAATTACCGCAAAAATTAACAGATTTTATTGAAAAGCTTGAACTATAATGGTACCCAAAAACTAGACAAGAAAATAGAGAAAAGTAGGTATAATATCTCCTAGGAAAAGGAGCAAAAAATGAAAAAACAAGTTAAAAAATATAGCGCAGAAGAAAAAGCAAAAATAGCAATTGAAGCAATATCTGGAGAAATGACTATAGCTCAAATTACCAGCAAATATGGTGTTCACGCTAATCAGATTTATAAATGGAAGAAAGAAGCTTTAGATTTTATGGTTTCTGGATTTAAATCGAAATCTAAACAACAAGATACCGGCCAAGAAGATTTAATTAAATCATTATTTGAGCAAATAGGCCAGTTAACAGTTGAAAGAGACTGGCTCAAAAAAAAATCTAGTATCTTTGGATTTAGAGGTTAGGAAAAAAATGATAAGTTATGCTTCAAAATTAACCATAGCAAGACAATGCGAACTTTTAGATTTAAACCGCTCAAGTTACTATTACCGAGCTAGGAATACCTTAGATGATAAGGAGTATAGAGTACTGAACAGAATTGATGAGATTTTTACAGAGCATCCCTATTATGGTACTAGAAGAATGTCTCATGTCCTAAAATCGGAAGGGTTAAATGTTAGTCGTAAGATGATAAGAAAATATTATAAAATACTTGGTATTGAAGCAGTATACCCAAAAATTAATTTAAGCCGTAGGAATCAGGCTCATAAAGTATACCCATATCTATTAAATAATATAGAGGTGGTTTGCTCCAATCAAGTTTACTGTGCAGATATTACTTACATAAGATTAAAGCAAGGTTTTGTATATTTGGTTGCTATAATGGATTGGTATAGTCGTTATATTTTGAGTTGGCGGGTGTCGATTAGTTTAGAAAATGATTTTTGTATTGAAGCTCTAAATGAAGCAATATCTATACATGGCAAGCCTGACATTTTTAATACGGATCAGGGAGTACAGTTTACATCAAAAGATTTTACTCAAATACTTGAGCAACAAGGCATAGCTATTAGTATGGACGGCAAAGGCAGAGCCTTAGATAATGTATTTATTGAACGTTTTTGGAGATCTTTGAAACAAGAGAAGATTTATCGTTTTGATCTTGAAACGGTACGTGAAGCAAAGATAGCTATCAGAGATTATATAGAATTTTATAATAAGCAAAGACCTCATCAATCGCTTGAATATAAGACACCTAAAATGATACATTTTGCAGAAAAACTAGAAAATTACCAAGAGGCTATATGACATAGAAAATGCAAACTTTACTTTGAAAAACCAATACATTAATAAAGGAGAATTACACCTCTAAAATTTAAAAAATTTGTCTAGACAAAGGGTACCACCTCAATATCCCGCAACCTCCGCCTGCTCGACGCACCGCTTTCCACGCTTCGTCGACTTCCTCTTGAGTTATGTTGTACCTCTTTGACATAATATTAATTAATCCTTCTTTAATTAGCTTAGTTGTTAATTTTATTATGTCGCTCCACATGCAGCCCTTCGCTCCACTTCCATTACAGAAGCTTCTTCACTACTACAACTGCATCTGCCTCAATAGCTGGAAAGTGCTATTGATTCCCAAGTTCCGTATCTGACCCTAATTTATGTTCGTACTGCCTCCTGTGCCGCTCGCCGATAGCTCAACTATTGTATGACAGTTAGCTAACTTATCCCTTCAGCCCCCAAAAGCCAAAGGTTTTGACAGAGAACTTAACCGTCTTTCGACACTTAATTACAGCAATTCACTTTCGTTTACCTACATAAATCTCACATGACCCTTGCGGGCCTTTTCCTTAACGCTCACTACCATATTCCTTAGAATACAGCAGCTTAAGGTTGTTTGGAATCTGCTCATACCAGCTCGATTCCGGTGGACCTTCCACCATGTCAAATACAGCATTGCATCCTCTTCTTCTGATTCTGCATTCTTGGCACACTCGGGGAGATGGTAGGCATGTCCAGGGATTAAAGCCCAGCTTTAAACCTAAAACCTATTGTGACTGTCTTTGTGCGGTTTTCTACTTCCCCGACCACCATAGGTTAAAATCTGTGGTGGTTAAAACTTAACTCAATAAGTTTAATCAAAACGGGGTAAACCAATATGATCACTATCAAAAAAATAATAATCTTTCTTAAGCCTCTTTCAAATTCTGCAAGCCGCAAACACCGCCAAAACCTCATTACTGACTACTGCCACCGACATAATTTTACATTGTTAAAAATCATAGAACATAAAGGATCGTTTGATTATCCTATTTTACATAAATTAATTGATGAGATGATGTGCGAGCCTGTCGGATCGGTTACTGCCCTAGTTGAAGATAAATTATTAAATATCCCTCACAGTATAATACTTTTTGCAGTACTCGGTACTTTATCACTGACCAAATTAATAAAGGTCGATATGTACCGAAAATCCAGCCAAGAATTAAAACTTTATAACTCGGATTTTCCTCAAAATGACTTTTTAAATGTCGCTGCTTTTGCCCTTAAATATACCTTGGAATGTTATAAAGGCAAAAATACAAAACAGGAGGTAAAATAATATGAGTAATAAAGCAATAAAAGCAATAATATTGTCAAGGGTATCGTCTAGAGATCAAGAAGACGGTTATTCGTTAGAAGTACAAGAAGATAGATTAGAAAAATATTGTGAACGAAAAAATTTACAAGTTGTAGAGCGTTTTAAAATAGTTGAGTCATCAAGCAGAGGTGATCGTAAACAATTCATGGAAGTAATAAAATGTATAAAAAAACAACGTGAGCCGATAGCGCTTATTATAGACAAGGTAGATCGTTTACAACGTAGGCAAACCGAAACACCAATACTAGATGAGCTTATAAAACAAGGTAGATTAGAACTACATTTTAATAGTGAGGGGTACGTTATTGATCAAAATGCAAGTTCTCATCAATTTTTTATGTGGGGAATAGGAGTTGTTTTTGCTAAATCTCAAACCGATTTATTAAGTGAAACTGTTAAAAAGAGTTTAAAACATAAAGTGGAAGTATATGGGGAATGGTTTGCATATGCTCCTTTTGGTTACTTAAACGCAAGGGATGAAAGAGGTAGAGGGGTAGTAGTACCTGATCCTATTAATGCACCTATAATTAAAAAATTATTTGAAGAATATGCAACAGGTAACTATACTCTAGGGCAATTAGTAATCAAAGCGAAAGCATGGGGTTTACGTACTAAAACAGGGCAACCTATAGCAAAGTCAGTGATTCATAGGCTAATACAGAATCCTTTTTACTATGGTGAAATGCGCTTTAAAGGGGAAATATTACCACATTGTCACGAGACTATTATTACAAAAGAAACATTTAAAGCATGTGAGGCTGTTAGGATGGGCTGGAATAAAAAACCTTTTCAATATAGAAGTAAAGAATTTTTGTTTAGGGGTATATTAAAATGTGCCATTACCGGTAAAGTAGTTACAAGCTACACCGCAGTAAAGAAATATAAAAGTGGCAAAGTATCGGAATGGAATTATTTACGTACTTGGAAGCCCGAAGAGCCAACGAAAGCAATGGAAGTTAGAGAGGACGAAGTAATAGAGCAAGTTGAGGATATACTTAAGAGCTTAAAGATTAAAGACCCTGAAATACTTAAACAAACTATGGACTATTTAAAAGATATTAACCGAGGCAGAGCTGATGAAATGAGCGGTGAAGTAAAGGCATTAAGAGAAGAACATACCAAGATTCAAAATAAGCTTGATTCGTTAGTAGATTTAGTAGCAGATGGTGTTTTAACTAGAGAGGAGTTTTTACGTAAGAAATCGCAATTAAAAGAGCGTCAATGTGAATTAAGCGAGTTAATTAAGAGTTATGACGGTATAGACGATAAGCTTTCCAAAAAGCTTTTAGATTTTATAAATGTAACGACAAATGCATACGAAATTTTTAAAGGTTCGACGATTTCCGAAAAACGTGAATTTTTAAATTTCATATTCTCGAACCTAGAGCTGAAGGGCTGCAAGGTGCATTACTCTCTGCGTTTCCCGTTCGATAAACTCCAAGAAGTAGCCAACTGTCCCACGTGGCGGAGAGGAGGGGATTTGAACCCCTGACACGTTGCCGTGAACACGCTTTCCAGGCGAGCGCCTTAAACCACTCGGCCACCTCTCCAAAAGAAAAAATCGTTATTACGAGGAAGATTGTTGAGTGGCTCGAATTTTCGATGTCATTCCTGCGAAGGTGGGAATCCAGGCTTTACTTTGTCATGCTGAACTTGTTTCAGCATCTCTTGAAAAAGATACTGAAATAAATTCAGGATGACTATAATTTTCTGGATTCCCGCTTTTAGCTAGAATGACATCAAAAATTCGAGCCATGCAACAACGCCGGTTCGCAATGACGTTTAGTATATCCACGCGGGCATTGCCTTGCGAGGAGCCGTGAAGCATTGCTGCAATCCGGATTAATATTTATGCTAAACTTGCCATCTTATAAACTTTTTGGCATTCTAATTAAATCCATCATTACATTTTGGATAGCCTAGATTGCCGCGTCGGGACTTCGTCCCTCCTCGCAATGACGGACCCCATGGACCTTTTCGCTTAAGTTGACACCCATACGCTTCCGCAGGAATGACATCTTTTTTGAGGCAATTTTCAATCCACGCAATAATTGTCTATGGGCGTTGTTGCATGGCTCATAATTTACCGCATTATAGTTATTACAAGTATGGTGTCATACCGAGGCCCCTCCCACGGTATCCAGAAAAAGCCTTAATAAAAAGACTGGATGCCGTGAGAGGGGCCTCGGCATGACACCGAACGCTTTTGCAAAAATTCGATCCCAGCAACAACGCCATGCTTCCGCGGGAATGACATCAGGAATATTTTATCGTTTTACGCAAACAATATCGGCTCGCAATAACGAGGTTTTTTACTTTTTATGTAAAAATATATTATTTGCTTCTTCTAATTCTTCTTGAGTATTCACTCCTATAATTAAATTATAATCTTCCGACAATAAGTAAGATACTTTTTCGTCGTGATTTTTGCATATTTTAACTATTTCCGTAAGGTAAAATTCTTTTTTCTCTTCGCGTGTTTTTAGTACGCATTCCGGTAAGTATTTTTTTAATATACCGGGCGCAAAAGCCATCACGCCTGAATTACAATGTTTAATCTTTTTTTCTTCCTCAGTTGCTTCTTTAAATTCGACTATTTTTAAAAAATTTCCCTGCTCGTCGGTAATTATCCGCCCACACTGTGCCGGGTTGTCTCTCTCAAAACTTAAGGTTGTGACGGCTGAATTAGTTAACTCCAAGTGATTAATTAGCTCTTTAATAACTTTAGGTGTAATTAACGGATGATCACCGTATAATATAGCTATTATTTTATTATCGTCAATTAAATTTAAAGCGGAATATACCGCGTGAGCCGTACCGAGTGGCTCTTCTTGCAGAGCAAATCGGCATATATCCTGATAAGGTGCTAAATATTTTTTTAATTGTTCCGAGTAAACAAGAATAATGTCATTAGTTACTTGCGTGGAATTGCGCAATACCATTTCAATCATTGGCGTATCGCCGATAGGGTGCATCGCTTTAGGCAAATCCGATTTCATTCGGCTGCCGTTACCGGCAGCTAAAATAATTATTTGATAATCCATTAGTATCCTTGAAGAATTTCATAAATATTATCCGATAATTCGTAATTACCGAAAACTCTTTGAACATCATCGCTTTCTTCTAAAATCTCAATAAACTTTAATAGTTTTTCGGCTCTTTCGGTGTCGTCAATAATTACGGTATTTAACGGCATCCATCCGATATACGATTCCTCAGGTATTCCGTATTTATTAGTTAAATATTCAAGGATATGAGAAAAATTTTCAATATCGGTATAAATAGAGTGAAATTCCTCATCGGAATTTACATCAGTTGCGCCGGCCTCGATAGCTATCTCTAAAATATTTTCAATAGATGCAATATTTAGCGGATATTGTATAACGCCTAAATGATTAAATAAATAACTCACGCTACCGGTTTCTCCGAGATTACCGCCGAATTTAGTGAAGGCTGAACGCACTTCGGCAGCCGTGCGGTTTTTATTATCGGTTAAGGCTTCGACTATTATCGCAATACCGCCGGGGGCAAAACCCTCATAACGTATTTCGGTATAATTTTCGGTATTAGCTGAATCGGCTGCACTATTAATAGCTTTGTCTATTCTTTCCTTAGGTAAATTTTGACTGCGTGCCGAAGTTAAAGCGCTTCTAAGACGCGGGTTGTTGTTCGGGTCGGCGGAACCTGCTTTAACGGCGGTGACTATCTCACGAATTAATTTAGTAAAAACCTTAGCTCTCTTTTTATCTTGAGCGCCTTTACGATGTTGAATATTTTTAAACTTTGAGTGACCGGCCATTTCGCTTAGATATTAGATTGATTAACCTTGTTTCGCTTTAAATCTTTTATTTTTCTTATTTATTACAAAAACTTTTCCTCTTCTTTTAACGATTTGGCAATCTTTATCCCTTTTCTTCAAAGATTTCAATGAGCTTACGACTTTCATAATTATTAACCTATGCGCATATATTATTATATTTACCGGAGATAATAAACATTTTTAACAAATCAGTCAATAATCAATTTACTTTTAAGAAAAGCTTTTAATACTAATTTTTTTTGACAATGTATCAAACTAGTTTACTATAGTCTTCATTCTACAGCTAAATTCAGAAAGATTTAGACAAGATGAATTTAAAGGTGAGCCTGCGCAGCGTATAAAATAATACGTGAGCACAGGCGAATCCAGAAAAATTCGCTTGTATCAAGCGATCGAGATGACGCTGTGCAATGTAATAATATTATTTAAGAATATAATGCCGGTACGCTTATTTATATCATTATTCTTATCTTTTCGTTTGTTATCTGCAGTTTATGCTCTTGCCGATGTAGAAATTGCCGAATCTAACAAATGTTCAAAACTTTTTCCTTATTTTGAAAGGAAATTCAATATTCCTGCCAATACTTTACATTCAATAGCCTTAAAAGAATCAGGGAAGAAGCATAAAGAACATAAAATTAGCGTAGTGTGGCCGTGGACTGTCAATGCCGGGGGCAAAGGATATTATTTTAATAGTAAAAAAGAAGCGGTAATATTTGTAAAAAAACAAATTATTAAAGGCAAAGAAAATATTGACGTGGGTTGTATGCAAATCAACCTTAAACACCATTTAGAGGCGTTTGATTCGCTTGATCAAGCATTTGATCCGGCTAAAAACGTTAAATACGGTGCCGAGTCTTGCGCTCAAAATATGACCGGTTAGGAAGCTGGCATAAGGCTATCGCGCATTATCATTCAGCTACTCATTCTTTGGGTAATAAATATAAGCAGGATGTAGTAAAAATTGCTAGTAACATGGCATTATATAAAGCTTCATTAAGTAATTACATCAATGATGGGGTAGTAGAAGATATAACCGCTATAAAAGAGAGCGAAAATTTTAGTAAATTTACTAATAACAGTAAGGCACAAAAAAAATCACTTTTTAGTGGTAATAAGAAATATAGGAGTAGTATTATGATACCCATACCGGTAAAAATAAATTCTAATTCTTGAGGATATTATGACTATTAGAATAATAATATATTTTTTATTATTATATACGGTTAGTGCTAACGCTAATGTTAATGAGAATAACCGGCAGGTAGCACAAAACTTAGATGAGCAAAGGATAATAATATTACCGTGGAGTGATTACGCCGATATATTTAACTCTCATTTTGAAAAGAAATTATCTTTTTCAGAAAAACAAATAAAAAAAGAAAAGAAAATTCATAAACAATACGAACAATATTATCTAAAGCATAATAATCCGGCTAGTTTCTCTACCCATTGTTTTGCCGAAGAGCCTGCTACTAAAACAGATTTAGTAATTTCGAGTTTTTTAAAGTTTTGTGAAGAGAATTATAATTATAAAGATAGCAATATTCATAATTATAAAGTTACTTCGCCGAATATTCATTTTAAAAGGCAGGAAGAATTTTTAAATAAGATGAAAGGGTTTGATAACAAAATGCATCGCCGACATTCCAGAAAAAAATATGATAGTGATATTTCTCTACCGTTATTTAAAAGTGATTAACAATAAGGCTACTAATATATTTGATCGAAATAAATTAAAAATTAACCGTAATAACGCTAAAGACGCTATTGATAAAAGTCTATTCATTAAGCATTCGGCGGAAGATATAATTGAGCGGCTAAAAATAATTGAGAAAGATTTTTGTCATATTTTAGATATCGGTTGTCGCACGGGTTATTTAACTAATTTGTTAAAAATAAATTATCCGAATGCTAAAATTACCGCTACCGATATGTCGGCTTCGTTATTAGATTCCTGTGTTCATGATCATAAATTATTAATCGATGAAGAAAAATTAGAATTTAGTGAATCTTCTTTTGATTTAATAACTTATTCTTTGGGGTTGAACTGGATAAACGACATACAAAAATTTTTATTTAATATTAGAAAATTCCTAAAACCCGACGGTAATTTTGTCGGAGGCGGAAGTTTTAAAAATTTACGTAATCGGCTAATTGAAGTGGAGATAAGTACTGCTTATAATCATTCTCCTCATATTTCGCCTTTCATCCATTTTGATCATATGCCTTTGTTATTGGCGGGAGCAGGTTTTCTAGAGGTAATTATTGATTATGAAAATATCGGCTTAGAGTTTGAAAGTCCGCTAGATTTAATGAGAGAAATAAAAAATATCGGCGAATCAAATGCCCTAACTCAACGCTCTGATTACGGTATTACCAAACAAATGCTTTTTTTACTAGCTAGTAAGGATATAAATATTTTTGAAGATCAAATTATTTTAGTTAGTTTTATTGCTTCGCCTATGAAGAATAGTATAAGGTTAAAATGAATCTGTCATGCCGTGGCTTGACCACGGCATCCAGTCAGGCTTTTTAATTTTTTCTGGATACCGTGGTCAAGCCCACTAGTGTACGAACGTTTAAATAAAGAGCTGATGTTACGCAGTATTTATCAAATAGGTATATTTGCCGCCATATTTTTTAATTGCTGAAATGCCATTTGATTAGCTTTTACAAGTAGCTTATATTTTATAGCAAAATGGTTAAGGTGAGTTTTTATTTTAAGTTTTTCCAATTTACAGTAAGCTATTAGTACAGAAAAAATATGGTTACATTGTGAACGAATAACTTTAGTCGGAGACTTTGCCAAACTAGCATTTTGCTTTATTGATTTGTGATATTCTTCGATACGCCACCGTTTTTGATAGAGTTCGTAGAAATATGGAACTTCTAGGCTTAAATCATTGGTAATCAAGTATAATATACCTTGTTTGCCGTTCTCGTTTGTGAAAACTTTTTTGAGTAGTTTGACCGGAAAATCAACTTCTTTAATCCAAACCGTTAAAGTAGTATTATCTTGCATATTTAATGATTCAATACGTTTAAAGTTTCCTAGTTGCTTATCTTGTGCAGAAATAGCTATTGTTCTATTGGATTTAATACCTAAAATAAATTTTTTACGGCATTCATAGTGAATAAACTTTATTGTTTCCTTTGACGAAAACCAATTATCCGCAAGAACGTAAGCAAAGCTTATGTCATTTTTAATAGCTTGTTTGACTAATTGGCGAAATAATTCGTTTTTATTACTACTTGATTTACGTTTTTCACGTCTGGTTTCTACATCACAAAATTTAATATCTTTTTTTATAACTTCATAACCTACAGGGACACTGATATCGCCATAACGGATTAAACATGATAGTAAATTAATACCCTTTACATGCCTACCTTTAGCATGAGAGTAATGCCAACAAATTATTTCGTTTTCATCCGTATATGCTTTCTCTTCAACTGAATCGTCAATAATTAAAACTCCCTCATCTACTTTATCCTGCTGTCTAACTAATCCTTTAACATACGACCATAGCTCTTTAGAACCGTACTCCCCACTATGTAAAAATCTAGTGATTTGATCATGGCTAAGCTCTCCCGATAATAATTCCGATAACCCTGTTGCCGTGGCGTACTTATTTTGACTAATTAAGTAATCTGTATAAATATCTAATAGTTTGTCCTGCAATTCTTATCTCTACATACATTTTTAAAGCTTAGAAATTATATAATTTTTTTACCTTTTTCAATCTATACCTGCGTAACATCTATATATAATAGAGTGAAAAACTCAAACAGTTTCTCTATTTATTTTTCAACTTCGGACAGTTATGGCCTTTAGCTAGAATGACATACGGCACTTTTTTAGAGCCATGCAACAAAGCTGCGACTGGAAGGAGTGCGGCAATCTAGAAAATAATAAGTTTCATAGCATTTTTTGCTATTTTTTCCTGGATTACCTCGTCGGCATAAATGCCTCCTCGCAATGACGATTCCGGTAGCCATGCAACAACGCCAAGCTTGATACAAGTGAATTTTTCTGAATTTGCCTGTACTCACGTATTATTAACGGCTAGCGCAGGCTCGTCTTTAAATTTATCTTGTCTAGACCTTTCTGAATTTAGCTGTAGTAAATAAAAATCATTTCTTTAACGGTAAAATTATTATCAACTATGTATAAGTTTTTAAGCTAAAACTTATACATAGTTGGGGTTAACTTAATAATCTTTGCTATATCTCACAACTCCCTTAAAAAAAAGTTTTATTATTAACACTATCTTTAAACTAATATTTAATGATAAAGGTAAAAAACTTGCTTAATAAATAATGTTATCTTAATCTTTTATTAATTTATAGAATTATAAAGGTTATGAATCAGGTCTCTATCTTACTCTTTATATTACTATCGGTATCATTATTTAGTTGTCAATTAGCACCTAATTATAAAAAGCCGGCGATAGAATTACCCGATAGCTTTGATAAATCTTATATTGAAAAGAAAGAAGTTATAGCCCAACAAAGTCAGTGGTGGACTAAATTCAATGATCCTGATCTGGAGGCTTTAATTACCGAATCGCTAAACGCCAATTCCGATATACTTATCGCCATGACGAATGTCGCGCAAGCTCAAGCACAATTAAATCTTAATAATGCTCAAAGATTTCCGCAAATTAATTTGCAAGGTTCGGCTAATAGGACAAAAAACAGTAAGCAAGTTAATTCTAAAAATAATAATATCAATCACAATATAGTTAATAATTTTAGCTTAGCTAGTGTATTAAACTATGAAATTGATTTATGGGGTGCAGCGGCAAATGCCGATAAAGCTGCGCAGGCTTTATTAGTTTCAGCCGAAGAGAATAAGCAGGCAGTACGGCAAAGCGTCGCTACCAACACGGCGATAGCCTATTTTAATTTGCTTGCTTTGCATAAACAAATATATCTAACGAGTCACTTAATTACTATACAAAAGAAAATATACGAACTAAATAACAAGCTTTTCTTAGCAGGAACTAGTAACGAAATAGATTTAAGTCAGGCACAATCGTTACTAACGGTTACCGAATCTGAATTACCGATTTTGCGGCAGCAATTACAGGAGCAAAAACACGCTCTGGAAATTCTATTAGGGAGAACTCCTAAAGATATAGTTAACGGTAGCTTTAATCATAATCAAACTATTGATAAATTAGTTGCTCCGATGGTTCCGGAAATACTACCGTCAAAGCTGTTAGAGCAGCGTCCCGATATACGAGCGGCTGAGCAGAATTTAATTGCGGCGAATAGCAATATCGGTGTAGTGCGGGCGACCTATTTTCCGAATTTATCATTAACGGGATTATTGGGGTTAGGGAGTAATAAAGCTGCTAAACTTTTTAACGATTCGGCGCATAGTTGGCAAATCGGGGGCAGTTCCGCTATGCCGATAATTGATTTCGGTCGAATTAAAGCAAATGTTCAAATTGCTAAGATAACGCAAGAACAATATGTAATCCAATATCGGAATATTGTCGCTGTTGCTTTTCGGGAAGTTATGGACGCTCTTTCGGCGCAGAAAACTTCGGAAGATAATTTTAATATTTGGCAAAGAAACGAGAAAGCCTTAGAGACTTCCGCAAGGCTGATAAAACAACGTCAACGCCAGGGTATTGCCAATTACTTAGATGTATTAAATGCCGAGCAAAGCGTGCTGCAAGCACAAATTAGCGGCGTAACTATTAAGCTTAATCGCTTAAATGCGGCAGTGAATCTTTTTCATGCGTTAGGAGGTGAGTGGTGATGGAGAAAAGCCGAGAGAGGTCGATCGTCATTGCGAGGAGGGCGTACAGCGTCATTCAGAAAGGTTGATACAAGTGAATTTTTCTGGATTCGCCTGTGCTCACGTACTCTAGTACGCTGCGCAGGCTCACCTTTAAATTCATCTTGTCTAAATCTTTCTGAATTTAGCTGTAGTCTAGAGCGGCAATCCAGGAAAAAATTAGTACAAAAATTTACTGTATTACGGTTATTACAAGTATGGTGTCATCTAGTTGCTTTGCAAAAATATTGAGCCATGCAACAAAGCCCGAAGGCGGGAATGACATACGGCACTTTTTTAGAGCCGTGCAACAAGGCTTTTGGTCGCTCGCAATGACGATTTTTATAGGGTATAATTATGATCAAACTAATAAAACAAAGTTTATTGCTAATCTTATTAGCTTTGCTAATACTGACCGTAATTATCTGGTTTATTCGTGATCATATCACCGGTAAAAAAATCATTTCGGTAGGGGCGCCGGTTGATATTGTGCTAGTCACAAAGAAAGATATGTTACATATGATAGAGCTAGCGGGTCTTACTGAAAGCTATAAAAGCGTAGAAGTAAAACCTTTAGTTACGGGGCAAATAATCAAAGTAAATTTTAAAGACGGGGAATTAGCACAAGCCGGAGAAATTTTATTTGAAATTGATCCGAGGAGTTTTCAATATAATTTAGAGGAAGCGGAAGCAAATTTATTGCGAGATCAAGCTCAATTTGAAAATGCCCAAAAAGAAGAGTTGCGTTATCGTAATTTATTTGCTGAAAACGCCGTATCTGAAGAGCAATATATGCAGATGCTAACCAATATGAATGTCTTTAAAGCTGCTACCGATGCCGATGAAGCCTTAATTGAGGATGCTAAATTACAAATTGAATATAGCAAAATAACTGCCCCTATTAGCGGGCGACTCGGTGAAATTTTGCTTGATGAGGGCAATTTAGTACAAGCAAATATAACAAATTTGGTAGTAATTAATACAATTTCCCCGATCTATATAAGTTTTTCAGTGCCGGCACAATATTTAAGCTTGCTGCAAAAATCCAAAGTGCCTATTACGCTTAAAACCGCACTAGGCGAAGAAATTACCGACGGCGAGATTGTATTTATCGACAATACTATCGATATTTTGAGCGGTACTATTAAGCTAAAAGCCCTATTTCCCAATAGTGAAGAGCTGCTATGGCCTGGTCAGTTTGTGCGGATATTGTTAAATATTAATAATAAAACCGATGCTTTAATAGTTCCGAATAAAGCCGTGCAAATAAACGACCAAGGGTCATATGTGTTTGTTGTCGAGGAGGATAATAAAGCTAATATCCGAGATGTAACAATAGATTTTGCCGACGATAATTATACGGTTATTTCGTCCGGACTAGCAGAAGGGGAACGGATAGTTATCAACGGGCAGTTACGTTTATTTGATGGTACGCAGGTGAATGCTAAAGTTATTCAGGAAGAAGAGGAGTAATGCCTGAAGATGCCATTCTCCGAGATGTTGGGCATTGTTGCATGGGTCAAATTTTCGATGTCATTCCCGTGAAAACGGGAATCCAGAAAAATACTTTTAAGTCATCCTGAATTTATTTCAGGATCTACTAAAGATGCTGAAACAAGTTCAGCATGACAAAGAAAAGCCTAGATTCCCGCTTTTAGCTAGAATGACACACGGCACTTTTTTAGAGCCATGCAACAACGCCTGCAGTTGCTCGCAATGACGATACCCATGCACCGTTACTAAGAACGACATCGTTTTTTAAAAAATTATTTGGTTATTGCTGTGAACATATCCGAGTTCTTTATCAAGCGTCCGGTATTTACTACTTTATTCATGTTCACAATTTTATTATTTGGCGTGTTTAGTTATAGGCTGCTGCCTATTAGCGTGCTACCGGATATTGATTTTCCGACGATTCAGGTTTCAGTAAGCTTGCCCGGTGCCGATCCGTCTACTATGGCTTCTTCTGTTGCGTTGCCTTTGGAAAAACAATTTTCCAATATTGCTAATATTGAGTCAATGAACTCAATTAACACCTCCGGCAATACGCAAATCACCTTACAATTTTCCTTAGATAGAAATATAGATGCTGCCGCGCAGGATGTGCAGGCGGCTATTTCATCGGCAGCAAAGCAATTACCTACCGATTTGCCTAACCCTCCTTCTTATCGCAAGGTAAATCCGGCTGATGCTCCCATATTTTACCTATCTTTAACTTCCGATACTATGCCGTTATACCAAGTTGATTATTATGCGGAAACAATCATTGCTCAACGATTTTCAATGTTGGCAGGTGTGGCGCAGGTACAAGTATACGGCTCGCAGCAATATGCAATAAGGGTACAGCTTGATCCGAGTAAACTAGCCGCTAATATGATAGGGATCGAGGAAGTAGCGAATGCGATTATGCAAGGTAATGTTAACCAGCCGACCGGAGCTTTATACGGGAAAGATATTTATTCGACGATTTTAGTCCCTGGGCAATTACAAAATGCTCAAGAATATAATGATTTGATATTAATGTATCGTAATGGCAATCCTTTATTTCTTAACAATATCGGCGTGGCAATAGATAGTGTTGCTAACAATAAAATAGCAGCTTGGTATAATGATAAACCCGGAATAATTTTGGCTATTCAGAAACAGCCTAACACTAATACTTTGGAGATTATCGATTCAATCAAAGAAATATTACCTTCATTACGTCAGCAGATTCCTGCCGGAGTTGATATAAACATTTTATTTGATCGATCAGACTCTATTAAAGAATCGGTACATGATGTACAATTTACGCTACTCCTAGCTCTTTTGCTGGTGATAATCGTTATATTCATTTTCCTCCATAATTTTTCTTCGACTATTATACCGGCCCTGACATTGCCTTTGTCGATAATAGGCAGCTTTTCGGTTATGTATATTCTAAATTTTAGTATAGATACCCTATCTCTTATGGCTATGACGTTAGCAGTCGGGTTTGTTGTCGATGATGCTATAGTAGTGCTAGAAAACATAACAAGGCATATAGAAAACGGGCAAAGTAAATTACAAGCGACGATAGACGGCACCAAAGAAATTGTTTTTACCGTAATATCCATGACTTTATCGCTAATAGCGGTTTTTATACCTTTATTATTAATGGGGGGAATTTTAGGCAGGTTATTAAATGAATTTGCGGTAACTATAACCTCGGCTATATTATTTTCAGGAATTATTTCTATTACAATTACCCCCGTATTATGTAATATGTTTTTAAAAGAAGGTAGGAATAACGAATCATCCGAGAAAACTGAAAGAATAAGTGAAAAAGCCTTTGAATATATCAAAGAGAAATATCAAAAAAGTCTGGTAACGGTTATAGATTACGGCAGAGCTACGATGCTGGCGTTTATTATCATGATTTTAGCAACTATTTATCTTTTTACTATCGTCTCTAAAGGCTTCTTACCGGATGAAGATTCAGGACAAGTATTAATTTCTACGGAAACCGCGCAAAGTATTTCTTTTGACGCGATGGTAAATCTACAAAAACAGGTTGCGGATATAGTGCTGCAAAATCCTTATATTGAGGCGCTTGCTTCTTCGGTCGGTGCATCGGGGAGAAATTCTTCGATGAATCAAGGAACGGTGTTTATAAGCCTCAAGCCGAGAGATCAAAGACCCGGCTCTAATAAGGTAATTAATGAACTTCGGGCAAAGCTCAATAATCTAACGGGCATAAAAGTTTATATACAAAATGTTCCGACGCTAAGTATTGGTGGGCAGTCAACAAAAAGTCAGTATCAATATACGATGCAAGGCATCGATCAAGATGAGTTATTTAATTTTGTGCCGAAACTCCAAACAAAACTTAGCAAAATAACGGGTTTTCTTGACGTGACCTCGGATTTACAAATCGCGCAACCGCAAACTAAACTAGAAGTCGACAGGTATAAAGCGGCGCAGCTTGGAGTATCGTTGGAACAGATACAAACAACTTTATATAGTGCTTACGGCGCGCAACAAATTTCTACCCTCTATACTCCGACCGCTCAATATTTTGTGATTATAGAACTCGCGCCGGAATATCAGACGGATCCATCCATGCTATCTTTACTTTATGTTAAATCATCTAACGATGTCCTAGTGCCTTTAGCTTCTGTTGCCAAAATAATTAATACCGTCGGACCGCTTAGTATTTCTCATTTCGGGCAGTTACCTTCCGTTACGGTTTCTTTTAACCTCAAGCCGGGTTTTTCTTTAAGTTATGCGGTGCCGCAAGTGGAGGCGGTTATAAAGGAGTTGCAAATGCCCGCCAGCATAACGGGAGGCTTTCAAGGAACGGTTCAGGCTTTTCAGTCCTCTCTGTCTGATATGGGGCTATTGATGCTGCTTGCCGCTATATTAATTTATATAGTTCTTGGCATGTTATATGAGAATTTTTTGCACCCGATCACTATTCTTGCAGGCTTACCGACTGCAGGTTTCGGCGCTCTTCTCACATTAGTATTATTCCGTAAAGAACTTGATATTTACGGGTTTGTCGGTTTAATTATGTTAATCGGTATCGTCAAGAAAAACGCTATCATCATTATTGATTTTGCCCTAGAAATTCAAAAGACTAGTAATAAAACTTCTAAAGAAATTATTTATGAAGCGTGTTTAGTTAGATTTAGACCGATTATGATGACGACGCTTGCGGCTTTAATGGGGGCGTTACCGATCGCTTTAGGACTAGGAGCCACCGGCGGCGAGCGGCAATCTTTGGGTCTTGCGGTGGTTGGCGGATTACTAACCTCGCAATTATTAACTTTATATATTACGCCGGTAATCTTTTTATATTTAGAAGCGGCAAAAAACAAATGTAAATTTTATATTTTTAGCAAGTAGTATTTCGTTTAATATATAAGCTTTGTTGCATGGCTCGAATTTTTGCAAAGCGTTCGGTGTCATGCCACGGTATGACACCGTACTTGTAATAACTATAATAAGGAAAAACTCTTGCCCTCTATGTTTCATAGTTATTATATCTAATAAATGGACAAATAATAAACAATAAACTAAAATCGGTCTTGTTGCATGGCTCGAATTTTTGCAAAGCGTTCGGGGTCATGCCACGGTATGACACCGTACTTGTAATAACTATAATGCGATAAATTAGGAGCCATGCAACAACGCCACTAAAATCTTATCCGACAATATATTTTTACTTATAAAATTTAGCATAAAGTGAACAAAAAATTTAACAATTCAAGATTTAATTTTATAGATTTCTTTACTTTATGTACGGTTATTATATTGATAACGCTTGGCTTTTGGCAGCTTAGTCGTTTAAAAGAAAAAAAACTATTTCTAGAGGCTATGGATTATAATCTGACTAGCCCTGCCGTAGATTTAAATGCTTTAGAGGATAATTTAATTTACCGTAAAGTAAAAATTACCGGACATTTTTTAGCCGACGCAGATATGCATTTATACGGGCGTAGATCAATGTCGAAGGAAAAAGACGGTTATTATTTAGTGACGCCTTTTAAGACTATGAACGGTAAAATTATTTTAGTAGCTCGCGGCTGGTTTAGTAATCGCCATAAAAACGCTATTTCTAGTGCCGCGAATGAGCAAATGCACGAAATTATCGGTGTAACGTTGCCTAGCGAAAAAACACGCTCTTTTATCCCCGATAATGACATAAAAAATAATGTCTGGTTTACTTTGGATTTGGCAGGCGCTTCTAGCATTTTAGGGCTAAAGTTAGAAAATTTTTATGTAATTTTGGACGGCAAAGATATTAGTGATTTAGATATTCTTATTCCTTTATCGATGAATCATTTAGCAAATGTTAGAAACGATCATTTAGAATATGCTTTAACCTGGTTTGGACTCGCTATTTCTTTAATCGTGATTTATTATTTGCGTAAAGCTAAATTCAAATCTTGAAGTATACTGCTCTTGGGTGATATCTTTTGGGCGTTGTTGCATGGATGGTTAAAATCGCTTAAAACTTGTCATACCGTGGCTTGACCACGGTATCCAGAAAAAATTAAAAAGCCTGACTGGATGCCGTGGTCAAGCCACGGCATGACATCGCGGTACTTTTAAAGAATACCCAAAATATAGCAATTTTCGAGCCATGCAACAACGCCTATCTTTTGGGTTAATGTATTACCCTTGATTATTCAGCTTTTGAACCGAATTTAGGATAAGTTCTTATCCTAAATTCGCGTTATTATCACCGGTTATTTTAACAAAATTCAAGTCTCTCTCTGCTTTATCTATCTCAGCAACGTGAATATTACCATAATCAATTATAGGTGCGGGTTCTGTTTTAGATATCTCGAATTTTAGTATTTTAAGTGCTATATCATTCCGCTTAAATGAGTTATCTGTTATATCTTTAGCGGCAGAATAAGCCTTTAAAGCATCGCTATATATTTTTTTTGTAAGTAAATAATCTCCTTTTTGAATATATAAATCAGGGTCTTTCGGATTCTTTTTTATTAGTGCTTCAAAACATTTCAAAATGCCGGTATCATAGTCGGCAATTTTATAATATTTTATTGCTAAATTTAAAGTTACCTTATAGTAATCATCGTTTTTGTTAGGTTTTATTGCTAGTTGCTCTAATATATTACCGATTTCTTTGTACGGTAAAATTAGTTTTTTATTATAATTAAGAGCCTGATTAAAATTATCCCATGCGTTTCTAAGCTCTCCTTTCTTACTATAAATCGTGCCAATATTGAAACGGGCTAAAGCTTTAGTTTCGTTTATTTCTTCAGGAGGTTTATATTTATTTAACCACCATATAGCTTCTTCGTAATATTTATCATCTATAGATTTTTTTAGTTTTATGTCTTTAATAAAAGGCATAAAAATTTTATTTACTGTTGTTTTGCAATGCTTTATTACGCGGTTAAATAAATAATCTGAATCTGAAGGAGCGGCTTTTAAAATTTCTCCGAAAAATAATAAATATTCGGTTTGTTGTTTAAGAATATAGCTATAATTATGTATTTGCTCTTGCTGCTGCGGCTCTTCTGAAAATTTTTCGATAATATCTAAAAGCTCAATAACCAAGTTTTTAGGATTATCATTATTTTTTTCCATTAGCTTATGAAATTTAAATATCTGCTGTAACCCTTGAAAATATTTTGCTTTTGCGGAAGGCAGAAGAATATAATTTTTATCCGACGGTAATAAAATTTTTTTAATAAAACTGTCATAATCATCAAAAAATATACGACAATTGACAGGTTTATAATAATCAAAATTTTTTTCATCAAAAGTACGGGTTATGATACCACTTATTTGAGCAATATTAAGTTCTATTTTAGTGTATAGCTCACTTATAATATTTTGATGTCCGTTAAGGCTAAAATTTAAAGGTCTTAGTTTTACGTTAACGGCGTCTAACTTAAAATCTTCAAATTTTATTTTAGAAGTAAAAAGCCCGGCTTCTTGAGGAATTTTATGAAAAATTTTAATAAATGAAGACCCGGACAAAGACAAATTATTAAAAAACTTCTGAATAGTTGGATCGCTTTTGTTTATAATATTTCTTACTGATTCATTAATATTCTCTAATTCTGCTTCCCCTTTAGTTATAACTAACGCCACACTATTTTTTAATTTTTCTAGCTCTGACTTTAGAAAAATATTAGTAAATTTTTCAATTATGAGATAGAATCCGCCGCTTTCTTCCGTTATTGAAGATTCGGGAGTGACGATTATAAATTGCAACTCGTTAGTAACTTTAAACAATCTCTTTAGAGAAAAAAGATTAATTAATATTTGAGTTATATTTCTCGGTGAATACTTATTTATCTCAAAGCCCGGACAATCCCAAATTACAGTATCGCCAATTTTATATTTATTAAGAATATTGGGCGTTGTAGAAGGGTTGTTATGTATTTTTAAATCAGAATTACTAAAATTTTCTAATTGATAGACTTTTTTATCGGAATTATAAATAATTTTCAGTTCATGGTTAATTAATGACGCTACCAAAGCGCTTTTGCCGCCGCCTATAGCTCCTAATACTAAAATCCCTTTTTCTGTTATTTCTTCAGTTTTGTTATAAATTTCCGTCAATGAGGTAAATATAGTATTAATTTGCTTTATTAATTGTAATCGTTCCTTTGTTATATGCTTCATGTTCTTAATCTTTAAAATTAATTCTTGCCGCATCGCTCTCACCGTTATTGTCAATAACCCTTATAATATATTCTCCGATTTTTGCTTGCCATAATAATGGTTCATCGGCTTTAACACTATTTATTAACTCATCGTTAACAAACCAAAAAATATCGGAAACACCGGGATCAACGGTTGCCGCAAGGATTATCCTATCACTATTTTTAATTGAATAAACAGAATTTTTTATAGGAGAGGTAATTTTCGGTTTTTGATAGTGTTGATTTACCAAATTACTACAACAATTATCGCAATAGCTTTTGCCTAAAGGTTTCGGTAACAAATGAATACCGGCTTTTTTATATACCGACAGTAAATCGGTCGGCCAAAAATTTACTATTCTATATTCGGTTTGTCCTTCTATAAAGCTACAAGCCGGCATACCGGTATTGATATCTATTAAAATTTTCCTATATATTCCCGACGGTTTTATCGGTGATTTGCCTTTAATAAACCAAGTATCGGTTTTACTTAGACACATACCGTTATAAATATCACCGGTATCGGCACATACACTAACCTTAGTAATATCAAGCTCCTTTGCTTTATCAAGAATCAAATCTTTATCTTCGGTTTTATTTATTACCGCATTTATAATATTAAAAAATAAAGGAGCGGCAGTTTCTACTCCCGTAAACGATCCTCTAACTTGACCTTTAAAATCTCCGATCCACACGGCAAGCACATATTTGCCGAATATACCGACCGCTAAACCGTCCCTAAACGAGCTAGAAGTACCGGTTTTCCAATATACCGGCAAGCTTGGTTCTATATTATTATAAGCATGCAGGCGGGCGGTATCTTTTAAAATATCGAGCGTTAAGTAGCTTGCTTCTTTGGACAACAGTATACTCTTCTGCTCCTCCAAATTGGCTCTGCAAAACTTCGGGGGATTCGCATGCTCACCTATTAAGGATAGGCTGTGCGTGTTCACCCCTTGTTTTACATTCCAATTTGAAGGATCATTTGAGTATATAAATTCCTGTCTCGGCGCTATTAACTTTTTTAACGGTTGATATGAACCTAAATTGCCGAGCATGGCATAAAGTGTAACTAGCTCTTCCATATTTACCTCTACTGCTCCGAGTACTATAGATAAGCCGTATATTTCCGGTTCTCGTAATTTAGCAATTTTTGCTTGTCCTAAAAATTCGTAGAAGTTAGGGTTTTTTAATTTAGAGGCAAGAAATATTACCGGTATATTACGGCTTTTTATTAACGACTCTCCGGCACTTACCCCGCCGGTAAAACTACTATCAAAATTTTCCGGCTTATAGCTATCGTAATTAATAGGAGAGTCTTTTAATAAAGTTAAAGGATGAATTAAGGATTGATCAAAAGCCAGAGCGTAGACGAAGGGCTTTAAAGTTGAGCCTGGGGATCGGTAGGATTTAGTACCGTTTATTTGCCCGCTTATATCAGTATTAAAAAAATCACCGGAGCCGACGCTTGCTAATACCTCCATATTAGTAAAGTCTACTAGCATAGCTGAGGCATTTGTTACGCCGTATTGCTTGTGAGCATTAATATATAGTCGAATTTGTGTTTCTAAAATAGTTTGTAAATTCTTATCTATAGTGGTGAAAATATCTTTAATGCTATTAGACCTCTTGCATAACTCTACTTCTAAAGGTAATTTGTACGTCGATCCTAATCCCTCATCCTCACGTACATTTAAGTACGCTGCGGTTCTGCGTTTCGTGTATCCTTCAAATTCCTCTTTATAAGCGAATTCTGCAAGAGGTCTATTATTTTGTGCTAATATATCTAAAGTAAAATGCGGTGCTATAAACGGTAAGTTTTTGGCTTGATTAAATTTTATGGGTAAGTTAAGTAATTTATCGTAAATAATATCTTGTGGATGAGTTTCTAGCCATTTAGAAAATAGATAGAGTCTAGCTCTTTTTATGTTATTTCTGCAATTCTTTATGTCATTCCCGTTGCCCTCTATGTCATTCCCGCGAAGGCGGGAATCCAGGCTTTTTTTGTCATGCTGAACTTGTTTCAGCATCTCATTAATAGATCCTGAAATAAATTCAGGATGACTGTAATGTTCTGGATTCCCGTTTTTACGGGAATGACATAGAGGGCAAGGGGAAGGATATAGAACTTTTTGTGCCATCGATTGTAACAAATTACAGTTTCCTCCCCTTTTTACCGGATTTTGCGGTATAACGGCTAAACTTAAAATATCCAGTAAATTTAAATCTTTAAGTTCACGTCCGAAATAAATATAGCTAGCAGCTGCGACACCTTCAATATTACCGCCGTAAGGAATTAAATTAAGATACGCTTCTAAAATTTCGTTTTTTGAATAATGTAACTCCAAATGTATTGCTTTAATAATTTGGTATAATTTGCCGAGTATAGTGCCGGAATTTATCCCGAACCTTATACGCGCTACTTGCATGGTGATAGTGGAAGCGCCGATTTTTCGACCGTTTTTTAAATAGGTAAAGTAAAAAGCTTCAAATAAAGAAATAGGGTTAATTCCGGGATGGAAATAAAAATATTTATCTTCATATAATAATACCGCTTCTATGAATTGAGAGGGTACAGCGTCAATCGATGTATATATTCTATATTTATCATCTTTTGAGAGAGAAATACGCATTAACTGCCCGTTCCGATCAAATACTTTTTGTGAAAAGCTGACCTTGTCAAGCAGCGGTATAGAGGGGACTATGAAATATATTATAACGCCGATTGTTAATAGCGTGATAATTAGTTTTATTTTAGAGAACAAAATATATACCGTTTGTTGTTATCTTTGTGTGGATAGGTTAGCATGCTCTGGTTATTACAAGTATAGTGTCATACCGTGGCTTGACCACGGTATCCAGAAAAAACTTAAAAAAAGACTGGATACCGTGGTCAAGCCACGGTATGACACCGAACGCACAACAATGTTTTTCTGCCTTGCAGGATTCATATACCAAAATAATACAATAAAAGCTCCCAGTATTAAATATATTAATAATATATTGACTATTTAATTTATCTTTTGTATAATGCATTTTAAGTTAATTAATATGTTAACTTTATATAAATACAACTAACCCTCACTTCTTTCATTTACTTATGTAAATCATAAATAAATCCACAATATCCGGTATAAAGGCTGAAAAGTCTATCTAAGTTACTTCATGCTACGATAAATTTCTTGACTTTAATTTTTTATTCTGTATAATAATTTATTAACGTTTTAAGGAAAAGGTTAAATTATGCCAAATATTAAAAATAACAAATCTAAATTTGTTAAAAATTTAATGCTTGTTACTGTTTCAACTACTATGTTAAGCGGTGTGACATTAGAGGCTATGGCAGTAGATGGCGGACCACCTCCGCCGCCACCGCCCCCCCCTCCTCCCGCTCCTGCACCTGTTATTGCTGGTGGTCATGATGCTATATTTGATCAAATTAGACAAGGAAAAGCTCTTAAAAAGGCTCAAGCTGTTGCCCATCAACAAGGACAACCCGTCAACCAAAATCGAGTTCGGTTGAAAAAAATAGGAAATTTTGATGCTAACTATGATTTGATTATAGTGAAAAATAATGTTCCGGTGCTTACAGACCTTTCTCCGTTGGAAATGCTTGCAGAAAAAAAACGTCTAGCTGAAGAACAAAAGCTTAGAGAAGCTCAAAAGAAAAGGATAGAAGAACAGATAAAGGAAAACAAAAAGAAAGCCGAGGCGCTTCGTGATGCAAAGGAGGCAGACTGGGATATTAAGAGGCGTGCAGCGGAAGCAAAACAGGTGAAAGAAGCTGAAGAAATATCTAGAGCAAAAGAAGCTAAAAGAGTAGCAGAGACTAGGAAAGAAACTGCAGAAAGAGATGGAACGCCTCTACCAGGAAGTGAGAGAAAAGCTATGCCGGAAAGTGAGCTTGTAAAGGAGCTTAGAGCTGAAATTGATTTTTTAAAAAGTACTTCAGGCAATCCTTACTCAAAACCTACATTAGAAACCAATAATAGCGATTTATATGGTAATAGTGAAAACGGTATCGGTAACGGTAATGATTCCTTTGAGCGCGAGGAGATAACTCGTTTAAATGATGAAATATCTTCATTAAAAGCATTATTAGGAGAAAAACAACGGAACGAAGAATTTTTGGATGTAATCGAATTCCTAAAGCAATATGTTAGCGAAGGGGGAAGCATACAAGAAACTATTGGATTTTTAGAGGAGCAAAGAAAAAAAGGCTTGAGCCTTAGCGAAGCAATAGATTTTCTTGAAGAAAAAGAAAATATTGAGGCTATGCTAGAACTGCAAGAACAAGAGAAAGCTATTGATGCTCAACTTGAGCAAAAAGCAGAAGAAAAAATAACTGATGCTGAAGGAACGCTATCTGCTACGTCCTCTATAACGACTGGAATGATGGACTCAGTAACCGATCTTATTAAAAGTAGAATATCCGGTATATCCGGGTTAGCAGCAGTAGCAGCAGGCGATGAGGATACTTCTATAACAAAAGGTGTTTGGATTGCCGGGTTATACGGTGTTAACAAACAAGGTGCACAAAAAAATATGTCGGGGTATAAAGGTAATACATACGGTAGTACCATCGGGTTTGACGTAGAATTTAACGATAATGACATACTCGGAATAGCTTATACTAATATGCATTCAAATTTTAAGACGAGTACAACTACTAAAGGAAAGACTGCCGTTAATAGTCATGTGCTAGCTTTATACGGTCAGAAAGAATTACCGGAGAATTTTTCTTTGCAAGGAATGTTTGCGGCTGCTCGTAACTATATTAAAAATAAAAGCGTTTATTCGGGTAGTAATGTTATCGGTAAATATAAGAATGATAGTCTCAGCTTTGAAACATTATTAAATTATAAATATCCGACTAATTACGAATTAACTATTATACCGAATATCGGTATTAGATACGGGAGTTCTAAAGACGGAATTTATAAAGATAGTGATCTAGGTGTACAACATTTAACGGTTGCTGCGAAATCTCAAAACTTATGGACCGGTATTGTCGGTACTAAAATATTATTTACTCCGCAAAGAGTTGCTGAATCTATAACTTTAACTCCGGGCTTGCACGTCTCTATAGAAAACCACTTTAATAATAAAAACAAAAAAGTAGAAGCGCAAGTAAGCTGGGAAGGTAGACAGATTAAAGAAACTATAATTTTACCAAAGCAACCTAAAACTGGTTATAATATCGGCGCTAGTGTTCTTGCACAAAAAGGTAATGTTGATGTATTAGTTGAGTATAACTGTCACTTACAAAAGAAATATCAAAGCCATCAAGGTTTTGTTAAGTTAAAAATCAGTTTTTAAAAAAATCGTCATTGTGAGGAGATACGGGCATTGTTGCATGCCTCGATAAAGCAGCAGTATGTCATTCCCACGCAGGCGGGAATGACATTGATCCAAGCTCTTCAAGTTATATTTCTTAAAATAACGCGAACTATGGATAAGAATTATCCATAGTTGGGGTTAAACTAGCCTCCTTGATTATCTTCTACTATATTTCCCGTAATGGGCGTAACCTCCTTATCATTTAGAGTTTCTTGATGATGGTCTGTCATATAAATAGCAAGGGCAAAAAGTAACTTTATAGGTTCTACTATTTTCTCAAGCGTTGCGACAGTTTGCTGCAAATTTTTTATTGATTCAATTACTTTGAAAAGTAATTGTTTCAGAATATGAATATTATTTTGCTGTATTATATCTATATTAGCGTGAAATTTTTTGGCCATATTTTTTCCCTCATATTGTTATTCGATTTGTGTTGATAGTAAAGAAGAGATATACTACTCATAAATGAAGAATTGTCCTACGAGTCTCGCCAAGATATTTAGATTGTTATTTTCTAGGTTCCGTGATCAAACCGGCGTTGCTGCATGGCTAGAATTTTTGCAAAGTGTTTCGGTGTCATGCCGTGGTCAAGCCCACTACTGTACGAACGTTGAAAAAAGGCTGTGTCATGCCGTGACTTGATCACGGCATCCAGGAAAATAAAGCCATATTAAACTTATTTTAGAATCTTTTTATGATATTATAAAGCTGGATTCCGTGGTCGTAGCCACGGAATGACAGAATTTTTACCTCTTTATTTAAACGTTCGTACAGTAGTGGGCTTGACTACGGTATGACACCGTACTTATAATAACCATAATACGGTAAATTATTAGCCATGCAACAACGCCGATCAAACCGTAGAGTGACAATTCCCAATTAAAGATTTTTTTGTCAAGTATGAAGAAGAGTTAAATAAACTAAACATACTTGTTTTTCGACATAATTTACTTTTAAATAAATTACTACAATATTAATTTATATTAATAAAATAGAGAAATCAACATTAATTGTTGCTAATAAAAAATAAATAAATGAAAATTATTTATAAATACTTGCAAAGTTAAATTAGATAAATATCATATAAAAAAATACAATAGAGAAAAAATATATGCTTAATATAAGTTTTACTAAAGAAGAGTCGTTACACAATCAGGCAATAGTAGTTTTTATTAGCGATCAATTAAAGCTTGATAATAATTTGATGGCGCTTGATCAGCAACATCACGGTTTGATTTCTAAAACCATGCAAAATAAACTGAAATTTACCGGCAAATTCGGGCAGGTGAAAATCATTACTTCCGTTATTAAAACCGGGGAAATTAAATATTTAATTCTAGTCGGTTTAGGAGAAGAGAAAAAATTAAAGGATGCAAAGATTGAAGAACTAGGCGGTAAAATTTTATCGCAAAGCACTTGCGCAAAAATTAGCAGTATCGGGCTAAAATTAACCGATAAAATCGGGAATTACGAACCGCATATTTTTACTTCTCTGATAGCTAGCGGCGCTCTTCTTGCATCTTATCGGTTTAATAAATATCGTACCACTTTAAAAGAAGAAGAAAAATTTGCAGTTGAGACTTTTGAAATTGTTACTAACGATCAAGATGAAGCAGAAAAATTATTTGCCGAGAAAAATTTAATCGCTCAAGCAGTATTTTTTACCAGAGACATTAGTAATGAGCCGGCAAATATCAAAAGCCCACAAGTTTATGCCGATAGAGTAGCAGAATATCTTGAAGAATTAGGCGTAGACGTGGCTATTATCGGTGAGCGAGAAATGAAAAATCTCGGTATGGGGGCGCTTCTCGGCGTCGGTCAAGGCTCACAAAACGAATCTAAATTGGTAGTTATGGAATATTACGGCAGCGATAAAGATACCGCTTCTATTGCCTTGGTCGGTAAGGGGGTTACTTTTGACACCGGCGGTATTTCTATTAAGCCTGCCGGAAATATGGACTTAATGAAATATGACATGGCGGGATCGGCTGCGGTAGTCGGTGCTATTGCGGCACTTGCTTCTCGTAAAGCTAAAGTTAATGTAATCGGTGTTATTGGGCTTGTTGAAAATATGCCTTCAGGAAACGCGCAAAGACCCGGTGATGTGGTAACTACCATGTCGGGACAAACTGCCGAGGTACTCAATACCGATGCGGAAGGGCGGTTAGTTCTTGCCGATGCTATTTGGTATGCACAGGAAAAATTTAAACCCGAATGCGTAATAAATCTTGCCACGCTTACCGGTGCTATCGTGGTAGCTTTGGGGCATACATATGGCGGGTGTTTTTCAAATAACGATGAGTTAGCGGAAAGATTAATTAATACCGGCGATAAAGTTAACGAAAAATTATGGCGGATGCCTCTGCATAACGATTATGATGAAATGATTAATTCCGATATTGCCGATGTTGCAAATATCGGTAACGTACCGGGGGCAGCAGGCAGCTCGACGGCCGCGCATTTTATTAAGCGTTTCGTAAAAGATGAAACGGCTTGGGCGCATTTGGATATTGCCGGCGTCGCTAACAGTAAAAAAGCTTCTTCTCTCGGTCCTAAAGGTGCTGTAGGGTACGGCGTAAGGCTAATTGAGCAATTTGTTAAGGATTATTATGAACAAAAGTAATTCTCCTTATATATTTATAGTCGGGAATGAAAAAGGCGGAGCAGGGAAAACTACCTGCTCCATGCATTTAATAATCGCTTTGCTTTATCAAGGATATAAGGTTGCAAGTATTGATATCGATTCACGCCAGGCCTCTTTAACAAATTACCTAAAAAATAGGGAGTTATATAATAAGCAAAATCCTGATCAACAAGTAGTGAGTCCTTGGCATTTTCATTTGTCTGAAACTCTTAAAGAAAATAAAGGCGACGAGGAAGAAGAGCAGAAAATACTATTTGAAAAAGCCCTAGTTGAAGCAAGTAGCACTGATTATATAATAATCGATACGCCCGGTAGTCATACATTTTTATCAAGGCTTGCTCATTCTTATGCCGATACGATCATTACGCCGATTAACGATAGTTTCCTTGATTTAGATGTAATAGCTAAAATTGACGATAAAGACGAAATTATCAGCCCGTCAATTTATAGCCAAATGATTTGGGAGCAGAAAATGCAGCGTGCTAGCCGTGACGGCGGTAGTATTGAATGGATTATTTTACGTAATCGTTTAAGCAATCTTGATGCAGTAAATAAACGTCGAGTCGGTAACGTTTTAAATAAACTTGCTAAAAGAATTAGCTTTAAATTAGCCGACGGTTTTAGCGAGCGAGTAATATTTAGGGAATTATTTTTGCAAGGTTTAACTTTACTTGATTTAAAGAATGCAAAATATGACAAAGTATTTAGTACGTCACATGTTTTAGGGCGTCAGGAATTACGAAATTTTTTAAGTTTTCTAGGTATAAAGCCTGTTTTCTAGTTTTTAATTGCAGAATCGTAGTATTTTGTATATATTACGTAGGTTAACTTGAAGACGTCATTGCGAGGAGACCTCGTTGTCATACCGTGGCTTGACCACGGTATCCAGAAAAACAACTTACGATGGTAATTGTTTTAGATTTTTAACTGGATGCCGTGATCAAGTCACGGCATGACATCAGTTTGGTTGATCCACGCAACAATGTCATTCCCGCACCTGCAGGAATGACATAAAAGGTTGCTGGAATGGTATAAAGAGATGCAGGAATGACATAAATTACCATCATCATCAAATAAAATCAAAACAAAAAATGCATAAATATAGAACTCATAATTGCAATGAATTACAAATTACTCATGTTGAAACAGAAGTTAAATTATCCGGCTGGGTACATCGAAGAAGAGACCACGGTAATCTAGTTTTTATCGATTTACGAGATCATTTCGGCGTAACGCAATTAGTATTTACCGATCAAAACCCGGAACTGATGGATAAGGCAAGTCGTTTGCGTTATGAGTCGGTAATTACTGTCACCGGCAAAGTTGTAGCGCGGTCTGATGATACTGTCAATAATACGCTGACTACCGGGCAGATTGAAATATTAGTTAAAGAGTTTATTATTGAATCAGCGGCGGAGACTTTACCTTTTGTTATTAACATTGAAAAGGAAGCACCGGAAGATGCTAGACTTAAATATCGTTTTCTTGATTTAAGACGAGAAAAGCTACATAACAATATTATGCTTAGATCGCAAATTATTTCTCATATTCGTCATTTAATGGTGCAAAGAGGTTTTACGGAGTTTCAAACACCGATTTTAACGGCAAGCTCGCCCGAAGGTGCTAGAGACTTTTTAGTACCGAGTAGATTACATCCGGGTAAATTCTATGCGCTACCTCAAGCACCTCAGCAATTTAAACAGTTATTGATGGTTTCAGGGTTTGACCGCTATTTTCAGATCGCGCCATGTTTTCGTGATGAAGATGCAAGAGCCGATAGATCACCGGGCGAGTTTTATCAATTAGATATTGAAATGTCGTTCGTCACGCAGGAAGACGTGTTTAACACGGTCGAACCCGTTATGTATGAATTATTTACTAAATTTTCCGATAAGAAAATATCATCATTGCCTTTTATCCGTATTCCTTACCATGAAGCGATGTTAAAATACGGCTCGGATAAACCGGATTTGCGTAACCCGATTATTATTGCCGACGTAACCGAAATATTTAAGGATTCTAATTTTACTATTTTTAAAGAAAATATTAAAAAAGGTTCGATAGTTCGAGCTGTACCGGCGCCCAAAGCTGCAAGTTTGCCTCGTAGCTTTTTCGATAAAATGATCGATTTTGCTATAGCGGAAGGTGCGGGCGGTCTTGGCTATATTCAATTTAGCGATAGCGGTGAAGCCAAAGGACCGGTAGCAAAATTTTTAACGAAGGAGCAACTAGAAACTTTAAAAACTACTGCTAATATTGAGAACGGTGATGCGGTGTTTTTCTCAAGCGATAAAAAAGATAAAGCAGCAAAATTAGCCGGAAAAGTTAGGATAAAACTTGCAGAGGAGTTAGATTTACTGAAAAAAGATTGTTTTGAATTCTGCTGGATTACCGATTTCCCGTTTTATGAGTTAAACGAAGATACCGGCAAAGTGGACTTTAGTCATAATCCGTTTTCTATGCCGCAAGGTGGCTTAGGAGCCTTAGAAAATGCTAAAACTATTGAAGAATTGCTCGCAATTACCGCCTATCAGTATGATATTGTTTGTAACGGCATAGAACTTTCTAGCGGTGCAATTAGGAATCACAAACCGGATATAATGTATAAAGCCTTTGCTATTGCCGGCTATAGCGAAGAGGAAGTAGATAAAAGATTCGGCGGCATGATTAGAGCGTTTAAATTCGGTGCGCCGCCGCATGGCGGAATAGCGCCGGGAATTGACCGAATTGTTATATTATTAGCGGATGCAGCTAATATTAGAGAAATAATCGCCTTCCCGCTTAATCAACAAGCCGAAGATTTGCTAATGAATGCCCCGAATTATGTAGAAGAGAAAGCTTTAAAAGAGCTCAGCATAGCGTTATTGCCTTCTGCAAAAAATAATAAATAATTTATTTAGACAGAGAAATGGCTAAAAAACGATGTCATTCCCGCGAGGCATTGTTGCATGGATAATTAAAGCACGCTCTATGTCATTCCCGCACAGGCGGGAATCCAGGCTTTTTTTGTCATGCTGAACAAGTTTTGCGCATCTTTTTAGTAGATCCTGAAATAAATTCAGGATGACTATTATTTTCTAGATTGCCGCGCTCCGCGCAAATGCTCGCAATGACGATTCCGGTAGCCATGCAACAACGCCCCGCCTGCGCGGGAATGACATCGAAAATTTGAGCTATGCAACAATGTCACTAAAAGCTAAAAAATAATAATTAAAGACGAGTCTGTAGTTTTTTCCCTCTTGTTCTATCTTCTAATTTGGTTTGAACCGTTTTTTTAACCGCTTCAAGCCTTTTTGTTTGGATTCCCTCTTTACCTCGATGTTTTAATAATGTATTACCAATTTTTACGCTTTCCTCTATAATACTTTCTGTTTTATAAAGCTTAGTTAAATTATCCGATGAAATTTTTTCTACAAAGTAATTTGATATGTTTGATAACCCTATTTTTTTACAAAAATTTGCCATCTTGTAATATACTTTATCTTTACCGATTAAATCGGGAGTGGTGAGGTTTATAAGTTTTGTGGTATCTTCGATATTCTTTTTATAATCTGGGTCACTTTTTATAATATTAATATCTTGATCGGTAAGATATTGTTCTTTTTTTAACTTACTGATGACTTTATCATAAAATTCTTCTACTTTTTTGTCGGATACTTCTTTACCTATCACCTGTTTTGTAAAATCATGAACTAAAGATTCTAATTTCTCTCCGACAACTTTATCTTGGGTACGCATTGCTGCTGCAGGATCAAGATTTTGTATAATTCTTGTGTTTTTTGTAACTGAAACTTCTTTTTGTTCCCATTCTCCTTTTGGATTTTTTTGCCATTGTTGTTCTTGCACTATTTCTTGTTTAGAACCCTTGGAAACTTTAATTTGATAATCATTTTCATAAGCCCAATCTAGTGCATTTTTTCCTTCGATTTGAATATTATTATGAGCTGCATATTCAACCGGGTCTTTAATAGGAGAATTCGCAAATACTTCTAACCAACCGCCTTGTTTAAATTCAGGTAGTACGTTACTAAACTTCGTTACTATTTCAGCACTTTTGGCAACTTCCTTCATGTTAGTAAGATTTTCCCTTATATTATCCTTATAGAATTTTCTTAAATCATCAAAGTTGTTAATTGTAATAGCTGCGTATTCGTTATCTTTAAATTTTGCGAGTCCGGTAATTCCTTTTGGATCAAATCCGGATTTTTTTAACTCATCAATTTTTTGATCAACTATTGCCTCCATCTGTTTTTCATCAAATTGCTTTATCATTTGATTTAGTGATTCACTATATTTATTAATACTAAATGATAAATTACCTGCTTTAATAGCAGCTCCATATCCAACACCGGGATACGAAAACATTGCGGATGTGGATTGAACCATAGCACCAAAATCTTGATGATATATTATAAAAGATCTGCCGTGATCAATTTTATTTACTGTTTTGCCGTCTTGTACCATTAAATTACCTGCGTGGTAATCTCCTTCTCCTAACATATGACAAGCCGCTATTACTTTTTCAAACCCTTCTAATTTCTTTAAATTTTTATCATCTGCTCTAACTCTAGTTGCACCTGCTAAACCTGAAAATTCGGCAAGTTGTACAACATTATTAAAGAATTTAGAACGTACATAAAGTGAATTTTGATGTTCTTTATCAGGTTTTACTAATTCTTCTTTAGGAGCTTGATCATACAATAAAAATTGATACATGGTAGAGCCTATTAACTCCTGCACACCATCTCTACGATCGTTAATAGCCTGTGTTTGTTGTTTCTGATCTTTTATTTTTAAGCACTCATTATGAGTTTTATAAAATTGTTTTAAGATAAAAATATTACCGGTTCCATCCTCTTGAGCGACATATCCCGCAGATATACCGGCTTGTTTAGCTCCTTTTTCTATAAATTCACTTTGCGAAGCAATTGTTTTATCGCGCAGCATATTTTCAACTTCATTAAATTTTGAGTTTTTAATATCTCTTTTTTTTAACTCATCTAACTCTGCTTGAAGTTCTCTTTGATTTTGCTCAATTAATTTTTGTGTAAGCAATTCTTCACGAGTTTTATTTTCAGCCATATGGATTAATATTTTATGTGATAATCTTAAGACCCTACCATAATAATTAACTCAATTCAAGTGCTGCTTCTTCTAGGGTTTTTAGTTGGTCACGTAATTTTGCCGCTTGTTCAAACTCTAGATTGCCGGCAGCGGCGTACATTTCTTTTTTAAGTTTTTCGATATGGGATTTTAATTTAGCCGGGTTGTCAAATAACAAATGGGTTTGTTTTTTATCTTGCAGTTTATTATCTACTTTCTCTAGCTCCATTAAGGCATGAATAGTGCGGTTAATAGTTTTCGGGATTATATTATTTTTCTTGTTATACTCTTCCTGAATATTCCTTCTACGTAAAGTTTCACTAAGAGCTTTGTCGATAGATTTAGTCATTTTATCGGCATAAAGTATTACTCTGCCTTCGCTATTTCTGGCAGCCCTGCCGATAGTTTGGATTAGCGACACTTCCGAGCGTAAAAATCCTTCTTTATCGGCATCCAAAATCGCCACTAACCCGCATTCAGGAATGTCAAGCCCTTCGCGGAGTAAATTTATCCCGACTAATACGTCTATCGTCCCTTGCCTTAAATCCCTTAAGATTTCAATACGCTCAAGCGTATGAACGTTAGAATGTAAATAAGATGTTTTGTAATTTAATTCCTGCAAATAGCTAGTTAAATCTTCTGCCATTTTTTTAGTAAGGGTAGTAACTAATACCCTAAAACCTTTCTGCAGGGTAGCCTGAATTTCTCCGACTAAATCCTCTACTTGATTACTTGCCGGTTTTACTATACATTCCGGATCGAGTAGACCGGTTGGTCTAATAATTTGCTCGATTAAATTGTCGCCTGACTCTTGGAGTTCAAAAGGCGACGGTGTCGCCGATACAAAAATAGTTTGCGGTCTAAAAGCTTCCCATTCTTCAAATTTTAAAGGTCTGTTATCAAGAGCGGAAGGAAGGCGGAAGCCATGCTCGACTAATACTTCTTTTCGCGCCCTGTCACCGTTATACATCGCTCTAATTTGCGGTACCGATACATGACTTTCATCAACGAATAATAACGCATCTTTCGGAAGATACTCAAATAAAGTCGGCGGTGGGTCGCCGGGTTTTCTGCCGGTAAAGAGACGAGAATAATTTTCAATACCTTTGCAACTACCGGTTTCGGTTAACATTTCTAAATCATATTGCGTACGTTGATTAAGTCTTTGAAATTCTAACAATCTATCCTGGGATTTTAAGAAAGTTAAGCGTTGTCGTAATTCATCTTCAATTTGCAAGATAGCTTTTTGTACTGCTTCTTTCGGCATGACAAAATGCGAATTACCGTAAATTATAGCTTTATCAAGTTTTGCCAGCTTCTCACCGGTCAGCGGATCAAATTCGTGAATATGCTCCAA
Organism: Rickettsia endosymbiont of Orchestes rusci; assembly: GCF_964030945.1. Classification (NCBI taxonomy): domain Bacteria; kingdom Pseudomonadati; phylum Pseudomonadota; class Alphaproteobacteria; order Rickettsiales; family Rickettsiaceae; genus Rickettsia; species Rickettsia endosymbiont of Orchestes rusci. Next base: position 716,215 of record NZ_CAXIQG010000004.1, on the reverse strand, counting down.
CTCATTACCGAAAAATGACAAACGCCAAGCTCTCTCGCTATAGTGCGAAGGAAAAACATCAATATTATCGCCTTTTACCCTAAAAGCTCCGCGCTCAAAACCGATATCATTACGCTCATACTGCAAATTTACTAAATCATTCAGTAATTTATCTCGCGGATAGATTTCGCCGGGCTGTAAATTAATCGTCATTTGATAATAAAGATCGGGCGAGCCGAGACCGTAAATACAGGAAATAGAAGCGACGACTATTACATCCCGACGTTCAAGCAATGACCTAGTGGCGGAGTGACGGAGTAAATCTATCCGTTCGTTAATAGAAGAGTCTTTTTCAATGAAAGTATCCGTCCGTGCTATATAGGCTTCAGGCTGATAATAGTCGTAATATGAAACAAAATACTCGACGGCATTCTGCGGAAAAATCGATTTCATCTCTGAATAAATTTGTGCGGCAAGTGTTTTATTATGAGCCATAATAAGTGCCGGTCTGCCGGTTCTAGCAATGATATTTGCCATAGTAAAAGTTTTACCGGAGCCGGTAATGCCTAGTAGCATTTGAGAGCGTTCCTTAGCTGCCAGTCCTTTGACAATCTTATCTATCGCTTTCGGCTGATCACCCGCCGGTTTATATTCTGATATAATCGAAAAATTATTCATCTATTTACTTGATTTAAAAATTATCGTGCTAGATAATAACCTAAAATTATATAAAAAAATATACTATTATGAATAAAACTATTTTACATACCGTTATTATTTATACGCTTGCTCATTGCCCTTTTTGCATTAAGGCGAAAGCATTACTTGACGACAAGCATGTTGCTTATCAGGAAATAGCAGTTGAGGATTTTACCGAAGAACAACGTGAAATATTGATAAAAAAAGCCGGCGGCAAAAAAACCGTTCCGCAAATATTTATTGATAATGTGCATATCGGTGGATGTGACGATTTATTCACTCTTGAAAAAGAGGGAAGGCTGGATAAGTTGTTAGAAGGTCAACCGAAAAAAGTTCCCTCCGCCGCTCTTGGGGGTTAATAGTTATTGTGGGAAGGCGCTGTTGCGTGGACCGGGATTAACACTTTTGATGTCATCCCCGCCTATGCGGGGCGTTGTTGCATGGATGGTTAAAATCGCTTAAAACTTGTCATACCGTGGCTTGACCCACTACTGTACGAACGTTTAAATAAAGAGGTAAAAATTCTGTCATTCCGTGGCTACGACCACGGAATCCAGCTTATAATATCATAAAAAGATTCTAAAATAAGTCTAATATGGCTTTATTTTCCTGGATGCCGTGATCAAGTCACGGCATGACACAGCCTTTTTTCAACGTTCGTACAGTAGTGGGCTTGACCACGGTATCCAGAAAAAATTAAAAAGCCTGACTGGATGCCGTGGTCAAGCCACGGCATGACATCGCGGTACTTTTAAAGAATACCCAAAATATAGCAATTTTCGATCCACGTGGGAATGACATCCTAATATCTTTTTCCTTAAACCGATAAGCTCAAAAAATATAACAATAACAACCTAAATAATGACTGAAAAACCTTTAAAAAAGAATGTATTTTCTTCTCTTCTACCCTATCTATGGTCTAAAGATTTTAATATTCGCTTGCGTGTTATCGCCTCGCTTGTTTGCCTAATAATAGCTAAAATAGTCAATATATTAGTTCCGATTGTCTATAAATATGTAATAGACGGATTAAATAATAATATAGCTCTATCGGTAATTATCGGTCTGATTATTGCTTACGGCGGAACAAAAATATTTACGCAAATATTTAGTGAGTTACGTAATTTTATTTTTGCGAAAGTAGGGCATCAAGCCACACGTTTAATTGCTCTAAATGTGTTTAAGCATATGCATAATCTTAGTATGCGCTTTCATCTGGATCGTAAGACCGGCGGGCTTAGTAGATCGATAGAGAGGGGGACTAAGGGCATTGAGTCGGTGCTGCGTTATTCGTTGTTTAACATCATTCCGACAAGTGTAGAAGTGATATTAGTTTGTGCAATGCTATGGTATGTTTACGGTATTTGGTTTGCGATAACTATTTTAGTTACGATGATTGTTTATACTATTTATACTTTTTCAATTAGTCAGTGGCGTATTTCCTTTGCACGGCAAATGAATCAGAGCGATAACGTAGCTAATAATAGAGCAATTGATAGTTTATTGAATTTTGAAACGGTTAAATATTTTTGTAATGAAGAATATGAAGCTAAAAAATTTGATGAAGCATTAGTAACATATGAAAAATCCGCTGTAAAAACTACTACGAGTCTATCTATTTTAAATATCGGTCAAGATGTTATTATATCACTTGGTCTAGTTAGCCTTATGATGCTTTCCGCTATTGCCATCGAGCATAATAAAATGACGGTCGGCGATTTGATTATGGTTAATTCTTATCTTTTTCAATTATCTATTCCGCTGTCTATGCTCGGTTTTGCTTATCGAGAAATCAAGAATGCTATAATTAGTATGGAAGATATGTTTCAGTTACTGGATATCCCGGCTGAAATACAGGATCCTCCTACTAGTGCGATATTAGAAATATCAAACGGGGTGATAGCTTTTGAAAATGTAAGTTTTGCTTATAACTACGAGCGACCTATTTTGCATAACATAAATTTTACTATTGAAAGCGGTAAAACTTTGGCTATTGTGGGTAGCAGCGGGGCGGGTAAGTCAACAATCTCGCGGTTACTTTTTAGGTTTTACGACGTAACAGGCGGAAAAATTACTATTGACGGGCAGGATATAAGAGAAGTTACGCAACAATCACTGCGAGGAGCTATCGGGATCGTTCCGCAAGATACCGTTTTATTTAACGACACTATTTATTATAATATTGCTTACGGTAATAACTCCGCTTCATATGATGAGGTCTTAAAGGCTTCCGCCAATGCGCATATTCATGAATTTATTACCTCGTTGCCGGAAGGATATAATGCAATGGTAGGCGAGCGGGGGCTTAAACTTTCCGGCGGAGAGAAGCAACGCATTGCCATTGCTCGAACTATCCTTAAAAATCCGTCAATATATATTTTTGATGAAGCTACCTCTTCGCTTGATACTAAAACCGAGAAGTTAATTCAAGCTAGCCTTAAGGAAATCTCAAGCCACCGCACCACCTTAATCATTGCCCATAGATTATCGACAATTATCGATACCGATGAAATTATCGTTATAGATAACGGCTATATAGTAGAGCGAGGGAATCACCGAACTTTATTAACACAAAAAGGTCGTTACGCCGAATTATGGTATAAGCAGCAGGAAGAGGAGATATTGGACAGATAGTCAAGCGTCATAGCAAGGCGATATCAATATTATTGCGTGGATGGTTAAAATCACTTAAAACTTGTCATACCGTGGCTTGACCCACTACTGTACGAACGTTTAAATAAAGAGGTAAAAATTCTGTCATTCCGTGGCTACGACCACGGAATCCAGCTTATAATATCATAAAAAGATTCTAAAATAAGTCTAATATGGCTTTATTTTCCTGGATACCGTGATCAAGTCACGGCATGACACAGCCTTTTTTCAACGTTCGTACAGTAGTGGGTCAAGCCACGGTATGACAGTTTCGCAGGAATAACATCGTTACTTATACTTCATAAATCATAGAGCCGTATTTGGTTGTTTTAGCGTAATTCTGCATTGATTTTGCTACAAGTTCATACCAACAATTTTCGGGTACAGCGTCATTCAGAAAGCTTGATACAAGCGAATTTTTCTGGATTCGCCTGTGCTCACGTACTCTAGTACGGTAGCTTAGCTCACCCTTAAATTCATCTTGTCTGAAGCTTTCTGAATTTAGCTGTATTTTCCGTTTATTACTATAGCCGCAAATAATTAAACGGTCTTCCGCTCTAGTCATAGCAACGTAAAGTAGCCTAATATATTCTTGTATATCTTTTTGTCGTTCTTGTTCCTTTAAATTTTTGAAGAAATCAGGGCTATTACTAGTTTGCGTAGAAAAAAACATTTTTCCCTCCTCAGTCCAGATAAATTTGTTTTTGTTAATAGGCATTATAGTATTATCGCATAATATAACAATCGGGGATTGCAGACCCTTAGAGCCGTGGACGGTCATTATTCTTATTTTATCCGAATGCTCAATATCCCGTTTAATTTTAATGTCGTTATTTTCAAACCAAGCTACGAAGCCTTGTAAAGAATTATCAATTTTATGAGCATAATCAGCACTTAGAGAGAGCAGCTCATTTATAGCGTCATCACTATCCGCTCCGTTGGTGATATTTAAAATTTTTCTTAAATTTAAATTATTAATTACTGAAATAAAAAAATTTCCGGCATTTGAAGTTTGATAGATGTCTATCAAGTAACTTAATTTTTCATATATATTTTTATAAAGTAAAATCTTATCAAATAAAGTTGCCCATAATGAATTATTACTGCGGCTTAAAGCAAGCTCGTATAATTGTTCTTCGCTCATACCGATTATCGGCGATTTAAGGAGGCTTGCCAGATTTAAATCGTCATCCGGTAATAAAACAAATTTAGCTATTGCCGTTAAATCCATTACCGATAAGTTTTCTTTTAGCGTTACCCTGTCACTGCCTTCTACCTTAAGCCCTGATTGTTTAAGGTGATTTATTAATCCATTACTAAACTCGTCTCTTTTTCTAACCAAAATCATAAAATCCCTTTCCGTTATTTCTTTACCGGTAGAGGGTAAAATCTTTCTACTCTCTATTTGCTCTTTTATGAAATCAGTTACCCTATGAATAAGTAGCTCGGCGGGTGATAGTGATTTATTATAATCTTGCGGGAGCGGCCAAAATAATTCTTCTTTTTTATCTGCGACAACTAACGGCCATAGTTCAACACTGCCGCTATGGGATTTATTAGCTTTACGGAATGAAGAAATAAAAGGATTATCCGAAATAAACAGCCTAGGGTTATCGATTTTTATTTGTTTTAAAACTTTGTGAACAACATATAAAATTTCTTCGGTTGACCTATATGACCATTCCAGCGTAATATTTTTAAATTTTTTATTAGCTGCAACTAGATTATTTTTTAAAATATCATTAACGCTATTAAAAACAGTAAGGTTAGACCCTTGAAAACTAAAAATTGATTGTTTCTCGTCTCCAACTATAAAAATACTGCTATTAGGTCCGGAAGCGGCATTAAATTCTGTTATGATTGCGCTAATAATTTCCCATTGCGAAGGGCTAGTATCTTGCGCCTCATCAACAAGTATATGATTTATTTCACCTTCTAGTTTATGTAATAACCATCCCTTATTATCACTATTAATTAATAATAATTTTGTATAATAAATTAAATCGTCATAATCGAGGAAGTTATTATCCAGCTTATATTTCTCATATTTTTTAAGGAAAATTTGCGCGAGTTTAGTAAGTAAATCGGAATAATAAGTTATTTCTTCTATTTTACTTAATTTATCTAACCTATAAACTTCAACGCTAATATTTTCAAGTTTTGCTAGCAACTCCGGATATTGCTTTTTTAATTCGCCTGATAAAATACTCTTCCGTTTACTGCCTTCTTTAGTAAAAAATAATTCTTTCGGGTTAATAGTTAAGGAATATTTTACCAATAAAGATTTCACAGTGTCATAAATAGTTGATAATTGCTTAAAGGCAGATAACTCATTATGTAGTTCACTGTTCGTAAATGAAGAGTTGTCATGCCGTGGCCCCGCCACGGCATCCAGTTTTTTAGAGTTTTTTCTGGACCTAGTTAGCAAGCCACGGGGTGACAATTCCAAGCCTTTTGTGTAAGAGCATACTTCCGCAGGCTCTAACGTAAATAATTTTTTAAATTTGATTTTCTGCGTTATTATTTCATCAAAAATATCTTGTATGGTCGTTTCATGAAAATTGGTAAGCAAAAAATTAATAAGAGAGTAATGTTTAGGGTTTAAATAAATCTCGCTTTTTATTTTCAGAAAAATATCTTGTAGTAAAGAGTCATCAAGAATTTGGAACTCCGGCGTTACACCGGCTTCAAGCGGAAAAGATTTAAGGATTTTTTGACAAAAGGCATGAATAGTATAAATATTTAGAGGCGATTCGGTATTTAATAATCTAGAATATAAAGTTTGAGCATTAGCTGTTTCATTAGCTGAAGGCTTTTCTCCCGTTATTAAAAAAAGCTCCTCCTCTAATTTACTTACATCTGCAAGGGCAAAATTTTTGAGTTTATTACTAATCCTTGTTTGCATCTCTAAAGCAGCAGCATTAGTAAAAGTAAGGCAGAGAATATTTTTAAATTCCGCTCCTTTAATTAATAACCGTAAAACACGATCGGTTAGGATTTTTGTTTTACCTGTACCGGCAGATGCCGCCACCCAAACAGAATATTCAGGGTCTGATGCTTGTCTTTGTAAATCACTCATATATATTCAGATAGAACTTCAAAAATTTGTATACTCTGGAGTTCATCTCTCAAAATACAAACAATTTCTATGTCATTCCTGCGAGGTGTTATTGCGTGGATACCCCAAACGTCATGGCGAAGCCACGTAGTGGCTGTGGCCATCCAGGCTATCCCGAATGTAATGAGGGATTTAATTAGAATACTAAACAAGTTTAGTATTAAATTTATTTAACTGGATGGCCACGGCACCAAGAGGTGCCTCGCCATGACGATTTAGGCATCCACGCAACAATGCCTACAGCAACTCGCAATGACGATATCTATCTTTAATTAGCAATGCCAAATTTTTTTATTTCTCTTTGTGCCACCATTTTTCCCTTTCTTGGGGTAACTCCGAATTTAAGGCTTCTGTTATTTCTGCAAGATATTTTTTGGATTTTTTCATAGCGGCAAAGCTTTTTATAATGCCGGCTTGTTCAGTTTGAAACTGAAAATTACTTAGCTCATGTATAACAGTCATATTATATTCTAATATCAAATTACATATGAAATATAATACTAAATTTTTATAAAAAAGGCAACGCTAACCTTTTAAAATTTATTTTTTATATTTCATTGTTTTCTCATTTTTAATATTATATAATAATCATTATATTTATTTAAATTATATAAATCTAAAAATTATGTTACCGAAAAAAAGTTATATTGATACAAATGGTAAAATTTCTATTCCAATTAAAATTAGAAAAAAATTAAATCTTAAACCTGGTGATGAAGTTTTTATAAAATGTAAGGAACATGAGTTAGTAGTTACCACTTTTCAAGCACCTTTAGAAAAAGCCCGAAGCATAATAGAAAAATATACTAGTAAATCATTAGTTGATATACTTAATACTATGAGAAAAGAAGATGCAAGCAAAGAATAAAGTACTATTTGATGCTTCAGCACTTTTGGCTTTAATTAAAAAAGAACCGGGTTATAAACAGTTAGAAGATTTACTTGCTTCTTCGTGTATTTCTGCAGTTAATTTAAGTGAGGTTGTTAGTGTATTAATGCGAGTCGGGATACCTCAAAATAAAATTGAGGAAATAGTAACCGAAATAATTCCTGAAATAATACCGTTTACATATCAGACAGGGCTTGTTACCGGTAATTTAATTGCAAAAACTAAAGAATTTAGCTTATCTCTGGGAGATAGAGCTTGTATTGCTACAGGAATAGTTGAAAATATGGTAATTTATACTACTGACAAGATATGGCAAAAATTACAGTTAGATAATTTAACGATTGTTATAATACGTTAATTAGGCTCTGTGAACAAAATTTAAATTAATATATTTTAGTTCTTTTTATACTTCCAATTATAAGATTTTTTTGAAATAAGAATAACTATTCCTGCAAAAATCTTATTAATTATCGCACCTAAACACCTCAAAATATAAATAATTTAAATTTTGTTCACAGAGCCTAAATCTTCTTACTTAAATTAATGGAAATATGACAAATTAGCTTAACTATTTTGCTAATTACCGGTGCAAGGAAAGCTTTTTCGCTATCATTGATTATAGCAGTGTTTTTGTGCGCAATTTCGTCAGCTTGAAATTGTGTTATGTTATTTAGTAATTCCGTATCGATATTCTTTAAATAATCTATCTGCTGTTGATAATGCCCCTCTATTACTTCTTCAACCGCCTGAGTTATCAGCATTGCGGTTTTAGGACCGAATATAGCCGATCCCGCTCCTAGCAAATAACCGAATTGATGCCAGAAGAATATTAAAATTGTCGGTCTAATTTGCCGTTTTAGTAATTCATCGGTAAAATAATTTAAGTGTATTTCTTCTTGCTCAAGCATTTCTGTTATTAATGCATAATCAGTTGAGGATTTTGTATATTTTAATTGCCCTTGGTAAATTCTTTTTGCACCGTATTCGCCGGCGTGATTAACTCTAATAATTTCTTGTATACTCTTCTGCTTTGAAGAATTGGCTCCGTAAAACTTCGGGGGGTTTGCGTACTCACCTATTAAGTATAGGCTCCGTGCGCTCACTCCTTGTTTTACGTTCCAATTATCCAAATCATTTGAGTATAGTTTATTATAGGGTTCAGAAAAATCAGGTCTCGGCATATTAATAACCTCAATTACAAATTTGTCGGTATAGTTTTTGATGTCATTCCCGCGCGGCAATGGCGTTGGTTGCGTGGCTCAATATTTTTGCACAGCAATTCGATGTCATACACGTGGTCAAGCCCACTACTGTACGAACGTTGAAAAAAGGCTGTGTCATGCCGTGACTTGATCACGGCATCCAGGAAAATAAAGCCATATTAGACTTATTTTAGAATCTTTTTATGATATTATAAGCTGGATTCCGTGGTCGTAGCCACGGAATGACAGAATTTTTACCTCTTTATTTAAACGTTCGTACAGTAGTAGGTCAAGCCACGGTATGACATCGTACTTATAATAACCATAATACGGTAAATTATGAGCCATGCAACAACACTCCGCTTTTAGCTAGGATGTCATCACAACGCGCATTCTTCAAATTAATCGAGTATACAAATTTGTTGGTATAAGTCAAAACTAGCGGGTCTTAATTTAAAATCAACTTCGGCTTGCTGCAAGATTGCTAAAGTTTTTATACAATCTTGCAAACTAACTTGATTAGCGGTTTGTTTAAAGTCGTTAATATATTGGTAAAAAATCGGTGGCGAGAGCGATTTTATCGCTAAATCAAGCTTTTCGCCGTTTGCTACTTTTGATAATACTATATATAAATTTAAATAATATCTAATTAATGCCCGAATGATTAGGACTTCATTAATATTTTGTTTTTTTAATATAGTAAGTTCATGCAAAAAATTATCGTAATCTTTTTTAGCAAAATAAATAGCTAAATCACTGCCGTTTGCCATAATCTCGCCACTAATTACAGCTTTTACGTCTTGTAAAGTAATTTCTTGTTTATCAAAAGCAAAATTTATTAATTTATCAATTTCATTACAAATTAATCCATGATCACCCTTTAAGTGAGTTTTTAAATAAATAAGTGCTTCTCCCCTGATAGTTTTCGCTGCCTTATTAAATTCATTTAATATTAGTTTTTCGATTTTCTGCTCGTTGTCATGGTAACAGGCAATAGCAGCTAATTGCTCTTCCGTTTCAAAAAATTTTTTAATAGTTGAGCTAGCGGCAATTTCATCGCCGATAAATACCGGCAAATGAAAATAGTTGCCGGTAAGAACCGTTTTTAAACTTTTATCAATGGAGTTCGTTACCGATCTTATTTTGATTAATTCTTTTTGACCGAAAAAATTCCGTGAGTTAAGTAACATCTCTAAAGAAGAAACATTAAGATTTGCATACTCCATAGAGGTTTGTAACATAGCGAATTTTTTGATTAACAACTTACAAATTTTATCTATATAACCTTTATCGGGACCGTAAAGTAATATAGCTTTAATTTTACCGGTTAAGATTAACTCAAATAATTGATTCGTCTGAGAAATATATAGTTTCATGAAGCCCTTATATTCTTAGCAAAATATAAAATTAATCTACTACGAATTTCTTCGGCTGCTTGATGTGCTAGTTCTATTTGCGTTTCCTCTCTCTCGACATCAGAGGCATAAGGCATAAAAATTATATTATATGAAGTAGTTTGATAAAATTTTTCTGAAATTAAAATTTTATTGGTTTTAATATCAATTAATTGATACTTAACGAATTGATTTATAGATTCCCGTAAAACATTAGAATTTTTTTCTATAGTTGCCGGCATACTTATATTGCTAAATTGGACTCTTAATAGATATTGTGCTTTTGTCGTTTGCGGTAGAATACTAACAAGTCGGTGATAAAATTCCGCTCCGTCAACAGATATTATCGGCTCAACATCAATAGCATTTAATTCATTATGCAGAAATTGATTATTATAATATTTTTCGCTATATACGGGCTTTAAAGTGCAAGAACTCAAAAAAAATATTAAGCCGGAAAATATTAAGTTGATGATGACCGGTAAACAATGCATAAGTTTCAAATTATTTTTATATATATTAATACTAGTTTCTTACGTCTACAACAATTTTCTCTATCAATATCTAAAGTTACGACAATATTATAAGAAATATTAATAATATTGTCATATATAATTAATATTTGTTGACATATGGATATATATAGCTCTATTTTGTGCATCTTAAATTAATAAGAATTTTAAATCGATAGGAAGGTGTATTAATATGTTATTTGATTCTTTACTTAATTCTCAAAGAATTAGTCGCAACAAAATTTTTAGTATTATTAAGGATGCTCCTAGGATTATTAGTAAATTGAAAGAGAAAGCTTCAAACTTATTCTCTGACAATAAAAATGAAACACCTCGTAATAAAATAGTTGATACTACCGCTACGGAATCACTTGGAAGTAAAGAGTCGGATTATTTAGTTCCGAGGGAAGTGAATCACGATGATGAACCTATTTATGAGAAGATTATTGATCCTACTACGACATTACCGGCTAACACGGTAACAGGAATAGCGGTTGCCGATAATAGCTCATCTTGTGGAATAATTAATTATAGTAGACCTTCTAATTTTACTTTTTCTTTTTTTGCAGGTAACGCATATAAAAAGATTAAAGAAACATTTAGTTGGGTAAGTGATAAAATATTTCCTGATTCTAAAGCAAAAAAAGAAGTGAAGTTGTTTGAGGAAGAAGATAGTCTATTTAAAGGGTTTTTCCCGGAAGTTAAAATTGATAATGATGGATGTGTCTTAGCTGTTAATAATGATCGGGATTTTTTTGAATCACGTAATATTCCTACCGTAAAAGAAGATAAAGGCGTTAATTTAGGTACTATAGATAATGTCCTTAAAGAAGCAGAGATATTTATGTATAATAAGGGATATTATTTGATACATAACAATGATGAATTTCTAAAGCCTTTTGTACAAAACGATCTTAACAAATGTAAAAAGATTAATATAGTAGACGGTAAGATTACGGTAGTGCAGCAGGATTTAGATAATGTAAGGTATGTAGATGAGAAGATTGATATAATGCAAGCAAAATTAAATAATGTAAATGCTAAAAAGATTGCAATATATTTAGAAAGCGGCAGTAATAAATGGTATGCCTTAAGCAATTACGGTTTGAATAATAAAAATGTAAAAAAAGAGGAATTAACTAGTATTCTCAAGGAATGTGAGGTAATTGCTCACAATAATGAATTTTATATATTACCAAAAAGTATAAAAATGCCTTATGGATGTAAGAAAATTAATATGGTAAACGGTAAGATTAATATAGTACAAACGGATTTGGATAATGTTGAAAAGGTGGCAATATATTTTGAGAAGGAGACTGAAAAATGTTATGTCTTAAGTAACGGCGGCTCAAACGGCAAAAATATAAAAAAAGAAGAATTAAATATTATTCTTGAAGAATTTGAAATAATTGATGTTAATAATGCATTCTATATATTTCCAAAAAATGCAAAATTGCCTGAGGCGTGTAAAAAAATCAGTATGGAAGGCGGTAAAATTAAAATAGTACCGGCAGCTTTAGATAATGTAACTGTTAAAGCCGTTCCCTCTATTGATATAAAGCAACAAGATGAAGAGGATAAAGGTTATGATTCAGATGTGGAAGAAAATGACGATCTAATAAATGAAGTTACCGCTCAACCGGTAAAATATGATAATACTCATGAAAATGAGGATAGCGATTATTTCTCTGATGATTGTGACTCTGAAAGAGAAACAATTTACTTTAATCATACTGAATATGAAGCTCCGATACAAGGCGACGTACCGATGTTGGTTACTGAACTTTAATAACGCGAACTATGGATAAGTTTTTAAGCTAAAACTTATCCATAGTTGAGGTTTTAATAATTTCCTTTCTTCTTATATTTATTCCTCTACGTCATTATTAATGCCCAGAAGTTTTAGAGCTTTCTCTTGTAGTTCTAAAAAATACTGTTCATTTATTTGATGATCGTTTGAATCCTTTCTATATTTGCCAAACCCTTCAATTCTACCTTGATCTAAAGCTGTCTTATTCCACTGATCCTTTGCATTAATTAATGTTGGCTTAGCTTCAAGTAGTATTTTAAACATTTCTAGGTCTGCTATACCTAACACTGCGGAATGTAATACTGTTAAATCTTTAATAGTTAATATGTCAATTAATTCCGGTTTCAATGTTAAAATCTTTTTAACAAATTCCTCTTTTCCCTGTTCCACTGCTATATGTAAAATATCAGGGTATTCTACAAATAATGATTCTATTGAATCTTTATTTGTTTCTTCGTTTTTAATTAAAGTACGAAATTTATCCAATATTTCATCATTATTTAATTGTTTATCTTCCGGTTTTTTAAATTCTAACACCTCATCATCTTCTGAACTTGGATAATTTAATGATTGCTTATTTTCCGGGCTTGCGGTCGATGGGTTTAAAGGTAGGATCGGTACGTGAGGTTGATTGCGCATTAATTCTCCTTAAATTTTAATTAATTATAGATACAGCGTCATCTCGATCGCTTAATACAAGCAAATTTTTCGACATTCGCCTGTACTCACGTATTCTAGTACGGTAGCTTAGCTCGTCTTTAAATTTATCTTGTCTGAAGCTTTCTGAAGTTAGCCGTATCTTAAAATTTAAGAGATTCTAAACTAAAGCAAAATACTATTATGATTAATTAGGTTGAATTTCTTATTTTAAAGTTGTTAATTTGACGCAGTTATTGCTCGCTAGGCAATGGTGCTTGTATGTATTAGATTCTTGATGTCATTCCCGCGCAACAACGGTCTATGCCGGAATAACATCGACTACGACTTTTAAACAGCTTTGAGTTATACTAGGTTATTAACCCCTTCAATTTATATATTATTTCTAACGCCTCTTTAGGGGAAAGCGAGTCAGGATTAATATCTCTTATTTCTTCCTCTAATTTACTTAAAGGCTCTGCTTCTTTAACGGGAGGCGATAAAGTGAATAAGCTTAAATTATTTGATTCGGTAGATAAGATATTTTTTCCTTTGTTAGTTGCTGTTTTTTCAAATTTTGCTAAAATTTGATTAGCTCTATTGATAACACTTAGAGGTAAGCCGGCAATCGCAGCTACATGAATCCCGTATGATTTGTCGGCCGCTCCTTCTATAATATTATGCAAAAATAAAACATCCTTTCCCGATTCTTCAATAGCAATAGTATAATTTTGTAAAGCCGGCAGAAAATTATTCATAATAGTAAGCTCGTGGTAGTGAGTAGCAAAAAGACAGCGGCATTTTAGTTTATCGTGAATATATTCCAGCACCGACCAAGCAATCGATACCCCGTCGTAAGTAGATGTGCCTCTGCCCACTTCATCAAGTATAATTAAAGAATTCTTAGTTGATTGTGCAAGAATTGCCGAGGTTTCAAGCATTTCCGCCATAAAGGTTGATTGCCCTTTCAGTAAATCGTCCGCTGCACCTATCCTACTAAATATTTTATCTACAATGCCTATTTTAGCGCGGCTAGCGGGTACAAAACAGCCTATTTGGGCGATTATGGTAATGATTGCATTTTGTCGCAGAAAAGTACTTTTCCCTGCCATATTCGGACCGGTAATTAACCAAATTCGTTTATCTTCCGCTAAAGAGCAATTATTATTTACAAAATTCTTGCTATCGCGAAGTAGTGCTTGCTCTATTACGGGATGGCGTCCTTTGACGATCTCAAAACTTTGATCCTCGGTAAATTCCGGTTTAACGTAATTATATTCATCGGCGATATGCGCAAAATTGCAAAATACGTCGAGACCGCTTAAAGAACTTGCCAGCATTCGTAAAAATACGGTTTTATCAACTATTTGCCGACAAATATCAGCGTATAATTCTTGTTCTAAACTAATTGCTAAGCTTCGGGCATTTACCAAATCGCTCTCGAGTTTTTGTAGGTTGATAGTAGTATATCTGGCACTATTAGCCGTAGTTTGGCGATGAATAAATTGGGGGTCTAGTATTTTATTAATATTTTTGGTAGTGATATCAATGAAAAGCCCTATAACATTATTATGGGATATTTTAAGGGTGTCTATACCGGTTTCACGTCGATATTGCTCTTTTAATTTTTCTATATGTAATTTGCCGTTATTAATTAAATCGTATAATTCCTTTACGCGCGGGTGATATTCGTGTTTTATTATTCCGCCGTCATTTAAATTATTCGGTGCATCTTCCTTAATTGACTGATCTATTAAGTCATATAATTCTTCATCTCCCGATAAGGCTTTAATAATTTTTTCAATAAAGGGCGGTAAATTAAGACCGTAATGACTAAAAAATATTCCTTTAATTTGCAAAGCTGCATCTAACGTATATTTAATATTTAACAAATCACGCCCGGAGCTGCGATTCATAGTAATCCGCGTTAAACAACGTTCTAAATCACCGGTTTTTTTTAAGACTCCCCGAATTGCCGCCGCTATTTCTAGATTAGAGTGGAAAAATTCCGTAATATTAAGGCGATGATTTATTTTGGTAATGTTAGTTAGCGGGCTAGATAGAAAATTATATAATAAGCGGCTACCGGGTTTAGTAACGGTGCGGTCAAGAGTGTTTAGTAAACTTCCCTTGACGTGACCTGACAGGTTAGAGACAATTTCAAGATTACGTCTTGTTGCAAAATCAATTGTCATATGTTCCGACAGATTGACGATTTTCGGCAGCGGCAAACGCGGGATATGTTCTTTTTGGGTTAAAGACAAATATTCTAAAATACTACCGATACTACTAACTTGTCGGTCGGATATTTCGCCGATGGCTTTAACATCCTTGATTTTATAAAAATCTAAAATAATTTTTTGACATTTGTTGAAGGCAAAAAAACTATCGACTTGGTAGGTGATTCTCAAACCTAATTGTTTAGAGATATTGCCGGCAAGCTCGGAAGACCTTAAATTTTCGCTAAGTAAAATTTCTTTCGGCTTTAGCCTCGCCAACTCATTTAAAATGTCATTTTGCGGGATATTAATTACGGAGATTTGCGAAGTAGAAAGATCAACGTAACAAATTGCCGCTAAATCCTTATTCTTGAGCAAAGCAAGGCTAGCCAAGTAATTCGGTTCGCTTGCTGAAATTAACGATTCCTCGATTATCGTGCCGGGCGTAATAATGCGCGTGACGTTTCTACTTACTACTGCTTTGTATCCGTCACGTTTTTTAGCTTCTTCCGGTGTTTCTAGCTGCTCGCAAATAGCAACGTTATAATTTTCTTCAATTAATTTTGTTAAATATGTCTCAAGCGAATGGTACGGCACGCCGCACATCGCAATATCTTCTTCACCGTTTTTACCTCTTTTGGTTAATGCAATGCCAAGCACGCCGCTTGCTAAAATTGCGTCTTCGTAAAACATTTCATAAAAATCACCCATTCTAAATAACAACAGATAATCCAAATGAGCAAATTTAATATCTAAATATTGCTGCATCATTTTGGTTGCAGCATCGTAATTATATTTTTGTTTAAAATCGAGAAGGTTCATTTTGTGTTGCCTGTAAGTGAAGAATTGATAAACGAAGATTAATTTGAAGAGTTGCCATACCGTGGCTTGACCCACTACTGTACGAACGTTGAAAAAAGGCTGTGTCATGCCGTGACTTGATCACGGCATCCAGGAAAATAAAGCCATATTAAACTTATTTTGAATCTTTTTATGATATTATAAGCTGGATTCCGTGGTCGTAGCCACGGAATGACAGAATTTTTACCTCTTTATTTAAACGTTCGTACAGTAGTGGGCTTGACCACGGTATCCAGCGTTGTCGTCATCCTGAATTTATTTCAGGATCTACTCAAAAAGATGCTGAAACAAGTTCAGCATGACTTTTTGTTTCTGGATGCCGTGGTCAAGCCACGGCATGACACCAAGGGTACTTTTACCTATTCACGCAATAATGATATTATATTTTGCATTCACTTTATCTTTGATAATCGCACGCTATGCCTGCCGCCTTCAAATTTAGTAGTTAAAAAATTATCGATCATCTCATAAATTATTTTAGGGTCTAATATTTTGCTTCCTAGAATTAATATATTAGCGTCATTATGAGATCGCGCTCTTTTTGCCGTAAATAGGTCAAAACAAAGTGCTGCTCTTATTTGGGAACTTCTATTAGCTGCAATCGACATACCGATGCCGGTGTCGCTAATTAGAATGCCAAGGGGAGCTAATTCCTCGATAATTCCGTCTACAACTTTTTTTGCATAATCAGGGTAATCAACTCTTTCCGTATTATTAGTACCGTAGTCATAAACAGATAAAGATTTTTTTTGTAAATAATTAATAATTTCACTTTTTAATTGATAACCTGAGTGATCGCTAGCTATTACAATATCGTAAGTTTTCATAATTGATTTTTTTGATGGAAAATAATGATAAAAATTATATACTATGCTTAATTTGTTGCCTAATAAATAATTTCGGTAAATATATGATATCTCGCGTTATATTGCTTTTTTTTGCGGTAATTTTTGTTATCGCCTGTGTTGATCAGCCTGCTGCACCTATTGAATACGGGGGAGAGGCAAGCGCATCCCGTAACCTTGTTAGTAGTAATAAGAATGAGTCTACTAGATTATCGGAAAGTGATGAAGGAATAATAGTCCGCAAAAATATTGATGAGGATATACAAGAAAAAACAGCAGGTGTTTTAAAAGAATCGGAGCAGGAGACTATAGAGGAAGCGGATGATATAATTACAGTGCCGCTCGCACGAGATGATAATAAAATAATTTATCATGAGGTTCAAGAAGGGGAAACATTAGAATCTATTGCGAGGGATTACGAACAAAATCTTAAAGCATTAGCAAGCTTTAATGATTTAACTTATCCGTATATTTTAGATGAATCACAGATTATTAAAATTAAAGTTAGTAATGAGCTGCTAAATAAAAAGAATAAAGAAAATACTGGCAGTTTAAATGTGGATAATAAACTAAATTTTATCAAACCGGTGGAAGGTGAAATTATTACTAATTTTGGTGAAAACACGCAGCACGGTCAAAGTAAAGGGGTAGATATTGCGGCAAAAGAAGGTAGCAGCGTTAGATCGGTGGCTAGCGGCAAAGTAGTATATTCCGGTTATGATAAGCAATTCGGTAATTTACTGATAGTAAAACTAGATGCTAGTAATCTATATGCCGCATATGCCCATCTAAAAGAGGCGATACCTAAAAAAGGCGCTTCGGTGGTTAAAGGTGATGTAATCGGTTATGTAGGACATACCGGTAATGCTAAAACTGCTCAATTGCATTTTGCTATCCGCGCAGGTAAAATTGCCGTCGATCCGGCTAAATATGTACCGTTAAACTAAATGACGGAAAATTTTTTTACCCTTAATAGATACGGTAGCCCCCAAAGGATAGAAATAAGAAGAAGTAATAAAGCCCGAAATATCAGTATAAGGATTACTCATAAAGGGGCAGAGTTGGTTTTACCCTTTAAAGCAAATCCGGAAAAAGGTTATAAATTTTTGCTAAGTAAAGAATCTTGGATTAGGCAAAAATTACGAACAAAGGTAACTTTGGTCGACGCGGACAACGAGAATATTCCTATTTTAGGTAAAATTTACAAAGTGGTTTATACTTCATCAAATAATCATACTATAAAATTAAATTGTGATACGATAGAACTACATACTACAGAAACGCTTAAAAAAACAACTTTACAAATTTTTCTTAAAAAGAAATTATTAGAGGAAATAACTGAAATAGTAAATACCATATCTAGCAAACATAAATTAGCTTATTCCAACCTTAGAATTATGGATAATGTGACTAGGTGGGGGAGTTGTTCAAGTAAAGGCAACCTTGCTTTTAACTGGCGGATAGTTTTTGCGCCTTATGAGGTGCTGCAATATTTAGTCGTCCATGAGATGTCTCACTTGCAAGAAATGAATCACGGTAAAAATTTTTGGGACTTAGTAGCAAATATCTACCCGGAATATATAGCGGCAAAATTATGGTTAAAGAATAACGGTAAGAATTTATATAATTATTTGAAGTGATGATATTGTTGCATGGCTTGATAAAGTAGTATTATGTCATTCTAGCTAAAAGCGGGAATCCAGACTTTTCTTTGTCATGCTGAGCTTGTTTCAGCATCTACTAAAAGATATCCTGAAATAAATTCACGATGACTATTATTTTCTGGATTTCCGCTTTTAGCTAGAATGACATCGAAAATTTGAGCCACGCAACAACGTCAGTCAAGCCACGGTATGACACCGAAACACTTTGCAAAAATTCGAGCCATGCAACAAAGCCCCGTTTTCACGGGAATGACATAGAACATTATAGAGGATAAAAATGAGTCAAACTAATCACACTAAAAGAGTAACTGTTCCTTCCCTAGAAGAAATATTATATGAGCCTATCAAAGTTTTAGACCACGGTTTTATCAGGGTTATAGATTATATGGGTGATGATAGTGCTATAGTGCAAGCGGCTCGCGTATCATACGGTAAGGGAACAAAACAGACTAATCAAGATAAGGGACTCATTAATTACCTAATTCGTCATCATCATACTACCCCGTTTGAAATGTGCGATATTAAATTTCATATAAAATTACCTATTTTTGTTGCAAGGCAATGGATACGCCACAGAACTGCCAGCGTAAATGAATATTCAGCGAGATATTCGATTTTAGGCAATGAATTTTACTTGCCGGAACGGGAAAATATTTCCACGCAGTCTAAAATTAATAAACAGGGTAGAGAAGAGGAAAATAGCGTACCGAAAGAAATAGCCGATAAAGTCTTGTTATTGCTTGAGCAGGATGCAAATAACTGCTATCGGCATTATACCGAAATGCTAAATATTGACGAAGAGGGTAATATTTTAGATGAAAATACTATCGGTATTACTAGGGAACTAGCGCGGATGAATTTAACTCTAAATTATTATACGGAATGGTACTGGAAAATTAATTTACATAATTTATTACATTTTCTAAGACTAAGAGCTGATTTCCATGCGCAATATGAAATAAGAGTATATGCCGAAAAAATGCTTGATATCGTAAAAGCTTGGGTACCTTTTACTTATGAAGCTTTTAATGAGCATTGCCTAGAAGGAAAAAGCATTTCTAAAAAAGGGTTTAGCGTTATAAAAAGGATGATTAACGGCGAAAACGTCACTCAGGAAACTAGCGAAATGACCAAAAGAGAATGGGAAGAGTTAAGAAGTATTTTGGGGATGAAATAAAGATAATTGTTTTGTGGATAGGTAAAGCATGCCCTATGTCATTCCCGCGTAGCATTGGCGTTGTTGCATGGATGGTTAAAATCGCTTAAAACTTGTCATACCGTGGCTTGACCACGGTATCCAGAAAAAATTAAAAAGCCTGACTGGATGCCGTGGTCAAGCCACAGCATGACATCGCGGTACTTTTAAAGAATACCCAAAATATAGCAATTTTCGATCCATGCAACAAAGCCCGTAGCATTGTTGCGTGGATACCCAAACCGTCATGGCGAGGCGCCTCTTGGCGCCGTGGCCATCTAAGTATAAATATATTTTTATACTAAACTTGCCACCTATATAAATTTTTTAGTATTCTAATTAAATCCCTCATTATATTCGGGGTAGTCTGGATGGCTACAGCCACTTCGCGGCTTCGCCATGACGGATTTTTATTAATTTTCGATCCACGCGGGCATTGCCTTCCCGCGCAGGCGGGAATCTAGAAAAAACACTTAAAATAAACAAAATTATATAAAAATTTACTATATAATTCGCTTAAATACTTTCTAGATTCCCGTTTTCACGGGAATGACATACAGACGCAGAGTAAGGTGATTTTCATAATTGATTTCCGAAATCGTTAATGAGGTACGGCTAAATTCAGAAAGCTTCAGACAAGATAAATTTAAAGACGAGCTAAGCTACCGTACTAGAGTACGTGAGTACAGGCGAATGTCGAAAAATTTGCTTGTATCAAGCGATCGAGATGACGCTGTAATTAACTCTCTGAATCGCTTAAATCTTCTGAATTTCCGAGAAGGGTAGCTAAGAATTCTTCTGTAACACAAATAAAGGTATTAATTATTTGTTCAAATAACGGTTTTTCATATTCTCTAGCTTTTGCAAAATATTCGTTACTTTTTTCTATTTCACCGAGCAGCTTATAACACAGTCCGATATTTGTTAAAAGTTTTTTTGCATCTCGGTCGAAGTTGTTACTGCCGAAGTCCATAAGTATTTCAAATTCAGATTCGTTTATATCTAGTAAATTTTTGGCTTCTTCTTTTGTAATTTTAGTTTCTTCTTTATTGGTCATAATATAAGAGTATTCCGTAATTTAATTTTTTATTGTAATGCAAAATAAAGTTTAACCCAGAAATAAATTGAATATTTACTTTCCTAAATAATTGAGAAGAAAATAAAAAAATAGCAAAAGACTAGCTAAAAAGGGTAGAGAAAAAAAGAAATTTTTTCTAACCGGTCTTTTAATATTTTTAAAATTCGGTTGATTTTCTTCTTCAACCTTAATTACAAATAAATTTTCGTCTTTATCAACCATTTTTAACTCCCTACGGTAAATTTATGTGTTTTATATATAAATACAACCTGCTAGCAGTTAAAAGGTGCCAGGGGTTAAGCTCCGTCATTGAAAACAACAACCTTCCACTGCACTTCATGATTTTTGGTCACTTATAACAATGGACCCCTGGCATAACTCTAGTACCAGGCTTAACAGATTGGTTTTTGTAACAATGGAGCTTAAACATTATTAGCGGTTTTCTACATTAATGTAATAATTTAAAGAGTCAAGAGATTTTAGTTGCCGGCATAAAGAAAAATGTAATTACTAGTTACTGATTAGCTTCTAAAAATAAAAAACATGCCTAATATAACCCGAACTATGTATAATTCTTATCCATAGTTCGCGTTAATATAATTAATTTTTGCCAAGATTTACTTTTAAATATATAATGAGTTAGTATTTTAAATTAGTTAGAAAACAAAGCTTAATATCATTAAAGTAAAATTATTAAATATGAGTCAGGAAATAATCTCTATTAATCAAAATTCTGAAATCAAGACCCATTTATTTCATCTTGTCGAACCGAGTCCTTGGCCCGTGCTTACCTCGTTTGCCTTACTTATTTTAGTCATAGGCGGCACAATGTTTATGCATGATTATAAATTTGGTGCTTATGTCCTAGCTTTAGGAAGCGCTTCGGTAATTTTTTGTTTATATTCTTGGTGGAGGGATGTAATAAAAGAAGGAATAATAGAACGGCAGCATACCACGCCGGTTAGAGCGGGCCTTAGAATCGGTATGGCATTATTTATTTTAACGGAAATAGTATTTTTCGGGGTATTTTTTGCTTCTTTTTTTAAATCTAGCTTGTCGCCGGTAGGTATTCTTGACGGTGTATGGGTAGTAAAAGAGGGAATTTGGCCCCCGCCTTCCATTAAAACCTTCGATCCTTTTGATATTCCTTTTATTAATACTTTGATATTGCTGTTATCCGGTAGTACCGTTACCTGGGCGCATTATGCTTTAGAAGAAAATAATCAAAAAGATTGTGCTACGGCTCTTGGTCTTACCGTATTACTCGGAATATTTTTCACCCTGATGCAAGCTTATGAATATCATCATGCGGCTTTTAAATTTACCGATGGAATATATGCGTCTAATTTTTACTTAGCAACCGGTTTCCACGGGGTGCATGTAATAATCGGTACGATATTCTTAACAGTCGGCTATTTTCGAGCAAAAAGAGGAGATTTTACTAGTAACGATAATGGTCATTTAGGGTTTGAATTTGCTGCGTGGTACTGGCATTTTGTCGATGTAGTATGGTTGTTTTTATTTACTTTTATATATGTATTCGGTAGGTGATATTTGATATTTTATTTCAGTCGTATAAAAAATTTTAATAAAAGTAGAATTAATTTAAAATTAATATTAATATTACTGTGATTATAATGTTACTTAAAAATATTTGTTTATGATAGTATTTTATTATATAAAATAAGTATGATTTGCATATATTAAGAAGTTGATTAATATAGAGATAGAGTGTAATATTAATCTTTAAAATAATTATCGAGGTAAATTTATGAATTTTAAACAGTTAAATATAGAATCGCTAGACCAAAATTTTGGGGTACGCTTATTACTTACCTTTCTTAGTATAGCTGCGATTATGATGTCGTTTGATGCATTTGCAAGTGGTGCTTCTGCCGACCCTATCGGGGCTGCATTATGTAATATGATAAAAATATTTAGAGGTAATACGGCTAGAGGAATAGCGGTTGTCGGTATAATTGTTCTAGGAATTCAAACTCTTAGAGGTAAATTACAATGGGAAGTAGCTTTGGTTATAATAGCTGCTATTATAATATTATTTAAAGCTCCGGATATAGTAAACATGGTAGCCGGTAGTGATAATTCAACATGTGGACAAACTAGTATTTCATAAAAAACGTTAAGATAATTATTAGGGCTTAAAAAATCTTAATTATAATAAGAAGTAGAGTCTTTTAAAACTCTACTTCTTTATTAGCGTTGGCGTTGCTGCATGGCTCCCGGAATCGTCATGGCGAGACACCTCTTGGCGCCGTGGCTTGTACCTGTGTTGTTGCATGGCTCTAAAAAAGCGCCGTATGTCATTCCCGCGTAGGCGGGAATCCAGAAAATATTTAAGCGAATTATATAGTAAATTTTTATATAATTTTGCTTATTTTAAGTGTTTTTTCTGGATTCCCGCTTTCGCGGGAATGACATCAAAAATTCGAGACATGCAACAACGCTCGCCATGACGCTTTGGGCGGGTTCTCGAACCAGGCAACAACACTATTAGAGTTTGACAAAGAACTCTATTGAATATCCTTAATTAACCTTGGAACTATATAGCTATGAAGCATTAATCCCTTATCGGTAAGATAGATATTGTTGTCTAATTTTATTAAATTCAATGTTTGATAATAGTTGAGCAGTTTAGTATCTAAGATATTCGTTAACTTCATACCGGTTTTTTGCTCTAAACTATTAATATTTATTCCGTCTTTAAGTCGTAGCCCCATCATTAATATTTCTTCAATCATTTCTTGCAGCGATAATTTAATTTTAGATTGAATTCCTACATTTAACTCATTAACGGCTTGAAGCCATTTTTCTGGTTTATGCCACATCATCATGCTATAAGAAGTTGCCTGTTTAGAGTCCTCAATAATTCTACTATGAGCACCGGGACCTATACCTAAATAATTATCATAATGCCAATAAGCTAAATTATGTATGCATTCGTGATTCGGCAGCGCATAATTAGATATCTCATATCTAAAATAGTTATTAGATTCTAAATAATAATTTGTCCATTCATACATTTCGGCTGCTTTATCGGAATTAGGAAGTATTAAACTACCCTCTTTGAATAATTTATAAAATAAAGTGCCTTTTTCAATAGTTAATTGATACAGAGAAATATGTCCGCTAGCTAGCTGCATTGCTTCCTTTAATTCTTGTTGCCAATCTTTTAAAGTTTGATCACTTCTTGCATATATTAAATCAAAAGATATTTTTGGAAAAATTTTACGAGCTGCTTCAATTATTTTAATAGCTTGCGCGGCGTCATGTTGTCTGCCTAATTTTTTTAAGTCATCTTCTCTTAAGGATTGTACGCCGATGGAAACACGATTTACTCCGGCTAATTTAAATGATCGAAATTTATTAGCCTCAAAAGATGTCGGGTTAGTTTCTAAAGTTATTTCCGTCTGATCATCAATATTAGCTATTTCTTTTATTTTACTTATTATTCCTTCTACAACAAACGATTCCATTAAAGAGGGAGTACCGCCGCCGAAAAAAATAGATTTTATATATTTGTTTTGAATTATATCCGTAAAATGCTCAATTTCTTTTTCATAAGATTTAAGCCAAAGGTTATGATCTATTTTATTTGCAATATGAGAATTAAAATCGCAATAAGGACATTTTGACAAACAAAACGGCCAATGGATATAGATACTTAAATATTTCAAGGGAGTAATATATTATTTATAAATGAAAGGCGGTTAAAGGAAGGTTATTATAAACTGAGTGTTTCTTAGCATTCTGGATGTCATTCGCACGAAAGTGGGGCGTTGTTGCATGGCTCGAAAATTAATAAAAAACTCGTCATGGCGAAGCCGCGGAGTGGCTGTGGCCATCCAGGCTATCCCGAATATATGAGGGATTTAATTAGAATACCAAAAAATTTATATAGGTGGCAAGTTTAGTATAAAAATATGTTTATACTTAGATGGCCACGGCGCCAAAAAGCGCCTCGCCATGACGGTTTGGGTATCCACGCAACAATGCCTTCCCGCGTAGGCGGTAATCCAGGAAATACAAAAAAGTCCCCCTGAATTTATTTCAGGATCTACTACAAGAGATGCTGAAACAAGTTCAGCATGACAATACAAAGTCTAGATTCCCGCCTTCGCGGGAAGGCATTGTTGCGTGAATACCCTAAACGTCATTGCGAGTGACCAAAGGCGTTAGTTGCATGGCTCTTAAAAAGACCTCAACTGTCATACCGTGGCTTGTCCACGGTATCCAGAAAAGCAACTTATAATGGTATTATTTATATATTTTCCTGGATTCCGTGAATAAATCACGGAATGACATCGTGAAATTTGCTATAAATTTGGAGCCATGCAACAAAACTGCGACCAAAGGCGTTAGTTGCATGGCTAATAATTATCGTATTATGGTTATTATAAGTACGGTATCCAGAAAAATCTTAATAAAAAGACCGGATGCCGTGGTCAAGCAACTAGATGACACCGAGACACTTTGCAAAAATTCGAGCCATGCAACAACGCCCCGTTTTCACGGGAATGACATACCTACATACAAATATGTCTGATCTAAAATCAAATCGATTCCGCAGTCGGTTTATTATTATCAACAATTTGTTTTAAAATGAATTTCTTTATTTTCTCAAAAGCGGTATTTTCGATTTGCCTAATACGCTCTTTAGAAATTTTATATTCAGTGCTTAAAATATCTAAAGTTTTAGGAGAATCTTTTAATTTACGTTCCGTTAAAATACATAGCTCTCGATCATTTAAAATTTTCATTGCTTTTGATAACAAACTTCTTTTATTAGTAAAATCTTGTTTATTAATAAGCAATGTCTCGGCACTTGGGCGAGTCTCGGGTAAAAGTTCAATTAGTTCTCCGCTGCTACTATCATCATTATTTATAGAATTATTTAATGATAAATCAGCTCCTGAAAGTCGTGCATTCATTTCGGCCACTTCACTTGTCGTAACTCCGAGTTCAGTTGCGATTTGCGCAAAATCCTGAACTGTGATAGCTCTTGAATATAGATTAGTGATTTTATGCTTAATTTTACTAAGGCTAAAAAATAATTTTTTTTGTGCGGCGGTAGTACCCATCTTTACTAATGACCAAGATTTTAATATATATTCTTGAATCGAAGCTTTAATCCACCACATCGCATAAGTAGATAAACGAAAACCTAAATCGGGATTATATTTTTTTACTGCTTGCATTAAGCCGATATTTCCTTCTGAAACCAATTCTGTTAAAGGAAGTCCATAAGTTCTATAACTGCTAGCAATTTTTGCTACTAATTTAAGATGGCTAGTTACTAATTTATGAGCAGCTTGCAAATTATTTTCTTCAAGGTAAGATTTTGCCAGCGAAAATTCTTCTTCTTGAGAAAGAGAAGGTATTTTATTAATTTTTTGTAAGTAGCTATAAAAACCTGATTCGTTAGAAATTGCTAGTGCATTAACTTTATTAGCCATATATTATACCTATTATCATCAATATCATTAACTGTGTTGCCGTGTATATTAGCTAAAATAAACTAATTAAAGTTAAAGGTCAAGGTTGAAAAAATCTAATAAAAACTTAGCGGCTTCTTTGCTCGGACTAATGCTTAGCATGATATTACTAAGCTTTGCTTCCGTGCCGATTTATAATTTATTTTGTAAAGTTACGGGTTACGGCGGTACTACTAGCCGCGAGATAGTAAATATATATTCACCTGAAAAAGGTAGTCGTGCGATAACTATAGAATTTGATTCAAACGTCGATAAAAATTTGCCTTGGCGTTTTGTTCCTAAACAACGAAGAATTCAAATTACTCCCGGACAAAATACTTTAGTTTTTTATGAAACCGAAAATTTAAGTAATAATGATATAATAGGTACTTCCATTTATAACGTTACTCCTAATAAAGCAGGAAAATATTTTGTTAAAATCCATTGTTTTTGTTTTGAAGAACAATTATTAAAAGCCGGCGAAAAAATACTAATGCCCGTAACATTTTTTATAGATAAAGATTTTGAGCTTGATTCAGAAATGGAGGATGTTAAGGTAATTACCTTGTCTTATAGCTTTTTTAAAGTGCGAGATATTAAAACTAAATAAAAAATTTAGTATAATACTAATTTTTTTAAATAGCTTATTGTAATTTACCGAAAAATCTAATATAATGCACTGTTTATTTAATCTATGCGTAATAAGTTTTTGAGTACACTAAATATTTTTTACTATGATGAACTTGATAAATAAGGACTCTACTATAGTTGTAGCAATGTCGGGAGGGGTTGATAGCTCTACCGTTGCCGCTATGCTGTGCGAACAGGGGTATAAGGTCATCGGTATTACTTTGCAATTATATGATCACGGTTTAGCCGTTAGTAAAAAAAACGCTTGTTGTGCGGGGCAAGACATTTATGATGCAAAAATGGTGGCGGCAAAGCTAGGTATCCCTCATTACGTGCTTGATTATGAAAGCAAATTTAAAGATTCGGTAATCGATAATTTCGTTGATAGTTATATGCAAGGGGAAACTCCTTTGCCTTGCGTGCAGTGTAACCAATCGGTGAAATTTAAAGATTTACTTAAAACGGCAAAGGAACTGGGAGCAGGGGGCTTAGCTACCGGTCATTACGTTCGGAAAGTTATGGGAAATAAAGGAGCAGAGCTACATACGGGGCTTGATCCGCTAAAAGATCAGAGTTATTTTTTATTTGCTACTACTAAAGATCAACTTGATTATTTGCATTTTCCTTTAGGCTATTTGACTAAAGAAGAAACGCGGCGTGCGGCAAATAAATTTGGATTAGGAGTAGCGGATAAACCGGATAGCCAAGATATTTGCTTTGTACCCGATGGCGATTATCGCACGGTAATTAGTAAAATTCGTCTCGATGCTAATGAAAAAGGTAAAATAGTTCATGTTAACGGTTTTGAACTCGGTACTCATGAGGGGATAATTAATTATACCGTCGGTCAGCGTCGCGGGCTTGGGATATCATTTCATGAGCCTCTATATGTGGTAAAAATCGATCCCGTAACAAAAACTATATATGCCGGACCGGAATCGGCCTTAAAAGCTTGCGAATTTATTATTAAAGACGTTAATTGGCTAGGGAAAGGGATTAAGGAAGGAGAAAAACTTGAAGTAACCGTTAAAATTCGCTCAATGAGACCGCCGACTCCTGCTTATGTAAGCAAAATAAGCGATTCCGAGATGAGAATAAAATTATTATCGCCGGAAAAAGCGGTAGCTCCGGGTCAGGCATGCGTTATATATGATAACGACAGGGTACTTGGCGGCGGCTGGATTACTAGGGAGATAAGGTAATTTTTGTTAGGAGTTAACTTAAGGAATAGTATCTGAAGATGTCATTCCCGCGCAGGCGGGAATCTAGAAAAATTATAGTCATCCTGAATTTATTTCAGGATCTACTACAAGAGATGCTGAAACAAGTTCAGCATGACAAGAATGGATTCCCGCCTGCGCGGGAATGACACCGAGAGCGTTTTTAACCATCCATGCAACAACACTAGAGGCACCTCGCCATGACGCTTCCGGTAGTCATGCAACAACGCCCCGTTTTCACGGGAATGACATAAAAATTTATTTTATAATTTGAGGAAATAATGAGTTTTTTAAAGAAGAAAAGTTTTGAATCGATAAAAGAGCTAGGAAGCAGCAGCGGTCTTAGTAAAACTCTTGGAGCATTTGATTTAGTACTGCTAGGGCTTGGGGCAATGATCGGTACCGGCGTATTTGTTACAACAGGAATGATTGCCGCAAAATATTCCGGTCCGGCAGTAATGGTATCTTATGCAATTGCCGGTGTTACTTGTATTTTTGTGGCTCTTGTTTATACGGAACTTGCAACAATGCTGCCAACTTCCGGAAGTATTTATACTTATTCCTATGTTGCATTTGGTGAGATATTTGCTTGGTTAATAGGTAGTGTAATAATTCTTGAGCTTGGTGTGGCAGCCGGGATTGTTGCTGCCGGCTGGTCAGGTTATTTTCAAGGAATATTAGAAGCAGGCGGGGTATATTTACCGAAAATGTTAACGACCGTACCGGCGAACGGTGGAATAATAAACTTACCGGCTTTCTTAATTTCAGTATTTATTGGATTTATTTTATTTTTAGGTACTAAAGACAGCAAAAAACTAAATGCAATTTTAGTTTTCGTAAAAATGGGGGCAATATTTGCTTTTATACTAGCTGCTGCTCCGCATTTTGATGCCACGAATTGGGGAAATTTTATGCCGTTCGGCTTTAGTAATGTTTTGGTCGGTTCTTCAATATTATTCTTAGCATTTACAGGTTTTGGGACGATTGCAACTGCTGCTGAAGAATGTAAAAATCCGAAACGTGATATAATGATTGGCATTATAGGTTCACTGGTTTTGACAACTTTAGTTTATGTAGTGATGGCGGGACTTGTTACCGGTATAGCTCCGTTTGATCAACTAAATAATGATCAACCGCTTGCTTATGCTTTATCTCTTAATAATAGCAAAATCGGTTCGGCTATCGTTGCAACCGGTGCGGTTTGCGGAATGATGACCGTGCTGATGATGAATATTTACGGTACTTCTCGTATTTTTTATGCAATTGCTCGTGACGTTTTATTGCCAAAAAGTTTTGCCAAGCTCCACCCTAAATATGATAGTCCATATGTTACGATTATAATATTTTCAGCGCTTGCAGCATTGTTAGGAGGTTTTTGTCCTACCGAAATTACAATACAATTAACATCCATGGGTTCGCTAATCGATTATACTACCGTTGCTATAATAGTAATGCTTTTTAGAATTAAATTACCAAATGCGCAACGTCCCTTTAAATGTCCTATTGTATTTATTATTGCACCGTTTATTTTACTGGCTTGTTTGTATTTGTTGTTTATACAAATGTATGATGGGGAGTTTAATTTATTAATAGCAGGACGTGCCTTAATATATTGGTTTATTATAATATTTAGTTTGTATATTGTTAGATCATTCTTTGTGAAGAAAGAACGGGTGTAAGTGTACTGATTCAAATTGGATAGCTGAGATTTATGTCATTCCCGCGCAGGCGGGAATCCATTATCCGTCATGGCTCACCGCTGCAAGCGGCGTGGCAATCCAGAAAAATAATAATTTTCATAGCATTTTTTGCTATTTTTTCCCGGATTGCCGCGCGACTTGCAGCGGCGGCGTTGTTGCATGGCTCGAATTTTCGATGTCATTCCCGTGAAAACGGGAATCCAGAAAAATTAAACTAAAGATGTAACGATAACTTACAATTATATAGAAAAAAGCCTTACAAGCTAAGGCTTTTTAGCCTGGATTCCTGCCTTCGCAGGAATGACATAAAGGGCAGCAGGAAGGACATAAAAAGTTGTGAGAATGCCATAAAATAAATTATAGATAAGCCAAAATGACCGATAAGCTTAGACCTTTACGCGGAATGAAAGACCTATTGCCGGATGATTATAAAGTGCATGACTTTATAATTAAAAAGGCAAGAGAGATTGGTGAGTTATACGGCTATGTGCCGATGAGTACGCCGATCCTTGAATATACTAAAGTCTTTAATCGCTCTATGGGCGAGAGTTCTGACGTTATCAGTAAAGAAATTTATAGTTTTTTAGATAAAAGCGATGAATCTATTGCGCTAAGACCGGAATTTACCGCGGGAATTATGAGAGCTGTTATCTCAAACGGCTTGCAACAAAAACTCCCTCTAAAGTTTTTCTCATACGGTCCTGTTTTTAGATATGACCGACCGCAAGCCGGTAGACAGCGACAATTTCACCAATTAAATTATGAGTATATCGGGGCTAACGGCTCTTATTCCGATGCTGAAGTTATAAAGCTTGCAGTAGATATCTTAACAAGTCTTGAAATCGAAAAGGACACAATTTTAGAGCTTAATTCTCTAGGATGCACGGAGTCTAGAGCAAATTATCAGCAGAAATTAGTAGAATATCTCAATGATTTTAAGGATGAATTATCAGAGGAGAGCAAAATAAGGCTGCTTAAAAATCCTATGCGAATTCTTGATTCCAAAAATGAAAATGATCAAAAAATAATAGTAAACGCTCCGATTTTATCCGAATATTATACCGATGAATCTAAAAAATATTTTGCCGAACTGCTAAAATATCTAGATTTATTAAACGTCAAATATAATATAAATCCCCGTTTAGTGCGAGGTCTTGATTATTATTGCCATACTGCTTTTGAATTTACTAGTAAAAAACTCGGCGCGCAATCGACTATCCTTGCCGGTGGGCGTTATGACGGTCTTAGTAAAATTATGGGCGGGGAAAATGTCCCTGCTATCGGTTTTGCTGCCGGAATTGAAAGGCTTGCCTTAATGAAAGAATATAATATATCTTCAATAAGACCCGTATTTATTTTGCCTATCAAGGATAATAATATTGAGCATTGTTTAATAATTGCCGATAAGTTACGGGGGCAAAATATTCCCGTAATTATGGATGCTGCAGGAAAAATGACTAAAAGAATGCAGCGGGCAATTGCCGATAATGCCGGCTTTGTTATTTTTATCGGCGATACCGAGCAAGAAAATAATAACCTAAAAATAAAAGATTTAGATAAAGAAGAAGAGTATTTAATGAGTTTTGAGCAAGTAGTTACCTATTGCAATAAATTACCGTTGTGAGGAGGTAATGCCCGTGTGGATGGTTAAAATCGCTTAAAACTTGTCATACCTAGGCCCCTCCCACGGTATCCGGAAAAACCTTAATAAAAAGACTGGATGCCGTGGTCAAGCCACTAGATGACACCGAAACACTTTGCAAAAATTCGAGCCATGCAACAACGCTATTCACAGAACCTAATGACAAAGTTAAAATAAATATATATAATTTATTAACGTAAATAACTAGTGTAATTCAATGAGTACAACTCCAAATATTCAAGAAACCTTAGAAGTCGTAACGCAAGATCATTTTTCAATTTTTGTTTTAATAAGCTCTTCCGATATTATAGGCAAATCCGTTATGCTAATGTTAGTAATTGCCTCTATTTGGTCATGGGCTATTATATTTGATAAAATTTTTCGCTTAATGCAGATAAGGAAAAAAATTACGGCTTTTGAAAGTATTTTTTGGTCCGGCGGGGTCTTGGATCATTTATATGAGAATATTAAAAGATCAGTTAACAATCCTCTTGCTTCAGTATTCGTATCGGCTATGGATGAATGTAAAAGCCTAAATACTAAAGGGCTTTCCGACGCTCTAAAAACTAGTCATAAGGATAGAATAGTGCAATCGATGTATTTAGCGCAAAATAGAGAAATCGAAAAGTTAGAGAAAAATTTAAGTTTTTTAGCAACTGTCGGCTCTAGCGCACCTTTTATAGGCTTGTTCGGTACGGTTTGGGGAATTATGCATAGCTTCCAGTCTATTGCTACTTCAAAAAATACTTCCCTAGCGGTTGTAGCACCGGGTATTGCCGAGGCTTTGCTTGCCACTGCAATCGGTTTATTTGCCGCAATTCCGGCGGTAATTTTTTACAATTACCTTGCTGCTCGCATAACTTTTATGAACAACAAAATTGAAGATTTTATTAGTGAATTAAATTCTATACTTTCTAAAGCGATTGATCAGGAGAAAATGTAATGGCTATTAAGCTGGGAAATTCAGGCATTAGAAGAAATAAAAGGGCGTTGGTAAGCGAAATCAATGTTACGCCTCTAGTGGACGTAATGCTAGTGCTGTTAATTATTTTTATGGTTACGTCGCCGATGCTAGTATCGGGCATTAACGTTGATTTACCTGAAACAAATTCTAGTCCTATTTCAGGTCAGGATGAGCCGCTCGTTATTAGTATCAATAATAAAGGCGAGGTTTTTCTTCTTGAAACTCCAATAGAGAGAAAAACTTTAACAGCTAAGCTTGCAAATATTACTAAAGAAAAAAAAGACACAAGAATTTTTGTACGAGGTGATAAAAACGTATCTTATGGGGAAGTGGTGGAGGTAGTTGCCGAAATACATGCCGCCGGTTTTTCAAGAGTAGCTCTTATTTCAAATGTTAAGCATAATGAAAAATAAAGATATTCAAAAATCAGGTGATATACGTCAGTATAATAATTTCCTTATTTTTCTTAGTTGCTCGATTGCGCTCCATCTATTTGTGCTGTATTTTTTTCTATTCGGCGTACCTTCACTTTTTGAGAAATTACCGGAAGAGCAAATAATAACCTTTGAAATGTTGCCGATTAGTGATAAATCTAACATTATAACACAGAAAAAACAAAAAGAAAAACCTGTTGAAAATGAGGATGCTAAGAAATCAGAACAGAGTAAACCGAAAGTTAGCGAGGAGCAAAATTTACCTGATAAAAAATTAACGGAAGAGAAGCCGAAGGAAGAACCGCCTATAGAACCTAAAGTGCAAGAAGAAAAACCGATAGAGGAAGAGAAAAAACCGCTAGAAGAAAAAAAGGAAATTATTCCGGAAGAGAAACCGCAAGAGGAAAAATTGCTCGAAGAGAAAAAGCCGGAAGAAAAACCACCGGTAAAGGAAATTAAAAAAGAAGCTCAAATAAAAAAAGAAAAGCCGAAAGAAATAAAAAAGAAGGAAAAAAATACCGATGATTTAGATTCGCTGCTGAAAAATCTAGAGCAATCTTCTGAAGGAAATAATTTAAAATCAAGTAAATATTCGCGATCAAAGCAAGAGGATAAAGGAAAAGAATCTAAAGGAAACTATAGAGAAGGTTCACCGCTTTCTATTAGTGAAATGGCATTAATAAAAAAACAAATTGAAAGACAGTGGAATAATATTCCGGCAGGTGCGCGAAATAATAACAAAGTACAGGTAATTTTAAATATTACTTTAGATAAAATCGGCAATGTGGAACAAGTGAAAATTAAAGAAGCAATTTGCCCTAATATTGCCGGTAGTGTTTGCGAGGCATTAGTCGATAGTGCAGTTAGAGCGGTGTGGCAAGCAAGCCCTATCGAAAACCTTGAACCGGCACGTTTTAATTATTGGAAAGAAATTAATTTTAGTTTCGATCCGAGTAAGTTGTGAATGGATAAGTAAAAATACCTAGGGTGTCATTCCCGTGAAAACGGGAATCCAGAAAAATACTTTTAAGTCATCCTGAATTTATTTCAGGATCTAATACAAGAGATGCTGAAACAAGTTCAGCATGACATAAATAAGGTTGGATTCCCGCCTACGCGGGAAGGCGTTGTTGCGTGGATACCCCAAACGTCATTGCGAGCGACTGCAAGGAGCGCGGCAATCTAGAAAATAATAAATTTCATAGCAGTTTTCGCTATTTTTTTTCCTGGATTGCCACGTCGGGACTACGTCCCTCCTCGCAATAACGGGGGATTTGGAACCACACAACAATGCCGCGCGGGAATGACATAAAAGATGCTTTTACTATCCAGGCATTGCCTCCTCGCAATGACGTTTTAGCTGTCCACTGTGTAGCTATTATTAAGATAAAATTACATTATAAAAATCGGAGTATTTTTAAGTGAAAAACATCATATATGGCATCGTATATTTTATATTATTACTATTTGGCTTAAATAGTTACGCTATTGAAACTATAAATATAGACCGTGGGCAAGCTAATCCGACGCCGGTGGCAGTCAATAAATTCGACGCGGATAATAGTGAAGATAATGAAATCGGGAATGAAATAGTTAAAGTTATTGCCAATGATTTAAAACTTTCGGGTCTATTTCGTCCAATTTCTTCTGTCTCTTTTATAGAAGAAAAGAGAGGGGTAGGGCATAAGCCGCTTTTTGCCGCATGGCGACAAATTAATGCTAGCCTGTTAATAAACGGTTCAGTTGAGAAGCTTTCTAACGGGAAGCTTAAAATTAGTTTTATATTATGGGATACAACGCTAGAAAAACAGCTTGTCGGTGAAATATTTGAGGTATCCGCAAATTTAAGCCGCAGAGTAGCGCATAAAATCGCCGATAAAATTTATGAAAAAATTACCGGCGATAAGGGTTATTTTGATACTAAAATAGTGTATGTTTCAGAAACCGGACCATATTTAAAGAGGGTAAAAAGAATAGCGTTAATGGATTATGACGGTGCTAACCATAGATATCTTACCGACGGTAAAACCCTTGCATTAACGCCGAGATTTTCATGTTCATCAGATAAGATTTTTTATGTCTCATACGCGAAAAAAAGAGCTCTTGTTTATGAACGAGATTTAAAAACAGGTAAAGAAAGCGTAGTAGGTGATTTTTCAGGCATGTCTTTTGCTCCGCGTTTTTCTCCTAATAGCAACAAGGCAGTGATGTCGATAGCAAAAAACGGTTCGACTCATATTTACGAAATTGACTTGGCAACTAAAAATCTTCGCCGGTTAACCGATGGTTTCGGTATTAATACTTCGCCGACCTATTCGCCGGACGGCAGCAAAATAGTATTTAATTCCGATAGAAGCGGCACGCGCCAATTATATATTATGAATTCCGACGGGACGAATGTACAGCGTATTAGCTTCGGCGGAGGATCTTATGCCGCACCGAGCTGGTCACCGAAAGGAGATCATATCGTATTTACTAAAATTACTAGAGGTGAAGGTTTTACTATCGGAGTTATGAAGCCGTACGGTGAAGCAGATGAAAATAGCGAAAGGATAATTACTAGCGGATATTTGGTAGAAGGACCTTGTTGGGCACCTAACGGTCGTGTTATTATGTTTGCTAAAGGATGGCCGTCAAGAGGTAAAGTTGCCGGTAAAAATAAGATTTACGCAATAGATATAACAGGCTATAATGAAAGGGAAATTATAACGCCGCAAGACGCTTCCGATCCTGAATGGTCGAATGTATTGAATTAATATACTGCTCGTCTTTCAAGAATTGTTTTTTTATTTTATCAGGGATTCGTGTACTCACGTACTAAGTGTACGCTCCGTGCACTCACCCTTCAAAATAAAATCCAATTCTCGAAATACTTCACGTATATTATTTTCCGATTCACGTGGCGTTGTTGCATGGCTCGAATTTTCGATGTCATTCCCGCGCGCCCTATGTCATTCTAGCTAAAGGCGGGAATCTAGAAAAAACATTTAAAATAAACAAAATTATATAAAAATTTACTATATAATTCGCTTAAATATTTTCTGGATTCCCGTTTTCACGGGAATGACATACTGACTCTATGCCGATGTAGCTCAGCCGGTAGAGCGGCGCATTCGTAATGCGTAGGTCTGGGGTTCAAATCCCCACATTGGCACCATATATATATTTTGTTAATCTGAAGAGTTGTCGTACCGAGGTCCCTACCGCGTTATCCGGTTCTTACTTTTCCGGAGCTAGTTCCTAAGTCAGGGGCGTTGTTGTATGGCTCGAAAATTAATAAAAAACTCGTCATTGCGAAGCCGCGAAGTGGCTGTGGCAATCCAGGCTATCCCGAATGTAATGAGGGATTTAATTAGAATGCTAAACAAGTTTAGCATAAAAATATATTTAACTGGATTGCCGCGTCGGCATAAATGCCTCCTCGCAATGACGATTCCGGTAGCCATGTACCAAAGCACAAGTCAGGGGGTGACAATCTTCAATTCTCGAAATACGAGCAGTATAAAATTATAAAAATAATTTATTAATATGATATATATATTAATTGCCTTAAGTTTGACGGTTATAGTTTTAGCAATAGGTGTTATATCGATGGCTATCGGCGGGAAGTTTGGTAAAAAATTTAGCTCAAAGCTAATGTCTTTAAGGGTATTTTTTCAAGCAATTGCTATTTTACTGTTAGTTATTATATATCTTGCTGCCTGATAATATCAATTTAACGATATAGATACCTTAATAAAGATAATAAAGATGTTTTTTGACGTAAATATTATATTTTTAATCAGTATCTTCTTCGTTAAATCCTTCTCTTATTTCTTCCCATTTGTCGCGAATTTCTTCTAACGTAGCCCTTTGTACTTCTACTTCGTGATCTTCAAAATCGCTTAGAGATGTTATCATTTGCTGAAGGTCTAATAATTTCATATGCGGGACGTATTCATCATGATAATTTTCTTCTAACTGACTAGCAATTTCTTCAACATCAAGCCAATGCATTATTTTCTTCTCCATATATATTTTATGCCACTTCACTATTAGCATTTTATTTAATATTTGCCATGAAAATTTTAATGAAATATATTTAAGAAGGTAAATTATTAGCGTTGAGTGAGATTATTATGCAACTATTAAGCTATAAAATTTCGATAATTTTTTATTTAGTATCGATATTTCGCTTATTTAAAGCGACTAAATAAATTTCTGTAGATTCTTTTCTACTGGAAGAAGGTTTAAAATGTTTAACTAAAGAGAAATTGAGTTTAACTTTAGTTAAAAGCTCGGTTTCCGTACCTCCACGAAAAATTTTAGCAATAAAATGCCCGTGCGGCTTCAGAATTTTCAGAGCAAAATCAAAAGCTTGCTCGCATAAAAAAAGTGTCCTAGTGTGATCGGTAGCTTTATGTCCTGTAGTATTTGATGCCATGTCGCTCATTACTATATCGGCTTTGCCGCTCAAAGCTTCTATAATCATCTCTTCCGTTTCTTGATCAAAAAAATCTTTTTGAAAAAAATCTACCCCGGCAATCGGTTCAATCTCTAATAAATCTACGGAAATTATTTTACTATTTGAATCGCTATCTGTAGATTTTGTAAAATTTGCCGCAACTTGGCTCCAGCCGCCGGGGGCTGCGCCTAAATCAACTATTTTCATGTCGGATTTGAATAATTTAAACTTTTCATGAATCTCAAGCAATTTATATGCCGCTCTCGATCTATAACCGTCTAAGCGAGCTTTAGAAACATAAGGATCGTTTAATTGGCGTTTTAGCCATTTATTTGATGAGATTGTTCGTTTTTTAGAAGTTTTAACTCTAACGAACTTACTTCTATAACCTTTTAAATTGTCTGACATATGATTTTTTCTATTTTTCTTACTAGACCCTTACAGAACTCGCTTATAAAGAGGAATTTGAAGAATACACGGAGCGCAAAACCGTAGTGTACTTAACGTATGTGAGGATTTGAGCCTAGGTGCTACGTACAAATTACCTTTAGAAGTAGAGTTATGTAAGAGGTCGAGTTTCTTTGGCTATGGTATCTAACATTGAATTAACAAAGCCTATTTCATGCTCATTTAACATATCGTTAGCGATATCCGTAAATTCGTTAATTACTACTTTAGCCGGTATATCGGCAAAAAACAGTAATTCGCAGATACTAACACGTAATAATGACGAAAGTAAAATAGGCATATGAGTAATATCTTTAGTATTTGTTAGATGCGTAGAGATAATTTGCTCTATTTGTTCAGAATTTTCAATTACTAGCTTTACCAACATCTTAAAATGACTTATGTTTAACGTTATTTTTAAATGCTCATGTGAATTAGTTTCAGAATCATCGCTTGTTTTTTCATCTTGATAAAAAGCAATCATTTTTTCTACTATAGAATCTATATTTTGTTCCGAGCTTTGTAACATATATTGATAAATAGTTTGTACCGCTGCAATGCGTGCTATTGTTTTTTTATTGATTTTATTCGAGTTCATAATGTATAAAATAGATGAAGAAAAAGCAGAGATTTCGTAATGAAGTCGGTGTTGTTGCATGGCTCAAATTTTTGCAAAGTGTTTCGGTGTCATGCCGTGGCTTGACCACGGCATCCAGTCTTTTTATTAAGGTTTTTCTGGATACCGTGGTCAAGCCACGGTATGACACCGTACTTATAATAACCATAATACGGAAATTATTAGCCATGCAACAACGCCTCGTTTTCACGGGAAGGACATCGAACACGCTTCAGCCTATCCGTGTAACGACGCCGATCAAATCACGAAATGACAAGATATAACAAAACTTCTTATTAGTAAACTTATAAAATTTATTTATGTTATCAATATTTGGATTTATTTTAACAATTAGTATTTTAGTATTTATCCATGAATTGGGGCATTACTTAGCAGCAAGGTTTTTTGAGGTAAAAGTTGAGGAGTTTTCTATAGGATTTGGGAGAGAACTAATAGGCATTACGGACAAAAGAGGGGTGAGGTGGAAAATTTGCCTCTTGCCGTTTGGCGGATATGTTAAGATTTACGGTTATGATCGATCAACGATTGATAAAACACAAGTTATTAATGAAAAAGTAGCTTTTTTTGCTAAATCATGTTTAGCGCGTTTCTTAATCGTGGCTGCCGGACCGATGATTAATTATTTGCTGGCCGTTATAATATTTACCGGCTTTTATTTTTGCTTAGGGAAGGTAGAAATTCCGGTGGTGATCGGGGAAGTAATAGCTTCATCTGCCGCAGAAAAAGCCGGCTTACGGGAAAATGATAAAATTATTAAAATTAATAATAAAATCGTTAAAGATTTTAGCGATTTACAAAATGAGATATTAATTACCCGCGATCAGCCTTTAAATTTACTAATCGAAAGGAAGGGAGAAGAAGTTACTATTGAGGTGACACCTGAAGAAATATTTTCTACATCTAACCAAGCAAGAAAAATAAAAAAAACTCGTATAGGGATTATAGCTAAAAATGAACCTATCCATGTTAAAATGAATATTTTTTCAAGTGGCGTAGAAGCTGTTAGCACTACTATAAATTTTTCAACTTTAACGTTGAAAGCTCTTACTCAAATGGTGATAGGGCAGCGATCTTTTGAGGAAATAGGTGGACCGTTAACTATCGCGAAGGAATCCGGCAAGTCACTAGCTCAAGGGTCAGGTGTGTTTTTATTGTTTATGGCTATGCTATCGATTAATTTAGGGCTGCTTAATCTTTTGCCTATTCCGGTTCTTGACGGAGGGCATTTAATATTTATAATTTATGAGGCAATTACCGGTAAATTACCGAATAATCGTATTAGAAATATTTTACTACAATTGGGAGCGGGAATGATAATTTTTCTTATGATAATTTCTGTTTCAAATGATATAAAAGGCTTGTTTTCTTAAGAGGATGTTATTGTTGTGTAGGGATGCCTACAACGTCATTGCGAGCGCCTGCAGGCATTGTTGCATGGCTACCGGAATCGTCATGGCGAGGCGCCTCCTTGGCGCCGTGGCCATCTAAGTATAAACATATTTTTATACTAAACTCGTTTAGTATTCTAATTAAATCCCGAATGTAATTCGGGATAGCCTGGATGGCCATAGCCACTTCGTGGCTTCGCCATGACGGATTTTTATTAATTTTTGAGCCATGCAACAACGCCTACCGCTCCTTAGCTCAGACGATTCCGGTAGCCATGCAACAATGCCTACTCATAATCGCAATTTTCTTGTAGTAAATTATAAGTTAATGCACGATCTACTTGCTCTTATTAATATTATCTACTATAGTAGAACACGATTTTAAATTTTTATTAATTACAATCTAAAGAAGGTTTTAGGTGAAAATTCGATCAATTATTAAATTAACAATTATAGCAATAACTGTTTTCTACTGTCATTTTTTATTAGCCGACGGCACTATTCAAAAAGTAACGATAGAAGGGAATCATCGAGTAGAACGTTCTACTATCGAGAGCTATTTAAACCTTAAAGTCGGTGATGTTTATAATTCATCAAAAGAAGACGAAGCAGTTAAAAATTTATATGCTACTTCGCTTTTTAAAAATATAAATATTAAATTTTTAAACGGCGGTAATCTTGTTGTTACCGTTACGGAAACACCTTTTATAAGTAGCGTGGTATTTACCGGTAATTCTAAAATAAAAACGGGAATGCTAGCTAAAGAGATTTATACCGTGTCGGGTGAGTCACTCAGCCAGGCAAAAATTGAATTGGACGTAAAAAAAATACTGGAAATATATAAACGTTCAGGGCGTTTTTCCAGTACCGTAACACCTAAAATCGAGAATTTAGAAAATAATAGGGTTAAAGTTATATTTGATATCGCTGAAGGACCGAAAACCGGTATAAAATACATTTATTTTAGCGGTAATGAACATTATCGTGACGGTGAACTTAAAACCGTTATTTTAACTAGAGAATCTAGATGGTTTCGTTTTCTAGAAACTAACGACACTTATGATCCGGATCGCATAGAATACGATAAAGAGCTATTAAAAGAGTTTTACCAGTCAGTCGGATTTGCTGATTTTAGATTAATATCGGCAACAGCAACACTAAGCCCTACTAAAGAATATTTCACTCTTACCTATTCGCTAGATGAAGGAGATAAATATAAGTTCGGTGATATTACGATCGATAATAAGTTACCGAATATTAATATATCAGAAATTAATAAATTTATTACCGTCAAACAAGGTGATATTTTTAATATGAAAGCTTTAGATAATACGGCTGAAAAAATTGCCGGATATTTTGCTAGCATGGGCTATCCGGCTGTAAATGTTTATCCGGATATAGAAAATAAAAATTCAGATCACACTATTAACATTAAATTTATTATCGATAAAGCAGATAGAGTTTTTATAAATAAAATTAACATTAATAATAATTTAAAAACTGAAGATAAGGTTATAAGAAGAGAGTTTAAGGTTGAAGAAGGGGATATATTTAATCGCACCTATATAGAAAAAGGCGAACGTAATCTCCGAAACTTAGATTATTTTGAAAAAGTGGCTATTATCGTCACTCCGACAAAAGAAAAAGACAAATACGACCTTAATATTGACGTTGATGAAAAATCTACTTCTTCTGTCGGCTTTGACTTTGGGTATAATACCTCCGGCGGGATATTTGGGCGTTTATCCTTTTTAGAACGTAACCTAGTCGGCACCGGTAAATTACTAAATGCCGGCGTGCTAATGGGTAAAAAAAGCTCTAGTTTGTATGCCGGTATAACGGAGCCGCATTTTTTAGATAGAGATTTATCTCTTAGTGGTAATATATTTAGAGAGTATAGTGGTCGTGGTTCTACTTTTTTATCTCAAGGAGATCAAGGATATAAAAAACATTCTATTGGTTTTAAAACTTCGCTCGGTTATGAGATTATGGAAGATTTAAGCCATGAAATTGATTATTTGATTAAGCAAGATACTTTAAATGCTCCAAGTCCGTCAAATTCGATATTTTTAACCGAACAAATGGGGAAATTTACTACCTCGGCAATAGGTCAGACTATTACCTATGATCAAACGGATAGTAGAATTATTCCAAAAAACGGTTACTTAATAAGCGGTACGCAAGAATTTGCCGGCGTCGGCGGAAATAATAAATATTTAAAACATGAAGTTGACGGTAAATATTTTAAATCCTTCATAAATAATAAACTTACTTTAAAATTATCGGCATCAGGCGGTACTATCCTAGGAGTTGCAGGCAAAACTGTTCGTATTTCGGATCGTTTTAATCTTGGAGACTATACTTTAAGAGGATTCGCTAGCGGTGGAGTTGGACCTCGTGAAAAAACTACTGATGAAGGATTAGGCGGCGAAAAATATTATACCTTTTCTACAGAGCTTAATTTCCCTACTCCTTTACCTGAAGAATTTAATTTAACGGGTGCCGTCTTTATGGATCTAGGAAGTCTATGGGGCGTAGGTTTAAATAAGAAAAAATTTCAAACACCTTACGGCTTTTATAACGATAAGTCATTGCGAGCTTCAGTAGGTTTCGGCTTTATTTGGGTCACACGTTTTGCACCGATCAGAATGGATTGGGGCTTCCCGATTAAGAAAAAACCATATGATGATACTCAAACTTTTCACTTAAGATTTACAACACATTTTTAAGATTGTTGTTGATGTCATTCCCGTGAAAACGGGGCGTTGTTGCATGGCTATAATTTTCGATGTCATTCCCGCCTGCGCGGGAATGACATACTGCTGCTTTTATCGAGCCATGCAACAACGCCTGAAAACGGGAATCCATGCTATGCGTCATCCTGAATAGATGCTGAAACGAGCTCAGCATAACTTTATCACTTTATTTGTATAACTATCCTAAAACCATGAGCAAAAAGCTTTTTATCAAAACCTACGGCTGTCAGATGAATGTCTACGACTCCATCAAAATGCAGGATTTGCTTTATCCGTTTGGTTATGAAGCTACCGAAAGCATGGCAGATGCCGATATTATTATCTTAAATACCTGTCATATTAGAGAAAAAGCTGCAGAAAAAACTTATTCAGAATTAGGACGTATTAAAAAACTTCAAGATCAACGAAAAGGGCAGGGTTTAAATCCGGCAATAATCGTGGTGGCCGGCTGCGTTGCGCAAGCGGAAGGGGAAGAAATTTTTCAAAGAACGCCGTATGTGGATATTGTTGTCGGACCGCAATCATATTATAATTTACCGGAGCTAATCGTAAAAGTCGTTAGACACGAAAAGCATTTGATTAATCTTGATTTTGTCGAAGAAACAAAATTTGATAAATTACCTGAGCAATTATACCCTCAGGGGGCTAGTGCTTTTATTTCCGTA
The DNA here is from genome assembly GCF_964030945.1 of Rickettsia endosymbiont of Orchestes rusci. Lineage (NCBI taxonomy): Bacteria > Pseudomonadati > Pseudomonadota > Alphaproteobacteria > Rickettsiales > Rickettsiaceae > Rickettsia > Rickettsia endosymbiont of Orchestes rusci. Next base: position 673,043 of record NZ_CAXIQG010000004.1, on the reverse strand, counting down.
CAAGAGGGGTGTGATAAATTTTGCACTTTTTGTGTAGTGCCTTATACTAGGGGCGCAGAATTTTCAAGGAATCTAGAACAAATATATAGAGAAGCATTAAAGGTAACTGCAAGCGGTGCTAAAGAAATAACGTTACTTGGTCAGAATGTTAATGCCTATCACGGTAAAGGTCTCGATGATAAAATTTGTAGTTTGGCAGATTTAATAAAGCATTTGAGCGCCATACCTACCTTAGAGCGTATTCGCTACACTACTTCGCACCCGATCGATATGTCGGATGATTTAATAAAACTGCATGGCTTAGAACAAAAATTAATGCCTTTCTTGCATTTACCGGTACAATCAGGTTCAAATAAAATTTTAAAGGCAATGAACCGCAAGCATGAGCGGGATTATTATTTTGATGTTATTAACCGCCTGCGTGCGGAGCGTCCCGATATAGTTTTTTCTTCGGACTTTATCGTCGGCTTTCCGGGTGAAACCGATGAAGATTTTGCAGACACCTTGGATTTGGTTCGCAAAGTCGGTTACGGGCAATGCTATTCATTTAAATATAGCCCGCGTCCCGGTACGCCCGGTGCATTAAAAGAGCAATTACCGGAAAATATAAAATCGGAAAGGCTTAGCATATTACAAAAAGAACTGAGCGATCAGCAATTAGCTTTTAACGAAAATTGTGTCGGTAGTGTTATGAAAGTTTTATTTGACCGAAACGGTAAATTTGACGATCAGATAATCGGCAAAACACCGTACATGCAGTCGGTATATATAGCAAATCCCGATAAAAATTTACTTGGGAAAATTATGGACGTAAAAATTATTAAAGCAGCAAATAATAGCTTAGCCGGAGAAGTAATATAGGTAAAAGTTGTGTCATACCTGTACTCTTTTATGTCATTCCCGTGAAAACGGGGCGTTGTTGCATGGCTCGAATTTTCGATGTCATTCCCACACCCCATTATGTCATTCCCGCGTAGGCGGAAATCCAGACTTTTTTACCTTGTCATGCTGAACTTGTTTCAGCATCCCTTATAGTAGATCCTGAAATAAATTCAGGATGACTATAATTTTCTGGATTCCCGCCTGCGCGGGAATGACACCGAGGGCGTTTTTAACCATCCATGCAACAACGCCTGAATGGTGTGATTTATACGAAGAAATTATAAAGTAAGAACTGGATACCGTGGTCAAGCCCACTACTGTACGAACGTTTAAATAAAGAGGTAAAAATTCTGTCATTCCGTGGCTACGACCACGGAATCCAGCTTATAATATCATAAAAAGATTCTAAAATAAGTCTAATATGGCTTTATTTTCCTGGATGCCGTGATCAAGTCACGGCATGACACAGCCTTTTTTCAACGTTCGTACAGTAGTGGGTCAAGCCACGGTATGACAAAACAGAACTATATGACCCGATAAATTCTATAACTTAGTTAAAATACCATAGCCTAATAAACATAAAATCATCTTAATGTACAAATCTTTATATTTTTACTTAAAAATTTTTAGCGTGCTGGCTTTAATAGGTTTTGGCGTAGTTGCCTATATAATCTATTATTATTCGAGAGATCTACCGGATTACTCACAGCTGACAAATTATTATCCTCCGTCAGTGACTCGTGTTTATTCGCGTGACGGGAAATTGATGGAAGAATATGCCTTTGAACGTCGAGTATTCGTGCCTATTAACAGTGTACCGAATTCCTTAATCGAGGCATTTATTGCGGCAGAAGATAAGAATTTTTTTAGCCATCCTGGCGTGGATATTCCGGGTATAATCAGAGCGGCGATTCTTAATATCTCAAACCTTCTACATCATCGCCGAATGGAGGGAGGCTCTACCATCACTCAGCAAGTAGTTAAAAATTTCTTGCTAACCAATGAAGTCTCAATAAAGCGTAAGATCAAAGAAGCCGTACTATCTTATATGATTTCTAATACCTTCACCAAAGAGCAAATTTTAGAGTTGTATCTTAATCAAACATTTTTCGGTCATGGAGCATACGGCGTAGCTATGGCAGCACAGAATTATTTTAACAAATCAATCGAAGAGTTAACTATTGCCGAATCAGCCTTTATTGCCGGCTTGCCGAAAGCACCTTCAAATCTAAATCCCGAAAAAAATTATGCTAGAGTAAAAGAACGCCGCAATTATGTAATCCTTCGCATGCTAGAGGACGGTTATATAACTAAAGAAGCTGCAAAAGAGGCCATAGACACACCGATTATTTTACAAAAACGAGATCGCAATGAAACGATTACGGCAGATTACTACGCAGAGCAAGTAAGGGAAGAAGTAATTAAAATGCTAGGTAGCAAAGAAGAGTTTTATACGGCCGGTCTGACTATTATCACTTCTTTAGATGCAGAAATGCAAGGAATCGCTGAAAATTCGCTTAGAAAAGGTATAAGAGAATATGACCGGAAATACGGTTTCAGGAAACCGATCGCCAATATTACCCTTGAGAATTGGCAAGAAAATCTAAAAAATTTACCGCCTCCTCCCTCACTTCTTGAATATAAGCTAGCCGTGATATTGGACGCGGCAGATAATTACGCTGAAATTGGACTTGAAAACGGCAAAAAAGCTAAAATTCCTATTTCTGAAATGAACTGGGCGAGAAGCAATCTAAAATCCGTTAAAACTATACTAAAAAAAGGTGACGTAATAGCGGTTGAATCGGTAAAAGATCATTATGCACTTAGGCAAATTCCGGCGGTAAACGGTGCTATTATGGTTATGAATCCGAATACCGGTCAGGTACTGGCAAGTGTAGGAGGCTATGATTTTACCGCCAGTAAATTTGATAGAGTAACGCAAGCATTGCGGCAACCCGGGTCTTTAAGTAAAACTTTTGTTTATCTAGCGGCTTTAGAAAACGGCATAAAACCTAATCAAATTTTTGATGACGGACCGATAGAAATCTCTCAAGGTGAAGGTATGCCTAGCTGGCGACCAAAAAACTATGAGGGGAAATTTTTAGGTCCTATCACTATGAGCACCGGTCTTGAAAAATCTAGAAATCTTATAACTGTTCGAGTGGCTACTGCCGTGGGTCTTACAAAAATCGTTGATATAATTAAACGTTTCGGGATTAATAATGAGCCGAAAAAAGTTTACTCTATGGTACTCGGCTCTATTGAAACTACGCTTGAAAAAATGACTAATGCCTATGCAATTATAGCAAATTCCGGCAAAAAAATTTCGCCGCACTTTGTGGAATTGATCAAAGATCGCAACGGCAAAATAATTTATCGCCGAGATAATAGAATTTGCCCATCTTGTAACGTCTTGGATTTTGACCTAGAAACGGCAACGCTAAACATACCGGCAGAGAATGTTTATATGGTTATAGACGAGGCTAGCAATTATCAAATTACTTCCTTTCTAACTGGAGCAGTAGATAGAGGAACGGCATACTCTGCCAAAAAGCTTGGGAAGATTATGGGGGGGAAAACCGGCACAAGTAATGATAGTAAAGATACGTGGTTTATAGGTTTTACTCCAAAAATAGTAGTCGGCAGTTATATTGGCTACGATACTCCTAAAAGTCTAGGGAAATCGGCAACAGGCTCTAACGTGGTGTTACCTATTTTTATAGATTTTATGCAAAATGCTTATAAAGATATTCCTTCGCTGCCGTTTAAAGTACCGGAGTCGATAAAATTATTAGCGGTAGATAGAGCAACCGGAAAAGTTACTCCGCAAGGTAGTGTTATAGAAGCATTTAAAGTAAATAACATTCGTATGCTCGAATCTGATGATTTTGTCGGTGATAATAATATTTTTGATTACGTCCCTACCGAAAAGGACAATTCTCAAGAAATATATTAAGTTTAAGGAATTAAAATAACGTGAACTTAGTTCGCGTTAGCTTTATTGCATGGCTCATAATTAATAAAAAACCCGTCATTGCGAAGCCACGAAGTGGCTGCGGCAATCCAGAAAAACATAGTCATCCTGAATTTATTTCAGGATATACTAAAAAAAGATGCGCAAAACTTGTTTAGCATGACAAGGACTTGATTGCCGCGTCGGCATAAATGCCTCCTCGCAATGACGATTCCGGTAGCCATGCGACAACGCCGTTCGCGTTAAAATACTGCAATTGTATTGTTTATATAAGAGATAGCATTTTGTAAATCAGTTTGATCGACCGCAAACTCTCCCCTAAACGGTTTATCTAAGATAAATATTAAAAATATCATTGAAGCCGAAGTAATACAAACTAACATAACCAAAATTTTATGAAGATAGAGTTTAGTACCGAGCATACAAACAAGTATTAAATTAATGATTGTCATTATAAATATAATAGTCCAATATGGAATATTTAAGGAAAAATATGACATTTTAATTCTATTATATCGCACTGTATAAAGGTCTTGAATCTCGTTAAATATTTTTTGCTTAATAAATAATTGCATTGAGTCCTTTCCTTCATAAGCCTTAACTATTTTGATAATATTTTGTAGATAAGAAAGTACTTGATTATCAATTTTTTCTCCATTTTTCATTAATGTCCATTCATTTGTGATAATATCCTTTGTATAATTCTTAATATCCGGATAAATATCTGATTTTACTGAAGGCGGAAGCCAATTTATAGTATCTGCAAGCCTCATTAATATTATCGATTCAGATGCCACCGTATCTTTAGTTTTATTAAAATTACCCAGTAAAAACATTAGTACAAACCCTACCAATACTGCGTACATACTGCCGACCACTCCGGATAAAAGTCCTCCTAAACTGCCTAGCTCTTCTTTTTGAAAATTACTAGGAATGATAGATTTTGTAAAATGTAAACAAAGGGTACAAAAAATCATCAAAATAATATTTATTATTAAGAATAAAGTAATATTATGAATGCTATAGAGAAAATCAATTACGTGATCGAACATATATTACTCATTGTTGATAAATATCATTAAGTGCAGTAATGGGTTACGTATTCCAGCGTCCGCGAGGAGGTACAGCGTCATTCAGAAAGCTTGATACAAGCGAATTTTTCTGGATTCGCCTGTGCTCACGTATTATTATACGCTGCGCAGGCTCACCTTTAAATTCATCTTGTCTAAATCTTTCTGAATTTAGCTGTATTGTTGCGTGGATCGAATTTTCGATGTCATTCTAGCTAAAGGCTGGAATCCAGAAAATTATAGTCCTCCTGAATTTATTTCAGAATATTTTTCAAGAGATGCTGAAATAAGTTCAGCATGACAAAAAAAAGGCTAGATTCCCGCTTTCGCGGGAATGACATAAAACACTTTTTTAGAGCCATGCAACAACGCTAGTGCCGCGCAAGAATGACACTGTTACAATATGACAACTCCAAACCTTATAATTCTATTTCTTCTAAAGTTACCGTAGAATCTGCAAGTTTAGTAATTTTTTCAATTTTTAAACGTGCCTCTTGGAGTTTTTTCTCGCAATAATTTTTTAGTAAAACTCCCCTTTCAAAACTATTAACTGCCGATTCTAAACTTTCCTGACCGTCATCTATTTTTTTTACGATATCCTCTAATTCGGCGAGTGCCGATTCAAAGCTTACATTTTCTTCTATAGATTTTATTGTTGCCATATTATTACCTAAAAATTTTAATTACATTTTTCAAATATATACTCCGTATTTTAACTCTTCATTTCACAGCAATATATTATACCTTAATTTAAGGGTTAGCGGCAGGATTTTTTACCGGAATTTCTGATATCTGAAATAATTTTTTTAACTCGCTACTATCAATAGTTTGTTTTGGACTAAAAATATTTCCTTGAAGTTTTATATTAAGATTTGTCAGAATATCCTTATTATTTGGGTCGTTTGCGTTTTGATCGTTTAGATCAGAGGTTATACGCGGAACATAAAAAGATAAAATAGAAGATAAATTCGTATCAAAATTATATATATTTATGGCCATAGACGCCCCGCCGGAACTATATTGGGTGTTAAAAGTTATATTCTTTAAGAGAGCTATACCTTTTTCTAGCTTAATATCGCCTTTTATAGTGCTAATTGTATTTTGTCCATATGATATAGTTTTTAAATCATAGTCAAGATTTTGTGGATTGTAATTTTGTGAGTTAATTTTTTCTATAAAAGAATCAATAGAAAAATTATTAATTTTTATATTATTTATTGCAAATTGCGACTCCGTAGTAAGGTTATATAATTGATTTTTTAATGTATTGCCGTTAGTCGAAAAATTGCCGTTTATACTAGCTTGACCGTTTAAAGAGGGGAATATTTTAGGTATAATAGTCGATAATCCTGTTAAATCAATCGTATTAAGGGCATAAACAAAGTTGATAGAATTAGAGTCTAGTAAAATATTCCCTGTTCCTTGAAGTTTACCTGCCAACATATTTGCTTCTATATTATTAATTTTGAATAAATTATCGTCATTTTCTATGTAAAATTTAAGATTTTCTATTATTAAATCATTTTGAGATAATTTGGTTAGTTTTCCGTAAATTTTTAAAGAAATTTTATCGATGCTATATTCGTTAAACAGCTTATTTCTTAAAGCAAGCAGTGATGCGGGAGATAAAAAATTAGCTTCAAAAACTCCGTCTTTTATTTCCGCGGTTAATATAGGCTTGAAATTCGATGCTTCTAAATCCCAACTAGTCGATAAATAATTATTACCTGCTCGAATATCTAAATTATTAATTTTGAGATGAGCCGGCGAGATATTGGCTAATAAATTTACTTTTTCAAATGAATTATCGGCAAAATTTATATTATCTATAGTAAAATCTAAATTAGCCAAACAATTTAATGTTCTGATCGGGATAAATTTATTTAGATAATCTGAATTTTTCATATCTTTCGTTAAGTCTTCAATAAATCCGATAATCGGTGAAATTATAGGGTAAGTTTGTTTAGTAAAATCCAGCAAAGAAAAATTAAGGGTGGCATTCACATGCGGAATAGACGCTATAAATTTAGTAGATAAATCACCCGTTACATTAAGATTATCGGTTTTCAATAAGAAATTTCTTAAATATAAATCTATTAAAGTTAATTTTAAATCTGAGGACAATACAAAGGGGATGGTTTCTTTCACGGTCGCGCTGCTAAACCCTAACATATCTAATAGAGAGTTTAAATTATTGTGAGTTAAGGAAATCTTGCCGTCAAACATACTTCTTACCGAATTTTGTGTTACGTCTCCCGTAAGCTTAAATTGTCCTCCCGTTCTAATGCTACCTGAAAACTCTTCTACTTTTAAAATTCCTTCCGTTAAGTTAGAAGAAAAGATTATTTTATCTAACGACTCATTATTACTTAAAACTATTTCATCAATTGTAATGTCGGTTTTTAATAATTTATCGGCAAAAATAAATCTCAAATTAGAAGGAATGCTATTAAATTGATCGGAAGTATTTGAAGTAAGAAGAGAATTTATATCTATTTTAGGAAAATGTAAGGTAATGAGGTTCGGAACTTTATTATTTTTACCGATATCCATTACCCCCTTTCCTAAAACAAAAGACGAATTTATCGTTATATCTTTTAATTGCAATATATCTTCTGCCGCTAAAATATTAAATTTAATATTTATAGGTTCAGTTTGTTTAAATTTGCTAAAAATATGATTTAACTCCGGTAAAATACTGTACAGAAAAGCGGCTAAATTTTTTATTTGATATTCGCCGGTCCCCTTTTCTAATTTAGTTCCTAGTTTAGAATTTTTATAAGCTTCCGATATCTTAAGGCTATAATTACTATTATTAATATTTAGATTGAAATCTATAAGGTCATTATTTTGCTTAACAGAACCCGAAATTTCTCCTATGTTATGGTTTGCTTTAAATAAAATGTTAGACGATAAATTATTTTCTTGTCCTAAGGAACAATTAGTAAAATTCAAAATAGCATAATCTTGCTTATTAATAATATTTAAATTAGTAATATTGAGCTTTATATCTTTTAAGTTAGAATTCAGAAAAATATTTATTAATTGTTCATGATCGTAAATATTTAATTTATTGTCATTTGAATAGATTTTAGCATCTAATATATTAAGGCGGTTAATTTTAGGCTTGAAGCTTAAGAACGACCAAAATGAAAAATGAACTTCTATTTTTTCTAATTCTATTTTCCCTTCTTCGGTTATTGATTCAATAATTAAATAAGGAAAAGGAAATTTATTTACTGTTACTTTCTTGATATTCGGGGCAGTAATACCAAAATGAGCAACAAAATTTTTGTCTATAGAATTATAATTAATAAGAAATGAAGCGCTAAATATTATAAATATTAATAACGCAACGCTAATTATAGTAAAGGCAATTATTTTTTTTATCATGTTATGTAGTTTATAAAAGCTTTTTAAATATTATTACCTATAACTATTAGAATTCAAAGGCAAATTAATGACTTTATCGCAAAATTTAATTTTAGTTGGTGTAATAACATCGTCTCACGGTGTGCAAGGAAATGTTATTATAAAATCTTTTACTGACCCCGCGGCAAACATTGCCGAAATGAAATTAGTAAATAAATCGGGCGAAGATATTAATATTAAATTAATTAATCAAAATTCTCAAGGAAATTTAATTTGTAAATTTAATAAAATATCAAATAGGGAAGAGGCGGCAAGTCTAAAAGGCTATAAATTATTTTGTTTAAGAGAGGTTTTGCCGGAGTTAGAAGAAGATGAATTTTATATAACGGATTTAAATAATTTACCCGTATTTGATCAATCAATGAAGCCTTTAGGTAAAATAAAAAATATTTTTAATTTTGGCGCAGGCGATCTAATAGAAATAGAATTTCTAGACAAAAAAATAGAATTATTGCCTTTTACTAAAATTTTCTTTCCTATTATTACTAAAGATTATGTCGTTTACACTCCTGAGGTTATTTCTTCCTAAATTTAGGCGTTGTTGCATGGCTCAAATTTTCGATGTCATTCCCGCGCAGGCGAGAATGACATACGGCATTAATATCAATCATGACTATAATAAAATTTAGAGTGACAAAGCCCCTTAAATTTGTATTAATTAAGAATATGCATATATTTAGGAATAAAAGATGTCCAAAGCTTTAAAATACTCGATTTTTACGTTTGTAATTATAGTTGTTGCTTTAATTATCATACCTTTTTTTATACCTTTAAATAGTTATAAAGGAGTAATAATCAGTAAAGTTAAAGAAGCAACGGGACGTGATCTAATAATTAACGGTGATATAAAACTTAAGATACTGCCAAACCCTTCCGTGCAACTGCAAGAAGTTAAATTATCATCTATAGAAGGAGCGAAAGAGCCGGCTTTAGTTGAGGTAAAAGAAGCTAAAGCGGCTCTTAGCCTGTTCTCGCTTATTACCGGTTCAATTGAAATAGCGAGTATTGAGCTACAAGAACCGACTATTAATTTAGAGATATTAGCGGATGGACGAAAAAACTGGGAAATGACTAAGGCAGAAAGCAAAGTTGCCGCTCCCAAGAATGATATTATTGAGAATAATGTCATTGAGAATAATCCTGTAGAATTACCTATTTTTATTAAGCATATCAAAATCGTAAACGGGAAATTGACTTATATTACAGGTAAAGAGCGAAAAATATTTGATAATATAAATTTAGACGGCAAAATCAATAGCATCAAAGGTCCGATAGATTGTACCTTGAGAGTGAACGCTTTAGGGCAACAAATTAATATTACAGGGAACATAGCAGAGCTTGCAAAAATCATCCCTATAGATGCTTTTATCGATATCGTCGGCACACAAATTAAAGTCGAGGGGAAATTTGATATCGATAATAATTCCTTTATAGCTACTGCCGTTATTAAAGGTAATAGCAAGAATTTTGGCGTTCCGTCTTTGTTGCAAGGTGATTATGAGTTAATAACCTCCCTAATAGCCGATGACAAACAAATAGTTATAAAAGATGCTAGGCTTAATTTTAAAGATATCGAGCTTACGGCTCAGGCTAATTACGATATCGGTCAAAATAATATCAAATCAAATATAGCTTTAAACCCCGGTAACATTGTAATTGATTTAACTTCTAATGTTGATAAGTCAGCTATTTTTAACGGTGATATCAAACTGCAAGCTCAAGCGATTCAACTGCTACTTACGGCTTTAAATATAAAACCGGCTAAATTCCCGCCTGTTACCAATCAAAAATTAACATTTACTACTAATTTAATTTATAATCCACAGGAAATAACTTTACAAAATATCAACTTCATTGCCGCAAATAGTAATCTGCAAGGCATGATTAAGATTAAAATGCAAAAGGATATATTAGTGTCTCATAACTTAAAAATTAATAATGCTGATTCTTTTATGAGTTTGTTTGGCGTTAACAGTTCCGGCTCTGTCGGATCGTTGCAAATTAGTGGTGAAGTGCAAAAAACCGGTGATATTTTTCAAGTAAATGATAAAATAGGCATTTTCAGCACTGACATATTAGTTAAAGGCAATGTTAACTTAAGCGGCACAAAACCAAATTTTACGCTAGATTTACAGAGTAAGTTAGTTAATTTAGATAAAATAATTGCTCCGACTCCAACGAGTTCATCAAATGTAAATGTCAGCGGTCAAAATGCTGCTAAAAATATTTCCGGTGACGCCGCGCCGTGGTCAAATAATCCAATAGGTTTATCTTTTTTAAACTCAATTACCGGAAGTCTTACCGCTTCTATAGATAAGCTTACTCAAGATACTTTAGTTCTAGATAGTTTGAGAGTAAAATTAAATATAGAAAACGGCAAATTAAATATTAGTTCGATTACTTCTAATATTTACGGCGGACAGCTTAATATCAGCGGCTATGTACAAGCGAGTAAAGACCAAGAGGCTTCTTTTAAAATTGATTTAAAAAATGCTCATTTAAGAAATATCGTACCGCAAGGCGGTAAAATTAAAGTAACTGAAGGACAGTTAAGTCTAAAAGCCGATCTTAATTCTCGTGGAAATAGTAGCTATAAATATATAAGCAACCTAGGCGGAAAATTTAGTATGAATGCTTTAAACGGTAAAATAAGCGGCTTTGATTTAAATAAAATAGTTGATGCGGTAAATAACGTTAAAAATGCCGAAGGGATTATCCGAGTAATTAATTCTTCTTTTGCCGGTGGAGAAACGGCTTTTAATAATTTAGCTGCTGCTGCCGATATTGAAAACGGTATCGTCAAATTAACCGAATGCCGGCTTGATGCTTCACCGGCTATTGCTACTGCTGCCGGTCAAATTAATTTACCGCAATATATGATGGATATAAATGCTAGTGTTACTATAGGAAGCTTACCGCCTTTAGGTGTTAAACTATACGGCTTTCTAAATAACCCGCAGCATAAATTAGATGCTAAAGCTCTACAAACGCATTTAGTTAAAAACGTCCTAAATAGTGTTGTTAAAGACTTAAAGAAAGGTGACGTTAAGCCTGAAAATATTATTAAGAATGCGCTAGGGATCGGTAAAAAGAAATCTACGGAAGCTCAAGATAATCAGCAAGAAAATAATCAAGAGAATAACGATAATAAAACTAACGATCCGGTTAATAAATTATTACAGAAGGGTTTGAAAAAGCTGTTTTAAGTGACGCTTGTCATTCCCGTGAAAACGGGAATCTAGAAAAATTATAGTCATCCTGAATTTATTTCAGGATCTACTAAAAAAGATGCTGAAACAAGTTCAGCATGACAAAAAAAGTCTGGATTCCTGCTTTCGCAGGAATGACATAAAAGGTTGTAGCAATTTACTACACTTTACAAAAATCCAATGCTAAGAATATGGCAAATAAATAAAATATTGAGTAAGCAAAAAGCCTTTTTGCTTGCTTATGATCAGACGTATCACGAAATAACGAAATAGAATAATATAAAAATATTATTCCCAGTATGCCGGCAATTATCAGATATGTAAAGTTACTCATTTTTATAAAAAAAGGCATAAGGGAAGTAATAAACAGGGCGATACTATAAATAAGAATTTGTTTTTTAGTATAATAAGCACCTTTCACCGCCGGCATCATCGGCACTTTACAATTTTTATAATCTTCATTACAGAAAAGAGCCAAGGCCCAAGAATGGGGAGGCGTCCAGATAAAAATAATTAAAAATAAAATAAATGATCCAAGCGATATCTCGTTAGTAACGGCAACCCAGCCGATCATAGGAGGAAGAGCACCGGCAACCCCGCCGATAACGATATTTTGCACGGTAGAGCGTTTTAACCACATCGTATAAATGAAAATATAGTAGCAAATAGTAAATAATAATAATGCGGCAGCAAGAAAGTTAACGCACAAAGCCATAAAAAATACCGAAAAAAATGCCGTTATTATCCCAAAGGATAAAGCTTCGTCAGCTTCTATAGCTTTAGTTACTAACGGTCTTTTTTGCGTACGTTTCATTAGTCGGTCGATATCTCTATCATACCACATATTGATTGTTCCGGCACTTCCGGCACCAAGCGCAATACATAGCACCGCAATAAAAGCAATAAAAGGATGGATAGAAGAGGGCGCAAGCCACGCGCCTGAAAATCCCGTAAAAATTACCAAAGACATGACTCGTAGTTTCATAAGCGAAATATAGTCTTTAACGGTACCGCGGTTATGGCTATCCTTAGTAATAAGTGTTGTTGCATGGGCTATTGAATTCATAGGGATATTTTTTAAAAATTTGTTTTCAATATAATCAATTGACTATAAAAATCAAGGATTGACTTTAATGTAAGAAATGTATATATTTTTTGTAATAAATAATATTGTTATAAATTACAAGGGAATACAATAGTGACAAAAATCGTTAGTTCTAAGTATAAAGCTAGTAGAAGATTGGGTGTTAGCCTATGGGGAGATAGTAAAGACGCCTTTAACACTAGAAATTATCGTCCCGGTCAGCACGGGCAAAATACCATGATTAAAACTTCCGATTATGGTTTACACTTAAAAGCAAAACAACGACTAAAATGTCATTACGGTCGTATTAATGAAAAGCAATTTAGGAATATTTTTGCTCTTGCCCAAAAAATGAAAGGTAATACCGGGGAGAATTTTATCGGGCTACTTGAAAGTCGACTTGATACCGTAGTATATAGGATGAATATCGTATCGACAATTTTTGCCGCCCGTCAATTAGTTTCACACGGTCATATCAAAGTAAACGGCAGGAAAGCCGATATTGCCAGTATGCGATTGAAAGAAGGGGATGTTGTCGAGCTTAAAGATTCTACTAAGCAAATGGCAGTTGTTTTGGAATCGGTATCAAAGCAAGGTCAGACCGCACCTAGCTATTTATCGTTCGATGCTACTTCGTTTTCCGGAAAATTTATCCGAGTACCGGTACTTTCCGATGTGCCTTATCCTTTTGAGCCTGAAGTTAATTTAGTAATCGAGTTATATTCTCGTTAATTGGTGAAAGGGGTTGCTACGTACTCGTCATTGCGAGGAGGTACAGCGTCATTCATAAAGCTTGATACAAGCGAATTTTTCTGGATTCGCCTGTACTCACGTACTCCAGTACGCTCCGCAGGCTCACCATTAAATTCATCTTGTCTAAATCTTTCTGAATTTAGCTGTACGTAGTACCGACGTGGCAATCCAGTTTCTTTTTATTATGCTAAACTTGCTACCTATATTTGGCATTCTAATTAAATCCCTCATTACATTCGAGATAGCCTGGATTGCCGCGTCGTGACTTTGTCCCTCCTCACAATGACGGTGTTTTTTGTAATGATTCAGCGTTGTTGCATGGCTCTAAAAAAGTGCCGTATGTCATTCTAGCTAAAAGCGGGAATCCAGGTTTTTCTTTGTCATGCTGAACTTGTTCAGTATCTATTAAAAAAGATACTGAAATTATTTCAGGATGACTTTGTGGTACTTTTTTCTGGATTCCCGCTTGCGCGGGAATGACATCGAAAATTCGAGCCATGCAACAACGCCTAATGATTCCGAGCCATGCAAAAACGCCTCCTCGCAATGACGATTCCCCATTCCTCTCACTTAAAACTTCACATTTAATCTTCTTCATAAAATTCCGGCTTGAATAATTTAAAACTTTCACTAGGTGAATTCGGTAGTGAAATTAGATTATATTGTTCATCAAAAGCATTGCCGTATATTTTGGTAATATTATTAATATTTTCGGGATATTGAAAACCTAATAATATAGATTTTAGAATAGTAAATATTGCTATATACGGGTCGGTAATAGGTGAGGCGAGGCGATGCTCCAGGCGTTTCGGGTAAGAATCGGGTATGCGCACGGCAACTGTTCTATTATTTCCGCCGAATGATATATTAGTCGGTGCCATAAAATTTTTATCTAAACGCAAATAATCCTCTTCGTTAGGCATAAATATAAGAAAAGTATCGAGCATATAGTGGCATAAACTTTTAGCTATAGCGTCATCTCGATCGCTTGATACAAGCGAATTTCTCAGAACTCGCCTGTGCTCACCTACCTTTGGTACTGCTTGCGCAGACTCGTCTTTAAATTCATCAGCTCTTATGCTTTCTGAATTTAGCTGTACTATATAGTCAATTGATCCCCACTTGTCTACATTATCACCGGAAATAAAATTTATATGAAAATGCATACTATTACCGTAATCATTTAAAAACGGTTTAGGATAAAAATTTATATTTCCTCCCAATTTTTTAGCAATATTTTCTAAAGCAAGCTTAACATTAGATATTTCATTGATATAGTTTATTAAATCTTTTGAAGGAGGAAGATCGATTTCAAATTGATTATTGCCTTTTTCTTTTTTTATTTTTAAAATTTTTGCTCGTACTAAGTATTTGCTTGTAAGAGTTTCAAATTCAGATATATCAATATTAGAGCTTAAATAAAATTCTATTTCCGCTCCTATAACCGGAATTAAGTTATAATATTTTTGGAATTTTGCTATTATTTTCTCTAGTTGATTGTTTTTTTGTAAACTATTTGATAAGTTACTTACAAATTCATTATAGGATACTTGCATGGAAGAACTAATAAATGGATTAGTTTATTATAAAATTTTTGACAAAAGCTACAAGCATTCTAGCCATATTTACGTAAAAAAAAATGAATCTACTAATTTAGCAGAAATAGAAAAAAATAAAAAAGCTATTATTAATTATTTTTCGGTGGAGGATATTTTAATTTTACGCCAGGTTCACGGTAATAAAATTATTGACGCTGATATAAATATCAAGATTTCTGAACCTGAAGCAGATGGTGCTATCACTACTAAAAAAAATTTAATTTTAGCTATTCAAACGGCAGATTGCGTACCGGTACTACTCGCAAGTGAGGACGGAACAGTTATCGGTGCAGCACATTGTGGGTGGAAGAGTAGCAAAGCTAATATTATTAGCAATTTAGTTGTTTCTATGAAAGAAAAAGGTGCAAAAAAATTAATCGCAGTAATAGGTCCTGCTATTGCTCAAGCTTCATATGAAGTGGACGCAAAATATTACGCTGATTTTATGACTGACTCACCAAATAATTCGGTATTTTTTATCGAGTCGGATAAAAAGGGGCATTATATGTTTGATTTGCCTAAATATGTAGAGTCAAGACTTCAAGAAGCGGGAGTAGAAAATATTAAAAAAATAGAAGAAAACACCTATACTAATCCTTTAAAATATCCAAGCTGTAGGCGTTCCTGCCATTCAGGAGAGCCTTATAAGGAAAATATATTATCGGCTATTGTGATTAAATAATAAGATTAATATTGCTTTATATGGTTGACCGGTGTCAAGCCGGCATTGTTGCACGGCTCATAATTTACCGCATTATAGTTATTACAAGTATGGTGTCATACCGAGGTCCCTCTCACGGTATCCGGAAAAAGCCTTAATAAAAAGACTGGATGCCGTGGTCAAGCCCACTACTGTACGAACGTTGAAAAAAGGCTGTGTCATGCCGTGACAAGTCACGGCATGACACAGCCTTTTTTCAACGTTCGTACAGTAGTGGGTCAGGCCACGGCATGACACCATACTTGTAATAACAACCATAATATGGTAAATTATGAGCCATGAACGCCTCCAGTCGCTCGCAATGACGATTCCGGTAGCCGTCAGCCTGCGTGGGAATGACATCAGAGGTATATTTTACAAATTAAATTAGTTTTCATATTATGCGTATTTTTCTTATTCTAATAACATTCTTCTTACTATCGGCATTTTCAAATACAAATTTCCAAAAAGATAATTTAAAATTTACTGAATTATTAAAAGATAAATCAATTACGGTTGTTGCTCCGGCTTCCGGTGCCGATAATACCGAATTATCCACTTTAAAAAATATTAGCTCGTTAAAATTAAATATACCGCATAAATGCTTTGATAATACAAAAGTGCTTTTTCACTCCAATAGCGATGAATTAAGATTTAAATGTTTAAAGGATGCACTATTTGACAACTCAAATCATATAATATGGACATTACGCGGAGGGTACGGTTCGGCAAAAATAATTCCGTATTTACAAAAATTAGCAAAGCCCACTAAAGAAAAGTTTTTTATAGGATATAGCGATATAACTGCCTTGCATATTTTCCTTGCTCAAGAATGGAACTGGAAACCCATTCACGGCAGCGTTATAACTGAAATATTAAAGCCTGAGAAAGATCGTAATAATTTCATGAAAATAGCCCAGATAATTTCCGGCAAACTCAAACAAGTTACGATTAGCGGTTTATCGGCAATTAACCCTACGGCAAAATCAGCTAAAGTTGTTACCGGTAAGCTTACCGGCGGTAATTTAACTATGGTGCAAACAAGTATCGGTACAAGCTGGCAAATAAAAACCTCTAATAAAATTCTTTTCTTGGAAGATGTTAATATAAAGCCTTACCAAATAGATCGTACTTTACTTCATTTTAAACAAGCGGGATTATTAAAAGACGTAAAAGCGATAATATTCGGTAGTTGCGGCTCTGATGATAAAGATATTATGGCTATACTTAGTAACTTTGCATCTAACTTAGCTATTCCGGTCTTTAAAACGAATAGATTCGGGCATGAGAAAATTAACGATCCTATTATTTACAATACGGATAGTAAAATTATTTCTACCGATGATGGTAATTTTAAATTAGTAATGGATATTTAATTTAGAACCGTACGAAAGAGGCATTTATGGCATATAGTATTCTTATTCCCAAGGACTTAAATAATGAACTAACGGCTTTATCTAAACTTGAAGGCAGACCAAAATCTTACTTAATAAAGGCAGCCGTTAAAAATTATCTACCGGAACAAAAAGAAGATAGACAAGACGCAGAAATTGCGTTAGCAAGAAAAAATGATACAAATGACAAGATTTATACTTCAAAAGAAGCAGATGAATTCCTAAAAAAAATATATGATTTATAAAATACAATATAGATATGGTGATTATCGAATAATTTATGAAATAGATAGAGAAAATAAGTGTATAATTATAATAAAAGTCGGTCATAGGGGAGAAGAAATATATGACTGATCTTTTTATCTTCTTAAATGTAAATAATCGTTATATTTTAATAAATCAACATTATAAGGGAAAAATTTATTAGTTATATAATGCTCTAATAAGGATATTAATCCTTGTTTGTGTCGGCTTAAATCTTCTTTGCTTAACTTTATTTCCGTTAGTTGAAGATAAGGCTCGGAACTCGAAATTTTTACGTAAGCGATGGTTATATTATGATTAATATTAGGCGTAATCGCAAAGCCGTTTTCTAATATCATTAAGCTTTCAATAATAAGCTGCGGCGATAGCCCGGAATCAATTTCTTTTTTACTTGGAATAGCACCTGTCTTATAGTCTAGTATAGTTACTTGATTTAATTTGTTAATTTCAATTCGATCGGCTATGCCGATAATTTTTAAATTATGTCCCGCAATGTTCAGCCGTAATTCGCCTTTAAGCTCAAAATAAATATTTTTACAATTTTTTCTTTGCTCATCGTCAAATGCAATAAAAGCTTTAGCAAGCGGTAGGAGCTTTATTTGCCAGGTCTTTTTTGTGTATACCGGTAGAGCCGTGTTTTGCAAAATATTATTGCCGATATTTATTAGGAGTTGTTGCTTTATATTGGAATCGACATACTGATCATAATTTTGGGGGTCATAATTCTTTGAATATTTCTCTAATACTTTATGGATAAAATTACCGAAATCCGATATTTTAGGTTCTTCCCAGATCATATCTTTTTTGCGTAAATTTAGAATTTTTTTAGCGTAAAAACTATATGGGTTTCTTATTAGTATTTCTATATCGGTAACCGATAATATGTCCGGAAAACTATTACTATAAGCTCCTGTATCCTCGCTTAACCTGAAAAGTTTGTCATTCCGAGATCCAGCCACGGCATCCGGTTTTTTTATCGAGTCCCCTAAAATAAGCTGTAATTTCAATAAGAAGTTAGACGGGGTTGTAGATTTACCGTCCTGTTTTTTAGAGCGTAATATAATCACTTGTTTATTATGTAAAAACAAATAAAAATGATATAAAGATAAAGTAGTAGAGGTTTCATCATAATTTATTTCTAATTGTTTCCGTGCTTCCTTACTAAGCCATGGATGAATGGGGACGGGCGGCGGCCAGTTTTCACCGGTAAAGTTCGGTAAAATCACTAACTCAAATTTTGATAGGGCTAAATCTTCTGCGCAGCCGATTATTATATTAGCGGTGTCATTATTATTGGAATATCGCACGCTAGATATTAGAGAAGCAAAAACTTTCGGAAAATCTTGTTTGCTCTCAAGGGTTATATATCGGCTAAAATTCGTTAAATTAGCCAAGAATTCTAATATTTCTTTCCCTCCTTCTTCTTCCCGAATATTTGGATAAAGCTTTTCGGCGACTTCGCTAGTAGTTTTTAAAATATCCTGGATAGTATAAGCTTTAGCTTCAAATAAAATACTAATTAATTCCCTGCAATAGACTATTAGTTCTTCGTCCTCTGTTGCTTCTATTATTAATAATAAATATTTTGGAGATGAGATAAAGCGATTTTTATTTGATAACAATATCTCTAATTTTTGAATTTCCAAGGAATTTATTAAAGGATTTTTTAGCAATAAAAATAATGTTTTTAAGTCGAAATTATTACATAATATTTTGCTGACAGTAACTAATAAATGGCTAATATTAGTAGTTGCTAAGTCATTACCGAGCAAGTCCTCGAATTTTAGCGAATATTTAAGTAAAGAATTAGCGTATATTTCTTTAGCTTGTTGATTATTTACGATAATTGCTATTTTTTTATCTATGTGCTGTTTGCATATTAAAGCTATTTGCTGCGCTTCTTCGTAAATATTTAAGGGTTCTGCATAATATATATTATCGGGTGAAGTAGCAGGGGCGGGAAAGCTTGCCTCAGGATTAATTATAGATACGGATGGAATAGGCGCTAATTCTTGTAAAAACTTTTTGGACATAGGATCCTTAGCAAATAATCCCGCTATTATCACCTCTTTATTACTATTTTTTATTTTTGTTATTTCTTCTTGTAATATTGCCAATTTATAGGCGGCTCTACTTTGCTTCCCTAGCTCCTTTATTTTTGTTTGCCATCCGTCAAAGCCATATTCTAAGAATTTATAGATTGTTTGCCAATATTTAGAATTATTATAAGTTTCAATAGATTTTATAGAAATATTATTGCTTATTAGTTCGTTAAATAATTTGCTTAAAAGCTCAGCTGACTTTAGTGCTTCGCTCACGCTAAATTGCAACTTGTCGTAATTGATAATTATTTCCGCTAGAAAAAGTTTTTCTTCTAAAGGGGCTATTGGTTCATAATCTTCAGAAGTATTTTTTCTATCCGCAATAATAGCCGTGAAGGGGATAATGGTCGGTAAAGTTGTGATTTGATAATCTATGGTTAAAGTTTTTTTCAGCTCCGTGCAAGCAAAATTATTAGGTAATATTACCTTAAGCCGCGGCTGCAAATTTTGTTTACCGAATTCATCAACAATAAATTTAGCAACTACTTCTAAAAAAGAAAAATTAAGAGAAATTTTATATAAATTCATGGGGTTTATTTTTATAATGTGCATACTCCCAACGTCGTTGTGAGAAGCCGGAGGCGTTGTTGCATGGATGGTTAAAAACGCCCTCGGTGTCATTCCCGCGCAGGCGGGAATCCAGAGAAATACTTAAAATAAGTAAAATTATATAATAAATTACTATTTAATTTGCTCATATTAACTTTCTGGATTCCCGCCTACGCGGGAATGACACCCTTTTCATGGCAATTTTCGATCCATGCAACAACGCCGGCTTGACCACGGTATCCAGTCTTTTTATTAAGGTTTTTTCTGGATGCCGTGGTCAAGCCCACTACTGTACGAACGTTTAAATAAAGAGGTAAAAATTCTGTCATTCCGTGGCTACGACCACGGAATCCAGCTTATAATATCATAAAAAGATTCTAAAATAAGTCTAATATGGCTTTATTTTCCTGGATGCCGTGATCAAGTCACGGCATGACACAGCCTTTTTTCAACGTTCGTACAGTAGTGGGTCAAGCCACGGCATGACACCGAACGCTTTGCAACGCTTTTGATCCCCACGACAATGCCGGCTCGCAATGACGTTGAGGTATCCACACAACAATCTAACTAGTCGCTTTAATAAGCTCTTTAAATAAATTTAAATCTACATCGTTGTCATTTAAATATTCCGGGTGCCACTGCACTCCTATGATGAATTTATGATTTTGTAATTCAATCGCCTCTATTATTCCGTCATTTGCCTTAGCCGATACAACAAGACCGTTCCCGACTCGATCAATAGCTTGATGATGGGTTGAGTTAACCATTATCTGCGTTTTGTTATTTGTCATTTTTGCAAGTTTAGTACCCGACTCAATAGTAATTGAGTGAGAAACTATATTTTTTGGACTCGGTTGTTCGTGATTAATTATTATAGTTTGATTATTATTTTTCATATAATCCGGTATGTGCTGAATAAGACTACCGCCAAAGGCAACATTTAATAACTGCATCCCGCGGCATATCCCAAGGATAGGGATATTTCTTGCTAATGATTTTTTTAAAACCAGAATTTCAAACTCGTCACGTTCATTATTGGCAATAACAACGTCTTCTGCATATTCAGGTTCATAAAATTTAGGATGAATATCTTCGTCACCGCCCGGAATAACTACGCCGTCGATAATTGCCAATAACTCGTTGATCGTACTACTCTGATAAGGCAAAAGTAGCGGCACGCCGCCGGCTTTTATTATTGCATCGGCGTAGTTTTTGCGTAAAGCATACCACGGAAAAGCTGCATAACTATATTTTTCACAATTATTAGCCAAATCGAGAGTGAGGCCGATTATCGGTTTTTTCTGCGTCATATTAACTATTCATAAATGAAGAATTAGTTTTAATGTTATTATTTTCCTGCTTTTTCGATGTTATTTCCGCCTTTGCAGGAAGTTATTGTTGCATGGAACGTTAAACGTCATTGTGAGTATTTGCGGGTGTTGGTTGCATGGCTCGAATTTTCGATGTCATTCCCGCGCAGGCGGGAATCCAGAAAAAACAAAAAAGTCATCCTGAATTTATTTCAGGATATACTAAAAAAAGATGCTGAAACAAGTTCAGCATGACAAAGCTAGAAAGCCTGGATTCCCGCCTTTAGCTAGAATGACATACGGCACTTTTTTAGAGCCATGCAACAACGCTCCGTTTTCGCGGGAATGACATCGAAAATTCGAGTCATGCAACAACGCCGGTCAAGCTACGGTATGACACTGTAGTTGTGATAACCGCAATAACGACAGAGTTTTCTTATGTTAATTTATCGCCTGACTACTCTAGTACCGCAAATCATATCCGGTATTGATGTTTTTTGCTTGGTAAATGCTATGCATAAAACACTGACCGTTACCAGTATTACATGTATAATTGATATTATTTGTACATTCATTAGGTCATCTATCATACCTAAGACAAAACTTAATGATACTCTAAAAAAAGATTTTAAAAAGCTCATCCTAGTTCCATCTGCTTTATTAATTATTTTCATATTCAATAAATATTTCCCTGGGGTAGCTTGTAATTTAGAGCTTTCAAACAAAGCATAATATAACATTGTAGCGATTGTAATAAGAATAATATTGCTTGTAATTGTAAGGTAAGCAAGATAATCTTCTAGAGCTAATAGCGGTGTAGCAGGGTAAAAAAATTTTAATTTACAAAATAACAAACAAAATGTAATAAGTAGTTGTATTGCTCCGTCAATGAACGCTGATCCGCTTCTTCTCCAAAAGCCGCAATATATGTAATCGCTCATAAATTAATCCTCAATCCTCGGCGGTGTTTCAAATGTATGAAACGGTGGCGGTGAGGTAAGCGTCCACTCTAATGTATCAGCACCGATGCCCCAAGGATTATTCGGGCAATTTTTACCGTATTTTAGCGTATAAAAAACGATAAACACAAAATAAAGAGCAGCTGCCATAGATATCCCTGCTCCTATCGATGAAACCATATTCCAACCGGCAAAAGCTTCGGGATAATCGGGTATTCTTCTCGGCATGCCGGCAAGTCCTAAAAAATGCTGCGGGAAAAAAGTTAAATTAACTCCGATAAAGGTAATCCAAAAATGAATTTTGCCTAAGATTTCGGGGTATTGCTTGCCCGACATTTTACCGAACCAATAGTAAAATCCTGCAAATGCCGTGAATAAAGCACCGAGCGACATCGTATAATGGAAATGTGCTACGACATAATAGGTATCGTGTAATACTCTATCGAGTGCCGAATTTGACAAAATTATACCGGTAACGCCGCCGATGGTAAATAATATAATAAATCCTATTGAGAATAACATTGGCGTCGGGAAGGTAATCGATCCTCCCCACATCGTTGCAATCCAGCTAAATATTTTTATTCCGGTCGGGACGGCGATAATCATCGTGCCGGCGGTAAAATATATTAGAGCATTATAAGAAAGTCCGACGGTAAACATATGATGCGCCCATACTATAAAGCCGACAAAGCCGATAATAACCATCGCGGCAACCATGCCTTGATAACCGAATATCGGTTTGCGGGAGAAGGTGGATATGACTTGGCTAACTATCCCAAAACCGGGTAATATTACTATATATACTTCAGGGTGACCGAAAAACCAAAATAGATGCTGGAATAATACCGGATCGCCGCCGCCGTCAGGCTTGAAAAAATTAGTGCCGAAATTACGATCCGTTAATAACATAGTGATAGCACCGCCAAGTACCGGCATAGCCAGAATTAACAGAAAGGCGGTAACTAAAATAGACCAGACGAATAACGGCATTTTAAAAAGACCCATGCCCGGGGCGCGCATATTAAATATAGTAACAATTAAGTTAATCGAGCCGAGAATCGAGGAAAGCCCGGTTAAATGCAAGCTGAAAATAGCCATATCGACTGCTGCTCCCGGATGACCGCTCAAATTACTTAAAGGAGGGTAGAGCGTCCAGCCCGTGCCGGGACCGCCGTCAACGAAAGCAGACAACATAAGTAATAGAAAAGCAGGGACTAATAGCCAGAAGCTGATATTGTTAAGACGTGGAAAAGCCATATCCGGTGCGCCTATTAGTAGCGGCACGAAATAATTGCCGAAGCCGCCGAATAAAGCCGGCATAATCATGAAGAACACCATAATTACTGCATGGGCAGTAATTAGCACGTTATATAATTGGAAATCATGATTTAAGAAATGACCGCCCGGCATAGCGAGCTCCAGCCTGAACAGCAGTGAGAACAACCCGCCGACAATCCCCGCAAAAATCGCAAATATGATATACATAATACCGATATCTTTGTGATTGGTCGAGAAAAGCCACCGCCTCCAGCCGTAGGGAGTATGGTGATCGTGATTTAAGTCGTTTGTAGTTATATCCATAATTATTATTTTGCTTGTGTTAATTTTTCATTTTGTTTGTTTTTGTATAGCAATATATCATTCCCGCATATGGGTTTGTTGCATGGCTCAAATTTTTGCAAAGTGTTTCGGTGTCATGCCGTGGCTTGACCACGGCATCCAGTCTTTTTATTAAGGTTTTTCTGGATACCGTGGTCAAGCCACGGTATGACACCGTACTTATAATAACCATAATACGGTAAATTATTAGCCATACAACAATGCCTGCGCGGGAATGACATCAAAAATGTTGTATTATTTCCCTAAAAATCAGGAAGGTTATACTTAATCTTTTCTCTTTTAAGGTTATTTACATATAATTTTAGCATTTTCTCAAGCTTTATTTGATCCTTTTTTTTGTTTTTAGTCATTATATATTCTATAACTGACGGAGTCTTTAATTGAACAGAATAGTATTTTTTCAAAAGCGGAATTATTTTTATGCGTAATTTTGGTATCATAATTACAATGTTCCCTAATAAAGATCGTGCATCCCACCATAGATCAGAGCCTATAGAAGAATGTTTTAAATGTTTTGTGATAAAAGGTAATATGGCTTTAAGTTTTATTTTTTGAAATCTTGCTATTATATAAGTAAGCCCAACAACAGCAGCTGTGTTTATTTTTATACTTTCATTTTTTTTAAGAAAATATAAACAAATTTCTAAAGCTTCTTGGTAATTCTTAGAATTCTGACAAAAGCTTAAAATAAACTCTATTTTTTCTTCTTCATTATTTAAAGAATGTATTAAATTTTTATCAGTAAATATTTTTAATTTTTTACCAGTAAAAAAATCAATGCCATTTTCAAAATATGCTAAATAAATTCTTCTTGTTAGTCTTGGTACACGACCTATAATATCATCAAATAAATCAAGAGTTTCTCCATAAACACGTTTATTATTGCTTTTCAAGTTTTCAAATAATAATGGTAATATTAAATCCTCTTTAATATTATAAAATCTACGTACTAAGATACCCAAAGCTTGACAAGTTGCAGCTTGTGACAATTCTTCAGGATTTCTTAACTTTTCTGCAATATAAGCCATTCCCTCATCGTAATCTGCACAATTTCCTACATACAAAATATAATAAAAAGCTTTTTGCCATTCGGGATAATTAAGCACTTCCGGTTCATTTCTATACTCTTCTTCACTCATTATCATATATTTACTAAACTTCTTATTTTGCCTGTTTTAATTTCTCAATATCTGCTCCGACTATTGCCGGGATATTTCTTGTTATCTTATCATAATCCCAATTCCACCATTTAATTTTAAGTAATTGCTTAATTATTTCGTCAGAAAATCTTTGGCGTACTATCTTTGCAGGATTGCCGGCAACAATACTATACGGAGGTACATCTTTCGTTATAACGGAGCAAGCACCGATAATTGCACCGTCACCTATATTAACTCCGGGCATGATAGTAGAGTTTGTGCCAAACCATACATCATTTCCGATAATGGTATCTCTTCTTTTATCAGGAGAAGGCGTATAATTATTCCAATTTTCAAAAATAAAGAAAGGATAAGTGGAAAAGCCGTCCATCGGATGATTCATATCATCGGTTATAAAGCTAGTATCCATAGCGATAGCACAAAATTTACCTATAATCAATTTAACTAAATAAGCCCCTCGGACATTTTTATATTCAAATTTCTCAGGATGATTAGTATCACTATAATAGGTATAATCACCTACTATTATGTTAGGATTATGAATAAAATGTTTTAAAAATATCGTTTCTTTCGCTTGCTTAGGAAAAAGATGAGGATAAGGGTTATTGTGGCTAGTCATATATTAGGATATAGTTTAATCAATTAATAAAATTTAATTTTTTAATCTGTTCTTTTGTTAAACCTGTAAGCTCAGATATTTCGTCTAAAGATTTATTCTTTTTTAGCATTGTTTTAGCTACTAAACCTATTCCTTTTTCAATTCCTTTCTCCAGCCCTTTTTCTATTCCCTTCTCCATTCCTAATTCTATACCTTGTTTCTCCCAATAATGAGCTAAGCTTGCCATAATTTTATCTCCTTTCTCTGCATTTAAGTGTGACTTTAACATTTTTTCGAGTTTTATTTTATCATTTTGATTAATTTTAGTCAAAGTATAGTATAATACTAATTCTATATAATCTTCACCTTTAATAACTTTATTTATTAGAGGTAAAAGATTTGTTATTTCTTCCCATCTTTTAAATAAATCACGTTCATGAATGTGTTTCATAAAAAATTGTAATATTCCAGACCAAGCGTTTTTCTTTAAGTCAGAATCTGAAATATTATGTACATTAATAACTTGATAATTGTTAGTCCAGATTTCTCTTGCTAAATTGTTATTTTCAAACAAATCCCATAAATTAAGAGGTATGTTATAATGCTGTTTGCCGTTATAAAATACTAGCGGATATATTAGAGGTAAGCGTTTAGATTTTGGTTTAACAGTAAGATAGTGATCAGCAATATTTAACATATACTTAAACAGGCGAAAAGCCATGTAATGGTCAGGGGTACTTTGATGTTCTAAAAGTAGATATATGAACCCATCAGTATTTTTAAATTTTGCTGAGAATAATACATCTGAAATTGAATTTTTAAGATTTTGTTCAATAAAACTCACTTTTTCCATCTTAAGTGTTGAGGGTAACAATAAAGTTTTAATTTTTTCTGGTAAATGTGTTTCTAAAAACTCTTTAGCAACAATTGGATACTCTAAAGCTTTTCGGAATAACTCATCATGTTTTAGTTTGTTTGGCATAAATTTTTATTCTTGTACCTTATTATAAGGGTTTACCCTTAGTTGCAATCCAATTATCAAAATCTTCTTTGCTAACTACTTCGATGGCAATCGGCATAAAGCCGTGATTAATGCCACAAAGTTCGGAGCATTGCCCGTAATATACGCCTTTTTTAGCGATTCTTGTCCAGGTTTCGTTAACTCTTCCGGGTACGGCATCTATTTTAAAACCGAGCGACGGTACGGCAAAGCTATGTATTACGTCGCCGGCGGTAATCAGGAATCTTACGGTTGTATTTTCCGGTATCACTATTCGGTTATCGACGTCCAACAGTCTTTTCTGATCGGGTTTTAAGTTTTCGTCGGTAATCATATAGCTATCAAATTCAATATTATCATGGTCGGGATATATATAATGCCAATACCATTGATAGCCGACGACTTTAATAGTTATATCGGCATTGGGAATTTTCTCGGCGATACGTAAAATTCTAAAAGACGGCACGGCGATAATAATCAAGATTATTATCGGGATTATAGTCCAGATTACTTCAATCAAAATATTATGGGAGAATTTAGCCGGTACCGGATTAGCTTTAGCATTAAATTTAATACATACATAAGCAAGCAAGGCAGCTACAAAAAGCACAATACCGCCGGATATGAAAAGTAAAAAATTATGAAACCAATTTAATTCTTCCATAATGGGACTTGCCGGAGGCTGAAATAACATTTGCCAAGGCTGCGGCTCCGAGCCTAAACAACTAGTGTTAATTATCAATAAACTAAGAAGGATAATAATATTTTTCATAATTTGTAGCTAAATATGTCTTTAAGGTTTATGTTTAAATATGTGTTGCATGTTAGACAGCAACACGTCCCTCCTCGCAAGGCAATGCTCGCGTGGATCGAAAATTGCCATATTTTGAGTATTTTTTAAAAACGCTTTGATGTCATGCCGTGGCTTGACCACGGCATCCAGTTAGGCTTTTTAATTTTTTTCTGGATACCGTGGTCAAGCCCACTACTGTACGAACGTTTAAATAAAGAGGTAAAAATTCTGTCATTCCGTGGCTACGACCACGGAATCCAGCTTATAATATCATAAAAAGATTCTAAAATAAGTCTAATATGGCTTTATTTTCCTGGATGCCGTGATCAAGTCACGGCATGACACAGCCTTTTTTCAACGTTCGTACAGTAGTGGACCCTCCCACGGTATGACAATTTTAAGCGATTTTAACCATCCACGCGGGCATTGCCTCCTCGCAATTGCGGGTTTTTGAGGCACTAACAACATCTATTACATAAGTCAATATAAGATGATATTGAGTTTTATTAAAGCAAAAACCGATTAATTTTTATAAAAAATTATACAAATTTTTGTTGTAATTTGTTTTTCTATGCGTCATATTAAGCTTACTAGTAAAAAATTGATCCAATAGACTGAGCAATTTTAATGAAGAATACAATACTATCTTATAATTTTAATTCTGTACTAATAAATCCCGATGTTAGTTTACGATTAAAAAAAATCCTTAACTATTTTTCATTATTATTATTTATTACTTTAGTTGTTTTTATTTCATCCAATGTTAATAAATATGTTAACGATACCTTATCGATAACATTAGTACAACCGGAGTCTGAAGATTTTCAGGAAAATGTTTTTGCAGAGATTGTAACGGTTAAGAAAGGCGATACCTTAAAAACTATTCTCTTAGATCAAAATATTCCCAAAATAGATATAGAAAAAATTGTCAAGTTAGTAAAAGACGGCAAGCTAGAAGCTTCGCTTAAAATAGGGCAACAAATTACTTTTGAATATGAAACGAAAATTATTGAAAATGAAGACGAGGAGCTAGCTACCGAGTTACGTTTTTTAAATAAATTAATTATTGCGGTCGATAAATTAAAAACTATCGAGGTTATTAAAAACGATGATAATTTCCTTGTACAAGATGTAATTATTCCTTTAAATAAAGAGCTTGCTAAATCTGAGATAGTTATTAATTCAAATTTTATGTCGGCTCTAAAAGTTCTGGGGTTATCAAATAATAGCATAATAGAGCTGGTAAATGCTTATGCTTATCAAATTGATTTTCAGCGTCAAATAAAAAACGGCGATACCGCAACGATAATAACGGAAAAATACGTAACGGAAGACGGGAAGTTTTCTCATCACGGTAAAATTTTATATGTTTCGTTAAATTTGTCGGGCAAAGAATATAATATTTATCGTTATTCACCTGATAGCACACCGAATAATCATAATTTTTTTTCTGAGGACGGTAAAAGCGTCAAAAGAAGTTTACTTAAGACTCCACTAAAACTTGTTAAAATTTCTTCTCATTACGGCAATAGAAAACATCCGACACTTGGCTATACAAAAATGCATAAAGGAGTTGATTTTGCCGCTCCGACGGGTACTCCTATATATTCTGCCGGTAACGGCGTGATAACGGAAATAGGTTGGAAATCAGGTTACGGGAAATTTGTGCAAATAAAACATAGCGGGACCTTGTCTACGGCTTATGCACATGCTTCTAGTTTTGCCAAGAATCTTAAAATAGGTAGCATAGTAAAACAAGGGCAAGTAATTGCCTTAGTCGGTAGTACGGGCAGAGCTACGGGACCGCATTTACATTACGAAGTTAAAATTAACGGCAAAAACGTTAATCCGATGTCGGTTAAAACTACGCCGGGTATAGAGCTAAACGGCAAAAAACTAGCAAGCTTTAATCAGTTTAAAAAAGAGATCAAAACGTTGAGTGTTAAGCTTGATAAGGGATTAAAGACTGACAGCAGGGCGGAAGTATCTTTGTGAGGTAGTTTTTGTAAGTATTGTCATACCGTGGCACTGCCGGTTGCATGGCTTGATAAAAGCGTCAATATGTCATTCCCGTGAAAACGGGGCTTTGTTGCATGGCTCAAATTTTCGGTGTCATTCCCGCGAAAGCGGGAATCCAGGCTTTTCATTGTCATGCTGAACTTGTTTCAGCATCTACTGAAAAATATCCTGAAATAAATTCAGGATGACTATAATTTTTCTAGATTCCCCTTTCGCAGGAATGACATACGGCACTTTTTTTGAGCCATGCAGCAACGCTTGACCACGGCATCCAGGAAAATAAAGCCATATTAGACTTATTTTAGAATCTTTTTATGATATTATAAGCTGGATTCCGTGGTCGTAGCCACGGAATGACAGAATTTTTACCTCTTTATTTAAACGTTCGTACAGTAGTGGATCAAGCCACGGTATGACACCGTACAACGCTCCGTTTTCACGGGAATGACATTAAGTGCAAGGAATGACATCGATCCTCCCGTACCCTCCTACAATAAAATATAAATATGCCATTATTTCAGAAATTAAAAAAATTATATCTAACATTGTGCCGCAGTAGCCGTATAATAATAACTTTAGCGATTATTGACCAATTAACAAAATGGTGGTTCATTGATAATTTAAGGGGGATACCGGGGTTAACGTTAAAGCTCACTTCTTTTTTAGATATGGTTTATAGCTGGAATTATGGGATTAGTTTTGGATTACTGCGAAATTATTACCAATATAGTAACGGTTTTTTTATAGTAACTAATTCGGTTATCGTTTGTTATTTATATTATATGATGCTCCGCTCTGCTACTATGCTCGGTTTTGCCGGTTATAGTTTTGTAATCGGCGGTGCTATCGGGAATTTAATTGATAGATTTAGTCGCGGAGCGGTATTTGATTTTATACATTTTCATTATTACGATTATAGCTTTCCTATCTTCAATTTGGCAGATAGTTTTATTTCGCTTGGGGTGTTGGTGCTAATAAGAGATTTTTATAATAGTAAAAAAATTGTTGAAGAAAAAGCTAAGGCTGATTATGATAAAGCACAAATTGAAACTCTGGCAGAAGAAATCCGCCAAGCAAAGCATAACGATTCTAATTTATAATGTTAATTTAAAGGTAATTAAGTGCGTATAATTTTTTTATTATTTACAATTTTGATAATTACGTCTGCATGTAATAAAAAGTTTAAAGAAACTGTCGGGATATCAACGCCGGGACCGAATGAGTATCAAGTTCAGCGTAGCAAAATGCTAGAAGTCCCGCCGCATTACGATTTACCGCTTCCGGCTGTTCAGCAAATATCCGGTAATACAAGCACGAAAGCGTCAGGAGAATTTAATGACGGTGAGAAAGCTTTAATGCAAGAAATAGAGTGATTGTTTTGGGAGTTATTCCGAAAGCAAAGGGTTTAGTTTTCTGTCATACCGTGATCAAGCCCACTACTGTACGAACGTTGAAAAAAGGCTGTGTCATGCCGTGACTTGATCACGGCATCCAGGAAAATAAAGCCATATTAGACTTATTTTAGAATCTTTTTATGATATTATAAGCTGGATTCCGTGGTCGTAGCCACGGAATGACAGAATTTTTACCTCTTTATTTAAATGTTCGTACAGTAGTGGATCAAGCCGGCGTTGTTGCCTGGCTCGAATAGGTTTGCTAAAAACTCGTTCCTTAAACTGACGCATATGCGTCATTGTAGGAATGACATCAAAGGGTAAAAAATAATAATATCAAATGATTACCTCATCGCAAAAACAAAATATAGGTATTTTCGGTCTTGGTAAAACCGGTCTATCAGTTTATGAAGTATTGAAAGAGGAAGCACAAATAATCGTTTATGACGATTCTAAAGATAGTAGGGATATATTTACCGATTTATACGGAGAAAAATATCTAACTAATTTAGCAAGCTCTAAATGGCAAAGCTGCGATAAAATCATACTAAGCCCGGGTATTCCGTTCGATCATGAAATAGTCGAGTTAGCAAGCCGTTATAACATACCGATTATTTCGGATATAGATTTATTATTTGAAAATTCTAAAAATTCCAATTTCATTGCCGTTACCGGTACGAACGGTAAAAGCACTAGCACTGCCTTAATCAGTCATATTTTAAATTTAAACGGTTTTGATTATCCCGCTGTCGGCAATATAGGGCTTCCTGCTTTAAAAGCCGGAACGGGTAGAGCGGGTTACGTGCTTGAATTATCTTCTTTCCAACTAGATTTAATAAAAATTTTTAAAGCCAATATAGCAATACTCCTTAATATTACGCCCGATCATTTAGATAGGCATAAAAATATGGATTCCTATATTGCCGCTAAATGTAAAATTTTTGACCGCATGGCTAAAGATGATTATGCAATAATTAATATTGATAACGATTATTCTAAAGAAATTTTTTTAAAACTGGAACAAGAACAAAATATAAATTTAATTCCTTTTTCGGTTACTAAAATCCTTGATAAAGGAATATCGATTGTAAAAGATAAAATTTATGATAAATTCTTTGCCGAGGCGAGTTTTACTTTGCCGTTTAACAAGAACCTTCAAGGGCTACATAATTACGAAAATATTGCAGCAAGCTATGCGGTCGCAAGAGCTATGAGCCTTGAGCCTTCGCAAATACTCTCATCCATAAAACAATTTCAAGGTTTACCGCATCGGATGCAGTATATCGGTAGTGTGGGGCGGGTTGGTTTTTATAATGATAGTAAAGCAACCAATGCCGAAGCTGCCTCTAAATCGATTAAAGCACTTGATAATATTTACTGGTTAGCGGGCGGAATAGCTAAAGAAGGGGGGATTGAAAAGATAATATCTTCGTTAGTTCACGTTAAAAAAGCCTATCTATTTGGACAAGCTAAGGAAAATTTTGGAAAAACTCTTAAAAACAAAGTAGATTTTGAAATATGTGAGAATTTAGAACAAGCTTTTAACAATGCTTATGAAGATGCTTGTAAAGATAAGGAGAAGATTAAAAATATATTACTTGCTCCCGCTTGTGCGTCTTACGATCAGTTTAAAGATTTTGAACAGCGCGGGGAGTTGTTTATTAAGTTGTGTTTGGAAAAAATAAATTAAAGTCTTAATTATGAAAAACAGTGAATTTAGAGCATATGCATTTATACAAAACTCTTTAAAAGAGCTTGGTTGGAATATAAAGAATCCAAGTATAAATAGTAATGGTCAAGTATATACTCAACATGAAGCTTTACAAAATGAAATATTAAAAAAGGCTTTAAAAAGAAAAGTACCAGAGAATGTAATTAAGCTTGCTAATAATTTATGGTGGATTATTGAAGCAAAAGCAGGTCATAAAGAATTAGAAACAGCAGTAAATGAAGCTAAAGATTATGCAACTATGCTTAATGATATTCAGGAAAATAGTTGTGTTTTTATTAGTGGAGTTGCCGGCAATAAAGAAGATTCATTCTTAGTTGAGACTTATTATTTATATAATCAGAATTGGTGCAGAATTCAAATAAATGATTATAAAACAACAGGTTTTTTAACCCCAGAAATGATTGATAAAATTATTAATATTCAGCATTATTCAATTAATGAAGAAGTTATTGCTGATGAATTATTCTTGGAAAAAGCAAATAAGATTAATAATATATTACATAATGGGGCTATAAATAAAAGAAACCGTGCAAAAGTTATTGCTTCTATACTTTTAGCTTTAGCAGAAGATGAATATCTAAAAATTAGCAAAGAACCAACAATTTTAATAAAAGATATAAATGCAAGAGTGCATAGTATTTTAACAAAACATAATAAAGAAAATTTTGTACAAGAAATTGAATTAAAATTGCCGACTTCAAAAGATAATCATATAAAACATAGACAGGCTTTAGTCGACACAGTCCAAGAATTGAAAAATTTAAATATACGCTCTGCTATTAATAGTGGTAGAGATATTTTAGGACAATTTTATGAGATATTTTTAAAGTATGCTAATGATGCAAAAGAAATAGGAATTGTTTTAACGCCTAGGCATATAACAAAATT
Source organism: Rickettsia endosymbiont of Orchestes rusci (assembly GCF_964030945.1). Taxonomy (NCBI): domain Bacteria; kingdom Pseudomonadati; phylum Pseudomonadota; class Alphaproteobacteria; order Rickettsiales; family Rickettsiaceae; genus Rickettsia; species Rickettsia endosymbiont of Orchestes rusci. Next base: position 639,559 of record NZ_CAXIQG010000004.1, on the reverse strand, counting down.
TGCTGTTGAATGTATTGATATTGGGTATAATGATTTTGTTTTTGATCCTATAGCATAATCCATTAAGGTATTGACAAGTAGCATAAAATAAGTAAATCTATGTGCGAAAAAGGAAAGAGATGGTCCGAGCATATCCATACGAACTAAGAACAAAAGCATTAGAGTTAATAGATAAAGTTAAGTCAGTAAGTAAAGTTAAGGAGTTATTAAATATATCTAGGCAAACATTATACAAATGGCAAGCTATTCAAAAGAAAGAAGGAGATATTCAGCCGAGAGTAGGCTATCAAAAAGGTCATAATAAAAAGCTAACAAATATGCCGGAGTTTAAGGAATTTATAGATAATAATGCCGATAAGAGCCTAAAAGAATTAGCAAAAATATCAAATAAATGGTCAGCAACGACAATTTGGCGAGGTATAAAAGCACTAGGATATAGTTATAAAAAAAACTTTTACGCACCCCAAAAGGGACGATGGAGCAAGGAATGATTTTATAGCTAGAATCAAAACTATTTCAAAAGAAGATTTAGTGTTTATGGATGAATCCGGAATAGAAGACAATGCATGCTTGTAGTACGGTTATAGCCTAAAAGGTAAAAGATATTACGATAAGAAAATTTACCAACATAAAACAAGAGTAAGTATGATAGCAGGGCTTTGCAATGGTAAAATAATAGCTCCAATAGTTTTTGAAGGGACTTGTGATACACTAATTTTTAAGAGTTATGTTGAAGATTTTTTGATCAAAGAATTAAAACAAGGTCAAGTGGTTGTTATGGATAATATTAATTTCCATAAGAATTCCAAGGTCAAAGAGCTAATAGAATCTGTAGGTTGTAGTATTTTATTTTTACCTACTTACTCTCCTGATTTAAATCCAATTGAGCATTATTGGTTTAAATTAAAAAATCAAATTAGAAAAACTGCAAAAGACTTCGAACATTTTTTTGATGCTGTTTGTTATAATCTGTCCACATCTTAATGGATTATGCTGTACCTGTGGAACGGGAGGTTTTTTAGTTTCAGCTTTTGACTATGTGAAATCCAAAGCTTCAGAAGAGCAAATTAGTGAATTTAGAACAAAACATATTTATGGTATAGAGCAAGATGCTGAAATAGTGGGTTTAGCATTGGTTAATATGATATTTAGAGGTGATGGTAAAAGTAATGTATATGAGGGCAATACATTAAATAGTAAGTTTAGAAAAGTAAATGGAGAATATAGAAAAATAGATTTATTAACTACAAAAGACACAGGGGAAGCTTTTATGTCAAAAGTATTAATGAATCCTCCCTTTGCAATAGAAAACGAGGAAGAATATAAATTTATTGATCATGCGCTTTCTCAAATGGTTAAAGGGGGAATATTATTTGCTATAGTCCCAACCTCGACAATTACTTCAGCAAGTGATGGAAAAGGAGAAATAACATAGAGAAAGGAATTACTAAATAGGCATACGGTAAAAACGGTTATTAAATTATCTGATGAGCTATTTTACCCTGTTGCCTCAAAAGGAACTTATGCTATAATAATTGAAGCACATAAGCCACATGATTTTAATAAAGAAGTATTGTTTGCAATAATGGACGATGGCTATACCATGAGGAAAGCCAAAAGAGTTATATCAGATAATATACCTTCAAATATTGAATTAGTAAAGCAAAAAGTCAAAGAACATATTTTATTAAATAATAAAATTGATGCTATTGAAAAAGTAATAGGGCTATCAAAACTCAATATATATGATAATAGCTATGATTTAGCTCCTGAAAGTTATTTACAGGCTTTCAACGATTTTAATACTACTTTTGAAATTACTACAAATTTATTACAAGCTTTTATTAATCAAGAAAAACATAAATCTAAGCAAATCAATAAGCAAGATAAAAAAGACTTAAAAATATTTGATATTTCTGAATTCTTTATATCAATTAAACGCGGTAAATGTCCACCTATTAATTCTTTAAAAGAAGGTGATATCCCAGTTATAACTACAACTGAATCCAATAACGGTATAATCGGTTATTATGATGTTCCAAATAACATTACTCATATAGATTGTATTACAATTTCTGCTAATGGCTCTTCTTGTTGTGCATTTTATCAACCATATAAATTTACGGCAAATGCTGATGTTTTAGTGGGGAAATTGAAAGAAGAATATAATAATCTATATTTTAAAATATTTCTATGTACCGCAATAAGAAATAGTGCTTGGAAATTTACTTATTATAGAAAATGTAGTAATACAAAATTATTAAAAGATGTAAAAATTGCAATACCACTAAAAAATAACCAAATAGACTATAACTTTATTAGAGCAAAAATAGAAAATACTACCGGCTTTAATTTATTAAAAGATTACTTAAAGGAATAAAAATTCTATAAACCTCAAAATGTCACAAAATAATCAAATATCTAATAACTTTATTAAATCATGGTGGCGTAGTACCGATCAGCAAATCGTCATCTCGTTAATGATTTTATTTGCTTTTAGTCTAATGTTAGTTACTACGTCAGGTTCGGCGGTGGCGAACAGAATCGGCTTAGAAGAAAATTATTTTTCTTCACGACAAATATTTTATTTAAGCGTAGCTTCGGGTCTTATAGTATTATTTTCGTGTTTTAATAAAAAATGGCTTAAACGATTTGCCATATTGGGCTTTATTTTTAGTATAATATTACTAGTTTTGGTTAAATTTTTTGGCTATGAAGTAAAAGGGGCTACTCGCTGGATTAATATTGGGGGCTTATCGATTCAACCGTCGGAATTTATAAAACCGTTCTTTGCGGTGGTTATAGGCTGGATATTATCGTTAAAATTTGAAAAAGATTTCCCTAGCTTTTCTGTCGGTATTATACTCTATTTTATCGTGGCGTTATTATTAATTATTCAGCCGGATTTCGGTATGTTAGTCATGATTACGGCAGTTTTCGGCATTCAGCTTTTTATTGCCGGTATGCCGATATTCTGGATTATACTAACTAGCTTTATAGGGCTGATAGGGGTAAGTGTTGCCTATTTTTGGCTGCCTCACGTGACTCAAAGAATCAATTCTTTTTTAGACCCCGATAGTAGCGAAAATTATCAGGTTAGTAAGTCTCTTAGAGCCTTTGAGCATGGCGGTTTATATGGTCGCGGACCGGGAGAAGGTGCGGTAAAACAAGTGTTACCGGATTCACATACGGATTTTATTTTTGCGGTTGCAGGAGAAGAATTCGGGGCAATTATTTGTTTAATCGTCATTGGGATATTTGCCTTTATAGTGCTTAGAAGTTTTGTTAAAGTGGTGAATGAAAAAGATAAATTCATCCAATTTGCCGCAAGCGGGATAATTGCCCAGCTAGGTCTACAGTCAATTATTAATATCGGCGTCACACTGCATTTATTGCCGACAAAAGGTATGACGCTGCCGTTTATTAGCTATGGCGGGTCTTCAACACTTGCTATAGCGATTGCAACCGGTATGCTGCTTGGTTTTACCAAATATAAAACTCCTCTGACTTCATATAAAATTTTACAATACTGAAATAGACCTCTTGCGAAACTCTATTTCTTCTGGTAATTTGTACGTCGAGCCTAGACTCGAATCCTCACATAACGCGAACTATGGATAAGTTTTTATTTTAAAAACTTATCCATAGTTGGGATTCACGTGGCGTTGTTGCATGGCTCAAATTTTCGATGTCATTCCCGCGAAGGCGGGAATCCAGAAAGTATTTAAGCGAATTATATAGTAAATTTTTATATAATTTTATTTATTTTAAGTATTTTTTCTGGATTCCCGCCTTCACGGGAATGACATACTGCTGCTTTTATCGAACCATGCAACAAAGTCGGTTCACGTACGAAAAAGTACGCTATGGTTCGAGGTGAAGTGTCTCCTTCAAATTCCCGAGAATAAGCGAGTTTGGCAAAAGGTCTAATTATGAAAAAAATAATTTTAGTAGCAGGCGGCACAGGGGGGCATTTTTTTGCTGCTACGGCTATTGGCGAAGAATTAATAAGCAGAGGCTACGAAGTGCATCTTATTACTGATCTTAGATGTCAAAAATATATAATGCCGCTTCCCAAATTAACATTTCATATAATAGACTTAAAAAGATATCCTACATCTTCTTTACAAAAAATTAGGTTTTTCATAGCTTTGCTAGCTAGTGTTTATAAATCTATCAGACTATTATATACTCTTAAAGCAAGTGTTGTTGTGGGATTTGGAGGGTATCCGGTTGTGTCTTCAATGTTTGCAGCTTTGTATTTAAGGATGCCGATCATAATTCATGAACAAAATTCTTATTTAGGAAAAGTTAATAAGTTTTTTGCAAAATTTGCTACAAAAATTGCTTTAGCTTATGAGCAAACAAAGAATTTACCTAATACCCTAAAAAACAAACCTGTAATTACCGGAGGAGTAGTTAGGGAAAGTATTAGAGATATAGACAAGTACGTCATTGCGAGGAGTGGCAAAGCCACGACGCGGCAATCCAGAGAAAAACTAGTATTATTAGATAATGTTTTTCTGGATAGCCACGGCGCTAAGGAGCGCCTCACTATGACGGATTCAAGAGTAGGGGATAACATCTTCAGAATATTTATTTTCGGTGGAAGCCAAGGAGCTAAAATATTTTCTGAATTACTACCTAGAAGCATAAAATTTTTAATACAAAAACATCCGGCATTAAAATTACATATTACCCAACAGGCGGCAAAGGATGATCAAGTAGAGATTAAAAAAATATATTCGCAATTAAATATTCGTTATGAGTTGGCAGAATTTTTTGAGGATATCGCTCACCGATATCAAAATACGGATTTAGTAATTTCACGAGCCGGAGCCTCTACTATAGAAGAATTAACCTATATAGGTATGCCGGCTATTTTTATCCCCCTTCCTATAGCGTCAGAAAATCATCAATTTTATAATGCAAAATTACTAGAGGATGCAGGGGCGGGGTGGTGCATGGAGCAGGTAGGCATTTCTGAAGTAAAATTAGCCGATAAAATATTAATGCTAATAAAAAACCGTAATATGTTAGCACGAGCGTCAAAAAATTTATTGAAAAGAAAAAAAGAAGGTCATAGACTTTTGAGTGATTTGATAGAAGAGGTAGTAAATTAGTATGTGATGTTATTTCCCTGCTGCATTGGCCGCGTGGATCAAAAATTGTCTCAAAGAATATGTCATTCCCGCCGTTGCTCAGCGTTGTTGCATGGCTCGAATTTTTGCAAAGCGTTCGGTGTCATCTAGTTGCTTGACCACGGCATCCAGTCTTTTTATTAAGGCTTTTTCCGGATACCGTGGAGGGGCCTCGGTATGACAAGTTTTAAGCGGTTTTAACCATCCACGCGGACATTGCCTCCTCGCAATGACGGACTTTATGGACCTTTACCGCTTAAATTAACATTTATGCGTGAAGGCGGGAATGAAAAATTACTATAAATAAAATACATAACTTATGACATTTTTACATTCCAATATAGATGTTATCATTTTTATCGGTTTTTTAGTCGTTAATATAGTAATAGGATTCCTTAATATTAAAGGAATAAAAAATATTCGGGAATATGCTATAGGAAAAAGAAATTTTTCCACAGGTACCATAGTTGCAACGCTTATTGCTACGTGGATCGGTAGCAGTAGTTTTTTAGTAGATAGCTCAAGAGTCTATACGGAAGGACTATTTTACCTAATACCGAGTATAGTTGGCGGCGTTGTTAGTTGGTTGTTGATTAGTTACTTTTTAGCTCCTCGCCTGGAAAGATTCCTAGGAGCGTTGTCAGTGGCAGAAATAATGGGTAATATCTACGGCAATAAAGTGCGAGTTATTACGGCTATATCGAGTATATTAACGGTTATCGGCAAGATTGCCATGCAATTCCATGTAGCTAGTCTAATATTGGAGTTATTTTTTAATATTTCAAATTTTTACGTAGATTTACTTATGGCTGCCGTAATAATAAGTTATTCGGCTTTTGGCGGTATAAGATCGGTGACTTTTACCGATGCCGTACAGTTTTTTACTTATAGTGCCGTTATACCGGTTATCGGGGTGATAGCTTGGAATGTTTTTAGTGATCCAAATATTACGGTTAACTCGGTTGTGCAAAGCCATATGGTTGATTTTCACGAGTTATTTAGTTATAAAAGTCCTAAATTTTGGATGTCACTAAGTATTTTTGTATATTTTTCTATTCCGTCCCTCGGTCCGTCAATTTTTCAACGAATTTTAATGGCAAAAGACACGAGGCAAATATCGAACTCTTTTTTCATTGCCGTTATAATATGTTTTTGCTTATCGGCACTGTTTATTTGGATTGCCATGTTATTATTGTCCCAAGCTCCGAATATTGAGCCGAATATATTATTTTTGCAAATTATTAAAAGCTATACGGGGTTTAAGGGGTTAATAGTCGGCGGAATTATGGCGATGATAATATCAAGTACTAATTCTTATATTAATGTTGCTACCGTGACTTTTTCAAACGATTTAGCTAAAAAATTTCCGCTAGCTTTTTCTTATATAACGGCAATTATTATCGGTATATTAGGTTTTATTTTATCGCTTTATACAAAAAATTTAGTAAATCTATTTTTGATTGTAACCGGCTTTTATGCGCCGTTAGTTACTATGCCGTTAATTTTGTTAATATTCGGTTTTCGCTCGACTGCTAAATCCTTTTTTATCGGCATGGCTGCTGCAATAATAACTATCTTATTATGGTATTTATTTTCTTTAAGAGAATTTACCGGCATATATGCAATATTACCGGCAACGCTCGCGAATGTAATATTTTTTATCGGTAGTCATTATATTTTGAAGCAGCCCGGTGGATTTAATTCTTTCGAGTTGCCTTTAGCATTAAAAATATTAAGGTTGGAGCGAAAACGTCAATTAATAAAATTATATAGTTTAGCAAGAACATTTAACATTTTTAAATTTTGGCGAAATACGCTGCCTAAACAAGAAATTACTTATAGCTATGTCGGTGTATTTATTGTTGCGTCTATTTTTTCCTCTTTATATACCACTCCTGCCGGTAAAATAAAAAATCATTTAGAGATATATAATTTTATTTATCACTGTGTGCTTGCCGTTTCAACGATTCTTATAACTTATCCGTTATGGCCGGTAAGATTTAAAAAAGAAAATATTATAGCATTTTTCTGGTTTATCGGCATATTTGTTATCTTAATATTTTTTGCCGGTTTACTTGTTATCACTAGTAATTTCCATAAATTAGAAGTGATGATTTTTATGATTAATTTAATAATAGTCGCGACCCTATTTAGATGGCATATTACTTTAATTATGACTATAAGCGGTGTCTTTGCCGGCGTTGAATTTTATAAATATTTTATGAAAGAAAAGTTATTAATTGATGAGTATAATCTGCAAGCAGAGATAATATATTTGCTGACGTTATTTAGTAGTCTGTTAATAATTTTTTTAAAACCGAAACAGGAGCAGCATCAATTAATTGAGTCACAAAATACTCATTTAGAAAAACAGGTAAGTTATAGGGAAGAAGAATTAGAAAAATTATTAGATTTAAAACATGAATTTTTACGTAATATAAACCATGAAATCCATACACCTTTAACCGGCATTATTAGTTTAGGGGAAACTTTATGGGAAAAATATGACAAATTTGACGATAAGCAGCGGCGCAAGGCGATAGAAATAATTGCTAAAAGCTCTACTCGGTTAAATAGCTTAATGAATAATATCTTAGATTTTTCTAAATTATCGACGCTTAGTTATCATTTGCATAAGAAAAATTTAAATTTAAGCGAGCTTTTATATGAGAGAATTAAAGTTTGTCGAAAATTATATTTAAATAACAAAGAGTTAAATTTTGTTTTTGAGATTGATGATAATATTATATTTAAGGGTGACCTTCATTATATCAAACATACATTTGATAATTTAATTATTAATGCAATTACTTATAGTAATGAGGGTATTATAAAAATTACCTTAGAAAAAACAGAATTCGGCATTTTATTTAGCATAAAAGATAGTGGAATAGGAGTCCCTAAAGAAGAGTTGAAAAGTATATTCGGGGTGTTCGTCGTCAGCTCAAAGACTCGTACCACGGCAGGAGGAAGAGGAGTAGGGCTTGCGTTATGTAAGAAAGTAATAGAATTACATGGCGGTAAAATTTGGGCAGAAAATGATAGCAAAGGTAAGACGAGTTTTATTTTTACGTTGCCGTTTTAGCTGTTTTGCGTGTGCTGTCATACCGTGGCTTGACCGGCTTTGTTGCATAGATACCCCAAACGTCATTGCGAGCGACCAAAGGGAGCGCGGCAATCTAGAAAATAATAAGTTTCATAGCATTTTTTGCTATTTTTTCTCTGGATTGCCACGTCGGGACTACGTCCCTCCTCGCAATGACGGTGCTTTTTTACAAGGATTTCGATCCATGCAACAACGCAGGCTTGACCCACTACTGTACGAACGTTTAAATAAAGAGGTAAAAATTCTGTCATTCCGTGGCTACGACCACGGAATCCGGCTTATAATATCATAAAAAGATTCTAAAATAAGTCTAATATGGCTTTATTTTCCTGGATGCCGTGATCAAGTCACGGCATGACACAGCCTTTTTTCAACGTTCGTACAGTAGTGGGCTTGACCGGCTTTGTTGCATGGATACCCCAAACGTCATTGCGAGCGACCAAAGGGAGCGCGGCAATCTAGAAAATAATAAGTTTCATAGCATTTTTTGCTATTTTTTCTCTGGATTGCCACGTCGGGACTACGTCCCTCCTCGCAATGACGGTGCTTTTTTACAAGGATTTCGATCCATGCAACAACGCAGGCTTGACCCACTACTGTACGAACGTTTAAATAAAGAGGTAAAAATTCTGTCATTCCGTGGCTACGACCACGGAATCCGGCTTATAATATCATAAAAAGATTCTAAAATAAGTCTAATATGGCTTTATTTTCCTGGCTGCCGTGATCAAGTCACGGCATGACACAGCCTTTTTTCAACGTTCGTACAGTAGTGGGCTTGACCGGCTTTGTTGCATAGATACCCCAAACGTCATTGTGAGCGACCAAAGGGAGCGCGGCAATCTAGAAAATAATAAGTTTCATAGCATTTTTTGCTATTTTTTCTCTGGATTGCCACGTCGGGACTACGTCCCTCCTCGCAATGACGGTGCTTTTTTACAAGGATTTCGATCCATGCAACAACGCAGGCTTGACCCACTACTGTACGAACGTTTAAATAAAGAGGTAAAAATTCTGTCATTCCGTGGCTACGACCACGGAATCCGGCTTATAATATCATAAAAAGATTCTAAAATAAGTCTAATATGGCTTTATTTTCCTGGCTGCCGTGATCAAGTCACGGCATGACACAGCCTTTTTTCAACGTTCGTACAGTAGTGGGCTTGACCGGCGTTGTTGCATAGATACCCCAAACGTCATTGCGAGCGACCAAAGGGAGCGCGGCAATCTAGAAAATAATAAGTTTCATAGCATTTTTTGCTATTTTTTCTCTGGATTGCCACGTCGGGACTACGTCCCTCCTCGCAATGACGGTGCTTTTTTACAAGGATTTCGATCCATGCAACAACGCAGGCTTGACCACGGCATGACAACGTTACTTAATGAGAGAATATTGGAATTATGATTACCTTTAACAAAAAAACAGACTTTATTTCTATTATAGCGCCTTCTTCCAGTTGTCGTGATGCTGAAAATAGATTAGAGGAAGCAAAAAAGATATTAGTAGAGCGAGGGTTTAAAGTTTTAGTAGATGATAAAATTTTTGCCGGAGATGAATTACCTTTTTTTGCTGCTCCTAAAACTGAACGGCTAAGAATGTTTAAGGAAGCAATGGAAAACTCTGAAGTTAAAATTATCTGGGCTTTTCGTGGAGGGTATAGCTGCGGCGAATTTGCCCAGGAGTGTTTTGATATAAAAATGGCAGGTGATAAAATCCTGATAGGTTATAGTGATATCACTGTTTTGCATTTATTACTGAATCAATATTATAATATGCCGAGTATTCACGGCTCGGTTTTAACATCCTTATTGCCTTCTACTAATCAAGATATTCAAGAGATAATAAATATAATTGAGGGCGAAGATAGTAAAATAGCAGTTATGCCGATTAATAAACCTAATGAAAATAATATAGTAGGAAAAGTTAGCGGCGGTAATTTAACTGTTTTAACTAAAATGATCGGTACAAAACTTTCTCCTAACCTTGATAAGAAAATTTTAATATTGGAAGATGTTAATGAAAAAGGTTATGCTATTCATCGTAATTTAATGCAGCTAAAAAATGCCGGAATGTTTGATAATGTCAAAGCTATAATTTTCGGTGATTTCACTAATAGCGATGGAAATGAAACAATTTCTATAGAAGCTTTTTGCCGTAATCATATCCCGCAACTGCCGACATATCATGCTCTAGGAATCGGTCACGGTCAAATAAATCATCCTTTTATAATGAATCATGAAGCGGTAATAGAAGGTAATTATCTTAATTTTACTAGCCCATTTCAGCTTATCGGTAGTTAAATGAAACAGCTTATTAAAATAGGGACAAGAAAGAGTCCGTTAGCCTTAATTCAAACTAATCTAGTGGTTGAGCAAATAAAGCTTAACTTTCCCGCTATTGATTGTGAAATAATCCATATCGTAACCGGCGGGGATTTAATTCAAGATAAAGCTCTGTATGACATTGGCGGTAAGGCTTTATTTTTAAAGGAAATAGAGCAAGCATTGTTAGATAAAAAAATAGATTTAGCCGTTCATTCTTTAAAAGACGTACCCGGAAGAATACCGCAAGGGTTAATAATTGCTGCCGTGTTAGAGCGAGAAGACCCAAGAGATGCTTTTATTTGCACGCGGTACAAATCAATTGAAGAGTTGCCGCAACATGCAATAGTAGGTACGTCGTCACCTCGAAGAAAAGCGTTTTTGCAAAAAATAAGACCGGATTTGCAGATAGTAACTTTTCGTGGAAATATAGATTCAAGAATCAGAAAATTAATGAATAAAGAAGTTGATGCAACGATTTTAGCCTATGCCGGGCTTGCAAGGTTTAAATGCTTTAATCCCGAATATTGTAATTTAATTGATATCAGGCAAATGCTCCCCGCTATAGGGCAAGGGGTTATTGCGGTGGAAACCCTAGAAGAAAATAACAAGATGCTTGAGATATGTAGGAAAATTAATCATTTGCCAACCTCGGAATTAATAAAGCCTGAGCGAGCATTTTTAGAGTATTTAGATGCAAATTGTCGCACGTCCGTAGCTGCTTATTCTACTTATCAAGGAGAAGAGAAAATTAAAACCGACTATATGTTAGGTAGTGTAGAGGGTAGTAAAATGGTTTTCCATACTGAAATTACTACTATAAAAAACTCTAGAGAATCAGGAATAAAAGCAGCAAAAATAATGTTGAAGAGGATAGTTTAAAGCATGTTCTATGTCATTCCCGTGCAAACGGGAATCCAGGCTTTTCTTTGTCATGCTGAACTTGTTTCAGCATCTCTTTAACAGATCCTGAAATAAATTCAGGATGACTATAATTTTTCTAGATTCCCGTTTGCACGGGAATGACATACTGCCGCTTTATCGAGCCATGCAACAAAGCCGGCTTGACCCACTACTGTACGAACGTTGAAAAAAGGCTGTGTCATGCCGTGACTTGATCACGGCATCCAGGAAAATAAAGCCATATTAGACTTATTTTAGAATCTTTTTATGATATTATAAGCTGGATTCCGTGGTCGTAGCCACGGAATGACAGAATTTTTACCTCTTTATTTAAACGTTCGTACAGTAGTGGGCTTGACCACGGTATGACAAGTTTTAAGCGATTTTAACCATCCATGCAACAACGCCACGCGGGAATGACATTAATCTACTTTAATTCCTAGCTACTTCCTATCCACATTCTTCTAAGGACGTTATCTTTCCTAATAAAATGATGATAAAGAGCAGCTAAAATATGAAGAATGATTAAAGCCGAGAATATAAGGGCGCAGCTTTCATGAATTTTTTTGAAGATTTTTGCTGTTTGTTTATCTTGCATGAATGATTTAATAGTAAATAATCCGTAAAAATCGATATCGTGATTTGCTAGGATCGTCATAAGAAAGCCGCTAACGGGCATAATCAACATCAAAATATATAATAAGTTAATATTGATTGTTGCGGCTTTTTTTTGCCAATTCGGTAAATCAAGAGGTAAGGCGACGGAAGCGTTATAAAACTTCCATAACAACCTTACTATTACTAATGATAATACTAATATGCCTGTTGCTTTATGAAGGGCATAAAGCTGTAGGTTCTGTTGTTGATCTGCAAGGTCACCCATCACAAACCCGACAATAATCATTATGATAATTATAACAGTCATTATCCAATGAAAGAGCTTGGTAATTAAGCCGTACGAATTTTCAGTATTTTTGATTATCATGATAGCCTCAAAATTTTAATGTCATTCCTGCGAAGGTGTTGCTTGCTTTGATATCATTCCCTGCGTCCTTTTATGTCATTCCCGCGTAGGCGGGAATCCAGTCTTTTCTTTGTCATGCTGAACTTGTTTCAGCATCTCTTTAACAGATCCTGAAATAAATTCAGGATGACTATAATTTTTCTGGATTCCCGCCTGCGCGGGAATGACACCGAGGGCGTTTTTAACCATCCATGCAACAAAGCCGCTACGACCACGGAATGACAGTACTAACGTTACTTACCTAATAGCCTCGTCAATAATTTTTTCTGCCGTCTCACCGCTAAAATTTTCTTTATCGTTTAATATTAGGTTAGAGCCTTTTAAATCTGTGCCTATATGCTCTTTTCTCCCTTTCAAAATTTTAGCTAAAAATTGTTCGGCTAAAGCATAATATGATAATCTATTTGCCGGTCTGGCAAAGCCGTGTCCTTCATCTTTATAAAGTGCATAAATCACCGGAATTTTTCTAGCCTGCATAGCTTTTACTATTTGATCGGATTCCGCTTGTACTACGCGTGGGTCGTGAGCTCCTTGAGCAATAAAAAGCGGTTTTTTAATATTGTCGATAAAGTTTATCGGTGATCTTTGTCTTAAAAATTCTTTTTCTTCTTCGGTATCCCATGGACCGATTCTTGTTTTATAAATACTAAGAAGAGGGATTACGTAAGGTGCTTTAGTTTCTACGTGAGTTAATAAATTAGACATGCCGACCACGTCGACACCGCAAGCAAATACGCTAGGCGTCATGGTCATACCGACGAGTGTGGCGTAGCCTCCGTAGCTTCCGCCCATAATAGCGATTTTATCGGGATCGGCTATATTATTTTTAATCGCCCAATTCACGCCGTCAATGAGATCGTCGTGCATTTTTCGACCATATTCTAAATTGCCGGCATTAAGAAAATTTTTGCCGAAACCGGTAGAGCCGCGGTAATTTATACTAAGCACCGCATAACCGCGATTCGCCAGCCATTGATGTTCCGGATCATATCCCCAACTATCACGCGCCCATGGTCCGCCATGTACGTTAATTATTAACGGTAATGTTTTACCTGGTATATTATCTTTATCAAGCTGAACGTCATTCGGAAAAGTGATATAGCTAACTAAATCCAACTCGTCTCGTGACTTAATAATTACCGGTATCATCTTAGCTAAGTTATATTGTTCAAGGGCCTTACGGTTGGAAAATAAAAATTTGGCTTTTTTCTTTTCACGGTTATATTTGTAATATTTTACCGGGGCATTGTCGCTTAAATAAGCAACTAACCACATCTTATCGTCAAGTGTTCGGCTATTGATAATTAAGTCTCCACGATCGATATTTTGTAAATACTCAATATCTTCTTTAATTGAATTATCTAAAATTTTATAAGAAACTCTTTCATAATTAACTGCTACCGCTTGAGGAGTTCCTTTAGTCGGATGCACGGCGAATATTCCGACATCTGCTTTATCGTCTTCAGCGATTAACTCCGTCTTACCGGTAGTTAAGTTTAAAGATTTGAGTGCTGAGGTGTTACGATCGCGTCCGTCAAGTATGTAAAGAATATCGCCGCTAGCGTCAAAGCCAAGAAAAGAAGTATTAAAGGAATCTTCCATAGATATTTTAGTAAATAACTTCCATTCGCCGTTTTTCAGTTCGTGATATTCGGTATTGCTGTTTTCATCTAATAGCTCCCCGAATCTTATTTGTAAGTCATCGTCAACCGTGAAGCCGGTAAATTTTTCGTTTTTGAATATTAGTTCTTTTTCTAAACTATTAAGATTTAATTTATAAACATCGAAATATTTAGGGTCTCGATTATTTAAGGCAATTAATATCTCGTTAGGGAGCTTATGACTAATTCCTAAAATAAAGGCTAATACTTTACTTTCAGGCGTAATAAGCTTTGTTTCTTTGGTCTCGATATTATAGCTATAAATACGAAAATTTTCATCTCCCTTATAATCTTGGGAGTATAAAATATTTTTATTATTATAGGCTATGGAATATGATCTAATACCGCGTTCCTTATCATTGGTTATTACTTCTGCTTTACTTAAGTCATCTGAAGGTGCTAGCCAAATATTTAGTACGCCGTCTTTTGGCGCGATATAAGCAATATATTTACCGTCATGGGTTAAAGAAACTCTCATTTTATTAGGATTACCGAATAAAACTTGCCGGGGAATTAGTGTATTATTATCATTTTTAGCAATTATTTTAGCTTGAGCTTGGGTTTGAAACATAAAAATAATAGAAAATATTGTTAATATAGTACCGATAATACGGGAAAAATGCATAAAGACTAAATTATTTGTTATAAAAACACCGTCATTGAGAGGAGGCACAAAGTGCCGACGGTGGGGCTTTGTTGCACGGCTCTAAAAAAGTGCCGTATGTCATTCCCGCGTAGGCGGGAATCCAGGCTTTTCTTTGTCATGCTGAACTTGTTTCAGCATCTCTTTAACAGATCCTGAAATAAATTCAGGATGACTATAATTTTTCTGGATTCCCGCTTTCGCGGGAATGACATCAAAAATTTGAGCCATGCAACAATGCCGGCTTGACCACAGTATGACAGTCCTTTATGCTATACCAAATCACACTCTTTCAACGTTACTTAAAAACCAATCTACGTCGCTAGTGTTGGTGCTACGGGTAAATGTCCATTCTTCTTTAAGGTTTTCAAGCTTATCAACAACATTTTTGCCTTGAAATAATAGCTTAATAAAAACATTATTACCGAACATATAAATCTCGGAAAATTGTGCGTTTAAACTAGTTGAATCTATAAAATCCCCGTAACTTGGTGCTATTTCTTCAAATTTTTCTAAAAATCTTTTATCTATTAACTGTGATAGCTCATCTTTTTGCTTATTAGTTACTGCTTCAATAATCATTTGAAACGCTGCTTTGGCATTATTTATAAAACTAACCGGTCTAAATGATCTAAGGCGTTTTTGTAGCATTTCCATACCGTCAACGACCGGCGTTAGATTTTGCTCGACTATCAAACCGTCTAAAGCTTTTAAATCTTCGGCAGTCGGTTCAGTTTTTTTAGCAGAATCATTTGAATTTTTTGAAGTATAAGTAACGTCTTTAACAGGCGGCTCGCCGAAATATGATTTGTTTTTAGTCGGATCGTCGTCGGAAGTAGAGCCAAGCGTAGTAATTAGCTTATTAATAATAAAAAAAGCGATACCTGCAAAAATTAATAACTCGATTATTTGAGCGGACATTGATGTTTTACTCTCAAAATATTTAAAAATGATAATAATATTCTATTACAAAAGAGAAGTTTTTAAAAGTTATTTATGTAATAGAGTCTATAATTTTAAAAAAATGATTCGAGGAAACATTGCTTGCGGAGGTTAAAATTGTTATAAAAAAGCTGTTTTGAATATATAGATAAAACAAAAGAATTTTATTTTAGGACTTCTTTATATAATTCTAAATTTTTTCGGAGCATCAAATCAAGAGAAAAATCATTAATTACAGTATGCCTTGCTGCTGCTTCAATTTTTTTAGCTTCATCGGTATTAAGGATGGATAAACAATAATCAATTTTTTGGGCTAAATCATCGGCATCATTCGGTTTGACGTGAAAACCTGTTATATTATCGCTTATTGTTTCAACCGCTCCGCCGATATTAGTGGCAATAACAAGTTTTTCCATAGCCTGACCTTCAATAATAGTGCGACCAAAAGCTTCGGGTTCAATTGAGGCAGATATAATTATATCCGAAATGCCGTATAAATGTATTATATCGGAATCATTACCGAAAATTTGAATTTTATTTTGTAATTTTAAATTAGTGATAAGTTCTTTTACTCGATTGGTAAAATTAGGATGCCTAGACAAATCTCCAACCATTAAACAATAAAAATCTCGATGTTTTAATTTACTTAATGCCTCTACTAAAACAAGGTGACCTTTCCAGCTTGTCATACGAGAAGGTAATAATATTATAGGAACGTTGCTAGGGGCGCCGTATTTTTCTCGGCATTTCGTGAGCTTTTCTTGAGTAAGATTCGTCGGATCAAAATAATCGCAATTTACTCCGCGATCAATTACCTCAATTTTATCTTCATCAACTTTATAATTTTCTAATAAATGTTTTTTTACGAAATTAGAAACGGCGATAATTTTTTCGCCCTTAAGCATGATGCTATTATAATATTTTTTAAGCGAATTGGAAATATTATAAATACCGTGAAAAGTGGTTATGAATTTAGTATTAGTTGCTTTTGCCGCCAAGTAAGAACTCCAAGCCGGTGCTCGCGACCTAGTATGTATTAAATCCACCTTATATTTTTTAATTATGTCTGCTATTATTTTTGCATTACGCCAAATCATAAAAGGATTTTTAGTAGCGCTATTCACGTAAATATGCAAGATATCGTTATTGTCTAATTCTTTAACCAAGGTACCGCCGGCAGAAATAACGATCGGGGTATGACCGAGTAGCTTAAGATGTTTTGCGACTTCTATCGTACCTCTCTCCACTCCGCCTGAAACTAGAGCAGGAACTACTTGTAAAATAGTATATTTATTGTATCGTTTAGTTGAGTCTGATGAAGACATTAAACTATATTATTGTAATGAATAAATTATATTATACACCACAAGAGGGGTTTGTTGTCTATAATAATTATAAAATTACCGATAAAAATGTTCCGTCTGTAATTTTTTTACATGGATTAATGTCCAATATGAGCGGAGAAAAAGCTCTTTATTTAATGGATTATTGTAAAAAAAATAATTATAATTTTATCACCTTCGATAATTTCGGTCACGGCAATGCATCGGGAAATTTTGTAAATCAGACGATCGGCTCATGGCTTTCGGGGCTTGAGTTAGTGTTAGATAAATTGATAGACGATAAAGTTATTTTAATCGGTTCGAGCATGGGAGGATGGTTAGGCATACTTGCCGCTTTGAATTTTCCAAGCAAAATAAAAGCCAAGATAAAAGCTTTGATTTGTTTAGCGCCGGCGGCTGACTTTACCGAAGATATTTGGCAAAATTTATCGAAAGAAGATAAAACTAAAATGCAACAAGAAGGTTTGCTTGAAATAAGCGGGCGGAATTGCCGAGATAAATATCCGATAAGCTATAATTTAATATTAGAAGCAAAAAAGCATTTATTATTAACGCGTGATAATATTGATATAAATATTCCTATTCATTTAATTCACGGAATGCTTGATGAGGATGTGCCTTATAATATTTCTATTAAATTATTGGAAAAAATAGTAAGTAAAAAAATGGTAATGAAACTTATAAAAGACGGAAATCATAAACTTTCGAGAGAAGAAGACTTAAAAATAATCGTCAATTCCCTTGAGGAAGTAATTAAAATAACTAACTAAATTAAACTTAAAAATATTGTATGAATCAATCTAATTTTACAACAATAACCAAAATACATGATTTTAAAGAAATTATGGAAGAAGTTGAGCAAGCGAATCGTGAAAGCTTAGTACTATTTGACGTAGATGACGTCGTAGTTATGGATACGGATGAGTATAGATTAACACATAATTATAGAAAGGAATTATTGGCCGGTATTGAAAAACGACTATCAAAAGAGCAGTGTGAATTATTGCTTAGCATCATTTTAAAAGAGCGAAAAGCACGCTTTGTTAATCCCGATATTCTTGAGATATTTGAGAAATTAAAACAAAATAAAATTTCGACCATGGCTTTAACTAAACTACCGACCGGAAAATTCGGTGTTATTAAAGATATGGTAGAGTGGCGTATTAAAGAATTAAATGATCTAGAAGTGAATTTTATGGAATTAACGCCGATAACAGATGAAATTTTAATAAAAGAATTTGATGTAGGTTACGGCATTCCAACTTTAAAAGATGGAATAATATTTACGGCTGAATATGATAAAGGAAGCGTGCTTGAATATGTTTTACGTGAAAAGAATTATTATCCTAAATCAATAATATTTATCGATGATATTTTAGAAAATCTAGAATCATTACAAAAAACATGTAATGATTTACAAATTAATTATCACGGATTTAAATTTACCGGCTCGGCTATCGTGCCTGAACCTGATTTAGATGAACAGCTTGAAAAGATTAGATTTGAGATTTTGGAAAAAGAATATCGTTGGTTAACCGATAAGGAGCTAGCATTACATGTACAATAAATTTACTATTTTCTTAATTGTGACGGTGGTTTCTCTATCTGCTGCAGCTGCTAAGTCGGTAAAATCAAATGCGGTAGGAGTAATAGCTGCTAAGGTTCAAACGACTGATCTTTTTGACGTATTTAATGTGGTCGGACAATGCAAAAACGATAATAGTCGTGATTATTATGCGAATGTCGCCGGTAAGCTGGAAATAGTATCGTCAAGTCAAGGGAATAAGGTAAATAAAGGAGAAGTGTTATTTATAATCGATAAGAATATAGCGGAAACAACCAAAATGAATGCCGAAGCTTTGTTAAATACTAAACAAGATAATTATACTAGAAATAAAACATTATTTGCTAAAAAATTTATTAGTTCCGAAGAGTTAGAAAGATCTAAAAGTGATTTTGAGGATGCCAGATTTAATTATTCTAAAGCGGTAAAAACCTATAATGATATGTTAATTACGGCGCCTTTTGACGGTAAAATAGGAGTGATTAAACCAAAACCGGGAGACAATATAAAGCAAGGCGATTATCTTTTTAGTATCGTTGAAGGAGAGGGAACTCAAAGTATTTTTATTGAGTTGCCTGAATCGTTATACGGAAAAGTATCAAATGATACCGAAGCGACAATAACGGTCGGTAAAACAGACGGTAAAGACAACCAAGCTACTCCTTTTAGTGAAGAGATTAAAGGAAAAATTTCCTCGGTTTCCGGGTATTTATCCGATAACGGCACTATGGATGCTAAAATAATGTTACCGGCTAACAATAAAATGATGCATAATAGTTATGTAAATGTTACGCTTATTATCAACCCGCATAAAAATTTAGCCGTGCCGGAGCAATGTATACAAAGAAATAATCAAGGTAATTTTATTTACAAGATAGATAATAATATAGTAAAACAACTATATGTAGAAATCGGCTCGCGAACTAACGGCTTAATTGAAATCACTTCAAAAGATATCCATGAAGGGGATTTAATAGTAGCGGAAGGTATGACCAAAGTCGATGACGGGACGGAAGTCAAGTTGCCGGAAAGTGAGGGGTAGGGAGGTGTTGTTGCGTGGATTGGTTACGGCGTGTTCTATGTCATTCCCGTTTTTAGGCGTTGTTGCATGGCTCTAAAATAAGTGCCGTATGTCATTCCCGCGCAGGCGGGAATCCAGGCTTTTCTTTGTCATGCTGAACTTGTTTCAGCATCTCTTTAACAGATCCTGAAATAAATTCAGGATGACTATAATTTTTCTGGATTCCCGCCTTCGCGGGAATGACATCAAAAATTTGAGCCATGCAACAAAGCCGGCTTGGTCACGGCATGACAAGTTTTAAGCGATTTTAACCATCCACGCAACAATGCCTTGCGAGGAGCCGCGGCAATCTAGTTTTTGTCATGCTGAACTTGTTTCAGCATCTCTTGAAAAAGATCCTGAAATAAATTCAGTATGACTATTATTTTCTAGATTGCCGCGTCGGTACTACGTACCTCCTCGCAATGACGAAACAAAATTAACTTAAAAAGGATCATCAAATGGAATATTTATTATTAGTTTTTAGTATTATAGCTATTTTAGTTATAGTGCAAATGGTAAAAGTCGTTCCTCAACAACAAGCATGGGTTGTGGAAAAATTAGGGAAATTCGATAAAGTCTTGCAACCCGGTTTAAATCTTTTAATACCTGTAATTCAAAGAGTAGCTTATAAACATACTTTAAAAGAAGAAGCAATAGATGTTACGGCGCAAACGGCTATTTCCAATGATAACGTAACATTATCTATTGACGGGGTTTTGTATGTGAAAATTATTGATCCGATGGCGGCTTCTTACGGCGTTAATAATCCTTATTACGCAATCACCCAGCTTGCTCAAACTACTATGCGGTCGGAAATCGGTAAATTACCGTTAGATAGGACTTTTGAAGAGAGAGAAACCTTAAATGTTGCAATCGTTGCTGCCATTAATCAAGCTGCCGTAAATTGGGGAATACAATGTATGCGCTATGAGATTAAGGATATCCAACCGCCTCAAACGATACTTAAGGCTATGGAATTGCAAGTTGCTGCAGAGCGTCAGAAACGAGCGCAAATTTTAGATTCCGAAGGCAATAGACAAGCAAAAATTAACCATGCCGAAGGAGAGAAAGCGCAAATTGTTTTAAATTCCGAAGCTTCTTATATCGATCAAGTCAATAGGGCAAAAGGTGAAGCGGAAGCGATCGGATTGGTTGCTACCGCTACGGCAAAAAGTATTGAAATTGTTGCGTCTGCGGTGCAGAAAACCGGCGGCAGTGAAGCCGTATCGCTAAAGATAGCAGAGCAGTATATTAGCGCTTTTAGTAATTTAGCTAAAGATACTAATACCGTAATTTTACCGGCTAACCTTTCGGAGCCGAGCAGCTTTATAACCGGAGCATTAAGTATTTTTAATCAATTAAAAATACCCACCGAAAAGAAAGCGGATAAGTAAATCTTTATACTTGAAGAGATTGTAATTCCCGTGAAAACGGGAATCTAGACTTTTTCTTGTCATGCTGAACAAGTTTTGCGCATCTTTTTTAGTAGATCCTGAAATAAATTCAGGATGACTTTTATACTTTTTTCTAGATTCCCGCCTGCGCGGGAATGACATACGGCACTTTTTTAGAGCCATGCAACAACGCCGGTCAAGTAACTAGATGACACCGTACTTATAATAACCATAATACGATAATTATGATCCACGCGGGCATTGCTTCGCAGGAATGACGCTGTAGCAGTAGACATCTCTCTATATTTAGTTAGAAGTCCATGTTAGGGTAAAAATTTACTGTTGTAATAATTAATTATCTTATATATCATACAAACGTATTTTATAACATTTATAAGGACATATAATATGCAAGTATTTATTGGTAAAACTGCTCCGGATTTTACGGCAAAAGCTATTATGCCGGATAATAATATAGAAAATGAATTTACCCTTAGCCATTATGCAAAAGGTCATAAATTAGTAATATTTTTTTATCCGCTTGATTTTACTTTTGTTTGCCCGTCGGAAATTATTGCATTCCACAATAGACTCGGTGATTTTACAGAACGACATACTAGAATAGTAGCGGTAAGCGTTGATTCCCATTTTGCTCATTTAGCTTGGAAAAACACCCCTCATAATAAAGGCGGAGTCGGACAGATTCAAATCCCTATGGTTTCCGATCTTAAGAAAAATATTTCTTCACTATATAATGTTTTGAATGAAGACGGTATTTCGCTGCGCGGAACTTTTTTAATTGACGAAGATTTTATAGTGCGTCATATGCTAGTTAACGACTTACCTCTCGGTCGTGATGTTGATGAAGTACTAAGAGTTATTGACGCTTTAACTCACTTCCAGCAACACGGTGAAGTTTGTCCTGCCGGATGGCGTAAAGGAGGGGAAGCAATTACTCCGTCACATCAAGGAATTGCGCATTATTTAGGTTCTCATGCGGAGAAGTTGTAACTATACTACTCATCTTTCGAGAATTGGATATATGTCATACCGTGGCTTGACCCACTACTGTACGAACGTTGAAAAAAGGCTGTGTCATGCCGTGACTTGATCACGGCATCCAGGAAAATAAAACCATATTAGACTTATTTTAGAATCTTTTTATGATATTATAAGCTGGATTCCGTGGTCGTAGCCACGGAATGACAGAATTTTTACCTCTTTATTTAAACGTTCGTACAGTAGTGGGCTTGACCACGGTATCCAGAAAAAAATTAAAAAGCCTAACTGGATGCCGTGGTCAAGCCGGCATTGTTGCATGGCTCTAAAAAAGTGTCCTATGTCATTCCCGCGTAGGCGGGAATCTAGAAAATACAAAAAAGTCATCCTGAATTTATTTCAGGAGCTACTATTTAAGAGATGCTGAAACAAGTTCAGCATGACAAAAGAAAAAGCTGGATTCCCGCTTTCGGGGGAGAATGACATCAAAAATTTGAGCCATGCAACGACGCCTACCGCGGCTCGCAATGACGGGGTAAGATCGAGCCGTCGGCTTGACCACGGCATGACATCTAAACGCTTTGCTTAATATACCAATTAATTATCAATAAAGTTAAAGTATCGTTTAAATAATGCTTAAAGAGTTATTTTTTGGAGAAAAATCCCAAACACCTTACAGTTTTGAGACAATTAATATTTTACGGCTAATTAGAAGTGAAAATGTCGGTTCTAGAACTTTTTTCAGTTTGATAAAATTATTCGGTGATGCGAGTACTGCAATAGAAAATATTAAAGATTTTTCGGTTCGCGGCGGACGCTCAAAACCGATTAAAGTTTTTTCTCAAAGTGATGCAGAAAAAGAATTAGAACTTTTAGAGAAGAATAACGCGAAAATTATTACTTATAAATCTCCTGAATATTCAAAATTGTTACTTGAAATTTATGACCCCCCGCCGATACTAAGCTATAAAGGTAATATTGAATTACTTGGATATAAAAAATGTGTCTCTATTGTCGGAGCGCGTAACGCCTCCGCAAACGGTCGCGTCTTTGCTCATAAAATTGCCGAAGGGTTAGTTAATAATGATTATGTAACAGTCTCAGGACTTGCTCGTGGTATCGATAGCGCCGTTCATCAAGCGAACACTTTAAGAACTATCGGCGTTATTGCCGGCGGAATTGATCATATTTATCCCGTAGAGAATAAAAAATTATTTGAAGCATTAGAGGCAGAAGGGTTAATAATAGCCGAATTACCTATCGGCTCTATTCCTTTAGGGCAACATTTCCCACAACGTAACAGGTTAATCTCCGGTATATCTCTTGGCACCGTCGTAATTGAAGCTAGTTTAAAATCCGGCTCACTAATAACCGCAAGGCTTGCTCTTGAGCAAAATAAAGAAGTATTTGCCGTGCCTGGATTTCCGTTAGACCCTAGATGTCAGGGTACCAATAAGCTAATCAAAGAGGGAGCGCATTTGGTGGAAAATATAGATGATATAGTAGCTAATTTACCACAATATGAAAATATTATAAGAAAAAAAGACGACTCAGTAAAAGATTTTATTGATGTTAATGCAAATTTCAAAACACTAGATACCAAATATATAAAGCAAGTAACAGAAACCCATCGTACGCAAATTGTTGAATTATTATCAGCAGTGTCGCTCGATTTTGATTATTTACAAGAAGCAACAAATTTACCATTACCCGTTATATATACGGTAATATTGGAGTTAGAACTAGCCGGCAGAGTTATTCGTCATCACGGTAACAAAATCTCATTAATTTATAAATAAACATGAAATTAGTAATAGTAGAGTCGCCCGCAAAGGCAAAAACGATAAATAAATATCTCGGCGATGAATTTAAAGTTATTGCCTCATTCGGTCATATTAGAGATTTACCTTCTAAAAAAGGTTCGGTATTGCCTGATGAAAATTTTTCGATGAAATATGACATATCGGACAAAGCTAATAAATATGTCGATGCAATAACTAAGGATGCCAAAAAAGCTAAAGCAGTTTATTTAGCAACCGATCCGGATCGTGAAGGAGAAGCAATTTCTTGGCATGTGGCGGAAGTGATTAAAGAAAAAAACGGTGTTAAATCCGATGATTTTTTTAAGAGAGTGGCTTTCAATGAAATTACCAAAAAAGCAATTATCCATGCAGTTGAAAACCCTAGGAAACTTGATATTAACTTAGTTAATTCTCAGCAAGCAAGAAGGGCGTTAGATTACTTAGTCGGCTTTACTTTATCTCCCCTTTTATGGCGGAAACTCCCAGGCTGTAAATCAGCCGGTAGGGTACAGTCGGTGGCACTTCGTCTTGTGTGTGAGCGAGAAGATGAAATAGAGCGTTTTAAGACCGAAGAATATTGGGATATTAGTCTTAAAATGCAAAATAGTAATAAAGAGTCTTTTTTAGCTAAATTAACTCATGTGGAAGGTAAGAAGTTAGAAAAATTTTCGATTACTAACGAGAAAGACGCTAAAGATTTAGTAGAGGCGCTTAAATCAAAAAAATTTCATATTGAAAAAATAGAGAAAAAACAGCAAAAACGCCAACCGCAACCGCCATTTATTACTTCTTCATTGCAACAGGAAGCTGCAAGGAAATTAGGTTTTAGTGCTAAAAAAACTATGCAGATAGCCCAAAAACTTTATGAAGGCGTGGATATAGGCAAAGAAACAGTCGGGCTTATTACCTATATGAGAACGGACGGCGTTACTTTAGCGAGTGAGGCGGTTACGGAAATACGTAAGTTAATCCATAAAAATTTCGGTGATAAATATCTGCCGAACGCTCCAAGAGTCTATAAATCGAAAGTAAAGAATGCACAGGAAGCTCATGAAGCAATAAGACCGACGACAATTACTTATACCCCTGAGAATTTAAAAGAAAAATTAGATAAAGATTATTATCGATTATATGAATTAATTTGGAAAAGAACAATAGCCTGCCAAATGGAAAATGTTATTATGAATTTGGTAGCAGCTAGCTTAGAATCTGAAAATAAAGAATTTTCAGCAAAAGCAACGGGATCGACCATAGCATTTGACGGTTTTTATAAAGTGTATCGTGAAAGTGTTGACGATGAAGCGGAAGAAGAAAATAAAATGCTACCGCCTTTAAAAGAAGGGGAAAAATTATTAACCGAAGAGATAAAACCCAATCAGCATTTTACGGAACCACCGCCAAGATATTCCGAGGCTAGCTTAGTTAAAAAACTTGAGGAATTGGGAATCGGTAGACCGTCAACTTATGCATCTATTTTATCGGTATTACAAGAGAGGAAATACGTAAGCTTGGGGAAAAAGCGTTTTATACCGGAAGAGCTTGGGCGTTTGGTTACGGTATTTTTAGTCGGCTTCTTTAAAAAATATGTCGAATATGATTTTACCGCTAGTTTAGAAAATGAATTAGATGAAATAGCTGCCGGAAAACTTGAGTGGAAGACATCGCTAAGCAATTTTTGGGGCGGTTTTAATAATAATGTAGAATCGGTTAGTGAACAAAAAATAACCGACGTAATTAGTTATGTGCAAAAAGCTTTAGATTATCATTTATTCGGCGAGAATAAAGATTCAAAAAAATGTCCTTCCTGTGCTACGGGTGAGTTGAGTTTAAAATTAGGTAAGTTCGGCGCATTTTTAGCATGTAGTAATTACCCCGATTGCACTTTTAAAAAGCCTATTACTACCGGTAACGGTAATAGTGAAACTGACGGCGATAATTATGCGGTTAATGAGAATAAAATTTTAGGTACTGATCCGGAAGGGGTAGAAATTTATTTGAAAAAAGGTCAGTACGGTCCTTATATTCAACGCGGGGAAAAAGATGCCGCTAATGAAAAGCAAAAACCCAAGCGTGTTCCCGTGCCTCCTGCGCTGCAGAAGGATATTACTTTTGAGACGGCTTTGAAATTGTTAAGTTTACCTCTTAAATTAGGTACTCATTCAGAAACGGGAGAAGAAATTTTAGTAGGATTCGGCAGATTTGGCCCTTACTTAAAATATAGCGGCAAATTTATTTCTATTCCTAAAAAATACGATTTTTTAACTATTACGCCGGAACAGGCAATAGAGCTAATTAAGGAAAATAGTAATAAGTTACAGAAGAAGGTAGAAGCTAAGGATAATAAAGATACTTATCCCGTCATTGCGAGCGAAGCTAAGCAATCTAGGAAAAAAACTAGCAAAAGTTAAAAATATTATTTTCTGGATTGCCGCGTCGGCACGATGTGCCTCCTCGCAATGACGTTTAACGTTCCACGCAACAACACTGCGAGCGTTGTTGCATGGCTCAAATTTTCGATGTCATTCCCGCGAAAGCGGGAATCCAGACTTTCTTTTGTCATGCTGAACTTGTTTCAGCATCTCTTGAGAAATATCCTGAAATAAATTCAGGATGACTATAATTTTTCTGGATTCCTGCCTTTAGCTAGAATGACATACTGTTGCTTTTATCGAGCCATGCCACAAGGCCCCTATGTGGGAAGGCGTTATTGCGTGGATACCAGAATCGTCATTGCGAGGAGGGACGAAGTCCCGACGCGGCAATCCAGGCTATCCCGAATGTAATGAGGGATTTTATGAGAATGCCAGAAAGTTTATAAGATGGCAAGTTTAGCATGAAAATATGTTTATACTTAGATTGCCGCGTCGGCACTTTGTGCCTCCTCGCAATGACGTTTAACGTTCCATGCAACAACACTGTGAGCGTTGTTGCATGGCTCAAATTTTCGATGTCATTCTAGCTAAAGGCAGGAATCCAGACTTTCTTTTGTCATGCTGAACTTGTTTCAGCATCTCTTGAGAAATATCCTGAAATAAATTCAGGATGACTATAATTTTTCTGGATTCCTGCCTTTAGCTAGAATGACATACTGTTGCTTTTATCGAGCCATGCAACAAGGCCCCTATGCGGGAAGGCGTTATTGCGTGGATACCAGAATCGTCATTGCGAGCAGGGACGAAGTCCCGACGCGGCAATCCAGGCTATCCCGAATGTAATGAGGGATTTTATGAGAATGCCAGAAAGTTTATAAGATGGCAAGTTTAGCATGAAAATATGTTTATACTTAGATTGTCACGGCGGCACTTTGTGCCTCTTCACAATGACGTTTAACGTTCCATGCAACAACACTGCGCGGGAATGACATCGCTATACTTATTACAATTAAAACAAAGTTAAAACATTAAACATGAAAAAAGTTATCACACGTTTTGCTCCGTCTCCGACCGGTATGTTACATGTCGGTAATAGTAGAGCTGTCCTTATTAACTGGCTTTATGCTAGAAAAAATAACGGGCAATTTATTTTAAGATTTGACGATACCGATCTTGAGCGTAGCCGCCGGGAATATAAGGATGCTATTATAAAAGATTTAAAATTTTTAAATATCGATTGGGATCAAACATTTAATCAGTCAAGCCGGTTAGATAGATATGACGAAATAAAAAAAACACTGTTAGAAAAAAAGCGATTATACCCTTGTTTTGAAACTCCTGAAGAACTGGAATTAAAGCGTAAATTTCAGTTATCAAAAGGTATGCCGCCGATTTATGACCGTGCCGCTTTAAATTTAACCAAAGAACAAATCGAGAAATATCAAGCACAGGGCAGGAAACCGCACTATAGATTTTTAATAAATCATACGCCGATAAGTTGGCATGATATGGTGAAAGGTGAAGTTAAATATGAAGGTAAAAGTTTAAGCAATCCGATAGTTATCAGAGCGGACTCTAGCATGACTTATATGTTATGTTCAGTTATCGATGATATTGATTATGATATTAGTCATATTATCAGAGGAGAAGATCATGTAAGCAATACCGCTATTCAAATTCAGATGTTTGAAGCCTTAGGCGCAATTCCGCCGGTATTCGGTCATTTAAGTTTAATTATCAATCGTGATGAGAAAATCTCTAAAAGAGTAGGGGGATTTGAAATCGCCTCTCTTCGAGATAAAGAAGGTTTTGAGTCAATGGCTATCGCTAGTTTTTTTAGCTTGCTCGGTTCATCGACTCAAGTTTTGCCGTTTAAAACTATGAAAGAGTTGGTGGAGCAATTTGATATAAATAATTTTTCCAAAAGCCCGACTATTTATCAGCCGGAGGATTTAGAGCGATTAAATCATAAATTACTTATATCGCTAAGTTTTAATGAGATAAAAGACCGTCTTGGAGAAATCGGGGCAGGTCATATTGACGAAAATTTTTGGTTATCGGTCCGTCCTAATTTACAAAAACTTTTTGATGTAAAAGAATGGTGGGATATTTGTCATGAATCGCCAAAAATGCAAAATTTAGATAAGCAATATTTAAAACAAGCAGCGGAATTATTGCCTGCCGGAGAACTAACTAGTAATAGCTGGAGTATTTGGACAAAAAAAATTGTCGAAATAACAGGCAGAAAGGGTAAAGAGTTATTTTTGCCGCTGCGCCTCGCTCTAACCGGTAAAGAATCAGGTCCCGAAATGGCAAATATTTTACCGTTAATTGAACGTGCGGAGATTGTTCGGCGGTTAAGTTAGTATAGTAATTAAGAAGTTATAGTAAATTGATTTGAACTTTGTGCTGCGTTGCTCGTCGTCTCGCCTATTAATATATAGGCTTCGCTCTTCGCGCCTGTCACAAAATTCAACTGAATTCACTATATTTATCCGTATTTGTTCAACCTATCCGATGTTATCCCCGCGCAACACCGCCCGCGGTGGGATATCGGAATCGTCATTGCGAGGAGGCAATGCCCGCGTGGATGGTTAAAATCGCTTAAAACTTGTCATACCGTGGCTTGACCACGGTATCCAGAAAAATCTTAGTAAAAGACTGGATGCCGTGGTCAAGCCACGGCATGACACCATAGTAATAACCATAATACAGAATACAGTAAATTATGAGCCATGCAACAACGCCTTTGGTCGCTCGCAATGATGATTCCGGTATCCACGCAACAATCTATCCTCGCAATGACGGAATTTAGAAGCCTTTACAGGGAGTGACATTGAGAGTGTTTACCAAATCAACAAAAAGAATAAAAACATGACGACTAAAAAATCGGTTAACGGTAAAATATGGCAGCAAAAACTTATTAATGAAAGTAATATTTCAGAGCTAAGCCGTAATCTAGGAGTAAGTGATTTTTTAGCTAGGTTATTATCTTGTCGAGTGAGTAATTTAGATCAGGCAGAAAATTTTTTGTCACCGAAAATTAAAAATCTGCTCCCCGATCCTTTCCATTTGCTTGACATGCGAAAAGCAGTCGATAGAGTTATTGCGGCGATTTTAAATAAACAAAAAATATGCGTATTTGCCGATTACGATGTTGACGGGGCAACTTCTGCGGCACTTCTTAAAAATATATTTAGGGATTTAAGGCATAGTTGTGATATTTACGTACCTGATCGTATAGCGGAAGGCTATGGTCCGACGCCGAGCGCTATGCAAAAAATCAAAGATACCGGCGTAAAGCTGCTTATTACGGTTGATTGCGGAGCTATGGCTCATGAAGCTTTAGAATATGCTAAAGAGGTGGGGCTTGAGGTGATAGTAATCGATCATCATATAAGTGCGGAAATACTACCTGAGGCTATAGCTATAGTAAACCCTAACCGTATTGATGAAAAAAGTGAATATAAGTATTTAGCAGCTGTAGGGGTATCGTTTTTATTTGTTACTGCTTTATTGTCGGAATTAAAAAAGCAAAATTATTTTGCAGATATTCCTGTTCCCAATTTAATGCAATATTTGGATTTGGTGGCACTCGGTACTGTTTGTGACGTAATGAAATTGGTGCAGTTAAACCGCGCCTTTGTTGCCACCGGTTTAAAAATAATGATGCAAAGGCAAAATATCGGCATCAAAACTTTATATGATATTGCGGGGCTTAGCGAAGTGCCGCGCTGTTATCATTTAGGGTTTATTTTAGGTCCTAGAATTAATGCCGGCGGCAGAGTCGGAAGATCGAGCTTAGGAGCTACTTTATTATCAACGGAATGTGCAATAGAAGCCGGTAGTTTAGCAACAGAGCTTGAGAAGCATAATAATGAGAGGAAAGTAATCGAGCTAATGATGATTGAGGAAGCAACTAAAATTGCTTTAACTCAAGAAAATAATAGTTTATTATTTATTGTAAAAGAAGGCTGGCATCCCGGAGTTATCGGTATTGTTGCGGGAAGACTTAAAGATAAATTCACTAAGCCCGTAGCAATTATAGCTTTAAATGACGGGATCGGTAAAGCCTCGTGCCGATCTATCACTGGTATTGATTTAGGCGCTAAAATTATTAACGCTAAAATTAAAGATTTGCTAGTAGCGGGCGGTGGGCATGCTATGGCTGCGGGCTTTACCGTAAAAGCCGAAAAATTGCAGGAATTACAAGAATTCTTGAATGAGGATATTAAAATTGATATAAGCAAATTAGGAGATTATACGCAAGCAGAATATGATGCTGAATTAACTACCTCAAGTGTTAATATGCTGTTAATGGAAGAGCTTAATAAGTTAGAGCCTTTTGGTCAAGGTAATCCGGAACCGATATTTAAATTTGATAATCTTTTTATTATCAAAGCGGATATCGTCGGCAGTAAACATATTCGGTGTTTGCTTGCACCCACTCTTAAGGCTTACGGTAATAAAGCATTACAGGCAATTACTTTTAATGCGGTCGAAACGCCGCTTGAAGACGCAATATTTAATGTTCGAGGGAAAAATAATATTTCGGTTATAGGTTCACTCAAAACAAATAATTGGCAAGATAATTATACTATTCAGCTACATATAAAAGACATAATATTAACTTAATATACTACTCGTATTTCAAGAATTGTTTTTTCATTTTATCAGGGGTTCGTGTACTCACCTATTAAGTATAGGCTGTGCGCACTTACCCTTCAAAATAAAATCCAATTCTCGAAATACGAGCAGTATACTCGTTGAACTTGAAAAATTAGCAACAACGCTTCTCGCTTTCGATCCTCACGTTACTTGCGTGTACGCTGCGGTCAAAAGCTGCGTTATTGCATGGCTCAATAAAAGAAATAATATGTCATTCTAGCTAAAGGCGGGAATCCGGAAAAATACTTTTAAAGTCATCCTGAATTTATTTCAGAATCTTTTTTAGGAGATGCTGAACCAAGTTCAGCATGACATAAATAAGGCTGGATTCCCGCCTTGAGCTAGGAATGACATCGAAAATTTGGGCCGTGCAACAACGCTGTCGAAAGCTCCGAGGCGTCTTGCTCTTTTTCAAGTTGAACTTCGTATTTCAACTTTTCACTTTTAACAGGAATATATAATGACCGATTTAAAGAAAACAAAAACAAAAATTACTAATACGGCAATTTCAAAAGATTTAGCTGAAGTGAAAGATCATTATCAAGATTATCCTTATCCATATAGAAATCCTGAAGAGGAAAGAACGCGCCTGCTTTCTATTGTTGGTGAAAGTTTAGGGGAATTAAATCATTCTTTATATAAAGGAAAAGAGAATTTTAACAATGGTTTTCGTTGTTTGATAGCCGGTGGCGGTACGGGTGACTCTACTATCTATTTAGCGGAGCAGCTTAAAGATAAAAAGGTAGAAATAATATATTTAGACTTTAGCAAACCAAGCATGGAAGTAGCGCAAAAACGTGCTGAAGTTAGGGGGCTTACAAATATTAAATGGATTAATGACTCTATATTAAATATTCCGAATTTGAAACTCGGAAAATTTGATTATATAAATTGTACCGGGGTGTTACATCACTTGCAAAACCCGCCTGAAGGTCTAAAAAATTTAAAAGATTCTTTAACTCCCAAGGGCGGTATGGGATTAATGGTTTATGCTAAATACGGTCGCACCGGTGTTTATCATATTCAAGAAATCATGAAAATGGTGAATAGCGAGGCACAAAGCCGAGTCGAAGAAGTTATGAACGGTAAAATTATTATCGATAATCTTCCTGCAACTAACTGGCATAAAAGAGGATGGGAGTTATTTTCGGATTACCAAAATTTCGGTGACGTGGGACTGTATGATATGTTCTTGCATAAGCAAGATCGTGCTTATTCCATTCCTGAATTATATGAATTTGTCCAAGATGCGGGTTTAAATTTTGTCGATTATCTTGATCCGGTGGAGAAGTTATTACTAAGACCTGAAAATTATATTAAAGACTTCTCGTTATTACAAAAAATTAAGAAGATGAATAAAGTAACCCAGCAGGCAATTAGTGAGATAATTACCGGAAATATTATAAAGCATTCTTTTTACGTATCTAATCAAAAAGATAGCGTAGCAACAATTGATGATCTTAATAACGTGCCGTATTTCCATAATATTGCCAATTTTGCCAAGCAAGTTTTTGATTATATAGAGGCTAATCCAACGCTTGTAAATAACGGCGTTAATTTCACGGTGAATAACGGCATATTAAAAAACGTCAATATATCGGTTCCCGTATTTGCTTATACTAAGTATATTTTTAAATATATAGCAGAAGAAAAAAGTTTAGGGGAAATATTTGATGCTATCCGTGAAGAATTAAAGCAAGAAATAACTAATGAAGCATTATTAAATGAGGTTAGAAGTATTTTTACCCCATTATTTGAAGCAAGTATTTTATTGTTAAAGTCAAAGAAAGTGTAGTAATTTGCAGTATTGTTGCGTGGACGGTTAAAATCGCTTAAAACTTGTCATATCGAGGCCCTTCCCACCGTATCCAGAAAAAATTAAAAAGCCTAACCGGATACCGTGGGAGGGGCCACGGTATGACACCGTACTTATAATAACCATAATACGGTAAATTATTAGCCATGCAACAACGCCCGAAAACTGGAATCCGGGCTTTTTTTGTCATGCTGAACTTGTTTCAGCATCTCATTAATAGATCCTGAAATAAATTCAGGATGACTATAATGTTCTGGATTCCCGCCTTTAGCTAGAATGACACCATTTTTAGGCAATTTCTTATCCATGCAACAACGCCGGTCAAGTCACGGAATGACTCAAGTTAATCTAATATGAAAATGATAAAAAAGCGTATTGAGTCTTTACGAAAATTATTTATAGAACTCGGTATAAACGGCTACATTATCCCCTCTAACGATAAATATATGAGCGAATACGTACCCGAATATGCTAAAAGGCTTGAGTATATAACGGGTTTTACCGGCTCAAACGGACTCACGGTAATATGCGAAGATACGGCGTTATTTTTTACCGACGGTAGGTATTTAGAGCAAAGTGCTAGAGAGCTTGATTTAAGTATTTTTCAAATTTTCGATCTCAAAGACATATATTTATTTCCTTGGGGAAGTTATATAAAAGAAAATGCTATAATAGGCTATGATCCTGAATTGTTTACTTATCCGATAAAATCCAGATTTTTTGGGTCTTTAAAATCACCTTTACATAAAATTTCCGGTAATTTAGTTGATCAAATTTGGAAAGATCAGCCACAAGAACCTGCTTCTAAAGTCTGTTTACACGATATTGCCTTTGCCGGTAGTTCGCATAGTGACAAAATAAAAGAATGTCGGAAAATTTTAACAGAAAATTCGGCAGATACAATTATTATTACAGATGCAAGTTCTATATGTTGGTTGTTAAATCTTCGAGCGAGAGACGTTGCTTATTCTCCTTTAATGTTTTCGTTAGTAATACTGACTCATTCGCAACTATATTTATTTATAAATCCATCAAGAATCGGCGAGGAAATTATTGCTGCCCGTCCCGAAATAACAATTTTCCAAGAAGCGGAATTTGAAAATATCTTATTAAAAAATAGCCAAAAAATCCTAGTTGACGATAGCTTTTTATCGATTCGTATAATGGATTTAATAGCAGATAAAGAAGAATACTCAAAGCAGAATAGTATAAAGAAAATTACCGATCCTTGTCAGCTACTTAAAGCTTGTAAAAATGAGATAGAAATCCGACATGCAATTAATTTTCATGTTAGCGATGCGGTGGCGTTATGCGAGTTTTTTGCCGAGCTTGACGGCATGAATAATTTACATGAGCTTACGGAGTATGATTTAGCAAAAAAATTGACCAACTATAGAAGTAAGCAAAACGGCTATATAAGTGATAGCTTTCCGACCATTTGCGGCTTTAAAGAAAATAGTGCAATTATTCATTATCGTGCCGATCAAAAACACGCAAAGAAAATTGCAGGTGAGGGCATTTTACTAATTGATTCCGGCGGGCAGTATCAAGGTTGTACGACCGATATAACTCGGACTATTGCAATAGATATGCCGACAAGCGAACAAAAGAAACGTTACACGCAAGTTTTGAAAGGACATATTGCGCTAGCAAATGCAAAATTTCCCAAAGATAAAATTACCGGCGCAAATCTTGACATATTAGCACGGCAATATTTATGGCAGGATAATATTGATTATCCGCACGGCACCGGTCACGGCGTCGGTAGTTTCCTAAGCGTTCATGAAGGACCGCAAAGTATTAATCTCAGAAGTCAAATTATTTTGCAGCCCGGAATGATTTTGTCTAATGAACCGGGTTACTATATACCGGGTGAATTCGGTATCAGAATAGAAAATTTGATGTATGTTAAAGAAAATAATAATTGGCTAGAGTTTGAAACTTTAAGCTTAGTACCTTATGCTAACGAATTAGTTGAGTTTTCTATATTAAATATCGACGAAATAAATTATATAAAACAATATTACCGAAAAATTAAATCTAAAATTTATTCTTTATTGTCTATAAAGGCTAAGATATGGTTAGATAAACAAATAAAATTTTTCTTAGAATAATAATTATTATATTTGACTGTAACCGTGTTTATTGCTATAAACCTTTATACTACTCAATCTTTTAAGAGCTGGATTCCACTTTAAGGATAGTAAAAGTATTTAGGATGTCATCCCTGTGAAACGGGGCGTTGTTGTGTGGCTAATAATTTACCGTATTATGGTTATTATAAGTACGGTGTCATACCGTGGTTTGACCACGGTATCCAGAAAAGCCTTAATAAAAAGACTGGATGCCTGGTCAAGCCACGGCATGACACCGAAACACTTTGCAAAAATTCGAGCCATGCAACAACGCTCCGTTTGAACTAGAATGACATCAAACACGCTTTAATCTTCAAGCAACCAATCTGCTTGTTACACAAAGGCGAGCTTTTGTAACAACTTTAAAATGGGGCGTAGCCAAGCGGTAAGGCAACGGTTTTTGATATCGTCATTCGGAGGTTCGATCCCTCCCGCCCCAGCCATTCGCCATTTTTTGGCAAATTCACGACTGTATCGAACGGCGGACGTAGATTATAATCAAGTTTCTTGCTGTTTAATTCCAGGTTAGCAAATACCAAATTTACTAAATCCCCCAATCAAATCTTTGAATATTTTAAATATTAGAATCTAATTAGATGAAGCTTTCTGAATGATGCTGTACAAACAAGAGTTATTGCATGGCTCAATATTTTTGCACAGCAATTCGGTGTCATACCGTGGCTTGACCCACTACTGTACGAACGTTGAAAAAAGGCTGTGTCATGCCGTGACTTGATCACGGCATCCAGGAAAATAAAGCCATATTAGACTTATTTTAGAATCTTTTTATGATATTATAAGCTGGATTCCGTGGTCGTAGCCACGGAATGACAGAATTTTTACCTCTTTATTTAAACGTTCGTACAGTAGTGGGCTTGACCACGGTATCCAGAAAAAATCTTAGTAAAAGACTGGATGCCGCGGGAGGGGGAGGCGTTGTTGCATGGCTCTAAAAAAGTGCCGTATGTCATTCCTAGCTAGAGGCCACAGCTGTCCGAAGTTAAAAAATTAAGATTATTAAATAGTACTTTTTTTGCCGTTAATGCTAAAAATACTACTATTTTGATATATAATAGAGTGAAAAACCCCCAACAGTTTCTCTATTTATTTTTCAACTTCGGACAGCTGTGAGCTAAAGGCGGGAATCCAGAAAAAACACTTAAAATAAACAAAATTATATAAAAATTTACTATATAATTCGCTTAAACATTTTCCGGATTCCCGCCTTTAGCTAGAATGACATCGAAAATTCGAGCCGTGCAACAACGCTGTACAAACAAGACTCATGAAATTTAATGTATAGACCTTAATTAAGTGAGTCATAATTGTCATTTATAAGAATTTTCTGCGCCATTTAATTCAAATTCTTCTCGTTTTTTAATAATTTACTAAAATACTAACAAAATAATTATTGAAAACTATTTGACAGAATATAGAAACTAATATAACTTCTTTCTTTATTTTTTAATAAATCTTAATTATATAACTTAATATTATATTCAAATGAAAAAACTTTTTTGCCAATGTATAATTTTTATTATTTTAACTTCTTTACTTACCGGTTGTGCGCGTGATCTTTCGAGTAACGTGTATACTAGCGATTCAACATTAAATCTAACATTGGAGGGAGAAGTTCTTTCCATACGTCCCGTTATAATAAAAGAATCAGATAGATTATCTGATAATAGCGGTGGAATGCTTGCCGGCGGAGTAATGGGAGGCGTATTAGGTAGTGGAGTAGGACAAGGAACCGGTAATGCTGCAGCTATTGTAGGCGGAGCTATTGTAGGGGCAGCTCTCGGCTCTGGATTACAAGGAAAATTAGGTGAGAAAAAAGGATATGAATATTTAGTTAAAGTTGATACCTCTAAAATAAAAAGTGATTATTACGAAGGTAATTCGGCTATGAGAAACGTTATTTCTACTGCTGTTACCAGCGGCTTAATTACAGTTGTCCAAGCTACGGATTCTAATATTAAGATAGGTCAAAAAGTATATATAATTTTTTCCGAAAAACGTACGCGTGTAATTCCTGCTTAATAATGAATTAATTAATAGAGTATTCTAATGTATTTCAAAAATTTTGTATCTTTATTCTTCGTAATTTTAATAACTTCCGGCTGTGCAAAAGTAACTTCAATACGTCATGTTGCAGGATATAATAATAACATGGTTCAACCTAAAGAAATATTAATTTTGCCCCCGCAGGTTGAAGTGTATACTTTAGATATATCTAGCCGTAAAGAACGTATGTATAATTACGAAGATCATTTAGAAGAACTTATTAGGAGAGAAATACCGTTAGCTATTCAAGAGAACGGTTTTAGAGTTAAATTATTACATAGAAGGGATATTAGAGATCAAAAACTGGATAATGTTGTTTCTCGTCTTCGCGACTCTTATAATTCGGCTCATAAAACACTTTATACCCCTCTATTATGGGAAGAAAGCAAAGCATTTTCAATTACGCAAAATGTCGGAGAAGCAGCGGTAACTTTAGGGCAACAAACTAATAGTGATATATTGTTATTAATTGATTATGCGCAAATAATTAAGACTAACGGAGCCCGTGCGCGTGATTTTGCCATGAGTCTTATTTTCAATAATTCTAGTGTTACGGAGAATGCAGATAATTCAGTTCTGGCTGTCGGAATTGTAGATACAAAAACCGGTAATATATTATGGACAAATATGAGTTCTACTTCTCAGGATCTTTATAGTTGTGCTATAAGTAATTTCTCTTCCCGTGATAAGGTAGAAATTGCCAATTTGCATAAACTTATAAAGGCTATTTTGATGCCGTTACGGAATAAGAACTAAAGCTTTTCACTCTCCTACAATCTTTAAAATTTAGGAATTTGTGTATACTGTTCGTATTTTGAATTTGGATTTTTTATTTTGAAGAATGAGGGCGTACAGCTTATTAAAAATATAAGCGAGTACGTGAATCTTAGGATGTAAATAAAAAAAATTCTTGAAAGATGAGTAGTATATTATTGATCTATTTATAAAATCTCTTAGTAACTTCCTTTATTTAATAACAGCTTTTCAAAAAATAAATAAAAACTCCTATTGACTTTCAATAGAAAAAGCATATCGTATTTGCAATTTAATTAAAAAATCGCAAAAAATGTTAGGCTATCGAGATGAGCAGAGAAGTTTAACCAGGCAACAAAAGGAAGCTATCGGGTTACTGTCTATAGGTACTTTTCTAGAATATTTTGACCTAATGCTATATATTCATATGGCAGTGATGCTAAACGATTTGTTTTTTCCTAAAACTGATCCGAAAGTTGCTTCACTTTTATCGGCAGCGGCTTTCTGCTCTACTTATGCGTTAAGACCCTTTGCTGCTTTTATACTCGGATGGATAGGCGATAATATCGGGCGTAAATCTACGGTAATTATTACTACTCTTATAATGGCGGCGTCATGTTTTGTTATGGCTAATTTATCAACCTATGCGGAAAAAGGCATTATAGTCTCTTGGATTATGATAATCTGCCGTATGTCGCAAGGTATCTCCTCAATGGGCGAAATTATAGGAGCGGAATTATATGTAACTGAAACAACAAAACCTCCTGCTCAATATGTATGTATAGGGATAATTAATATCGCTTCTATTATAGGTAGTATAGCTGCGCTAATATTTGGTATTATTAGCACCACCTATCTTTTAAATTGGCGTTATGCTTTTTGGGGAGGGACAGTAATAGCTCTAGTCGGATTTTTAGCAAGAACTAGACTCCGAGAATCAACTGAATTTGTTGATGCAAAACGTCGGATAAAAAATACTTTAGAAAATTTTGGTATAGATACTGAGAAATTACCTTATAAGGAATATATTGAAGAAAAAGTTAATATGAAAACTGCATTAGCTTATTTTCTTATCTTACCTTCAGGGTCGGCTTGTTTTTATCTTATTTATGTTCATTGTGCCAATTTATTTAAAACTAATTTTGATTATTCAGCTGCTGCAATTATGGAAAATAGTTTATACATTTCTATTGTTCATTTAATTACAGCATCTGTATTAACCTCATTAGTATTAAAATTTCATCCGCTTAAAATATTAAAAGTTCAAAGAATTATATTTTTATTTGTTATGCCGATCGGTGTTTATTTTTTAAATAATATAGCTGCCCCCTTTGATTTGTTTAAAGTACAGTCGTTGTTCGTTATAATTAGCATTGCCGTTGGTACGGCTTCTCCTATAGTTTACAAAAGTTTTCCGGTATTTAAGCGATTTACTTATTCTACGGTTATATATGCCTTAGCAAAAATTTTTATAACTGTTATAACTTCTTTTGGGATGGTTTATTTAATAAATATTTTAGGGAATTACGGCATTCTTCTCATTATGATGCCTGTTGGCATAGCTTTTTATTGGTCAGTTAGTCACTTTGAATCAGTTGAAAAACTTCGAGGTAATTATCAGCATTAAGAATTTTTTCTTTTAAAGCCATTTTTTTAAAATTAGTTTGTTGTTCAATCATTTCACGGCAAAGTTTGACTAATTCGTGTTCGATGTTGTATATTTCAAAATATGCACAAACATATAGGAAATGCTCTAACGTTTCTTTTATAATCTTCTGAATTTTTTCAGGAGATTTTGCTCCTAATGTTTGTAAATTATGCACTCGATCAAAGATTTTTATAAGTGCCGTATCATGGCGTTTTTGCTGAATTAATAAATTTAAATTTTCCTCAGTATTAATTTTGCCGTATGGTTTAATTCTAGTTAAACCTTCCACATGACTTGCAATGTTTCTATCAAAAATAGCGGCAATATCCTCTTCCGTAAGCAGCGTGTCTTCTATAGTATCGTGTAATAAGGCAGCATTTAACATACTAGGGATAAAAAGTTTAGGTACTTCATAAGCCGTAAATTCTGCCACCATATAAGCAACTGCTACCGGATGGGAATAATAAGGCTCGCCTGATTGCCGCATTTGAGGACCGTGATATTTTCGTGCATAATAAAGACCCTTCTTAACTTCTCTAATATCTATCGGGTGCTTTACTAACCTGTTTAAATAGGTAATTTTATTCAATAGTTTTTTAGCATAATCGCAAATTTCAAACTTTTCTTCCCAGCAATTAATGTCTTCCATAATATAGAGTATTTAATTTTATATTCTTATACAACTTTTGATTAAAGAATTAAATATAAATATTAAAAATGAGTAGATTTTTTGTGTTTTCCATCCTCACAACAATAACATCAACACAATTTTTTATTTTAAACAGTCTTTATCTTCATTTGATTCTTGCAACTTTTGTAGTTCTATGGCATTAATTAACGATATAGAAAGATTACTTAGGTTATATTATGTTAAAAAAGTGTATTATTTTATTTTTA
Organism: Rickettsia endosymbiont of Orchestes rusci; assembly: GCF_964030945.1. Classification (NCBI taxonomy): domain Bacteria; kingdom Pseudomonadati; phylum Pseudomonadota; class Alphaproteobacteria; order Rickettsiales; family Rickettsiaceae; genus Rickettsia; species Rickettsia endosymbiont of Orchestes rusci. The sequence continues at coordinate 599,299 of NZ_CAXIQG010000004.1, read as the reverse complement.
GGATTGTTTCTTCTTTCAGGTTGTACTGACGGATTTAGAGACTATTTTAAAAAATCTGCAAATAATAAATTAGTTGATAGTAAAGGATTTGAAGGCGGTAAACGTAGACCTTTATATAACGGTAAATATATTAATTTGGCTAAAAAGAATATTGTCGAAGATAATCTTGATGAGGATAATGACGACGACGATAATGATAATCCTTTAAGTAGCGAAACGATTAATCCATCAAAAAGAAATCGTGATATGTATCTTAAAATGATCAAGAGAGATATGACCCGTCAAAAAGCTCAAAAAAATATCGATGCTAACTATATTGATGATTCCTCCCTAACTCAAGCAAATAAAAAAGTTAGAAAAAATAATAGCGATAAAGAAGAAAAATTGCAGCAGGAACTAGCGCAGATTAAGGCCATGCTTAAGGAAACCAGGCAAGATTTATCAAAATATTCCTGTCCGGGTGCCGCGCAAGAGCGAAATTATGCTCCGCCGGTTACAAATTACGCGCCTTCGACCTATTCTCCCGTAAATGATAATAGTAAGACATATAACCGGAAATCTAAGGTAAAGCAGAAATTTATCAGAGAAGACGAGGATGATACGAGCAAAAAAGATAATGAATGTGCTATATAAATACAAGTGGTAAAAACACTCGATGTTATTTGTTGCGTGGACGGTAAAAAGTGCCTAAAGCTGTTATACCGTAGTTTGAGCGGCGTTGTTGCATGGCTCGAAAATTGCTATATTTTGGGTATTCTTTAAAAGTACCGCGATGTCATGCCGTGGCTTGACCCACTACTGTACGAACGTTTAAATGAAGAGGTAAAAATTCTGTCATTCCGTGGCTACGACCACGGAATCCAGCTTATAATATCATAAAAAGATTCTAAAATAAGTCTAATATGGCTTTATTTTCCTGGATGCCGTGATCAAGTCACGGCATGACACAGCCTTTTTTCAACGTTCGTACACTAATGGGTCAAGCCACGGTATGACAAGTTTTAAGCGATTTTAACCATCCATGCAACAACGCCTGACTTAACCACGGCATGATACCGACGCATTTTTAAAAATACTCAAAATATAGTAATTTCTGATTCATACAAAAATGACATACGAACAGTATAACTTCTATGGTTCATGGTAATGATTAATAATAGTTTACTTACACTTAGTTCCGTAATTCAAACCGTTATGACTAATAAAAATGTAAGAAAAAAAATACTTGATAATATTAACCTTACTTTAAAATCTAATGAAATAGTTGCTATTCTTGGAAAATCGGGAGCCGGTAAGTCAACATTGCTTAGAATAATTGCCGGCTTAAGCAGCCCTGCTAGCGGTAAGCTAATTTACCATAACCAAGAAAAAGCTAATGATTGTTTTGAAATAGGTATGATATTTCAAACATTTGCCCTTTTTCCGTGGCTTACGGTTCTTGAAAATGTTGAACTCGGTTTAAAAGCTTTAGAAATTTCTGAACAGGAACGTCGAACTAGAGCATTAGCCGCTATAGATTTAATAGGGCTTGACGGTTTTGAATCGGCATATCCAAGAGAGTTATCCGGAGGGATGAAACAAAGAGTAGGCTTTGCTAGAGCCTTAGTTTTAAGACCGGAAATTTTGCTTATGGATGAGCCTTTTTCCGCTCTTGATGTGTTAACGGCAAATAACTTAAAGAATGACTTTCTTGATTTATGGAGTAACGGTAAAACTCAAATGAAATCGGTAGTTATTATTACTCATTCTATTGAGGAAGCTATAACTATGGCGGATAAAGTATTAATTTTTTCATCCAATCCCGGGCGTATTGTGTCGGAGTTACCTATTACGCTGCCGCGTCCAAGAGATAACCAAACTGCCGAATTTCGCGTTATGGCCGACAAAATTTATGGACTGATGGTATCCGCTTCCGATAAATCTTCAGTTAGTGATAAGAAAATTGATATTTCTAATATTAATCAAAAAATTCACTTAACTCAAATAAATCAATTAATCGGTAGTGTGGAAGCTTTATTTGCTCCTCCTTATAAAGGCACTGCTAGTCTTGCCGAATTATCTAAAATTTTTCATATTAATAATACCGAAGAAATCCTTCGTATAGTCGGGGCATTAGATATATTAAAGTTTGCAATCCTAACATACGATAATATTAAATTAAATAAAGCCGGGAAAGAGTTTGCCGCCGGTGATTCCGAAACGCGTAAAAAAATGCTAGCAAAACACTTGCTTGATAATATATCCATTGCGTCTTATATATGTGAAATTCTACATCAGCGTTTTGATCATAAAGCTCCATTATCTCGTTTTCAAATGCAACTTGAAGATAAATTATCTAAAGAAGATGCCGCTATGACTTTAAAATCTATAATAGCCTGGGGAAGATACGCGGAAATTTTTTCATATGACGATAATAAGAAAATTTTTAGTTTAGATAATCCGACCGGATAATAAATTAAATCTAAAATGATTTGGATAAATAACCTTTTTAATAGCATAACTAGAGTTATTAAAAGTTTTTATTCAAAAAAAGACAAATATAAACCAATAAGTGCCTTTTTATTTATAGAGCAACTTAAATACTTGACTATATTTTTATTTTCATTATTTTTTAATTAGAATAATGTGATGTTTAGCTTCCATCATTATATAAAAAAACAATTTTATCACTTCAAATTAACCGGTATATTTACGTATTAAGAAAATTTATCTTAGATTAGTAAAATCGTTATATTAAAATAGTGGAAGCCGGTTTATAATTTTAGCAAAATTGTTGGTTGATTTATCTTAATAACCATATAAACGAGGAAAAAAATGAGTAATGAAGAAGAAAAAAAGTTATTAACTCCTCTGCACGAAGAGGAAGAAACAGAAGAAGAAAAAAGGCAAAAAGCTGAGGATTCAAAAAAGCAGCTCAAAGCAATATTATTTACTTTTGTTCCTTTGCTAATTGGCTTTTTAGTGTTTACTTATTATTTCCTTAATTCTATAGAAGAAAAAGCAAAAGAACAAAGAAGGCTTGAAGCTCGAGAAGCAAAGAAAATAGAAAGACAAAATAGAATTCAGCAGAACCAACAGACTCCACAGCTTCAGCAGAATCAGCAGACACAACAGTAAATAAATGTTGTTATACCTATCGATTCTATGTCATTCCCATGAAAACGGGAAAGCATTGTTGTGTGGATGGTTAAAATCGCTTAAAACTTGTCATACCGAGGCTTGACCCACTACTGTACGAACGTTGAAAAAAGGCTGTGTCATGCCGTGACTTGATCACGGCATCCAGGAAAATAAAGCCATATTAGACTTATTTTAGAATCTTTTTATGATATTATAAGCTGGATTCCGTGGTCGTAGCCACGGAATGACAGAATTTTTACCTCTTTATTTAAACGTTCGTACAGTAGTGGGCTTGACCACGGTATCCAGAAAAATCTTAATAAAAAGACTGGATGCCGTGGTCAAGCAACTAGATGACACCGAAACACTTTGCAAAAATTCGAGCCATGCAACAAGGTCCCGCCTTTAGCTAGAATGATATACGGCACTTTTTTAGGGCCATGCAACAACTTAATCCTATCAATTTTCCTCCAATAATATACCCTAAATATATATTGTGACAAAAATGTTATAAAAAACTATTGATTTCTTTTATATTCAGCACTAACGTATATATTTACATTAATATTTTAAGGTAAACCAATGTCGCTAATCGATGTTCTTGTAGTAGATGATGAAGAAGATATAAGAAATATAGTTGCCGCAATTTTAAAAGATGAAGGATTTAATCCTAAAGTGGCGGCTAATAGTACCCAGGCTTTGAGAATACTTGCCGAAAAACCCGTATCGGCGGTTATCTTGGATATTTGGCTTCAGGGGAGTGAAATTGACGGGCTCGGAATTTTAGAGATAATAAAAAAACGTTATCCGTTAATGCCGGTAATAATAATTAGTGGACACGGTACAATTGAAACTGCGGTAAATGCTATAAAAATAGGTGCCTATGATTATATAGAAAAGCCGTTTAGTAATGATAAGCTAGTTATTTTACTTAAAAGAGCATGCGAAGTAACAAAATTAAAACGCGAAAATATTGATCTTAAATCAAAAGTTATAGATAAAACCGAACTAATAGGCGAATCTTCCGTTAGTGTAAAACATAAAATAGAAATTGAAAAAGCAGCTTTTGCTACTAGCCGTGTTATGATTCACGGTAAAGTCGGTAGCGGTAAGGAACTTGCTGCAAGATTAATTCATAAAAAGTCTAAGCGAGTAAATAATCCTTTCATTATTTTTAGCCCGATGTGTATGAGTACCGAAAAGATTCATCAAGAATTATTCGGGGAGGTAGATAAAGTAGAAAACGGTAATAAACGCCCTACCTTACTGGAATTTGCTAATAACGGTACGTTATATATTGATGAAGTTAGTAATATTCCTATACCTATCCAAATAAAATTTCTTAAATTTTTAAAGGACCAATCAATAAAAAAACCTTGCGGGAAAAATATCAAACTTGATATAAAAATAATAACCGGTACTTCTAAAAACATGCAAGAAGAAGTAAATAACGGTAAATTTTTAGAAGATCTTTATTATCGTTTTAACGTTGCTTCTTTAAAAGTGCCTTCATTATATGAACGGAAAGAAGATATACCTCTGTTAGTCAAGTATTTTGTAAAACAGCTTTCTAAATTTTCAGGGTTAAAAGAGCGTAATTTTGCCGATGAAACTATCGCCGCTCTTCAATCTTACGAGTGGCCGGGTAATATCAGACAGTTACGTAACGTAGTTGAATGGACTTTAATTATGAACCCGTTAACCTCCGGCAATAATGAAGTAATCAAGCCTTATATGATACCCTCCGAGATTTTAACGAATAGTGCTAATCTTACTAAATTGGAAGATAGCTTTGATATGTTATCTATGCCGCTTAGAGAAGCTAGAGAAGTTTTTGAACGGCAATATTTATCGGCTCAAATGAGTCGTTTTAATAACAATATTTCTAAAACTTCATCCTTTGTGGGGATGGAACGCTCGGCCCTACATCGTAAATTAAAATTGTTAAGTTTACATGTTCCTCTAAATAGACTAAATGATGAAGAGTATGAGGAAGTTAATGCTTAATAAAATCCAATTCCTGAAATATAAGCAGTATATATATTTATTATGTATAGCAAGTTTATTATTTTTAACCGCTTGTTCAGAACCGACTCGTGATGCAAACGGTTTGCTGACTGATAAGCAAAGTCTAGTAATTAAAAATTATATAGCTGCTCAAAATACTAAAAAACTTAAAGTTAATATTAAAGATAAATTCGGTTCAAATTTAAGAGGATTGAAATTAATCGGCGTAAAACTAACTAATGAAGATTTATCGGGAATAGATTTAAGTTTCTGTGAAATATTACGTGTTGATTTTTCCGGTACAAATTTACAACAAGCAATTTTAACAAATGCGATAATACAAGAAAGCGATTTCTCAAATTCAGTAATACAAAATGTATCTGCTTATAGCTCTGATTTTCAAGGTTCTATTTTTGAAGGGGCAACATTAAGAGATACAAATTTTATCCAAGCAAATTTTACCGATACCGCATTTAATAAAACCCTTGTTAAAAATGTAAATTTTGAAAATGCAAAATTCACTTCCACGCTTTGGAATAATAATAATATAGAAAATGTTAATTTTCAAAAAGCTAGCCTTAGAAGTAGTAGTTTTAAAAATACGACAATATTAAACTCTATTTTTTACGGTGCTGATTTACAGGGGATATCGGCAAGTAACAGCAATCTAAGTAATAATTATTTTGAATCAGTCGACTTAAGTAAAGCTAAGTTAAATTCGTTAGTTATTAAAGATTCAAATTTTACTCAAAGCATTTTTAATGAAGCAAGTTTTAATAATATTCAAGCTAATAACTCCATATTTTCATTTTCTTCATTTCAATCTACTATCTTTAAAAATGTTAATATTGTCGGGTGTGATTTTCAAAATGCCGCTTTTAGTAGTTCTAGTTTAGAACAGGTAAGAGTTGAAAATAGTTTGCTAAATAATACAAATTTTAATGATAACAAAATAAGCAATTTATCAATAAAAAATAGCAATATTAATTTTGCAAAATTTAATAAAATACAAGCGACAAATATTACCTCGGAAAACTCTACTTATGTTAATACGTTTTTTAATAATAATGATATCAAACAGTTAGCGTTTATTAGCAGTGACTTAACCAATAGTGGAATAATAAACTCGAATATTTCAAATAGTCAATTTACTAAAGTCAATTTTGCTAAAGCTTTAATACAAAATGTTAACTTTTTAGAAGGTAAGTTTACTTTAAGCAATTTGTCTCAAATAGCTTTAATTAACTCCACTTTAACAAATACGGTATTCGATACTTCCCCTATTACAAATTCGCAAATAAATAATACGACTTATGTAAATTCTAGCTTTGTGAATGCTCTATTCACTAAAAATATTATTTTAAATAGTAACGATTTTAATAAATTCCAGACAGGAATAATAATAAGCTCAGTTAAGGACTTACAAAAAATCAATGATTTAACGAATATGAATTTTCAAAGCCTTGATTTTAGTAATGTAACATTTGATAAAACAGATTTTTCCGGCTCAATTTTTAAAAATGCAAATTTATCAAATGCCGTAATCAAAAATTCTATTTTAGAAAATACTGATTTTACTATGGCAACACTTAATAAAACAAATTTTTCCGGCTCAATATTAACTAATAGTGTATTAGAGTCAGCAAAGATTTATCAAACGAATTTTAGTAATACTGATTTAACAAATGCCAATTTTAGTAAGGCTTTTATTGAAAATATTTTGTTGGATAATGCAAAAACCGCTAAGGTTACAGGTCTTAATCTTATCCCGTCAAATGCTAAATAATTATTCTTAAATTAACTATATTAGGCGTTGTTGCATAGCTCGATAAAAGCAGCAGTATGTCATTCCCGCCTTTAGCTAGGAATGACATCGAAAATTCGAGCCATGCAACAACGCCACTATATTAATACTATTTATCTTTTATATTTGCTTTGTTTTGAAAGTTAAATTTCCACGGTTTAAGGTTGCCGACTTTAAAATAGACTGCTTTATTTTTTAATTTAGACGATACGGGAATTATATTAGGACTGCGTTCTAATATAATAAAATGTTCATTATTGCCATGAGAATATATGAATTGTTGAGTAGAAAAATTACCTCTGATCATTTCTTGAATTTGGTAGGTATGAGTATCTAGTTTTTGCCATTTTTGAAATTTAATAATTTCCTGACCCCAAATTGCTAAATTCCAATCATTAATTACAATATCCTCAAAATTTTTACAGCTAATAATAAGCTTGGATATCGTATCGACCGCTACAATATCAATATTTGCGGCATTGTCAAAATTAACTACCGACCCTATATAAGTGCGTTTAGTTAAATTAGCTATTTTAACATAGTCATCGCCGGATTCGGAAATATATAAAAATTGATTGATATTGCTTTGTAAATAAACAGCTAAATAAGGTCGGTCGCCGGTACTGACAATATTAAAAGGTAAATCGAGAATAATACATTTAGCCTCATCTAAGCTGATTGATTCTACCACAGCAGCAGTACTTGCTGCCGGTAAATAATAAGAATCTGCCTCATCGATAATACCGGTAATTAGAGAAGTAAGGTTTGATAGTTCAATACTAACCACTCTCACTTGATACCAACTTCCGAAATTAACCGTACGAGAGCGATTTTTCATAGAACTCGTGTCCTCACCTATAAGCATAGGCTGCGGGCACTCGCTAATCAAATCCCTCTCGTACAATTTAATTTGGGAATTGGTATGATCTCGATAATAATTTAATATCACAAAATCGCCCGGCTCATAACCATGAAATATGGATAATATTACGAATTTTATTATTTTACTCTCTAAAGCGGCATTCTTTAGGATTAATTGCCCTAATCTCTCTGCCTCTATAGGAGATAAAATAATAGGTATTTTTAGAGCTAGCGGTGGGTTATTTGAAGAATTTTCATTATTTACGTAACAATAATAATTATTATAATTATTGAAACGATCAATAAAATTAATCGCCAGTTTACTGATAATATTTTCTTTCGGTATCTCGGTTTGTTTTAAATAACTATTATCCGATAATTTTATTAATGCTTGTTGATTTAAATTATGTAAAGAGCCGTAACCGCGTTTGATAAATTTAATTTGTTCGCCGTTATTCGCCAGAATATCAAAAAAATAAAATATTCTTAAAGAATTGATAATATCTATTGTTGATAAAACTTTATTTAGCACTAATCCCTCTACTGTCTCATCGATAGTAGAAATATCGATTTTGTGCATTGAGATACCGCATTTATTAGATAATTCCAAAATTATTGCCGCCAAGCTACAGCTACAGAATTTACCGTTAACCCAATGTCCCTTTTCCCATAAATGATTATCGCGCCAAATATTACCGTGCGGCCAAGCAGGATAGGGCCTAGCGTCCCAACTCCATAAAAACATTTCTTCAATATATTCCTCTGCTTGCCAATATTCTAAAAAACCTTTTATCGCTGTGCGTTGTACTGTAAAATCCGTAGCACCGGAAGAATATTTAGGTACTCCGCCATCTTGACAAAAGGGATCAAAAAATACATTCGGTTGATTCGGTGCTTTATCGATTGAAGGAAAGCCAAATTCGGTAAACCATATTTTTTTCATTTTCGGCTGCCAATTTGTAACTAAGCCGTTAGGATTATAATGATGATTCTCCCACCAATATCTTAAATTCTTCCAAGCATAAGCGGCAGATAGAGGTTGCTTTTGCCCGTCGGAGTCTAGATAGTAATCATAACCTTCACTTGAATGACAACCTTTTATAATTTCTTCACCTGTTATTTGTGAGTTTAAAGTTCTAGTTATAGGAAAATAAGCATCTATACCGACAAAATCGATGTCGGGAGAGGCAAATAACGGGTCTAAATTATACCAGCCGCCGCTTGTATGATGATATTCCGACCAATCAGCGGCGTAAGTGAGTAATACCCGCACGCCGACTATTTCTTTGACTAATTTAGCAAGCTTGATAAGTTCATTAACTCCATGGAAGTTATCGACAGAATCTTTAATACTCGTAATACCGATAAGTTCCGAACCGATAACAAAAGCGTCAACATAATCTTTAACAAGCCTTGCATAATGAAGAATAAAATTATTATATCCTTCTGCTTTATTAAAAAATTGATGGATAGAATCAGGCGAACCGGTAACGTAGCCACGCCACGGTTTGCCCGGTACATCCATAAAAAACATCGGATAAAACATAATTTTTAGATTACGCTTTTTAAGTTCCTGCAGATAACGAAGTAAACTAGCATCGTTAACGCTGCCGCCGTAATTAGGATTATTGTTATTATCTTTAGAAATAATTTTAGCGGTCGCACGGCTATAATGGCTTACTCGCCATTCCGCCGAATATTTAGTATGAGGATCGTTAAATTCTATCGCCGGTTTTATACTACATAGTTCAGTGTTTAGGTTATCGGCAAACCAAGAAACTACCGGTGCTATCCATTTTATATTTGGACAAATAGTTTGTAATTGATTAAGGCTAAATACGCTATCGGCAATATTAAGCTGATTATGTAAGTTAATTGCCGTATGGCCGATAACGCTGCCGTAAGAGCTTTCTATCGTTTTGTATTGTACTATCGTATCATAAACATATTCGCCCGATCCCGGAATCATATTTATAGCACTTATTAAATTCTCGACTATTGAATAATTAGCCTCCATAGGGATATTAGCTTTTCTTGTTACCTCAAATGCAAAATTTGGAATAGAATCGTTAAAATCTTCTAGCGGTAAATCTTCAAATACCAGATAGCTAAGAGAGCGAAAAGCGGGAGTTTTACCGAGTCCTAAGCAGCTTTCAATTAAAGGATCGGGAGTTTGAGTTTCCGAACCTAAATATAATCTAAAATTATATTTACCCAAATTTATTAATTCATCATTTGCCCAGACTCTAGTAATTTCGGTAATTTCTCCTTCACATATGCTGATAGCGCAAGATAAGTAATATTTGCATTCCGTTAAACTACCGATAGATTTAACTTGATGAAAATAAGGGAAATATTCTTTGTAGCTAGTCGTATTTTCTACTTCTTTAATTTGATTTGCCCAGATTATTTTGCCGCTAACTCTGGCAAGACCAAAAACTAGAGCTATCGGTTCGCCGTAACGAGCTGTGGATAAATGAAAACTTTCCTTAATATTTTTAAAGCGATGATATTCTTCCGGTTCATGATTTAATCGGTCTAAATAATCGCCGAAAGCCTTGCCGGCAAATCTACCTATAGTTGATAATATGCCTCCGCCGAAAGTGCTACCGAGCGTACCCCCTAGCGAGCTAAAAATCTTACCGAACATATTTTTCTATATTTTGATTGATATTATTTGATATTAACACAACAATATGCTACCACTAAATATACGAGAATGACGTCAAAAAAATATAAAAAAATTATTAATTATTATGTTATTTTTGAAATTAAAATTATTTATTAAGAAATATTTTATTGCTTTAATATTGTTCGGCACTGGCATTGCGACAGCAGAAATTATTGAAGTTGATAGCTTAGATAAAATAAATCAAGATTTTGAAGAAATTTATAATAAAGACTATTTACCGCAGGATATGCTAGTAGTTATAGGACTCGATAAGCTAATATTTAAGTCCTTATTGCCTTCAGCGTCTGCGCTTGGTCAAGAGGGCTATTCTAAATTATTGCCGATTTTTAAAAAGATTAAACCACAATCAAAGCAAGTTTATATAGATCAATTACTTCTTGTTGATTATAAACAAGAGTTAGCAGATACCGCTTTACCGAACTTTATAAAAATAATTAGTAATAACAATATAGCTATAATAGCGGTTAGTAAAAATTTCACCGGTAATTTTAATAACATCCCTACGCTTGAAATATGGTTAGCCGATTATTTAAAGAAGAATTTTGATATTGATTTTTCTCGAAGTTTCTCACAAAGTAACTATATAATCTTTAATAATTTACGAAGTTTTGATAATACTTATCCGGTATTTTATAAAGGTATATTAAGCAGCAATAACACTCCGCAGGCTGAGCTAATACTTAATTTTTTAATTGAAGTAAAATTTATGCCGAAAATTCTTATAGCAATCAGTAGCGATGAAGAGCTATTAGGCTCTATGCAGGCGCAGCTTAGTAGTTATAACTCTAACATCACTTATACCGGCTATCATTATGTTACTGCCGATCAAGAAAATGATAATGAAAAGAATTTAGCGTATTATACTAAATTTTTTAATAATTTGGTAAACAAAGTAAATAAAGTACAAAGAACCAATTCACCGACCAAAACCAACAAGCAAAATAATAAAAATCCTTATGACGGTACACTCAATTAATCTAAATATCTTGTCATATGGCTCGAATTTTCGATGTCATTCCCGCGAAGGCGGGAATCCGGAAAAGTATTTAAGCGAATTATATAGTAAACTTTTATATAATTTTGTTTATTTTAAGTATTTTTTCTGGATTCCCGCCTTCGCGGGAATGACAACTATGGTTTTATCGAGCCATGCAACAACGCCTACCAAGCCACGCGGTGACATTTTTAACTCTTCATTTATGAGCAGTATACACAACAAATTATTATTATTATTTTTCTTGGTCATGCCTTTTATAAGTTACGGTCAAATAATTCCTACTTATTCCATTGATTCAATAACAATTAAAAAATTATTGCCCCAAATTGATGCTACTACACTGGTATTAGTTAATATAGATAATACGATTATCACGCCGCAATCGAAAATGTTTCGCTATAATAATAATCCTTATATAGCTTTTGTAGATAATTTATATAACTTGGCAAAGTCTAACTATGCAATTAACGGGATAATAGCTTCGTTAATGGTGCAAAGGCAGATGATGTTAGTAGAACCGAATTGGTCTGATTTTATAAATAAGATGAAATCGCAAGGTGCAATGGTTTTTGGTTTTACTGAAGTAACTCCGCCATGTAAGTTAATTAATAATTTTGAAGGGTGGAAATATAGTCAGCTTCGAGCATTTAATATTAATTTTACGGATAAGGTTAATAATAAAGAAATGTTTAGGTTTGACGATCATGATGCAGATGCTCCTGTTTTTTATGAAGGTATATTATTTACCGGTACTGCAAGCAAACTCCAAACTCTTATTAAGTTTTTAAAAATTATACCTTCCGCTCCCCTTAAAATTGTAATTTTTGAAAATAATAAGACGGAACTAAAAAAAATAGATTCTTTTTTGAGAATGGTCGATGTAGAATATTACGGTATAGAATATTTGGGGTGGCAAAGAATAATAGGCTATCCTGATGAACATACAGCCAAATTACAGCAAGATACGCTTCTGAAGACCGGTAAGTGGTTAGAAGACGCGGAAGCAGAAAATTTTTTAAAAAGCCAACAAGAGAATGAATAAATATTAGCTATGAGTAATCTAATTAATGCCCTAAAAGATTTAATTATTAAAACCGGAGAAATTGCTTTAGATATCAAGAAAGTTGGATTAGTAGTTGAGGATAAGCTTGACGGTTCTCCTGTATCCAATGCAGATAAAGAAATCAGCGAGCTTATTTATCGAGATTTACAAATTTTAACCCCTAGCGTAACAATAATTTGTGAGGAACAACCGCTGCCGCTATTAAATAGCGATACATTTTGGCTAATTGATCCGATTGACGGAACAAAAAGTTATATAAGCGGTAAAGATACTTATACTATAAATATGGGTCTTATAAAAAACGGCATTCCGACTATCGGCTTAATATATCAGCCTTCAAATGCTAAATTATATTATACCGATGCGAACGGTAACTTAAAAATTGAACAAAATTCAGTAGAAATTCCCTTGCTTGGGGCGACTAACCAAGAATCTAAGAAAAACGGTTTTAATGCGGTGATTAGTTTCCATCATCAAAATAAAGCAACAACGAATTTTTTGGATAAATATTTAATAAATAAGATAGAAAGTATAGCAAGTTCTATTAAATTATGCTTAATCGCGGAAGGAGAGGCTGATCTATATCCTAAACTCGGCGGGCAAACTATGGAATGGGATATCGCTGCCGGTCATGCTTTAATCAAAGCTAGCGGCGGTAATATTTTCGATCTTGACGGCAAGGAAATTAGTTACGGTAAAAAGAACTTTGCTAACCCCGATTTTTTTGCCTGTAGTTCTTATTGGCTACAAAAAAACATTGCATAATATCCTCTTTCTCTATATTTTTGTGATTTAGAGGATATTGTTGCGTAGATTGATAAAAGCAGCAATAGGTCATTCCCGTTTTCACGGGGCGTTGTTGCATGGATCGAAAATTGCTATATTTTGGGTATTCTTTAAAAGTACCGCGATGTCATGCCGTGGCTTGACCACGGCATCCAGTCAGGCTTTTTAATTTTTTCTGGATACCGTGGTCAAGCCACGGTATGACAAGTTTTAAGCGATTTTAACCATCCATGCAACAACGCCTTTTCACGGGAATAACATCGAGTAAAAATCATAGTATTATAGCTTAGATTGCCACAGCCACTTCGTGGCTTCGCAATGACGGTGTACATTACCAACTCTCCACAAATAACAAAAACACAACAAAATTTATGTTAAAAAAACTAGGTTTTTGGTCGGTTTTCGCTTTGGTAACCGGTAGCCAAATCGGCACGGGAATTTTTATATTACCGGCCAGTTTAGCCCCTTTCGGTATATATAGTATTTGGGGCTGGATATTATCCTCCTGCGGTGCTATTAGCATTGCGTTGTTATTTGCCGCTTTATGCGCTAAATTTCCGAAAACCGGTGGTCCGCATGTATATGTTCAAGAGGCATTCGGTAATTTTGCCGCTTTTTTTACCGGTTGGACTTATTGGATTATTTCCTTTGTTAGTACCGGTGCGGTGATTATTTCGGCAATAGGTTATTTAACTCCTTTAATCGGTGATCAAACTAATATGGTTTATTTGATTCTCGAAATATCATTATTAATTGCTATTGCCGCTTTAAATTTTAAAGGTCCGGGAATAGCGGCGCGTGCCGAGTTTTTTCTTACTATTTTAAAGTTTATTCCTTTATTGATAGTGGCAATATGCGCATTATATCGGTTTGACCTTAATAATTTTGTTACCGATGAAAAAGTGGTTAACTTAAGACTGCCGGAGCTTATGGGACGAGTAGCGTTACTAACTTTCTGGTGCTTTATCGGCATAGAATGCGCTACTACTTCGGCGGGTTCGGTAATTAATCCTTCAAAGACGATCCCAAGGGCTATAGTGTTCGGTACTATTTGCGTAGCGACTCTATATCTTATCAATAGCATCGGGATAATGGGTTTAATTTCCGGCACGCAATTAATGCATTCTAAAGCGCCGTATGTTGATGCGGCTCGGTTACTTTTCGGCGGGGGATGGCATTTATTAATCTCTTTGATAGCGTCGGTTATCTGTATCGGTACGTTAAATGCTTGGGTGTTAACAAGCGGGCAAATCGCATTAGGGCTTGCGGAAGACGGGCTAATGCCTCGCTTATTTGCTAAGAAAAATGCCGACGACGCACCTATATGGGGGCTTATAATAAGTTGCGGGGGGATCGTACCTTTATTGATTTTTACGGCTAATGAGAGTTTCTTTGATCAAATCACTCAAATAATGGAGATGTCGGTAGTTGCTTTTTTATTCGTTTATTTGATTTGCGGTATAGCATTTTTAAAAATACTTTTTACTTCCAAAGAAAAAGCGGCTTATTATTATCCGCTAATCGGCATTTTATCGATTATTTTTTGTGGTTGGATTATTTACGAAACACCTTTAAAAACTTTAATTATCGCTAGTATGTTTACCTTTAGCGGTTTGCCGGTATATTTTTTTTGGTATCGGCGTTGTTGCATGGCTCGATAAAAGCAGCAGTATGTCATTCTAGCTAAAGGCGGGGCGTTATTGCGTGGCTACCGGAATCGTCATTGCGAGCGACTGCAGGCGTTGTTGCATGGCTCGAATTTTCGATGTCATTCTAGCTAAAAGCGGGAACCCAGAAAATAATAGTCATCCTGAATTTATTTCAGGATCTACTAAAAAGATGCGCAAAACTTGTTCAGCATGACATAAATAAGACTGGATTCCCGTTTTCAGGCCATGCAACAACGTTTTTGGTATCGGAAGCAAGATACGGCATTAAATAGATTCACAAAATGCAACTAGTTTTTTAGAAACGATGTTAATATCATAATTTTCTTTTAATTTTAAATAGGCAGTTTGAGAAAATTTTTGCGCTTTATTTGGGTGATCAATAAGATACATAATTTTTTCGGCTAAATCTTCACTTGAGGCATTTTCGCAAAGTAATCCTTCTTGCATATGGGTTAAAATTTCGCTAGGACCTTCGGTGTTAGAGCTGACTATCGGTAAACTAGCCTCCATAGCTTCAAGTAATATAATACCGAAAGGTTCATGCAATGACGGAAGGCAAAAAATATCAAGCCCTGCAAAAAATTTATCCTTGTCTTTAACCCAGCCCGTAAATAATATATAATCTTTAAGTCCCAATTTGTCCGTTAAGGATAATAATTTTTTTGCCTCTTCGCCGTTCCCGCCGATAATTGCTTTAAATTCATATCTTTTTTCTCTTAAAATATGCATCGCTTCTATAAAAACATTCGCTCCTTTTTTAGGTACTAATCTAGCAATCATGCCGATCACTATAGGATTTGTATATAGTTTATGCGGAATAAAATCCTTTTTAATATTTATCATATTCGGTAGAAGGAAAATTTTTGAATCAGTAAAACTATGTGTTAACAAATGCTTTTTCATATGCTTAGTTAAAGCAATCACATAATCACATTTTTTTAAGCCTTTTAAGCTATAATTATGAGCAATCCCGATTAGTTTTATGTGTTTAGATTTAGCAAATTTACTAAAATTTATTGCCCTATTGCCGTGGGCGATAATTATATTAGGTTTGGTTTTATAGATTATATATTTAAGAATAAGGCTTGAAAAAAAATCTATGGGTGCTAAATTCGGTAATTTATAGCCCAATATAAAATTTTTTGAAGGTAAGAAGGCATTTATTTTTGCTCTAAAGCTAGTTACATTAATAACTTCAACTTTTTGCAGCTGCAGGGCGCTACTATAATCTAAAAAAGCCTGCTGAATACCGCCAAGGTCACGGCTTAGCATAATGTTCAGAATTTTCATTTATACTCTTTTATTTTTCTATGTCATTCCTAGCTGCGGCGGGGCGTTGTTGCATGGCTCGAATTTTTGCAAAGTGTTTCGGTGTCATGCCGTGGCTTGACCACGGCATCCAGTCTTTTATTAAGGTTTTTTCTGGATACCGTGGTCAAGCCACGGTATGACACTGTACTTATAATAACCATAATACAGTAAATTATTATCCACGCAACAACGCCCCGCCTTTAAGCTAGAATGACATCGAACTTTTTATATTTTTGACACTACAACAAACAATATAGTATAATTCAAAGAAATTTGCTATAATAATGAATTCAAAATATTAGAATCCATAAAATGATAAAGAAAATTAAGTTTGTAAAAATGCATGGATTGGGGAATGATTTTGTTATCGTTGATGCAAATGATTTGCCGAAGCAATGTAACTTAGTACGGCTCGCTAAAGATATAGCCGATCGCCGTCTAGGGATCGGCTGTGATCAGTTTATTATTTATGATAAACATCTCGATTATTATGAAATGGTCATTTACAATATAGACGGCTCTAGTGCTAAATTATGCGGTAATGCTTCAAGATGTCTTGCTAAGTTATTATATCTTAAATCGGGCGAAAAGAATATCACTATAACAATAGTTGATAAAAAACTATTATGTAGTGTTGATAATAACGATCAAATTAGCGTTAATGTAGGAGTAGTTAGCTTCAATGAATCTTGGATGCCTGAGCGTGAAAAGATTTGGGCGGTTGCTGAGCGTTATATGATTGATTTAAAAGAGACTATTTGTGTTGATATCGGTAATCCGCATCTGGTTATTTTTAGTAAAGTTGAGCCTCAAGATCAAAATATAATTAGTGAGAAATTACAAGATAAAGAATTATTTAAGGACGGCGTAAATGTTAATTTTGCCGAAGTTAAGGATAATAAAATTTACTTATCGGTTTGGGAGAGAGGGGCAGGGCTGACGCTTGCCTGCGGTAGCGGTGCTTGTGCAAGTTTTGCGGCAAGTTTAAAACTGGGTTTTATGCACTCTCCAAGTGAAGTAGTATTTAAACTAGGTAGCCTTATCATGTCCGAGCAGAAGGGGCATATAATAATGACGGGTCCTGCTAGCTTAGTTGCTAGCGGAGAGTTTTATTATGACTAACTCACAAGAAGTAGTGACGTTTGGCTGTCGGTTAAATATCTATGAAAGTGAAGTAATTAGGAAAAATCTAGCATTATCGGGTCTTGAGAATGTAACGGTGTTTAATACCTGTGCAGTGACTAGTGAAGCCGAAAAGCAAGCAAGGCAAGCTATCCGTAAAGCAAAAAAAAACAATCCTGATTTAAAAATTATCGTCACCGGTTGCTCGGCTCAAAATAAGCCTAAAATATTTGCCGATATGCCGGAAGTCGATAAAGTTATCGGTAATGAGGAAAAACTTTTTGCCGAGCATTACAGATTGACGGACGAAAAAATCGCGGTTAACGATATAATGTCGGTTAAAGAAACGGCGAATCACTTAGTAAGCAGTTTTGACGGCAAGTCAAGGGCATTTATTCAAGTACAAAACGGCTGTAATCATCGTTGTACTTTTTGTATAATACCTTACGGTAGAGGTAATAGTAGGTCCACCCCTATCGGTGCTATAGCAAATCAGGTCAAACATTTAGTACGGAACGGCTTTAAAGAAGTTGTTTTTACCGGCGTGGACGTTACCGCTTACGGTCCCGATCTTCCTGGGTCGCCGACATTTGCACAAATGATTAAGCGCGTGCTTGGGTTAATACCGGAACTCACCAGGCTTAGGTTATCCTCGATTGATGTGGCGGAAATTGATGACGAACTTTTTAATCTTATAGCATATTCGCCAAAAATAATGCCGCATTTTCATATTAGTTTGCAAGCCGGTGATGATATGATATTAAAGCGAATGAAGCGTCGCCATAATCGTCAAAATGTTATTGATTTTTGCCGTAAGTTACGGGCTATTAGACCGGAGGTATCTTTCGGTGCCGATATTATAGCCGGCTTTCCTACAGAAACTTCAGAGATGTTTGAGAATAGTAGGGCATTAATCGAGGAAGCCGGTTTGCAATATTTGCATGTGTTTCCTTATTCAGAGCGAGAGGGAACGCCGGCCGCTAAAATGCCGCAAGTGCTAAAGTCAGTTAGAAAAGAAAGAGCCGAAATTTTACGCCAAGAAGGGCAAAAACAATTGCATGAATTTTATAAAAGGCATATCGGGCAAAAAGTAGAATTATTGATAGAAAATAATCAACTAGCTCACACGGAAAACTTTATTCCGGTAAAGCTTGCGAGTCCCGTGGAAGTAGGACAAATTATTAAAGCTAGGTTAATTGGAATAGAAGGGGATCATATGGTGTGTGATATAAGTTAATTTGTCAGTTGGGATTATTATATGATAGGTTAAAGCGTGTTCGATGTCGTTCCCGCGAAAGCGGGAATCCAGGCTTTTCTTTGTCATGCTGAACTTGTTTCAGCATCTATTTGTAGTAGATCCTGAAATAAATTCAGGATGACTATTAACTTTCTAGATTCCCGCCTTTAGCTAGAATGACACCCTTTTTACGGCAATTTCTTATCCACGCAACAACGCCCCATTTTCACGGGAATGACATAGAGTAAAAAATCATAGGGTATTATAATTCTTAGGTTCACTAAACTCTTTTAATGTTACTGCTTTATTATCAAAAGTTATAGTAGAAATACATCCATACACCTTATTAATTTTACCCAGTAAAATATCTGAAAAATCAGCATTATATTTTTCGTAATCATTGAGAGAGAGCCACAATGTCTCAGGTTGTTCAAATACGAATTCTGTAGTTGATAATATAGCTCTTACTGCATCAGTTATTTCTTTTTTAGAATATTTGTAGCCTCGTTCCAAAACCCAAATAAGTTCACATATTACTATATTATTAATAAATATTGATTGTGCTTGATTTTCATATTGACTTATTACTTTATTTACAATATTTACAATAGTTGCTTGCTTTTCATCATCTTGAGTTAAATATCTAACCAAAACGTTAGTATCAATACCTATCATATCTGCCTCTAATAACTTCATCCATTTCTTCACAATTAATAATATTTTGAGGTTTTGGTAGGATACCTTGTAATTTCCTTACTGAATTATTAATAGGTATAAGTATTATATAATTATCTTGAATAATGAATTCAACTTTAATACCTGAAGATAAATCTAACTTTTCTCTTATAAAGGTAGGAATAGTTAATTGCCCTTTACTAGTAAGTGTAGAATAGTAATTTTTCATAATTACCTTACTTTAATTTATATAACATATATATTATATTATAATAAGGAAAAATATTATTCAACTTATTTTATTATTAAATGCAAGAATAAACTATTAAACTGTTAGATTAGGTTATCCAAGGGCTAGTCTAATCCGGTTTAAATGTATTGACAAAGTACTTACATAATGTAATATATTATACATTAAAATAGGTATTTATATGAGATATAAATTAGATGCTTACGAACAAGACATTGAAGATAATTATGAAAAGATGGAAATACGTAATGATGCAAAAGAGCGTGAAATGATAATGCAAGCCGCTAAGGAACATGTTGTTAGAAAAAAATCAATTACCATTAGGGTTGCCGAACATGATATTGAAGCAATGAAATTTAAGGCTTCTAAGAAAGGTATCCCTTACCAGACATATATTAATATGCTTATTCATTTAGACGCCGCAAAACTGTAATTCCTTTTATGTTCAAAAACATTGCAGTTTATGGAGGCGGTAGTTTCGGTACGGCACTTGCTTGCCAAGTTGCTAGATGCTGTAATAATGCTACCTTATTCTTGCGTGATAGTGAAATTGCTAATGAAATTTCAATAAAGAAAACTAATAGTAAATATTTAGACGAAATTATATTGCCGAATAATATAATAGCTACTACGGATTTAACTACCGTCAAGGATTTTGAAGTAATTATTATTGCTACACCCTCTATAGCTTTTGATAGTGCAATAAAGCTATTAAAAACTTCCGGTATTTCACCGACCGGTATTTTATTAATTGCAACAAAAGGCTTTGCAAATAACCCTACCGAGCTATTATCGGCTAGAGTGAAATCTATATTGCCTGATAACCCGATAGCTTTTATTGCCGGACCGAATTTAGCTAAAGAAATAGCAAATGGGTTATTAACCGGGGTAACTATTGCAAGTTCTGATAAGGATTTAGCCGATAAGCTGGCAATCAGTTTAGCCTCGGAATTTTTTGTTACCACTAGTAGTGATGACATTATAACACTACAAATAGCCGGAGCCGTAAAAAACATCATTGCCATTAAAAGCGGTTTGTATGAAGCAAGCGGACAGGGAGAAAATGCTAGGGCTTTGCTTATTACGGATGCTTTAAAAGAAATAAAAATTTTATCAAAAGCTCTTGGGGGCATGCAAAGCGATCCGAATATTTTGTTTGAGCCTTGTATTCTTGGAGATTTGATTCTTACCTGTTATTCCAAAATATCACGTAACGCAAGATTTGGCTATGAACTCGGAATTCAAGAGGATAAAAAGAAATTTTTACAAGAATATAAAGGGCTAGTAGAAGGAAGAGAAGCGGTAAAATTGGTTTTAGATTTTATACGAAAATATAATCTATTGATGCCGCTTATTTCCTCGGTAGCTTTGGAACTTGGATTATTATAATGTTCAAAATATCCTCGAAGGCAGCTCCGGAAATATTTAAAGAAGTAGCGCAAATAGTATTAAAGCTATTATTTATTTTAATATGCTTTTTTATACTATTATTTCCGGTAACGAACTTTAAAATTAATATGGAAAGTGCTATTTTTCCTGCTTGTGAAATAATCCTTATTTATTATTTTACTTCTTTTTATAATTTAAGCTTGTGGATGATATTTTTAGCCGGCATGCTGCTTGATCCGCTATATTCAATGCCTTTGGGGACAAATTCTTTAGTTTTTTTATTAGCTCATTTATTTTTTAAATTAGCCTCACGGTTTTTTCTTGCTAAAAATTATCTCACAAATTTTATTATTTTTTGTACCTATTGCTTTATTATATTAAATCTTAGATATTTATTGATATCTATAAAGAATTTTCACTCGGACGGTTATATTACAATATTATTTCAATATTTAACGACTATATTTTCATATAATTTAATTCGTCTTTTACTTGACTATCCATTAGATTATTTCAAAAAAAATGCTAAACAAAAAAATATTACATGATCAATTAGTATCGCGTCGAGCCTTTTTAATCGGCATAGGCAAGCTAGGGCTTTTATCGTTTTTAGGGGTGCGTATGTTTTATTTGCAGCTCATTAAAAGTGAAGAATATAAAACGTTATCCGATAAAAATCGTATTAATTTTGTGGTTATTCCTCCGGCAAGAGGACGAATTTATGATTTGGAAGGTAATATCCTAGCAACAAATCAAGCATGTTTTCAGTTATTAATAGATAGAAATAGCAACGTTAAGTATTTAGATGAATTAGCTTTGATAAGCCAAATTTTGAATTTGTCGTTAGAAAAACAAAGTTATATTAAGCAAAAAATCAAAAAATCCGGTAGGCATACACCTTTAATGATACTCGACCAGCTTGATTGGCAACAAGTATCTTTAATTGAAGAGCAAAAACAAAAATTAACCTCAATGTTTATTGATATAGGATATTCAAGATTTTATCCGTTCTCAGAAGTTACTTGTCATTTAATCGGCTATACCGGTCGTGTGAATGAACAAGAGAAAAAAGAGCAAGAATTAAATATTTATAATTTAAGTGATTTTAATATCGGTAAATCCGGAGTTGAAAAATATTACGAACACAAATTACGCGGTGAATTCGGTTATAAAAAAGTCGAGGTTAATGCCTTTGGTAAACAGGTAAGGGAGATTACTAACGTAGCTAGTAAATCAGGGACAGATATCCATTTAAATATTGATGCTAAGCTGCAAAAACAGATACAACCATACCTAAATCAACAAGGTTGTTCGGCAATAGTTATGGATACTACAAACGGTAATATATTAATTCTTGCTGCTTCTCCCGTATTTGAATCAAATAATTTTAGTAAATTATCGGATGATTATTGGAGTAGCTTAACTAACGATCCTTATAAGCCGTTAATCAACAAAACGGTACAAAATTGTTATCCTCCCGGTTCCGTCTTTAAGATAATTACCGTATTAGCTGCTTTAGAATCAGGCATAAAACCTGATAAAACTTTTTTCTGTAACGGCGCGTCGGTGCTAGGTACTAATAGTTTTAGATGTTGGAACCATCACGGTCACGGTACTTTAGATATGCTTGGGGCTATAAAACATTCTTGTAATATTTATATGTATGAATTATCAAGAATAATAGGGGGTGATAAGATATTAGAAACTGCTAGAAAATTCGGCTTCGGTTCAAAAACCGGTATTGATTTAACCTCGGAAAGTTCAGGATTTATTCCTTCCAAAGAATGGAAAAAACAAAAATTAAAAGCTCCGTGGACAATCGGTGATACTTTTAATTTAGCAATAGGGCAGGGCTTTACCACCGTTACGCCTATTCAATTAGCAAGATTTATCACGGCTATAGCCGGCGGTAAATTATATACCCCGCAGATAGTTAAGAATGATTCCGAGTTTCAACCCAAATTTCAACAAATTGATATTGATCCCCAAAATATTAAAATAATACAAGAAGGGTTATATAATACAGTGAATATAACCGGTGGCACTGCTTACTATAATAGAATATTAGGCGAAAATCGTCAATTAGCCGGTAAAACCGGTACTTCGCAAGTACAAGCAAAAGCAAGTGCAAAAGATGATTTAAGCCGTGAATCTATCGCTTGGGAACGACGTAACCACGGTCTATTTATAGGATTTGCCCCGTATCACAACCCCAAATATTCGGTTACTATTTTTGTCGACCACGGAGGCGGTGGCAGTAGAGCAGCAGCTCCTATCGCTCGGAAAATTATGTCCGATGTTTTAGATAAATATATGTAGTTAACGCGAACTATGGATAATTCTTATCTATAGTTGGGGTTAGTTAAGTTTTGAGATTAACGCCGCCGTTGCAAGGAGGTATTGTTGCATGGAACGTTAAACGTCATTGCGAGGCGGCTTTGACCTTGTTGCATGGCTCGATCTTACCCCGTCATTGCGAGGAGGGACGTAGTCCCGACGTGGCAACCCAGGAAAAAATAGCAAAAAAATAGCAAAAAATGTTATGAAAATTATTATTTTCTAGATTGCCGCGCTCCCTTTGGTCGCTCGCAATGACGATTCCGGTAGCCATGCAACAACGCCTCTTAACTAAAGAACACATTTAGCTGTATAAAAAATCATAAAAGTAAAAAACTAATGTATATAACTCATAATTATGTTATTATATGAGTTATAACTTAAGCATTTATAACTCATGATATGGAATTGGCAACATAAGGATTGGCCTAACTTTAAATATGATCAAAAACTTATATTTGAATTAGAGAAACGTTTTATTAACAATAGCGGTATTCTTTTAGGATCAACTAAATATCTTTCAGAATCCGATCAAAATAATTTAATTGTTATGCTTGCAAGTAATGAAGCATTAAATACTTCTGAAATTGAGGGAGAATACCTAAACAGAGATAGTGTACAATCTTCTATAAAACGCTATTTTAATGTAGCAATAGATAATAGAAAAGCAACCCCTGCCGAAACCGGTATATCGGAAATGCTAGCTAATATGTATTATTCATATGCGAGGCCGTTAAGCCATAATTATTTGTTTAGTTGGCATGCAATGCTAACTAATGGTAGAAGAGATTTTGGTTCTATAGGAAAATATCGTATTCATGAAGAAGCTATACAAGTAATTTCGGGTAAGTATAATGAACCTAACATTCATTTTGAAGCTCCTCCATCTAATATTGTTCGGAAAGAAATGGATAAGTTCATAAAATGGTATAATGATAATACAGATTATATCCTTCCTCTTACTAAAGCTGCTATAGCTCATCTTTATTTTGAATCTATACATCCATTTGAAGACGGTAACGGAAGAATAGGTAGAATTATTACTATAAAAATGTTATGTCAAAATATAGGACAACCGATATTAATAGCTTTATCACATGTAATAAATCAAGAAAAAAAATTATATTATAACGCTTTAGAGAGCAATAACAAGAGCCTTGAGATTACTGATTGGATATTATATTTTGTTGAAATAATAGTTAAGGCTCAGGATTATACTTTGCGTAATATTGAGTTTTTAATAAACAAAACAAAATTTTATGATAGATTTAAAAAGATATTAAATATAAGGCAAGAAAAAGTAATTAAAAGAATTTTTGAAGAGGGAGTAGAAGGCTTTAAGGGGGGCTTAAGTGCTGAAAATTACATAAATATTACTAAAACTTCTAAAGCTACTGCTACAAGGGATCTTCAGGAATTAGTAGAAATGCAAGCATTTACTAAAATTGGAGTACTTAAGGGAACAAGATACAATATTAATTTAGAATCAAAATAATTTTTTAACTACAAAAAAGCTGCTAACTGTAGTTAAGTATAAGCAGGGGCATTGTTGCATGGCTCGAAATCCTTATAAAAAAACACCGTCATTGCGAGGAGGGACGTAGTCCCGACGTGGCAATCCAGGAAAAAATAGCAAAAAATGCTATGAAACTTATTATTTTCTAGATTGCCGCGCTCCCTTTGGTCGCGACGTTGTTGCATGGATTAGAAATTGCCATAAAAAGAGTGTCATTCTAGCTAAAGGCGGGAATCTAGAAAAAACACTTTTAAGTCATCCTGAATTTATTTCAGGATATCTTTTAATAGATGCTGAAACAAGTTCAGCATGACATAAGCAAGGCTGGATTCCCGCCTTTAGCTAGAATGACATACGGCACTTTTTTAGAGTGATGCAACAAAGCCGTCGTAGCTACGGAATGATAGAATTTTTACCTCTTTTTTTAAACATTCGTACAGTACCGGGTCAAGCCGGCGTTGTTGCATGGCTCAAAATCCTTATAAAAAAACACCGTCATTGCGAGGAGGGGCGTAGTCCCGACGTGGCAATCCAGGAAAAAATAGCAAAAAATGCTATGAAACTTATTATTTTCTAGATTGCCGCGCTCCCTTTGGTCGCGACGTTGTTGCATGGATTAGAAATTGCCATAAAAAGAGTGTCATTCTAGCTAAAGGCGGGAATCTAGAAAAAACACTTTTAAGTCATCCTGAATTTATTTCAGGAGATATTTTAATAGATGCTGAAACAAGTTCAGCATGACTTAACCAAGGCTGGATTCCCGCCTTTAGCTAGGAATGACACCGAAAATTCGAGCCATGCAACAACACCGGCTTGACCACGGCATCCAGTCAGGCTTTTTAATTTTTTCCGGACCTAGTTAGCAAGCCACGGGGTGACAGTTTTAGACACTTTTTACCATCCACGCGAAGACCTATTCGCAATGACGGCTTACGTTTTTGCCCCTTAAGTTGACACCCATACGCCTGCGCGGGAATGACATCCCTTTTGAAGCAATTTCCGATCCATGCAATACATCTCTTCGCAACGACGAGCTTAGAGATATTACCGCTTAAATCAACACTAATAAGCTGTTGCTGAAAGAACATTATACTAAAGTAAAAGATAAAAATATTATTTATTTTTTACTATCAGCGTCTGTTGCTTCTGCTTTTTTAGGCAACATTATTTTTACATCGGCCTTGCTTTCCAATTCAGCTATATATTGCTTTAATACATCGCCCGCTAGCTTGTTGTTTATCATTGTTTTAGCTTCTTCTATAGTCGGTACGCGTACCGGTCTTTTTTCAAGCACGGTAATAACATGCCAGCCGAAATCGGTTTTTATAGGTGCCGAAACTTCATTTACTTTTAGAGCAAATGCTTTTTTCTCAAATTCCGGTACTAGCTGTCCTTGTTGATTTAAAATAATATATCCGATATCTCCACCGTTTGCTTTTGTAGAAGTGTCTGTAGAGTAAGTTTGCGCTAATTTAGCAAAATTCTGTCCTTTGCTTAATTTAGTTTTAATTTCATTAGCTTCTTTTTGGGTCTTAACTAAAATATGAGCAACTTTTATTTCTTCCTTACCTTTAAGTGACGCTGCATATTTATTATATTCTTCGTCAATCATCTTGTCGGTAATATGTGATTTTACGTAATTTGATAATAATTCCTGCTGTGCCAGTTGATTTTTAGCATTATCGAGTTTTTCTTGAAATTCTTTAGAAGATTCAATACCTGACTTTTCTGCTTCTTGCTTTAACAAAATATTATTAACAAAAATCTTTATTAATTGTTCTTGTTGTTCAGGGGCAAAATCTGCAAATGTTTTGTCCTTTAATTCGGGTTGCATACTAAGTTGTGGGGCAAGCTCCTTCATAATTTGTGATTCTCTCACTTCTCCGCCTTTATAAGTAGCAATTACTTTATCATCAGCAAACGCTACGCTAGATAACATACTGATAGATAAGAATATAACAGATAATTTTTTCATTAGATATGGCTCATAATTGTTAAATATAAGTTAAATTCTATAAAAACTAAATCCTTGCGTCAACAGCTATTTATAATATTGTTTGATAATTTTATAACAATGCCTTATTTTAGTAAAAAAGTAATAATTATGAAGTATTACTTTTTATAAAAGGTGATACTTCTTGCTGCTAATATTTAATTTAATTCAGGATTTTAATGTTTTCTTTATTTAAAAAACTTTTCGGGACGGCAAATGATCGAGTCGTTAAAAAACTATTTTCGGAGGTCGGTAAAATTAATTCATTCGAGCCGATAATTCAAAAGCTTTCGGACGATGAGCTTAAAAATAAAACAGAAGAGTTTAAACAGAAGCTAAAAGACGGTGCTACACTAAATGAAATTGCCTATGAGGCGTTTGCGGTCGTACGCGAAGCGGCAAAAAGAGTCCACGGTACGCGGCATTTTGACGTTCAGCTTATCGGTGGCTTGATATTGCATCGCGGTATGATTACGGAGATGCGTACGGGGGAGGGTAAAACTTTGACTTCCACGCTGCCGGTATATTTAAATGCTTTACGCGGGAAAGGCGTACATGTCGTAACGGTTAATGATTATTTAGCAAAGCGTGACTCCGAATGGATGGGGAAAATTTATAATTTTCTAGGGATATCGGTCGGTTGTATTATTAGCGGTATAAGTGATAATTTAAGGCGTGAAGCTTATAATGCCGATGTTACTTATGCCACTAATAATGAGCTTGGTTTTGATTATTTAAGGGATAATATGAAGTATAGTATGCAAGAAAAAGTACTTCGTCCCTTTGAATTTGCGGTTATTGACGAAGTCGATTCAATTTTAATAGATGAGGCCAGAACTCCGCTTGTTATATCAGGTCCTGTTGATGATAATTCGGAGTTATATAGTAAAATTGATAAAATAATACGTAAGCTAGACGCCGCCGATTATGAAAAAGATGAAAAATTAAAAACAATTAATTTAACGGAAAACGGTATTACTCATACGGAAGCTTTGCTAGCTCAAGAGAATATTATAAAGCCCGAATCCGGCTTATATGATTTTGAGAATTTAAGCTTAGTTCATTATGTTAATCAAGCATTAAAAGCTCACAATTTGTTTACGATCGATGTGGATTATTTAGTACGTGACGGTAAAGTAATGATTATTGATGAATTTACCGGACGCGTTATGGAAGGACGCCGCTACTCCGAAGGACTGCATCAAGCATTAGAAGCCAAAGAATCGGTAAAAATTCAAAATGAAAATCAAACGCTTGCCTCTATTACTTTTCAAAATTATTTCCGTAATTATCCTAAATTATCGGGTATGACCGGTACGGCTATGACTGAAGCGTCAGAGTTAAAAGATATTTATAATCTTGACGTGGTTGCCGTGCCGACTAATAACAAAATCAGTAGAATTGACCTTGACGATGAAATTTACGGGACTAAACAAGATAAATACGATGCTATTTTAAAGCTTATCAAAGAGTGTTACGAGCGAGGGCAGCCGGTATTAGTCGGTACGGTCAGTATAGAAAAATCGGAAGAAATTTCTAATTTGTTAAATAAACATAAAATTATCCATAAAGTATTAAATGCCAAATTTCATGAACAGGAAGCTTTTATTATTGCCCAAGCCGGTCGGTTTAAGGCAATAACTATTGCTACAAATATGGCCGGTCGCGGTACCGATATTATGCTAGGAGGTAATCCGGAAATGCTAATAGAGCAATTAACCAAGGATAATAAGACTCCTGAAAATTATGAAAGCAAAATAGCCGAAATAAAGCAGCAAATAGCCGATGAAAAACAACAAGTTATCAATGTCGGCGGGTTGTTTGTGATCGGTACGGAAAGGCATGAAAGCCGTCGAATCGATAACCAATTAAGAGGTAGATCAGGCAGACAAGGCGACCCCGGTACTACTAAATTTTTTCTCTCCTTAGAGGATGATTTAATGAGGATTTTTGCCTCTGATCGTATTTCAGGAATTTTAAGGACTTTGGGGCTTAAAGACGGTGAAGCAATCCATCACCCGATGATTAGCCGCTCCTTAGAAAAAGCTCAGCAAAAAGTCGAAGGACATAACTATGAAATACGTAAAAATTTATTGCGTTTTGATGACGTAATGAATGATCAACGTAAAATAATATATGAACAACGAAACGAGATTATTAAATCTAAAGATAGTTACGGTTTCTTACGGACGACCACCGAAGAATTAATCAAAAAAATAATTTTAATATTTATGCCGACAGGTTCTTATCGTAAAGATTGGGATTTAGAAAATTTGAGCTTAGAATTACATCGTATTTTTGCTATAAAATTTGACCGGAGTCTAGTAAGCAAAAACGACGTAACCGAGGAAGACGTTATAAAAATAGTTACGCAAACGGCAAATGAATTATATAAATCAAAAGAAGAAACATATAGTACCGATTTAATGCATAATGCAGTAAAATATATTTTATTAACTACTCTTGATCAAGTTTGGAAAGATCATTTACATAGTTTAGATCATTTAAGGCAAGGTATATCCCTGCGTGCTTATGCTCAAAAAGACCCGCTTAGCGAGTATAAAAGAGAGGCGTTTAATCTGTTTGAACAGATGTTAAATAATTTAAAAGAGTTATTTGTTCAAACCGTCTATCACTTTCATATCGATACTAGCCATATTCAGAAAGAGGATTTATCGCTTGAGCATAAGAAACTACAAAAAAATATGCGTGAGAGTAGGGAAGACCCGGCATTTAGTAAATATAATGCCGGCAGTAGCGTAGAAACGGAGCTTAAACCCGTCATCTCCCGCATCGATCCGGAAGATAGAATAGAATCCGATCCGACCACTTGGGGTAAAGTATCGCGTAATGAATTATGCCCTTGCGGTTCGGGTAAAAAATATAAATATTGCCATGGGAATAATGAGTAAATAAATAATATTATATTTATGAAAACTACTTTGCCTGAGCATCTGCTTGAAGTTCGAGACAGGTTTGATTATAGATTCGGTGTCATTTTCACGCTCCTTTATGTCATTCTAGCTAAAGGCGGGAATCTAGAAAATACTTTTTAAGTCATCCTGAATTTATTTCAGGATCTACTAAAAAAGATGCGCAAAACTTGTTCAGCCTGACAAAGAAAAGTCTAGATTCCAGCCTTTAGCTAGAATGACATAAAAAATTCGAGCCATGCAACAACGCCTTTGGTCGCTCGCAATGACGATTCCGGTAGCCATGCAACAAGGCTCGCCGCAGCTAGGAACGACATCGGGAACGTTTGTATCAATCGCAACAATGTTTCCTTGCGCTGATCTTTCTGAATTTACTACTCCTTCTTATTGACAAATATGTAAAAAGATTTTATATTATCTTTTAAGTTTAAACAAATATTATTCAGTATGTCAAAAGCAAAAACCGCTTCAAAAAATAACCCGACTTCTAGGGAGCAAGCTAAAGAATATTTTTATAACGGTCAGAAAATTAAGCCGGTAAAGCTTATATCTGTTCAAACTTCTTTTTTGGCGGCGGAATATGAAGGTTCCGGCGATCTAGTTTTAGGAAATAACGGCAAAGCATTAGCTTGGGGATTAGTAAAAAGTTTATCTTAATTTCTCACCTCACAAATCTCATTAATAAATAATAGGGGACATAGCTCAGGGGTAGAGCATCTGCTTTGCACGCAGAGGGTCAAGGGTTCGATTCCCTTTGTCTCCACCATTCTTTAGTTTTTGGTATTTCTACAAACACATCAAACGGCGAACGCAGCATAAAGTCAAGCTTTTCACCATTCAAAGAAAGGTTAGAGAATGTTAAATTTACTAAATTGCGTTTTTCTGCAATAGTCGAACTTTTAAATGACTCATAGGCGTTAGAAGCCAATATAAGATAGGAGCAAAAGTCATCGATCTTGATTCGGCTGTAAGAGAACGTATGAAAGACCTGATTATTACTGATAAAAGTGGTAAGATTACTGGAATACATAATTGTGCGGATCATCATGTTGTCCATAAAGGAATTCCAGGTGCTAAAAAATTATTTGAAGATATAGGGATAGATATCGATAAATCTAAAGAAAACAGAATTACCCTTCCAGCTGATGAAGAGCTAACAAAACGTGATATTACTGATATGACTCAACATATTGGGCGGCATGATGATAAAGCAATAAGGGAAATACTTACAGAAATCAATGATATAATTGAAGCTTTAGAAAATAATACTATTTCTAAGGAGCAAGCCAAAAATGACCTATTAAAATTTATTCAAAAAGAAAAGCAAAAGCTTATTGGTGGTACAAAATCTTTAAATAAAATAGGAAGATATTAATGTCAGTACCAATAGAAAAAGCACAAAAATACTTACAACGTTTTGAAGGAAATAAGCCTTTAGTAATTTATCCTCATGGTTTTTATCCTAGTAAATGTAATCCAGATTTAGTTGAAACAGACATAAACTTAAGAAGAGGTCTCTATCAAATTCAAAATATTGAGCCTAATAAAACATATAAAATTATTGCAGGTTTTAAAAGAGCTAAATTAGAAGATTTTATCCATTTTGATTGGTTATATGGAGGTGATAAAGTCCCTGATCTTTTTAATAAACGACTAGTAGAGAAAATTCTACAAATATGTCCTAACGATTTTATAGCTTTACCTGTTACTTTAATTAATTTATCAGCTCAAGTAGAACCTTACGAAAATAAAGATTTTTATGTAGTGAGTGCTTTAAATACTATTGATCGTGAAAAATCGGTTATTAGTTATGCTTATGAAGGAGATAAGGGGCGGGTACTTAATAGAATATATAAAGAAAATCCATGGAATGGTCATCTAATAGCTTTTGATGACAGCATTTACCGTATGATTTGGCATCCAAAACTTGCTAAAGCGCTTTACTCTAGTAAACAGTTTAAATTCTTAACAGCTGAAGAAAATAGTTATTTTGTTCAATGGCAAATCCCAGAAGGATATAATAAAAAAAGTTGGTTTGAGTGGTTAAATGTAATGAAAAAAATGATGTACCCAAGCAAACGTTTGCTAAAATCTGTAGGCTTCAAAAATGATTAATTAAGAGCTTTATTAGCGTAATAGTCTAAAATAATCAATAAATACGTTGAATTATTAAGTGTTTTTGTATAGAAAAGATAAACTTTAAATACCAAAGATATATTAACATTATGCAAGAATCAGATAAACATTACGATGACGTATTACTAGATATTTTAGTACAGATATCAGAGCAGAATAAAGCAGTAGAAGCTTATTTATTACAGAAAAACTATGAAATGGCTTTAATCGAGTTGTCACAAGTAAACGAAAAGTTAGCAGAATATACCGGTATGGTAACTTTGCTTATACATATTAAAAATCATTATTCTGATAAAGAACCCAATTAACCTTAAAAATACTGAAAAAACAGGTTGAGTTTTAAATATATGTTACTACTATAAGGTTCAAGTGCATATCGCTCAATACTTCTTAATGATATTAAGTTTTACTTTAAATTAGATGAAATTAGAGTAACGCCATTGCAAGAACTTGAGGATGATGAAGAGATAAGCTTTATGTTTAAAGATTCATTAACTTCATCTATTAATGTGTTTTACCCCTAAATACGAGCTTCCCACATCCTATAAAGCTCTTCAGTATGGTAGCGTTGAACCTAATTATAGCCATAAATTATATGTATTTCTAACAAAAGATATAATAAATAATAAGCAGGAAAAAGCCCTTATCTATATCAAAGTTCCGTATATTATGAACCGCGACGTAGAAGAAACTCTAAGTATTTTTATGCATTTAATTAAATTACTTTCGGATAAGAAATAATATACTTCTAATATAGCTGATTTGTAAGAGTACCGGACATTTGCACGATCATCATTTTCATTGTTAATTCGGTTCTGAAATTGTCCACAACGCTCCGCCAGTCTGGACAGTTAGCCAATTTTTCGAGTTCTGTGAACGGGAAAGCCGGTTGGTAATGCACCTTCTCGCCTCTCAAGCTTAGGTTAGAGAATATAAAATTTAAAAATTCCCTTTTTTCGTTAATTGTCGAACCTTTAAAAATTTCGTATGCATTTGTCGTTACATTTATAAAATCTAAAAGCTTTTTGGAAAGCTTATCATCTATGCCATCATAGCTTTTAATTAGTTCGCTAAGCTCATATTGACGCTCTTTTAATTGCGATTTCTTACGTAAAAACTCTCTCTAGTTAAACACCATCTGCTACTAAATCTACTAACGAATTAAGCTTATTTTGGATTTTCGTATGTTCTTCTTTTAATGCGGCGACTTCTTGATTAAACTCGTGCGCCTTACCTCGGTTAACGCATTTTAAATAATCCATAGTTTGCTTTAAAATTTCAGGGTCTTTAATCTTTAAGCTCTTAAGTATATCCTCAACTTGCTTTATTACTTCGTCCTCTCTAACCAACTGTACAGCGTCATCTCGATCGCTTGATACAAGCGAATTTTCTGGATTCGCCTGTACTCACATACTCTAAATACGGTAGCTTAGCTCGTCTTTAAATTTATTTTGTCTAAAGCTTTCTGAATTTAGCTGTATTTTACTTTTTATAACAAACTTTCGTTGATACTTACTCTCGTGTTGCTATTTGCAAGCTTTATACCGACAAAACTTCAATTACTTCATTGGAGTTATTATCATTAAAGCTTTTCTAAAAGAGATACAAGCCGATATAATCCTATCGCCTCAACTTCCTTATTTATTGAATATTGATCGCCGTCCGAATAAACTACAAATGATTTATCAGGTTTTAAATCCGCTATAGCAGTATAAAACCCCTTTGTCGGTCTTGCGGCTAGTCCTCGTTTTATTTCGATAGCCCATAGACCATGATTATTCGGTAACTCTAACAACAAATCTATTTCTCCACCTGCTCTTGTCCGATAAAAACTAGCTTTAGTACGATTGGGAACTACCGATAAAATGTTTTCTATTGCAAATCCTTCAAAACTAGCCCCTACTACCGGATGACCGGCTAAATCATTATAAGTTTCTATACCTAATAGTGCATGTGTTAACCCACTATCTCTAATATAAATCTTTGGTGATTTTACAAGTCTTTTTCCAATGTTTAAATGAAAAGGGTTTAACCTTCTGACAAGCAATAAATCCACTAAAAGGTCAATATATTTTGTAATAGTAGGAGCACTGACAGATAACCCCGCTGCTAATCTTGATGCATTTAACATCGTACCTTGGTTGTGAGCTAACATTATCCAAAAACGCTCTAATGTGTGAGCCGGTATACGTGGTCCAAATTGAGGGACATCTCTTTCTAAATAAGTTTGAATAAAATTTTCTCTAAAAGCAAAACTATCAGAATCGCTATTTGCTAAAAAGCTATCAGGCAACCCACCTCTTAACCATAAAACGGTAAGCCCTCTTTGCTGTTCAGGAATTTCTAATATGTCTAAAGGATTCAAATTTATATATTCTATCCGTCCTGCCAAGCTCTCACTGGATTGCCTTAGAAGATCAATTGATGCTGAACCCAAAATTAAAAATCGTCCTGTGCGTTTGCCACTACGCCTTCCTTGATCAATAAGGCTACGTAAGCTTTGAAATAACTCCGGAAATCTATGAATTTCATCAAATATAACCAGCGTATTCTCATATTCTCTTAAAAATAATTCCGGATCATATAACTTATCTCTATCAGTTCGTGATTCGAGGTCTAAGTATAAAGCTTGAAATTCTTTTGCTATTTCTAAAGCTAAGGTAGTTTTCCCTACTTGCCTTGGACCGATTATTCCTACAGCAGCTTGTCGAGATAATGCTGTTTGGATAAATTTATATATGCGACGTTTTATCATCCTTGTATATTAAAAGGATTGGTTATAATATGCAAGGACAAAATGTATTTTTATGAATTTGATTTTAAACGACGGCATTTATATAATTTTATATCGAGCGTGTGTAGAATCAAACAAAGCCTTAGTAAGCTTCTACTAAATTCATATTATCACTTCCTAGCAAGTCATGTCCTTGATATTTATTTAAGTTGTCAAGGGTGGTAGAATATTCATAGCAGCAATTATTTTCTGTAGAGTGTGATAATTCATTCACTAGAGGTTGCACCATCTCAATGAAGCATTTTACTTAATACTTCATTTGTTACCCCACCGCATAAAATTTCTATTGACTTTCGGTAGAAAAAATATATATCTTTTCTACATAAAACATTTACTTCTTACAGTTTAACTTAAAATTTAAAGCCTAGATATAAGTATTGATGACAAGGAATTACATGAAGGAATAGGTTTTATACTATTATATTTATCATAATAATAAGTTAAAGACATGAGGTTAAAACTTATATTTTAGGCTATGTATTCTAATTTTTTTAAATCATCATCTGAAACAAAAAGGATTAAACATCCTATAATTATTTTTATTGTAATTGGTTATATTGCTACTGCAGTATTAATTTTTAAGTATTATGATGAAAAAGTAAAAAACACAAAATTTTTGCTTTTAGATAATAATTATAAATTAATATTGGAAACTAGCTTAAATAAATTTCAGTCATTAACTTCTAAGCCGAATATTAATCTGCAAGCTTCTCATATCTCTTTAGACGGTAAGAGCAATTATATTGAAATTTGTGAAAATGAAAAATGTATAAATTATAATTTGCACAAATTTCAATCATTATTAGCTAAGTCTATACCTAATTTTAATAATTTTAAAATAGAGTTAAATAATAACTTACTTTATTCAAATTTTACTGCCGATAATTATGAAATAGAGAAAATACATTATTTAAATCAAGATAATAAATTAGTAATAGGAATTAGTGTTGACAATAATTATTGGAATCAAGTAGCAAAAAATATAAGGCAACCTTTTTGGGTTATAATTACTTTTCTATCGTTTAGTTTTATCATTGTATGTTGTTTATATAGGGTTTTATTTAAGAAATTTGAAAAAGAATATCAAAATAAATATGATATTGCAGTTAAAAATTGTGAAAAGCTATGGATGACAAAAATTTGGAATATTGAATTTAATAAATCTCAAGATATCGAAATTAACTATTTATTTAGTCAAGAGGCAGCTAAAATAACATTTTTAAGTGAAAATAATCTACTGGATCAAAAAGATAATACTATAAGCTTTAAACCATATTCAGAAGAAAAGTTATACTGTTCTATTGCTTTATATAATCCGAACCATAAAGAAGAAGTCGATATACCAAGATTAATTAAAATTTTTACTAATAGGTTTGATAAAGAAGACGATAATATTTCTTTTACTATATCCGGTTTTGAGAAAAAAGTATACTTCTCTTCTACCGCAGCATTTTACCAAATTATATATAGCATAATAAGTTATCTTTTTTTTATTATTAAAAAGCAATTTTTTAATGGTCAACATCATATTGATTTATTTATAAACAATATATCAGGGAAATTATTGTTTAGTTTTAACTATAGTGGTGTGCCTATAGAAAAGGAAAAAGATTTATTTAGGATGTCAAACGAATTTGCGAAAGCACATGCTAATCCTTTTATACTTAGTATAGAACAAGTATTTAAGCTGTTAAGGTTAAATGGTTTTAATTTTAAAGTAAGTTATGATAAGTCAAATATTATAGAAATAAGTGAGAAAGTGATCAGAAGAAACAAACTAGTAAGAAATAGCCGAGAGAATATCATATATTTAACTGATTGGGATAAAGGAAGATGAGAAAGACAATAATTATAATAAATAAGAAAAAAGTTACATTAAATTATGTATAATTAATTTTTAATTTCTTCTTAATAAGAAAAATAAGCTCTTTCTTGATTAGTTGATTAAAATAATTTGACATCAAATATAAATCGTATTAACAGCTAAATACCTAATTAATAGGTAATAAATTCAAGGAAAAGAAATGAGAAAATTTTTATTATTGTTGATAGTATTTATCACGCCGTTAAGTTTATTTGCTCAAGACAAAGTAAATAATATCGTTGCGCCGGTTAGTTATTTTATTAATCATGTGCAACAATTAAATCAAATCAAGAACAATTTAAGTAAATATAGACAAGCTAGCATAGTAGGCATTAGCGGGATGGGTAAAACTCAACTTGCTAGAATGTACGCTTATGAGAATAAAGATAATTATAATTTAATTTGGTTTATTGATTGTAATTTAAATATTAACGATGAACTTTTAAAACTAGCAAGAGCTATTAATAAAGCAAAAGAACAGCCTATAATTGCAGAAGAGGCATCAACTGTAAAAAAACAATTAATGGAATATTTAGGACAAAGTGATAAGTGGTTACTAATATTTGATAATTTAAAAATCAATGAAAATAAAAAGATAGAAGAATTTATTAATTGGGAACATAACGGTAATATTATATTTTGTTCGCAAGATAGTGAAATCCTGCCTTATATAATAAAAGTTACGCCTTTTAAGAAACAAGAAACCGTTGAGCTTGCTAATAATATTTTAGAGGATAAAGATGATAGTTTAGTAGAATTTTTGGTACAAGAGTTTAAAGGATATCCAGTGCTGACGGTACAAGGAGCGCAAATATTAAATAATGTTAAAGGTCTAAATAAGGAAGAATATAAAAATAAAATACACAAATCTACCGATAAAATTAGTTTTAATATATCTTTAGTAATCGAACAATTAAAACCGACTGCCAAACAACTTCTGAATAAAATAGCTCTCTTAAATACGCAAAGTTTTTCAAAAGATTTACTCGGTATTATCACCGATAGTAAAAACACTCTAGATGATGATATTTTTCAGCTATCAAAATTTGCTTTAATATCAAATATAGACCCTGATGAAGCTAATCCTATTTTTGAAATGCATGATGTCATTACTCAAAAAATATTGGACAAAAACAGCACAAGTAATAATAAGTATTTGGAAAACCTTGTTGCTAAATTTTTAGATGCCAAACCAAAAAGTTTGTTAAAAGGGCTTATGTATAGGAATGCTAAAACAGTACCAGAGAATATTGAGATGATTACTAAAAATGCCGAAAAATATAACATAAGTACTTATAAGTTGTTAGAATTAAAACTACAACAAATAGATCAATGCGATACTAATTATGATTTAATTGGTGAGAAGGAATTAGTTGATTGGTTTGATGAAAACGATAAAGCAGGAAAATATAAATTATGGATAATGAATAACGAAGAAAAGCGAGTATATGCTGATTACTTGGATACAATAGGATGGTATTATGGAAAATCTTCTAATTTCCAAATGTCTATAGAGTATTTCAGTAAAGCTAAAAAGGTATTTGAAGATGTTAAGGGATATGAATCCTTGAAAGCTAACGTAATTTATGGTTTAATCAATGTATATGTTTTGTTAGGTGATGTTCAAGGTGTACAAAAAAATATCGAAATTTTAGAGCAAAAACTAGACGAAGGATTAGTTGATAATTCTGATCGAACAATGGTATATGCTTCCAAAGCAAGGTTATTTTTTCTAGAAGGGAAATATAATGAAGCTTTAGAGCAAATCAATCTGTCTATTCAAGCCGTTATTTCAAGCGGGTTATCTCCTGATGCGTTATTTTTAACTACTGATTATTTAATTAAATCTGAAACATTAAGTAAACTTGGTCATTACAAAGAAGCTCTTGCTCAAGCAGAGCAAGTATATAATATGCAAAAGCGTGTTAAAAAAGAAACAAGTGAAATATTCGGCAGAATATATACTCAGATGGCAATGCCATTATTTGGTTTAGGAGAAGGAGAGAAAGCTTTGGAACATGTAAACAAGGCGTTAGAGATTTTCAAAAATAATGATAAAAATTTTGCTGCAGGAAAAATGGTTATTGTAACTAATCCGAGGATAGCCAATGCCTATGTTGTACAAGGCGATATATTATTTACTATGGATAAACTTGAAGAAGCTTTGAGCAGTTATAGGCAAGCGCAAGGTATATATTTTAACTTATATAAAGAAAATAGTAAGAATGTTGCACAGGTAAGTTACTTAAATCTTCAAGGAGCAAAGGCTGCTTGCAAGAAAAAAGACCAACGTATGTATAAATGTTTTGGTGAGCCACAAGTTATGCAATTCGGTTTAGAAAATCCTAATACAATCGAAATGTTTAAATATTGTGAATCTTACGATATGCACTTAAGTAAGAAAAAAACTTATATAAAAGATAAATCCAATTAGTAGAAAATAATTATAATTTATAATTATATATCAAAATTTTTTCTTTTTTTAGGGGCAGTTCTTAGTGTTTTTATAATTGTTAATTACGTTATATAAGCCTATCGATTAAATATTCTGCAAAATGTTCTTGAACTTCTATAGAATTACCTTTTAAAGCACACTGATACACTTCTTGAATTAATGACATCATCTTATTCATGGATAAATCTATATTTTTTATAAGAATAAGTTTAGTAGTGATACTTGTCGCCCCAGAGAATGCTGTTATTTGTTCTTTATTTAAAATATCAAATTGTATTTCTTCTTCATCAATAATTAAAGATTCAACTTTAACTCCAAGTGCTTTAGCGATTTGCTGAATAGTTTGAATGCCGGGATTTTTTGAACTCCCTCCTATAATACTATAGATAGTATTTCTACTTAACCCTGTTATTTTTTCTATATCTGTCGGATTGATATCTTTTTGAGTCATTAACTCATTAAGTTTAGCTGATAAAGTTGCCATAAAATAACACTAAAATTTTATAAATAATAATAAATTTGTAATATTGTAAAAATTATGAGCAAATATCTTTATATTTTTGTCTAAAATATAAAGATATTACTTTACATTTCTAATTTGTTATAGCAATTTGTTCAACATATTTATTTAAACCTTTAGGAGTTTTATTATCTAACTGATGTTACGCAGTAAAGTTATAAAATAGCATAATGTGATTATGAATTCTTATTTTGTAGCATCTTGAAATTATCAAAGTGGTCTTATATACCAACCTATAGACCTATCAGTAACATAGCTGCGAAAAAGATATATAAGGAATTATACGAACAATGTTCTGTAGAGGTGTATATCTATTGAATATTAATTCTAGAAGATTAGCAACTACTTTTCATTCTATAAATCGGAAAGTCCATACCATTAAGTTTAAAAAAGTATATTTATGTATAAAAATTTTCTTAAGTTTTTTCTTACTGTAATAGCAGTAACTTTAATTACTAATGATACGTTTGCCATCGTAGAACCGAAAAAAGGGACCCATAATACTATAAATACTCAGCAGAACAGAGGAAATTTAGGAATTCCTAATGATTTTATATATAAAGGAAAAATTATATCTCCACATTGTATTATTAAAAGGAAAAGTGATATTATTGACCTAGCAAAATGCCATAAAGAACTAGAGAGCAATATAACACCAATATATGAAATAAGCAGTAATGCAAATGAAATAAGAGCTATGGTACGGTATGAAGAAGGAGATGATAATGATAATAGTACTGAAGGCTATTGGATAAAATTTATAGGAGCTTTTGCTAAAGAACAATTGGCTATAGCCAATTACGAGGTTTATAACGGCAGGCACTTTTGGCCTCCTTGTTTAGAAATATTTTATTTTAAGCGCAATGGTGATCAGCTAATTATAAAGCCTTTATTAAACCAAGAAGATGATAGTATACATGACGCATACATAAAAAATGGTGTACTCTATTTTTCTAAGTTACTAAATAATCAAGAGACATGGTTGTTGATGAAAGAGGGGGCTAAATTGCAAGGAGATGTAAATGATGTGATACTGGGAGCAGAAGGCCCAATGAATTATTCCAGTAAAGCCTTTTTTCAGATACATGAACTAGATATAATGAATTCCAGAGGAATTTTCTCATCTGCACCATTATTTTTACCCTCTATACCATATAAAATAGAGTTTTGTTATGTGTGCCGTGGATCTTTTCATGCAGAAGACCTTATCCGAAATGAACCTGTAGAAATTTGGGAAGGTAAATACTGTAGCTCGTTACCATATATTGAGGTTTGGCTTAAATATGAGAAGAAAGGAAAACAAATCTTAAAGGTTGATGAGTTTGCATCATTTGTTCAAGCAGTTAAAGCTGTGTGTGACAGTTACAAAAAAAAGACTGGTACTGAAGTAAGAAAATAAATTAATGCCAAAGATAACAGATTTTTCCTCTCTAATCAAAGTGACTTATTAGAGCTTGCAACACAAGTAGGTAGTGTTAGCCAAGCATGTAAAATTATGGGCTATTCAAGAGATAGCTTTTATCGTTTTAAAGACTTGTATGAAACAGGCGGCGAAGCAGCGCTTGCTGACATGAACACACCAAATGAGTACGAGATAAACTACAAAAAACTAAAAAACGGATCTATTAATTTGTCCACTTTTTTATTGCAAGATCAAAAACATAAATAAATTGTAATTTAAATGAAAATGTCATATTGTAATAAATAGCAATATAATATAATAATCATAAGAGATAAAATATGGAAAGAATAATAACAAGTATAGATCAACATGGTAGAATGCTTATACCTTCCTCTATTAGAGAAAAGTTTAATATGCATCCAGGTGAAAAGATAACTATAGAAATTGATAATAAGGAAATTAAAATTATTAATGCTGATCATATAATTG
Organism: Rickettsia endosymbiont of Orchestes rusci; assembly: GCF_964030945.1. Classification (NCBI taxonomy): domain Bacteria; kingdom Pseudomonadati; phylum Pseudomonadota; class Alphaproteobacteria; order Rickettsiales; family Rickettsiaceae; genus Rickettsia; species Rickettsia endosymbiont of Orchestes rusci. The sequence goes on along the minus strand of NZ_CAXIQG010000004.1, from coordinate 557,876 downwards.
AGGAAATACATGAACTTTTTATGAAAAATCAAAGTAATAGGAAAATTTCTGTGGTAGATGATTTTATTGCTAGAAAACGTCAAGAATATTTAATTGAAGAAGCAAGAAGTAGTAAAAATGTCTAAAATAGTATTTGATGCATCAGCGCTAATCGCTTTATTTGCCAAAGAAGATGGATACCAATTTATTAAGAAGTATATGAAAGACGGAATTATCTCCAGTGTGAATATTGCTGAAGTTTATAAGTATTGTATCGAAGTACAAGGTTTAACAGAGGATGATGCAAAAACCCTTATTAAATTATCAGATATCAAAATTGTAGATTTTTGTCCTAAGCAAGCACTAATTAGTGCAAAGATCATTAATAAAACTAAAACTTATGGTTTATCGCTTGGAGATAGAGCTTGTGTTGCACTTGCTATGCTTAAAAATTATCCAATTCTTACTTGTGATAAAATCTGGCAGAAACTAGATTTAGATATCCGGTTTATTATGGCAAGATAATGCCTAATGGACTTACAGATAATTTATTCTATAATATTTCTTATAGCAAGATTTGCAATTGTTATTAAATTTTCATAGTTTTTCAGCTTCTAATAATAAGAATATATTAGATTTTTTTATAATACTTAGTTCTTTATCCGTAAAAGCTTGTAAGGCGATTTCATCTAGAAATAGATCACATTTTCTAACATTGGTAAAACCAATTTGTTCCATTAATTGTTTTATGGTCTCAAAATTTCTTTGGTAGGAGGTTACAATACAATTTTCTGTAATTTCTATTTGTATAGGGCAACCATCAATATATTTATTATTCTTAGTTAAAGGTTTTTGTTGCATGGCTCGAATTTTTGATGTCATTCCCGTGAGGCATTGTTGCGTGGATACCTAAACCGTCATGGCGAGGCGCTTCTTGGCGCCGTGGCCATCTAAGTATAAACATATTTTTATACTAAACTTGTTTAGTATTCTAATTAAATCCCTCATATATTCGGGATAGCCTGGATGGCTACAGCCACTTCGTGGCTTCGCCATGACGGATTTTTATTAATTTTTGAGCCATGCAACAACGCCTTTCTACTTAGATCTTATCCATTATGACATATAGTATAGATTTTTACTATAATCTTAAAGTCTTAAACTTTAGTTGCTTTTTTAAACAAGTCTCCTATGGAAACAAGTACCATTGGATGTGAAAAAGTAACCATTATAGAAACTATAAATAGATAACGTGCATCACATGCCATACTCAAAGGTATAAATACTAAAACCATACATAAAGCAGAAAGATTCATAAAAATTAATGATATGCCCAGTTTATTGATATTTTTTTTCAAAATCACAAACCCTAGCGGGTAGGTAGGCACTTAGCGTGCTTTCCTCCCAAAGGTAGGGTCGAGCAATGGCGCGGTAGCTTTTGTTATCCCCGTTTCCATCACCCGCCTCGTCAAACGTAACGTACAGATTTCCCGTATTACGCTTTCCTGATAACTTCTTATCATTGCCTATGACCTATCCGCTGTTATTGCTTTCAAAGGTCTGTAATATCGAATTTGGTAATCGTTATATAATCCCATCTTCTCATACAAATCTCTCCTACTCCACCTTTCCCAGCCGAAGCCTTTCAATCCTCGTGATTTCATTAAATGGCGTCTTACTTTCTTCTCTACCCAGTCTCTTACATATCCAAAACAACGGCTAGAGTTACCAATCCTAAAGTAGTTTATCCAACCTCGTAATATCGGGTTGATAAGGTATGTTACTCTATCAACTGGTTGCGATATAAACTTGCGGAATATCTCTTTTAGTTTTGCTAGCAGGGCAGTTCGCGCTCTCATTCTAGGCGTCTTCTGGATTCCAATTTTACCTTGCTTAGTTTTCGCTCGTCTAAAATCAAATCCCAGAAAGCTAAATGTTTCACCATTCTTTAGATCAACTGTCTTTGTCTTCTCTTCGTTTAGTTCAACCTTTATTTTCAACAATTCTTGTCTTAGCCTTATATTGATCGCTCTCTCTAACCACTGCCATTTTCTATAGCCATCAATTAGTATGATCAGATCATCAGCCCATCTAACGTACTCTATATGGTCATAGCCATCTCTTAGCTTACTCACTTCCTTTGCTCTTTCTAGCATTTTATCTACTTCATTTAAGTAAATATTGCTTAAATGCGGTGATAGTGGCCCGCCTTGAGATATACCTCTTTTTCCACCTGCTTTGACTATCAATTTTAGTAGCTTCATAACATCTTTGTCATTTACACGCTCTGCTATCTTGTTAAATAGCTCAAGGTGAGCAATCGTGTCAAAGTAAGAGCGTAAATCTACATCTATTACTCTTGTCTTCTCCTTAATTGCTGCTACTGTAACTTTTTCTATAGCCGCAGCTGCAGTCCGTTTAGGGCGATATCCATATGATCCAGGTTGGAAGTCAGCTTCAAATATTGGTTCTAAAATGAGCTTTAGTGCTCCTTCTACCACTCTATCTTTGATAGTTGGTATGGATAACTTCCTCACTTTATTACCATTATCTTTAGGAATTACCTTGACCCTTTTCCTTTCAGGATAATAGGTTCTGGCTTGTAATTCTGTTTGTATGTTTTCTAGAAATTGTTCAACCCCCGCTAACTCTATCATTTCAAAGGTAACACCATCTATTCCAGGCGCCCCCTTATTATGCTTAGCTAGCTTGTAGGCTTCTCTTAGTGTTTCTATCTTACATACATGAACATATAATCCCCAAAATCGCCATTGCTTTTCAGCTTTAGCTTTGATGTATATTTTCCTTCTCAGGTCTTGTAATTCTATAGACGTTTTTATCATTCGTCTTTACCTCCCTTGTTGTTGGAATAATGTTATCAGTAGGGTGTCTTCGCTCCACAGGCATTACTCTGCTTCATTGCTAATACACACCCATCCGCCATCCTCTCATCTTCAATTCATTTCCTAGTTTTGCTAGTTATAGAATTTACCTTGCTCCAAGAGCTTTCTTCCTGGGATGAGTAGGACTTCTCCAGTCACTTAATATGTCCTTATTATCATGCTGCCACTCCCACCCCGCCGAAGTGTCCAATTGTATCAGTTAGTTTTCAATTGAACATATTGCCTTCACTCTACGGTCGCTAGTTCGGCCTTCGGGGCTTCGCACTTTCGGGGCCACCTATGTGTTCGCTCTCGCTGCGGCCTGATAATTCGCTCTTACCCTATAGGTAAGTTTGTCGATAGGTTCCAACATCTTGATTTCTCGCCATGCTGCTATCCTAGCTATAGATCTCTAACTTTTAATCTAGTAGGGTTACCTCCTACTGAACATACTAGTTTCTCTGGACACACAACCGTACAAGCATATTGCTATGCATACGGCTCAAGCAATTTACTAACAGCTGCAATTAGTTGGCCTCGCTTGCTATGTACTTGCCTATGACAGTTTGTATGCAATAAGCACAAATTGTTAATATGGTCAGTGCCGCCACATCTTGTAGGTCTTTTATGATGGACTTGCACCTTTTCTCCATTATCTATTGAATCTAAACAAACAGAGCATTTACCTTCTTGTCTACGCCAAAGAATCTGTCTGGTTTTAAAGAAGTACTTTGGTTTACTAGCTTGACGTTTTTGCCAGTATTCCTTAAGTTCTGGATTATCAGGAGATGCTTTGCCTTTAACTAGAATATGCCTTTTGATTGCTGTCCATTGTAATTTCCATAGATATAGATCTTTACTTTTATCCATAAAGACCCAATTATCATTTCGAGCTTTGATTCTGCCCCAATACTTCTCTTTAAGCCACCACCAGTATTTATTAGGATGTCTTCTACAAGCAAATCTTGCTTGTCGCATCCACATCCAACGATCTAGTTGGATAAAAGTTCTTTTGGCTATAACTTTGTTAAAATAACTGCACCATCCCATTATTCTAGGATTAAGGTTTTCAATTATCCTGTCAATTTCCCATGAGAAGCTTCTTTTCCATTCAATCATTATTCGCTTTTTAAATGATTTAATAGTATCTTTGGATGGTTTAACTAGTAGTGTTATACCTCTTCTTCTACTCTTGGTATTATATTGCCGGATATTAAATCCCAGAAAATCAAACCCTTCTTTAATATGAAGTATCTTAGTCTTTTCTTCTGATAATGCTAATCCTCTAATATTTAACCAATCGTTAATTATCTTCTTTGCTTTAATACAAGAGCTTTCAGATTTTGCACAAACTATAAAATCATCAGCGTATTTTACTAAAGCATATTCAGATTTTGGATGGAGATGATCATATTTATCATAAGTTATGTTAAGTATGTCTTCCATTCCATGAAGAGCTGTATTTAAAAGTAAGGGACTGATTACTCCCCCTTGAGGAGTTCCAACTGTTGTTTTGGTGAATTGATATTCTTCCATCACGCCAGATTTAAGCCATGCTTTAATCCAATTTCGTGCTGGAAAATTTCCTATAATTTTCAAAAGAAAATTATGATTAATATTATCAAATGCACCTTTAATATCAGCATCCAGTATCCATCCCCTGGTTGTGCCAGGGCAAACAATAGCAGAAATTCTCTGTATTGCATCGTGGGTGCTGCGTCCAGGTCTAAAGCCGTAACTACTCCCTTCAAACTTAGCTTCCCAAAATGGTTCAAGTGCTGATTTAACAACAGCTTGCATACATCTATCCAAAATAATAGGTAAACCTAAAGGTCTAAGTTTGCCTTTTCGTTTGGGAATATACACACGCTTGATCGGTTTAACAGATGATAGATTATTATTTGCTAACTTCTCCATTAACAAATTTCTTTCTTTATCTGTATTAACAACTATTTTATCAATACCAGGGCTTCTTCGCCCTCGATTGATTTGGGTAATACGTCTTATAGCAAGTAATTTATTTGATCTTGATTTCAACATCAACTTCTGTAAACTACGTACTAATTTCATGTTACCATTTGCAGATGCCCTATAGATACGTCTACGAAGATTATTAACCTTTTTATTAACTTCTTGCCAATTTATTGCATGCCAATAAATTTTCTCAAAGTTATTATTATCGGTCTTAATTGTTACATTTGCGTTTTGCATCTAACTTTTCCAATATAATTCATAATCTTGTTTACTTACTTAGGGTAAATCACCAGTCTCAAGTCAGCATCATTTCTGATTAGCACATAGTGCCTATACACCCAGTTATTTATTCCTGTAGCCTTTCAGCTTAGTGTCATTAGCTTTTTAAGACCTCTCTTACCTACTACCAGTTGCCAAGTAATAGGCTTACCACGTTTCACTAATTAAAGATGCGTTAAGTTGGTTACCTTCTGTATACCGGGGAACTGGCATTTTTAAAGAAGGTCGCGTCTTCCTTCTTACAGTTAAGCTTTTCAGCTTCATCCCTATAACAGATATTATCTGGAGTATCTGCTTTTATATTTACGATATTTTCCATACAAAGATTCACTTTCGTTTAACCAATTTTAACTTTACCTTGCCCCTATTTCCCATCCAGATTAGTAATTTAGTTAGGCTTCTTATTGCGCTTAGCACAAGATCGTTACCAACCTTGCACCGCAATAATAGTAATTAGGTCTAAATGCAACCTAGCCGCAATATATTTGCAGACTTTATTTTAGTGCCATCGTGTCGCACCACGCAATATATTTGCAGACTTTATTTTAGTGCCATCGTGTCGCACCACGCAATATATAAAGGTATAAACCAGATATAGTATTGTGCTTTTGTTAAAAACTGTCCCTTGCTAATATATTTTAAAGTAAAGGCAGTTTGCCTGCTTTCTTCGTTGTACCCTTCCGGTGCAAGTTGTCCAATAGCATTGGAAGGAGCAGAATTTTCTGCATTTACTATATTCTTCCATAACAAAAGCCTATGTTTTAAGTACGACTTTGGATATTTTAATACAGTTTTAAACCAAAATTGCCAAAGCTCATTAAGTAGAACTGAATCGGTAGTATCATTTAATATTTTATCTTCACGAAACCATAAACTGTTTATAGAATAGTTATTATATGATTCCTTAATTTTTTCTAAAGTTAAATTCGGATTATCCATAATATATTGAGGAAAGAGTAATTGATCCTGATAATATGATATACCTGCTAAATCATATAGCTTTACCATTTGCCATGAGTGTCTATTACCGGTTTTTTTATCAGTAATCAAATAGTTATTTATACTTTCCTGAAGAGAAAATATAACGGTAAAAATGACTGTAGCGGTTATAATTTTTTTTATAACGCTATCGCTTTTTATAATGATTAAGCTAATCCATAAAGCCATAACAGGCAATATAAACCGTGCTTGAAACTTTACTGCAGTTCCATAAAATAAAATTACCGAAATTAATCCAAGCCGGAAAATATTTGTTTTTTTTTCAGTAACAGTAATGTATGTTAACAAAGAAGCAACATATATATAACTATATACAAATGATATGTCTTTCCATATTGCTATTGAATAAGATAATACCCAAGGTAAAAATGGGATAATAAAATATAAAAACTTGAACTTACTAATTAGATGATTAAATGTTCTATAAAAATTATAAACAGCTCCCCATAAAAGCGCTAAATGCCATAAAAGCATAGTGCCGGGGTTATTCCATAATTTCATCATGAAATGCCAACAAAATGCCATAAAAGGTGGGTGATGATAAATATAGTTAGCTGCTATAGCTTGATTATATTGGTCCCACGTATCGGGCGTAAATCCACCCGGATACAATAACCAAAAGTTGATAGCGCCTAATAGTAAACACAAAAATAATGCTAAATTATTTGAAATAGGATTTTTTTCTTTTATTAATTCTGTCATATTTTACTTAAACCGACGTTATTGCATGGCTACCAGAATCGTCATTGCGGGGAGGCATTTATGCCGGCGCGGCAATCTAGTCCTTGTCATGCTGAACAAGTTTTGCGCATCTTTTTTTAATAGATACTGAAATAAATTCAGGATGACTATGTTTTTCTGGATTGCCGCAGCCACTTCGTGGCTTCGCAATGACGAGTTTTTTATTAATTTCCGAGCCACGCAACAACGCTACTTAAACCTGTTAATTACTATTTAGAATATATAGAATTTGCCGGGAAGTAAAATAAAAATTTTAGGTTTAGAATATGGTGTGCTAAGCACAAATCCCCGCCGATAAACCGGAACAGTCTGTAAGATATGGGCAGCTTTACCTATCACTTGGCAGAATACCCATTTTTGCGGCTTTATTTTTTCATCTTCCAACGAGAGCGAGCCGCAGGCTGGAACTTGAACAAATTGCAAGCGACGGGAATTTATCTAAAAAATGCCTCATTTTTTGGATACTTTCCGTATCCTGCATCGTTTATATATTTATTATAAAAAAATTCTTCAAATCTTTAAACGCGTCAAAGGCGTTAGAAGCTAATCCAATCAAGGAAATCAACGTTTTTGTAAAACTCCAACGTCTGTCTTGTGATGTGCTTCTATTTCTCTTATCAAATCTTCATGTTAACAAAAATAATTTATAGATAATTATAGTCAGCTTTAAATATTTTATAATATCAAAGGTTAATCTTGTAGTTTTTAATTTTGATATGTATTTATTTAAAGTATTTTGATTGATGCTCTTAATTGTTCTATCAATTTTTCCATTGTTTTACGTAAATCATCTATTGTTAAACCTTTAAGTCTTGCTTTTTCAACAATTCTATCCCACGCTGGCTGCGGTTGCACCAAATGACCGGTTTCACTCTTAAGGCTTGGAAATACCCACGGGTTTTTACTTTTTTGCTTTCTTCTATACAATATTTCAATTGCCTCATCCGTAAGAGATAAAGAACGTGATTTTTCTTTTTTAGTACCCGGTATATTCCATATTTTATTTCGCCAATCAATATTCTCCCATGCCATTGATAACACAGTACTTTCTCTTTCAGCCGTATGAATAAGCAGTAGAAAAAAATCTTGCATTTGGAGGAGTAGCTCTTTTTTTTAATGCTGTAAGAACGAGTTTTAAATTACTTATCTTAATCCTTTTAAATAAATATAAATTATATTATAATCCATGAAATCGTTGGATAAGGGCAGTGCATGGCTCGATAAAAGCAATAGTATGTCATTCCTGCTTTAGGTGAGGAATCCAGAAAAATATACTCATACTCGTCATTGCGAGCGACTGTTAAGGAGCGTGGCAATCCAGAAAATAATAAATCTCATAGCATTTTTTGCTATTTTTTTTCCTAGATTGCCACGTCTGGACTACGTCCCTCCTCGCAATGACGGGTAATGGATTCCCGTTTTCACGGGAATGACATAGAACATGCTTTAACCTATCCATGCAACAATGCTTTGAATAAGTGGCGATGAGACATAAATTTTAAGATAACATAAATTATAAAATAATGATTAATATTACCTTTCCCGATGGGAATTCTAAGCAATTTGCAAAAAATATCAGTGCTTTTGAAATAGCAAATAAAATTTCTACTTCTTTAGCAAAACAAGCAATAATTGTAGAAATAGACAATGAGCTAAAAGATTTAAGCACTATAATCAATACTAACTGTAAATTAAGAATTTTAACCGCTAAGGATACTGAATGCCTTGAGATAATAAGGCATGATGCAGCACATTTAACAGCCGAAGCGGTGAAAGAATTATTTCCGGAAACCGAAGTAACTATCGGTCCTGCCATAGAGAACGGTTTTTATTACGATTTTGCTAGAGATAAGCCGTTTACCACGGAAGATTTGGTAAAAATAGAAGCTAAAATGCAGGAAATTGTCAAAAGAAACGAACAGATTACTAGAGAGTTATGGGATCGTGATAAGGCTGTAGAGTTTTTTAAGTCAATAGGTGAGCATTATAAAGCAGAAATTATTGCCTCGATTCCAAGCGATGAGCCTATAACCCTTTACAGACAAGGTAATTTTATTGATCTTTGTCGTGGTCCGCATGCTCCTTCAACGGGCTTTGTCAAGCATTTTAAGTTAATGAAGGTAGCAGGAGCTTATTGGCGAGGTGATAGCCGTAACCCTATGTTGCAGCGTATTTACGGCACGGCATGGGCGACGAAAGAACAGTTAGATAGCTATCTTTATATGCTGGAAGAAGCAGAAAAACGTGATCACCGAAAGCTAGGGAAGGAGCTCGATTTATTCCATTTCCAAGAGGAAGCTCAAGGGATGGTATTCTGGCATGATAAAGGCTACAGTATTTATAATATTATTGAGCAATATATCAGAAGAAAGATTAAAAAAGTCGGCTACACAGAGGTTAAAACTCCGGTTTTAGTCGATAAAAGCCTATGGGAAGCGTCAGGACATTGGGAGAAGTTTAGAGAAGATATGTTCGCTCTAGAGACGGAAGATAAAATTTTAGCTTTAAAGCCGATGAATTGCCCTTGCCATGTGCAAATTTTTAAGCAAGGCATTAAAAGCTACCGCGATTTGCCTTTGCGTATGTCCGAGTTCGGCTTATGTCATAGAAATGAAGCATCGGGCGCATTGCACGGTCTTATGAGAGTTAGAAGCTTTGCCCAGGATGATGCTCATATTTTTTGTACCGAGGAACAAGTTACTAGTGAAACAGTAAGTTTTTGTAAGTTACTGACAGAGATATATAAAGATTTCGGTTTTACTAACTTTAAAATTAAATTTTCGGATCGTCCTTTAATTCGAGCCGGCAGCGATGAAGTTTGGGACAAAGCGGAAAATGCTTTAAAAGAAGCGGTAGAGGAGGCGGGTTATTCTTATACTCTAAATCCCGGAGACGGAGCATTTTACGGTCCGAAGCTTGAATTTGTTTTAACTGATGCAATAGGACGCGAATGGCAATGCGGTACGCTTCAGGTTGATTTTGTCATGCCTGAGCGTTTAGACGCTAATTATATCGCGGCAAGCGGTGAGAAAAAAAGACCCGTTATGCTTCATCGAGCTATTATCGGTACTTTTGAGCGATTTATCGGGATTTTAATCGAGGAATATGCCGGTCGTTTTCCGCTCTGGCTTGCGCCTGTTCAGGTAGCAATTGCCACCATTACTAGTGATTTAAACGATTATGCTCTTGAAGTGCAAAAAACTTTAATTAACCGTAATATAAGAGCTGATATTAATATTTCGCCTGATAAGATTAACTATAAGATTCGAGAATTTTCTAATCAAAAAGTGCCGTTAATCGCCGTAATAGGTAAACAAGAAATGGAAAATAACACTGTAACAATCAGAAAGCTTGGCATAGAAGCGCAGGAAGTTTTGACTATAGAGCAATTAGTACAGTTAGTAAAAGAAGAGAATGCTAAATATTTGGGTTAGATATATTTGCATGAAGCGGTAGAAGCGTCACAATGTTATTCCCGCTTTTGCAGGCATTGTTGCGTGGATCGAATTTTCGATGTCATTCTAGCTAAAGGCGGGAATCCAGTCTTAGCTTATGTCATGCTGAACTTGTTTCAGCATCTAATTCAACAGATCCTGAAATAAATTCAGGATGACTTAAAAGATTTTTTCTAGATTCCCCTTTTCACGGGAATGACATATAACACTTTTTTAGAGCCATGCAGCAACACCTCCAGTTGCTCGCAATGACGGACTTTATAGACTCTAATAAGCGAAGCTATACTTTTTTGAGACAATTTTTGATCCACGCGGGTAATGCCGTGTGGGTAAACATCAATGGAAAGAAAAGCAATAACATGGCTTCAGAATTAAAGCAACTTATAGGAAGTAGGTTAATAAAATCTCGTCTTGAAGATGCTCCGGCGAGTGCGGGGGTTTACCGCATGTTTGATATTAGCAAACAAATTATTTATGTCGGTAAAGCTAAAAACCTAAAAAAACGTCTTACTAATTATATTAAAACTGACTTAGATACCAAAACCATTCGGATGGTAGCGGCTACTCATTTTTTGGAATATAGTGTTACAAATTCCGAGGTGGAGGCTCTGCTTTTAGAAGCACAGTTAATTAAAAAATTCCAACCGAAATTTAATATATTACTAAAAGACGATAAATCATTTCCTTTTATCAAATTACGTTTAGATCACGATTATCCTCAATTACTGAAATTTAGAGGGAGAAATTTAACAAACGGTAAATTTTTCGGTCCTTTTGCTTCTCCTGCTCATGTAATTACTACCTTAAAAGAATTACAAAAAATTTTTAAGTTACGTTCCTGCACCGATAATTATTTTAATACTCGTAAACGCCCATGCTTACAATATGAAATTAAGCGTTGTTATGCTCCTTGCGTTGGGAAAATTAATAAAGAACATTATGCCGAGCTAGTAACGCAAGTGAAAGATTTTTTGCAAGGTCGCACTAAAGAGCTGCAAGAAAATTTATCTAGCAAAATGGAAGAATTAAGCCGGCAAATGCGTTTTGAAGAAGCAGCGGAAATTAGGGATCGTATTAAAGCTTTAAGTTACGTGCAGCTGAAAGCCGGTATATTTAACGCCGTTAAAGATGCCGATGTGATTGCTATTATAGAAAAAAACGGTCATTATTGCGTAGAGGTGTTCCTCTACCGTATCGGTCAAGCGTGCGGTAATATTCCTTATTTTCCGATTCATACGGAGAATAGTAGCAAAGAAGAAGTTTTAGAATATTTTTTAACTCAATTCTATCAAAAACAACAGGCCCCACCGGAAATTATTCTCAATTGTTCTATAAATAATAAAGAGAATATAATAGAAGCTATAAAAAAATTTAATGATATAAGCAAGCTTAATATTACTGTACCCGTTAGCGGCGGTAAAGCCAAATTAGTAGAAAATGCTGAAGCAAATGCGGCTTTATCTTTAGATCAGTATTTAAAAAGATTTGCTAAAAATCAAATAGTTATGGCAGAAATCAAAGATTTATTTGATCTGCCGGAATTACCTGAACGTATTGAGGTATATGATAATAGCCATATTATGGGCAAGTTTGCAGTAGGGGCGATGATTGTCGTCGGTAAATCCGGTTTCGATAAGAAAGAATATAGAATTTTTAATGTTGATAATACTATAGGCGATGATTTTGAGATGTTAAGGCAGGTGTTAACAAGAAGGCTTACAAGGCTAAAGCAAGAGCCGCATAAAACCCCAAGCTTAATGATTATCGACGGCGGGAAAGGACATTTAAGTGTAGTGAAAGAGGTAATGAATAAATTAGATATAAACTTGCCGTTTGTTTGTATGTCAAAAGGTCCAGATAGAAATGCCGGTCTTGAGCAGTTTCATATGGTAAATAGAGAGATTTTTACCATAGATAAGAATCAGCCGCTGATGAAATATTTACAAATTCTGCGTGATGAGGCGCATAATTTCGCTATAAAAAACCATAGGCTCAGTAGGTCAAGAGCTATAAAAATCTCTAGTCTTGATCAAATAGAAAATATCGGAGAAACGCGCAAAAAAGCATTACTACATTATTTCGGTTCATACAAAGCAATATGTGAGGCTAGTATTGCCGAACTATCAAAAGTAAAAGGCATCAGTACCCCCTTAGCACAAATAATTTTTCAAGCGTTGAGGGAGGAGAGGTAGCCGTTCGGGGTTTTGATGTCATTTCTAGCGGCAGTTGGCAATGCCCGCGTGGATATCCTAAACGTCATTTTATCATACGGAGGACCTTCCATGCGATTTATGAAAATGTTATTTAATAAGGTCCCTAGCTTTTTATTATTTATATTTAGAGGATCTTTCGTACAAAATTCTGCTGCTTTTTCACAAGCCTTGTTATACCCCAAAATCATAGCAGATTGTAAATATTGCAGGGCCTTTATATAGTCATCATCACTTTTAGGTTTGTTATATAACTCTAAACCTTTGTTATATAATTCTTCCTTATTCAACGGAGCATAAAAATCTTGCACGGATTTTTTAAACTCACGCCAATAGCTTTTACCCATAACTAACCTCTAATTTTAACTTAAGAATTAAATCTAATATTATTTACTTAAAAAGAAAGCTCGCCCGCTGTAAAAGAAGATATTTTTTTTGTAGGGAGTTGTATAATTATTCTGCCGACTTCGTCGATGCCTTTAAATATACCGGTAATAGTGTTATTTCCGTCGTTAATCGTAACTGATTCATTTAGTTTATAAGCCTTTTCAAGCCATATTTTTCTAATCTCAATAAATCCTTTTTGTTCCCAAATTTGATAATATTTTTCAAAATTTACTATAAAAATATCAAGTAAAGCTTCCGGCCGGTGAATCTCCATATTTTCGGCAGATAAACTAGTGGTTAATTGATCTATGTTTAATGGATTACGGACTATATTAATTCCGACTCCGACAATAAGATAGTTATTATTTGCCACGGTAAGAGATTCAAGAAGTATACCGGAAATTTTTTTATCGTTGATCAGGATATCATTCGGCCATTTAAGTTTAATATTTTTAATGTTATTTTCTTCTCCAATGTCATTCTTGCGCTCTTTTATGTCATTCCCGCAAAGGCAGGAATCCGGTTCGTCATGCTGAACTTGTTTCAGCATCTTATTGTTAATAGATCCTGAAATAAATTCAGGATGACCAGAAGCCTTTCCTGGATTCCCGTTTTCACGGGAATGACACTGAAAAATAAGAGACTCTATAGTCTCATAGACGGCAAGCCCGGTTACAAACGATAATTGCGGAAAAAGAGTTAGTTCTTTATTTGGCTTTAATAATAAACTGGTATGTAAATTGCCGAGCAGGGATTGCCATTTTTTACCTTTCCGAGTGCGTCCTTGCGTTTGAGTTTTTGCAAGTATAGCATAATTTAAAGAAGGATTAGTTTTTGCGATTCTAATAGCCTCTAGGTTGGTACTGTCTATTTCATCGAAGATTAGTAATTTATAGTTATTCATATGTTAAGTATATGTTGTAATACCGTGGCGGCATATTGCGTGGATCGGAAATTAACACAAAAACCCCGTCATTGCGAACGAGCGTTGTTGCGTGGCTTGATAAAAGTGCCGTGTGTCATTCCCGCGAAGGCGGGAACCCAGACTTTTTCTTGTCATGCTGAACAAGTTTTTCGCATCTTTTTTAGTAGATCCTGAAATAAATTCAAGATGACTTTTATACTTTTTTCTGGATTCCCGCTTTCGCGGGAATGATATCAAATAGGCTTTTTCTTTAAACTATAAGCCTATAATAGCAAGCTTTATTTCAAAATTTAATAAAAAAAGAGGCAAAAAGTAAAAAACCTATAACAATGGAATTAATTAATAATAATCCATATTGCGTCGGTATTTTTTTCTCGATTAGCTCAATATTTTCGACAAAATACATGGTTTTAATAATTTTGAGATAATAATAAGCGGCGATAATACTAGTAAAAATACCAACAAAAGCTAATAAATATTCCCCTTTATTAATTGCTTGATAAAAAAGATAATATTTTCCTAAAAAGCCGGCTAACGGCGGGATGCCTATCATGGAAAACATAATAATCGTTATGGCACCTGCTATTGCTTTGCGGTTTGCCGATATTCCTTGTATACTGTCAAAAGTTGCTTTATCTGCTTCACTCCCGAGCAGTGCTATTAAACATGCAAAAAACCCTATCGTACCGGTGGCATATATCAGCATATAAAGCATAGCGGCAAAATTTCCTTCTGAGTTATGCAAGGCTACCCCGACCAACACATAGCCGATATTTAAAATAGTACTATAGGCCATTAATCTTTTTAAAGATGTTTGCCTAATCGCTCCCAAAGCTCCGAAAATCATTGATAATACGGCAATTATTTTTATTAAATTAATGCTAATAGGGTGATAATCACCGACCACTAAGTTCATTATATTTAACAAGATTGCAACCATGCCGATTTTTGAAGCGGTAGCAAAATAAGTAACCGAGCTTACGGGTGAGCCTTCATATACCTCCGGTACCCATGAATGCATAGGAACGCTAGAGAGTTTAAAGAATAAACTGCTTAAGAAAAGTACAATTCCGACTACTAAACCGATATTTGCATTAGAAGTATTTAATTTATATAAAATATCGCTAAACTCTAAACTTCCGCCGAAGCCGTATATAAAAGAAATACCGAATAACGATAAACAGCTAACTAAGCTTCCTAAAATAAAATATTTAAGCGCCCCTTCCGATGATTTAATATCGTTTAATTTAAAGCCGGCGAGAACATAAGCTATTAAAGCCGGCAACTCCATAGCACAAAATAATAGCAAAAAATTCCGTGCCGAGATTGCAACAAAAATTCCTGCAGTTGATAATAACACTAAGGTAAAGAATTCATTTTTTAATTCTTCGGGGCTAGTAGCACAGTAATCGCGGTAAATTATCATAGTCATTATCGTAAATATTAAGACTATAGCTTTATAGCTACCCGTAACCGAGTTAGTAACGAAGGAATCGTTAAATGCCGTAGCTTCTTGAGCAGAAATTTTTAGGGTCACAAAAACTAATATTATCGATAGTAAAATAGTGAGATTAACAATAATTTTATTTTTACTGCTAAAAAATATTGCAAATATTTGCGTAAAAAGTGCTATTAGCGTAAGTGATAATTCAGGAATTATAATATTAAATTGTTCGAGCATAAGATTATTCATAAAAAAATAGATATTAGTAACGCCGGTTTAGGATAAGATTTTTTAAAAAATCTTATCCTAATACTGATAGAAATAAGGAAAAATGATAGCTTAAGGCGGCTTAGCGCTATCATTTTGCCCTATAATCCTGCTAATTATATTTAGAATTAAATATAATTAGCAGTAAATATTAATTTTATAATCAAGGGTGAAGCCGCCTTTACCCTTGATTATTCAGCTTTTGAACCGAATTTAGGATAAAAACTTATCCTAAATTCGCGTTAGTAAATAAATAATGCTTAATCAATAAGCTTCATTATTTTATATATTATAACATATTACTCTATCATATTTTCGTTCTTTTTTCTTCCTCTTTATGCTATATTCGTATAATCTACAGTTAATAAAATTTAAGTTTAAATATTTTAGTTAAAAATGCATTTAGTATCATTTATATTAGTATGGTTAAATACATTATTCCGTCAATGGTGGCTATCCGTTAGCTCGATAAATTTTTATAAAGATGTTTATAGGAATTACCAAGGATACGGTATTAGATATTTATTTGTCGTTTCTTTTATCCCTTCAATAATTTATTGTATTTTTGTATTAAATTATATAGTAACGTTGAAAGATTATTTTAACGGCAAGCATTTATCAAAAGCTACCGAAAGCATTGAATATATTATAAATCAGCTGCCGGATATTCAATATAACGGTATAAAAATTTCCTTAGAAGAGGAAGAGCCTTTATATTTATATAGCAAAAATAAAAATAAAATAGTAGCTATTGATATTAATAACCAGCTACCGCTTAACGAAAAAAGTAAGATACCTATTATTTTAACCGCAAATAAGCTTATAATAAATTTAGTAGAAGCCACTACTAAGAAAAAGTTAACTACCGATATTGAATATTCTAAAATATTTGATCCAAGTCAAAAAGCTTTAACTCCTGAGATAATAAAAAAATATTGTGCAGATAGTTTAGCTAGCATTCCGACCGTCTTTATTTATATAGGGATGCCGATTATAATTCTTTTTTGGTTTGTTACTTTTTTATTTGAAAAAAGTTTTATAATTTTATTAGTTTACGTTTTAACTAATTTATTCGGTCCTAAATCCCCAATGAAAACCTGTATAAGATTAGTGATGTTTGCTAGTGGCGTGCCGGTATTACTTCAACCTATTATTACGTTACTCTCTCCTGCGCTTGGTGAGGCGATACTTTTCCTCCAAATGTTTACTGTTGGATTGTTGTTTGCGGCACTTTGGCAAATAAAAAATAAAGAAATGTTCGGTAAATATAGTTAGAGAGAGGTTGGATAGAATTTTCCTACTCTTTAAACGCCGATTTAGGATAAGAATTTATCCTAAATTCGTGTTTTAAGATATGCGTCTTTTTAGTGGTGTTGTTGCATGGCTACCGGAATAGTCATTGCAAGCAACTGGATACCTTGTTGCATGGCTAATAACTTACCGTATTATGGTTATTATAAGTACGGTGTCATCTAGTTGCTTGACCCACTACTGTACGAACGTTGAAAAAAGGCTGTGTCATGCCGTGACTTGATCACGGCATCCAGGAAAATAAAGCCATATTAGACTTATTTTAGAATCTTTTTATGATATTATAAGCTGGATTCCGTGGTCGTAGCCACGGAATGACAGAATTTTTACCTCTTTATTTAAACGTTCGTACAGTAGTGGGCTTGACCACGGTATCCAGAAAAACCTTAATAAAAAGACTGGATGCCGTGGGAGGGGCCTCGGCATAACACCGAAACACTTTTTAAATTCCCTTATAGTGCTACTTTAAATTCTGCTTCGGTTTTTGCTTTAATCTCGTCGAGCGTTACTTCCGGTGCTATTGTGGTTAGTAACATTTCATCTTTATCAACATCAAAAATTCCAAGGTCGGTTATTACTCTGCTAACTACCTTGGTCCCCGTCAAGGGAAAACTGCATTCTTTTAGTAATTTAATGCCGCCGTCTCTTGCCGTATGCTCCATTATCACGACGACCCTTTTGGTATTAGCCACCAAATCCATAGCACCGCCCATGCCTTTTACCATTTTGCCGGGGATAGTCCAATTAGCGATATCGCCTTTTTGTGACACTTGCATTGCTCCCAAAATAGTTAAGTCAACGTGAGAGCCTCTAATCATGCCGAATGAAAACGCGCTATCAAAATAACTACTTTCCGGCAAAGCAGTAATAGTTTGTTTGCCGGCATTAATTAAGTCAGGATCTTCTTCACCTGCATAAGGAAACGGTCCCATACCTAGCATGCCGTTTTCGCTTTGAAATACAACATTTACCCCTTTAGAGATATAGTTAGCGACGTAGGTCGGCATACCTATTCCGAGATTAACATATAAGCCTTCTTTAAGTTCAAGTTCGGCGGTTATTTGATAAATTTGTTCTTTACTCCAAGCCATTTTTATCCCTATTTTGATCGAGTTGTTAATTGTTCTATACGCTTCTCATATTTTTCTCCTAAAACCAATCTCTGTACGAAAATATTGGGGGTATGAATATTATTGGGATCAAGTTCGCCTATTTCAACTATTTCTTCTACTTCACAAACAGTGACTTTAGCGGCTCCTGCCATTATAGGATTAAAATTTCTTGCCGTCTTATTATATATTACGTTACCGCTTTTATCGGCTTTAAAGCCTTTGATAATAGCAAGATCGGCAAAAAGCGCGGTTTCCATCAAGTATTTTTCACCGTTAAACTCACCTACTTTTTTGTTTTCTTCTACTATTGTCCCGATACCGGTTTTGGTGTAAAAAGCCGGAATACCGTTGCCGCCGGCTCTAATTCTTTCGGCTAGCGTTCCTTGCGGGTTAAGTTCAAGCTCTAATGTCTTATCTAAATATTGTTGTTCAAAAATTTTATTCTCGCCGACATACGAGGAAATCATTTTTTTTATCTGTCTAGTTTGGAGTAACAGCCCAAGACCGAAATTATCCACCCCGCAATTATTGCTAATAACGGTTAAATTCTGCACTTTGCTTTTAAGCAACGCATTTATCAAATTTTCCGGAATACCGCAAAGGCCGAAGCCTCCTGCCATAATCGTCATACCGTCGTAAAGCAAGCCTTCTAGCGCTAACTCGGAAGAGGGATAAATTTTATTCATAAATTGTAATTAATTTAAAAGTTGTTTGTGGTAGGTTTTCGTAATTTCTGATGTCATTCCGGCACGGCATTAGCTTTGTTGCATGGCTCGAATTTTCGATGTCATTCCCGAGAAAGCGGGAATCCATTCTATACGTCATCCTGAATTTATTTCAGGATATATTAAAAGAGATGCTGAAATAAGTTCAGCATGACTATTATTTTTCTAGATTCCCGCCTACGCGGGAATGACATCTTCTGATATTACTCCTTAAATTCTTACCTAACAGAATATAAACAAATTTAAAGATCGCTACCTTAGTTGTCAAGTATTTAACTAAAGCTACTGGAAATAATTTTAAAATTATCTTATATTCTTATATGATTTATAGGAAGATGTTTTAGAATTATGTTAACCAGCATAGAAAAGTTTTTATTTGCTTCAGTCGGCTCATTGCTTAACATTAATGAGGATGTAATCAAAGCTTTTAAAAGGCTCGGTATAATAACCGTGCGGGATTTATTATTTTATCGTCCGATTTCATGGCAGGTGAAAATAATCTCGCCGAATTTATACGAGGTGAAAGAAGGACAGTTAATTCAAACTAAGGTAACAATCGAAAAAATATTTTTACCGATAAAAAAACATCAACCGTTAAAGATTACGGCAGCTAATGATACCGGTTCTTTATTAATGGTATTTTTTCATAAATTACCGCCTTTTATTTTTAATAAATTAAAAGTCGGTACTACTCACACAATTAGCGGTAAGGTACAGTTTTTTGATCATTATGTGCAAATTTCCCATCCGGAATTTATTTATAATCCTAAATTTGAAGGAGCAATAGAACCGATTTATCCCTTAACGTTCGGGATTAATAATAAACAAATTTATTCTTACATATTAAAGTTAATTGATATATTTGAAGAGAAATGCACTAAGCTAAAGCTAGGAACTAATACGGAAATAGTAGAATATATAGAATCATTATTGACGGATTTAAAAACTCTTCATTTTCAATATTCCTTTGATGCCTCATTATGTAATTCCTACGCTTCATTATGTCATTCCCGCGAAGGCGGGAATCCGGAAAACGCTTCTAGTCATCCTAAATTTACTTCAGAATCTAATGAGATGCTGAAACAAGTTCAGCATGACGGACTGGATTCCCGCCTTCGCAGGAATGACATAACAGGGCGCGGGGATGACACTGAAGTAAACGGAAATGAAAATGAAACAAATATTATAGAAAAAGCTATAAAAAGATTAGCCGCTAAAGAGCTTATCGCTAATCAAATATCTCTCTACAATATCCGTAAACAAATTCAGTTAAAGCGCGGCAATAGTTTTAGCAAAGCTGCAGTTATACAGCAATCCGTATTAGACGAATTAGGATTTAAATTAACACAGGGGCAACAAAAAGTTATAGAAGAAATAGAGCAAGATCAAAGTTCTTCATTTGAAATGATGAGACTGTTACAAGGCGACGTCGGAGCGGGTAAGACCTTAGTAGCTCTGCTTACTATCGTAAATGCGGTAGGAGCAAAGTTTCAAGCAACTCTTATGGTGCCAACAGATTTGCTTGCTAATCAGCATTATGAGTTTTTTGTTAAAGCTTTAAAAAATACTGATATAAAAGTTGCTCTTTTGACCGGTAAAATATTAGGTGTTACCAGAAAAAATGTTATGTCTCAGCTTGAAAATGGTGAGATTGACATATTAATCGGTACGCATGCTTTATTTCAAGAAAAGGTAAGTTTTAAAAATCTTGGCTATATCGTTATAGACGAACAACATAAGTTCGGGGTGCAGCAGCGTTTGAATCTAATAAATAAAGGCGCAAATCCCGACGTGTTAGTTATGACGGCAACGCCGATCCCTCGAAGCCTTGCGCTGACGGTCTTTGGTGATATGGCTATCTCAAAATTGACTAGCAAGCCCAAAAATCGGCTAGCTATTACCACTAATGTTATGCCGACTAGTAGAATAGAAAATATAATAGAAGTATTAAATAAAAAACTTACCCTAGGTGAAAGAATTTACTGGATATGTCCTTTAATCGATCAAAACGATAAAGAGCTTAAAATAGAAGAAAATATTATCCCGCTTACCGATGTGATGAGTCGTTTCGCTGCGATTGATTTGGTCTATCCTAAAATAGCCGGCATTATTCACGGTAAAATGAAAAATGATCAAAAAGATGCGGTAATGAGGCAATTTAAAGAAGGGCAAATTAAATTATTAGTGGCAACTACCGTTATCGAAGTAGGGATTGACGTACCGGAAGCCACTTTAATTGTTATAGAAAATGCTGAGCAATTCGGTTTAGCCCAGCTTCATCAATTAAGAGGAAGAGTAGGGCGGGGATCAATCCTCTCTTACTGTATATTATTATATAATCCAAAAAGATTAAGTAAAGTAGCACGCGAAAGATTTGAAATAATGAAGTCAACTAACGATGGATTTTATATAGCGGAACAGGACTTAAAACTTCGTGGCGGCGGTGAAATTCTCGGCATGAAGCAAAGCGGGGAAATACAGTTTTTCTTTGCCGATTTAGCACGCGATCTAGAGTTATTAATCAAAGCGAACAAATTTGCCGCTGCAAACCCTAACGTTAATTACGATTTTGTTAATTTTCAAATTAAATTATTTGCAAGAGGAGAATTAAGTGAATTGAATTGAATATTATTTGTGCAGCATTATTGTAGGGTTCAAATTTTCGATGTCATTCCCGCGAAAGCGGGAATCTAGACTTTTTTTGTCATGCTGAACTTGTTTCAGCATCTTTTTGTAATAGATAATAGATCCTGAAATAAATTCAGGATGACTATAATTTTTCTGGATTCCCGCCTGCGCGGGAATGACATAGAACATGCTGTAACCTATCCACGCAACAATTCTATTTCTCTTATAGATTGGTTTAAACGCTTAGCATTTTTAGGGCTTGCCATTAAATAAGCAGTTTCTTCGTATGATTTAAAATCCTCTAAAGATATTATTACTGCAGGCTTTCCCTTTTGCCGAGTTATAGTTATAGGAGTATGATCGTCATTTACCTTATCTAGAATTTTTGCAAGATTACTACGAAGCTCCGAATAATTTATAATGTCCATAAACATATGTAATTAGATATATATATACTTATATAAGTACGCAAGTTATTTAAGACCTCTTGCATAACTTGCTTCTAAAGGTAATTTGTACGTCAATCCGATGCTCGAATCCTCACGTTACTTGCGTGTACGCTGTGGTTCTGCGCTTCGTGTTTCCTTCAAATTCCTCTTTATTAGCTACGTTATGCAAGAGGTCTATTTTCTCAAAAACCGGTTTTTTATTTTTAATGCCGCTAATAAGGAAGGAATAGTAATAATAGTAGTAAAAGCAAAGAAATTTTGCCAACCGAAATTTACTACTATATAGCCTGAAATAGTCGGGAAGATTGCTCTTGAGAATCCCATCATCGCAGAAAAAAATGAGTATTGAGTAGCTCTAAACTTACCGTGACAAAGAGAAGAAATAAAAGCAATATATGCCGTCATTGCCATGCCGCCCGTGATACTTTCTATTGCTATCGTAATAAATAATAAGGAAAGATTTTTGCCGTATATTTCTAATGCAATAAACAAAATATGAGCTAGCGAGTGAATAACACCGAATAGAAATATACTATCTAAGATATTCTTTTTTTGCATTATAAAACTTGCTATTAATCCCCCAATTATAGCCCCTATTACTCCTAGAAATTTGCCGGCGCTAGCTATTTCAAAGTTATTATAACCTAGGTGAATTAAAAACGGGTTGACCATAACGTTAATAAAATTATCGGGTAACCTATATAAGATTAGAAAGATTATTATTAAAGTAATAAAAGAAAGTGACCCGATAGGTTTTAATATGCTCAATATAAAATTACCAACGCCAGTAGAATAATTTGTTGAAGGAATGGAAATATTATTTGCTATAACGTTAAAATATTTAGTAAAGAAAATAAGAGGAATTAAATAAATAACTATTGATACGGCAAAAATTTTATATATTTCATTGAATGTTAAATAACTAGATAAATAAATAGCTCCCGACCCTGAGAATAACATCCCGATTCGATAACCGAATATATATATTCCTGAAGCAGTTCCTTGAGCTTCTTTTATTATTATTTCCGTTCTGAATGCACTCAAAATAGTATCTTGCGCTGAACTTAAAAAAGAAATGATCAACGCTACTAAGGCAAATAATAGTAAATTTTTAGTAGGATTTAGAAAACTTAAAATAAATATAGCAAATGCTAAAAGAATCCCGATAAGATAAATCCATGATAACCGATGACCTAATATTTTATTTAATCGCCCCAGTTTTACGGTATCAAAAATCGGCGCCCATAGAAAATTAATAGAATAAGGAAGGAGTATAAAAGAAAGTATACCGATGGTTTGTAAATCGATATTTTCTTTAGCAAGCCAATAATTCAAAGTATTGCCGCTAATCATTATAGCAAAACCGCTGATAAACCCAAATAACCAGGCAAGGAATAATCGAGAATTGCTTAACATAAGTAAATTTAGATATATAAAAAAAGTCACAATATAATAATAAAGTTACCCCGGCAAGAAGATTGCTTTATTATTTATTAGTTGCTATATTTTATTTTTTATTATGAAAATATTTTGATGAGCCTAATTATAAGCCTTAAAAAAATTTTTAGTTATAAATTCCTTACTCTGCTGTTATTAGTAACGGTGTTTATTTTAATAATAATAGTAATTGGTTTCTTCGTAAGTAATATTAAAATGCATCGAGATTTTAGTCATGCACGGGATATTACTAGCTATAGCTATATGAAATTTTATAGCCTTATCCGTGAAAATCAATTAAATTTTGATTTTTCTCTTGAGCAATTAGCTAATAAAACTTTAAGTAAGCCAGAGAGAGAAAAACTAGAAAAGATATGTTTTTTTCATGTAGAAGACGGAATAGACAGGTTAGAAGTAGCCAAAGGATATGACTGTTTACTTCGTTTATATGCAAATGAAAACTCTACCTTAGTAGAGATATATAAAGCCATAAAAAACGGTAGTTACGGTTTAGATGTTATTTATACGGAAACGGGGGCAATTAATTTAGTAAAACTAATCGTTAAAGGATATGAAAAAGAAGTAAAAGAGTTATTAGGTTTAGAAAGTGATCTTGATTTTACAAAATATTATACAGGTTATGCAAAAGATGAAATTCCTTTTTTAAATAGTCTAATTTCGCTTGATATTCCGCCTCTTACGGCAAAATGTTTATATAGGCTTAGCTTAATTCATTTATTCGGTAGATCATCGTTTAATGAGGAAATTCCCGATCATAATTATATGCTTGCTACGGAAGAATTACAAAAAACTATTAAAATCACGAAAATTAAACAAGATAACGTTCTTGATATAGCATTAACTATTAATGATAAATTTGCATCTCATGCAGGTGTGGTTATTGCCTCCGCTCTACTTAATTCAGATTTAGATAGTTTTTATAGATTTCATATAGTTATGGATCCTAACGATCAGATTTCTACAGAATCAAAAGCAAAATTATCTGCTATGCAATACATAAAAAATTATTCGATAGATTTTATTAATTTTCCGGAAAACTTAATAAATAAAGATTGGATACAAAAGAAGATAAAATTTCCCTCTAATTGGCCGTTGCTGATAATTTACCGTTTGTATCTTGATCAAATTTTTCCGGCTTTAGATTCTATATTGTATCTTGATGCCGATATAGTAGTGTTGCATGACTTAAATTCTCTTAAAAAAATAGATATGGATAATTATATTGCTGCCGGAGCTATGGACTCAAGTTTAGCTCATTGTAAAAGTAATATTAATTTTAAGTGTTATAAAAATATGATTTATTCTTATAAAAATAGCGGTGTCATATTTTTAAATTTAAAAAACATGAAAAAGAAAAAAGCCGGTGTTTTTTTATCAAAAACTTTAAATGACTCAAAATGTAATTTTTCTTTTCCTGATCAAGATTTATTTAATATTGCATTTCATGGTTATATTTATCCTTTGTCGATAAGATGGAATTTTTCTACCTATTTTGATGATGTAAATCCTTATTTTTCGTATTTTATAGCACATTATGCAGGTCCGAAGCCGTGGACTCCTAAAATGCAAGAATTATGGAAAACTAACCGAGATAAATTAAGTGAAAATGTAAAAAATTACTGGCAATATAGAGAAATAACCCCATGGAAAGATATTTCAGTATAACAACCTGGCTATTTTTATTGACTTTACCCATTAGGCGATTTAAAAGTTTATTCTATTTTATGCAAAGGTCTCAGTATAAATAATGTTACTGCCAAAAACCGCTTTTAATAAAATTCAAGAAATTATTTGGCCGATAGAGAAAGAAGAGCTAAAGCTTTTTTTGCCTATGGCCTTAATGATGCTTTGTATACTTTTTAATTTCGGCGCACTTCGCTCCATTAAAGATGCGCTGGTAGTTCCCGCTATGGGTGCGGAAGTTATCAGCTTCCTAAAATTATGGTTAGTTCTACCTTCATGTGTTATTTTTACTATTGCTTATGTTAAGCTTAGTAATAAGTTTAATTTCGAGTATATCTTTTATCTTATAGTTAGTTGTTTTTTATTATTTTTCTTAATATTTGCTTACATTATTTTCCCCAATCAAGATTTTTATCATCCAAATCCTGAATTAATAAATCGCTTAATTCTTTCTTACCCTAATTTTCAATGGTTTATCAAAATAGCCGGTAAGTGGAGCTATGCCGTAATGTATATTTTCTCCGAGTTATGGAGTGCGGTAGTTATTAATTTAATGTTTTGGCAATTTGCTAATCATATTTTTGATACCGGTAAAGCAAAAAGATTTTATCCGGTCCTTGGAATGGTTGGAAATATCGGTCTTATACTTGCAGGAAATGTCTTAATTGCTTTCTCGGAGATAAAAGAAGTAATAGATTTTGATCTATTACCTGATCCTTTTACTTTAGAGTACCGATCGGAAGCAATGTTAAAACCCGTCATGTCGATAATCGTCGTAGCCGGCATAACGGCAATGATATTATTTAAGGTAATTAATCGGTTTATTTTAACCGATGCTATAAGTACGCTTGATTTAAAAAAAGTAACAGCTAAAACAAAAACCTCACTTTCGGTGAGAGAAAGTATAAAATTAATAATTCATTCAAAATATATCGGGCGTATAGCATTATTGATAATTTGTTACGGATTGCTCATTAATATTGTAGAGGGTCCTTGGAAAGCCAAAGTAAAGGAACTCTATCCGAATACGATAGATTACGTTCATTTTATGGGCAGATTTAATATTTGGATGGGATTATCCTGCGTTACTTTTATGGTAATCGGTAGTAATATCCTAAGACGGCTTAGCTGGCTTATCGCCGCTTTATTAACGCCGCTGATGTTATTCGTCACCGGTTTTTTATTTTTTATCTTTATAATCTTCTTAGAGGAAATAGGCTCGGTTGTAGAAAATATTAATCTTTTATATGCGGCAGTATTGGTCGGCGGAATACAAAATATATTAAGTAAATCGGCAAAATATTCGTTATTCGATTCCACAAAAGAGATGGCTTATATTCCCTTATCTTTAGAGCTTAGGACTAAAGGAAAAGCTGCCGTTGAAGTAATTGGGACTAAATTCGGTAAGTCTCTCGGGGCATTCACTCAATCCTTAATATTTATAATAATTCCAAGTGCTACTTTTGACTCAATAATATTCTATTTATTAATAGTGTTTATTGTTATAGTCGCCTTATGGGTATGGGATATAGTAAAGCTAAATCAAGAATATATGAAATTGTGTAAGTAATATTGCTACGTGGCTTTATTAAAAGCGTCAATATGTCATTCCTGTGAGGCATTGTTGCGTGGATCAAATTTTTGCAAAGCGTGCAGTGTCATGCCGTGACTTGATCACGGCATCCAGTCTTTTGATTAAGGTTTTTTCTGGATACCGTGGACAAGCCACGGTATGACACTGAATGCGTTTTTTGATCTACGCAACAATGCCTTCCCGCGAAAGCGGGGAATGACATACGGTTACTTTATCAAGCCATGCAACAACGCCTATAGTCGCTTGTAATGACGAGTATGAGCATTATATATAAAATGTTATATCAATGAAAAAAAAACTTAAGTTAGTATTAATTATAGCTGCGACGATTATATTAATATATAGCGGGATATGGTTTGCTATTCTTATTTCTTTATCAAATTTGATCAATCAACAATATTCTAACCGCTATATTGATGCAAAAATATTTAATAATAATGAGCAGTATTTTATTAAATTTTCTAAAGTTAGACCGTACGGTTTTCCTTTTAAATTTGCTATTGCTATAATTAATTTGTCGGAAGAAAGTAGTACCAGAAAAGTTGAATTTAATTCTCCTATTCATATTGGGTATGATTTACTAGCGCAGCATTTATTCCTGTCTTTTAGAGGGGAGGCAATAGGACGACATAAACCGGTAGAAATAGGTTTCGGCGTAAAATTTAATAATAAAGAGAGTATTTTATCGGCTAAAATTCCATTAAATTTGAAATTATTTAAAATACTTTGGCAAAAAAAAGATCTATTTGAAATTATTAATTTAATAGAAATTTTTAAATTTCGCTCTAATAAAGTAGAGATATTTGATTTAATCGATAATCAAAAGCTTTATGATGAAGATTATACGTTATTTTCTTTAGCGTTTGATAAAAGTAAATATTATTTAGATAAAGAAGATTTTTTGGAGAACCTACCGCAAAAGTTAGATATTATTTATTCAACTAAAATATCTGAAAGTAACCTTGAGGGTAGAACAATCCCCGCCGGATTATTATTATATAGATTTGCATGGCCTAATAGCTTTACCTTTGAAAGTAAATTTTATATTAAGACTAAAGCGTTGAATTTTAATGCCCAAAATATTAACGATTGGGCTAAAGATTTTGAGATAGGAATAGATTATGCTAAAATCATCAGTGATATTTGTGAAGGCTCGACGCAGTTATTATATAAAGGGGTGGTAGATGATTTAGGGAATAATAATATTGTCCTTAAGATTGACTCGCAAATTAAATTAAAGCAAGATTTTATAGAAAAATTATTAAATACTATAAAAACTTATAATGATAAGCAAGCCTATTTATTAAAGCTTTCCAAACTCGATAGTGCCAACGAAGAACTTATATATATTATTAATAATAAGGATAAGTTTGATTTTACTCCTCTTGAGAATCGAGTGTATGAATTTGCCTTAGATGTTAATTTAGTTACGGAATTAAATAAAGTAACCAGAGCGCAAATAAATAATTTAAGCTTATTTTCCGGTAGCTCCGGTTTTAATTTTACAAATGAGAGTACGGTAAATATACTTAAAAAATCTGTAAGTAAAGGGGTAATAATATTTAATAATTACTTCAAAATAATAGATATTTTAGGTTCATATTTTTATAATTTAGGAAAATTTAAAGCTTTTTCCGATGAGAGTAGAGAATTATATAAAAACGCTTTAAAATCATTTTTAAGAACTATTTCGGATCATCCGGATTCTAACTCAACTGATATAAGCTTTAAGTATGAATTAGATTTATCTAACCTAAATAATACCAAAATAGGAATGATTGATGATATAAACAAAATTATACCGTTATATTATTTATCACTATATAAAAGTGCGGTAGAAAAAGTTGAAGCGGGAGATAATATAAAAGAAAAAATGCAGGAATTAATCCCTGATTTTGCTCAACATCAAAAGATATTAGAACAATTTAGTTTGCCGCAATTTCAAGAAATTACTCAAAGCCTTTGGGAAGAAATTATAAAATAAAGCACTCTCGGTGTCATTCCTGCGAAGGCAGGAATCCAGAAAAAAATAGTCATCCTGAATTTATTTCAGGATCTGTTGAATTAGATGCGGCAAACTTGTTCAGCATGACTTCTTGTTTCTAGACACTCGTTTGAACTAGAATAACATAACAAGAAATTATAAAATAAGGTTCAAAATTGGATATTATAGAAAAAATACATCACGATTTAAAGGATGAGGTCGTTAAGTTAAATAACCTTATTATTAACTGCTTAAAAAGCGACGAAGAGCTAATTGAAAGAGTCGGAAAATATTTGTTAGAAGCCGGAGGAAAAAGGATTCGTCCTATCCTTACTATTTTAACTAGTAAAATATTTGGTTATCAAGGTGACTCTCACATCAAGCTTGCGAGTGCCGTTGAGTTTATTCATACCGCGACGTTGTTACACGATGATGTAGTAGACGATAGTACCATGAGAAGATTTAAACCCACGGCAAATGTTATTTGGGGAAGCAAAACGAGTATTTTAGTCGGTGATTTTCTTTTTAGTCAGTCATTTAAGTTAATGGTAGCTTCGGGTTCTATTCAGGCTATGGAAGTTTTATCGCAAGCATCGGCAATTATTTCAGAGGGAGAAGTAGCACAGCTTGTAAAATTAAATCAACGCCGAATTATCACGAGAGAAGAATATCATGAAATAGTACGCTCAAAAACTGCCGAGTTATTCGGTGCTTCCTGCTCGGTAGGTGCTATTATTGCCGGTCAATCTGAGCATATATCTACTATAATGCAAAATTTCGGTAAGTTGTTAGGTAATATATTCCAAATCATCGATGATTTACTTGATTATCTAGGAAATAGCAAGCAAGTAGGGAAAAATATCGGTGATGATTTTTTAGAAGGAAAAGTTACACTACCGCTGATTTTTTTATATGAAAAATTAGACAATGAGGGAAGGTTAAAACTTGAAAATATGATTAAAGCAGATAAGCGCACAAATGATGAATTTAAAGAAATACAAGATTTAATAATAAAAAATGATATCAAGCAGCAAATTTTAGATTATTTAAATATTTTAGAAGAAGAGGCTAATAAACTATTAGCACAAATCACCCAGCAAAATATTTATAAAGATTCCCTTTCTTCTCTTATTAAATTTATTTCAAGTAGATCGTATTAGGTTTTGTGAAGGAAATTAAACACCTAGGGTTAAAAAGAAATTAGATTAAAGAAATATTTAACCTCATTCCTAACGCTATAGCAGCACGATCAAGGGTATCAAGAGTAACATTTGGGTTATTAGGATTTAAAAGCCTATCTATAGCTGTTCTGCTGGTTTCCATTTTTTTAGCCATTTCCAGTTTTGTTATATGCTTTTGCTCCATCACTTGCTTTATTTGATTAGCAAGAATACGTTTATGAGCTATTGCTGTAACTTCTTCCAATATTCCAATTTCGTTGAGAAAATCATCAAAATTAGAACCAATACCGTTCTGATTAAGTGTATTCATAATTCTACCTCTTTTTTTCTTTTATATGCTAAATCTAGTTCTTTATCAGGTATTTTTTGAGTTTTTTGATAAATCCATGTAAAAGGATCATCTTATTACCTACTATACAAAAAATTACTCTTCCTATCTTGCCATCCGTTAAATTTGATCTTACTTCGTACATTCCTTTGCCTAGAGGTTTACATATAGGCATTCCAATTGGCCAAGAATACTCGATAGTTTTGATGTCTGTACCGATAGTTTTACAATCATTAGGTTCTAGTTCAAGTAACCAATCACGCACCGGTTCTTTTTTAGTTATAGATTGATAAAATTTTACAACAAGAGTTTTTGGTATATTAAGCATTATAACAGTGTACCATATGTGGTACTATTTGACAACTGATATAATAAAAAAATTTAATAAGGAATGTTCCCAGAAGCTAGAATTAAAAAATGTCACCTTTCCATAATCTCTTTAAAAATTCTTTGATAGGTAATATATTAATTTCCTGAGTCTCTAAATGTATTTTTCTTGGAGTTTCTTCTAAGCAGATAATATAGCCTTTATCAAGCTTGTGTTCTTCCATAAAAGCTTTCATTCCTCGAAGTTCGCTTTTATGTAAATTTGAAGATATTTTTACTTCAATCGGTAGCGGTTTGCCTTTTATAGTACTAATTATAAAATCAACTTCTAAACCTGTTTTAGTACGCCAGTAATTTATACGATGATCTAGATCATTTAAATTTATATACGCTTTTAATTCCGTAAACACATAATGTTCGAGTGCTTTACCTGCTGCTGCACCTTTTAGATCATCAAAATTATTTTCCGTGATATTACTTGCTATTCCTACATCAAAAAAATAAAATTTAGGAGTTGACGATATAATTTCTCGATTAACTTTTTTTGTGTATGGGTAAATCAAATATCCAACCAACGTATCAATAAGTATTTGATAATATTCTTTAACTGTTTTGGCATCAATATAGCAATCACGAGCAATATTAGAATAATTTAATAACTCTCCGTGAGAAAAGGCCGTGCTATCCATAAATCTACTAAATGCGGTAATATTGCGTACTAATCCTTCAGCACGTATTTCATTAGTTAGATAATCTTCTACATATGCTTTAAGTAATTTACGTGGGTTATTATTGATAAAATGTAATGGGATTAAACCATGATTAAATATCCTTAAAAGATTAAATTCTTCTTTTATTTCCGGATATACTAACGGATAAAAATTATATTTTATAGCTCTGCCGCCAAGTAAATTTGTCCCGTGTAATCGTAATTTTCTACTACTTGACCCGCACAAAATGAAATAGCTATCCGTATTTTCTATAAGCCAATGAATTTCATCAAGTAATGCCGGTACTTTTTGTACTTCATCAACTATTATAGGAAAAGTAAGTTTTTGTGTATCTAATGCTAAGATTTCTTCCCGAAACATGGATGGTTGTTTTAGATATTTGAATTGCAAATCAGTTTTTAATAAATCATAATATACTGATTCAGGATATAGATTTTTTAAATAAGTTGATTTTCCTACTTTCCTTGCTCCCCACAGAAAAGCTGTTTGTTTCTTTTCTAAATGTAATTTTAAATATCTATTATACATATTATGCTAACTTATTAGGAGTTAATTCCTAATTAGTATAACTTATTAGGAGTTAAGTCCAGAATTTTCTTAAATCAAGAGGTTCTTTAACAACATAGCGCCATAATTTATCTATGCCTTTAGTAATCCCGATACGGGGGGTTATAGAAAAGGAAGTTTTGAGTCCTATATCACTAACAAAAAATTCATTATTATTGATAATATCACATTTATTATGAGAAATATTTATCCCTAAATATCGACATAATTTACCCGGACCGTTCAGATATTGATTTTCAGGAGAAATAACATGTGTTCCTCTTATTAATACTGCAGCAGGGAAGCCTTCTATTTCAGTTACGAAATTTAGGCAGTAATACATGCCGTAAATTAGATATACATAACTAAATCCGGCAGAGCCAAACATTATATCGGTTCTTTTTGTCCGTCCTCTTGCAGCATGACAAGCAGGGTCATCTTGCCCTATATAGCTTTCCGTTTCGGTAATGATAGCTTTTTTCCCCTGAAAATATAATAATTTCCCAAGTAATTCTTGGCTTACTATATTAGTATCACGAGCGAAAAAATCTCGAGTTAAGGGGATTAGATTGTTATTCATGAGATATCGTCATTGCGCAGAGGTACAGGATCATAACCGCCTTGACAAAAAGGATGGCATTTAATTATTCTTTTGAAAACTAGCCATAACCCTTTGAAATTTCCGTGTATTATTATTGCATCTTTGGCATATTCCGAGCAAGAAGGGTAAAAACGACAATTATTACCGAGTAACGGCGATATAAAATATTGATAAAATTTGATTATTAATAGTAAAATACTAGTCACTATCTTTCATTTTATTAATTATTTCAACTATGCTTTCGTTTGTTAAATCCTCAAAATAGTCATCGTTAATTTGCACGACAGGGGCATTTACGCAAGCACCTAAACATTCTATTTCTACTAAACTAAATTTTTTATCGCTACTTACTTCACCGCATTTAATTTTTAGTGTTTGTTCACAAGCTTCAACTATTTGATCGCTACCGCGAAGCCAGCAGGGCGTAGTAGTACATATTTGAATATGATGTTTACCGACAGGCTTTAAATTAAACATAGTATAGAAGCTTGCTACCTCATAAGCTCGCATATATGGCATATCAAGTAAGTTTGCTACATATTCTATAGTAGCCGTCGGAAGCCAGCCGCCCATTTGACGTTGTGCAAGGTCAAGCAGCGGTAGAATGGCGCTTCTTTTGCCTTCCGCCGGATATTTTTTAATAATATCCGCTGCCAGCTTCGAGTTTTTCTTATCGAATGTAAAATTTGTAATTTTTGTAGTCATATTTTTAAATAAATGCATTTGATGTCATACCGTGGCCCCGCCGGCATTGTTGTATGGATCGATATTTCTTCTGTCATCCCGTGACTTGATCCATAGTACCGGACAGTTTTTGAAAGTTAGTCAAAACGTCATTGCGAGCAGCCATATAGGCTGCGCGGCAATCCAGAAAAATAATAAAAAAATGCTATAAATTAGCATTTTTTACTGGATTGCTTCGTCAATTACTATGTAATTTCCTCGCAATGACGATGATTTTTCAAAAACTGTCCGGTACTATAGACTTGATCGCGGGATCTCGTGAAATATACTATCACAGATTGCTTTACGAGATACCGTGGTCAAGCCACGGTATGACATTTTGCTATTTTTCGATCCATGCAACAACGCTGGCCCCGCCACGGTATGACAAGGTTATCTGTCAATTTCTCCAAACACAATATCAAGCGTGGCGATAATAGCCACTATATCAGCCATTAAATGACCTTTTGCCATAAAATCAAGTCCTTGTAGATGTGCAAAGCCGGGTGCTTTAATTCGGCATCGATAAGGTTTGTTACTACCGTCGGAATATAAATATACGCCAAACTCGCCTTTCGGAGCTTCTACTGCTTTGTAAGTTTCTCCCTTCGGTACGTCATAGCCTTCGGTATAAAGCTTAAAATGATGGATCATTGCTTCCATAGATTCTTTCATTTTTGCGCGCGTCGGCGGGGTGATTTTATGATCGGTAGTTTTAACTTCACCTTGCGGCATTTTTTCAATGCATTGCTTAATTATTCTTAACGATTGATATATTTCTTCAACACGAACTAAATATCGATCATAACAATCACCGGA
Source organism: Rickettsia endosymbiont of Orchestes rusci (assembly GCF_964030945.1). Lineage (NCBI taxonomy): Bacteria > Pseudomonadati > Pseudomonadota > Alphaproteobacteria > Rickettsiales > Rickettsiaceae > Rickettsia > Rickettsia endosymbiont of Orchestes rusci. The sequence goes on along the minus strand of NZ_CAXIQG010000004.1, from coordinate 524,134 downwards.
CTTGCCTATAGGAACATCAAAATCCATTTCATCATAAACATCGTAAGGATTTGATTTGCGTAAATCCCAAGCAATTCCTGACCCTCTAAGCATTGGACCGGAAAACCCCCAATCCATAGCTTCTTTCTGTGAAACAACGCCGATATCGACTAATCTTTGCTTCCATAATCTATTATTATTTAGCAATGTTTCTACGTCTTGCAAGCGGGTAGGGAACTGTTCTATAAAAATGGCGATATCCTCTAATAAGCCATCCGGTAAATCCTGCGCAACGCCGCCCGGTCTAAAATAATTGGCATGCATGCGAGAACCTGAAACACGCTCGTAAAATTCCATAATTTTCTCACGTTCTTCAAACAGCCATAATAAAGGGGTAGTAGCGCCAACGTCTAACGCTTGACTACCGATATTTAAAGTATGGTTTAGAATTCGGGTAAGCTCCGAAAACATAACTCTAATAAACTGTGCACGCCGTGGTACATCACAGCCTAGCAATGACTCAACAGCTAGAGCAAAAGCGTGTTCCTGACACATCGGGGATACATAATCCAGCCGATCAAAATAAGGTATGGCTTGCAGATATGTTTTATGCTCGATTAACTTTTCGGTACCGCGATGTAGCAAACCGATATGTGGATCGGCTAAATTTACTACTTCGCCGTCCATTTCTAAAATTAGCCGCAATACTCCATGAGTCGCCGGATGCTGCGGACCGAGATTTAGAGTTATAGTTTTAGAGTTGTTAGTCATAGTAGCCGTCATTGCGAGGAGCCGTAGGCGACGCGGCAATCCAGTTAAATAATTTCATCATATAAATCTTTCCAATTTACATTCATTTGCTCAATTAAATTAAGCTTTTTTTCTCTTGAGCCTGATTTAATTTGTTTTTCTCTAGTTATTGCAGAGTCCATAGTTTCATGAATTTCATAAAATACTAGTATTTTACAATCATATTTTTTACTAAACCCATTAGTTGTATTATTTTTGTGTTCATATATACGTTTGATAAGATTAGAAGTTACTCCTACGTAAATAGTACCATTTCGTTTATTAGCAATAATATATACAGTCGGTTGTTTCATAATTTTTCCTGGATTGCCACGTCGGGACTATGTCCCTCCTCGCAATGACGTTGCAGGCACCACATTACTTCCCAGCCTTCTCATCACCCGGTAACACGTAACTCGGACCTTGCCAAGGTGAAGAAAAATCAAATTCTCGATATTCTATATCAAGCTTGACGGGTTCATATACCACCTTTTGCAGAGTTTCATCATACTTAACCTGAGTATAACCTGTTAATGGGAAATCTTTACGTAACGGATGTCCTTCAAACCCGTAATCGGTTAAGATGCGTCGCATATCATGGCTATCCGTGAAATTTATCCCGAACATATCGTAAGCTTCACGCTCATACCAACAAGCAGCATTAAACACCCCGGTTATAGAGGGCAAAGTTTCATTCTCGCTAACGGCAATTTTTAACAATAAACGCTTATTTAATTTCAAACTTAGTAAACTATAAACTACTTCAAATCTTCTATCACGCTCCGGAAAATCTGCACCGAATAAATCAGTTAAGATAGTAAAACGTAAATCTTCCGACTCCTTTAAAATCGTTAGAAAAGATAATAAATTATCCGCTTCTATTTGATAACTAATAAAACCCGTTATCTCTATGGGAGTTGCTTTAATATTATGTGCAGATATAAATTTATTGATAATTTTTGCCGGATCACTCATATTTCCTGCCGTCATATTTAAAGCCTGTGGAACGCTTAATTTTCTTTTGTAATTGCAATAATCCGTAAATTAAAGCTTCAGCGGTCGGCGGGCAACCCGGAACATATACATCAACCGGTACGATTCGATCACAACCGCGCACTACCGCATATGAAAAATGATAATACCCGCCGCCGTTAGCGCAGCTTCCCATAGATAAAACCCATTTAGGTTCAGCCATTTGATCATATACTTTGCGTAATGCCGGTGCCATTTTGTTAGTTAGCGTGCCTGCTACTATCATTAAATCGGATTGGCGAGGGCTTGGTCTAAATAACATCCCGAAACGATCCATATCGTAGCGGCTCGCTGCTGCCTGCATCATCTCAACCGCGCAGCATGCAAGCCCGAAAGTCATCGGCCATAAAGAATTTGCCCTTGCCCAGCCGACTAAATCATCAACTGTAGTTAACAAAAAACCTCGATTAGAAAGCTCATCATTAATTAATTCGTTCTCTGCTTGAAAATTATTTTTCATATAATTATATCTACTTTATATACGTTCGTATTTCAAGGATTAAGGACTGTCGCCCCGTGACTTGACCACGGTATGACAACGCTTCATTTATGAGTATAATCATTCCCACTCCAGAGCGCCTTTCTTCCACTCATATATAAAACCGATAATAAGGACAAAGAGAAAAAACATCATTGAAAAGAAGCCTATTTTACCGATTTTTCCGAGAGTAATAGCCCAGGGGATTAAAAACGTAACTTCAAGATCAAAAATAATAAATAAAATGGCGACTAAATAAAAACGTATATCAAATTTAGCTCTCGCGTCGCTAAAAGGCTCAAAGCCGCATTCATAAGGTTCTAATTTGTCTTTATTATACTTCTTAGTAGCTAATAAATTCGGCAAAATCATTATTAAGCTAGATATTAATACCGCAATGCCGAAAAAAACACTAATCGGTAAATATTCCTGTAAAATTTTTGATTCTTGCCACATTATGTTTTTTTTATTAAGTTAAACGTCATTGCGAGGAGGCAATGGCGTTGTTGCATGGCTCAAATTTTCGATGTCATTCCTGCGTAGGCGGGAATCTAGTCTTGTCATGCTGAACTTGTTTCAGCATCTCATTAATAGATACTGAAATAAATTCAGCATGACTATAATTTTTCTAGATTCCCGCCTACGCGGGAATGACATCTATGAATTCTTTATTTTCCTAGATTATATCAACCAAAATTAATTATCAATTATTATATCGGATTTAACTAATAACTTCATTAAAATCAATGCCCAAATACCAACTGCTACCCACCATACTTGCCAAATACTATAAGAAACCATCCCGATAAAATAATAATTTATAAAGCAGGCATAAGAAATAGATTGATAATTTTGACAATTATTATTTTGCCGTGTTAAATTACTAATTTGTTTAAGATATTTATAAATTAAAGCTAAAAATAATATTAGTCCGATTAAACCCGTCTCAAGAATAACTTGTAGTATGTTATTATGAGGGTGCAAAGGTAGGGGATGCCATTCTATCCCATTATGTTTAATTATTTCACTATCTTTTACTTCTATATATTTTGAAGATGCAAAACCGTAACCGAAAATCGGTTTTTCTGCAATTTTATTTGCAACAAAATGCCAAATAAACAGACGATGTTGTGCTGACTCCTGAATAGACGATGCATATTTTTCTGATATATATCTAGGATTTATATTGCCGGCAATTATCGGAATTGATAATGAACCGGCTATTAAGCCTATACTTATCAATCTAAAAAATATTTCTCCGGTTAATATTTTTTTGGTTATTTTGCTAACCGAAAATGTTAACCCGCCGATTAGAAAACCTAAAAAACTTGCTAAGCTGTCGGAAATAAATAATAAATACAGCACTAATACATAAAATAATAAAGAAATAATAGGCTTTTTATAATAAATTAAGATTGTTATTATTATCCACGCGGTAATTGATAGTAACGCACAACCACGATCTAACATATAAAGGTTAAAAAATTGTGAGGAAGAAGATTGAAAAATAGCACGGAAAGCTTTAGTTAGGAGGCCGTTAGTCAGATATTCAATAAAAAATAAAATTATTGCGACAATAACTCCGCTTATAAGATAGCATTTAATATTTCGGTCATTTTGAAAAAATATAGACGTATCTATGTAATTACTAGTCGTAAAGCCTAGCAGTAAAACCGAAAAAACTTGTAAAAAAGTAAGTAAGCTGTTTATAGGGTTAATTGCGAATATACATGATAATAAACACCAACTAGCAAATAATAATTCTGTTTTGTAAGTAGAAAATAAAAAGCGTAAAGTGATCCTATCTTTTATAGAAAATAAGAAAATCATTAACAAAATCGGTATGGTAGCAGCTACGGATAATCCGCCTATCATACCGATAACGGGAATTAAAAATATTAGACCGGAAATTAAATAATAATGCATATCAAATACTTATAGACAATTTTTGGCGAAAATTTCATAAATCGGATGTTCAAAGGTAGAGAGTGAAATACTTGCAGAAGTCATCCATCCTTGAAAAAGTAATATCGGGTCTTCATCAATTTTATATTCGGTAATTGTTAATAATAAATAATTATCTTCCTTATACGGATCAAGATTTTTTAGGCATTTATGGAGCTTGATTTTTATATTACCGAAATATTGTTCTTCACCGACTTTAAAAATTAATTCACGAGAAGTAGCGGTAATTTTGTTTAAGGCAATAATTTTGCCCTGCCGATAATTTTTTAATTCAGCACTATTATTAAGCTCAATATTCTCAAAACTAGCCGAGTTATTTTTGATAATAGGGAGGAAATCACTATCTCTGTCATTATTTTCGATGTCTTCGGTGGTAGAAAACGATTCTATGTCAATATTTGTATTTTCTGCCTGTGATAAGCTAGTAAAGCCTAGCAGGATAGCAAAAACTAAAATAATTTTAGGTAATATCATAGGTCGCAATATATTTTTTAAGAATTATATAGCATTGCCGATTAATCACAACAAAGTTTTATGTTAATCTGCTTCAGAGTAATTTAAAATTAGTAATCAATGTTACATATTGTATTTCATTCCCTCGCAGGCGGGAATCCAGAAAAATACTTTTTAAGTCATCCTGAATTTATTTCAGGATATTTTGCAATAGATGCTGAAACAAGTTTAGCATGACAAAGAAAAGTCTGGATTCCCGCCTGCGAGGGAATGACATCGACACGACTTTAAATATACTTAATCTTGTACTTGCAAATATAAATAAAACATAAATATCAATGGCTTACTCAAAGGAATTACTATATGCTATTTTACGTCAAGATTTTCATAGTTTCGTAATTAAGGTTTTTAATACTATCAATCCCGGTATAGATTATCGATTAAATTGGCATATCGAGTTGATAAGCGATTATTTGCTAGCGGTGCAAAACGGTGATATTAACCGTTTAATAATTAATATACCGCCAAGGTCTTTGAAATCTGTATGCGTAAGTGTTGCTTGGCCGGCTTGGATATTAGGACACGATCCTACTAAAAGGATTATGGTTGCTAGCTATTCCCAGATATTAAGCATCAAGCATTCTTTAGATTGTCGGTTTATTTTATCTGCCGATTGGTATAAACAGCTTTTCCCCGATACTGTTTTAAGTAAAGAACATAATCAAAAAAGTAAATTTTTAACGAATGCAAACGGTTTTAGATTTGCTACTTCCGTCGGTGGTTCGGCTACAGGTGAGGGCGGCGATATATTAATTATTGATGACCCTCATAATCCTAGCCAAATAAATTCTTATAAAATACGTAAAAAAGTAATTGAATGGTTTGAACAGGTTTTTGTAAGTAGATTAAATAATAGAAGTACCGGCTCGATAGTGTTAGTTATGCAAAGATTACATGAGGAGGATTTAGTCGGGCATCTCCTTATGAATTCTGATTCCTGGCATCATTTAAAAATTCCGGCTATTGCCGATAAAGATTATTTTTTTAAATTACTAGTTAATGGTCAAATAAAAGAATATCAACATCTTAACGGGGGTTTATTAGATAATTTTAAAGATTCTCGTAATCTTTTAAGTGAGCTAGAGCAGGAAATAGGTAGCTATAATTATTCAGCGCAATATTTGCAGCGACCGCTTCCTAAAAATTCTTCATTACTCAATATTGAAGATGTTAGTTTTTATGAAAATTTGCCGGAAAAATTTGATTATTTTATTCAAAGTTGGGATACGGCAATTAAAATTTCAGAAAATTCCGATTATAGTGTTTGCACTATCTGGGGGATTTTAGATAAAAAATATTACCTTATTTCAATGACCAGAAAAAAACTTACCTATCCTGAACTTAAAAAATTAGTAGAGAGATTAGCGGAGCAATATAGCCCAAGATTTATATTAATTGAAGATAAAGCCAGCGGGCAGCAGATCATTCAAGACTTACGCCTCAATAACGATAATATGCGCATAATCGGCATAAAACCACGACTCGATAAAATTACCAGATTTGCGTCAATAGTGTCGTTATTTCAATCTTCTAAGGTTTTACTACCTAAACAATCAGCGCTTAATAATATAATTTTAAAAGAATTATTATATTTCCCGCATGTAAAAAATGACGATATAGTAGATTCCGTTAGTCAGTTCTTAAATTTTGTCAAAGAATTATCATTAAAACCGCCGGCAAGGATTAGAGAGTTTTAGCTGGTATACTCGTTGAACTTGAAAAATTGGCTACGTTACTTCTCGCTTTTGATCCTCACGTATTTAGTATACGCTGCGGTCAAAAGCTCCGAGGTGCCTTGCTCTTTTTCAAGTTGAACTTCGTCTATCCACTCTGGCATTGTTGCGTGGATCGTTAAACGTCCTTGCGAGGAGGGGCCTCGGTATGACAAGTTTTAAGCGATTTTAACCATCTCGCAATGACGGCTTACGTTTTTGCTCCTTAAGTTGACACCCATGCGCAGGCGGGTATGGCATCAAGGATTTTGTTTATCAGTATAACCACAAAATTGTTGCTTTTTTACTCAAAACTGTCTAAAATTCCAAGGACTTTAGGCTAGGTAGCAAAGTGGTAATGCGGTTGACTGCAAATCTTCTATGCGCCGGTTCGATTCCGGCCCTGGCCTCCATACGAAGATAAATATATACTGTCGGTAAATGAAGGGTTGGTTTTAATGTTATTACTTTCCTACTTTTTGATGTCATTCCCGCATATGCGCGCACTACTGTACGAACGTTGAAAAAAGGCTGTGTCATGCCGTGACTTGATCACGGCATCCAGGAAAATAAAGCCATATTAGACTTATTTTAGAATCTTTTTATGATATTATAAGCTGGACTGAAGTGGTCGTAGCCACGGAATGACAGAATTTTTACCTCTTTATTTAAACGTTCGTACAGTAGTGCATATGCGCGGCGTTTTGCATGGATAAGAAATTGCCATAAAAAGGGTGTCATTCCCGCGCAGGGGGGAATCAAGACTTTTCTTTGTCATGCTGAACTTGTTTCAGCATCTATTGAAAAAGATCCTGAAATAAATTCAGGATGACTTAAAAAGTATTTTCTGGATTCCCGCCTACGCGGGAATGACATAATGGGGTGTAGGGAATGACATAATGGGGTGTGGGGAATGACATAATGGGGTGTGGGGAATGACATCGAAAATTCGAGCCATGCAACAATGCCTGCCGCAGCTAGGAATGGCATCAAGGATCCAGGCATGACATAAACCACAACTCTTCCGGTTAATTGAGTAGTATATTATGGAATTTATCGAGCAGTTTCTCGAAATGATGTTAGCCGAGCGGGGAATATCAAAAAATTCCTTACTTAGCTATAAACGTGATTTACTGGATTTTCAAGCCTTTTTGTCTCAGCAAAAAATATTAGAATTAAATACTAGTATCGAGAATGTTAGGGATTGGATTGAATATTTAGCAACTAACGGCTTGCAAGCTCGGTCAATTAATAGAAAAATATCCACTATCAAAAGCTATTACGAATTTTTAATTAGTGAAAACCATACAAATTATAATCCTGTTTTGATGGTAGACTTACCGAAATATCAGGATAAACTCCCTTCTACCTTATCAATTCTAGAGATCAAAACTTTACTTGACTATTGCGAAAACAATCAAACTCCCGAAGGCTTACGGCTTAAGGCAATGATTCATTTGCTATATGCGAGCGGTCTACGTGTTTCCGAACTTGTTAGCCTTAAATTAAATGATATTTTAATTAACAAACTTTCCTCTAACGTGAAAAAAATATTTTCGGTGTTGGGGAAAGGTAACAAGGAAAGAATGATAGTAATAAACGAGCAAGCTATTGCAAGTATTACAGAATATTTGAAAATTAGAGATATTTTTATCAATAAAAAATATCCTAAAAATATAGTTTATTTATTTCCTTCGGCGTCTAGTAGCGGCTATATGACTAGGCAAAATTTTGCTATTCTTCTAAAACAAGCGGCAATAAAAGCAGGGCTTAACCCTGAGAATATTTCTCCCCATGTTTTACGCCATAGTTTTGCCAGTCACCTACTTGGAGGCGGAGCAGATCTCCGAGTTATTCAAGAATTGCTCGGTCATGCCGATATCAGCACCACGCAAATATATACTCACATCCAAACCAATCATCTAAAAAAGGCTCTTATGCGCCATCCTCTGCAAATTTATCCACAAGATTAAATTATTTTTTAAGAAGCATTATAAAAAAGTTGTTAATTTTTTTTAACCTTATATAGTGCAAAATTCTATTTTAATAAAAAACGAGGAAATGGTGGTGTTAACACGAAATATAATTAGTAACATAGTTGCAGGAGAGGCAACTAAAGAGGATTTAATAGAGTTTAAAAATGTTTTTGGTACAAAACCAAAAGAAAAAGAAAGAAAAGCTTTTGTTAAGGCTTTAAATGAAATTCTAGATGATGATATTTTGCACAAGTTAAATCATGCCGTAATGGAAAATGCCCATATTCTTGTACCTGATGATGACCATGTTTTTTACTGTCGTGAAACTCAGGATAAAATTTTTCAGGAATTATTAGTGTTGGAAGCAAAACGTCATGGTATGATAGCAAAATTTGATGTAAATAGTAAATTAGAACCGTTAAAGCCGGAAGATATACCGCCTGCTATTTTGGATCATTATGCTACATTAAAAGAAAATTTTTATAATAAAAGAGATGCAAAAGATTCATTAGATAGCAGAATAGCGCAAAGTATTAATTTTATGATGTACGGTCCTATTGTAAGAGAAAATACTAATTATACAAAGCTATTAAACCCAGCAGCTCAAGCTATTTTGGAGAAAGAAATTCAAAAAATCGATGGTAGTTATATTCAAGAGTTAAGCAAATCAAGAATTTCACAGTATATAGAGAAAGCCCCAAGAAAAACTGTTTTTCAAATTAATACAATAAATAAAGATAAGACAGAAATTAAATCTATAACTGATAAAATTATTAAAGGAATCGGAAATGAACTTAAAATAACTCCTGAATCAATAATTGCGGACTCAATAGAAAAATTAGGAGAAAAGTTTCTTGTAGATAATCAACAGAAAGAAAAAATTCTTATTAAATTGTCTTCTTGTTTAGCAAAGATTGATAACCTTCAGTTAATAGAAAAAAAAGAAAAATTAATAAGTATAATCTCCCGGGAATTAGAAGATAATAAAACTAATTTTTCAAAAAAAATTAATATATTTTCGTCAAAATATTATAAAATTGCTACCAAAAAACTAGAAGATATAGAAACGGAAATTATTAATTATACTAAACAGGTGGAAGTTTCTGAAGAAGTCTATAAGGAAGCTGCTGAAGGAGTTCCTAAAGTATTACCTGATAAGGTAATTGAGGGATTAATGCAACGTGTTATAAGAGGAAAGACATTAGAAGAGTATAGGGAACAAGGTAAGAAGGATAAAGTTTCTAAAGAGTTGCCTGATTCGGTAACCGGTAGCATAGAACAAAATCTGAATGATAGTGGAATAGTAATGTTAGGAGAAGATGATTTTATTTACTTCGGAAGCGAAGGAGCTTAAATACTTGTTTTTATATAAGATATAGAAGTAAGAAAATTTATTGAAAAATTTTTCTTTATTATATTTTAGCTATTTTCTTTAATTTATGTAAGGATTAAGTTATTTTGAAATACTAAAGCTTAAAACTATGCAAATAAAAGGTGAGTAAAAGTTATGATAGAAAAAGAAATAATAAATAGAATAGTTGCATGAGAAGTAACGGACAATGATTTAATAAAGCTTAAAAATACTTTCGGTGTAAAAGCAAAAGAAAGAAAAGTTTTTATTGAAGTTTTAACTGCAAATTTAAGTGATGATGCTTTGCATAAGTTAAATCATGCAGTAATGGTAAATGCTGCTACGCTTGCGTCTAATAATGATCCGAATTTTGTATGTCGTACCCCTGATACTAAAATTTTTCAGGAATTATTAGCATTTGAAGCAATGCGTTCCGGCATGAAAGCTAAATTTGATGCCAAAGGTAACTTAGAACCGTTAAAGCCGGAAGATATACCGTCTGCTATTTTGGATCATTATGCTACACTACAAAAAAATTTTTATAATAAAAGAGATTCAAAAGATTCATTAGATAGCAGAATAGCACAAAGTATTAATTTTATATTATATGCTCCTATAGTAAGAGAAGATGAAGCATATAAGAAACTAGACCTGTCAGAAGCTGCTCAAATAGAAGGGGAAATAGCAGAGCCTAAAGGAAAATATACTAAGCAGTTAATCGAGTCTGAAGTTTCAAAGAAGGCTGTACGGCAAACTAATGAACAAATGAATATTAAGGAAGATTCTATAATTGACAAATCAATAAAAAAATTAAAAGTAGAAAATGAAATATTTATAGATGATAAGCAGCGTAAGAAAATTATTAATAATCTATCTTCTCTATTAGAAAATATTTCTTCTAATAACTTGGAAAAAAATAAAGCCGAATTAATAAATAAAATTTCTCAAGAATTAAATAATAAAAAAACCTTTTTTACAAAAATAGCTAATTTTATCGGGATAAAACGGTATAAAATTTCTACAAAAAGCTTAAAAGAGATAGGAAAAGAAATAACTAATAAGTATAAAAATATAGAAGGAGATGAATTTACTGCTAATATACCGACAGAAGTGCAATTAAAAGCAAAAGATGTTGGGGAAAAGTTAATAAATACTACCGGTAATAAATATACACCGGCAAGTGAAGGATTAAAATCAATAAGTAAGCTTAAAAAGTTACTAAAAACTCTTGATATACCGGAAGATAAAAAATCAAAAATATTTATTATTACGGAGGAGCTAACAAGTTATATAGAAAACGGTTCTATGCTTCCTTCAGCTATTAAAGCACAGCCGAAACAAAAAAGACAGCAAAGTAAATAGTGTTGTATATAGGTATAAGTTGAAGAGTTGTCTACCGTCATTGCGAGGCGGCAATGCCAGCGTGGATACCTTAAACGTCATTGCGAGCGACCAAAGGCGTTGTTGCATGGCTCGATAAAAGCAGCAGTATGTCATTCTAGTTAAAGGCGGGAATCCAGAAAAATTATAGAGTCATCCTGAATTTATTTCAGGATATTTCTCAAAAGATGCGCAAAACTTGTTCAGCATGACAAAGACTGGATTGCCGCGTCGGTACGATGTGCCTCCTCGCAATGACGGTGTTTTTTTTGCAACGCTTTTGAGCCATGCAACAACGCTCCGCGTCGATGCTAAAGCATCTCCTCGTAATAATGATTTTTAATATATAATTACTTATAATTATATATGAGCTTTTACTTGCTCAACGATATGAGCGAAACCTTCACTGTTATTTACGGCTAGTTCTGCAAGTACTTTACGGTCAATATCAATTTCGGCCTTTTTAAGACCTCCGACAAACTGCGAATATACCAAACCATGCTCACGAACTGCTGCATTTATTCTTTGAATCCATAAGCCTCTAAAATCACGCTTACGATTTCTACGATCTCTATAAGCATAACTAAGGGCTTTTTCTACTTTTTCAACGGCTACTCTAAAACAACTATTAGCTCGACCTCTATAACCTTTTGCAAGTTTGAGGATTTTTTTATGACGATTTTTTGAAATTTTTCCTGATTTTGCGCGTGTCATTTTTTAGCTCCTAATTAATTAATGCCGTATGGAAGAAAATATTTTTTTACATTATATCCATCTTGAGCACAAAGAATTGTAGTACCTCGAAGGTTACGAAGTTGAGCTTTAGTACGACGACGCATAAAATGTTTTTTACCTGCTTGGGATGCGATAACTTTACCGCTAGCAGTAAGTTTAAAACGCTTTTTTACAGCGGATTTTGTTTTTAATTTAGGCATGATTATTCCTTTAAATTGGTATTTTAAGATTTTGTCGGTAAATATAGGCATACCAAAGCCACGTTACCGATGATACTACTTAATCTTTCAAAAATTGCTCTTTACATTTTATTAGGGATTCGTGTACTCACGTACTATTTGTACGCTCCCATCCTTTGGTTATCCATTGGCTCACCCTTCAAAATAAAATTCAATTTTCAAAATACGAGCAGTATAGTAACGTGAACAATAATATTATTCATCAATTATTGCAAGATATTTTTTAAGTTTTGTGCTATAATGTAGCTCATAAATCATTTATTCATAAGAGACAAATGTTTGGAGAAAATCCTAAAAGAGGAATTTTACACGGTGACGGGACAAAATTAGAAGTTAAGGCAATTTTTAAAACTATTCAAGGGGAAGGGATTTTTGTCGGGGTTCCGGCTATCTTTATAAGACTCGGAGGATGTAACCTTGCTTGCAATTTTTGTGATACGGACTTTGAGGAATATAGCTTAATAAATACCGATGATATTATAAATGAGGTTATCTCTCTTAGTAAAAATTCATACGCAAAAAAATCAATTAAGCTAACGGTGATTACCGGCGGGGAGCCGCTTCGTCAACCTATTGAATTGTTATGTCGAAAATTGTTAGAAGAGAGTTTTCAAGTGCAAATTGAGACTAACGGTACGTTATACCGTCCTTTGCCGAAAGAAATATCGGTAGTTTGTTCGCCGAAAGCCGGAAAAAACGGCTATTCTAAAATAAGAGAAGATTTATTACCCTCTATTAGTGCAATGAAATTTATAGTTGCTAAAAATATTATGGAATATAATCATATAGAGGAAGTCGGTCAAACTAGTTATAACATACCGGTTTTTATCCAACCGATGGACCAAAACGACCCAAAACTTAATGCCGATAATAATAAGTTAGCCGTTGAGCTTGCTTTAGAATCAGGACATCGCTTATCCTTGCAGACGCATAAATATTTAGGTATAGAATAGATTATCGGCTACTACCGATGTCATTCCCGCGCAGGCGGGAATCCGGGCTTTCTAACTTTGTCAAGCTGAACTTGTTTCAGCATCTTTTTTAGTAGATCCTGAAATAAATTCAGGATGACTATAATTTTTCTGGATTCCTGCCTGCGCAGGAATGACATACTGCTGCTTTATCGAGCCATGCAACAACGCTCCATTTTCACGGGAATGACATCTAAAAAGTAAAAAATAATAATTAGAACTTGAATTTTTAGGAATTTGAGGTTAATATTACTTGCTTTAAAGTTTAAAGGCTTAAGGAGAGTATATTAAGATGAGTGAGATACTAGAACTTGCCGCAGAAGTTCGAGCAGAATTCGGTACAGGCGCAGCAAGAGCATTAAGAAGAACAGGCAGGGTCCCTGCTATTATTTACGGAGCAAATAAAACGCCCGTTGCTATTTCAATTGAAGAGAAAGAAATAACAAAATATTATAGAAAACCGGCTTTTATATCCGGGTTAATCAATATTGTATTAGGAAAAACAAAATATAAAGTACTGCCAAAAGCTATAGAGTTGCATCCTGTTACGGATATAGTACGCCATGTTGATTTTGTGTTTTTAGAAGAAAAAACTCAAAAAATGGCAGTACCGGTAATATATGAAGGGAAAGAAAGAGCGCTTGGAGTTAAAAGGGGAGGGTATTTTAATATAATAAAAAGAACCGTTCCTATGTTATGTGACGTTAATAATATTCCGCGAAGTATAACTATTGACGTAACTAATATGCCGATTGCTACTTCTATAAAATCTTCAAGCGTAAATTTGCCTGAAGGATGCCGATTTGCTACTAAAAAAGAATTTGTCCTTGCAACGATAATAGGGCGTAGAGGAAAAGCCGACGCAGAAGAGGCTACTACTGAAGCTGCGGCGAAGTAATATATGGTGTCATACCGTGGCTTGACCCACTACTGTACGAACGTTCTCGATGTCATTCCCGCGAAAGCGGGAATCTAGGAAAATATAGTCATCCTGAATTTATTTCAGGATCTACTACAAGAGATGCTGAAACAAGTTCAGCATGACATAAGTAAGGCTGGATTCCTGCTTTTGCAGGAATGACATCGAGGGCTTTTTAAGAGTCATGTAACAACGTTCATACACTTCCGGGCTTGACCCACTACTGTACGAACGTTTAAATAAAGAGGTAAAAATTCTGTCATTCCGTGGCTACGACCACGGAATCCAGCTTATAATATCATAAAAAGATTCAAAATAAGTCTAATATGGCTTTATTTTCCTGGATGCCGTGATCAAGTCACGGCATGACACAGCCTTTTTTCAACGTTCGTACAGTAGTAGGCTTGACCACGGCATGACATTGAGACCATTTCTCTATCCACGCAATAAACTTTATTATACTTCCTTCATCAAACCCCGCATGCTAAATTCATATCAATTAACTATAATCTCTTTTTATTCAAGGTAATATTATGATTCTTGTTATAGGTCTTGGTAATCCGGGAATAAAATATCAAAATACAAGACATAATATCGGGTTTATAGCTATTGATGAATTAGCAAAATATTATCAATTATCATTTTCTTTGAAGAAAAAATTTAATGCCGAAATTGCCGAAGGAAATGTAGGAATTCACAAGTTATTGCTGATAAAGCCGATGACTTATATGAATTTGTCCGGTAATGCGGCGGCACTAATTAAATCTTACTATAATATAAAACTTGAAAATATTTATGTTATTCATGACGATATAGATTTAGTCGTCGGGAGAGTGAAATGTAAACAAGGTGGAGGTAACGGCGGGCATAACGGCTTAAAATCGTTAGACCAAGCTATAGGTAATAATTACCATCGTATAAGAATCGGGATAGGCAGACCGGAAAATAGTGAGGAAGTAGCCGATTATGTGCTTCATAATTTTTTTAAGGCTGAGTATAATATAGTCGAACAAGCGATAGATAAAATAACTAATAATTTTGATTTGCTGTTAGAAGGTAAATTAGAAGAATTTAAAACTAAAATATGATGTCATTCCTGCGCGGGAATGACATAGAGTACGCTTTAACTTATCCACGCAATAATGCCATGTGAAAATAACGTTGAAGCATCTAATTTTTAAAAAACATAGGGACTATGAAAAAAGAATTACCGTTTGAAATTGTCTATGCCGATGAAATGGATAAAAATCATGAATCTATAATTATTGAGGCTTTTAACAAAGATGCTAGAGAGAAAAAGGGTTTAGAAGGAGATATTAAATCTTTTTCCTTTTCGTGTTTTGATAAGGATAAAAACTTTATTGCAGGAATTAGCGGTATGAGTTCTTGGGGAGGGTTTTATATTCGTTCACTCTTTGTAAATGAAGATATAAGGGATCGGAATTACGGTACTTTACTAATAGAAAAAGCTGAGGATTTAGCACGTGAACGAGGCTGTAATTTTATTCATTTGATCACTATGGACTGGCAAGCAAAACCATTTTATGAAAAATTAGGCTATAAAGTTGAATTTACCAGACATGGCTATGAGAAAGATTCTATACTATATTCTTTAAGGAAAGATTTATGACACTAAAATGTGGAATTGTTGGGTTGCCGAATGTCGGTAAGTCGACGTTATTTAATGCACTAACGGCAAGTAAGACGGCGGATGCGGCGAATTATCCGTTTTGTACGATTGAGCCGAATAGCGGTATAGTTTCAGTACCGGATGACCGTCTACAGAAATTGGCAAGTCTTGCCGGTTCTGCGAAACTTATCCCGTCTTATATAGAATTCGTCGATATTGCAGGGCTTGTTAAGGGAGCAAGCAAAGGCGAGGGGCTTGGCAATAAATTTCTAGCTCACATAAGGGAAGTAGATGCAATTTTGCATGTGCTGCGCTGTTTTGAGGACGAGGATATTACGCATATTCATGATAAAATAGACCCGATACATGATTTGGAAATAATAGAAACGGAGTTAATACTTGCCGATATAGAATCGGTAGAAAAGCGTTTAACTAGTAGTGAGAAGCGCTTAAAAACAGGCGATAAGGCGCTAAAAGATCAGGTGGAATTATCAAAAGAAATATATAAGGTATTAGCCGACGGCAAGCCTGCACGAGTGCTTAATAATATTTATGATCCAGAAAATATAAAACAGTTGCAATTACTGACATCTAAGCCGGTTTTATATATTTGCAATGTTCTTGAAAAAGATGCGTCTAGAGGTAACGCACTAACAAAATTAGTTTTAGATAGAGCAGCAAAGGAAAATGCCAAATGCGTCGTTATTTCATCAAAAATAGAAGCGGATATTGCACTTCTTGAAAGCATTGAGGAAAAGACTGAATTTTTAAAAGATATCGGGCTTGAAGAAACGGGGTTAAGCAAGGTTATTAAAGAAGCGTATAATCTGCTAAATCTTAAAAGCTTTTTTACAATCGGCCCTAAAGAGGCTCATAGCTGGACTTTCAAAAATGGTACTCTTGCACCTAGAGGGGCCGGGATAATTCATACGGATTTTGAAAAAGGCTTTATCCGTGCGGAAGTTATCGGCTATGAAGATTACATAAACCTTGGTAGTGAAGCAAAAGCCAAGGAAGTAGGAAAAATGCGTTTAGAGGGTAAAGAATATAAAATGCAGGACGGTGATATAGTACATTTTAGATTTAATGTGTAAATACTCGTCGTATTTAAAGAATTATTTCTTTATTTTATCATGGATTCGCGTACTCATGTACTAAGTGTACACTCCGTTCGCTCACCATTCAAAATAAAGTCTAATTCTTTAAATACTTAGAGTATCAATATTATAGGTTATATTGTGAAAGAAGTTTTAAGTAAGGAAAATATTAAACTTCATCGAATGTTTTCCTTAATAGATGATGATGAATATCACTGGGATGATAAAGATGCTGAAGAATATCGTATAAAGCTTAGAAAAGAATATTATGTTCATTGTATTTCAGTTTTTGATCACTGGCTTTCCGAAGAAGAAGCTGATGAGTTAATTATATTTTATCAAAGAAAATTTAAATTTAAGGAAAATAAAGAAAAATATTATCAATATGAGCAGTTGTTTATAAAATTTTATTTATATTTATTTAATAACACAAAAGTTTATGCATATTTTGATAGATTATATGTTTCTTTTGATTCTAAAGAAGAATATTTATCGCATGTTTTATTAAGCATAAGAGAGCGATTATTCTTAAAAATTATTCTACCTGAGTATCATGCTATTATAGATGGTGGTCATGATTTGACTGATCTATTAAAAGTAAAAAAAGACTATCCTGAAGGGCTAGAAGCAATAAGCAAAATAGTGAAAGAACATGGACTATATATTTTAGATTAAAGAGATTAAATAGCATATTAGTATTATACTGTTCTTGGCTTTTGTCGTTTTATAAGTTCTGCGGTGCTCACGTATTAAGTATACGCTGCACTCCTCGACTTATAGACCGATTACTCTTTTTGAAGTTGATCTTCGTATACCAACTTTTCATTTCATCGGAGTATGCCTCTAATTCTTTAAATACTTAGAGTATAGAGCTTGTGCGAAGCCCAATGAAGGCGTTGTTGCATTGCTCGATAAAAGCAGCAGTATGTCATTCCCGCGCAGGCGGGAATCTAGGAAAGTATCAAAAAGTCATCCTGAATTTATTTCAGGATATTTTTCAATAGATGCTGAAACAAGTTCAGCATGACAAAAGAAAAATCTGGATTCCCGCTTTCGCGGGAATGACATCGAAAATTCGAGCCACGTCGCTTGCAATGACGTTTGGAGTATTTACGCAACAACGCCCCGCGGGAGTGACATAGAGGATGCTGAAACGACACCGAAATAAAAAATAAAGTTTATGAAAATAATCGCGCAAATTCCGCCTTGGATGCTTCTTTGTTTATTTGTTCTATCTCCTACCACGGAAACAATGTATACCGCAGGGCTGCCTAGTCTTTCGGCATTTTTTAATATTAGCGGTAATACGGCACAAATTACGTCTACCTTATATTTTTTAGGTTTCGCTTTCGGTATATTATCCTTAGGTAGATTATCGGACATTTACGGTAGAAGACCTATAATTCTCTTCGGACTATTTATTTACATTATATCCTCTATTGCCTGTATCTTAGCAGTTAATATAGAGATGCTAATGATTGCACGTTTTGCTCAAGCTTTCGGGGCAAGTGTCGGCTCCGTAATAGGGCAGGCGATGGCAAGAGATTCATATCAAGGAAGTAGATTATCTTATGTTTATGCTAGCTTATCGGTATGGCTGGCATTTATTCCCTCGCTCGGCTCATCGGTCGGCGGCTATATTGTTGAATATTCCGACTGGCGCTATGTTTTCGTCTTTTCAAGTTTTTTAGTTACTTTATTACTTATTTTATATTGTAAAATTTTACCTGAAACAAATCCGTATATGGATATCTCTCACACTAGTAAATATTTTGAAGTTTTTAAAATAGTAGTAAAGGATAAAATTATCTGGCTTTATGCTTTTATTATCGGGGCATTTAACGGCATGACTTACGGTTTTTTTATCGAGGCCCCCTTTATTTTTATTGAGAATATGAGGTTGTCGTCTTCTTTCTACGGTAAATTAACGTTCTTATTATGTTTAGCTAATATTTTTGGCGGCTTATTTGGCAGATATTTAATAAAAAAACGCCGTGTAGATGAAAAAAAAATAATGATTTTGGGACTCGGATTTAGCTTACTGGGTTGTACGATGTTAGTAATAGCTGCTTTTTTATTAAAGGATAATCAAATTAATAATAATATCGTCATAGGAATAATATTCATTCCGATAATGTTGCATATGATTGGACATAATCTTCTAATTCCGATGACGCTGCGTTATGCTTTAGAAGATTATGCCAAAGTTACCGGCACTGCCGGCTCAATTTTCGGCTCATTATATTATATATTAATAGCCTTAATAACTTTTATCGTCTCAAAATTACACAGTGAAACAATAAATAATTTTGCTTTATTATTCTTGTTCTTAAGTATCGGCTGCGCTGTATCATTTTATTTGATTAGGGTTTTGTCGTGTTCTAAGACAACTATTATCCTTGTAGTTCAAGAAAGACAGTAGAAAAAGCAATGTCGAAATCTATGTAACCCGACCTTGTTGCATGGCTCGAATTTTTGCAAAGTGTTTCGGTGTCATCTAGTTGCTTGACCACGGCATCCGGAAAAACCTTAATAAAAAGACTGGATACCGTGGTCAAGTCGGCTTTGTTGCATGGATAATTAAAGCACGCTCTATGTCATTCCCGCGCAGGCGGGAATCTAGGAAAGTATCAAAAAGTCATCCTGAATTTATTTCAGGATATTTTTCAATAGATGCTGAAACAAGTTCAGCATGACAAAAGAAAAATCCGGATTCTCGTTTGCACGGGAATGACATCGAAAATTCGAGCCATGCAACAACGCCACGTAACCCCAATATGGATAAGTTTTTAAGCTAAAACTTATCCATATATTATTATGCTCGACTACTACTGCGTTGAGGTAGGCGAGAAGTAGGGGGGTTTAAATTTTGAGCAGAATTATCAGATTTTAATTGATTTGTTGCTTCTTTTGCTTGTTTTTGCAAAGCCGGGTTGATGCCGTGCTTTGCTTTCTCCTCGTCTCTCTCTCTTTTTGCTTTTAAAGATTTCTTTTTATTGCTGCTAGTATCGCTTTCCCAATCACTATCACTATCACTTTCAGTTTCCGATTCTGAATCGGAAACTGAAAGTGCAATTCTTCTTGCTAGTATCGCTGCAACATCTACGTTACTATTCGTTTGTGGCTTTTTAGGTAATATTTGTGCTTTTACCTCCTTTAATTTTATTCCTTGTTGTATTTGTGATAATAATGCATCTCTATCCGACTCCTGCCTTTCTGACGGTTTCGGTTCATTGTGTTCTGTTTCTTTTGCTACTCCTGAAGGAGGAGGAGGAGGAACAATAGCAGTGGGGAGTAGCGGAGGAGGCGGTGGCGGCGGCAGTGGGATATTAAAGTTAGGCGTATTCTTTATATCCTCCGGGATTACAGTCGGAGGAGTTACTTGATCCGGTACTTTTAGCTCATCATTTTGTAGTGGAGATATAGATATAGGTTTAGTTAACTTTTCTTCTATCTCCGTTATTTGAGTAAGGACAAATTCCGGTTTTCTTAATTTATTTAATTCACTATCTAATTTTGCTTTATTTTCTAATATTGTATTTAAACTACTTTTTATCTTCCCTAATGCTGTATCAATATGTCCTAATTTTTCAATAGTTTTTTGTTTATTTCCTTGAAAAGCCTGTTCCGGAGTATTAACAAAAATATATTTTATTTTTTGAAAAGATTTGCTTAATTTTTCTAAGAAGGTAGAAGGTAATTCTGATTTAATATTTTCTAGCTCGTATTTTAATTCTGCAAGTTTTGTAACATGTTTGTTTTCTTTTAAAAGTGTAGCTATATTATTTTTTACATTATTTAAAGATATTAATTGGCTTGCTAGGTTGTTATTATCACGAGTTTTTAGAGCTTCTGTTAAATGCACGGTTGCTGATTCTTTGTAACTTTCTGCTAATTTATTTAGCTTTTCTTGCTGCTCTATTGATAAATCCTTTCTTGATGATAAAGTTTCAAAGTTCTTTCTGAACTCTTCTTGCATAACTTCTTTTAAGGGAGCGGATTTTTCAGCTATTCGGTGTAATATATTATCAACGCGTCTTAATGTCTCATTACTATGCCGGATTGCTTCTTTTGTTAATTGCTCTTCATTTTTGACAAATACATATTTTACGTTAGAAACAACTTCTATAAACTTTTTAAACCAAGGAAGAGAGTGAAATTGCTCTTTTTTTAAAATATTTACTTCTTTTTGTATCTTACTT
Organism: Rickettsia endosymbiont of Orchestes rusci; assembly: GCF_964030945.1. Lineage (NCBI taxonomy): Bacteria > Pseudomonadati > Pseudomonadota > Alphaproteobacteria > Rickettsiales > Rickettsiaceae > Rickettsia > Rickettsia endosymbiont of Orchestes rusci. The sequence goes on along the minus strand of NZ_CAXIQG010000004.1, from coordinate 503,166 downwards.
AAATCATTAAGTTGTCTATTAGTTTCTAGAAGCTCATTTACCTTGTTTAATGCGACTACTAAATTTGCTTTCTCTGTCGTTAAAGCTTTTTTTATAATCTCTTCTTTTTCCATATAAAAACCTATTTATAAACTTTAATATAATAAGTAAGCCTTATAACATTTTTTTATAGATAATCAAGGAATATTAATATATTTTTAACATTAATAATTTTAATTATTAACGTAATTTTAATGAAGATAAGCCGATAAGGGCAAATATGACGGCAATAATCCAAAATCTTATTACTACTTTTGATTCAGCCCAACCGTTTTTTTCAAAATGATGATGCAGCGGTGCCATTTTAAAAATTCGCTTGCCGTTAGTAGTCTTAAAGTAATATACTTGCAAAATCACCGAGATTGTTTCAATAACAAACAATCCGCCAATGATACCGAGTACTAATTCATGCTTAGTAATGATACTTATAACGCCAAGAACACCGCCAAGGCTTAAACTGCCGGTATCTCCCATAAAAACTTCTGCCGGCTGTGCATTAAACCATAAAAACCCAAGACTCGCTCCCGCAATGGAAGCGCAAAAAATAGTTAGTTCTCCGCTATTTGGAATATACATTATCTGCAAATAATTTGCATAAATATGGTTGCCGGCTAAATAACTTATTAAGGCAAAAGAACTAGCGGTAAGTGCTATCGGAACGGTAGCAAGACCGTCAAGACCGTCGGTTAGGTTAACTGCATTAGAGGCTCCGACTATGACAAACATCGCAAACGGTATATAAAAATATCCGAGATTAAGAAGTAAATTTTTAAAAAATGGAATAGCAAGCTGATTATCTCCGGGGTTGTCGGTATATTGTAATGAAATGCATATAATTAAACTGATAAGTATTTGCAGTAAAAATTTGTTTTTGCTCCTGATTCCCTTATGATTATTTTTGGTTATTTTTGCATAATCGTCTATAAAGCCGATAATACCGAAGCTAATAAAGCCAAATATAGATATCCAAATATATTTATTAGTAAGATCGGCAAGTAATAGAGTGGAGAAGCAGACGGATAAAATAATCATTATCCCGCCCATAGTAGGAGTGCCGGCTTTCATCTGATGAGATTCAGGACCGTCGCTACGAATCGGTTGCCCGTGTTTTTGCAAAGTATGTAAAAATCTAATAAGCCTTGGACCTATTAGAAAGCAGAAAATTAAGCTAATCAGAATAGCTAAGCTACTTCGGAAAGTAATATAGTGAAATAAATTGGCAATGTGCGAATTATGCACATACGGTAGTAAAAGATTATATAACATGGTTATCCTTTAAAATATGTATTATATTAGGTTAACATGAAAAATTGTCATCCCGTCTTTTTATTAAGGCTTTTTCTGGATACCGTGGTCAAGCCCACTACTGTACGAACGTTGAAAAAAGGCTGTGTCATGCCGTGACTTGATCACGGCATCCAGAAAAATAAAGCCATATTAGACTTATTTTAGAATCTTTTTATGATATTATAAGCTGGATTCCGTGGTCGTAGCCACGGAATGACAGAATTTTTACCTCTTTATTTCAACGTTCGTACAGTAGTGGGTCAAGCCACGGTATGACACTGTACTTATAATAACCATAATACGGTAAATTATGAGCCGTGCAACAAACGCCTCGCCTGCGCGGGAATGACATAGAATATGCCGCACGGTACTTGTCTAATTACAGATTTCATTAACAATCCTATCAAGCCTAACACCTCTTGAGCCTTTTATTAATATAAGTTCGTCTTTACCTAATAAATTCGGTAAATCTTTTATTAAGGCATCAACATTTTCAAAATAAGCTTTGGTTATTTCTTTTGGTAATAAGTCGGAAATACATTTAGTATGAGTGCCGACTAAAAAAACTTTAGAGCAACGAGCATCAGTAATATAAGGTATTAAATCTTTATGTAGCCGCTCAGAATTTTGCCAAAGCTCTAGCATTTCCCCTATTATAGCTACCTTATTAGCATTTTTAAATAGTTTTAAATATCTTAAGGAAGCTTTCATAGATTCGGGGCTAGCATTATAATAATCACAAATTACTCGATAATTATTTGTACCGATTTTTACGGTCACTATTTCCCCGCGACCTTTAGTTAACGGAATATTGCCAAGCTGCTGTGAGGCATTTTCTAAATTTTTACCAAGCAGATAAGATACTAAAAGAATTGCGGTAAAATTTTCTGCATAATGCTTAGGTATAAAAGGTATGGTTACCTCTATTTTATTATTATTTATTAAATATACTAAATGAACTTTATTATCATCATGTTTGTATGATATTAGTTTTGCATTTGTGTTATTAGAATTACCGAAGCTATATATGTTACTAATAGATAGTTTCGTAAGATTTGATAAAATATTATGATAATATTGAGTGTCCTTATTAACAATCGCTATTCCGTCCTTTACTAAATCTTCAAAAATCTCGCATTTAGCATTAGTAATTTCCTCTAAAGAATCAAAAAACTCTAAATGTGCTTCCGAGATATTAGTGATAATTGCGATATCAGGCTTTATTATTTTACTAAGTTCTTTTATCTCTCCTTTATGATTCATGCCCAGTTCAAAAATAGCATATCTTACCGTATCAGGTAGAGAAACAAGGTTTAGAAGCATGCCGAGATAGTTGTTAAAGTTACCTCTACTAGCAAAAACATCATCAAAAGCACTTAAAACAATTTTAAGAGCTTCTTTAGTAGAAGTTTTACCGACGCTGCCGGTAATAGCGATAAATACAGCCTTAGAATTTTGCCTTTTATATTCAGCCATCTTTTTCAAAGCATCAAACGTGTCATCTACTATAATAGTTTTATGGTTTGGTACTCCTGGGATATTTCTGTTAACAATGACCGCAGTTGCGCCTTGCGCAATCGCATGAGCTACGTAATCATGCCCGTCTCTATTGCCTTTTAGAGCGATGAATAAATCGCCTTTTCGTACATCATTAGAATTAAATTGCACTTCATTAGCCTCAATAGAGGAGGGGGCTATTATACCGAGTGCTTTACTTAGAGTTTCAGAGTTCCATATCATATATTAGTTCTATTATGTGTTATTGTACGGCTTTTAAAAAGCATTCAGTGTCATCCGTGGCTTGTCCCACTACTGTACGAACGTTTAAATAAAGAGGTAAAAATTCTGTCATTCCGTGGCTACGACCACGGAATCCAGCTTATAATATCATAAAAAGATTCTAAAATAAGTCTAATATGGCTTTATTTTCCTGGATGCCGTGATCAAGTCACGGCATGACACAGCCTTTTTTCAACGTTCGTACAGTAGTGGGCTTGTCCACGGTATCTAGAAAAAAATTATAAAATAATTTTTTCATATAAATCGTCCCAGTCTGGATTTTGAGACTCAATTAAATTTAATTTCCACTGTCTTTTATATTCTTTTAATAATTTTTCACGACTAATTGCAGCTATAATATCGTCATATTGTTCAAAATAAACTAATTTATTTATGTTATACTTAGAAGAAAATCCTTTGATTATTTTATGCTTATGCTCATAAGTACGTTTTATAATATTTGAAGTTACTCCAATATATAATGTACCATTACGTCTGCTAGCTAATATATATACATAATATTGTTTCATTATATTATTAAATTTCTGGATCCCGTGGACAAGCCACGGGATGACACCGAATGTTTTTTCAAATTCCGCGGGAATGACATCGAGGAGCGTACTTTTTTGCAATTTCAGCATCATCAAAAGGTATTTTTTTATCGCCGATTATTTGATAATTTTCGTGACCTTTGCCGGCTATTAATAAAATATCATCTGTTTGCAAATTGTTTATTCCATATTTAATTGCTTCCTCTCTATCAGCTATTTCAATATAGTTTGCTTTACTCATACCGCTTATAATTTCTTTTCTAATAGAAGCGGGGTTTTCATTACGAGGATTATCGTCGGTAATAATTACGTTATCGGCAATTCTTGCTGCTATCTCACCCATTAAGCTCCTTTTAGATTTGTCCCTATTACCGCCGCAGCCAAAAACTACAATTAGTTTGCTGCCTTTTAATTTAATATTTTTTAGCTCACTTAAGGCTTTCTCTAACGCATCGGGAGTATGAGCATAATCAACAAGGATGTTAGTACGTTCAATTCGCTCCATTCTACCCTTTACTGCCCTAATTTTCATTAAGCTCATGATAGTTTCTCTAAAATTAAAACCGGTATGATGAACAGCTAGAGCAGCAATGAGCAGATTACTTGCTTGAAAACTACCGATTATATGTGTATTAAAAGCATAATTTAATCCATTAAAGTCAAAAGAAACAATTTGATTATATAAAGCTTGAAGAGTCTTAATAATTTGTAAATTTCCTTTTTTTGAGGCTTTTTTACCAACAGTTATAAATTTAACATCATGTTTGTTTAAATAATCTTTAATAAACTCTATTTCTGCTATATCAGAATTTAACACAGCTAACCCTGAAGGTAGTAGGTTGTCGGTAAATAATTTTAGTTTTGCAAGTAAATAAGCATCTTTTGTCTGATGATAATCTAAATGATCTTGGCTGAAGCTTGTAAAGCAAGCGACATTAACTTTTATTCCATATAGCCTTTTCTGATCGAGTCCGTGGCTAGAAGCTTCAAAAGCCAAATATTCTATATCATTGTCAGCTAGATTATGAATGATTTTTCTAAAATTTATAGGATCAGGGGTAGTTAAAGAGGAGGTATCCTCTAAAATTTCAGGGGATTTAATATCACCAAAATACTCGACGCCGAGAGTGCCGAGAGTGGCAGCATTTTTTCCGAGCAAAGAATATAATTGTGCAATATATGATACTACCGAACTTTTGCCGTTAGTACCGGTTACGGCTATTAAATATGGCGGCTCTTTCGGATAAAAGATTTTTGCCGCCAAACTTAAAGCTATCCGCGCATTTTTTACATATATTATTTTTGCGGGGTTTAATTCTACGCTTTCATTATTATCGGTGATAATAATCCCTGCTTTTTGATTTAAAGCATCGAGAATAAATTTATTACCGTCGTAATTTTTTCCCTTAATAGCAAAGAAAGCCTCATTTTCTTTGATGCTAGTGGAATTAACGGATAAGCCGGTAATATTATGCTGCCGGAATAATATTTGCAGCTTTTTTAATAATGAAGAGTAGGGCATATAGTAAATAAATTATTGTTTATTGAAATTGTCATACCGTGGCTTGACCGGCGTTGTTGCATGGCTCGAATTTTCGATGTCATTCCCGCCTGCGCGGGAATGACATCGTTTTCTATCCATACAGGCAATGTCTTACAAGCAATGACGGGTTAGCCTATCCAGCAATTGCCCCGTTTCCGTAATAATATTTTCATCGGTTAATTTTTTGGTAAATACTAATTTATTATCGGGTTTAACTTTAGCTTGCTGCGAGTATTGGCTTACGAATTTTATAATCTTCTCTGCCATATCAGCATTTTTATAAAATCTTATTACAAAGCCGCGTTCGCCGGAATCTAAATTTTCAATATTCAGTTTAAGGCATACTAATTTTATTTTTACTATATCGAGTAAATTATTAAATTCGGCAGGGATTGGACCGAATCTATCAATCATTTCATCTTTAAATTTTTCTACTTCCGCATTATTGCTTAAGCTGCCTATTCTTCTATACAACCCAAGTTTAAGCATGCAGTCCGATATGTAAGCATCGGGGATAAAGACCGGTAACCCTAAATTTATCGTCGGTACGAAATTTTGTTCTAAATTCTGCGGTTCATTTTTCAAAATAGCTATTTGCTCTTCTAGCATTTCCTGATAAAGCTCCGTGCCGACTTCCTTAATTTGACCGGATTGCTCTTCGCCGATTAAATTACCGAATCCTCGCAAATCCATATCATGGCTAGCGATCGTAAAGCCTGAACCCAGCGTGCAGCTATTTTGGATAATCTCCAAACGCCTTAGACTATGCTTGGTTATTTTCTTATTACCCGCTATCGTTAAATATGCATATCCCCTAGCTTTACTTCGACCGATTCTTCCCCTTAATTGATATAGTTGACTAAGCCCTAGCATATCTGCTTTATGAATAATCATAGTGTTTGCGTCGGCTATATCAATACCCGATTCAATTATTGTTGTTGAAACTAATATATCAAATTTACCGGCATAAAATTCACTCATAGTCTCATCGATTTTATTCGGCGTCATTTTACCGTGAGCTATTTTATATCTTAATTCCGGCACAATTTGCTTTAATTGCTTTTCTACCTCAGGAATGTCGTTAATTCGCGGTACTACGTAAAAGCTTCTTCCCCCTCGGAAATGCTCACGCAGCAAGGCATCTCTAACAATAACGGGATCAAAAGGCATAATTGTAGTGCGAACTTCCAACCTGTTCATCGGCGGCGTGGCTATGATGCTCAGCTCTTTAAGCCCGTTCATCGACATTTGCAAAGTTCGCGGAATCGGCGTTGCCGACATTGCCAAAATATGTACTGAAGACTTTAAGTCTTTTAAAAATTCTTTTTGACTAACACCGAAATGTTGTTCTTCATCAATTATTAATAATTTGAGGTTATGATATTTTATATTTTTATGTAATAATGAATGAGTACCGATTATTATATTTATCTCACCGTTTTCGATTTGCTGCCTGACAATTTTAGCTTCCTTTGTGTTAATAACACTAGATAACTGCTTGATATTCAGTCTTAAATCTTTAAATCTCTCGACAAATCTTAAATAATGTTGGCTGCATAAAATAGTTGTCGGCACTATTATCGCAATTTGCGGCAAATGTTCATTTAAGGATTTCGCGACCATAAAGGCAGCACGCATTGCCACTTCCGTTTTACCGAAACCGACATCGCCGCATATTAGCCTATCCATTAACATTCCTGAGCTTAAATCAGCTTTAACGTCGTTAATGGCATTTAGTTGATCTTCGGTTTCGGTAAAAGGAAATTTATTACAAAATTTATTGTATTCATCAAGATCAAATTCTACCGCAGCGGAAAGGTTAAGTTTCCTTTTAGCGGCTATTTGCAATAATTGCAGGGCAATTTCTTTGATACGATTTTTTAATTTAGCTTTATTTCTTTGCCATGAAGAACTTCCAAGCTTATCAAGCTCGGCATTGCTATTGCCGTATTTTTTTATTACTTCAATATTTTCAACCGGAATATATAGTTTATCGTTACCGGCATATAAAATTTTTAGGAAATCATGCGCCTTGCCTCTAACCTCTAAGGTCTCGACTTTTAAAAACTGCCCTATTCCGTGATCTCGGTGAACAACAAATTCCTCTTCGTTTAAATTATCCAGTTCCAGCAAAATATTTTTAAGCTTACGATTTGCATCTGACGGGGAATTATTAACTAATTTTTCTTCCAAGATGTCGCTAGCTGCAATAAATAAATATTCCTCGGTATAAAAGCTTTGGTTAAGCGGAATACGGGCAAGGTTTATAACGCCGATTTTTGCTTCGTGTAGTTTGTTTATTTCATTATATTGATATTCGTAACTCCCTATAATACTTTTTAATCTTTCTAGCCCGCTTAGAGAAGGACAGCATATTATCGGCATTTTAGAGTGATTAGCGGTTATTATTTCAAATAATTTATCAAAAACCGTTTTTTTCTCGGTAAAACTAGCAGCGCTTATATTTTCAATTAAGACGGTCTGCTCGGAATTTTCCGAAACAACAAAAATATTATCTTCGTGTTCTAATAACTTTGTTATCTCTAGACTAGTAAAATACAAATATTTAGGAGTGAGAGCAGGGTAGAAATTATTAAATTTAATCTTATTTGACTCACTTCTTGCTTGATAGAAATCATTATAACTATGTTCAAATTCTAAAATAGCTTGTTTAGATAGATTATCAAAAATAATGACAGGGTCACTTAAATAATCGATTAAATTATAACATGAATCATAGAATAACGGTAATAACTGTTCATAACCGGGAAATTTCCTCCCCTCCATTATTGCTTCGTATAAAGGCGTATTAGTATGATTCACGCCGAAATTTCGTAAGTAATTATCTTTAAAATTACTTATCGTATCTCGATTTAATATTATTTCACTAGCCGGGCTAATCATTAATTCCGTGTGTGCCGTATGAGATATAGTAGAGATTTGGCTATCAATATTAAATTCCTTAATCGATTCAATATAATCCCAGCTAAAGTTAATCCTGTAAGCTATCGGTCCCGGTAAAATGATATCAACAATTTCTCCCCTAACCGCAAATTCACCGCTATCGATAGCACTAGCATTTCTAGTAAAACTATTGCGTACTAAGAAATCGGCAAGTGAAGTAGCGGTAAGTTTCATCTTAAGATAAAGTTTTAAAGATGATTTGACAAAAAATTCCGGAGGAGGTAATTTATTTAAGAGATTAGTAGCATGAGTAATAACTATATTCTTTTGCTTATTGTTATTACCGTTTGTTATCAGTTTAGTTAAAATATTTGCTCTTGCCGATAAAATATTTTGATTGGGTGATACATGGTCATAAGGGACGGTATCCACAGAAGGAAAATATAGTAGATTGTTTGTAGGAGAGAAAAATAAAGCTTGTTTATATAGTTTTATTGCGTCTTCTTCGTTACTTGCAAGTAAAATAACATTTTTGTGTGAATTACTTATAGAATATCGATTAGCAAAGAAGCTTTTTGCTACCGACGGAAATTTTTGCGTCAACATTATTTAGTTTCTAATTTTTTGAGAATTCGCGTAACTTATTCATTATTTCAGCATTTAAATAAGAGGGAATAGGGGATTTTTCGGTAAGCCAATTATAAAGATCATTATCATTTTGATCAAGTATTAAAGCAAATTCGTTAAGTTTTTTTTCGTCTAGTTCAAATAAAAGTTGCTCGGCAAATTTGCTAAGTATATAATCCGTTTCCCTACAACCGCGATTTTTACTTCGGTAATAGAGTTTTTTTTGAAAGTCTTTTTTATTTAATTTATTCATAAACTAATCTTGCAAAAATTTTTTATAATAATATTATTAAAACTATTAAATACCAAGATAATTCTCGATGACATTTTTGCAAAGACATTGTTGCGTAGATCGTGTTTTTAATGTCATTCCCGTGAAAACGGGAATCCATCATTCGTCATTGCGAGGAGATGCGTTAGCATCGACGCCGCAATCTAGGAAAAAATAGCAAAAAATGCTATGGAAATTATTATTTTCTAGATTGCCGCACTCCTTGCAGTCGCTCGCAATGACAATTCTGGTAGCCATGCAACAAGGCCTGCAGCGCCTCGCAATGACGATCTATGTTTTTGCTTATTAGGCTGACATTCATAAAATTATAAAAACTAACAGCATATCATTATGAACGTTAAAAATGTAAGTTCTTTAGATGCTTATAGCTTACTTATGGTGGATGAAGATGCTATGCTTATAGACGTTAGAACTCCGCAGGAGTGAGAAAAAATAGGTGTCCCTTATCTAGAGGATCGAAATAAGGTCGTTTTTTTAAGTTGGCAATTACCTCCTAATATGTCGTTAAATAAAAACTTTAAAACCCGGTTTATATCGTGTATTAAAAATAAGATGAGTAATATATTTTTTCTATGTCGCTCCGGACATAGGTCGTTTTCGGCAGCAACTTTCATAGCCCAAATGAATTATGAAAATTGTTATAATATTATTGACGGGTTTGAAGGAAATAACTGTAATATCGGATGGAAACAAAATAATTTACCGTGGCAATTTTAAGTGAATACTAATCAAAATCAGATAATTTTAGGAAAACAACCGGATGTTTTTATAGATGTTTGGGGACATGTAGCCCAAGATCTTTATAAATATTACGGAGAGGCTTTATATAATAGTTGGTTTAGCAAAATCAATTTTATAGAATTTTCCGTAAATAACGTCATACTTTGCGCGCCGACAAATTTTATCCGAGATTGGGTAAAATCAAAATATTCTATTGTTATATTACAATTATTTCAGCATTATAACGAAGGGATTAAATCAATAGAAATAATTACCAAAGAATTACCGTTATCCGAACAAACTATTTTGGAGTTACCTGCCAAGTCTTTTGCAGATTTGGAGGCAACCGACCTTAATTCAGAAAATATTTTTTCAACGCTAGATATTCGTTTTACATTTGATAATTTTGTCGTCGGAGCGCCGAACGAACTGGCATATGCAGCAGCAAGGGCGGTTGCCGAGTCCGGTAATGTGGTATCCGAATCGAATCCGCTTTTTTTATACGGTGGGGTGGGGCTTGGAAAGACGCATTTAATGCATGCAATTAGTTGGTATATAAAACAAAATAATCCGAACCGTAAAGTAATATACATGTCGGCGGAAAAATTTATGTATCAATTTGTTAAGGCACTCCGTAATAAAGACGTTATGGCTTTCAAAGAAAGATTCCGCTCGGTTGACGTATTAATGATCGATGATATTCAATTTATCTGCGGTAAAGATAGTACGCAAGAGGAATTTTTTCATACCTTTAATACTTTGATCGATAATAATCGGCAAATGGTGATATCTTGCGATAGATCGCCGTCTGACCTGGATAATATTGAAGATAGAATTAAATCACGTCTAGGATGGGGGCTTGTTGCCGACGTTCACAGCACCACTTATGAGCTGCGCCTCGGTATTTTAGAGTCCAAGCTTGAACAAATGAATATTCATATCCCAAAAAATGTTATCGAGTTTTTAGCTGCTAAAATAATCTCAAATGTCAGAGAGTTAGAGGGAGCTTTAAATAAAGTTATTGCTCATTCTAATCTTGTCGGTAGGGAGGTAACTTTAGAAAATACCCAAAATATTTTACGAGATTTACTGCGTTCTAACGAAAGGATAATTACCATTGAAGATATTCAAAAAAAGGTGGCGAATCGTTATAATATTAAATTTTCCGATATGTCTTCGGTAACACGGCAACGCGCGGTAGCTAGACCTCGGCAAATTGCTATGTATCTTAGTAAGGCACTTACACCTAAAAGCCTTGCCGATATCGGTAAGAAATTCGGTAAAAAAGATCATACGACTGTTATGCACGCCATCAAGAAAGTAGAAGAATTATCGGAAACCGATATAGAGCTGCGTGAAGAAATTAATTTGCTAATGAAAATATTACAGAATTGATATTATACAACGCTATTATCTTTTAAATTTTATTAATATAATGTGATATAATTCTATCAATGTCGTTCTAGTTTAGTATTGTTGCGTGGATCATAATTATCGTATTATGGTTATTACAAGTATGGTGTCATACCGTGGCTTGACCGGTGTTGTTATATGGATGGTTAAAAACGCTCTCGGTGTCATTCCCGCGAAAGCGGGAATCCAGAAAATTATAGTCATCCTGAATTTATTTCAGGATCTTTTTCAAGAGATGCTGAAACAAGTTCAGCATGACAAAAAAAGCTGGATTCCCGCCTGCGCGGGAATGACCCCCTTTTTATGGCAATTTCTTATCCATGCAACAACGCCGGCTTGACCACGGTATCCAGAAAAACCTTAATAAAAAGACTGGATGCCGTGATCAAGTCACGGCATGACACAGCCTTTTTTCAACGTTCGTACAGTAGTGGGCTTGACCACGGTATGACACCGGCCGCTTTGCAAAAATTCGAGCCACCCAACAATGCCTAGTTCAAATGAAATGACACATAACCTAAACCACGAAACCGAATAATTCTTTTATTTCCGTAACTGTTTTTGTTGCCCTAGCTCTTGCTTTATCTGCTCCTTTCTGCAGTATGCTTAGCAAATAATCTTGATTATTCATTAAATCTGAATATTTGCTATGAATCGGCTGTAATCTTGTAATAATAATTTCTGCCAAATCCTCTTTGAAGTTAGCGAAACCTTTATTTTGATAATTTTGGGTTATTGTCTCGCTACTAATTTCCGATAAGCTAGCATAAATATCAATTAAATTGCTAATTTCCGGGCGGTTTTCCTTATCATAACTAATTTCGGTTAAATGATCGGTTTTAGCTTTTTTTATTTTTTGCTGAATAAGATCGGCACTATCTTTTAAATTAATCCGTGAAGAATCAGAAGAATCGGACTTACTCATTTTTTTTCGACCGTCTCGCAAGCTCATTATTCTAGTGGCGGAACCGCCGATTAACGGCTCCGGTACTTTCAAAACTTCTTTATTAAATTTCCTGTTAATTACTCCGGCAATATCTCGCGTCAGCTCTAAATGTTGTTTTTGATCTTCGCCGACCGGTACTATATCGGTTTGATATAATAATATATCCGCTGCCATAAGCACGGGATATGACAATAACCCAAGGCAAGCTTTTTCTGGGGTCTTGCCGGCTTTATCTTTAAATTGAGTCATACGCTTAAGCCAGCCAAGAGGCGTAACGCAATTTAATATCCAAGCAAGTTCGCTATGTTCTTTGACCATACTCTGTGCAAAAATAGCGATTTTGTCAGGAGAGAGTCCGGCGGCTATATAAATAGCTAAAGTTTGCATAATCGAATTTCTAAGCTCTTCAGGGGGTTGATCTATAGTAATAGCATGTAAATCGGCTAGAAAGAAAAAACAATTATATTCTTCCTGCATTTTAACCCAAGTTTTAATAGCACCTAAGTAATTACCAAGATGTAAAGAGCCTGTTGTTTGAACTCCGGAAAGGATAGTTTTTTTCATTTAGTACCTTTTTATTTTATTAGTCATGAATTTTATGTTATATACTGTATTTTTAACGAATTAATTATTTATTTATGCTTTGGCGTTTCAGGATTTTACTATTTTATGGGTTACTTGCTACATTTACTTTTGTTTTTTTTCTTATATGTTACATACCAGTAACGTTTTTCAATGTCAACTATCAAATAAGATATAAAATAGCCATTATTTTTTCCTGTGCTTTTGTCTGGTTGGCAAGACTTTGTTGCGGTCTAAAATATCAAGTTTCCGGTCTTGAGAAGCTGCCGAAAATACCTTCGATAGTTGTCTCTAATCATCAATCTTTTTGGGATCAGATATTTATGCAACTAATTATTCCGGAGCATTCCTGGGTATTAAAACGTGAGTTATTTAATATACCTTTGCTCGGATGGGGGCTTAGAATGGTTAATCCTATTGCGGTAGATCGTAACGTTAATATCTCGGTTACTCAAATTTTAAGAGAAGGGCAAGAAAAAATACGCCAAGGGTTATGGTTAATTATTTTTCCTGAATCAACTAGAGTACTGCCTGAAAAAACAGTAAAATTTAAACCGAGTGCGGTAAAATTAGCTTCCATCGCAAAAGTGCCTATCGTTATGATGGCTCATAATGCAGGGCTTTACTGGCCTAAAGGCTTTTGGTTTAAAAAACCGGGGACGATTCAAGTGAAAATTATCGGTGTTATAAGCGTAGAAGAAGTAGAGCAATCTGACGTGCGCATACTCAATGAGAAGATAGAGGGAATAATTAATAAGGAAAAACAACAATTACTAAATTAATATTATTTTGATAGATTTAATTTTAATTATAGTTATCATTAAGTTACATAGGGCTTTGTTGCATAGCTCGAATTTTTGGTGTCATACCAGCGAAAGCCGGTATCTAACTTACTAATTTTGTTATATTGTTAAGTAGATTCCCTCTTTCGAGGGAATGACACAAAGTGTAAAACCGAGCCATGCAACAAAGCTGTTACATAGATAAAAATATTTAAGAGGTATTTATGAAAAATGGAACACAATTAAAACTAATTGCCGTTATTGATAGCCTGCGTATGATGCTTTACGAGGCGCAGGGAATAAAAATTACCGGTAAGCCCGAAGAAATATTGTTGATGTCGGAAGAGCATCACCATCATCGAGAAAAAAGTCAAAGTTATTATCAAAATAAATCAAATCCTGGGTCTTTATTTGAACCGCGTACTTCACTTAAAGATATAGAGCATAAAGAAGCGGCAAGAAGCGTTGCTAAGAATTTAGATAAGATAATGCAGATTCCTCATAAATACAAAGAATTAATTATTGTTGCCGAACCGCAAATGCTTGGTTGTGTACGGCATGAGTTAAATAATAATTTAAAGAAAATGATCACAAAAGAGGTGGCTAAGGATTTAGTTAATCATAATGCGGAGGCAATTGAGCGCGTAGTGTTTTCTTGAATCGCTCTTGTCACTCCGTGGCTTGTACCTGCGTTGTTGCGTGGCTCGAATTTTCGATGTCATTCTAGCTAAAGGCGGGAATCCAGAAAAAAATATTTTTAAGTCATCCTGAATTTATTTCAGGATCTACTAAAAAGATGCGCAAAACTTGTTCAGCATGACAAAAAAAGTCTGGATTCCCGCCTTTAGCTAGAATGACATATAACACTTTTTTAGAGCCATGTAACAACACTAATGCCGCCTCGCCATGACGAATTGATATTCACCCAAATAAGAGGATTAATTTATGCAAAATAATATACAAAAAATATGCGTTATCGGTTCGGGAGTTATGGGGGCAGGGATTGCCGCTTTAATTGCTAATTCTTCTCATCAAGTCGTGTTATTGGATATTGTAGCGAGTGACCCAAACGATAAAAATAAAATCGTTAAAAGCGCGATAGAAAATTTGCATAAACAACAACCTCCCGCTTTATCTTTTCCCGATAAGGCAAATCTTATTACTATCGGTAATTTAGAAGATAATCTAGACTTACTTAAGGATTGTGATTTAGTTATTGAAGTTATTATTGAGAAGCTAGAAATAAAACATCAATTATATAATAAAATTACTCCTTATTTGAAGAAAGAGGCAATTATTGCCTCTAATACTTCCACTTTGCCGTTAAAAAGGCTGAAAGAAAATTTGAGTGGCGAGCTGAAATCTCGGTTTATAATTACGCATTTTTTTAATCCGCCGCGCTATATGGAGCTACTTGAATTAATTACGGATAATGAAGTAGAACCGGAAGTAATCGCCCGTGTTTCCAAGTTTTTAACAAAAATTCTCGGTAAAACTATAGTCAAATGTAACGATACTCCGGGCTTTATTGCTAACAGAGTCGGTTGTTTTTTACTTGAGTTAGTTGTTAGAAAAGCAGTAAAAGAAAATTTAGATTTAGTAATTATCGATAAGATATTTACTACTCAATTTGGTTTGCCGAGTACCGGAATTTTCGGCTTATATGATTTAATAGGTCATGACGTAATGAAATTAATATCCGGTTCGTTGCTTGCTAGCCTGCCGGAAACTGATTATTACCACAAAATTTATTTAAACACTCCTGTCCTTGATAAGATGATTGAAAATAAATTAATCGGTCGTAAAGGAGGAGGGGGATTTTATCGCCTCTCTTCAGTAAACGGGAAAAAAATAAAAGAAGTTATAAATTTAGCCGATTTATCTTATAAACCGGTAGCGAAAGTAGAAAATGAATTTGCAGATATTAATGAGCTATTAACAAGCGATTCTATTTACGGCAAGTTTTTTGCTGAAGTTATAACGGAATTTTATGTTTATTTAACAAGTTTAATCCCTGAAGTCACTAGCAATATTTATGATATTGATTTAGCCATGAAGCTTGGTTATAGCTGGAAATTCGGACCTTTTGAATTGCTTACACTTCATGTAAGAGACAGTTGGCAATGGTTAACTTATCAAGCTAATTTTATGAAATTGCCTCTGCCTGATTATTTAGCAAAAGGCTCATATAAAGATATTGATAAAGAAAAATTTAGATCGAGAAAAGATATAATAAAATTAAGTGAAATAGTAGCGGAGAATGATTCCGCTAAATTATTACTTTATCAAGGTCAATTAGTTTTTGTTATTAATACTAAAATGAACTGCCTAAATAAAGAGGTGTTTAATTTACTGCAAAAATCCGTCGAGATAGCCGAGAATAAAGAGCAAAATCTTTATATTTGGTCGCAAGGCAATAATTTTTCTGCCGGTGCCGATTTAAAATTAATTCTTTCTTATATAGAAAATAAAGATTTTCAAGGCTTAGAAGAGTTTTTAAAGCTAGGTCAGCAAACTATGCGAAAGCTAAAATATTCAACCTCTCATGTTATTAGCTGCGCACTGGGAGCAGCACTCGGAGGCGGGTGCGAGTTATTACTACATTCGAGTTTTATAGTAGCTAATCAGGAATTAAATGCCGGTCTTGTTGAGGCTTTGGTCGGTTTAATCCCAGGGTGGGGCGGTGTTACCGAGATGCTTTTAAGAAGCGAGGGCGATAAAGATAAATTAGTTAAAAATATCAAAAATATTTTGACCCAAAATAAATCAAGTTCTGCCGATTATTTCGCAGCCGATTATAATATCGCTCACTTACAAATAAATATGAATAAGAATTATATCTTAGATGAGGCATTACAGTTAGAATTACCTAAAAAACGTTATTTTACCGGCGTAAATGCGCTGTATACCGATAAAATAACCCTACCGAAAATAACTTTAGCAAATGAGTTAGATACCTCCAAATATAATGACGTACAAAATAAAATATTATCAAAACTACAGGATTTTATAAATCACCACTCGGAGATAAGCGAAGAAGAAATATTGCCGTTTGAGCGAGAATTATTTTTAGAATTAGCTAAAGATTCCAAGATTATAGATAAGTTAAGGTCGGTATAAAGCTGATTAATATCACTTCTTAGTTGTCATTCCCGTGAAAACGGGAATCCAGAAAAAGTATCAAAGTCATCCTGAATTTATTTCAGGATCTACTAAAAAGATGCGCAAAACTTGTTCAGCATGACAAAAAAAGCCTGGATTCCCGCTTTTAGCTAGAATGACATCGAAAATTCGAGCCATGCAACAAAGTTCCGTTTTCACGGGAATGACATGCATTACAATTAACTTTAGTATCCTCCTTAGTGGAGTAATTAATTACTGATATACTATAAAATATAAAAAATAAATTTTGGTATATTTATGATTACTTTACTTGCAACAATAATAGGTTTTATTAGCTCTATATTGCCTGAGATTTTAAAAATATTAAAAGACCTTAACGATAAAAAGCATGAATTACATATTTTAGATCGGCAGATTGAAAATAATAAACTTAATCACTCTAAAACTTTTACGGAACTAACTATCTCTAAAGAAATGGCAGAACAATACTCGCTTTACTCGACTTATAAATCAGGAATAAGTTGGGTTGATGCCTTAAATAGTTCGGTACGCCCCGTTTTAGCTTACAGCTTTTTTGCTATGTATGGGGGAGTCAAATATATCCAGTATAAAGCTATAAAAAACACGGCTATTTTAGCAGAGTATCTGGATGTTTTATGGAGCATAGAAGACCAAACAATCTTTGCGGGTATTATTAGTTTTTACTTCGGTCAACGCACTTTTAGTAAGTTTTGGAAGCAAAAAAATATTATGTAAAGCATTCCGGTGTCATCTAGTTGCTTGTACTTGCGTTGTTGCATGGCTCGAATTTTCAATGTCATTCCCGTGCAGGCGGGAATCTAGGCTTTTTTTGTCATGCTGAACAAGTTTTGCGCATCTCATTAATAGATCCTGAAATAAATTCAGGATGACATAAAAGTGTTTTTTCTGGATTCCCGTTTTCACGGGAATGACATCGAACACGCTTAACCTATACACTCAACAATACTTGCGTAGGAGTGACATCAAATAATCAAATATTCTGCAAATTTAATACCTCTTTAACTAAAGGAATCGTTACTTTACGTTTGGAGGTTAGAGCGAAGTGATTAATTTGCTCTAATATTTCTATAATTTCTTTATGTTGCCTTGGTAGGTTTACTAATAAAAAATCTACGACGCTCTCGGGGATTGTTATAGAAGAAGTAGCAAAATGTTTGAAGATCAATATCCTCATTAATTCATCGTCCGGCGGCTCTATTTCAATAGTTAATACGGATTTTACTCTTGAAGATAAATCAGGCAATATAAAATTTTTATTTATCTTACCGGTAAGCAATAAATATTTTTGCCGCTCATTAATTAGGTTAAATAAATGCAATAAAATTACCTCTTGCCAATTTTCAATATCTTCAATAATGAAACTATTATATTTAGCTAAAATTTCTTCATCAAAAAAAATATCTTTAATGATAAAGCTGTTAGCTAGGTTTTGCCATATTTTCGCAAGATAGGTTTTGCCTGAAGCAGGTGCTCCTTTAATTAATAAAGTAAATTTATAAGGATTTACTCCCCAATTTGTTTGCCAGTTTTTTAACGCATTATGAGCGAGTTTATTAGAGTTAGAAACAATAAACTCATCGGGATGATATTGTGTATTGTAGGATAAGGGAAATATAAGTTGTTGCATATACTTAGATAGAACTTCAAAAATTGGCTAGGACGGCGTTGTTGCATGGCTCGATAAAGCGGCAGTATGTCATTCCTGCGCAGGCGGGAATCCAGGCTTTTTTTGTCATGCTGAACAAGTTTTGCGCATCTCATTAATAGATCCTGAAATAAATTCAGGATGACATAAAAGTGTTTTTTCTGGATTCCCGCCTGCGCGGGAATGACATCAAAAATTTGATCCACGCAACAACGCCTCCTCGCAATGACGGTATTTTTTTGCAACGTTTTTGTTCCGCGCAACAATACCATCTCTACTCTTTACCGCTCTTGACTATAAAACTTACTAGCTTTGTAAAAGTCAATGACGTTAAAAAGTAGAATTTTGGTAATGCCTGCGATCGGTATAGCAAAAAATATGCCGACAAAGCCGAATAAACTCCCGCAAGCCAAAATTGAGAATATTATCCAACCCGGATGAAGACCTATTTTATCACCGATAATTTTAGGCGTTAAAATATACGATTCGCCGATATTACCGATAAGATAAATCATTACTATATATAACAATTTTATTTTCATACCGAAAGTTAAATAGCCGACAATTAGTGCCAGAGAAAAAGATATTAAAGTGCCGATAAAAGGGATGATAACAAGAAACCCGCTTAAGATACCTAGTAAAATGGCTAAATCTATACCGACAATAGATAATGAAATACTATAAAAAATCGATAATAATAAGCAGATATTTAGCTGCCCCCTGATATAAGCCGATAGTAAATTATTAATGGAAAATAATACTTCTAATATTTTCTTTTTACTTTGCATCGGTAATAATGATTTCATATTTGCTATAATTTTTGGCCAGTCCCGTAGGAAATAAAATAATATTATAGGTATTAATAACAATAATATAAATATATTGATTGTAACTATCGTATAGTGCCAGAAATTATTAGCAAGGCTAGTTAATATAGTAAATATATTATTTATAAAATTACTTAGCGAATCTTTAATTTTATCGGCAATATTCGGTTCTATTGAGTAAATTTTTGCCGAAAGATGCGGCATTATTTCCGCTTGAAAATAATTTTTATATTTAGGAACATTATTTATAAAAATAGAAATTTGTTGATAAATTATCGGTAATAATATAATAAGTGCTACAAAAAACACTCCTAAAAAAATAAGGAATATTATAGATGCCGCTAGGTTTCTCGGTAGCTTGAGCCGTGATACAATAAAATCAATAGTCGGCTGTAATAAGTAAGCAATTATAAAAGCAATAAAGAAAGGTTTTATAGCACCTGAAATTAACGCTGAGGCAGTTATAAAAATCCCTAGAAGGATAAACCAAAATATAGCTGTTTTATTCAAAATATTTCTCTTTTTAACAGGTTTATATTATTAATATGTAGATATCAGAATCGTCATTGCGAAGCCCCGAAGGGGCTGCGGCAATCCAGAAAATAGATATTTCAGCGTAATATAATATAATTTTTTTCTAGATTGCCACGTCGTTGCTACCGCAACTCCTCGCAATGACGATGGAGCAGCAATACTTCTTCCCAAATAACACGACTACCTAGCCACCTGAACAGTTGCAGGGCGTAATAGTCGATCTTTAAGCTTATAACCCACTTGCATTATGGCAACTATACTCCCGGACTTATACTCATCACTATCGATTTGCGAGATTGCATTATGTATATTATGGTCAAACAGCTCGCCTATTATCGGCTCTATTAACTCTATATTATGTTTTTTAAATATTTTTGCAAGCTCTAGCGCTGTCATTTCCACCCCTGAAATAACACCGGTGACAATATTAGCTGCTTCTCCTTCAAGATTTTGCGGTTTATACTCTAACGCTCTTGATAAATTATCACTAACGGTCAGAATATCTTTGGCAAAAGAAACTATAGAATAATCACGTGCTTCATCACGAGACTTTTCTAAACGCTTTCTGGTATTTTCAGCCTCCGCTACGCTTCTAAGTAATTTATCCTGTAATATTTCGATTCGGCCCTTTAAATTAGCTACTTCTTCTGCTTCAGGTTGCAGAGTTTCTTCTAGCTGTGTTTCTTCTTCATTTTTTTCTTTACTGTTATTATCCATTTTATTATCTATCTTTATTTGAAGTTTAATGCTAACTATATAATGAAAAATTATAGATTTTCAAGTATACTCTGCTGATTTCAAAAATTACTCTTTCATTTTATCAGGGACTCCTGTACTCACGTACTAAGTGTACGCTGCGTGCAGTCGCCCCTCAAAATAAAATTTAATTTCTGAAATCATTTGAGTATATACTACTTATCTTTCAAGAATTATTACAGATAAATTACAATTATGAGACCATCAGGCAGAAAAAACAACCAAATACGTCAAATATCGATAGAATTATCTCCTCTTGTTAATGCAGAAGGTTCTTGTTTAATTAAAATCGGCAATACTCACGTTATGTGTAGTGCTACTTATGAGACAAGCATACCGCCTTTCTTACGTGGGCAAGGTCAAGGATGGATTACTGCAGAATACGGTATGCTGCCCGGTTCTACCAATCAACGTATAAAAAGAGAAGCGGCATTAGGTAAGCAAGGAGGTAGAACGCAGGAAATCCAGCGGCTAATAGGTAGATCAATGCGTGCGATAATTAACCTTAAAGCCTTAGGAGAGCGTCAAATTATTATTGATTGCGACGTGATAAACGCAGACGGCGGTACTAGAACGGCAGCCATTACGGGAAGTTATATAGCTCTGCATTTAGCCGTTCGGTCGTTAATGAACAGGAAAGCGTTAAAAGTGAATCCGTTAATTACTCAAATTGCCGCCGTTTCTTGCGGTATATATAAAGGTGAGCCGATAGTTGATTTAGATTATCTAGAAGACAGCAACGCCGAAGTGGATGCGAATTTTGTTTTTGCCGGGAACGGCAATTTAATTGAAGTACAAAGTACAGCCGAGCAGAAACCGTTTTCCGAAGAGCAATTTTTAGCGATGCTAAAACTAGCAAGATCAGCAAGCACCGAATTGTTTGAGTTGCAAAATCAAGTGTTGCCGGAAGAGTGATATTATACTGTCCGACTTGACTTGACCGGCATTATTGTATGACTCGAAAATTAATAAAAAACTCGTCATTGCGAAGCCACGAAGTGGCTGTGGCAATCCAGAAAAACATAGTCATCCTGAATTTATTTCAGGATCTATTAAAAAAAGATGCTGAAACAAGTTCAGCATGACAAGGACTAGATTGCCGCGTCGGCACTTTGTGCCTTCTCGCAATGACGATTCCGGTAGCCACGCAACAACGCTCATGCAGGCGAGAAGGCGTTGTTGCATGGCTCTAAAAAAGTACCCTATGTCATTCATAGCTCAAGGCGGGAATCCAGCTTTGTCATGCTGAACTTGTTTCAGCATCTCTTGTAGTATATCCTGAAATAAATTCAGGATGACTATTTTTTTCTGGATTCCCGTTTTCACGGGAATGACATAACACGCTTTGAACCTATCCACGCAACAATGCTGCGCGGGAATGTCATCGAGAGTATATAGAAAATTTTTATTTATTCCGCCGTTTCTTCTGCTCCTTCTCCTAAAGGTAAAACATTAGATAATGTGCGTTCACTACTATTTGCTAATGAATTTGCACCGTTTGCATCGTTATAGCCGGTAATATTTGCTTCTGAAATAAAATTAATTGTACCGATTCTGGTAGCTGAAATAGGCTCTTCTTTAGATTTAGACATACACATATCCTTATAAATTATTAAAATTTTCTTAATATAAAAATATTTATTCAAGTATTCTCAAGTACAAATACAATAAAATATTTAATGTTTCAATTTAAATTTTATTAAAAACTTCATTTAATACTTTATTCAACTATAAATTGTATTATAATACCGTATTTTGATTTATGCGGCTTGTTATGATAAATATATTTCGGTGTTTTATTTTAGTTTTTGTTTCGGTTATTTTAAGCGCTAATAAAGTTAACGCTTCCGCTTGGCTGTTAGAGGAGGGTAGGTATCGGTATAGTATAAATATCAATAATGTCGATAAAGCCTCAAAAAAGGAGAAGAAAAAACGAGAAATTTTTGCCCAAGATTTAGAAGAAAAATTGCAGCAGCTAGAGGCGTCTAACCGGCAATTAAACCCAAATTCTCGCCGTTATAAGAGGCTATCAAAACGCATAAAAAAATTGCGGCAAGGGATAGCGGAATTGTCCTCATATCAAGATGAACGGCTTACAAGCGGTAGTGTTGAATACGGCATTAGCGACAATCAAAATTTCGGTATTCATTTTTTATTTAAGGAAGATAAGTTTATCGGTAGAAAAAGCTTTACCGAGGAAGCCGGTTTATTTTATAAGCTTAAATTGTTTCAGGAAAATGATTTTGTTATATCGCTCCAGCCTAAAATCTTTGTTAGTAAAGATAAAGGCTGCAGAGAGGAATTTTTTGCAGAATTTTCATTATTATCCGGCATGTCAAAACAAATTTATTCTGCCACCGTGTTTAATCAAAATACGGTAAGTATCGGTCATTATCTTAACTATCTCGGCTATAAAAAAAGATATTATAATGTTTCTACTTCTGAAGGGATTAAATTTGAGAACGGTTTTATGTTGGTGAGTTTTACCAAATATCATAATCGTCAGGATTACGGTTATATTTATGAAAAAACCGTCTATGAACAACTTTCGGTTGCAAAAATAATAAAATTTGATAATGTAGGGAAAAATTTTTTAACAACTCAAATCGGCTATTTTTGGGATCGTAGCCTTTCAAATAAAAAATATAAAATATCGGGTATAACATTTTCAGTATGGTTAGATGTATAAATATAGATGAAGATAATATTTTAAAAGTAATTAAGAATAGAGAATTACTAAATGAGTTCCAAATTGCTAACTTAAAATTGATTCAAAAAACTACTAAAGAGAATTTAGGCGAAATTATAATTCGGGAAGAGCTTATTGATAATGAATTAATGATAGATCTATTACATAACAGTAATTCATTACCGTTAATAGATAATAAAAGTCATGATATAAAGATTTACGATTATTCTCGTATTAAGGAATATATAGTAAAGGGATATTTTGTTTATGAAGATATCCAAAATAACAAGGTCATTGCAATAAATGACTTAAGAGTTTTATCGTTGCTAGCAAATGCCGGAAACCATATATACTTGATTAAAAAACCTGATTTTTATAAGGTTCTAGAAGCAAATTTTGCTCACCTAAATATTGTTAAGTCAAAATATTTCCTGGAATTTACGAGCGAGGCGGTCATCGCTAAAAATATTAACTATAGCGATAAAGTAATAATTTTCTTCTTAATTTTTTTAGGGATGCTTGTATATTTTCCCGCTTTATTTCATATTGCCAATAATGCCGGTTATTTTTTACAAAATTTTTTGAAAATATTGTTATTCTCGCGTGCTGTTTTGCCTGATAATTTGCCCTGTAAGGTTGCCTCAAATCAAGCTCAAATATCTCATTTTAATCAAGAATCTAAAGAATTTCCAATTTATACGATTTTAATACCTTTATATAAAGAAACAGGCAAATTAAAATCGATAATCAAAAATATCTCTCTTCTAAATTATCCTAAAAATAAATTAGACGTTAAGATTATTATTGAAGCCGATGATTATTTAATGATCAAAGAAATCTCCATATATAATTTACCTTCATATATTCACGTGTTACAAGTGCCTGTCGCTTTACCGAGAACCAAACCGAAAGCCTTGAATTACGCTATAGAATATTCACGAGGGGAATATTTAGTCGTATATGATGCGGAAGATATGCCTGATCCCGATCAGCTACTTACGGCATTAAAAGTATTTAAGGATTTACCGCCTGAATATGCTTGCTTGCAGGCTAAACTTAACTTTTACAATAAAGACGAGAATTTACTGACCAAAATGTTTAACATCGAATATAGCTTATGGTTCGAGTATATTTTAAAGGGTTTGAGTTTACTAAATTTACCGGTGACGCTCGGCGGTACTAGTAACCATTTCAAAACAAATATACTATATGAAATAGGCGGCTGGGATGCCTATAACGTTACGGAAGATGCCGAACTTGGTATAAGGCTTTATTCAAAAGGCTATAAAGTATATATGATTGATTCGTATACTTTAGAGGAATCGCCTATTAGTATCGGGAATTGGTTAAATCAAAGATCACGTTGGATTAAAGGTTTCCTGCAAACTTTTTTTGTTTTTAAAGCATGCAAAGATAAATGTAAAAAATTTAATTTACGGCAAATAGCTACTATTTATATTTTTATCGGCTTATCTTCTTACTGTTTTTGGTGCTTACCTTTTGTAATATTTACCATTATCATAAACAAAAATCCTATAATTAATTATTTATGGCTGATTAACGGATTTTTTGCATTCTTATATTTATACGGAAGTGCTTGTTATATATTGATGTGGCTATAGTATTCCGGACAGTTAGTATGAGACAATATTAACAGAAAGGAAATACAGTATGACAAAAACAAAAATGTATTCTAGTGAATTTAAAGAATCAGCAGTTAAATTGGCAACTGAATCGAAGCGACCTGTTATTCAGACTGCAAAAGAATTAGGTATCAGTAAGAATACTTTATATAGTTGGATAGATAAATATTCTAAACAATTTGAAGAATCAATAACAAGAACAGATGAACATCTGTATGATGAATTAAAAAGATTAAAGAAAGAGCTGGTGATAGTAACACAGGAGCGTGATATACTAAAAAAGGCTGCAGCGTACTTTGCAAAAGAGTCCCTGTAAGGTATGCATGGATAAAGAAGCATCAAGATGATTTCTCAATTGCAATTATGTGCAAATGTATGAAGGTATCACGTAGCGGTTATTATGAGTGGTTAAATAACCCTGGATGCAATAGGGATAAAGAAAATAGAGAATTAACCTGTAAGGTTAGAGCTATTTTTCAGGAAGGTAGACGAAATTATGGATCTAGACCCATTAAAAAGGCTTTGTTGAGGCAAGGCATAATTGTTAGTCGTAGGAGAATTACAAGACTAATGAATGAAGCTGGCTTAGTATGTAAAACTAAGTATAAATTTAAAGCAACTACTGATTCTAAGCATAATAAGCAAGTTGCTCCTAATTTATTGGATAGACAGTTTAAAGTTTCTAATGTTAATTGTTATTGGGTTGGTGATATCACCTATATCCCAACTGGAGAAGGATGGTTATATTTAGCAACAGTTATTGATCTATTTTCTAGAAAAGTAATAGGCTGGTCAATGAATAGTAATATGAAAGCTGATTTAGTTAATAATGCTTTGCTAATGGCAATATGGCAACGTAAACCACCTAAAAAGCTTATTTGGCATACTGATAGAGGTAGCCAATATTGTTCTGATAATCATTTAAAACTTATAAAACAACATGGTATTATACAGAGTATGAGTCGTAAAGGAAATTGCTGGGATAATGCTGTTGCTGAAAGCTTTTTTCATACTATAAAAACAGAATTAATTTATCAACATAAATTTAAAACTAGGGAGGAAGCAAAACATGCTATATTTGAATATATAGAGGTATTTTATAATCGTATAAGAATGCATTCTGCTAACGATTATCTATCACCAGTACAATACGAAAAAATACAAAAATGTGCGTAAAAAACTGTCCGGAAAACTGTTGACAGATCATATTAAGAATTTATAGGCAATCGTCAAAATTACGTTTCCTTGATATTATTGCCTTAATTCTCTGGCCTAGTTATTTTATATTACATACGCTAGCGTCCTATAAAGCAATTTGGGAAATTATTTTTCAGCCGTTTAAATGGAATAAAACAAAACACGGAGTTAGTACTAAATATTTTGATAAATAATTTAAAATTTTTTAGTAGTTACCTCTTGAACTACTAGAAATAAATTATATATAGTAGTATACATTTAAAATATTTATTTTGGAGGTTAGAAATGTCTTTTAAACCGTTATATGACAGAATTGCCATAAAACCGATTCAGCAAGAAGAAAAAACAGCGGGCGGAATTATTATCCCCGATACCGCAAAAGAAAAACCGATGCAAGGGGAAGTAGTTGCGGTAGGTAAAGGCAGTAGAGGAGAAAAAGGAGAGTTTCATCCGTTAGAGCTTAAAGTTGGGGATAAAGTCCTATACGGTAAATGGGCCGGTACTGAAGTTAAAGTAGCCGGTCAGGATTTGATCATCATGAAAGAAAGTGATGTTATGGGTATAATTAATTAATGAGCAAGGAAATCCTTGTCATCCCGTGACTTGATCGGCGTTGTTGTATAGCTCGATTAACACTGCGTCATTGCGAGGAGGGACAAAGTCCCGACGTGGCAATCCAGAAAAAATTAGCAAAAAATGCTATGAAAATTATTATTTTTCTGGATTGCCACGCTCCTTACAGTCGCTCGCAATGACGGTGTTTTTGTTAGTAGATATGACATCTAAAAAATTAATAATTTTTTTATTTTAAGGAGAATTTAATATGGAAGCAAAAATAATTAAGCACGGTTCAAAAGCACGTGAACAATTGTTAGAAGGCATTGATATCTTAGCCGATGCGGTAAAAGTTACCTTAGGTCCGAAAGGCAGAAACGTACTTATTGAGCAATCATTCGGAGCGCCGAAAATTACTAAAGACGGTGTTACGGTGGCAAAATCAATTGAAATAAAAGATAAAATTAGAAATGCCGGAGCTCGTTTAGTTAGGTCTGTTGCGACCAAAACGGCTGAAACGGCCGGTGACGGTACTACTACCGCAACCGTTTTAGCACGCGCTTTAGCTAGAGAAGGTAATAAACTCGTTGCAGCGGGCTATAATCCGATGGATTTAAAACGCGGTATGGATTTAGCAGTTAGCGCCGTGGTAGAAGAAATTAAAAAATCGAGTAAAAAAATTAATAGTCAGGAAGAAATCGCTCAAGTAGGCACTATTTCATCAAACGGCGATAAAGAAATCGGCGAAAAAATTGCTAAAGCAATGGAAGAAGTCGGCAAAGAAGGAGTAATTACCGTTGAAGAAGCTAAAAACTTTAGCTTTGACGTCGAAGTAGTTAAAGGCATGATGTTTGATAGGGGTTATTTATCACCGTATTTTGTAACTAATTCCGAGAAGATGATTGCGGAACTTGAAAATCCTTACATTTTGTTATTTGAAAAAAAACTATCAACTTTACAACCAATGTTACCGGTACTTGAGGCGGTACACCAATCAGCTCGTCCTTTACTTATCATTGCCGAAGATATAGAAGGTGAGGCTCTTGCAACTTTAGTCGTCAATAAATTACGCGGTGGTTTGAAAGTTGCAGCAGTTAAAGCTCCAGGTTTCGGCGATAGAAGAAAAGCCATGATGGAAGATATTGCCGTTTTAACAAAAGGTGAGTTAATAACTGACGATCTTGGCATGAAACTTGAGAATGTAAATATTAAAATGCTTGGTACTGCTAAGAAAGTTACTATCTCTAAAGAAAATACCGTAATCGTCGATGGTGCAGGCAGCAAAGAAGATATAGAAAAAAGAGCTTCGCAAATTCGTAAACAAATTGAAGAAACTACTTCCGATTACGATAAAGAAAAACTACAAGAGCGTTTAGCTAAGCTTTCCGGCGGTGTTGCCGTCTTAAAAGTCGGCGGTGCTACCGAAATAGAAGTAAAAGAGCGTAAAGATCGTGTTGAGGATGCGCTTCATGCGACTAGAGCGGCGGTAGAAGAAGGGGTTGTTGCCGGAGGCGGCGTTACTCTGCTACACGCAGCCGGAGTTTTAAGGTCATTAAAAGGAGCTAACAAGGATCAACAAGCCGGTATAGAGTTGGTAGCAGCAGCCTTACAAGATCCGGTAAGACAAATTGCCGAAAATGCCGGTGAGAATGGCGGCGTCGTAGTCGGTAAACTTCTAGAAAGCAAGGACAAAAATTTCGGCTTTAATGCTCAAGATATGACTTATGTTGACATGATTAAAGCAGGAATTATTGATCCGGCGAAAGTAGTTCGTACGGCACTACAAGATGCGGCTTCCGTTGCTTCATTGATTATTACTACCGAAACGTTAATTGTTGATGAGCCTTCCGATAAAGAAGATTCAGCACCGCGCGGTGGCGGCATGGACGGTATGGGTTTTTAATCTAATCCGAGTCATTCTTGCGTGGATCAAAAATTGCTATATTTCGGGGATTTTTTAAAAGTACCGCGGTGTCATCTAGTTGCTTGACCGGCGTTGTTGCATGGCTCGAATTTTCGATGTCATTCCCGCGTTTTCGATGTCATTCCCGCGCAGGCGGGAATCCAGAAAAGTATTTAAGCGAATTATATAGTAAATTTTTATATAAGTTTGTTTATTTTAAGTATTTTTTCTGGATTCTCGCCTGCGCGGGAATGACATCCGGCATTTTTTTAGAGCCATGCAACAACGCTAGCTTGACCACGGTATCCAGTTAGGCTTTTTAATTTTTTCTGGATGCCGTGGTCAAGCCACGGCATGACACTGGATTGCTTTGCAAAAATTCGAGCCATGCAACAACGCCGCATTGCCGCGGGAATGACATTGGACCGGCTTAATTTCATCTTAAGTTGACACCCAAGTACCCGCGGGAATTATATTGAAAACTCTTATCTAAGCTATCACCTTGTCGTAACAAGTTTAATTTTATGATCCTCATACCGATATTAACTATTTTTGGGTTTTCATATTTATTTTCTAACTGCTTAAAAACAAAATTTATTTTTGCTGTTCCGGTAGTTACTTCCCTTTTAGTATCACTTTTATATTGTGCTGCTATGGTAAATCTTTTACCTGCAGCCACTTATTTATTTTATTTTCTAGGTACGATATATTTTGCTTATTATTATACTCAAATCTCAAAAGATGATTTTTTAAAAAATATAAAACCATGCGTTAATGAAATTATCTCATTAAGTATAATTATCATCGCGTTTTTTATTTATACAAGTGGCTCGTATTTACATGCCTATGATGATTTTTGCCATTGGGGGGTATTTACTAAAGAATTATTACATTTCGGTTTTTTTGAAAATCAAAATTCCGCCTCTTCTATTATAACTACCCATGCTCACTATCCAAGAGGTAGTGCCGTTTATCATTATTTTATGTTATTACTTTCAGGTTATTCTGAAGGTAATGTATTATTTGCTCATTTTTTATTACATCTGATTTTTTTAGCACCATTAACGGCAAATAGAAAATTTTGGTCAACGATTTTTTTTATTTCTGTAATATTGGCTATAGTCGTGCTTTACACAACGGGCCTACGATCAATATATAACGACAGCACCATCGGCTTAATGTTCGGCTGTATATTTGCTATCTACATACTTGAAGAAGACAAACATAAAGCCATGCTTCTTGCCTTACCGATTGTGATACTGCTTGCTTTTTTCAGAGAAGTTGGATTATGGCTAGCTAGTTTTGCCTCTATAATTATAATATCCCACCATATAAAATTTTATAAAGGCGGTAGAAATAAAAAAGATTATATTATTTATTTTCTATTATTGACGTTACCGATTATGTGTAATTTTATTTGGCTGAGTTACTTTAAAAATACTCATGATTTTTTTGGTAGAAGAGAGCATAGCTTTAGTAATATCGTCGTAATTATAGAAAATTTTAATGAGCAGCATAAATTATTACTACTTAATTACGGCAAGTTTTTTCTTAAGTTTTTAGTGAAAGAGGGGAGCATCGCGCTATATATTATCGGCGGATTAGCTTGGTACTCGGTGCGCAAATATAAGCCTTCCTTATTAAGAGAATATAAATTTTTGCTAGTTGCTACCTTTATTTGCTATCTAATATTTGCCTTATGGCGATTATATTTGTATTTTTTCACTTTCACTTATGCAGAAGCAATTAAAGAAGCCTCATTACTTAGATATTTAGGATGCTATAGTCTAGCATTCGGTATAATTTCTTGTGCATATATAAAAAATAGTATTTTCTTATTCAATCAAAATAAAAAAGAATTATTTATCTTTGCGGTATTACTTGTTGTTGCATCGTTTTCGGTAGTTAAAAATACCTTAAGAATAAAACAATTATCGCCGGCACAAAAAGTTTTTAATGAGCAAAGTAGTATGGTTAAAGAATTATTAGAGCAGGGCGTAGAAGTGAATTTTGATTTTGGTAATAAACAGGATGGTTTGCAGTGTTATATATTAAATTATTCCTTAGCTCCTTATTTGAATAATAAATACTTAAAAGAATGTATGCAAGCCCCTAAAAATTCCGTAATTAATAAAGATTTGTCAGAAGAAAATAAAATTATCTATAGACCTTTTGTAAATGAGTTTGATATAAAAAAATGAAATGTTAAGAATTATCCATAGTTCGCGTTATTTAATCAATTATTGAATAATAAGCATGTTTATCATTTATTGTTGATCTATGATAACGATAAATTCTTTTTAATTTAGTAATGTAAGTATCTTCGGGAAGATAATCAGTCGGTCCGACATAAGATGAAGGTAATACTAATATAGGACCATATAAGAACATTTTTTTACTAATTATGTCTATTAAATTCCACCTCATAGGGGTATTTTTTTTATAAAACTCATCTAATGCTTGTGATAAAATAGGGCTATTTGCTACTGATCCTATAAGCCTATTTGAGGCTAAAATTTGTAAATTTTGATGATTAACCGGTTGTATTCCGGTATATAGCTTTAATTTATTGCCTAATTCAAATATAGGAACTATCGGTTTTGCTTTGAAATCTACGTAATGTCCGCCTTCTTTATTAATTATCTCTAAACCTGCTAAAAAACGTATATCTTCATTATTATAGTTAGTATTGTCAAAATAGGCTGCTAAATATGGGAAAGATTTTAAAATTTTATCTTTTGTCCAGATATCAATCTCAAATATACGGTTTAACATAACCCATTCGGGTATATTAAGGTCAAGCTCTTTTTTTTCTTCTTCATTAAATACGATAAATATTATTTTTTGAGGAATTTCTCCTATATTTTTAAATTCCATATTTTTAGGATGAAATTTTTCATAATTTTCTCGCATCATGTTTAATCGATGTTGCTCAATCAAAGGTAATTTTTGAAAAGCTTTTTCTCGCTCCGGGTCATACATATCCATACTATCATTAAAAGGTAAATATCCTATTTCATCTTTAGTAGTATAATTATGAAATACCAAAGATTCTTTTTGTACTTTAGGAAAAGCAAGTTTATGCGGTGGCATTTTTCCGGCAAATACTTTCCAAAAATTAGAATATTTATTCGGAGTAGGAGGGAATAATTCCCAAGATATTAAATCACCTTTAACAGTACTAAAGAAATAAGTAGTAGGAAGTGCAATAACCTTATCACTATAGCTTGCTGTTTTTTTAAAAGCTTCTGTTAAAGGAATCATTGAAGTTTTGACTATAAAATTATGAAATATCGGGAAGTATATCTCACCATTATCATATTTTTTGAATTCTGTTGGAAGATTTTTATGAATTTGTTCTAACGTTTCTTTCAATATTGGGTGATTAGGGGCTGCACCAATAAATCCATTATTAAGTACCCCTCTAAACTCTAATGCTGCATAAAAATCATATTTATGGTTCATTTCATCAAGAGAGCGATAACATTTAACGTCCATATCTCGATAGACCCCACCATATTGTAATAATATTTCATATCTTAATATATCAGTTTTTTGTACAAGGCTTCGTGAAATATCATATAGATTTTGGTATTTTGTCTTCAACTTAAGTGTATCTTCGTCTTTCCAAATTTTAAATTCCCAAGTAGGATGTAAAAGGCGACATTCTTCTAAATAATTTTTATATAGAGGAGGGATGTTTTTCGAGCCGATCCATATTTGATGTATAACTTTAGGAATTAAAGGAGTTTTATTATACGGCATTTTTGAAGGAGATTTTAGAGAATAATGTTTAGCCATTATTTTTAAAGTTTCAGAATTATAGAGAGCGTCATTTCTGTTAATAGTATTTTCTGCTAATAGTTCTGAACCACCGGACATAGATTCCATAAAGTCCACATCAGCTTTATCTTTTGCAAATCCAACATTACTTGAAAATAATAATATTATTAATATAAAAAAATGCATATTAAAGCCGATATAGATTTATTATTGTAAGATTCTCTTCAATAAACCTAATAAATGTAACTTTTTAAGTATGTATTTTACGCCTAATAAAGTTTTTTTGATTATAGGATTGTGAATTACTATACAAAGAGCAGGATTATAAGAAGGTATATCTATTAACATTTCATTATCTCTTGTTGCTAGACGACAAGCTGTTAAAGAATCAAGAGCTATATTTTTATAATCTTCCGTAGTGTAATTAATATTTTTATAAAGTAATTTGTTAATGGTTAATTGATCGTTACTTAATACCATATTAATAATAGTTTCCCATTGAGAGATTACTTTATCATTATCGAATCTTTTAGCTAATTCGATTGCTTTTTTGCTTATTTTTAGTCTTAACTCACTATCTTGCAGTAAAAGAATAGTTTTTTCAGCCATCCCTTTTATATCGTCTTGTTCTACTATAAAGCCGTTTTGACCTTCGAGAATAACATCTTCAAGCCCGTTTATTTTATTTGCGACTACAGGTAAGCCGTATGCTCCTGATTCTAAAAGTACCATAGGCATACCTTCTAATGTTGAAGTCATAATATATACGGCTGATTTTTTGTAATAAGAAGATACGTTATAAATCACTCCTGTAAAAATAATATCTTTTCCTATTTCTAAATTATTTTTTTCAATTAACTCTTCTAATGTTTCTGTTTCGTTATTTATTTTTAATGTTAAATTATATAAACCGATTACATACAGTACCGCATCATTATGTTTACGCTTTACTTCTATAAAAACTTTTAATACTCTATCTAAGCGTTTATTTCTTCCCATATCTCGTGTAAAATCACCGATACATAGTAAATTTTTATTATTAGGGAATTGAGGTTCTATATCATAAGTATTAAAAGTATTAAGATTCGGTATTATAGTTATATTATTTAAGCCGGCTAACCTACAACTTTTATATGTATAAGTGTTTAAAACCGTAGTTATATTAGCTTTTGCAATAATATTTAAAAGTTTATCAACAAATGGAGCAAAATAAAATAATGTACTATGAACCGTGAAAATATATTTAATATCAGGGTAATGCTTATAGATAAGATTTATATGCCTGTCCATATATAAAAAACTTATAACAAGCTCAATTTTTGTATTATCAATAAGCTCTAATAAATGGTCTTTTTCATTCTGTATACTTGATTTAGTGACTTTAACATTTTCGTTCAATTCATACTGATATGTTTCGGTCTCGCTATAAAAAGTGATTAGATTTATGTTATATCGGGGGTTAGAAGATAAGCTATTCATTATATTAGATGCTACTCTTTCCGCCCCACCTTTTTGTAGGCAATCTAATAAAAACAAAATGTTAATTGTCATAAAGCATTAATAAATTCAACTATTTTTATCGTCCTTTATTAAATAAGGATAATTCGCTTGATAATATCTTTAAGCAATAGGTCTGTCAATTAATTTTAGTTTATTATTATCAACTATGGATAAGTTTTAGCTTAAAAACTTATCCATAGTTGGGGTTATTAATAAATTCTCTAGATATATAATATTTTATATAAACCGCCTAATATTACTAGATTCAAGAAATAAATATGATTATAGTATGTAACATTATAAAAACTTAAATCAAATTTATAAATGAATATTTTAATTACCGGTGGAGCAGGTTTTATAGGCTCTCATCTTGCCGATTATCTTTTAAAAGCCGGGCATAATATTACAATATTTGATGACTTATCTTCAGGAAAAATAGAAAATATTTCAAAAGAATGTAAGTTAATAGTCGGGGATATTAATGATGCTAATATACTTGAAAAAACATTTGATAAAATAGATTTTTGTTATCATTTAGCAGCCATACCGTCCGTGCAAAAATCAATCGATAATTGGCTTGCCTGCCACAAAGTTAATCTAACCGGTACTATTAATGTTTTTTTAGAAGCCGCTAAGAGAAAAACACCGGTTATATACGCATCTTCGGCGGCGGTGTACGGAAATTCAACGCAGATGCCTTTATCGGAAGAGAATATAGGAAAATTTATTTCGCCTTACGGGGTTGATAAATATACTTCTGAATTGCAAGCTAGTGTTTTTGCCCATTGCTACGGTTTAAAATCTATAGGATTTAGGTTTTTTAATGTTTACGGTCAAAGACAAGACCCAAATTCTCCTTATTCGGGAGTTATTTCGATTTTTATTAATAAGTTGCAAAATAATAAACCTCTAAATATTTACGGCGACGGAACTCAAGAAAGAGATTTTATATTTATCGATGATGTTGTTAAATGCTTAGCTTTGGCTAAAGATTATATTTCAGTTGAACCGCAAATATATAATTTAGGTGTCGGCTACGGTACAACCCTTAACTATTTAATAAAAACTTTATTTCAAGCAGTCGGTCATGAAGTAAAGCTAAATTATTTAAGCGCGCGCGAGGGAGACATTTATAAATCTATTAGCAATCCCGAAAAGGTTGAAAAAAACCTTGGATTTAAGGCATCTATAAAATTGCCGGAAGGTATAGCTTCGCTTATTAAACCATTAATTAAAAACTCATGATCGATATAAAACATAATCT
This sequence comes from Rickettsia endosymbiont of Orchestes rusci, assembly GCF_964030945.1. NCBI lineage: Bacteria > Pseudomonadati > Pseudomonadota > Alphaproteobacteria > Rickettsiales > Rickettsiaceae > Rickettsia > Rickettsia endosymbiont of Orchestes rusci. The sequence goes on along the minus strand of NZ_CAXIQG010000004.1, from coordinate 468,240 downwards.
AGCTGCCGCCTATCGAATAATGGCATATTTAGCTATGGATGACCATACTTATACTCACTTATCCGCAAGACCCTTAAATGCTGATTTTTATTATATTTATCCTTTTGGTCTAAGATTTGAGGAAGTAACCCAAGATAATCTACTTAAAGTTAGCTTAGAAGGGGAAGTTTTAGAGGGAAGTGAATATCAATATAATAAAACCGGCTATTTTATTCACGGTAATATATATAAAGCGCGATCCGATATTTCTTCTATATTTCATTTTCACACGCCGGCAAGTGTTGCGGTTTCATCGATGCAATGCGGGTTATTACCGATTAGCCAGTGGGCATTACATTTTTATGAAAGAGTTTCGTATCATAATTACGGTTCTTTAGTGCTTGATAACAATCAAAGTGCAGCACTGGTTAATAACCTTGGGCAAAATTATGTAATGTTTTTACGTAATCACGGAGTAATTACCTGCGGGAAAACAATTCATGAAACGATGTTTTATAGCTATCATTTAGAACTAGCTTGCAAAACGCAATGCTTAGCTTATAGGGGAGGGCAAGAGTTAATTACTCCTTCTAAAGAAGTATGTCGGCAAACGTTACAAGATATATTATCATTTGAAAAAGATTTAGGCAAGCGTGATTGGGAAGCTTGGCTTAGATGTATAGACTCTATTGTAAGGACAGATTACGGTACATAATTAAAACAAATACCGTCATTGCGAGGAGGCATTTATGCCGACGCGGCAATCCAGTCCTTGTCATGCTGAAACAAGTTCAGCATGACTATAATTTTTCTGGATTCCCGCCTTTAGCCATAACTGTCCGAAGTTGAAAAAAGGCTGTGTCATGCCGTGACTTGATCACGGCATCCAGGAAAATAAAGCCATATTAGACTTATTTTAGAATCTTTTTATGATATTATAAGCTGGATTCCGTGGTCGTAGCCACGGAATGACAGAATTTTTACCTCTTTATTTAAACGTTCGTACACTAGAGCCTTTAGCTAGAATGACATCGCAAATTCGAGCCATGCAACAAGGTCTGCAGTCGCTCGCAATGACCTAAATTCGTGCGCTTATTTCTAAGGAGTTAAAGCTAAATTGTGTTTTAAGTTGACTAGCTTAATGTGACAGTTAACGCTACATTTGCTACTAGCTAAGGTAGTTGAGGTTCGTTTTTTAGGTGTGCGTTTTACAATAAAATTTTCTTGAGGCTTTAATTTTATATTTTTCAAAAATTTATCTGTTTCATGAGCTAAATATTCTACCTTAACTTTTGCTATTCCTTGCTTTTTAAATTTTAAAATTTCAGCGGCTTTTTCCGAAACATCTACAATGCGATTCTTTTTAAAAGGACCTCGGTCATTGACCATAAGTATCACGGATTTATTATTAGCTTGATTAGTTACTTTAATAAGGCAAGGCAAGGGCAGGGTTTTGTGGGCTGCCGTTAATAGGTTTTTGTTATATTTATCTCCATTGGCAGTTTTTTTACCGTGAAATCCACCTTTAGTGCCGTACCAGGAAGCTATGCCTAGCTGGGTATATGATTTATTAGGGCTTTGAGGTTTATAAGTCTTACCCTTTATTTTATAGCTTTTTCCGACTTTATAGTGTCCTTGATAACTTAAATTGTGAGGATCATCTTTTGAGAGGTTTTTATATAGATGTTGTTTTGAAGTATTACAGCTTACAAGTCCAAAACATAGGATCAAAAAAATTAATAATTTTAATTTATTATAAGTTACTATCATCTATATCATTATTTTCGTTAGTATCGGAAAAATTATTCATTATTTTAACATAACAGACTACTTTCTCAACGCCTTTTATTTTTGATGAAATAGCAGATATTTTTGCTAATTCTTCTTCTGACCTAGCAATACCGAATAAATATACAATATTATTTACGGTAAGAACTGTATAATTTGCAAATTTTATATCTTTTCTAACTAAAGTTTTCGTTTTAATCTGCGTGGTTATAAGGCTGTCTCTGGTATATTGCACTAAATCAAAGTGATTGCTTTTTTTATTAACTTTAAGCTCATTAATAACTTCTTTAACTCCTTTTTGATTCCAAGCAATTTCGATTGCTTTCAAAGCATCTTCTTCTTTTTCTATATTTCCGGTAAATAATACTCGTGCTTGTGACACTTCTACCTTAATTTTTGCGCCTAACTCCTTAAAGTTATTTTTAATGAGTGCTGTTTTAATTGCCGCCGAGATTTTGGAGTCATTGATTGTTTCCGACATTGGCTGATCTTTTGAAGCGGCAATACCGGTAGTAGTTGCAGCGGTAAAGATTGCCGGTAAACAACCGCTTAGCGTAAGAGATAAAAACATGATGATTAAAATTTTTTGCATAATTATAATTTTTTATCAGGTAATTTGTTTCTTAACAAGTAAGGTATTTGTAATAAAATAACTATAAGAGTAATCGGGGGTACCCCGAATATTTTGAATTTTACCCATGTTACTTCCGTAAAGTTACGCCAAACTATTTCATTAATTACGGCCATGACAAAGAAAAATCCGGCGGCTCTGTAGCTTAAAGTAATCCAGCTTTCTTCTTTAAGCTGAATTATACTTTCTAAAGCATATTTAATAAAGGGATTTTTTCTTATACCGCTCATAAGAAAAATAATACCGAAAATAATATATAAGATAGTCGGTTTTATTTTTATATACATCGAATTGCCGCTAATTAACGTGACACTACCCGAAACAAGTAAAACACTTACAGAAATTAGCGATAATTTAGATACTTTCCCGTCGATAAAATAACAAAGAGTGATACAAATAATAGCGGTGATAAGCATATACAAAGTAGCATTTTGTATACCGCCGCCATAAAAAAATCCGGCAAAAAATGCTATTACGGGACCGATTTCTGATAATAATTTGAACATATAATATTTTTAATGTGTTTAGAATAAATTTATTCTATGTGTAATAAGTAATGAAAATAAACCTTCGTGATGTCATTCCGGCAACGGTGCGGCGTTGTTGCATGGCTCGAAAATTAATAAAAAACTCGTCATTGCGAAGCCGCGAAGTGGCTGCGGCAATCCAGGCTATCCCGAATGTAATGAGGGATTTAATGAGAATGCTAAACAAGTTTAGCATATCTGGATTGCAGCAATGGCATAAATGCCTCCTCGCAATGACGATTCCGGTAGCCATGCAATAACGCTAGTATAATGCCGGAATGACCTCTTCCGGCATTATCCCTTAAACTAGCGCGAAAACTTCGTATATTTTAATTTTATTTGTATTAAAATATTAATTAAACCTATAGTGAAAAAATAAGCCACAACCTGTAAACCGTTTGGTCTTGCAATGTAACCGGTAACAATATGTAATACCTTGCCTGTTATACTCTTATCGGAAATTAACCAAGAGCTATCCCAAAGCTGATCGGATAAAAACATAATTAGACCTGAGGAGGTTAAGATACCGGCGGCACTTGCCGCAAAACCTCCGGCGATCAGCATTAATAAGATAGTAGAAACTTTAAAAATATATCTTTGATTAGCAATTTTTATTAACCCGAAATATATTATTAAACCAACTAAAAATCCGGTTGTTGTGCCTATGATAACTCCTTGTAAATAAACGCTGCTAGTAAGTGTTTCAATTGAAGAGATACTATATACTAAAATAATAATTTCTGCTCCCTCGCGTAAAATAGTGCTGGCAACAAGTAAAACCAGCATTATATAACTGCCGCTCCCGTCGCTAATTTTTGCGGATAAATCATTAAGATGTAGCTTTACTTTAATACCGTAACCTTGCATCCAAATTATCGTCCAGCTAATTAAGATAGTAGTTAATATCATGATACAGGAGTCAAACAGCTCGTCACCCATCCCTCCAAAGGATAAAGATATTTTACGAGTGAAAAATGCAAAAATTGAGGCACATACTACTCCAAGCATGATGCCGGCAATAATATATAAACGTGATTTCTCTATTTGCTTTGTTACGGCAAGTATTATTCCAAGTAATAAAGATATTTCTAAACATTCACGAAATACAATTAAAGCAATTTTAAACATTTTATACCTTACATCTAATTAACAATAAGACAGCCTTGAGCAGTTTCTTGATGGAAATCACCGAAAAAATCGTATCTTCCGGAGGCTAAAGGTGCAAGTATAATATTTATAGAGGAGTTAGGCATTACTATTCTTTCTCGATGGAGATCATTACTTTCAAATTCTTCTACTATATCATCCTGGTTATGAATAACTAACAGTAATTTCGTATTTTTAGGTACTTCAATCAGATTGGGAGTAAATTTATGATTTTTTATAATAATATTTACTTCTAATATCTCTTCTTTAGTATCTTTACTAGGATGCTTATTTATAGCGATAATTATAATTATTACTAGTAAAAAACCTATTGAACTTAATAATAAAATAATATTTCTCATGTAAGTACCTATAAAAAAAATTTAGCCGGCAATTTTTATTAAGGAGACAAAATACACTAATATAACCATAATGACAAGAATAGTTAACAAAATATAATTCTTTTGTTTTTGAATATTTTTTTTAAAAGGCATATTTTTTATTATTTTATGTTCTACTTAGGTTATTACAAGTACGGTGTCATACCGTGGCTTGACCCACTACTGTACGAACGTTGAAAAAAGGCTGTGTCATGCCGTGACTTGATCACGGCATCCAGGAAAATAAAGCCATATTAGACTTATTTTAGAATCTTTTTATGATATTATAAGCTGGACTGAAGTGGTCGTAGCCACGGAATGACAGAATTTTTACCTCTTTATTTAAACGTTCGTACAGTAGTGGGTCAAGCCACGGTATGACACCGTACTTATAATAATCATAATACGGTAAATTATTAGCCATACAACAACGCCTTGCTTACGCGGGAATGACATCGAGGCGTATGACATTTTTTCTTTTTTACGGTTTAAAATTATTTAACTCAAGCATTAAATATTCCTCCAAGGGTAATGAGTCATTAGAAATGACTTTATTTAAATTCGATCCCGTAGCTTTAAAAGTTTTGCCTTTAGCAATTACTGTTCTAGTTCCTACCGGCACTTTGCCGTGAAGAGCATATGAAAAAATTAAGGGATAAGTAATATCGCCTATTTTCATATCAATTTTTTTCTGCAATAGCTTTGAATCATATAATATTTTACCGTCTGATAAACGAGTGATTTTTGCATCAAAGACTATTTTTTCTCCGCATAATAAAGGCAGCCGATAAGCTATTTCATCATCAAACACTTTTACTTCATTACTTTGTATAAAGTTTTGCGGTAATATAGATTTTAATACAACATTCAGCCTATACGGACTGTTTGGGTCAATATTTTTACTTTGGTATTCTTGATTATAATAGGCATATTTTACCGGAATAATTGCCTCTCTTGCTTGACCGACCATCATGCCGACAATTACGCTATCCATCCCCGGTAATATAGCTCTTGAACCTAAAGTAAAAGTCTTGGTGTCTTCGGTAAGTAAATTATTATCAATATCGGATAATTGATAATATACCGTTACGACATGACCGCAAGAAGCAGGACCGATATTACCGTTACCGATAGTATTAATTTTAAATAACGGCGTGATTAAATCTTTATGCACTTCTATTGTATAATTCTCGGTATCAAGCGGTTTATTTAACGGCTGCAGAAGATTTTCAAAAAATACTCTTCCTTCTTCGGTTTTAAGGGCATTTATTATTACTTTTGAAATGGTTTTTTCAATTAAATTACCGGTTAACGGATTATTCGGTTCAGCATGATCTGGCGGCCGGTTTTCAGAAGTAAGGTTATTGACGGTTGTTTGTTCTTTTTGATTATTATCTAAAGAAGGTGATGCTTTCATCTTTACAATGTTGTAAAGTATTAACATTACAATTATTAGAGTTAAAAATTTTTGCATAGCATTAAAGATTTAAGAATTAATGTTTTATGTATATTAACAATCAATAATCAATTGATCAACAAACAAATAAAAATTATACTTAAAATTAATTTGATTAACGTAATTAATTGATCTACTAATTAAAGTAGCGTTGTTGCATGGCTCGATAAAATAGCAGTATGTCATTCCCGCGCAGGCGGGAATCTAGAAAAAATATAGTCATGCTGAACTTGTTTCAGCATCTCTTTATAGTAGGTCCTGAAATAAATTCAGGATGACGCATAGAATGGATTCCCGTTTTCACGGGAATGACATCAAAAATTCGAGCCATGCAACAACGCTAATTAAAGTTTAATCAACACAATCAAAGTGGTAAAACGTGAAAAATTTTTTATTTTGTTTACTTTGTTTTTTGGCAGTTAACATATTTGCCGCTACGCCTCAATTTTATAGTAATAACCTTAATCATTGTAAGATTACTAGAAATATATTAAATGATTATGAACCGAAAGTTTTTGAATCCACCAATAACTTACTTCGTAAAACAGGTCAATTATCTAAATATAACGGCGAAAAAATTTTAATAAAGGGTAGGGTGCTGGATCAGAATTGTGTACCGGTGTCAGATGCAAAAGTATATTTATGGCAAGCCGGGCAAGACGGAAGATATCCGTATGAGCCTTTGCGGTTGCGGGTCGATAAAAAAAGATTCTACGCTAATAGTAATTCAAGCTTTACCGGCTCCGGTACTGCTACTACTAATAACAAAGGAGAATATTATTTTATTAGTATGTTATCCTCCCGTTTTAAGAATGCAAATATTAGAGTGGAACATTCTAGCCTTAAGACTTTGCAAACGCGATTAGAATTATCTGATAAAAATATTTGTGAATGTGAGTGCGGTGAAATGAATCCGGATTTATTTACTGCAGAACAAGAAATAAAAGCATATTGCTTTGATTTGGTATTGCAAGGTACTACTTTAAAGAGGTATTGATAGAGAGTACGGATAAAAGGTATTTATAAAGCCGAATCGTCATTGCGAGGAGATGCGAAGCATCGACGTGGCAATCCAGTTAAATATACTTTTATGCTAAATTTATTTAGCATTTTAATTAAATCCCGAATGTAATTCGGGATAGCCTGGATTGCCGCACTCCTTTCAGTCGTTCGCAATGACGTTTGTGTAAGCTACTCAAGATATTTCTGTTTGTTGAGGAATTTCTAGCGGTTTTTTGATACCGCAACTACTTAATATTGTCGATATTAATAATAAAAAAAGTAAAAATGTTTTCATTAAAATCTCGTAAAACTATAAAAAATACTTTTATTTATATGATTTTGAAAAATTATAGTAAATACTTTTTTATTATTATAGCGAGCTTATTGTTAACTACAACTAGCTTTGCCTCTTCCCAGTCCGGTAAACCTACTATAAAATTTTTAAACGGCTCAAATGTTCCGGATAACGTAATATTTTTTGATGAAGAAAAAAATCAATATTCTCTTGATCAGTTTGAAGGAAAAACTATATTATTAGTATTTTGGGCAACTTGGTGTGCGGCATGTATTAAAGAAATGCCCGACCTTGATATTTTACAAAAAGATTTTAGAAAATTACCTTTTGAGGTAATACCCGTATCGGAGGATTATCAAGGGATAAAAGTTATCCAAGAACATTTTAAAAGCTATCAAATAAGATATTTACCGATTTTTCACGATTATAAAAATCAATTATTTAAAGCATTTGCAATTGTAGGAATACCGACTAGTATATTAATAAGTTCGGACGGAAAAAAAATAGCTAGTTTTACCGGTAATACAAATTGGCATGACGAAAAAATTAGAGAGATTATTTTATCCAATATTCCGGGAAATTATCCCGATCCAAAAAATAGTTATAATGAAGGCTCTCTTAATCAGCCTGCTAAGCCTTTAAAATCCGTGCAAAAAGGCACGGTCAAAAAATCTATAAATCAAGATGAGTCAGAAAAATCAACTTCGGATGAAGAATTTACTTCAGAAGATAAAAAAGAGCAAAATAATGAATGAAAGAAATAAAAGCGTCGTTGCTAAAGCAGAATTTGAGCCGATAATAAGTAAACGTCAAATGAGTAAATTAGAACAATTATTTTCTTTTTTTCCGTCAATTTTTACTAATTCCAAAGATGTTATCGCTGTTCTGCGGCTTGGTGGGGTGATAGGTAAAGTCAGTACTATGCAGTCAGGGCTTACTTTAGAATCGTTAAATGAATTAATAGAAAAAACTTTTAAAATAAAAAAACTTAAAGCGGTTTGTTTAGTGATTAATTCACCCGGCGGTGCGCCGGTACAGGCAGAGCTTATTTCCAAACGTATTCGTGAGCTTGCCGAAGAAAATGAAATAAAAATTTATAGTTTTATAGAAGACGTTGCTGCCTCTGGAGGATACTGGCTGGCTTGCATCGGTGATCAAATATATGCCTCACGTAGTTCTATTATAGGCAGTATCGGGGTTATAGCAAGCGGGTTTGGTTTTCATGAAGCTATTAGTAAACTTGGAATAGAGCGGCGAATTTATACTGAAGGGACAAATAAAGCAATTTTAGACCCTTTCCAGCCGATACAAAAAGATGATCTTAAAATAATTAAAAATTTACAAAAGCAAGTTTATGAGCATTTTGTCGATTATGTGAAAAAAAGACGTAAGGGTAAATTAACCCAAGAAGATGATATTTTATTTAACGGGGAATTTTGGGCAGGACAAATTGCTGTTGATTACGGTTTAATTGACGGTATCAATGATATGTATAGCGTTATGAAAGAAAAATTCGGTGAAAATATCAAATTTCAATATGTTAGTGCTAAACAGCCGTGGCTTAAAAGAAAATTGGGTATAGTAGGTAAAAATCTTTCCGAAAATTTTGCTGATTCTTTAGTAGGGGCAATAGAAAATAAACTTATGCAAGATAAGTTTAATATTAAGTAGGATTACCCTCAAAGAACTTGATGTTATTCCGGTGTTGTTGCATGGGTGTTGACTTAAGCGATAAAGGTTCATAAAGTCCGTCATTGCGAGGAGGCGTTGTTGCGTAGATAAGTTAAAGCGTGTTCGATGTCATTCCCGCGCAGGCGGGAATCCGGGAAAAATTATAGTCATGCTGAACAAGTTTTGCGCATCTCTTTATAGTATATCCTGAAATAAATTCAGGATGACGCATAGAATGGATTCCCGCCTGCGCGGGAATGACATACGGCACTTTTTTAGAGCCATGCAACAACGCTTGCAGTGGTGAGCCATGACGTTTGGAGTATCCACGCAGGCATTGCCTACTTGCAATGATGTTTAGCTATCGACACGGAACTACCACAATTAAAATTTAGGAAAACCCGATGCTTAACTTTGCTTCTTATATAGATTTACCGCTTATTTGGGGCGGTTTAATTGCTACGGCAATTTGTCTTTATGTTTTATTAGACGGATTTGATTTAGGAATAGGTATATTATTTCCTTTTGCGCCGACCGATGAATGTCGCCATAAAATGATGAATTCTATAGCGCCTTTTTGGGACGGTAACGAAACATGGTTAATACTCGGAGGAGGAGGGTTGTTTGCAGCTTTTCCTCTTGCTTATTCAATTCTAATGCCGGCTTTATATATTCCCATTATATTAATGTTACTGGGTTTAATATTCCGCGGCGTGGCTTTTGAATTTAGATTTAAAGCTCGCGAAAATCATCGTTATATTTGGGATTATTCTTTTCATTTCGGTTCACTGCTTGCCGCTTTTTGTCAGGGGATAATGCTTGGTAATTTTGTGCAGGGAATAGAAGTTAAAGAGCGAGTATTTGCCGGCAACGCTTTTGACTGGTTAACTCCTTTTTCTATAATGACGGGATTTGCCCTTATATGCGGCTATGCTCTTCTCGGCTCTAGCTGGTTAATAATGAAAACAGCTGATAATACTCAACAATGGGCTCGTAAATCCGCTCTTTATATTTCGTGCTATGTTGCGCTGTTTATGGGACTCGTTAGTTTATGGGTACCTTTTTTAAATGAGCAAATACATGATCGTTGGTTTAGCATGCCTAATATTTTATATCTTGCAATTATTCCTATTTTAACGGCTTTAATATTCTTTAGGTTAATTAAAACTATTCGGGGAGAAAATGACATACAGCCTTTTATATGCGTAATCCTCTTATTTTTATGTGGTTATTTGGGTCTTGGTATAAGTATATGGCCGTTTATAGTGCCTTACCGAGTAACTTTAGCACAAGCGGCAGCTGCTCCTGAATCGCAATCTCTGTTATTAATCGGTATCGGAATATTTTTACCGGTGATACTTGGTTATACAATTTATTGTTATTATATATTCCGTGGAAAATCGACTCATCACCCAATATATTAAGAAAATACACCTTAAGCTTTTAAAAGTAATGTCTTGCCTAAAAGGGTGGCAATGGTTTATTATCTTGTGGCTTGGCGGTATAACGGCAACATTGCTTTTAACTTTTACAGTTAAAGCTGTTTTTTGGTTACTTCGGTATTTGTAAGAATAGAACACTTGTCATGCCGTGGCTTGACCACGGCATCCAGTCAGGCTTTTTAATTTTTTCTGGATACCGTGGTTAAGCCCACTACTGTACGAACGTTTAAATAAAGAGGTAAAAATTCTGTCATTCCGTGGCTACGACCACGGAATCCAGCTTATAATATCATAAAAAGATTCTAAAATAAGTCTAATATGGCTTTATTTTCCTGGATGCCGTGATCAAGTCACGGCATGACACAGCCTTTTTTCAACGTTCGTACAGTAGTGGGCTTGACCGGCGTTGTTGCATGGATCGATAAAAGAAGCAGTATGTCATTCCTGCTGCCCCTTATGTCATTCCCGCGAAAGCGGGAATCCAGGCTAAAAAGCCTTAGCTTGTAAGGCTTTTTTCTATATAATTGTAAGTTATCGTTACATCTTTAGTTTAATTTTTCTGGATTCCCGCTTTCGCGGGAATGACATAGACCGTGCTTTAATTATCCATGCAACAACGCCTCCAGTCGCTCGCAATGACGCGTTTAACGTTCCACGCGGGCATTGCCCCGCGGGAATGACATGCAGTATACTTGACAAAACGTACTGTTTATAGTACGCTATAAATCTAATATATAATATAATTGAGGGTGTAATGGAAATATATAATACAAGTGAAGCAAGAACCAAGCTTTATAAGCTTATAGATTACGTTTCTGATGCGCATAAGCCTATCTATATTAAAGGCAAAAGAAATAAAGCTGTGATGATTTCAGAAGCAGATTATCGAAATATGGAAGAAACTTTATATCTATTATCTATTCCGGGTTTGCATAAATCCATAATTGAAGGACGAGCAGAACCAATAGACAAATGCAGCGATAAATTAACTTGGTAATTGTTTTTATAGATGTATATAATTCGTTATACTAAGTATGCAGAAAAAGACGCTAAAAGAATAAAACAAGCGGGTTTAAAGAGTAACGTAGAAAGATTATTAAACATAATTAGCTCTAATCCTTGGAAAACCTACCCTCCATATGAAAAGTTAGTTGGTAACTTAAATGGCTGCTATTCAAGGAGAATTAATATTCAACATAGACTTATTTACGAGGTTTATGAACAAGAAAAAATTGTTAAAATCCTTAGAATGTGGACACATTATGAATAGATTATCATAACAAAATCACATGACAAAAATTTCTGCTTTTATCATTACAAAAAACGAAGCTACAAGAATAGCGAGAGCTATAAATAGCATAAAAAATATTGCCGAGGAAGTAATTGTAGTTGATAGCGAAAGTACCGACGCGACAGTAGAGATTGCTAAGAATTTAGGGGCTAAAATAGTAATTAACCCGTGGTCCGGCTATGTTGTTCAAAAAACTTTCGGAGAGGAGTTATGCTCTCACGACTGGGTGCTTAATATTGATGCCGATGAAGAATTATCTAAAGAATTACAAGATGAAATAGAGTATATTTTTGCTTCCGAAAATCAAGATCGTTATTTAGCTTATCAAATAAAGCTCTTAATAATGCATCGTAATAATTCAAAACCCGGTCGATTTGCACCATATAATAAATGCATCAGGTTATATAATAAAAAATTTGCTAGTTTCGGCAATACTCATGGTAGTACTACTCATGATTCGGTAGTATTTAATGAGGGTATTGAGAATAAAATATATCTTTTAAACGGCGTAGCTTATCATCATTCCGGCACTTCAATTGAGCAGTTGGTTGCTAAAGCAAATTTTTATTCGGGAGAGCAAGCAAAAGATTTATTTAATGCCGGTAAAGTGCCGTCGCGCACTCGAATTGTTACGGAAATGCTGTTATGTTTTTTTAAAGCTTTTTTTATTAGGCGATATTTTATATTCGGCTTTGACGGTTTTATTGATTCAATGATTTTTGCCTTCGCACGTTTCTTAAGACTTGCAAAACTCCGAGAAAAATTACGACAGAATAATGAACACCGTGGATAGGTCAAAACGTCATCAACTATGTATAGCATTCTAATTAAATCCCTGATTACATTCGGGATAGCTTGGATTGCCGCGTCGCCTATGGCTTCGGCGTTGTTGCATGGATGGTTAAAATCGCTTAAAACTTGTCATACCGTGGCTTGACCCACTACTGTACGAACGTTTAAATAAAGAGGTAAAAATTCTGTCATTCCGTGGCTACGACCACTTCAGTCCAGCTTATAATATCATAAAAAGATTCTAAAATAAGTCTAATATGGCTTTATTTTCCTGGATGCCGTGATCAAGCCACGGCATAACATCGCGGTACTTTTAAAGAATACCAAAAATATAGCAATTTTCGATCCATGCAACAACGCCTGCTGCAGCTAGGAATGACATCGAGAATGCCGCTTTTTAATCTTTTCTTAATTCTGCTAATTCTTTTTGTAATTTTATTACTAAAATTTGCAGCTTCTCAAATTCTTCTCTAGTGACATAATTACCTTTTAATATTTTATCTTCAATTAAGTTATGACTTTTCTCTACTATATTATTAGTAACTTTTTGTGCTATGCTGCCGGCACCTATCATTACTTTTAGAATATTATTTGTTTTCATAATGTCTCTATTGATAAAGCGTGTAAACCGTTTGCTAGCTCATCTGCAAGAAGATTGTTAATTATACGGTGTTTTGCTATTAAACTTTTACCGACAAATAAATTTGTAGAAATTTGTACTTTAAAATGACTTTCAATGCCACCGTATTTATGACCGGCATGTTTATGGCTTTCATCTATTATTTCACAGAAATGTGGTTTTAGCGCACTTAATTTTTCTTTTATCCGATCTATTCGAGTCATATTTCTCTATTATTCATTATATAAATCTCATATTATCATATTATATTACTAAAATAAACATGATAAAATTAATGACCGAACTAGAAATTTTCCAGTCAGAAATTGATAATTTAAAAAAAGGTACATGTTTATCTTGTAAATTAGCCAATTATTATGAAATTAAAGCAATAAGAAAAGATCATTATCCGATAATTGAGGAACTTAATCAAATTATTGATCGAGTAAGCATGAAGCTTGATATAGCACTTAGCTATAAAAAAATTAAAAAAGATAAGATATTATTTATCTTAAAAACGCAAGATTCGCATTTAATTAAAAATTTTGCTAGAAAACTATATTTACTTTCTCAGCTTTATACCGATTCAGAACAGCCCGCTATTTACATGAACTGCTATATTGCAAGCGTTCAATTTCCTGAAATAAACAGTAATGCCGAGGAAATTAAAGATATTTTAAATATGCTTCTTTCCTCCCAAAACGGTTCTTCCCAAAACGGTGAATATTATTACCGTGAATATAACCTTATTGATTATGATTTAGAAGATATCAAAAAATCGAATATTCAGCTTAATTTATTACGGCAAGCCTTAGCTAAAAAAACCATGATATTTGCCTATCAGCCGATTATTGACCGGCTTACTATGAAAATTCATTATTATGAATGTTTACTCCGAATACCTAATGAAAACAATAATTATATTTCCGTCGGTCCGATAATTCCTATTGCAGAAAATAAAGGATTAATTTTTGTAATTGATCAAATTGTGCTTGAGATGACAATTCAAGAATTAGTTAAAAATCCTGAGTTAATTCTTACGGTTAATATTTCAAATATGGGTACGACAGATGAGGCTTTATGGGAGCTTGCCGAAAATTTACTACAAACTTATGATGTACATGGTCGCTTAATTATTGAAATTACCGAAACTTCTTTTAATGAAAATTATGAAAAAATAACGTTATTTATTAATAAATTACGTAAATTCGGTTGTAAATTTGCTTTAGATGATTTCGGCTCCGGTTTTACTTCTTTTAAACAACTGCAAAATTTACCGATTGATATTATAAAAATTGACGGTAAATATGTACGTAATATTATAAGTGATGTACAAAGTCAGTATTTTGTTGAAAAATTAATTAAGATTTCAGACGATTTAGGAATAAAAACAGTAGCGGAATTTGTTGAAAACGGTGAAATAGCTCAATTTTTGATTAATTTAAAAGTCGGCGGCATGCAAGGAAATTTCTTTTCGGAAGCAACATTTGATAGGGTTAAGGATATTAAGAAGTGAATCGTCATTGCGAGGCGGCACTGGTGTATAGCCTCGATGTCATTCCTGCGAAAGCAGGAATCCAGAAAAAAATAACCTTAATATTGGTACAAAAATTATATATTTGATAAAATAAACATATAAAAAAACAAGTTTTTTATATGTTTTACTGGATTCCTGCTTTCGCAGGAATGACATTAACCGCTTTTTAAGAGCCATGCAACAACACAGGTACAAGCCACGGTATGACAACGCCGCTTGACATCAACCGCAAAAACCTATATGCAAAAAGACTTATTCCTAAAATTTTATATTAAATAATTAAATGCTTTTACTTGAATTAAAAAGAACTAAACAAATTCTTGAAACTATCCATTTTATAGGTATCGGCGGCGTTGGCATGAGCGGCATCGCCGAGATACTGCATAATCTCGGTTACAAGGTACAAGGCTCTGATTTATCGGAGAACTATAATACCAAAAGATTAGAGTCAAACGGCATTAAAATATTCTTAGGTCATCACGCTCAAAATATTACTAATGTTTCGTATGTAGTGATATCCTCGGCAATTAATAAAAATAATCCGGAAGTGCAAGAAGCTCTGCAAAGAAAAATTCCGATCATTAGGCGTGCCGAAATGCTTGCCGAACTAATGAGGTTAAAATGCTCGGTAGCAGTTTCCGGCTCGCACGGAAAAACGACTACTACTTCCCTTACGGCGTGTTTATTTGAAGCAGCCGGCTTATGCCCTACGGTAATTAACGGCGGTATTATTAATAATAGATCGACAAATGCCTATCTTGGTTCCGGAGATTATCTAATTGCGGAAGCCGATGAATCGGATGCTACTTTTATTAATATACCCTCAACTATTGCGGTAATAACCAATATTGATCCCGAACATTTAGATTATTATCAAGATTTTGCTACGCTAATTAATGCTTTTAGAAGTTTTATTACTAATTTACCTTTTTACGGCTTTGCCGTCGTTTGTATTGACCATAAAATAGTAAGAGAATTAATTAGTACCGTTACTGAACGTAAAGTTGTTACTTACGGTATAGATTCAGATGATGCACATATCAAGGCTTTTAATATAAGTACTGATATTGCTTCTTCTACTTTTGATATCAGAATTAAATTACCGACTGTAAGCGGCGTTACGATTATTGAGCGAATTACTATTCCAACGCCCGGAAGACATAATATTTTAAATAGTTTAGCTGCCGTTGCAGTCGGAGTAGAGCTAGATTTCGGTATCAAAGTTATCAAAAACGGTTTTAGTAATTTCAAAGGGGTAAAACGAAGATTTACGAAAGTCGCCGAATATAATAATGCTTCTATCATCGATGATTACGCTCATCATCCCGAAGAAGTTAAAGCAACGCTTGCTACTGCTAAAAATATTGCCGATAAGCAAAACGGCAAAGTGATTGCTATTTTTCAGCCGCATAGATACTCAAGAGTACAGTATTTATTTAATGACTTTATGATCTGTTTTAACGATGCCGAGATGCTTTATATTACCGATATATACGAAGCCGGCGAAGCTCCGATAGACGGCATAACCGGCAAGGATTTAGTTGAACAAATAACAAAAAATAACCATCACACTCAAGCAAGCTTTATACCTTATCCGCAAAATATAGTTCAAATTATTAAAGATCATGCACGCCCGGGCGACATGATAATAATGATGGGGGCCGGTAATATTTCGGCGTGGGCTAACGATCTAAAATTGAAAGATACGGATTGATAATATGCTTGATATTATAGATTTCATATCCGATGTCATTTCCGCGAAGCGTTGTTGCGTGGATCGAAAATTAATAAAAAACCTGTCATTGCGAGCCGCTGCAAGCGGCGTGGCAATCCAGGCTATCCTGAATATAATGAGGGATTTAATTAGAATATTAAACAAGTTTAGTATAAAAATATATTTAACTGGATTGCCACGTCGGCATAAATGCCTCCTCGCAATGACGTTTAGGGTATCCACGCAACAATGTATTCGCGGAAATGACATCTCTCGGTGCTTTTTATGAAACTACCTAAAATTCGAGGTGAGTATAGAAGAGATTATAATTTAAAACATTTGACTTGGTTTAAAGTAGGCGGCAATGCCGAGATATTTTTTAAGCCCGCCGACATTGATGATTTAATAAGTTTTTTACAGCAAAATAACCAAGAATTATCGGTAACGATTTTGGGCGCGGGTTCCAATATAATTATTAGAGACGGCGGGATAGAAGGCTATGTAATAAAGCTTGGACAAAATTTTACTAATATCGAGCTTACTAAAGATAACCACCTTGCGGTCGGTAGCGGCTGCCTTAACTATAATCTTGCTAAATTTTGTCAGGCTAATTTAATTAGCGGTTTTGAGTTTTTAGTAGGTATCCCCGGTACTATCGGCGGCGGCGTAGCGATGAATGCCGGCTCTTATAACTCCGAATTTAAAGATATCATAATAGAAATAGAGGCAGTTGATTTTTTCGGAAAATCTTTAACTTTTTCTAATGAGGAAATAGGTTTTAAATATCGTGGTAACAATTTACCGAAAGATATAGTTATAACTAAAGCTATTTTTAAAACTAAAGCAGGTAGCGAAGAAGATATAACAAAGCGAATGAATGAAATAAATAACGCAAGATCACAAACTCAACCGATCAAAGAGCGTACGGGAGGAAGTACTTTTGCTAATCCTGCAGGCAAACAAATTAATAATGTCACCCCGTGGCTTGCTAACTGGGTCCGGAAAAAAGAAGACCGGATACCGGGGTCAAGCCCCGGTATGACAACTCAACATTTTATGAAAGCTTGGCAACTTATTGACAAGTCAGGTCTTAGGGGGTATAGAATAGGCGATGCTTCTATTTCAGAACTTCATTGTAATTTTATGATAAATCACGGTAACGCAACTGCTAAGGAACTCGAAGATTTAGGGAATTTGGTACAACAAAAAGTATTTGAAGATAGTGGCGTAAAATTAGAGTGGGAAATTAAACGGATAGGGAAATATGCTTAGGTAATTATGATCTTGCTGGTATGGTTTGAGAAAAGTCTTCAGCGTCATACCGTGGCTTGTCCCACTACTGTACGAACGTTTAAATAAAGAGGTAAAAATTCTGTCATTCCGTGGCTACGACCACGGAATCCAGCTTATAATGCCATAAAAAGATTCTAAAATAAGTCTAATATGGCTTTATTTTCCTGGATGCCGTGATCAAGTCACGGCATGACACAGCCTTTTTTCAACGTTCGTACAGTAGTGGGCTTGTCCACGGTATCCAGAAAATTTAATAATATAATGAAACAGTATTATTTATATATATTAGCTAGTAAACGTAATGGTACATTATATATTGGAGTTACTTCAAATATTATAAAACGTATTTATGAACATAAGCATAAAGTAATTAAGGGTTTTTCTTCTAAGTATAACATAAATAAATTAGTTTATTTTGAGCAATATGACGATATTATAGCTGCAATTAATCGTGAAAAATTATTAAAAGAATATAAAAGACAGTGGAAACTAAATTTAATTGAATCTAAAAATCCAGAGTTGCATGATTTATATGAAGAAATTGTTTTATAATTTTTCTGAATCCCGTGGACAAGCTGGCTTTGTTGCTAGGCTTTGATATTTCTTCTGTCATTCCGTGATTTATTCACGGAATCCAGAATATCTTAATAATAAAAGACTGGACCTAGTTAGCAAGCCACGGGGTGACATCGAACGCTTTACAAAAATTCGATCCATGCCGTCGGAGACAAGCCACGGTATGACATCGGAGTAGCTCTTAAGTAAAAAATAAGAAAATAATCATGCATAAATATCAAACATGTTGGGTAGAGAATTCTAAAATTGAAATATTAAGCAGTAGCGGTAAAAAACATATTGCTATAGTTGCCGGCGGTATGTCTGCCGAAAGAGAGGTATCGCTGGTGTCGGCAGAGGGTGTTAGCAAAGCACTTTTAGAAGCCGGTTATAAAGTTACTTTTATAGATATGGGGGCAGATGTTGCCGTAAAGCTTTTAGAGATAAAGCCCGATATCGTTTTTAACTGCTTACACGGCACATACGGCGAAGACGGTTGTTTGCCCGGATTACTTAATATTATGCGGATTCCATATACGCATAGCGGCATGCTTACCTCTGCTTTAGCATTTAATAAAATACATTCACGTGCTTGGTTTACGGCAAATAATATTGCTATGGCGGAGAGCATTATCGTAAATAAAGCCGATAATATTAAGACTGATCCAGTAGAGCGACCGTATGTAATCAAACCCCTTACACAAGGCTCAAGTATTGGCGTTGAAGTAATATTTGAGGATGATGATTTTGACTTTGCCGATTATGATTTTCCTTACGGCGATGAGATAATGATAGAAAAATATATAAAAGGGCGTGAGTTGCAAGTAGCGGTTTTAAACGGCAAAGCCTTGGGAGTTTTGGAAATTAAACTTTTAAAGCATCGTTTTTATGATTACGAAACAAAATATACGGAAGGGTTAGCGCAACATTTATGCCCCGCTCCGATACCTTCCGAAATATATTCGGAATTGCTTGCAAAATCTGAAAAAATCTATAAAACCATGCATTGCAAGGGAGTAGCAAGAGTTGAGTTTATTTTAGAAGAACATACAAATAAATTAATCGTTCTTGAGATAAATACCCATCCCGGTATGACGCCTTTATCGATCGTACCGGAAATAGCGACCTATCACGGCATAAATTTTACAACTTTAATTGAAGAAATTTTAAAGACGGCAAGCTTTGACTCATGAGAAAAAAACAAAACTCTAACAAAAAAAATAAGGTAAAAAAAACTAATATCTCACTTCGTAGAAAGATTGGATTAGTCTATACTAGAATAATATTTATTGTTAAAATTGCGCTAATTATTTTTATAGCTTTGTTTTTTTTTACAAAATATTTTGCTTCTACCAAACTTAAAATAGCTCAAAATATTTATGAATCGACGGCAAATATGGGGTTTAGGCTTGAAAATGTCGTAATAGAAGGGCAACAAAATGTTTTAGAATCTAATATATTAAAAGTTTTAAATGCCGATAAGAATACTCCTATTTTTGCCCTTAACTTAAATGAAATTAGAAATAATTTAAAAAATAATAAATGGATTAAAGACGTATATGTCGGTAGGCGATTACCGAATACCGTCTATATCAAATTATTTGAACGCGAGCCTATTGCCATTTGGCAAATTAATAGACAGCTTTTTCTAATTGATGAAGAAGGTTATGAAATTACTAAAAATATCGAACCCTTCCCGCATTTATTACATGTGGTCGGTAACGGTGCCAATATTTACGCTAGTAAATTGGTGGAGGAGTTAAAAAAATATCCTGCTCTAATGACTAAATCCTTGTCTGCCGTACGCTGCGGAGATAGAAGATGGGACTTAAATCTTGAGGGGAATATTACAGTTAAAATGTCTGAATCAGGAACTGAAGAAGCCTTAAAATATATCGATGCTTTAAACAAAGCGAATAAGTTATTTAATCAAAATTATAAAATTCTTGATTTACGCGATAAGGATAAATATTACATTGAGAAGTATCCTCTATAAAATCTTTACAGATTAAAGATAAATTATTATACTATTTACTAATTAATCCTTCAGAGAAATTGTAAAATATGAATATTCATGAATATCAGGCAAAAGAAATTTTAAGAAAATACGGAGTGCCTACCTCTACCGGTGTAGTAATCACAAAAACGCAAGATATTAATGCGGCTATTGATAGCTTAAATACTGACGTATATGTTGTTAAAGCTCAAATACATGCGGGCGGAAGAGGAAAAGCAGGGGGAGTTAAAGTTGTAAAAAGTAAAGAAGAAGCTAAAAAAGTGGCGCATGATATGTTCGGCATTAATTTAGTAACTCACCAAACGGGACCGGAAGGACAAAAGGTTAACCGCCTCTATATCGAATCAGGAAAGAATATTTTTAAAGAATATTATTTTAGCGTCGTGTTTGATAGATCGAGTAGCCGCATCGCGTTTATAGCTTCTTCCGAAGGCGGTGTTGATATTGAAGAGGTGGCTGATAAAACCCCTGAAAAAATAATTAAGTTTTTTGTCGATCCGGCAACAGGTTTGCAAGCATTTCATACGCGAGGCATTGCTTATGAATTAGGGTTTAAAGATGATCAAGTGAAACAAATGAAGAAAATCATTGAAGCAATTTATAATGCTTTTATAGATAACGATGCGGCGCAAATTGAGATTAATCCTTTAATTGTCACGACAGACGGGGATTTGCTTGCTTTAGATGCAAAAATTACTTTTGACGATAATGCTTTATTTAAGCATCCAAATATTCTATTTATGCGTGATAACGATGAAGAAGACCCATTAGAGACTAGAGCTTCAAATGCCGGACTTAGCTACGTGAAGATGCACGGGAATATCGGTTGTATGGTAAACGGAGCAGGTCTTGCTATGGCTACTATGGATATTATTAAGCTTTACGGTGCAACGCCGGCAAATTTTCTTGATGTCGGGGGCGGGGCTGACCGTGAACGAGTTAAAGAGGCTTTTAAAATTATTTTATCGGATAAAGCCGTACAAGGTATTTTAGTAAATATTTTCGGCGGTATTATGCGTTGTGACATTATAGCCGAAGGCATTATTGCCGCTGCTAAAGAGATCGGTATAAAAGTTCCGCTAGTAGTTCGTCTTGCCGGCACTAATGTTGAAAAGGGAAAAGATATTTTATCTAATTCCGGTTTAGAGATAATCCCCGCACATGACTTAGCGGATGCGGCAAGTAAAATTGTTGAAGCGATAAGGTAGAGTTGGAAGTGTCACCCCGTGGCGTGACCGGCGTTGTTGCATGGCTAATAATTTACCGTATTATGGTTATTATAAGTACGGTGTCATACCGTGGCTTGACCACGGTATCCAGAAAAACCTTAATAAAAAGACTGGATGCCGTGGTCAAGCCACGGCATGACACCGAAACACTTTGCAAAAATTCGAGCCATGCAACAAGGTCGGCTTGACTACGGTATGACAAACTCTTCATTTACGAGCAGTATAAACACATAATAATTTTTTTAAAATGGCATATTAAAAATGGCAATATTAATCAATAAAAATACTAGAGTAATCTGTCAAGGATTTACCGGTTCACAAGGAACCTTTCACTCCGAGCAAGCAATAATCTACGGGACAAAAATGGTCGGAGGGGTAACTCCCGGCAAAGGCGGGCATACTCACCTTGACCTGCCCGTATATAATACCGTCCATGAAGCAAAGGCAAAAACAGGAGCTAATGCCAGCGTTATCTATGTACCGCCGCTTTATGCCGCCGATTCTATATTAGAGGCGATAGAGGCGGGCATTGAAATTGTCGTATGTATTACCGAAGGGATACCGGTGCTTGATATGGTGAAGGTTAAGCGGGTGCTTATCGGTTCTAAAACCAGATTAATCGGACCTAACTGTCCCGGTGTGATTACCCCTAGTGAGTGTAAAATCGGTATTATGCCGGGTCATATCCATAAAAAAGGTTCAGTCGGGGTTATTTCAAAGTCCGGTACTTTAACTTACGAGGCGGTCGCGCAAACTACCGAGGTGGGGTTAGGTCAGTCAACTTGTGTAGGGATCGGCGGCGATCCGGTTAACGGTACTAATTTCGTTGATTGTATTGAAATGTTTTTAAGAGACGAAGAAACAAAATCAATTATTATAATCGGTGAAATTGGCGGCGATGATGAAGAAAAAGCTGCTGAATTTATTAAACATTCAAAAATAAAAAAACCGATAGTAAGTTTCATCGCCGGCATTACCGCCCCGCCCGGTAAAAAAATGGGGCATGCAGGCGCTATTATTTCCGGCGGTAAAGGTTCTGCCGAGGATAAGCTGGAAGCTCTACAAAGTGCCGGCGTGACTATTACCAGATCGCCCGCCGATATCGGTAAAACTATGTTAGAATTATTAAATAAGTGATTTGATAAATATTGAAGATGTCTACTGAAGCTTGACTTCATGGTAGGCATTGCTCGTGTGGATCGGCGTTGTTGCATGGCTCAAATTTTCGATGTCATTCTAGCTAAAGGCCATAACTGTCCGAAGTTGAAAAATAAATAGAGAAACTGTTTTGGTTTTTCACTCTATTATATATCAAAATAGTAGTATTTTTAGCATTAACGGCAAAAAAAGTACTATTTAATAATCTTAATTTTTTAACTTCGGACAGCTGTGGCTAAAGGCGGGAATCCAGAAAAAACAAAAAAGTCATCCTGAATTTATTTCAGGATCTACTAAAAGGATGCTGAAACAAGTTCAGCATGACAAAGCTAGAAAGCCTGGATTCCCGCCTGCGGGCTTTGTTGCGTGGCTCGAATTTTCGATGTCATTCCTACACCCCATTATGTCATTCCCGCGTAGGCGGGGCTTTGTTGCATGGCTCGCAAGTAGAGTAGTCTCTTCGTTAAGGAAGAGGCGCTAAAAGTTAAGCGGCGTTAATAAAATTGATAACTTTGCACTTAATTTTAGCCTGAGTTGCCCTACTATCTTCACGTTTATTGGTTAAACGATCGCGGCAATGACTCTTGATTTGCCACATCGTAGTCTCCACCAACGAGCGAGCATGATAACCGCTTTTCTCCTTCCAAGACTTGCGAGCAAGGCTCTTGTCTCCGTTTATACTATTATAATTTATGTAATTAATTGCTTCATCTCTTTCCTGTAATTTTTCTCTATCTTCCTTCTTAATATTTCGATTCTTACTAGATATTCTAGCTGTTCTTTTTGGAGGTATCAGCTGCCTTGCTCCTGATTGCTTAATTGCCTTCCGACAGTCCACACTATCATATGCCATATCCCCACATACTGCCGTTATATCTTCTTCTATTGCTTCTAAAAGAGACGCTAGTTCTACACAATCATTAACCGTTGATTTTGTATATTTCCCTTCTAATATCTCACCAGTTTCTACATTAATTGCTACATGCAGCTTCCGCCATTTCTCATAGCCGGGCTTCTTCTCTTTATGTTTCAACCTTCTCCATTCGCTCGACCAATATAATGATAATCCTGTTGAATCTATTGCTACCGTTATACTTTCTTTTCTACTATTTATTAGCTGCTTCTTGTCTCGTATTTTTACCTTTAGACTCCCAGCTCTTCTTGATAGTGTCGTATAGTCGGGTATTGCTAATTTTACTTCCAGCTTCTCTAACACTGACTCTACAAATCCTTCCGTTTGCCTATAAGCTAGCTTATAAAATTCTTTCATTAACAAGCATAACTCTATTACATGCTTGCTATATATTATTTTACCTCCAGGCTTCCGATATCCTCTATAATGCCATCCTTCGATTGCCTCTTCGGAAATAAAAAATTCTATTCTTGCTATTTTCTTTAATTTCTGGTTATATAACGACCAGTTGCGCTGTTGTCTGTACTTTTTCATCATACTTTCTTAATAGCGCAACTACTCTACTCTTTCAACCTCTTTTATACTCTTTCAATCTCTCTTCTCTTTTTCTTCCTTTTTTACAAACTCCTAATCATCTTTACAACAGCCATGCAACAACGCCATTGCTTTATGTAGATGAACAATTTGACGATGTAACTTTATTTGGTAATGTTCGTAACTGTGCTTTTAAAATTATGCCCAAAGAAAATATTCAAGCTCTTGGGCAAAATATGCTTAATAAGCCATATCGTAAAAAAGAGTTTAAATGGCAAGAAATTGATAAAGCTCAAAAAAGCTACAGAAAAAGTTTACGATCACTCTTTATGAAGCTCAGTTTTTCCAGTGAATTAACAAATAACCCATGGCTTAAATCCGCTAACTGGCTACACCAAGTATTTACAAACAATCAAAAACTTTCCAATAGACCTTTTAATGAATGCCCAAACGACACTATTCCAAAATATTTACAACGTTACCTTTTAGCGAGTAATACTGAAGAGAATAAAATTATTAATAGTAATCGTTATGAATATTGGGTTTATTGCCAAATTAATAAACAGATTAGTACAGGAGGGCTTTATATCGAAAATAGCCTCAATCACCGTTGTTTTAATCATGAATTGGTAGTGATAAATCAAAAAGAAGAAATCTTAAACAAATTAAATATCCCGTGGTTACAAAAATCAATTGATCAACAATTGGATAATTTAACAAAAGAATTACATGATCTTTGGTTACTCTTTAATAAAAATCTAAAACAAGAAAAGTTTACACACTTAAAATACAATATAAAAAAAGAGAAACTTTGCTGGAATAAAGTTAAAGCTAGCAAAGATGAAAAATTAAAAAATAAATTTTTTAGACAATTGCCGGTTTGCGATGTCAGTGATGTATTGAATTTTGTAAATGATGATTGTAACTTTTTATCAGCCTTTATTCCCTTACAACCACGTTATGCTAAACAAGAGTCAAATAATAAAGATAGGTTAATAGCTACGATTCTTGCTCAAGCTTTTAACCACGGGAATTATAAAATGTCTCAAATTAGCGATATTTCTTACTGCTCGCTTGAAACAACATACCAGCAATATTTACGGTTATCAACATTGAAAGACGCAACCGACATAATGAGCAACACCATTTCAAAGCTTAAGATTTTTCCTTACTACTCTTTAGATTTGGAATTAATTTATAGCAGCGTTGACGGTCAGAAATTTGAATTGGACACCCCTAATATAAAAGCACGTTATTCACGTAAGTATTTAAGAGAAGGTCAAGGTGTTAGTGCCTACACTATACTTGCAAATCATATGCCTTTGCAATGTGAGCTTATCGGCAGCCATGAACATGAAAGTTATTTTGCCTTTGATATTTGGTACAACAACACCTCAGAAATTATTCCGGAGGTAATTACCGGTGATATGCATGTTATAAATAAAGCAAACTTTGCTATCATGAAGTGGTTCGGAGTAGCACTAAACCCAAGATTCACCAACCTTAATGATCAACTAAAAAATCTTTATTGCGGCGATGATATTAAAAAATATACCAATTGCTTGATTAAACCCATTGCGCAGATCAACCTCCAAGTGATTATCGAACAAAAAAATAATATTGATCAACTGGTTGCTACCTTAGCACTTAAAGAGATGAATCAAGCTAACTTAATTAAAAAATTATGTCATTTACCGCTGGAAAACAGCTTGCGTAAAGCCGTATTTGAATACGACAAATTAGTGAGAAGTATTTATACCCTTAAATATATGATGGATATCCAATTACAGAAAATTGTCCGTAAATCGCAGAATAGAATTGAATCATATCACCAATTACGAGCTGCTATTTCAAAGGTTGGCGGTAAGAAACAATTATACGGTAAAACAGATATTGATATAGAAATTAGCAATCAATGCGGTAGACTTGTTGCTCTGGCAATTATTTACTACAACTCCATTATTCTCTCCGGAGTTCTTGAGAAATACGAAAACCTTGCCAATAATAAAAGATTTCTAACAATGATTAAAAAAATATCACCCGTTGCTTGGCATCATCATATTCACTTTCTTGGTCAATATACGTTTCAAAATAAAAATCATTCCATAAATATAAAGCAAATATTGGAAAATATCGATCTTAATTATTAATACCCTTACAACTCTTCTTTATGAATTTCGGTAAATGCATATTTGACTCCAACAGCCCAAAGATGCAAAAAAATAAACTTGTTAAACAGCAGAATTTTCTGTACCTGAATAATAATCTTATTCTTATTATTGTCAATATTTACTAATACCTGAAAATTAAACTCTCAATAACTTATCCAAACATTTTTTTTACAATTTTTCCGGAAAAAAAAGAGATTCTACGTCAGAACACCTATTCGCTTTTTATCAAAATTATTGGGTAATTATCCAGCTCCAAGAGTAATTGTTACTGATAAGCTCAGGAGTTACATTAAACCGATTAAACTTATGTGTCCTAAAACTGAGCATCGTACACATAAGAGACTAAATAACCGTGTTGAGAATGCTCATCAGCCAACTCGACGAAAGGAAAAAATATTAATTAAATTCAAGCATCCTAATTCAGCACAATGTATATTATCACTGATGGGCAAAGTCAGAAATATATTTGCCATAAATGTTGGAAGATATACTAAAACAGCACCTGAGCAAAGAATCGCATTTGCATCCGCTAAATCCATTTGGGACGAAGCTACTCAAAGACTTCTTGCTGCCTAAAATCTAAAAATATAGCTCTTTTTGACACTAATTTACTTAACTTGACGATGCCGCTGTAACTATTTTATAGCGGCTTGGCTATATATCTCATAATATCTTTAGAGATTATGATAATAATACAAAGATACATTAATTAAGACAAGAGTTTTATGCGTCTCTTAAAGTATACTTACTGAGACAAAACTTAAATCACCCTAATTTTTAACAAAATTACCAACTAAACTCATGATTTTTTTGTCTTGATTTTTTTGTCCATTATAGATTAAGCTATATAAGCAGTTAAATCATGCAGGTAATGTATGTACGCATTATGGTATTTCACGTTTTACTTTGCGTAAATGGTATAAGCGTTATGAACTACTTAATGCAGAAGGGCGGTTCTGTCGCATCTATTGGCAAGTATGATGATATGTGGTATATGGAGCTAAAAAAATAGCAGTATGGTATTCCAAATATCGCCAAGACACTTGAGACATTTTAAAGGATTTTGCTCATCACCTGAAATAATAATGTTATTTGTGTATATGAAGTGTAGATTTTCATTAAGTTATAGAGAATTAGAGGAGAGGGCAAGTATCAGAGGAGCTAAAATAGATCACGCAACTCTTCAAAGATGGTTAATTAAGTTCTCTCCTTTGATAGATCAAGAGGTTAGGAAACGTAAGAAGCCAGTAGGAAATAGCTGGAGAATGGATGAAACATATATGATAAAAGTGGTAGTAATACTTCTGCTCTCACTGACTTTAATAAAAAACTACCTGAGAGACAAAGGATAAAAATACTCCAAAATAAATATCTAAACAATCTGATAGAGCAAGATCATAGATTTATTAAAAAACGAACTAAGCCAATGCTGGGTTTTAAGAGTTTTCGTAGTACTAAGATTACTATTGCTGGTATAGAAAATATTCGTATGATTCAAAAAGGACAAATAGTAGGAGCTAATGAGCTTGTATCTACTTTCGAGAATTTTAAAATGCTAATGGCATCATAACGTCTGAAATCTTAGGTTTTAGTGAAAATCCTAGACAGGTGTCACAGATGCGACAGAACCTTATAGAGCGTATAAATATGATTAAGTATCTATATTATAATGGTACCCAAAAACTAGACAAGAAAATAGAGAAAAGTAGGTATAATATCTCCTAGGAAAAGAAGCAAAAAATGAAAAAACAAGTTAAAAAATATAGCGCAGAAGAAAAAGCAAAAATAGCAATTGAAGCAATATCTGGAGAAATGACTATAATGGTACCCAAAAACTAGACAAGAAAATAGAGAAAAGTAGGTATAATATCTCCTAGGAAAAGGAGCAAAAAATGAAAAAACAAGTTAAAAAATATAGCGCAGAAGAAAAAGCAAAAATAGCAATTGAAGCAATATCTGGAGAAATGACTATAGCTCAAATTACCAGCAAATATGGTGTTCACGCTAATCAGATTTATAAATGGAAGAAAGAAGCTTTAGATTTTATGGTTTCTGGATTTAAATCGAAATCTAAACAACAAGATACCGGCCAAGAAGATTTAATTAAATCATTATTTGAGCAAATAGGCCAGTTAACAGTTGAAAGAGACTGGCTCAAAAAAAAATCTAGTATCTTTGGATTTAGAGGTTAGGAAAAAAATGATAAGTTATGCTTCAAAATTAACCATAGCAAGACAATGCGAACTTTTAGATTTAAACCGCTCAAGTTACTATTACCGAGCTAGGAATACCTTAGATGATAAGGAGTATAGAGTACTGAACAGAATTGATGAGATTTTTACAGAGCATCCCTATTATGGTACTAGAAGAATGTCTCATGTCCTAAAATCGGAAGGGTTAAATGTTAGTCGTAAGATGATAAGAAAATATTATAAAATACTTGGTATTGAAGCAGTATACCCAAAAATTAATTTAAGCCGTAGGAATCAGGCTCATAAAGTATACCCATATCTATTAAATAATATAGAGGTGGTTTGCTCCAATCAAGTTTACTGTGCAGATATTACTTACATAAGATTAAAGCAAGGTTTTGTATATTTGGTTGCTATAATGGATTGGTATAGTCGTTATATTTTGAGTTGGCGGGTGTCGATTAGTTTAGAAAATGATTTTTGTATTGAAGCTCTAAATGAAGCAATATCTATACATGGCAAGCCTGACATTTTTAATACGGATCAGGGAGTACAGTTTACATCAAAAGATTTTACTCAAATACTTGAGCAACAAGGCATAGCTATTAGTATGGACGGCAAAGGCAGAGCCTTAGATAATGTATTTATTGAACGTTTTTGGAGATCTTTGAAACAAGAGAAGATTTATCGTTTTGATCTTGAAACGGTACGTGAAGCAAAGATAGCTATCAGAGATTATATAGAATTTTATAATAAGCAAAGACCTCATCAATCGCTTGAATATAAGACACCTAAAATGATACATTTTGCAGAAAAACTAGAAAATTACCAAGAGGCTATATGACATAGAAAATGCAAACTTTACTTTGAAAAACCAATACATTAATAAAGGAGAATTACACCTCTAAAATTTAAAAAATTTGTCTAGACAAAGGGTACCACCTCAAGGTTTTACAGAAGTTCTATCTACTTTAATAAGTTATTATAAAAAGTTTAACGGAATGGATGAAAAACCTATCGACTTAAATAATGTAAATAAGTTTTATAAAATAAAATCAGCTAAAAAAAAGCTTAGTGAGATTTTGGTAGATATTTTAGATATGGGTATTGTACTCACTAATGAAATTAATGCAATAATTGTTCCTTATATACCAAAACATGAAAATACTGATAGTGATCAGGACATTAACAGTGATATTGATATTTTAAGCAATTCCGAAGATTTAAATAATATAGTCTTGGAAACAACAGAAACAAACGAGTCTAATGAAATAAGCTCAAGTTTTGAAGATTTGAAATTAGTGGGATAAAACGAAAGTTTTAATATAAGCTATTAATATATACTATAGTATCAGATTTAGACTAAGGTAGTTAAGCAATAATTCCTTAACGTAGGGTATTCTCCGTTTCACGGTGTGTCCCTAA
The DNA here is from genome assembly GCF_964030945.1 of Rickettsia endosymbiont of Orchestes rusci. Classification (NCBI taxonomy): domain Bacteria; kingdom Pseudomonadati; phylum Pseudomonadota; class Alphaproteobacteria; order Rickettsiales; family Rickettsiaceae; genus Rickettsia; species Rickettsia endosymbiont of Orchestes rusci. The sequence continues at coordinate 438,483 of NZ_CAXIQG010000004.1, read as the reverse complement.
ATCGGCGTTTGTAATATTTTTTTGAAAAAACTAGGTACTTTTCAGTAAAACTTTACTTTACTCCTCTAGGTTTTGCATGGGTTTTTTATAGCTCTGCGATTTTAAAAATTCTATAAAGTGATGACTATTCCAACATTTATATCGAAATATTATTGACTATCTCGATATTTAGCTGTAAAATAGTTATAAATTTATTTGGCTATTAAAAATGGAAAGGTTATACCAAAAAGAAGTAGAAGAATATTTAACAAATTACGGTAAATTAGTATTTATTAGCGGACCAAGGCAAGTAGGAAAGACTACCATATCAAAACAAGCAATCAAACATAATCTTAATTCAGTTTACTTAAATTGGGATTATTTAGAAGATCGACAATACATTTTAAATGGTCATAATGAAATTTTTGAAACATTGCTTATAGTTAAAGCTAACAAGAAACCAAGAATTATATTAGATGAAATCCATAAATTCAAAGATTGGAAAAATCTTGTAAAAGGATTTTACGATAAATTTGGTGACACTATAGAATTTATTATAACCGGTAGTGCTAGATTAAATATATACAAAAAAGGTGGAGATAGTTTAATGGGACGTTATATTAATTTAACGATACACCCGTTATCTGTAGCTGAAATTTCTAAAAATTTTCGTAATGATATTGAATATATAGGCAAACCAAAAAATATTACAAAAGATGAATTTGAGGCATTGATAAATTTCGGAGGGTTTGCAGAAGTCTATTTAAGAGGTACTGCAAGATTTCATAGAATATGGAGTAAACAGCGATTTGAGCAATTATTTAGAGAAGATGTTAGAAATACAGAGGATATTAACAATATTTATGCACTAGAATTGCTTGCTACCATTATAAATGAACAAGTAGGGGTACTAACAAATTACACAAATCTAGCTAATAAAGTCAGGGTTTCAGACCAAACTATAAGGAGATGGGTCTCTTTATTAGAAAAACATTATTATTGTTTCTCTATAAGACCTTGGGCTAAAAATGTTATAAGAAGCTTAATAAAAGAACCTAAATATTATCTTTGGGATTGGTCACAAATAAAAGATCCCGGGGCAAAATTTGAAAATTTAGTAGCATCTCATCTTTTAAAAGCGGTGTATTTTTGGAACGAATCAGGGCTTGGGGATTTTAATTTATGTTATTTACGTGATAAACAAAAGAGAGAAGTGGATTTTGTAATAATAAAAGATAATAAACCTTGGATTTTAGTAGAGGCGAAGGTAAGTGATCTGTCCATTTCTTCGAGTTTAAAATATTTTCATGAATTACTTAAACCGGAATTTAGTTTTCAAGTGGTTCAAAACAAACAGATTATTGATAAGTCTTGTTTTGATAAACCTGGCTTATGGATAGTACCGGCTATTACTTTTTTATCTCAATTTATTTAACAAGAAAACTAATATAGTATGCTTGAATTATTGACTCTAGCAAGGCATTATAAACACGACATTACTACTTTGGGCTTACAGCGAGTTGGTCCAGTGTTACGGAACATGTAACGAAGTGCCACTTTAGAGATTACTGAAATAAAAGAGCTGTTTTACAAAGTACCGAATAAACTAATGTGAGAGAACAGCATAAAAAAACCTGCAACAAATATTTTAAAAACATTGTACAGCATATTTCACTAAGCTATTTACCAATTCAATCAGTTCGTTTATTTAATTAAGGAAAGAAAATGCAAGAATTAATAGATTATTTAAAAAAAATAGGAATTAAAAATTATATTAATAATTTAAGAAAAAGCGGTACTTCTCTTAACCTTGAATCCCTAGGAGTGAAGGTTGATGGAGTAAAACTAATTGGTAAGCTTCTTAAAACCAATCCTATACTTACTGAACTTAACCTTTGGGGCAATATGATAGGAGCTGAAGGAGTAGAGCTAATTACAGATGCTCTAAAAACTAATACTGCACTGATAAATCTTAACCTTGGTATAAATAACATAGGTGATAAAGGGGTAGAATTACTTGTAAAGCTGATGCAAATTAATAAAACACTTTCCTCACTTAATCTTACAGCTAATAAGATAGGGATTGATGGAGTAAAGTTGATTGGTAAGCTTCTTAAAACTAATAAAACACTGATCCATCTTGACCTTTGGAGCAATCGGATAGGAACAGAAGGAATAAAACTAATTTTAGATGCTCTAAAAACTAATACGACACTAACTTCTCTTAATCTTGCAGATAATGAAATAGGATATAAAGGAGTAGAATTACTTATAAAGTTGATGCAAACGAATAAAACGCTAACTTCTCTTAATCTTGGAGGTAATAAACTAAGTGCTGAAGAAATAAGGCTAATTGCTGAACTTCTTAAAACTGATACAACGCTGACCCATCTTGACCTTAGTATAAATAATATAGGGAATGAAAAAATAAAACTAATTGCAGATGCTCTGAAAACTAACACTACACTAACTTCTCTTAATCTTGTTGCTAATCATATAGGGGATGAGGGCATAAAGGTAATTACCGATGCTCTGAAACTAAATACCACGCTTATTACTCTTAACCTTGGAAATAATTATATAGGAATTGATGGAGTAAAGCTAATTGCTGAGCTTTTAAAAACCAACAAAAAGTTGACAAATCTTGACGTTGAGAACAATAATATAGGAGACAAGGGATTAAGGTTAATTGTTGAAGCTCTTAAAAACAATACCACTCTAGCCTTCCTTAATATTTCTAGTAACAACATCACTGATAAAGGGTTAAAGTCACTTGTAAACTTTCTAAAAACTAATACAACCTTGACTAATCTTGACCTTACTAGTAACAACATAAGTGTTGAGGGAATAAAGCTAATTATCGATGCTCTGAAACTAAATACCACACTGATACATCTTAAGCTTAGATGTAACAGTTTAGGTAATGAAGGAGTAAAACCAATTGCTGAGTTTCTAAAAACCAATACAACGCTGACCCATCTTGATCTTGCAGTTAACAACATAAAAGATCAAGGAGTAAAGTTGATTACTAAGGCTTTAAAAACTAATGAAACACTCACTTCTCTTGATCTTAGAATGAATAATATAGGGGACAAAGGAATAAAACTACTTACCGATGTCTTAAAAACTAATATGGTATTGACCGACCTTAATATTGACGATAATTATACAGAAGAGGAAGAAAAAAAGATAATTGAAAAATATCAGTAAAGCTTTTTTACAGAGTTATTTTCCATAAGATAAATTATAGAACAATTAGTAACTACCCTCCCTCTTCTGGATTTTATACCAGTTGAGAAAGAAAAGTAATAGCCGGCACTATTATGGGATCAGGATATTTAAAACAATCGTCTTGTATATACTCCATGCTGTATACTACCTGAAACGCATGAGTTGCTCCAGTTTGTTCCTGAAAATATCTTAAATTGTTTGATATACGATTGTTATCAGATAATTTTGCCTCTACCAAAAACCATGGTATATCATTCCTAGCAATTAAAAAATCTACCTCTTTCCCATCTTTATTTCTAATAAAATATAATTCATATTTACCCAAACCTCTATCACTCCAACAGTTTAGTGCTTTTAATAAATGAGAAGCAATAAAATTTTCAAACCTTCTACCTTCATCCTTTATTAATGACCAGTCTACTAAATAAATTTTTGGTTCTTTAATTATACTCCTAGATATATTAGTAGACCATGGCTTGACAATAAAGCAATAAAAAAACTTTTCCAATACACTAATCCATTTGGAAATTGTTGGGACACTTACCTGTATTTTTTTACTCAAACTAGTTCTATTGAGAAGCTGCCCCGTTTGTTCTTTTAACAGCTCTGCTAAAATTTCCAGTTGGCTTATTTCGTGTATATTGGATAAGTTTCGTATATCCTCATATAGTAGCTGTTTTTCTCTTAAAGAATGCCATTTATAAGTAAAATTTTTCGACGCTTTTAAAAAAGGTTCAGGAAAGCCTCCCATTTCATATAGATTGCAAAATTTTTCAGTATTGATTTCTATAATGGTACCCAAAAACTAGACAAGAAAATAGAGAAAAGTAGGTATAATATCTCCTAGGAAAAGGAGCAAAAAATGAAAAAACAAGTTAAAAAATATAGCGCAGAAGAAAAAGCAAAAATAGCAATTGAAGCAATATCTGGAGAAATGACTATAGCTCAAATTACCAGCAAATATGGTGTTCACGCTAATCAGATTTATAAATGGAAGAAAGAAGCTTTAGATTTTATGGTTTCTGGATTTAAATCGAAATCTAAACAACAAGATACCGGCCAAGAAGATTTAATTAAATCATTATTTGAGCAAATAGGCCAGTTAACAGTTGAAAGAGACTGGCTCAAAAAAAAATCTAGTATCTTTGGATTTAGAGGTTAGGAAAAAAATGATAAGTTATGCTTCAAAATTAACCATAGCAAGACAATGCGAACTTTTAGATTTAAACCGCTCAAGTTACTATTACCGAACTAGGAATACCTTAGATGATAAGGAGTATAGAGTACTGAACAGAATTGATGAGATTTTTACAGAGCATCCCTATTATGGTACTAGAAGAATGTCTCATGTCCTAAAATCGGAAGGGTTAAATGTTAGTCGTAAGATGATAAGAAAATATTATAAAATACTTGGTATTGAAGCAGTATACCCAAAAATTAATTTAAGCCGTAGGAATCAGGCTCATAAAGTATACCCATATCTATTAAATAATATAGAGGTGGTTTGCTCCAATCAAGTTTACTGTGCAGATATTACTTACATAAGATTAAAGCAAGGTTTTGTATATTTGGTTGCTATAATGGATTGGTATAGTCGTTATATTTTGAGTTGGCGGGTGTCGATTAGTTTAGAAAATGATTTTTGTATTGAAGCTCTAAATGAAGCAATATCTATACATGGCAAGCCTGACATTTTTAATACGGATCAGGGAGTACAGTTTACATCAAAAGATTTTACTCAAATACTTGAGCAACAAGGCATAGCTATTAGTATGGACGGCAAAGGCAGAGCCTTAGATAATGTATTTATTGAACGTTTTTGGAGATCTTTGAAACAAGAGAAGATTTATCGTTTTGATCTTGAAACGGTACGTGAAGCAAAGATAGCTATCAGAGATTATATAGAATTTTATAATAAGCAAAGACCTCATCAATCGCTTGAATATAAGACACCTAAAATGATACATTTTGCAGAAAAACTAGAAAATTACCAAGAGGCTATATGACATAGAAAATGCAAACTTTACTTTGAAAAACCAATACATTAATAAAGGAGAATTACACCTCTAAAATTTAAAAAATTTGTCTAGACAAAGGGTACCACCTCAACCACTTGACCTTGTTTTAATTCTTTGATCAAAAAATCTTCAACATAACTCTTAAAAATTAGTGTATCACAAGTCCCTTCAAAAACTATTGGAGCTATTATTTTACCATTGCAAAGCCCTGCTATCATACTTACTCTTGTTTTATGTTGGTAAATTTTCTTATCGTAATATCTTTTACCTTTTAGGCTATAACCGTACTCCAAGCATGCATTATCTTCTATTCCGGATTCATCCATAAACACTAAATCTTCTTTTGAAATAGTTTTGATTCTAGCTATAAAATCATTCCTTGCTCCATCGTCCCTTTTGGGGTGCGTAAAAGTTTTTTTTATAACTATATCCTAGTGCTTTTATACCTCGCCAAATTGTCGTTGCTGACCATTTATTTGATATTTTTGCTAATTCTTTTAGGCTTTTATCGGCATTATTATCTATAAATTCCTTAAACTCCGGCATATTTGTTAGCTTTTTATTATGACCTTTTTGATAGCCTACTCTCGGCTGAATATCTCCTTCTTTCTTTTGAATAGCTTGCCATTTGTATAATGTTTACCTAGATATATTTAATAACTCCTTAACTTTACTTACTGACTTAACTTTATCTATTAACTCTAATGCTTTTGTTCTTAGTTCGTATGGATATGCTCGGACCATCTCTTTCCTTTTTCGCACATAGATTTACTTATTTTATGCTACTTGTCAATACCTTAATGGATTATGCTATACAACACCGGTAATAATTCGTGATGCACGAAAGGCTAAATATCCTAGGGAGCTTGGAACTGAAGGCTACGAGATGCAATATTTAAATGCTGTAAGAGCGGCCATTGATATTGCTAAAATCGAAGAAAAGCCTGAGCTTGAAGAGCAGCTAAAAAATGAAGCAGTTACATTTATTGAAAACTTCAACAAGAAGAATGAAAATAAATCTCAGGAAGAAATTTCTATTAACGTCAAAAATAAAATTAATGATATAGCCGTAATTCTGGAAGAAAATGGTATTAAACAAATACATAAAAAGCTTAATGTTGCTAAGGATTTTCAGAATCTTAATGATGAACATTGTAATATAGTTACTGTCTCAAATGTTAAAGATAAGCAAGGTAAAGAGCATGTTGTTATCGAAGCAGAAGCAGCATTAAAGGGATTAACAATCGAGCAAAAAGCAGAATATGAAAAAATAAAAACGGAAAATAAACCTAAATGGTTTACCGCAATGAAGGATTGGGAAAGTAAATTAGTAGAAAGATATGCCGATAAAATAGTACAAGGAGATCATGTTATTTCTACCCAATTACGGCAAATAGTCGGTATGAAAAATGCTTTTGAAAAAATTACTGCAATAGCTGACTCAAATGGTGAAAATTTTAAAGTATTACACAATTCTAAACATGCAGGAACATTGGCCTCTATCTCTCATGATACAAATTCAAGACAAGAAATTACTAATTTAAATGCTAAGCAAGCGCAAGAATGGATAGGCAAGGACCATATTCTTCATACTAATACTTTAAATAGCGGTCCTGCTAATATTCCATTCCCGTCAGTTCATATAGATATAGATATTGTAAAAAGTACAAATTTAGCAATGCAAGTAGTAGGTGGTAAAAATACTAATACGGCTTTTAATCAATTTAGAAAAATTGCTGCCTTCAATAATTTCGATGGAGCAAAGCAACAACTTAACGATATTGCCGATAATTTACCAAAAGAAGAAAATTTTGACAGTATTAAAACTCATTTAAAACCGAGGGGAAGATTAGAAAGATTATTTGGTATTAATAAACCAAAAGGTGACCTATCAGGGCTTCTAGACATTGCAAAGCAAACGCATAATTTATCTCCTGAAACTATAAAAACATTAAAAGATGCTGCTGATTTGAGGAAAGATGTAGAAAAAGCCGACGTTGCTTTTTTTAGAGGAGCAGATAAAGAAAATATTAGCGTAGATATTTCAAGAAAGCTTAATTTCGTAAGTACAGGAATCACAAACTCTAAAGATTTTGTTTTTAGAAAGGTCCCAAAGCATGAGGTACTTACCATGTGTGCAAGCGGCAAAGATCGCACAGGGCTTGCGGAGCATGATCAAACTAGTAGTGCCGTAGCTGCTAAATTAGGAATACAGGTTACTGATGTTGATAAACAACTTCTAAAAGCAGGGCATACTGCCGGTCAAGCCGGAGGGGTTTATGCCGGCGGAGCAACTGTTGGTTGCTACGGTACATTACAAGTAACCGGTGAAGGATTCCCGGAAACAAGAAAGGAAGCTCTGCAAACTATAGTAGAGCCGACAGGGGCTAATAATAAAATCAAGAAACTTAAAAAAAATGAGATTATTAATGAAAAGCAGGAGCAGAAAAAAGCTGAAGAAACTCCTAATATGTATAAAGATGAAAGATATAATACATTACCGCCTAGACAGCAGGTGAGAGATCAATTTGTTACGGAAGCAGGTGTAGAGGCTTTATCAACTGAGCAAAGTAAAAACAAACCGCTAAATGTATAATGGTACCCAAAAACTAGACAAGAAAATAGAGAAAAGTAGGTATAATATCTCCTAGGAAAAGGAGCAAAAAATGAAAAAACAAGTTAAAAAATATAGCGCAGAAGAAAAAGCAAAAATAGCAATTGAAGCAATATCTGGAGAAATGACTATAGCTCAAATTACCAGCAAATATGGTGTTCACGCTAATCAGATTTATAAATGGAAGAAAGAAGCTTTAGATTTTATGGTTTCTGGATTTAAATCGAAATCTAAACAACAAGATACCGGCCAAGAAGATTTAATTAAATCATTATTTGAGCAAATAGGCCAGTTAACAGTTGAAAGAGACTGGCTCAAAAAAAAATCTAGTATCTTTGGATTTAGAGGTTAGGAAAAAAATGATAAGTTATGCTTCAAAATTAACCATAGCAAGACAATGCGAACTTTTAGATTTAAACCGCTCAAGTTACTATTACCGAGCTAGGAATACCTTAGATGATAAGGAGTATAGAGTACTGAACAGAATTGATGAGATTTTTACAGAGCATCCCTATTATGGTACTAGAAGAATGTCTCATGTCCTAAAATCGGAAGGGTTAAATGTTAGTCGTAAGATGATAAGAAAATATTATAAAATACTTGGTATTGAAGCAGTATACCCAAAAATTAATTTAAGCCGTAGGAATCAGGCTCATAAAGTATACCCATATCTATTAAATAATATAGAGGTGGTTTGCTCCAATCAAGTTTACTGTGCAGATATTACTTACATAAGATTAAAGCAAGGTTTTGTATATTTGGTTGCTATAATGGATTGGTATAGTCGTTATATTTTGAGTTGGCGGGTGTCGATTAGTTTAGAAAATGATTTTTGTATTGAAGCTCTAAATGAAGCAATATCTATACATGGCAAGCCTGACATTTTTAATACGGATCAGGGAGTACAGTTTACATCAAAAGATTTTACTCAAATACTTGAGCAACAAGGCATAGCTATTAGTATGGACGGCAAAGGCAGAGCCTTAGATAATGTATTTATTGAACGTTTTTGGAGATCTTTGAAACAAGAGAAGATTTATCGTTTTGATCTTGAAACGGTACGTGAAGCAAAGATAGCTATCAGAGATTATATAGAATTTTATAATAAGCAAAGACCTCATCAATCGCTTGAATATAAGACACCTAAAATGATACATTTTGCAGAAAAACTAGAAAATTACCAAGAGGCTATATGACATAGAAAATGCAAACTTTACTTTGAAAAACCAATACATTAATAAAGGAGAATTACACCTCTAAAATTTAAAAAATTTGTCTAGACAAAGGGTACCACCTCACCTCCTCCTACACCAACCCATGCACATGAGGCTCACAAAAAATGGGAAAGATAACTAAAGCAACAATATAATACTCTTAATTGAGCTTTAAAAATTAGCCTTCAGGTTTATAAGTTAGAGCAATTAAATAGGATAAATGAAACAGTTTACTAAATATTACGAGGTATAAATGTCAAAACTAGCGATAATAACAGGCGGGACGAGAGGAATAGGCAAGGCTACCGCTATTGCCTTAAAAAATAAAGGCTTTACGGTTGTTGCCAATTTTTTCAGCAATCACGATGCAGCTAAAGAAATGTCGGAAAAACATTCAATACAAGCCAAACAATGGAACGTAGCGGATTATGACGAGTGCCGGCAAGCAGTCAAAGAAATCGAAGAAGAATACAAAAGACCGGTAAGTATTTTGGTAAATAATGCTGGTATTACTAAGGATGGAATGTTACATAGAATGAGCCAACAAGATTGGCATGACGTTATTAACGTCAATCTTAATTCCTGTTTTAATATGTCGAGCGCAGTGATCGCGCAAATGCGCAACCAAAATTACGGTCGCATCGTTAATATTAGTTCAATCAATGCTCAAGCCGGACAAGTCGGGCAAACTAATTACTGCGCTGCCAAGGCTGCGCTTATCGGCTTTACTAAAGCTTTAGCCAAAGAATCCGTTTCTAAAAATATCACCGTAAATTGTATTGCCCCCGGTTACGTCAGGACGGAAATGATGGGACAAATTCCTGAGCGCATCCTTGAGCAAATAGTTGCGGCTATCCCGATGAAAAGACTTGGAGAACCCGAAGAGATAGCCAGAGCCGTCGAGTTTCTAACCGATGAGAATGCCGGATTTATTACCGGCGAAACTTTATCGATTAATGGCGGTCATAATATGGTATAAATAAAGTTTATATGAAAAATAAAACGGCGCAAGATTACTTTGAAAAAGGGGAAGTACTATTTGCTGCAGAAAATTTAGAAGAAATTGATGTTTTTATTGAGGAATGTTACCGGCAAGGACATGCTTATTTTGAGAGAGGCAAAGAGGATATTAAGTATTTTCACGAAGCAGCAAAGCTTTTTCAGTATGTATTTGAGTTTAACCCAGAATATCCCGATATTTATTATCATATGGGGAGAGCTTTTTATGAATCGAATAATAAATATCAAGCATATGTTGCTTTTAAAAAGCTTAGGATGCTTAATCCAAACTATAAGGATGCGAGTGATAATATGAAACAAATTCAGGAAGATTTAGGGATAGAGGAAAATAATCGCCAATTAAAGAGAGTTGAAAATCATGACGAAGGCTTTGAGGAAGTTAATTTTTCAGAAAATTCTTCAGACTATGAACCTGTAACGCGTGCAGAATTTAATAGCTTCAAAAAAATGACTTTCCAAGCGGTTATGGCACTAAAAGAAAACGCGGATAACCAGCAAGAAATATTAGATATTAGCAGAAAAACTAAAAAAGCTTGGGTAATTAAAAATATAAAATTACTTAAAAATGAAAATCTTGAATTATATAAATATTGTCAAACATTTCATTACACTATAACGAATATATTTCAAGCTTATATTACTTTAGGCACTGGTTTGATAGGTGCAAATATTGATAAATTTGAGAAGATACACTGTAAAGTTTTAAGAAAATTTGCATGTTACGGCACCGATCTTATGGAAATTGTTGCCGCTGGATATGCAGCACTTGGTCCCGGGATATGCGCAATTCATGAATTTACCGCTGATATTTATGATCTGATAATGGGCAAAAAATTTGATAATCGAGTAGAGTGTATAAACAAAATTATAGCAGAGAAATTTCATTTTAAAAGCGTAGCTATCGAGTTAGGCGAACTCGCTCTAATGATAACTAATGCTAATAAAGAGAAAATTTTAAACCCGCCGCTAATAGAAAATAAGAATTGGTTACAAACTAAACTGTCTTATGTGAAGCAAAAAGCCTTCGGCGCCTCTTCTCCAAATAAAAAAAACTCTCCTACTGAATCAGCTTTCGAGGACGTTACTCTTTTTATGATGTATTTATTCAAAAATCATAAGTCAATAATAGATAATAAGTTACCTTTTAAGGAACAGGTACAGGTTATTCTAGGAAAAAATCTTACTAACTTATTAATCGATGATACAGAAAACTTTAAGCAAATAACATTCATACAGAGTATTATTCCGCCAAAAGATAGATCAGAAATAGAAAAGAATACTTTAAAGAAAATATGGAACATTGAACCTAGCCGGTTCAACTTAAGTTGGTTTAAGCCGCGACCAGTAAGTGATTTTTTGGAAGAAGAATATATTAAAAATTCTTTATCTTGTAGCAATTCTAATTTAGCAAAAATAGCAATATTTGATATAATGATAAATGCTGTAGTAAATAATAATAGCAAAAATTTTGAATGTTTAATAGAATTTAGTAAAAAATTCCCCCATATAATTAATTATATGGCATATTATTGCCCAGAGCGGTTTGGTGGTGGGGAGATAGCTGAAAAATGTATTGAGGATGCCCACCTTAGACATAAAGTTGTAGAAGAATTAACTGTAGTATTAAGTGATTCTAAAGTGCCACTACTATTATTGGAAAATGTAAATGAGGGTGAAGATAAAGGTTTGGGGGAAGAAATTGAATTTCAAGTGCTGGGGGATATTTAGGATAAAATTCTTTTAAATTTTATCCTAAATCCGTATCTATATTTATTAAGTAAAAGCAATTTTAATCCTGATTAAAAATCGTATTTCCCATAACCTCAGATGCCTTATAGTTATCAATAATTTCAGTAGACCATGTTGACGCAGCAGAACTAAAGACTGCTGCCTTACTACTATACTCAGTGGATTCATGTATATGTTTAAGTGCTATTTCCTTGGAAATCAACGCCAAATTTTCATAGATTTTCACACATAGAGAATAATTTTCTTTTGCTAAAGGTTGGGCATCTAATACAACCATTCCTCCTTTTTCCGTGAATCCTTTGTCCGCAAGATATTTACCGTGTTTTAAGTGTAATTCTACTTGATCTTGAATATTATAATCATTGTGCGTTTTCTTCTTTTCCTCAACGCCTAATGCTGCTTTAAAAGCCGCCTTCTCTTTACTTATACAATTAGTATACTGGTAGTGTTCCATTGCTTTTTTATAATTTTTATCTTGTAACTCTATATCTCCTAATTCCTCATGAGCTTCTTTATTAGATTTATTATTTTCAATAGCTTTTTCATAATATTCTTTTTTAGTTTGAGAGTCAGAAGTTACATTACCCATTTGGCAATAAATTTCGGCTAGTTTAGAGTGATAGGCTTTTATATGTGAGCTAGATAAAGAAGCATTTTCAACATCTTCTAGCAGTATTGATGTTAATAATTTATCATAAAATTCTATATCCATCTTATGCGGTATTTCTACTGTAAGTAGTTTCTCATATATAATATTATGAATATTTTCATTAATCTCTTTAATAGACTTCAAATCAACAAATTCTTGCCATATTTTTTCGGTTAATATTTTAATTTTAAGATCACTCTCTATAACTAACTCCTTTAAAATTTTTATATTATTTTTTACCGTCTGTGTCAATAAATCTGACAATACATCATTAGTAGGAGATGTAATGTCCAGCATATCCAGTAATAGAGATTCGATCGTTGTTAAACTCATTATATCGTTGTTTGTAAGAATTGATTGTAACATTTTTAAGTTATAGATGTTATTTAGAGTATCTGCGGTTAAAATTTTTATATTTTTTATGGAATCAGAAAATTTTTCTACAGATATCTTTAAGTGGGAATAAAAAGAAGTTTGCATAGCAGTTTTAAAAGATTCTATTAATTGCTCATCTACATCCCCAATACTTAAAACTCCGTCAGCTAACATTTTAAACCAATTATCGCGCATGCGTGGGGAGATCATCTTACTTATACTTATATTTTCTCTATTAGTTGAACTTATTTCCGTAAAATATTTTAAATAATCTACGTAATTGCTTAATTTATTGTTTAATCCGTTTGATTCTTTATCTCCTAAAACTTCATATAATGCATTATTTAATGCTAAAAATTTTGTAGCATCATTATCTGTAGTAGTATCATTATTAGAAGGATTACTTAACTTTTTAAAAATGCCTATTAATATTTTTAAGTTTGTAATATCCGGCAAAAGTATGGTATCATGATAAATTGATTTTGATTCTAGGGTGAATAGTGAATCTTTTTCTTTATCCCATTTTGTTTTTATTTTATCACTTAATTTGCTTATACCCTCTCTTAACCCCTCCTTAATGGAAGATTGCAGGGTTAAAATATCCGATATATTCGTAGAACCCGCCGCTATTTTATTATTTTCTTTAGTCAAAGGAGGGAATTTTTTATCAAAAATATGGTCAAACTTATCCAAATTTATGGTACCGGGATAAAAAGTAGGAAAAAGACAAAGTGAGGTTGAGAGCTTTAAAAAAGCTATAATTTCCTCTTGCTTCTCTCTATATTTTTCTTCACCCCTTGCTCGCCATTCGATAATATCCATAAGAGAAGTGGATATATTAGTAGTGGTTTTATATGGAGGAGTGTCGGTAACAACTAAATAAAGGCTATCACGAGTTAAGGTAACATTTTCCAGCAAAATAGCAAGTTTTTTTGTTATAGGTAGAAATTCCTTTTTAAGATCGCTATCTTTTATAGTAATGATAAATTTAGTAGAATAATTACTCAGAATTTTTTTCATATAAAATGTATTAATAATTGCTTCCGACTTAGAAAGCTTATCCTGAAGGGAATTATTCTCACATACTATTACATCATCCACTGATTTAGCTATATTTATAATAGGTTTACCCGGCAAACTATAGCCTAGAGGCGAAGAGGAAGGAAGAGAATTATGGGGTAATATTAAGGTACCCTCCTCATTTACATTTATCGTAAGTGTTTTAGAAGCAAACAACTTAGTTAAAGTAGTTTTACCGCTGCCGGGATTTCCTAAAATAATTAAGGCTTTATAGTCTTTTTCCTCTGTAAGGTTAAGTTTTATGCCTCGCTTCTCCAAGATTTGATTATTTTTTTCCAATAAAGGATAAAAGTTGCTATTATACTCATCCAACAATTCTAATGTTGCTTCCGGATTGAATTTATTTTCAACTATTATTTCCTGCTTTGGTTTATTTTCATTAGATTCTAATTTCATTACACTACCCTCTTCTTTATAATTACTAATGGTTTCTGATGAAGATGATTGGAGGATTTTCCCTATCCCCCCCTCCTTTACTTGCTCTCCTGCTTTTGACGCTACCGATGGCGCTTTGTCTACTAATTGCTCTGTCGGTTTTAGCTGCAATGCAGGAATTAGGTTAGAAACCGGTATCGCTTTTATTAGTTGCTCTGCCTCCGACACTTCTTTTGGCGGTTGCTGTGGTTTCGATTCAGGAATCCGATCCTCTACCCATTCATCTAATTCGTCCGGTAATAATTTGGTAACTGGAAGTTGGTTACCATTAATACTTTTGTCTTTAATTATCTTTTTTAATAATTCTGTAGTTTCGTTTGTAAGATCTTTTCCTATTGAAATAGTAAAAATTTTAATACTACGATTAAGAGGTAAAAACTCTGCTAGAGCCTTTGCTCCTTTATCGTGTATTTTATTACTTTGGAAATGAAAACTAGTGAGACTAGTATTTTTTTCAAGTGTTTTTGCCCAAAATTCAAATCCTTTATCGCTTATATTATTTTCATTAAAGTTAAGAAATTTAATAAGAGATTTTTCGGCTATTTTAGCAAAAGCTTTTAAGCCGTTATCTCCTATTTTATTGTTGCTAAGAGAAAGAGATTTGATGGTTTTATTATTTGCAAGGATACCGGCTAAAATTTCCGCTTCTTCACTTGTAAGATCGTTGTCAGAAAGGTCAAGACTCTCGAGTGAGGTACAGTAAGTAAATATATCTTCTAACTTTTTTATTTCGTCTCCCGTTAATTTAATAGAATTAATAGTTAATGCCTTAACTTTATGTTTGGTATCCTTTATCGATTCTACAAGCACTTCCATATCAATCGGTCTTGTGGAAATCGTAATACTAAGTGAAGAGTCAAGAGATTCCGAATTATTTAATTTTGCTATAACTTCGTTAAATTGTGTACTAAATCCCAAAAGCATAACTTGTACCATTATTAAGTTAAAATTTTTACTAAATATTAACTTATATAGTATCTTTAGAAATTTAATTAGTTTAGTTAATAACTTATTATTAAATTAATTAAAAAGATGTTTGTGATAAAATTATCACGGGTAATTTATCGTTATAGCTAAGTAATTTCATAAATTACTTTTATTTTATCCTGTCTAATCCTTATTATACCTAAGGTAGTTAAATTAGTAAGTTAGTAATAAAAAATATGAAACGCCTTAAACACTCTACATCTATTATAAAAATTTTTATTTCCATTGGGATAATTGCCGGCATAATAACTTCATATTTATTATATTCTGCTACTCACCGATTCAAATCTAATATTATTGTAAAAATTGATAATAATGATATTAACATTTCTAGAGATTTCACACTTATTGATCAAAACGGTAAAAAATTTAAAAGTAATTATTTAAACAATCATTTGAGTTTAATTTATTTTGGAGTCACTTACTCTTTAACCGATTATAATTATATGAGGCAACTATCTGAAATTATTAAAATTCTACAAAAAGAACATATAATTGTTAGGCTGGTCTTTATTACTCTAGATCCTGAACATGATAATAGTGAGGTACTCAAAAAGTATTTAGAAAAGTTTAACAGTGATTTTATAGGTTTAACAGGTTCTGTTGAAGATATTCAAGATGTTGCTCATAAATTTGAGGTTTTTTACCGGCAAAAACAATTTGATGAGGAAAATCATAGTTACCGGCTTGAACATTCTGCTTTTGTTTACCTAATAAATAGTACAGGTAAATTCTTAAAATATTATTGTTTAGGATTACCGAAAGATTAGTTAGGGGTATCAACTTAAGAGATCGTCATTGCGAGGAAGTGTTGCCCGCGTGGATACCCCAAACGTCATTGCGAGCGACTGAAGGTCTTGTTGCATGGCTCTAAAAAAGTGCCGTATGTCATTCCCGCGCAGGAAGGAATCTAGAAAATAATAGTCATCCTGAATTTATTTCAGGATCTACTATAAGAGATGCTGAAACAAGTTCAGCATGACAATAATAAAGCCTAGATTCCCGCCTTTAGCTAGAATGACATAATGGGGTGTGGGAATGACATCATAAACTTGTTAGACTAATAGAGCATTAGCGGCAAATTTTTCTATCATTGGAGCAAATAAAACTTCCAATTCTTTTCTAACTTCTTCTTTATCTTCTATCTTTTTACCTTCTTTATTTAAAACTATCTCGCCGCTAGCTACATGATTCATTACGGCATCGATAATTGCCTTTTTGTCATGTTTACCGTCCATATATTTTAAAGCAAATTTTTCAAAGAAATTAACACCTATCGGCTCATGTTTCAAATTTGTAACCCACATAGCCGGACTATTACTAACTTGATATGCCACAAATTTTGAAGTTTTAGGCTTATCAAGGTTCGGCGCACTTCTTTGTTTTTGCATAGTAATACTAATATAACCTTGTAATACTAGCTTCATCGCATTATTTAAAAGCTCGGCTTTTATTTCGTTTAATTTAGTATTGTGCAATTTTTTATTAGCTTCAGACGTTACTTTTTCAAAACTAATCGGATTATTAATATTCTCGTTAAAACTATAAAGGATAGCTTTCATATAAGGTGAGGAAGTCGATAAGTTAGATTCTTTATTACCGTTTAAAAAGTATTTTAAAGATTCAGCAGAATTATTAAGATCGACCTCAGCTAGAGGTTTTTCAGGCACTATATTAAAGACCATATTAAACTTAGTAATATCGTCATTATTAATATTTCTGTTTAATTTAACATTATCATGACATAATAAAGTAGTTCTAAACCGACGATTGGTAATAAAATCCATATATTGCTCAGTCCGCACTATATCATTCACGGCTTGCAGTTTTTCAGCTACTTTTGGCGGCATATTACCGAGATACATGGTAGATATATTACAATCGCTTAAATATTGTAAATTATGTTTTTTAGCTTCATCCATAAATTCATGAAAATAAAACTGGGCATTATCTTCTTCTAAATGATCATGGCGTAAATAATGATCGCTTTGTTTAGCAAGCAATCCTGCTTCTGTTTTTAATACTTCGGCATAAGGAGTTTTAGAATTTTCTAAACTATCTTTGACAAATTCAAGTAATAATCTAGATTGAGCAACTTTATCTTGCACATTCGGAAATGAGCTTGAATGATAAAGCATCATGTCGCGAATAGTGCGAACCATATTCCAGCCGGGTAAGGTATTATAGCTAACATAGGCTATACCGTTTGCACTCAAATTTTTATTGCATACCTCAAAAATTTTATCTCTCACAAATTTCGGCACCCAAGAAATTACACCGTGGCAAATAATATAATCAAATTTACCGAAAGACTCGTCAATATCCGTTATAGAACAATGATGAAATTCTATATTCTTAAGCCCAAGCCCTGCTTTGTGGTTGTTCGCTTCATCAATTTGTACTTTAGATAAATCAACACCGACAAAATGAGCTTTAGGATAATTAACGGCATGCGGTATTAAATTACCGCCGGCTGCACAGCCGAGTTCTAAAACTTTAGCGGTTTCTAGCGGCGGCGGAGTCATACCGAATAATGTAGCAAGAGTGGTTAAATGATAAGGATTAGTTAGTGCATATGGATAACTTTCATATGGCACTTCGTCATAAGTATTGTGTGGAGCTGCGAGTTTTACGTTCATATTTTTTCCTTGTAAATTAACAAATTAAAATTACTTGTCATAGCGTGGCGGCATTGTTGCATAGGACGATAAACACGCTCTCGATGTCATTCCCGCGGAGGCGGCGGGGCATTGCTGCATGGCTTGAATTTTCGATGTCATTCCCGTGAAAACGGGAATCCAGAAAAATACTTTTAAGTCATCCTGAATTTATTTCAGGATCTACTATAAGAGATGCCGAAACAAGTTCAGCATGACAATAATAAAGCCCGGATTCCCGCTTTCGCGGGAATGACATATTGCTACTTATTATCAAGCCATGCAACAACGCCCGTAGGGAATGACATCCTTTTGAAGCAATTTCCGATCGCCCAAACAATGCCTACTATAGTCAAGCAACTAGATGACACCGTCACTTAAATATACTACATCAAAATTTTCTAAATTGGCAACCTATAAGTAAATCCTATACCGAATTCTCCGATACCTATGGTTTTTTTGATAGGATTTGCCGGCACAAATTGCCGGCTTTGAATATTTAGAGTATCGTAATTAATTTTTACGTTTTGAGCTACTTGCAATTTTGCGGCTAAATCAATGCTGAAATTCGGGGTTATATATTTTGAAACACCGAGACCGGCTTGCCAAGCAAAACAATTAGTGCGAGTTTTTCTTACTTTAAAATATTCTATATTCATTAAATCCCATCTGGAAGAAGTTGATTTAACTTTCACCTGCGCTATACCTGCACCGAATATTACAAAAGGAGTGAAGCTTTTTACTTCTTGAAAATCATATATAAGATTTACCATATATATATTAGATATTACTCTAGTTTTACCTGGAGTTTTCGGAATAGATAAACCGTTACTTAAATCTTGCTGCGGTAATACGTAATGAAGGCGATATTTCGGTTGATAGGTTGCCGAAAATTCGATAGCTATTTGCGGATAGAAAATATAGCCTATTTTAGCACTATACATACCCGATCTTTTTAAAGTAATAGCGGTATTAGAGTTTTTGTGACGAAATTTACTAACGACCGGCTCCACTATTCCGCCTTCCGCCCCTATATATAAAAATCTTTGATCGGCATTTACTTCTTCTTCCGCATAAGCAACCGAAGCGATAACAATAAAAGAATAAACACAGGCTATAATAAATATTTTAGATAATTTAATCATAAAAACAGATTTTAAAAAAAGCCTATTATATATCTGCTTTAGGTACGGTCAACTAAAATTCTATGCCGATTTTTTAATTTTTTTAACAATAGATACAATAATTCCTAAAATTAATAAGGTAATTGTAACAATAAGAGAAATAAAGGGCTGAATTTCCATAAAAGGATGAATAAATATTTTGATACCGATAAATATTAATATTAAAGCTAAAGAGTATTTTATATATCTAAATCTTTCTACAATATTCGCTAAACAAAAAAACAACGCTCTAAGACCTAAAATAGCAAAAATATTTGAAGTATAAATTATATAAGAATTATTCGTAATAGCAAATATTGCCGGAATACTATCGATAGCAAATACCAAATCTATAATTTCTATAAGTAGTAACGATACGAAAAGAGGAGTAATATATAATTTTTTATCTAGAATAATAAAAAATTTATCACCTACAAGTTTAGGCGTAATATTTAAATATTTTGTTAGTATTTTATAAATATAGGAATTTTGTACGTCAAAAATTTTATGTGATATGTAGAAAGTTTTTACGCCTGTAATAATAAGGATTACGGCAAAAATATATAATATCCAAGAAAATTTGGCTATGATAATAATACCGCCGTAAATCAGAATAGCCCGAAAGACTATTACGCCGATTATGCCTAAAAATAATACCCGATGTTGATAGTTAGAAGGGATAGAAAAAAATTGAAAAATCATCGAGATAATAAAAACATTATCGAGTGACATTGCTTTTTCAATTAAAAAACAGGTGAAATATTCTTTAGTGCTATCTCCTCCCATAGTGTAAAAGACATATACGCCGAATAGGCATGCTATCGTAAAATAAAAAAGGCTAAAAAGTAAACTTTGCCTGAAGCTCATCACACTATTTTTGCGGTGTATAAACCCTAAGTCAAAAATTAATAAAGCTAAAATTACAATGCAAAAAACAATCCAAGTCAAAGTTATTTCCTTATAAGTTTTTGAGGTTCTACTTGTGTGGTAATGTTGCGTGGAACGTAAAAATGCTATCCGATGTCATTCACGCGAAAGCGGGAATGATATAAAAGAGCATAGGAATGATATCCATCTCATCAAGCATTGCCTATTTGTGCGGCGAAATGTACTTCATTTATTCCTAGATGCTTTAATGCATCATACCATTTATTTTCAGGATGATCCGCAAAAATAAAATCTTTATCACAATCCATTATCAACCATAAATTATCTTCCAGCTCTTGTTCAAGTTGTCCGGCTTTCCATGCCGTATAACCTACAATAAATAAGCTATCTTTAGGTCCTTTACCGAAAGCTATATCCTCTGAAATTTCCGAATTAGAACTTACCGCTAAATCATTTTGAAACTGCAACAGCAAATTTTTATCATAATCATTTGAATGAAGGAAAAACCCTCTTTCATGCTCGACCGGTCCACCGAGATATATCGGTATCATGACATTATCGTCTATTGCATCGCTTTTTATTTTAAAAAATGATTTAAATTCTATATAATTTACTAAACGATTAAATATTAGCCCTATCGCTCCTTCCTTTGTGTGAGATAGCATATAAATTAAAGATTTATGAAATATCCCTTCTTTAATGACATAAGGCGTAGCAACTAAGGTCTTACCCGATAAATTATAAAAAACCTTCTCACTCATAATAATTTAATTTCTTTATTTTAATTTAACTCATTTAATTATAATATATATGCAATAGACTAAATTATTCAATAGAAGTTAATAATATTATCGTTTATATTTATAATTTGTTGTATACTACACGAACTCGGATGGTGTCATACCGTGGCTTGACCCACTATTGTACGAACGTTTAAATAAAGAGGTAAAAATTCTGTCATTCCGTGGCTACGACCACGGAATCCAGCTTATAATATCATAAAAAGATTCTAAAATAAGTCTAATATGGCTTTATTTTCCTGGATGCCGTGATCAAGTCACGGCATGACACAGCCTTTTTTCAACGTTCGTACAGTAGTGGGCTTGACCACGGTACCCAGTACTTAATTTTTCTGGACCTCGTGATCAAGTCACGGGGGGACATTTCTCGATTCTTTAACTTAACATTTTTACATTATTCTAATGATTACGTTATTTGACGTTACGATTTTTGCAATTATTACTATTTTCTCATTCATTGGGTTATATCAAGGGATAATAGGCTTTATCCTTAGAGTGGCAGGTTTTACGGCTTCTATAGCCCTTACCTATTTTTTATATCCATATGCGTTAGAAATAATACATAAATATACCGACAATGAAATTATAGGAATAATTTTTGCCGGTATTGCGTCATATATTATTTCTTTAATTTTATGTATTTTTATAACCTATAAATTCCTTGCCGTAATTTCTTTTATGAGAGGGGGATTTGTTGATAAATTCTTAGGGTTACTACTGGGACTCGCTATCGGTCTTATTATCTCGACTATTTTATTTCTTATTACGGCAATGTTTACTTCTACTAGCTATTTAAAAAGCGAAACTTTTGAAGGCTTTATACAAAGTAACGATAATAATAAATATTCAGGTATATTAGAAAGGTCTTTAACTACCGGTTATTTAGATGAAATAAGTAAAAATATTATAATAATAGTGCCGCCGAGTAGTTTAAAATCAATTGAGATATTAAATAATAAAGCTTCGGATAGTTCCAAAAATACCATACATAAAACATTTAAAAGTAAGAACTCCGGAACTAATCACGGATTTTCAGACGATCTACAAGATGAGCTTGACGGAATTTCATCGCATATAGATGATGAATAAATTTCGCAAAAAGTAAATTTATGAAATTATATAGTTTTGCCGAGCATCTCTCAGAGCTAAAAACTCGATTATTTAGAATAATCGCTATTTTTATTATTACTTTTATTATTTGTTATTATTTTAGCGATAATATATATAGTTTTTTATTACGGCCTTTGGCAAAATTAAGTCACGATAATTTAAGGAATATCATTTATACCGGTCTTACCGAAGCATTTTTTACTTATATAAAACTTTCGGCTTTTTCTGCCTTACTAATTATCATTCCGGTTATAGCAATTGAATGCTATTTATTTGTTAAACCCGGCTTGTATTCGCATGAAAAAAAAATTATCGCCTTTATTCTTTTTATGTCTCCCGTTTTGTTTTGGGGCGGGAGTATTTTTGTATTTTATTTTGTAATGCCGAAAGCATGGATTTTTTTCCTTAGTTTTGAAAAACGTGATATAATAGTACCGATAATACTAGAAGCAAAAATTAGTGAATATCTAAATTTAGTAATTCAATTAATTATTGCATTTGGCGTAGCTTTTCAATTACCGATTGTTATTATAATATTGAATATATTAAAAATAATAAAGGTAAGCACGCTACAGAATAAAAGAAGGCTTGCCGTGGTAATTAACTTTATTATTGCCGGAATATTAACGCCGCCGGACGTGCTAAGTCAATTAGCTCTTGCAATACCGCTGCTTTTATTATATGAAATTTCAATTATAGTATGTCGTTTTATAGAAAAAACCGAAAAAATAACCAAGGAAATTAAATGTTAAATATTAAATGGATTAGAGAAAATAAAAATATCTTTGACGATATCTTAAGGAAAAGGTTCATTGAGCCGATGTCAGATAACATTGCTAAATTAGACGAAGATAAACGAAAAATAACAAATTTAATTCAAGAATTTCAACATGCACGTAAAACAAAATCCAAAACTCTTGGAGGTATGGACCCTAAGAGCGAAGATTTTGAAAGCATAAAACGTGATGTTGAACATATAAATGAAAAGCTAGAAGAGCTTAATACTAGTTTAAATAATAATACCGAATTAAACGATATACTGAATATGTTACCGAATATGCCGGAGGAAGAGGTTCCATATGGTATTGACGAAAGCATGAATAAGTTAATACGAACCCACGGCGAAACAAAAACTTACCCATATAGCAAACAGCATTTTGAATTAGGTGAAAAACTGAAGCTAATGGATTTTGAGCAAGCAGCTAAAATGTCCGGTAGTAGGTTTGTAACGTTAAAAGGAGATTTAGCAAAATTAGAGCGCGCTTTAATTAATTTCATGATTGATACTCATACTAGCGAGTTCGAGTTTGTTGAAATTTCACCGCCGGCGTTGGTTCGCGACATAGCAATGTATAATGCCGGTCAATTACCTAAATTTGCGCAAGATTCTTTTGAGACTACTAACAATTATAGACTTATACCGACTGCAGAAGTGCCGCTAGTGAATATGGTGGCCGATAGCATTATCGCACGTGAAAAATTACCGATTCGTTACGTTGCTCATACACCGTGCTTTAGATCGGAAGCGGGTAGCAGCGGCAGGGATACCAGAGGGATGATTAGACTACATCAATTTAGTAAAGTTGAATTAGTAACAATTACCACACCCGAAGAATCAAAACGCGAACATGAGCATATAACTAGTGCCGCCGAAGCAATTTTAAAAAAGCTTGACCTATCTTATCGAGTTATGCTACTTTGTACTGGAGATATGGGATTTTCAGCACAAAAAACTTATGATTTAGAAGTATGGTTACCCGGTCAAAAACAATATCGAGAGATTTCCAGCTGCTCTAATTGCGGGGATTTCCAAGCTCGAAGAATGAAAGCACGCTATAAAGAATTCGGTAGCTCGGAAACTACTTTTGTTCATACTTTAAATGCTTCCGGTTTAGCGGTAGGACGCACCATTGTAGCCATTTTAGAAAACTATCAAAATGAAGACGGTTCTATAACGGTGCCGGACGTTTTAGTGTCTTACATGGGAGGGCTGCAAAAAATTTCAGTATATAAAGAATAAATTGTTTTATTAACACTAAATATTAGGATAGGATTTTAAAGTTGGAGTGATGTCCGGAAACGACACATGAGCTGTTAACTTAAGAATCGATTAAAAGCCGGCTTGATGTCATTCCGTGGTCACGACGGCGTTGTTGCATGGCTCGATAAAAGCAACAACGCCGTCGTGACCACGGAATGACACCATTTTGTGCGCTTAAAAGCATCCACACAACACCGCTTCTTTGTACGATGAACGTTATCGGTAAATATTTATAGGTATCATTTGTGTTTAGTGATCTAAGAAAAGTTGATAAGGATATATATAATAATATTGCGGAAGATTTTATACCTATCGCATGTCATTATAACGAAAATACTTTGCTTACTAAAGATGGAAAATTACTACAAATTATCCAAATAAACGGTCTTAATTCAGAAAAAATTAGCGATAAATTATTTAATTTACGTGAGCTAGTCCGCTCTTCCATAAAAAAAAATATAACTAATCATGATTTTGCATTTTGGGTACATACGGTACGTGAAAAACAAAATTTAGACGATCCTACTTTATATAAAAAATTACTATCCGCTAACATCCATGAGTTGTGGCAAAAAAAAAATTACTGGCATGATAAATTTGTCAATACCTTATATATATCAATAGTCTATGATTCAACAAAAATTAAAATTAATAATTTTAATTCGTTAATAAACTCCTTATCCTCTAAATTAATCGTCGATTTTGAAACTACATATTTAGATAGCGCTTTTCAAAAATTAAATAATGTTGCCGATAATATCCTTTCAGACTTACAAGAATTCGGCGCAGAAAAATTAGGAATAATATTTGAAGGAGATAAATCTTTTTCTGCTCCTATGTATTTATTTAATCGGATAGCTAATCTTAGCGACGATTATTGCTTAGTACCGATAACTGATTTATCTAGTGCTTTGGGGAAAAGTGAGTATGCGGTCGGCAATGATAAAATTACGGTTATTGATAATGAAGCAAATAAACAATTTATTTCCATGCTTTCAATAAAAGAATATCAAGAAACCCCTTCTACCGCTCTAGATAAGTTTCTTCAATTACCTATCGAGCTAATAATAACGGAAATATTTTATTTTATCGACAAAAAGCAAATAATCTCCGCTCTAAAAGCTCAAGATTATATTTTAAAAATTAGCGGAGACGTGGAGCTTAGTAAATATAAAGGAATTAATAAAATAATAGAACTGCCTAACTCATCAAATCAGTTTTGTAATCAACAAATTTCTATCGCCGTTATAGAAAATGATCTGACAAAACTTGATAAATCTACTGCTAAAGCATCTACTGAACTCTCTAAGCTTGGCATTGTTCACGTAAAAGAAGATATTAATCTTGAACAAACATTTTGGGCACAATTACCTGGTAATTTTGTATTTATACGAAGAATGACGCCGATAATTTTAGAAAATATTGCAGCTATGGCGGCACTTCATAATTCCCCGCTCGGTAGTCAATATAGCCCTTGGGGTAAAGCCTTGACTTTACTTAGAACAGAGAAAGGCACTCCCTATTTTATGAATTTTCATGATAAAACCGGCAAGGGACATACTTGTATTTTCGGAACCGGAAAAACCGGAAAAACCGTATTATTAAATTTTTTGATATCCGAAGCTACAAAATACAATCCGACAATAATTTATATTTCTAATAACAATGATTCTAAAATTTTTATCGAAGCACTTGAAGGCAAGTGGGCTGAGCCGGAAAAAGAATTTTTTAATCCCTTTTTATTAGATAATACGGAAAAATCACAAGCTTTTATTCAAGAATTTTTAAAAGTAATATGTAATCATTATGTTAATCCACTTACCGAAGCGGAAATATCCTTTTTGCAAAAACTAAAAGATAAAATTCTTTCAACGGAAAAAGAAAATCGGAATTTTTCTACGATTTTAAAATCGGAAGATTTTAGCATAGAAGGTGGAGAGCAAATACGCGTCAGACTACAGGATTTTCTAGAAGGAGGATTATATAGCGGAGTATTTGACGGCTCGACACTTAATATATTAGAGGGAAGTATAACAGGATTAAATTTATATAAATTGTCGGAAGAATATTTTACAAAACAATTTTATCCTACGGAAAGAAAACTTTTAGAACAATTTACTATAAATTTAACTAAACATCAAAGTGTTTGTGCCGGCTTAATATATGCCCTTACTTATCATTTAACTTTAGCCGGGACAGCTCCAAAAATATTTGCGGCCGACAATCTGGATAAGTTTTATAAACCTGAAATTTATTATGATACTATAAATTTGATTTTTGATAACCTAACTCAAAATAACGGTATTACGGTAAGTAATTTTGATTTTATTTATCTTAAATCGTCACCTAATCATATCTTGCAAAAATGGTTAGATTTAATTAATACTAAAATTATTTTATCATCCGACGTAAAAATTGAAGATTTGGATAAAATTTTAGGCTTGAATAAGTCGGAAATATATAAATTATCACAATTTGTTCTTTCTTCAAGAATGTTTTTAATTAATAAAGACGGTGAGTCTATTGCCTCTGAGCTTAGTATTGCCGCATTGATAGGAATAGTCCGAATTTTATCGAGCAAAACTAAGGAATTGGATATTTATCGAGAAATATTAGAAAAATACCAAGGCCCTCCGGATAATTGGCTTAATTATTTATATATTGCATTAAATACGATGTACTAGGTTCGATGGCATTCCTAGCTAAAGGCGGGTGTTGTTGCATGGCTACCAGAATCGTCATTGCGAGGAGAGGCATTGGCGTTGTTGCATGGCTCGAAAAAAGTGCCGTACGTCATTCCCGCGTAGGCGGGAATCCATACTTTTTATTGTCATGCTGAACAAGTTTTGTGCATCTTTTTTAGTATATCCTGAAATAAATTCAGGATGACTTAAAAATATTTCCTGGATTCCCGCTTTTAGCTAGAATGACACCGAGAGCGTTTTTAACCATCCATGCAACAACACCGGTCAAGCCACGGTATGACATCGCAACGCTTTGCAAAAATTGCAATATATTATCCATTAAACTTGTATTATTTAGAGTTTCAAAAGTGTTAAAAAAATATTACTTAGCCTTATTGCTTTTAATTTTTTCTTGTAATGCAACGGCATCTATATGGGGTGATATTGGCGGTTGTGTGACTGATCCGTGCAATTGCGGTCAAGGTGACAGAACTGAAATCTGGAATACCGGTACTGTAAATGAAGTAAAAAAAACTTTTAAACCGGGTAGTTTATGCCCTCCTTGGAACAAAAGCGACGGACGTGATGAAGATACTTGTTTATTACAATATGATCATCCAAGCACATTTATCGGTTTTTATTTAAAAAGATGCGCCGAAGCAGCCCCTAGCAGTAATTATTTTTCTCCAAAGATTCGTATACGAATTCAAAGTTGTGATGCGGCTGCCTGTTGGAGCCAATCCGCTACTTTAAATTGGGACGGTGATTGTGTATTGTGGCCTACCGGTTACGGCGTCCCTTTAACTCGAATTTGCGCACGTGTTGCAATACCTGAAACGCCGCCACAACCCGGATTAAATACTGAAGGTAATCCTGCTGATCCCGGTTATACCGAAGGTAAACATCTAAATAAAGTCGGTTATGTAGAGAATGATGAGCCAATTATCGGCGTAGACGGAACACCGCTTCAATCTCCTAAACTTTGCGCTTATAGCGATCCGGGACTAGTCAACCTTGTTTCGGATTCAGGAGCTAACACGGATGCAATGGACTGGAATCCGAATAGTCAGCCTTTGCATAAAACTACGAAACTTAGCCCTATTGCAAAAGTATTAGCATTTTTAGTCGAGACTCTGGGCGATACAAACCTACCAAGTTTACTTGGAAATGTATTAGATATGATGAGGGCAGAAAATTCTGAAATTTTAAAAGTTTTTAAAACAATATTTAACGCAATAGGACAAATTTTTAATTTTTTTCCAAATTTTATAATCGATGTTATAAAAGCATTCGGATCATTAAATAGCGCTGTAGATAATTATTCATTCGGCTGCGTACAATTACCCCTCGGACCTTATCCTCCACCATTTTGTCCATCATTGAATGAACTTACCGTTAGCCCGCTTCTTCATAACATTTGTAGCCAAAAAAATTCCGACGGTATTACATTTAATCAGTCTTCGACTATATCACCTTGCGTGGTCTCAAATGTAGCAAATAATGTTATTAATAATACTGTGCGGGTTAGCTTTAATAATCTTGTTCCCCTGTGTAGCAGGGCAAGTCCTGATCTTACGACATGCATTGAGTTAAAAAATATAGGACCGTTTTCTTCAGCTCAGGGTATTCACACGGCTACTGCTTATACGGATTTAATAAAAGCTTGTAGTTCTGAAACGGGGGACGCTCCATGTATTAATACTAACATGCCTCTACCCTGTAGCGTAACGGCAAATGGTTGCAATCAAGGATTTAGGATTGTATATTCTCAAGAAATAGGGAGCAATTCTACCCCAAATGATTATTATATTAGCGATTTACCTGATTGCGATCCAGAAAAGACAAGTAAAAAATATGGGGAGTTAATATCGGCGAATTTATTGATATAAGCGTAAAATTTCCTATGATTCAAGAGCAAGGTACCGATAACTTACTACCATTGCAACAAATTTTTTCATTAAAAGACAATAACAACAAGGCAAGAAATTTTTATGCCTGGATTGTTAACAAGGCTACTGATCAACAATCTCCTGCGGATATTTGCGTGTTTGAATCGGCTAGTTTAGTAGATTGTCAAGCAAGAGTAGATAAGGGTTATAGTCTTGTTACGTATAAGTGCGGGGAACATGCAGGACTTAATTGCCCTAATAATACTTATTATACCCCTCAATTTATTGCTTCAGTACAAGTAAGAGACGATAACGACAATATTCTAGATGAAACCAATAGTATTATTACGCCCCTATCCGTTACCGATGATCCTAGCTCTACCACCACAGAAACCGTAGCAACACTCGCCGGGTATGAGTTTAGTTCTTCCGTGGCATATATTCCTGCAATACCGCCGAAAAGTCCAACCGATAAATATATTGCTATGCCTTTTTCAGGTCCTAATTCTCTAAATCAATTTACTATTTACGGAAAATATAAAAATAATGAAAAACCCTATGACGCTAGCGGGCAAGTTAACCCTAATGCCGTATACTTAAAATATTTGGAATATATAAACGGTAAATATATTCAAGGAGGAACACATGCTTGCTTAATGCCCAAAGATTTTCAACATTGTCTTTCTCTCCCTCCTCCACCTGCAGGAGCTCCCAAGAATGATAATACTACCGAAATTAACTGTATACTTGCCAAGTTAACGGAGTCCGATACGGTTGATTGTCAAACCTTTAGAGATAAATCTACTTTATATCCGAATCTTGGAATATGTCAGGGCGATATAAGTAGCTGTACCCAAGGAGAAACTATAGCAGGTAAAGGAAGCGGTATTACGATTTATAAATGCCCTACCGCTATCGCCGGCATTACTACCGATTGTTATACTAATAATGATAAGGCTAATACTCCCGTATGCGTTCTAAGTAGAGATTATCAAAATAGGATTAATCCGGCTCCCGATAAAGGTCCTATATTAAACGATTCACAACATTATACTATTGAATATGATGATAATAATAAGCCAACATATAATTTAGCAACCTCGGATGTAAGGGATAAAACCTCTCAAGAATTAAATCTTTGTGTGTCGATTTTAGGAATCTGCCCTGCAATTACTACTCCTTCAAATGATAGCGGTAATGCTACTTGGCCTGAAACCGATATAGGAGATTTAGCTAAGGGAACATGTAAGCCTGATTGGATAACCATTGATCCAAATAAACCGTTAGAACGTTATTGCTTATCAAATTTTGATAGCAAAACCGTGGCTTTTGAAAAGCTAGCTCCCGATGTCGGTTGCAGAGAATCTAAAGGTATTACTATTGAAGACCCGGACAGTAATTTTCCTTCAAATGTTGACTCCTCAAATCAATATGATAACACTAGTAAAATCGGCAGTTTTACTTTAAATAAAGAACCGCAGGATAACGGTGCTTTTCCTGAGGATGTAATAATCACTCAAGGCTTATATCATGCAATTTATGAGTTTGAAATTGATTCCATTATAGATGATATAGAATATTTTCAGATACAAAAAGTAGCCTATGATGATTGTGTGTTAATAAAAATCAATGATCAGAAAGTTTTAAGTGAACCTACTGATGTTAACGACTTTAACCTTACTAGCTGTAACGGCGGAAAAGATCAAGGACACGCTAGAGTTACTACAAATGTACCTATTGATGTAAAAAGTAAATTAAAACAAGGCAAAAATACGATTTCTTTTCAATTAGGTGTCATAGGAAAAGGAGGATTATATTACTATATGGAATATAGAATGCGCAGGTAATATTAAAGTTTCGGATATAGTAGAGAGCTTTAAAAATACCGACATACTCCTAATAAATTGAAAAAATCTATTATTATATTTAATAATAATAGATTTTTTTGTTAAAAAGCTTTATAATGGTTAATTCTTTAAATTAATTTTAACTATTATAATAGCTTTTATGAATTTCCTTAAAAATTATGTTTTATTATTATTTATTTCTTTTATGCCGGTTTTAATAGTTCAGGCAGAGGATAAAGTATTTTCGCAAAAGCAGCAACAAGAATATAAAGTTGCTGAGGAAAATATGATAAAAGCCGCTATTTTAGGCCCTAATGATATTCCGCTATTGGATCAAGGCATATTACATTTACCGGAAAATTATGTCTTTATCCCTAAAGCTGAAGCAGTGGCGTGGCTAAAAAGTTGGGGAAATTCAGGGAGTTCCGGAATTATAGGTATAATAATGCCGATAGTTGATAATCAAAATTGGTTTATCGAGGTAAATTATGAAAAATCAGGATATATAAAAGATGATGATGCAAAAAACTGGAATGCCGATAAGTTATTACAAAATTTAAAAGAAGGAACTAAAGAGCAAAATAAATATAGAAAAGCAAAAGGCTTTGAAGAATTTGAAGTAGTTAAATGGATTGAAGTACCGACTTATAATGCTTTATCGCATAAATTAATTTGGTCGATAGTAGGACGCACCCCAGGAGATTTAGATGAAAAAAACTATAGCATAAATTATAACACATATGCATTGGGACGAGAAGGTTATTTTATAATTAATCTTATAACATCTTATGATTTTATAGAACAAGATAAATTACACGTAAAAACAATCCTTGCCGCCGTTGATTATAATAACGGTAAAAGGTACGAAGATTTTCTTGAAAGCACGGATAAAGTAGCAACTTACGGTCTTGCGGCATTAATCGGCGGAGCAGTAGCTAAAAAAGTCGGTTTGCTAACCGTTATAGGAGTTTTCTTATTAAAAATATGGAAAATAATAGCTATAGCAGTAGCGGTATTTTTCGGAAAAATTATGAATTTTTTTAAAAGAGATAAAGATTTGTAATTTATGAATGCATTAATAATATTACTTAGCACTCTTAAATTCAGCAAAGTTTTACTCCCTGCCGCTAGTATTATTTTGTCAATTTTTACATATGCCGCATTTTACGGGTGGTATTACGCCGCAGGTTTTATAGGATTAATTTTTTGTCATGAAATGGGGCATTATATAGCGGCACAGCAAAAAAACCTAAATGTCGGATTACCTACTTTTATCCCTTTTATAGGAGCATGGATAGAATTAAAAGAACAACCGATGAATGCTGAAGTCGAAGCTTACGTTGCCTATGCCGGTCCTTTTATAGGTACGATTGCTAGTTTTGTGGTATATTATTACGGCAGATATACGGCAAGTGAATTAGCATTAGTTTTAGCTCAAAGCGGATTTATTATTAATCTTTTCAACTTAATCCCTTTATCTCCTCTGGACGGTGGGCGAATTACCGCAATAATTTCTCCGCATATATGGTTTTTAGGTGTACCTATACTGCTTGCCGTATGGTTATATAAACCTAGCCCTATGTTAATATTAATTGCGATTATATCTTTACCTCAATTGCTCAAGGCTTGGAACTATACTTCAAAAAATCAAGAAAGTTATTATAATATTAAAAGCTCCTTACGTTTTGAATATGGAGTTTTATATATAGGTCTTGTTATAATCCTTTCTTTAATGATCTATTGCTTGATCGATGAACTTAAAAACTTAAGATAGGTGATATAGCTTCGCTTATTAAGGTCTATACAGCTAATTCAGAAAGCTTCAGACAAGATGAATTTAAAGACGAGCCTGCGCAGCGTACTAGAGTACGTGAGTACAGACAGTTCTGGGAAATTCGCTTGTATCAAGCGATCGAGAGGACGCTGTACTTAATTATCTTTAAGACAGGTTAATAGTGATTCGTACTTGATAAGATCAGTTTTAATAATATTTATTTTCGTAGTATTTGTTTCATTATTTATATTATTTTTAAGATTAGCTATTTCTTCCGATATCTCAACTTGACTAAGCTTTGTAACATTGATAGCAAATTCAGTTACTATATTAACCTCTATACCGGTTACTTCCGCCATACCTTTATAAATAAAATAAATAGTGTCTTGCCCGCTAAGGTTATTTATAGAAATCTTTACTAACCCCGGTTTTAAACTAGCTATTAAAGGAGCGTGATTAGGTAAGACCCCAAATATACCTTCCTCCCCCGGCATTGTCACCATTTTAGCCTTGGCTTCAAAGACAATATTTACCGGCGTAATTATTTTAATATTAATTGTTTCATTCATATTGATATATTTGCAAAATTTTATGTCTTGCTCCGCATGACTACCAGAATCGTCATTGCGAAGCCACGAAGTGGCTGCGGGAATCTAGAAAAATACTTTTAAGTCATCCTGAATTTATTTCAGGATCTACTAAAAAAGATGCAGCAAACAAGTTCAGCATGACAAGGACTAGATTGCCACGTCGGCACTTTGTGCCTCCTCGCAATGACGATTCTAGTAGCCATGCAACAAGACCACGCCTTTAGCTAGAATGACATCGAAAATTCGGGCCATGCAACAACGCCGATCAGGCCACGGCATGACACCGCACCAATTACAATTATTACCTAAGCTTATCCCTTAACAGCCTTCGCCTTTTCTATAGCCTCTTCAATAGTCCCAACCATATAAAATGCGGCTTCCGGCAAGTCATCGTATTTGCCTTCTACTAAAGCTTTAAACCCTGAAATAGTATCTGCCAAATTTACAAATTTTCCCTCGGCACCGGTAAATACTTCCGCTACATGGAACGGTTGAGATAAAAATTTTTGTATTTTCCTTGCTCTAGTAACGATTAATTTATCTTCTTCCGATAGCTCATCCATGCCCAAAATCGCAATAATATCTTGCAACGATTTATAAGTTTGTAAAACCTGTTGTACCTGCCGTGCAACTTCATAATGCTCTTTCCCCACAATCACCGGATCGAGTATTTGAGAATTACTATCAAGCGGATCGACGGCGGGATAAATACCCAGCTCGGCGATCTGACGGCTTAATACCGTTGTTGCATCCAAATGCGTAAAAGAAGTAGCGGGAGCCGGATCGGTTAAATCGTCCGCCGGTACATATATAGCCTGCACCGAAGTTATAGAACCGGTTTTAGTAGAAGTAATACGTTCTTGTAATTCTCCCATATCCGTTGCCAGAGTCGGTTGATAACCGACCGCCGAAGGAATCCGCCCTAAAAGTGCAGAGACTTCCGAACCGGCTTGAGTAAAACGAAAGATATTATCGACAAAAAACAACACATCTTGTCCTTCATTCATATCTCTAAAACTCTCGGCAATGGTCAGCCCGCTTAAAGCTACTCTTGCTCTGGCGCCCGGCGGCTCGTTCATTTGACCGTAAACTAGCGCCACTTTCGATTTTTGCGGCTCTTCAAGATTAATAACGCCGGCATCGATCATTTCGTTATAAAGGTCATTTCCTTCCCTAGTTCTCTCGCCTACTCCGGCGAATACGGTATATCCACCGTGTGCCTTAGCTATATTATTAATAAGTTCCATTATCAGCACCGTTTTCCCCACCCCTGCACCACCGAATAAACCAATTTTACCGCCTTTTGTATAAGGGGCTAGTAAATCTACTACCTTGATTCCTGTTACTAAAATATTTCTATCGGTTGATTGCTCGGTAAAAGCCGGAGCTTCTTTATAGATAGAAGAATAATTTTCAGTTTTGATTTCTCCCCTATTATCAATCGGTTGACCGGTAACGTTGATAATTCTGCCTAAAGTTTCAGTACCCACCGGTATACGAATAGACGTACCGGTATCAACTACTTCTATCCCGCGGACAAGCCCCTCCGTTGAGTCCATTGCAATACAACGTACCGTATCGTCACCGATATGCTGCGCTACTTCTAGCACTAATTTTTGATCATCGTTATAGCACTCAAGTGCATTTAAAATTGGCGGTAACTTACCGATATTTGTAAATTTCACGTCAACTACCGCTGAAATAATTTGAGTGATTTTACCGATATTTTTTGTCATTTTTCTGCCTTTAAACGTTAGTGTTATCGATGTTATTCCTATCTGCCTTCTATGTCATTCCCGTGAAAACGGGAATCCAGAAAAATACTTTTAAGCCATCCTGAATTTATTTCAGGATCTTTTTCAATAGATGCTGAAACAAGTTCAGCATGACAAAGAAAAGTCTGGATTCCCGTTTCCACGGGAATGACATAAACAGGCTATACAGCATCCGCTCCGGCAATAATCTCTATCAACTCATTAGTAATAATAGCTTGCCGCGATCTGTTTAACTTCAAAGTTAATTTGTCGATTATATCATTAGCATTATTTGTCGCATTTTCCATAGCGGTCATTCTTGCGCCTTCCTCACTTGCCATATTTTGCAACAATGCATAATTTATTTGAGAATTAACATATAAATTAATCATATTAGCAATGAGATTTTCACCTTCATACTCATAAATATAATTTACGGCTTTTTCTTCCTCAATCTTATCATATTTTTCAATAGGTAAAATTTGTTGCTTAGTGATTATTTGCGTCATCGCATTTTTGAATTTATTAAAATATACCGAGCAGTAACTAATTTCTGAATTTTCCACCGCTTCCATAATTTTTTGCTTTATTTGAAAAAGTAAATTCTCGTCATGCGTTTTTGACAGTTCAAAATAACTATCGATATAATTTGCATATTTCTTTTTAAGTGCTTCGTAACCTTTTTTACCGATAATAATAAGCTTTATCTGTGCGCCTTTATTTTCCAAATC
Organism: Rickettsia endosymbiont of Orchestes rusci; assembly: GCF_964030945.1. Lineage (NCBI taxonomy): Bacteria > Pseudomonadati > Pseudomonadota > Alphaproteobacteria > Rickettsiales > Rickettsiaceae > Rickettsia > Rickettsia endosymbiont of Orchestes rusci. The sequence continues at coordinate 403,204 of NZ_CAXIQG010000004.1, read as the reverse complement.
TATAATATCGGTTTTTACTTGTTTAATTATCGATGAATTAAACATCCCGCATAATCCGCGTTCAGAGGTCAATACTATCAATAGATGTGACTTATCTTGCGACTCATTAGAAAAAAATTTTTGATCTTCTTCAGATAAATCATATATATTATTACCGGACAATATAGTAGTCATCATTTTTTGTATCGCTTCTACATAATAACCGGAATTAACGATTTGACTCTTTACTTTTGCAAGTTTAGCCGCCGATACCAATTGCATCGCTTTAGTTATTTTTTGAGTAGACTTAATACTCTTTACTCTTGATCTTAATTGTTTTAAGGACATATTTTTTTATACCAACGATGTCATTCCTAGCTAAAGGCGGGAATCTAGAAAATAATAGTCATCCTGAATTTATTTCAGTATCTTGGTGTAATAGATGCTGAAACAAGTTCAGCATGACAAAGAAAAGCCTGGATTCCCGCCTTTAGCTAGGAATAACATAGAGAGCGCTTTTAACAATCCACGCAACAATGCCGCCACGTCATGACAATTCTTAAACTAAAAATCCTTTCACAAATTCCTCTAAAAACACCTTTAACTTTTGTTCATTTTCGTCTGTTATGCGTTTTTCATTTTTAATAGAGTCTAAAATATCTTTTTTACTACTCCTCATTTCCTCAAGCAATTGATGTTCAAATTCCTTAACTCTTTCTACAGGAACATCATTTAAATATTTCTTAGTGCCGACATAAATACTAATTACTTGCTCTTCTACGGGAAAAGGGTGATACTGACTTTGCTTTAATATTTCGACAAGTTTTTTGCCGTGATCGATAAGCTTCCTAGTTGCGGGGTCTAAATCAGAACCGAATTGTGAAAAGGATTCAAGTTCTCTAAATTGTGCAAGCTCAAGTTTTACCGAACCTGCTACTTGTTTCATAGCTTTTATTTGCGCAGCGGAGCCTACCCTACTGACCGATATACCGACATTTACTGCAGGTCTTACACCTTTATAAAAAAGCTCGCTTTCTAAAAATATCTGCCCGTCGGTGATTGAGATAACATTAGTCGGGATATATGCCGATACGTCACCTGCTTGTGTTTCAATTATCGGCAAAGCGGTTAACGACCCTCCACCTTCCGCATCAGACATTTTAGCGGCTCGCTCTAACAACCTTGAATGCAAATAAAAGACATCACCCGGATAAGCTTCACGCCCCGGCGGTCTTCTAAGTAATAATGAAATTTGCCGATAAGCTACCGCATGTTTACTTAAATCATCGTAAATAATCAAAGCATGCATACCGTTATCACGAAAATACTCTCCCATACTACAAGCAGAATAAGGCGCAATAAATTGTAGCGCGGCCGCTTCCGATGCCGTTGCCGAGACAATAATCGTATAATCCATCGCGCCGGCATCTTCTAATTTTTTTACTATCTGCGCAACATTTGATCTTTTTTGCCCGACGGCAACATAAATGCAATAAATTTTATCTTTTTCGTTCGCCAGAAGATGAGTTTGTTTTTGATTGATAATAGTGTCGATAGCTATCGCGGTTTTACCCGTTTGCCTATCACCGATAATTAACTCCCTTTGACCTCTACCGATCGGAATCAGCGAATCAATAGCTTTAATGCCCGTCTGCACCGGTTCGCTAACGCTAGTTCTGGCTATTATTCCCGGCGCCTTCATCTCAATATGCCGATACTGCTCTGCCGCAATATCACCTTTTCCGTCAATCGGTTTGCCGAGTGCATCAACGACTCGACCAAGCAAAGCTTTCCCAACCGGCACTTCTAAAATTTCTTTAGTTCTTTTTACTTTATCGCCTTGTTCTACTTGATTATCATCCCCCATAATCACAGCACCCACACAGTCGGTTTCTAAGTTAAGAACAAACCCCTTAATTCCTGACTCAAATTCTACTACTTCACCGACTTTTACGTTATCGAGACCGTATATTTTAGCTACACCGTCACCGATAGTTATCACCTGCCCAACTTCCTGTAATTCACTGAGCTGATCGATATTGGCAATTTCTTTTTGCAATATTTCGGCAACTTCAACAGCTTTTAACTTCATTTATTTTATCCTCCATCCAAAAACGGTATTGCTATAACTATATCATTGCGAGCCGCTATAGGCTTTGTTGCATGACTCGAATTTTTGCAAAGCAATCCGGTGTCATGCCGTGGCTTGACCGGTCTTGTTGCATGGCTCTAAAAAAGTGCCGTATCTCATTCCCGCGCAGGCGGGAATCTAGGCTTTTTTTTGTCATGCTGAACTTGTTTCAGCATCTTTTTAGTAGATCCTGAAATAAATTCAGGATGACTTAAAAGTGTTTTTTCTAGATTCCCGCGAAAGCGGGAATGACATCGAAAATTCGAGCCATGCAACAACGCCAATGCCTCCTCGGCAATGACGGCTTACGTTTCTACTCCTTAAGCTGACTTAAGTATCATATAGTAACCCTAGCCGCCTTTAAGGTTTTTGCTATTTTGTCTAAACTTCCCTGTATGGAATAATCTTGTAATATACTATCATATTTAATGACCACCCCACCGATAATTGCAGGGTCTAAAGTAAAAATTATCTCGGCTTTTTGTTTCAACTCTTCCTCTATATAATTCTTTAGCCAATCTTGTTCTTGTGACTGTAATAGTTTAACGGAAGTAACCTGCACCTTTTTTATATTTTTACTTTCATCTAGCAATTGGTGATAAGCTTTGACTATCTCCGATAAAATAGACATACGGGAATTTTTTATTAATAACAATAAAAAATTTTGCACCATATTATCAATTTTAAACGTTTTTGCTAGCAATTTAATTGCTTTAATTTTATGAAGCTTATGAATTATAGGCGAACACATAACCTTTTTGATATCAATATTATCATCGATAGCTTGATTTATAACCTTGATTTGTTCAAAAATTTCTTCCCAGGTATTATTATCTCTACCGTTATTAAACAATGCAGCGGCATAATTTTTAATTAATTTTTCTCTAGTCATGGTACTTTATAAGTCTTAGTGTAATAAACTATTTGTAAATTTTTACCTTAATTTTAGCCTTTAATGTCATTCTAGCTAAAGGCGGGAATCTATTATTCGTCATTGCGAGGAGGCATTTATGCCGACGCGGCAATCCGGTCCTTGTCATGCTGAACAAGTTTTGCGCATCTTTTTTTAGTAGATCCTGAAATAAATTCAGGATGACTATATTTTTCTGGATTGCCGCGTCGGGACTACGTCCCTCCTCGCAATGACGGGTTTTTCGAGCCACGCAACAATGCCTATAGTCGCTCGCAATGACGTTTGGAGTATTCGCACAACATATCGCAGCTAGGAATGACATTTTTAAATATGTATAGCTCTATCAAATGCTTGCAATACTGATTCTGCCGTCATTTCAGATAATGTCGGATGTGGGAAAATACTATTAATTAAATCAAGTTCGGTTCCTTCCAAGCTTTTAGTAATTACATAACCGTGAATTAATTCAGTAACTTCCGTTCCTATTAAATGAGCTCCGAGCAACTCGCCGGTTTTAGCATCAAAAATAGTTTTTATCATCCCTTCACTATCGCCGATAACTAAGGCTTTACCGTTTGCCGCAAAAGGAAATCTCCCGACTTTTAGCTGATAGCCCGCTTTTTTAGCCGCCTCTTCCGTGAGTCCAACACTGGCGATTTGCGGAGAGGAATAAGTACACCCCGGAATATTATACTTATTAACGGCATGGGGTTTAAGTCCCGCTATAAATTCTGCGGCTATAATTCCTTCATGACTTGCTTTATGTGCAAGCCATGGTCCGCCTGCTACATCGCCTATAGCATAAATTCCAGCCTCACTAGTCTGCATAAATTCATTCGTAACTATATGACCGCTTTCTATTTTGATTTTGGTTTTTTCTAAACCTAAATTTTCGGTATTAGCAATAATCCCCACCGCCATCAGCAAAATTTCAGCCGGTAAAATTCCTCTATTTTCAAGTTCTATCTCTATTTTATCTTTCATTTTAGTTTGCTTTAAAAGCTTTACATCCGTGTAAAATTTTATCCCTCTTTTTTCAAAGCTTTTTCTAGCAATTAAAGAAATTTCAGCATCCTCAACGGGTAATATTCGGCTATGCGCTTCAATCACCGTAACATCCACGCCTAAGCTATTATAAAACGAAGCAAATTCTATCCCGATTGCGCCCGAACCTACTATAATCATCGATTTAGGCAGTTCTGACGGCACCATTGCTTCTTTAGAAGTCCAAATTTGTTTGCCGTCAGGCTCAAATCCTTTTAAAATTCTTGGGCGCGCTCCCGTAGCAATAATAATATTTTCTGCCTTTATCGCAGATTTACCGAGCGATGAATCTATATTTATTACTTTATCAGCACTTAGTGACGCTATCCCGTCTATTACGGTAACTTTATTTTTTTTAAGCAATAATTTAACACCGCCGGCTAACTTAGCGGATATTTCTCTTGAACGCTCAACTATTTTTCTTATATTAATCGTCGAACTACCTACTTCAACACCATAATCCGTAGCATGTTTTATATGCTCAAAAATTTCTGCCGATTTAAGTAGCGACTTGGTCGGTATACACCCCCAATTAAGGCATACTCCTCCTAAATGCTCTTTCTCGATTAAAGCAACTTTTTTCTTTAATTGCGCCGCTCTAATTGCCGCAACATATCCACCGGGACCGCCGCCTATTACTACTAAATCATAATTGTCCATTGCAAACTCGCTTAAGTTGTTTTCTAATATTATTTGTAAATACGCTCTAAATGTCATTCCCTGCAACCCTTTATGTCATTCTAGCTAAAGGCGGGGCGTTGTTGCATGGCTCGAATTTTTGCAAAGTGTTTCGGTGTCATGCCGTGGCTTGACTGGCGTTGTTGCATGGATAAGAAATTGCCATAAAAAGGGTGTCATTCCCGCGCAGGCGGGAATCCAGAAAGTTAATATGAGCAAATTAAATAGTAATTTATTATATAATTTTACATATTTTAAGTATTTCTCTGGATTCCCGCCTGCGCGGGAATGACACCGAGGGCGTTTTTAACCATCCATGCAACAAACCCGGTCAAGCAACTAGATGACACTGATTAATAATCCACACCTACAAAATATAAACCGTAAGCCGGAGCGGTTGGACCTGCAGCCTTTCTATCTTTTACCTCTAACGCCGTTTTCATTTCTTGTGCTTGCCAAATACCCCGACCGACTAATATTAAACTTCCAATGATATTACGCACCATATGATGTAAAAATGACGGAGCGGCAAAGTAGAATTTTATTTCTTCATTCTCTTGAATAATTTCAATTTTCGACAAAGTTTTTATTGCCGATTTTGATTGGCAGGCCGTAGCTCTAAATGAAGTAAAATCATGATTTCCTACAAGATGTAAAGCTGCCTCTTTCATAGATTCAACGTTCAAAGGCTCGCTAATCCACCACGCTCTGTTAAAATCAATCACTACTGCATGCGGTCTATTAATAATTTTATACATATAATGACGAGTTAGAGCCGAAAACCTTGCATGGAAATTATCCTCTACGAGAATGCAATCTCTTACCCCCACTGTATAAGGACGCACAAAATGATTAATTGCTTTAATAATTTTATACGGTAGGATATATTTAGAAATATCAAAATGCGCTACCTGCCCTAAGGCATGAACTCCTGCGTCGGTTCTACCCGATCCCCAGACGGTTACTTGTTCACCGCTAAATTTATAAACGGCTTCTTCTAATATTTGCTGGACGGACATTACGTTTAATTGCCTTTGCCAACCGGCAAGTCCGGTACCTAAATATTCCACGTTAATTTTATATCGATAGTACATAACGCAAGTAGTTTATTATAAGGTCAGTATAAATATCGCAACGTCATTGCGAGGAGGCATTGCCCGCGTGGATGGTTAAAATCGCTTAAAACTTGTCATCTAGTTGCTTGACCACGGTATCCAGTCAGGCTTTTTAATTTTTTCTGGATACCGTGGTCAAGCAACTAGATGACACCGCGGTACTTTTAAAGAATACCCGAAATATAGCAATTTTCGATCCATGCAACAACGCCTACAGCTTCTCGCAATGACGATTCCGGTATCCACCCAACAATACTCCTTGAAACATTAACCTTATCCCCCCATTAGAGAATCCGGATTATCGACCCGTTTCCCGTTACTTCTAAAGCTACTAAGCTTTTTCGACCTAATCGGATGCTTTAATTTACGCAAAGCTTTTGATTCAATTTGCCTTATACGCTCTCTAGTTACATAAAATTGCTGTCCTACTTCTTCTAGAGTGTGATCGGTATTCATACCTATACCGAAACGCATTCTAAGCACTCTTTCCTCACGCGGCGTAAGCGTTGCAAGTACCCTAGTTGTCACTTCCCGTAAATTTGATTGGATCGCAGCATCAAGAGGTGCTACGGCATTTTTATCTTCAATAAAATCGCCTAGGAAACTACCGTCGTCATCTCCTACCGGATTCTCTAAACTTATCGGCTCTTTTGCTATCTTCATTACTTTGCGTACCTTATCGAGCGGCATCGATAAACGAGCTGCAATTTCTGCCGCGGTAGGCTCATAACCGAGTTCATTAAGCATTTGTCTTGAAGTACGAATGATTTTATTGATTGTTTCAATCATATGTACGGGGATACGTATAGTTCTTGCCTGATCGGCGATGGCTCTCGTTATAGCTTGCCTAATCCACCAAGTTGCATAAGTAGAAAATTTATAACCTCTACGATACTCAAATTTATCTACCGCCTTCATTAAGCCGATATTGCCTTCTTGAATTAAATCTAAAAACTGTAAACCTCTGTTGGCATATTTTTTAGCAATCGATATAACAAGTCGCAAATTGGCTTCTATCATATCTTTTTTTGCTTGCAAAGTTTGCCGCTCGCCTTTTTGGATAGTATTTACCAATTTTTTAAACTCAACTACCGAAAGACCTATACCGGATTCTATAAAAGATAATTCATTAATCATTTGATCAATATAATTTGATTCCTTATTAATTAGCTCCTTCCAAGCAGACTTTTTGTTTTTTTTCATCTGCTCTTTCCAAGCAGTATTAATAACGACGCCGATATATTCTCCTAAAAAGCTTTGACGGCTTATACCGTATTTTTCGGCTAATTTTAAAAATGCCGTTTCTTTATTTATTAAATCCCGATTTATGCTATACATTTTATTAAGAATTTCTTCTATTCTTTTGGCATTAAAATGAATATCCGAAACTTCATTTACTAATAACTCTAAATTAGCTATATATTTTTTACTATTTTGTAATGTTTTTGATTGAGAAGGCTTGGCATAATAATTTTTTGCCTCCATTACTAAATCTTCGCATATATGCGAGACTCTTTTCATACGCTCAATAATATTCGGTAGTATTTGCGATTCCATAGTAGAGATCGCTAAACCGCTTTCTTCGAGTTCATCAATTTCGGGATCAATATTTGGATCTTCTTCAAGCTCCGACTCTTCCTCATGTATTATATTAGATTCTATCTCGATCAAATCGCGTACTAACATCTTTTCGTTAACTAAATCTTCATACCATGTTATAAAAAATTTCATAGCAACAGGGCTTGCACATAATGATGAAATCATTAACTTCCGCCCTCCTTCGATTTTCTTAGCTATTTCTATTTCATCTTCGCGCGTTAAAAGATCGACTCCGCCCATATCTTTTAAATATAACCTTACCGGATCATCGGTAGTGCCTAAAGTTTCTTCTTCAGCTTCATCTTCCACTTCTTGATCAACATTACTAGCTAACTTAAATTCTTCATCCATGCCGATATCTAGCTTAATTTCATCATCTTCTCCGGGTTCTAAAATATCAACTCCGGCATCGGAAAATTTTAATATTGCCTTTTCTAGATCGTTTACCGTTAAATTTTTATTAATAGGCAGAGCTTTATTTAAATCGTCATAAGTTACGGCTATCTTTTTAGCTTTAGCTTTTTTAACCAAACTATCTAGTTTATCTACATCCTTATTTATATTGCTCATACGTTACATGCCTAGATCAATTGTTAAAAGACTTAGAGGCTGTCTTCAAAGTTAATTTTAAAGCTAATTAAATTCTTTTTTGCTACAAATTATAAGTTTTTTTTGAAATAGGAACAGCTATTCCAGCAAAAAACTTATTAATTTTCGCTATAAAACCTCTTTAATTATCAATTAAAATAACTCTGAAGACAGGCTCTCATTTAAAATTTGAAGTTCACTTGAAACTTTCAAAATTTCTTTTTGGTACAATAAAGCTTTTTCAAATCCTTCATTGTCGCCGGTTTGAATAATAGAAACATATTCTTGTTTTAATGATATCAGATAATGTTTTTTAAGTAACCATTGCCAAAATAGGTCTAAATGAACATTATCTTTATTAAAAGGCATACCTAAAAACAGATTATCAGAGCTTGATAATAGTAAAAAAATATCAAGAAAGCTAGTATTTTCCACAATCATACTAATATTGTCCACCTCTATATTAGTATCGATAATTTCTTCAAAATACCAGTTACGAAACTCCTCAAGTAGTTTGTTATTAAAATTTAAATTCAATAAAAAATCTCGTGCATCTCCGTTTTGTAGCATCTCCGGAAATTTAACCAATATAGCGCAAAATGCATGTTCTAATATCTCGAATTCTGAATAATCAGGGCTTGAAGGAACAATATTTAAATTTTTAGTAGCGCTCTTCCCTCTACTAACTAAATTTTGCCATATTTGATCTTTAAAAAATCTATAATAATTAGTACTTAAATCCCTATCTGCTATTTTTGCACAATAATTTTTCAGATTCCTCTCCAAAACAGCCTTATCTTCTGCGGTTCTAAAAACTTTGCCGCTATATTCTATATCCCAAATCATTTCCGATAGGCTAATTCTTTTCTCTACTAGATGTGTAAAAAATTCCGTATTATTTTTATTAACGGCATCATCAGGGTCCAAGCCCGCCGGTAATCTAATGAAAGAAATCTTTTTATTACTATTTATTAACGGCAAAGCAATATTAATTGCTCTTATACTTGCCTTTACTCCGGCAGCATCCCCGTCAAGGCATAATATAATCTCATCCCCGGCACGCCATAATTTTTGCAAATGGCTTTCGGTAACGGACGTACCTAAACTTGCTACCGCCTCATTAAATCCGGCTTGATAGAGAGCAATAACATCAAAATAACCTTCAACTAAAATCGAGCGATTCTTTTTATATGCGCTGCTAATTGCTTTATTTTCGCCGTACAGAGTTTCACTTTTTTGAAATACTATAGTTTCCGGAGAATTTAAATATTTAGGCATGCCGTCATTAAGGACTCTACCACCAAACCCAACTATTTTATTATATATATTCCTAATAGGAAAAGTTATCCGATCATAGAATATTTCATATATTTTGCCGTTTTCTCTCTTCCCTATCAATCCGGCTTTTTCAAGCTTTACGGACTCGATGCCTTTTTCTTTAAAAAAGTTTTGTAATTCTTTACCTGGCGGTGCAAAGCCTATTGAAAACTCTTTTATTGTCTCTTCATTAATACCGCGATTATGTAAATAATTTAGTATTTTAGGGGAAATTTGTGATCTAAAAAACTTATTAGCCAGTTCTAAAATATTTAAAATCTCATCGGATTCTTCATAAAGCTCTTTTTGCTGCTCTGTTAATTTGGGTAATTCTATACCGTAATCACTAGCAAGTTTTACGGCTGATTCCGAATAAGATAACCCGCTAATTTGAGCGTTAAATTTTATTACGTCACCGGATGCCGCACAACCGAAGCAATAATAAAATCGTTTAGAATCGTTAACTGTGAAGGAAGGAGTTTTTTCTCTATGAAAGGGACATAAACCGATATAATTACCGGATTTTCTAGTTAAGGTTACCTTTTGCCTTACTACATCCGAGATATTAATACGATTTCTTAAAAGTTCGTAAAATTCTAACGGAACTCTCATATTTTTATGCGTCCATGTCAATTGCAAGGAGTAATGCTTGTCATTCCGTGATCAAGTCGGCATTGTTGCGTGGCTCGATAAAAGCGGGAATGACATCGCGCGGTTTTACAAATCGAGCAACAATACCTACTTGCAATGTCGGTTTCTTATCATCCTAAATTTCTGTTATAAAACTAAAAATAACGGTAGAAAGACAATAAGCAAGCGGGATCGATAAATTATCGTTAACGCCTATTTGTTTTGAATAGAACTCAACAGCGGTTGCAGCTATAGAACTAATTATTATAACGATAAAACTTGTATTATACCCTATGAAAAAATAGACTAGTATACTGATGAAAACCGCCGAGCTTAAGAAAGCACTCGCTCCCGCTATTGATTTGCCGTTATCTAAAGGCTCACCTATTTTTATCCCGACTAACGCCGCTAAACAATCGGAGATTATCAAAATTAGCCACGAACAAATTACTAAATTTTTAGGAAAAAGAAGAGCGGTGACAAAAAAGCCCAGCATCATAAAGCTAACACCGCTTAAGCGAAATGAGCCGCTAGCCTCTTCCGACCTCATAATTCTTGTAAAAAATTTAGTTACAAATTCTCTAATCGTCCCATTATAATGCCGAGATATATCAAGATATAAAGCGCATCCCGCAATTACGAATAACAACAAGATAGCAGTTAATCTAGATGTAAATATATAACATAACGGTATCGCTAAAGCAGATAAGTGGAAAATTTTACGTCTTAGTTCAAAATTTAAGTCTATAATTTTCATATATCTAAACAAGCTTACATTATTGCGTGGATAGGTTAAAGATGTTTATGTCATTCCGGCAACGGCGCATGGGTGGCGACTTAAGGGCGTTGTTGCGAGGAACCGTAGGCTTTGTTGCATGGACGGTAAAAAGCAGCTTCGATGTCATTCTAGCTAAAAGCGGGAATCCACAAAACACCCAATAAAGTCATGCTGAATTTATTTTAGTATCTTTTTCAATAGATGCTGAACAAGTTCAGCATGACAAAGAAAAGTCCGGATTCCCGCCTGCGCGGGAATGACATTTTCTAGCGTTATTCCTTAAATTAACACTAACAATCCAATACAATTTATTAAAGGCTTGTTTGACAAATTTTATTAATATAAATATACTAGCTTAAGTACATATTTATAATTTAATAGTCTGCCTAAGAGCAGTGTATCAAAAATACTTAATTTAGACAAGATAATTATGGCAAAATTTCCTATTACCAATAAAGGCTTTGAAAAATTAGAGCTAGAACTTAAAAATTTAAAACACGTAGAACGTCCGAAAGTTACTCAAGATATAGCCACAGCTAGAGAGTTTGGTGATTTGTCGGAAAATGCCGAATATGATGCCGCTAGAGAGAAACAGGCTTTTGTTGAAGGACGTATTTTACATTTTGAGGATATAATGGCAAGAGCCGAGATTATTGATATCTCAAAGCTTTCAGGTGATAGTATAAAATTCGGCGCAACGGTTACATTAATTGATGATGAAACCGAAGAAAAAGTTACCTATATCATTGTTGGAGAGTATGAAGCGGATATTACTAAAAAAAGAATCTCGATAGCTTCGCCGCTTGCTAAAGCTCTGATCGGCAAGTCGGTAGGCGACGTTGTAGAAGTAACAACACCCAAGGGACTAAAATCTTATGAAGTATTAGAAGTAAAATACGAGGATCCGGAACTTTAATTAACGCGAATTATTGATAAGTTTTTAAGCTAAAACTTATCAATAGTTGGGGTTTAATTGGCGTTGTTGCATAGCTACCGGAATCGTCATTGCGAGCGACTGGAAGCTTTGTTGCATGACTCGATAAAAGCAGCAGTATGTCATTCCCGCGCAGGCGGGAATCCAGCAAAAAACACTTTTAAGTCATCCTGAATTTATTTCAGGATCTACTAAAAAGATGCGCAAAACTTGTTCAGCATGACAAAAAAAAGCCTGGATTCCCGCTTTCGCGGGAATGACATCCTTTTTATGGCAATTTCTAATCCATGCAACAACACCGGTTTAATTAGAAAATTATTAAGGAGTATTATGCCTAATGACAAACCTATATGACTGTATAAAAATTGATTTTAACGACTTAAATACCTATCGAGATAATTTATCCTTAGAAGAAACAAATACCCCTCATCCAATAACAAATTTGTTAATGCTGAAGTCAGAAATTCAAGTTGAGGGGTTAAAAGCATTGCATCACGCTCTAAATTCTTCTACTAAACCTTCTATTGCTGAATTAAAAGAAAAATATACTGAAAAATTATTAAAAGACCTAGAATTACTTACAAAAAGAAAGGATTTTCAAGACGCTAAAAACAGAAAGCAACAACCGGAAAATTTTGAATTCAAAGCAGAATTTTATGAGGAAATCAAAAAACCTGCTACTGAAATATCTTCTGAATTAAATAATTTTTTAAGCTCTTGTGCTAATCTAATTGATGATACGGGAGGGAAAAATACTCTTACGACTACAGAAGCAATCTCGGCTAAAATGCTCCTAGAATTTGATAAACCGAATATAACTTCTAAGAATATAGCAGCTAGCTTAGAAAATAGGCTAAATGCTTACAAACAAGAAGTTCAAGAACAAACTACTAAAGATATCGGCGGTACAATCACGGACATAAACGGTAACACGGTTCAAGTTGATCCACGAGCAGAAATCTTATTTAAAGATAAATCAGGTAGTACAAGAATTATTAATGCAGAAACCCTAAAGAATGAATCATCTTTAACCGGAGAGCAAAAAGATTTTATTACTACTTTATGGCATCAAGGTACATTTGGAGCCGGTTGGTTTCCTATTAATGCTTATACTGAGAATTTTCAAGATAAAATGCAGCAACTTTACCCGAACGGTACTCCTGATATGAACAGAGAAAGAGATTTTTTAATGGTGGAAGTAGCAGAAGATAATAAAGTAATAGTTCGGAGTAGATCTAATATGGGTATTCATATTGACCGTGCAAGTTCCAACGAATCCGTAGATTATGCTCAAGGGGTTTTAGAAGTAGATATTACTAATTTGAAAGGAAAGGATTTCATTCCCGGCTGTGCTTCAGAGATGCCTAAAATGAATGTTTATATCTCTGAATTTAATAAAGATATTAGATATGACCTACCGAAGAAATTAAAAATCTCACAAGATATTGCAAATGATAATATAAGACAAACTCTATTTGAGGATAAAAAAATCGCTTATATTAATGAAATAATCAAAGGAACTCCTAAAGCCGGCGTTGCATTAGATTCATTATCTCAAATAACCGATCTTAATAAAAAAACTCTTAAAAACTTTCAAGATCAAGGAATATTAGTAGGGCTTAAGAAAATCGAACTCAGAGAAATACAAAGCTTACCGGCAGATGCAAAAATTGAATCTTTGGCAGTTAAATGTTTTAAAAAAACTAATAAAAATTCCGAAGAGCGTAAAAATTTTGCTAAAGACCAATTAGACAAATATTGTGATAAAAATAATGTTGAGGTTTTAGATGATAAAGAAATACAAAGATTAAAAACCGGAATAATTTCCATATTAGAACCGATAATTAAAGATGAAAAAGAAAAAGCTACTTTAGAAACTAATATAGGCGCAGCGCTTAGAAGATGTGCTAAAATGGAAAACAAAGAAATGAGTTTTGGACAAAAATGGAGAGCAATCGTAGTTGATCCAATAAAGCAATTTTTCAAAAAAGATAAATTAGAAGGAATAATTGATAAGCATCCGGAAATTGTTAAGGCTTTTAGGCAAGCTAGCAATACCCCAAATACTTTTTTATCTACACAATCTCATTTAAAAAGCAACAAGAAAGAAAGTCCTGAAAGATAGTATTTATTTTTATATGGTACAGCTAAATTCAGAAAGCTTCAGACAAGATAAATTTAAAGACGAGCCTGCGCAGCGTACTAGAGTACGTGAGCACAGGCGAATGTCGAAAAATTTGCTTGTATCAAGCGATCGAGATGACGCTGTACAATTCATTACTTTACCCGGGCTATCCAATTACCGAAATACTCTAAATTTGATGGAGGAGCATGTTAGCGGCGTAATTAACAATTCCTTAGCGGAAACCGTTTATTTAGTCGAGCATTCGGAAGTTTATACTGCCGGCACTAGTTACCGGCAAAATGAATTACTAAACCCCGATAATATTCCGGTAATTTATACCGGTCGAGGCGGGAAATTTACTTTTCACGGCGAAGGGCAAAGAATTATCTACCCCATTCTTAATTTAGCAGCACCTAACCGTACGAAAGATTTAAAATTATATATTAAAATGTTAGAGGAATGGCTGATAAATAGTTTACTGTGTTTAGGAATTAAAGCATATATTATTAGCGATAAAGTAGGGATTTGGGTGAAAGACAAAAATAATGATTTTGCCAAAATTGCCGCAATAGGGGTAAGGGTAAAAAAATGGGTTACTTATCACGGAATAGCTATAAATATCTCAACGGATTTGGACAAATTTACCGGTATCATCCCTTGCGGATTAACCGATTCGTTAGTAACTTCCTTGACTCAAATCGGCGTTAATATTAAAATGAATCAATTTGATAAAATTCTTCAAACAGAATTTAAAAAGGTATTTAATTAATGCGAAAAATTGCATTAGCTATTTTAATAATATGCCTCCTTTGGGTTAGCGGTTTTGCATATTATATATATCTAATAAATTCCTATAAAACTAATAACACCATAACTAATGCCGTAATAGTATTTGCCGGAGGCGGGCGGCGAGTAGAAACCGCTATTGCTTTATTAAAAGCCGGATATGCTCCTATATTATTTATTACCGGTATCTCTTCACAAGATCAATTAAGAAATTTGTTAAAAGAACATGAGATTAGAGACGAGCAGGTAATATATGCAACGAATAATATAATGTCCGAAGAGGATTATGCCAAAAAAGCAGCAGATTTTATTGTAGCGTATAATCTTACTTCCGTGCGTTTAGTAACTTCCGCTTATAATATGCCGGCAGCTTTAAGAGAATTAACTTCAGCAATTCCTCAGACTCGTCAAGTTTACGTAACACCGCACCCGATCGCTTCGATACCGAGGCAATATAAAATATTACTCAAATCCTATAATCGGTATTTAATGAGTCTTTTTTAACTTTATTCTTTCGGTTACAATAATTGAATGTATTTTTTTTAGCGTAGCATCAAAATCATTGTTGGTTACTATATAATCATACTCTTTTGCATGCGATATTTCACTTGTTGCCGATTGCATTCGTAACTTTATTGCATCGTTACTATCTTCGGCCCTATCCTTTAGACGTCGCTCTAAAATTTCAAGGCTAGGTGGGAGAATAAAAATCGATATTACATTACTTGCGGCTTGCTTAATATTTCCGGCTCCTTGCCAATCAATATCAAATAAGACATCTAAACCTTGATCTAGTAAGTCATCGACATATTTTTTTATTGTGCCGTAATAATTATCGTAAATTTTAGCATATTCTAAAAACATATTTTGTTTTATTAATTCTTCAAATTCCGGTTTAGTTTTGAAATAATAACTTATTCCTTCAACTTCCTTAGGTCTTGGCATTCTAGTGGTTGCCGAAACAGATAATCGCAAATTATCGTCGATTTGTAATAATGCTCTAGTTAAACTGGACTTACCTGCTCCGGACGGTGAGGATAAAATTATAATAAGCCCCTTATCCTGAGTTATACTTCTTGAATATAGTGTCATATCTGCTATTTTTGATATAAAATTACTTATAACTATAATGACTTTGCATAAAAAAACAATCATAATTACCGGCGCTTCTAGCGGTCTTGGCAAGGCTTTAGCTACTAAATACGCCGCTAAGGATACTAGGCTTTTTTTATTTGCTAGAGATCAGCAGCGACTTGAAGAAGTAGCTGTTATTTGTAAAAGCTATCAAGCTGAGGTAATTTCAATTATTTGCGACGTGAGAGATAAAGAACAAATAGCTATTCATTTAGCGGAAATTATTAAAAATAATAAAATCGATATTTTAATTAATTCTGCAGGAGTATCGGCCGGTACATTAGATAAGCCCGAAACTTCACAGCAAGTAGAAGAAATATTTGCTACTAACTTAAACGGCAGTTTAAATTTTATCTTACCTTGTATGCAGCACATGATTAAAAATAAAAGCGGCACGATAGTTATGATAAGCTCGATGGCCGGCATGTTAGGCATCGCCGGTGCTCCTTCATATTCAGCTAGCAAAGCGGCTATTAAAATATTCGGCGATGCTTTAAGGGGTTATCTTACTCAGTTTAACGTGCAAGTATGTGTGGTAATACCGGGCTATATCGATACTCCCATGACTAAAGTTAATAAATTCCCGATGCCTTTTAAAATCTCGGCAAGTAATGCCGCGCAGATTATAATAAACGGTGTTAATGCACGGAAAGGTTTAATAATATTTCCTAAATTAACCTATTTCGTGTTAAAATTGATGAATTTACTACCTTATCAATTACTTGATTATATTAATTCTAAATTACCCGGAAAGCCGGGATTTGATGAATAATCCTGTTGTACTAATTGATATTGCGTATCAAATGTAATACATTATGTTATAAATTAAGTAACTTTGGTAATTTTATGGCAGCTAAAAGATTATTAGTCTCTCTGAATGAAAAAATTAATAATTCTTCTTCTTCTAAAATAGCAAAAGACCTTATCATGGCTAGTTTAGAACTTGAAGAAGATGAAGTATTTTCAAAGCTTGCAGATAAAAGGCTAAAAGAGACTAAGCACTGGGTGAATCATGTAGATGCTTGGAAATAAATGTATAATATTATCTATTCAGATTATGTCATATCCAAAGACATTCGGCGTTGTTGCATGGCTCGAATTTTCGATGTCATTCTAGCTAAAAGCGGGAATCCAGAAAATACAAAAAAGTCATCCTGAATTTATTTCAGGATCTACTAAAAAGATGCTGAAACAAGTTCAGCATGACAAAAAAAGCCTGGATTCCCGCTTTCGCGGGAATGACATCGAGAGCGGTTTTAACCATCCACGCAACAATGCCTCGCGGGAATGACATACGGCACTTTTTTAGAGCCATGCAACAACGCCAAGGATTGGAGATTATAGAGTAATTTATCAGATAGTAGACATGACTGTCAAAATATTAGTAATTGGACATCGTAAAGATTGTTATAATAAAAGATTAACTAACACTCCTATGAAATAAGTAATAAGCACCCCTATGACTGATTCTAAAATTGAAGATATCGATTTTGCCGATGCTTTATCGGAGCGTTATCTTGCTTATGCTTTATCGACTATTATGTCGAGGTCTCTGCCTGATGTGCGTGACGGGTTAAAACCCGTGCATCGTCGGTTATTATATGCCATGCTGCAATTAAAGTTAGAGCCGAATTCTGCTTATAAAAAATGTGCAAGAGTGGTAGGTGACGTAATCGGTAAATACCATCCGCACGGTGACGTAGCGGTATATGATACGTTAGTGCGTCTTGCTCAACATTTTTCTCTTCGTTACCCCCTAATTGACGGGCAGGGAAATTTCGGCTCAGTCGACGGCGATAATGCGGCGGCAATGCGTTATACCGAATCACGTATGACCGAAATTTGTACGCTTTTAATGGAGGATATCGATAAAGAAACGGTTGATTTCCGCCTTACTTATGATGATTCCGATTATGAGCCGGTAATAATGCCGGCTAGTTTTCCTAATTTACTGGCTAACGGTTCGGAAGGCATAGCGGTAGGTATGGCAACCAATATCCCTCCCCATAATTTACATGAGTTATGCGATGCTTTGCTCTATTTAATTGATCACCCTGAAGCTAGCGTTTCTAATATTATGAATTTTGTTAAAGGACCGGATTTCCCGACCGGCGGCATAATTATTGATAAAGCCGAGGTAATTAATCAAGCTTACATGACGGGACGCGGTAGTTTAAGAGTCAGAGCCAGATGGGAGAAAGAAGAGCTAACTTACGGCGCGTATCAAATTATAGTTACGGAAATACCTTATCAAATCCAGAAATCAAGGCTTATCGAGCAAATAGCTTTGCTATTAAAGGATAAAAGAATTCCGCTAGTCGGAAATATTCGGGATGAATCAACAGACATTATCAGGCTGGTTATCGAGCCGCGTGATCGCAATTGCGACCCGCAAATAGTCATGGAGTCGCTTTTCAAATTGACGACTTTAGAAAGCAGAATCCAGTTTAATATGAATGTGATCGGCAGTAATAATGTGCCGAGAGTTATGAATATTCTGGAAATATTGCAAGAATTCTTAAGCCATCGGCAAAATATCGTTACACGTCGATCAACTTATCTTTTAAATAAAATAAAACATCGTTTAGAAATATTAGACGGTCTGCGGATAGCTTATTTAAACCTTGATGAAATTATCAAAATCATTCGGGAAGAAGACGAGCCGAAAGAAATTATGATAGAGCGGTTTAAATTAACCGAAATCCAAGTAGAGGCGATACTTAATACTAGGCTTCGCTCTTTACGCAAGCTTGAAGAGCAAGAAATTATTAATGAATACGGCAATCTAAAAAAACAACAAGCCGTGCTGGAGGAAATACTACATAATCCAAAAGAATTATGGAAAATCGTTAAGAAAGAAGTAAAATTAGTGCAAACTAAATTCGGTTTAAATACCTTGCTTGGCGCACGCCGCACTAGCTTTGATGAAGTTAATGTTACCGCTCAAATAGTCGATATATCGGCTTTTGTAACTAAAGAACCGATTACGATTTTATGCTCAAAAATGGGTTGGGTGCGTTCTTTAAGAGGTCATAACAATGATTTATCCAATATTAAATATAAAGAAGGCGACGAAGAGAAGTTTATTTTGGAAGCCTACACGACCGATAAAATTCTGATAGTCAGCTCGGAAGGTAAATTTTTTACTATTTTAGCCGATAATATTTTTAAAGGCAAAGGTAACGGCGAATCTATTAAATTATTGGTGGATATAGGCAATAACCATATCACTAATATACTCGTTTATAAGCCTGATCAACTTTTATTGCTAGCAAGTGATAACAGCAAAGGTTTTATCGTTAATTCAAATGAAGTGATAGCGCAAACTAAAGGCGGGAAGCAAATTATGCAGATGCCGGAAAATTATTCCTGCATTGCCTGCTTGGAAATTAACGGGGATAGCGTCGCCTGCATCGGTGAAAGCCGAAAGTTATTAGTATTTAATATCGACGAAATACCGGAGATGAAAAAAGGGCAAGGGGTAATATTGCAAAAATTTAAAAATGCTAAACTTACCGATATAAAAATATTCAATAAAAATGAGGGTCTAAGCTGGAATATAGGAGGTAAAACACGGCTTGAGAAAAATATTACGGAATTTTCGGCTAAAAGGGGTGCCGTCGGTAAAATTCCACCGAACGGCTTTCCGAAAAATAATAAATTTTCGTGATTAATGTCAGTTAATAGCATTGTTGTGTGGTTTGAATTTTTGCAAAGCGTACGATGTCATGCCGTGACTTGATCACGGCATCCAGTCTTTTTATTAAGGTTTTTTCTGGATACCGTGGTCAAGCCACGGTATGACACCATACTTGTAATAACCATAATACGGTAAATTATGAGCCATCCAACAGCACCTCAGTTAATTGCCGATGTATAAACAAATTTTGCTTGCTTTGCTTGTTCAATAGATTCCTTTATTCGATTGGCATTAATTGGATTAGACAATAAATATAATGTTTCTTGAGTAGATTCATATTCTTCTTCTGTTAAAAGAATTATATTTTTATGATTCTTTCTTTTAATAAGATAGGCAATATGATCATGTTCTACGGTATTGAGTACAGAACTCAAATTTTTTCTAAGAGAGGTGCAACTAATGGATTTCATAAAATTTTTACTTAATGTACATATAACATGTACACGTTAACTCAAATTTTATTAATTTACAAGCAAATTTTTGTTTAAGTATTAATAGTAATATTGGGAAAAATGTTATAAACTCATTAAAAAACTATCAATAAATAATAGGTATTAACATGAGTACAATAAAAGCTTTGGAGGTAATTTTAGCCGATAGTTACGCTTTATATTTAAAAACCCAAAATTATCATTGGAATGTGGAAGGACCAGAATTTAGAAGCTTGCATTTATTGTTTGAAGGACAATATGAGGAGCTGGCTGAAGCAATAGACGAGCTTGCCGAAAGAATACGTACTCTAGGCGCTAAAGTTGTTTCTTTATCAAATTTTATAAAACTTGCCGCCATAGTTGAGCCAAACCTAAACTCAAATTCCACTGATATGCTTAAAGATTTGGTAAAAGATCAGGAAGTCATAATATCCAGCCTTTATAAAGGACTTAAAATAGCACAACAAGAAGAAGATGAAGGAACCGCCGACATGATTATCGGGCGTATTAAAGTTCATGAAAAAAACAAATGGATGCTGAGTAGTAGTATAAGATAACTTTGTCATGCCGTGGCTACGACCAGTGTTGTTGCATGGCTCGATTTTTTAGCCGTCATTGCGAGGAGATGCGTAGCATCGACGCGGCAATCCAGGAAAAAATAGCTAAAAATGCTCTGAAAACCATTGTTTTTTCTAGATTGCCGCGTCGCTACGCTCCTCGCAATGACGATTTTTATAATGATTTCGAGCCATGCAACAACGCCGCTACGACCACGGCATGACACCATACTTACCAAACAACAACAAAACCTTCACATGACAACAAAATCACCGCCTAAAAAAGCCTACAATAAAGTTATCGGGGCTTTTTTAGGCACTATCATTGAATATTACGATTATAGCTTATACGGTTTTTCTGCCGGCATCATTGCCGAGAAATTTTTCCTAGCTACCGATCATTTAACGAGCTTAATAAATGTTTTTGCCGTTTACGCGGTTGCCTATTTATCAAAACCTATCGGCGCGTTTATTTTCGGGCGAATAGGGGATTTATACGGTCGTAAGGTAGCATTAAGCATTACTATTATCGGTATTGTAATTCCGACCGCAATAATCGGTTTATTACCCGAATATTCTTCAATCGGTATTTGGAGTACGATAATTTTAGTTTTATGCCGCTTTATGCAAGGTATCTTTATCGCCGGCGAATATGACGGTGCGGCAATTTACGTTATTGAACATTTAGGTCCTAAATTCCAATTTACCGCTTCGGCTATAACTAGATGCACCGGCGTTATCGGTTTATTAATCGGGATCGGCACAACTAATTTTTTTAACGCTCATATTTTTCCCGATTGGGGTTGGCGTATTCCGTTTTTATTAAGCTTACCGCTTGCTTTGGTAACTATCTATTACCGACAAAAATTTGACGAAACACCTGAATTTAAAGAAACTAAAAACAAGCAATTAGTTACCGAAGAATTTACTTCCTTAATCAAAAAACAATGGCAAGTTATTTTAATGCTAATATTTTTAGCGGGAGGCTTTGGAGTAACATATCAGATATCTATTATTTTTATGAAGCAATATTTACCGATGGTGTTACCTCAAACCGTTTTTATTATTAGTAGTTTCTCGGTGTTAATAGTAATGTGCTTTGCAGTGTTTATGCCGATTGCCGGCTTGATAGCCGATCGCTTGGGTGCTATGATAGTGGTAAAAACTGCTCTTCTAGGTACGATTATTGCGAGTAGTTTTTTTATTGTTGCGGTTTATTACCAAATGACTAATTTAGGACTTGCCGCTTGCCTAATGCTCGCTGCTTCCGTCGCTCCCTTTAATGCCCTTGCTCATAGCGTCGTTATTCAAGCTTTTCCGGTTAAAGAGCGTTACCGCGTAATAAGTTTCGGTCATACCGTCGGCTCAATGTTAATGTCCGGCACCGCTAATTATATCTGTTTATTATCAATGAAATCATTTAATTTTAATCTATTTCCTATTTTATATCTTTGCGGCTTTGCTATTTTAGCTTATTTTATGGTAGTATTATTTAATCTTAACTATCAAAAAAATAATAAATAATGCAGTCAAATACCCTAATGGAAAAGATATACATTACTTTATGCACTCTATTCACGGTATTATTAATAGTCGTCAATTTCATATATCAAAAATTTGTGTATTTACCGGTTCTGCCTTTTCATACATTTGAATTATCGGTGGGGGTAATTTTCTATCCGCTAACATTTCTCATAACCAATTTAATCGCTGAATTTTACGGTAAAGCAAAAGCAAAATTTTGTATTAGACTTGCATTAACGATGAGTATTTCGGTATCTTTAATTTTAATGCTAATGAATAAATTAGATGCAACTAGCTGGTCAAAGCTCGATAACCACCTATTTAATAAAGTATTTGGCATGTATAGTATTACATTAGTCGGGTCGTTGATAGCAAATTACACTGCCCAACTTGTCGATATTAATCTTTATTTATTAATTCGCAAGCTCACCGGCGATAAATATCTTTTTTTAAGGAGTTTAAGCTCTGCAATATCATTATTTATCGATACGGTAATTGCGGTTACGTTCATCACAATCTCCGGAGATGTAATACCTTATTCACAAATGCTGCCCTTGATATTTAATAGCTACTTATTTAAATTATTTTTTGTAATCGTAACTATCCCGCTATTTTATCTGCTGGTTTATTTGATAAGGAATATTCTAGCTAAAGGCGGGGAGCGTGTCCCGGTTTAAGGATAATGAAGCCGGTTCGATTTATCCCTACAGCAGTTGCGTAGACCGGCATTGTTGCGTGGCTACCGGAATCGTCATTGCGAGCGACCGGAAGCGTTGTTGCATGGCTCTAAAAAAGTGCCTTATGTCATTCTAGCTAAAGGCGGGAATCTAGACTTTGCTTTTGTCATGCTGAACTTGTTTCAGCATCTATTTGTAGTAGATCCTGAAATAAATTCAGGATGACTATAATTTTCTGGATTCCCGCTTTCGCGGGAATGACATAAGGCACTTTTTTAGAGCCATGCAACAACGCCACAATGCCGCGCGAACGACATCAAAAACTTAAAATTAAGAAAAAATACTTAATGTATACTACAGCAACTACTAGGAGCGTCGCCAGCGAGTTGGCTATCATTAGGATTGCTTTCTGTACCACCCCTTACGTATTTATCACACCCCTGACTACTTTGTGCTCCCCCTGACTTTAACCCAAAATCAGGAGTAACTCTTGGAGCTTCTTTTGACAGCTCTTGTAGTGTTTTCTTTGCTTTTGCTTCCTCTTCATCAAGCTCTGCTTGTTGTTCAAGAGTGAATTGTTGTTTCATATTATCCTCTTTATTATGATTAAAATTGATTTATTATTGTATAGTTCTGGTTTTAGAGTTCGACAAATTATTACTAGGAGTCTTAGAAGGATATAAAATAGTATTATAGCCTTCTCTTTGCTCCTTTCCCTGTATTTGCTCTTTTACTTTACTTGCTACCTGCCGAGTTCTAATTTTATTTAATATCTTATTATGCCCCTCAATATCCTTAACTACCCCAGTGCCTATAATTGCTTCATATTGGTTTTGTAAAGCTTGATGTTTGTCTTTAGTATCTTGATCCTTCTGGGGAAGTTCGGTTATTGCTTTGCCTAAATTCTTTATTTTTTCTTGCGTAGCGTACTTATGAGATTCATAATTAGCAACCTCCTTATCAGTTTTGTTCTTGAGTTCATTTATTTCTTTTACTATTGGAGCATGTCTTTTTAATCTTTCTTGTTGAAATGCTAAGTTATTTTGTAATTTTTCAGCTTCTTCTGGAGTTATATCTTTTCTTTTTAACTGTTCTTTTAATTCCTTAATGTTTTTATTTAAATTTTCTAGTTTATTGTGGATTTGTTTATGCTGCTCATTTACCTTGGTCTGATAAGCATATTTTTGTTTATGTTGTTCATGTTGTTCTTTTATTTCTTCATGAGTTAATACACGAGAATTTAATAAATCATGATCTACAATATTTTCCTTTTTCAATTTATTTGTTATCTGATCTAAGTCTTTATTTTCTTTCTCAACCTTCTTAATACTTTCATCAATATTTTGTTTAAAATTCTTATATAAATTATTAATCTTTAAGATTTTTTCTCGCGCTTCTTTTTCTTCCCTCTCTATAAGCTCTTGCACCCTTTTTGCTTTTAAGATTTGCTCCTCTTGATCTTGAATTTTATCGATATCTTTATCTACTTCAAAGCTTTTAACTTTAGTTTCAACTGCTTTTTCAAGTCCCGATATATCAACTGTTATACCGTTTGCTGCAGCTTCATTAGCCAGACTTTTTATATCTCCTAAAAGATAATCAGCCTGCACGCGAGAATATACATTTTCCAATTCTGCTTTTAATTTGTTTAATTTTTCCTTTATAATCTCGTTTACACTTAGCATAATGATTACCATCTTTTAGTTACTAAATACGTTAACAAATCTTAATACATCAGTCAAGAGATATTAAAGTATTTTAGTAAAGTATTATTCCTGAATCTCCAGCCATTCATTTAATAACAAATCTCGCTGCTGCTTATACAAACTTAATTGCCGTGTTATCAGATTATACTTAGCAGGATCGGCTAAATATAAATTGCTATCATAAAGTTCTCTTTCTAAATTTTTAATTTGTAATTCTAATTTTTCTATTTCTAACGGCAAAGTTTCAAGTAAACGTTGATATTTATAAGATAGTTTTTTATTTTGAGATTCTTTATAGGAAGGCGAGGAGGAAGGGGGTTTTGTAAGTTTTTTTGTAGAAGGCGCGCTTGAAAAATATTGTTTATAATCTTCATAACCTCCTGTTAAATCAATAATTTTTCCTTGCGTAAAAACTAAAGTCCTAGTAGCTAATTTATCTAAAAAATCACGATCATGGCTAACAACTATTAATGTTCCCGAATAATCTGCAAGTATATCTAGCAAAATTTCTAAGCTATCCATATCCAAATCGTTGGTTGGCTCATCTAAAATAAGCAAATTCCCCGGATTAATTAAAATTCCGGCAAGTAATAATCTATTCGCTTCGCCGCCGGATAAAATAGAGGTTTTAGCATTAAGCAGCTTCGGGTCAAACATAAATTGTTTCAAATAACCGGCTACATGCATAGTTTTCCCGGGCAAAAATATCTGATCACCACCGGTGGGACACAAAGTTTGCTGCAAAGTACGGTTAGGATTTAGCTTTTCTCGATGTTGATCAAAATAGGAGATATCTAAATTACCGCCATATATCACTTTACCGGTTTCAGGCGATAGTTGCTTAGTTAATAATTTGATGAATGTCGATTTTCCTGAGCCGTTTGCTCCGATTACTCCTATTTTTTCGCCTTTTTTCACTCGAAAACTAAAATTATCGATAATCTTATTACCGTTATAACCAAAGGAAACACTATCTACTTCTATAATAAATTTGCTTTTAGCAATATTTTCCGTAAGTTCTGCTTGGATTTTTTGCTTTGATCTAGATAACTTTTCTGCATGCTCTCTTGATATTTCTCTTAAAGCTCTAAGCTCGCCGAGCCTCTTTTGATTTCGTTTACGTCTAGCCGTAACTCCGGCATTTAACCAATCATTTTCTTGCTCTAATTTTTTATTTAATTTTCTTAAAGTCGCTTCTTCTTGTGCCACGATAATTGTTTGCCATTCATCGAAATATTTAAAGCCTTGCTCGGATTTGCGCAAAACTCCGCGATCAAGCCACCAAATTTTGTTAGTAACGTTTGATAAAAAAGCTCTATCATGGCTAACGCAAATAATAGCACCGCTATAAGATTTAACAAATTCTTCTAACCACTCAATTGTTTTGATATCAAGGTGATTAGTCGGCTCGTCAAGCAATAATATTTCCGGCTCTAATACTAAAGCTTTAGCAAGGTAGGCTCTTCTAATCTGCCCACCTGAATAAGCAGATAAATTATCACTCCCTTTGATTTCTAATTTTTCTAAAATTATATCGATTTGATATTTATCTATTTTTTTATCAAGAGCTGCAGCTGCAATAAAATCGTAAACACTAACGCTTAAATTATTGATAACATCTTGTGTTAAATAGCCTACTTCCGCGATAGGGTCTTTAAATAACTCGCCTTTATCTAATTCATAAGTTCCTGATATTACTTTCATAAGGCTAGATTTACCGCAGCCGTTACGACCGACTAGACAAATTTTATCACCTTTATAAAGGTAAAGCTCTAGGTTTGATAAAATAACTTTATCGGCAAAATTTAAATTACCGTTTTTAATATAATATATCGGCGTCATAAAATTTATTTGTGGAAGGGGTATAAAGGCAAATTAGAAAGTGTATTTTTGACAAATATTTCTGATGTCATTCCTAGCTGCAGCGGGCTTTGTTGCATGGATTAGAAATTACCATAAAAAGGGTGTCATTCCCGCGAAAGCGGGAATCCAGAAAGTTAATATGGGCAAATTAACATAGTAATTTATTATATAATTTTGCTTATTTTAAGTATTTTCTGGATTCCCGCTTTCGCGGGAATGACACCGAGAGCGTTTTTAACCATCCATGCAACAACGCCGCTGCAGCGGGCTTTGTTGTATGGCTGAATCGTCATGGCGAGGCGCCTCTTGGCGCCGTGGCCATCTAAGTATAAATATATTTTTATACTAAACTTGTTTAGTATTCTAATTAAATCCCGAATGTAATTCGGGATAGTCTGGATGGCCACAGCCACTTCGTGGCTTCGCTATGACGGATTTTTATTACTTTTTGAGCTATGCAACAAAGCTGCGACTAAAGGGAGCGCGGCAATCCGGAAAATAATAATTTACATAGCATTTTGTACTAATTTTTTCCCGGATTGCCACGTCGAGATTACGTCCCTCCTCGCAATGACGGTGTGAGGGCTACCCACCTATGATAGATAGAGTCTAAAACCCTAAACTTTCTTTATTACTAAACTTGCATTAGTACCGCCAAAGCCGAAAGAATTAGATAAAACATAATCGATTTTTGCTTTTTTAGCTTGCAACCCTACTAAGTCTATTTTAACTTCTTCCATGGGGTTTTCTAAATTCAATGTCGGCGGCGCGATATGATCTTGAATTGCCAGAATAGAAAATATTAGCTCAACACTTCCAGCAGCTCCCAGTAAGTGACCGATCGATGATTTTGTGGAAGACATTAAAACTTTTGGATTAGTTTCTAAAAATAATCTTTGTACCGCTGCTAATTCAATTGCATCACCTATTATTGTTGAAGTCCCATGAGCATTAATATAATTAATCATCTCAGCAGGGATATTAGCATCCTTAAGAGCATTACTCATTGCTTTATAAGCTCCTTTTCCTTCAGGATGCGGAGAAGTAATATGATACGCATCACCCGTTGAGCCGTACCCGACAATCTCCGCGTAAATTTTAGCACCTCTTCTAACTGCATGCTCATATTCTTCCAAAACTACGACTCCTGCTCCTTCCCCCATGACAAAACCGTTACGATTTTGATCCCAAGGTCTGGAAGCAAATTCAGGAATATCATTATATTTTGTAGATAAAGCCCTTGCCGCAACAAATCCCGCTACTCCTACCGGTGTTACCGGAGCTTCTGCGCCGCCGGCAATCATAACATCCGCATAACCGTATTTTATAATGCGCATGGCATCGCCTATAGCATGCGCTCCGGTAGAACAAGCAGTTACTGCCGCTTGATTTGGACCGCTAAAGCCGTATTTTATAGAAACAAGACCGGATAAAAGATTGATTAAGGAAGCAGGTATAAAAAACGGACTAACTTTTCCGTTATTTTCTTGATGCAATTTTACGGAGGTGTCCTCTATCATCTTAAGACCGCCGATGCCGGAACCGAGTATTAAACCGGTTCTATCACAAGATGCTTCATCCTTAGGTAGCCAGCCGCTATCTTCGATTGCTTCGGTTGCCGCAGCAACTCCGTAATGGATAAATCTATCCATTTTACTTAACTTGTTTACCTCTGCGGGGTCGGTAAAATTCTCAAGCTTAAAACCGTATTCTTCTGAACTATCAATAAGACCGGCAATTTTACAGGCAAGATTTGAAGTATCAAATTCCGTAATAGTTTTGATTCCGCTACGCCCCTCTATAATACCGTTCCAAGATAATTTTACATCAAGCCCTAGAGGAGTAACAAGTCCAAGCCCGGTAATAACTACTCTTTTAGTTGACATTTTCTTATATTTTCAAAAATTTCAGATTAGAAAATTAGTTTACGCAGATATAGATTGTTGTTTTTGGATATAGTTTACAACATCCGATACGGTTAGTATTTTACTTGCTTCTTCATCGGATATATCAATTTTATATTTAGCCTCTATTGTCATCATCAATTCGACCGTACTTAAACTGTCAGCTTTAAGGTCCTCTTTTAATCGTGATTCAGCACTTATCGTATCTTTTTTTACTCCTAACGTAATAGCAACAATTTCAATAACATCTTGTTCGACACTATTCATTGTACTCATAATTGAACTCCGTAAATCGTTTAAACTAAATAAATTGTTTATATTTCTATATCTTCAAGAATTAAATATTCTTGAAAGCAAAAAAATATATTCCCTTGAACTTAAAAAGAGCGGCTTATTTTTAGATAAACGCCATACTCAAGTGGTGTGAAGAAGAGTATACAGCGTCATTCAGAAAGCTTGATACAAGTGAATTTTTCGGCATTCGCCTGTACTCACGTACTTTAAGTACGGTAGCTTAGCTCTTCCTCAAATTCATCTTGCCTGAAGCTTTCTGAATTTAGCTGTACCTTACCTAAATTCAAAAAAGCCTTACCTTAAATCAAAACTTTTAGCATAAAAAATTATTTTATGCTAGCATAAAATAATCATATTAATCTTTATCGTCAATCTATATAGTAAATTTCCTTAAATTTAATTCAAATCTCCGTTAGTAAACTGATGGTTATACCATCAGCATACCGCCATTTACGTGAATAGTTTGACCCGTAACGTAAGCAGCCTCGTCACTTGCTAAAAAGGCTACCGCATTTGCTATGTCTTCTGGTTTACCGTAAGCTTTAAGAGGAATCTTTTGTAATATAGCTTCTTTCTGCGCTTCATTTAATTTACCGGTCATATTAGACTCAATAAAACCGGGGGCTACTGCATTAATTGTTATCCCGCGGGTTGCAACTTCATAGGCTAAAGATTTGGTCATACCGATAAGCCCTGCTTTTGAAGCACAATAATTAGCTTGTCCCGCATTACCGGAAACCGCAACTACCGAAGCTATATTAATTATCCGACCGTATTTATTCGGCATCATTTTCTTTATAGCTTCACGATTTAAAATAAAATTAGCTTTTAAATTTATATCGATAACTTTATCAAATTCCTCATCTTTCATTCTTATAGCTAACATATCCTTAGTAATACCCGCATTACATACTAAAATATCTAGCTGCGGGGCAGCGGCTATTAAATTAGCGCATTCATCGGGATTTGCTAAGTCGCATGTTATCGCGGTATAATTATCTTTTAAAATACTCCCTAGACTCTTTAATTTTTCTTCATTACTACCGCTAATAATTACATGACTTCCGAGTTTATGCATTAATTTAGCAATGGCGCCGCCGATAGCACCCGTTGCACCGGTAATTAAAGCTGTTTTATTTGTTAAATCTATCATTTTTATTTTCCTTTACAAAATTGGACCAAAAGCCTGGAAGAATTGGATTTTTGATATCATTCCCGCGCTGCATTGTTTGCGTAAATAAGAAATTAACAAAAAAATCCCGTCATTGGGAGGATATGCTAGCTATCTCCGTGGCAATCTAATTTTTGTCATGCTGAACTTGTTTCAGCATCTCTTGCATTCGATGTCATTCCCGCGCAGGCGGGAATCCAGAAAAATTATAGTCATCCTGAATTTATTTCAGGATCTACTAAAGATGCTGAAACAAGTTCAGCATGACAAAAAAACCTAGATTCCCGCTAGGCGTTGTTGCATGGCTCGAAAATTAATAAAAAACTCGTCATTGCGAAGCCACGAAGTGGCTGCGGCAATCCAGGCTATCCCGAATTACATTCGGGATTTAATTAGAATACTAAACAAGTTTAGTATAAAAATATGTTTATACTTGATTGCCGCGTCGGCACTTTGTGCCTCCTCGCAATGACGATTCTGGTAGCCATGCAACAATGCCTACGACTCCTCGCAATGACGTTTGAGATATCCACGCAGCAATGACATCAAGATACTATCTGTGCTTATTCTTCTTCACTATCTAAACTTACCTTACTGATTTGTGAAGATTTTTGGCGTATTAGCCGTTCAATTTCCGTAGAAATTTCCGGATGTTCCTTTAAATATTGTTTAACGTTCTCCCGCCCTTGCCCGATTCTTGTTTCTCTATAAGAAAACCACGAGCCTGATTTTTCAATCAGTTCAAGTTTAACGCCAAGGTCAATCATTTCTCCTTCCTTTGAAATACCGGAGCCGTACATTATATCAAATTCTGCAGTTCTAAACGGCGGTGATACTTTGTTTTTAACAACTTTTACTTTCGTCTGGCTACCTACTACTTCTTCTTTATCCTTAATGGCGCCGATTCTTCTTATATCAAGCCGTATGGATGCATAAAATTTTAACGCGTTGCCGCCGGTCGTAGTTTCCGGGCTACCAAACATAACGCCGATTTTCATCCTGATCTGATTGATAAAAATAACAATACAATTTGTTCTGGAAATCGAAGCCGTAAGTTTCCGCAGTGCCTGACTCATGAGCCTTGCTTGCGAAGCCATATGAGAATCGCCCATTTCTCCCTCTATTTCCGCTTTCGGCACTAACGCCGCCACGCTATCTATTACTACCATGTCAATAGCTCCGGAGCGTACTAAAGTGTCGGTAATCTCAAGAGCTTGCTCGCCGGTATCGGGTTGAGAGATAATCAGCTCGTCGATATTTACCCCTAGTTTCTTGGCATAAGCCGGGTCTAACGCATGTTCGGCATCGATAAAAGCACATGTGCCGCCTTTTTTTTGTGCTTCGGCAATTAAATGAAGTGTTAACGTAGTTTTTCCCGAACTTTCAGGTCCAAAAATTTCAATAACTCTGCCTTTCGGTACGCCTCCTATCCCAAGCGCAATATCAAGCCCAAGTGAACCGGTGGATATAGCTTCGATATCAACATTCGGACGTTCGCCGAGCTTCATTACCGAGCCTTTACCGTAACTTTTTTCGATTTGCGCAAGCGCCGCCGCAATAGCTTTGTCTTTATCCATATCTATCCTTAATATAATTTAGGTCCTGTGTACTTAATTAAATAATCTTGATTTGAGTTCTTTTTTGCTGCAAATTATAAGATTTTTTTGAAATATGAATAACTATTCCTGCAAAAATCTTATTAATTTTCGCTAAAAAATAACTCAAATTAAAAATAATTTAATTAGGTACACAGAACCTCGATTTAAAATATAGGTTAAGCTCAAAAAAATCAAATTTATATTTGATATAATACAAAAAAAGTCCTGCCAAGATATACTTAACATGACTTTTTAGTTAATTGATTTGTAAAACGAGCTGTTGTCTTGCCGTGGCTACGACGGCGTTGTTGCATGGATCGAAAATTGCCATGAAAAGGGTGTCATTCCCGCGTAGGCGGAAATCCAGAAAGTTAAAAAGTTAATATGAGCAAATTAAATAGTAATTTATTATATAATTTTACTTATTTTAAGTATTTCTCCGGATTCCCGCCTACGCGGGAATGACAACTATGGTTTTATCGAGCCATACAACAAGACCCGAAAGCGGGAATCCAGACTTTCTTTTGTCATGCTGAACTTGTTTCAGCATCTTTTTGAGTAGATCCTGAAATAAATTCAGGATGACGACAACGCTGGATACCGTGGTCAAGCCCATTAGTGTACGAACGTTTAAATAAAGAGGTAAAAATTCTGTCATTCCGTGGCTACGACCACGGAATCCAGCTTATAATATCATAAAAAGATTCTAAAATAAGTCTAATATGGCTTTATTTTCCTGGATGCCGTGATCAAGTCACGGCATGACACAGCCTTTTTTCAACGTTCGTACAGTAGTGGGTCAAGCCACGGTATGACAAGGATTTACCTTAGAAATTCACCCTAATTTTTACACTACCTTGTTGAGCGAAATATTTACTTGCAACATTCGCGTCGTAATTAACACCGTATTCCATCATCTTATACTTAGCAGTCACGCCGGTACCGACATTCCAAGTAGTTTTAACAGGTTTAAATTTACTTGCCGGGAAAGGAGTAGTCATTCCTTGCAATCTTGCATCAGGAGTTGGCAGTTTGTTCTTAAAGCCATAGTCTAACATCCCATAAATTTCAGGGGTTAATATCATATGACCCGTATTAATATCTTTTGACAGTTTTACTCCAGCAAGACCATTCACAAGATTATAGTTTTTGCCTTTAACAATTAGATTTTGCAGCGTTGTACCCGTTTCGGTGTAACCACTATCCTTAACTTTAGAATATCTAAGCCCTACCATCGGCGTTAACTTAACTGCTTGCGGTGCTACATAATCATACCCCGCCATAATCTGCCCGGTAAAGCCACGTGACTTGTAATTACCATTTGCTATTTGCGTAGCTAGGGTATTACGCGCTACCGGTTGATAACGCTGTGAGTAGCTCTTTATTCTACTATCACTATATGAACCTACAGCTTGGAAGAATAAATTATTATTTGGTAAGTTATATAATCCATAAATAGAGTAAATATTACTTTTTACTTTACTGCTATCACCAATTTTATCATTCTTCTGCTTAATCTTAGTCCCCGCTCTAGTATACGCAACTCCAAGAACTACTTGATCATTTATCATACCGTCAAAACCAACTGTGGCACCACCAAAGTTAGTTTTGTTACCATTTATATTGTTACGCATTTTTTGCGTACTATTACCTACAAACGGCGTAGCCCATACACCGAATTTAGCTTCATCTTCATCACCGGAAGCAACCGCTATAGGTTGGTTAACAGCTTGGAAACTATTCATCCTAGAGTTTAATGAACCCATTGCACTTACAACAGTATTAGTAACTGCAACTGTCGTATTATTAACTGCATCACTAGATGGAACTTGGTCTTGGCTATCACCCACAGCTTTCATTACCTTGGTTGTTAACTCTTCATTATCCAAAATATTTCCCATAGTTACTTTAAACTTGAAACCTTCTGAATTAGGATCAGTAGCAGTCTCTAAAGCTCTAATATCTGCTTTCACCCCTAGCGACGCATCTTTCAAGTCTCCTGTGGTTAGTTCCTCTTCTATTCTATCATTTACGTTATCCACAATAGAAGGTGATAACACTAAAGATGTCGGATTAAGAGTCCATTTAAGGAATTGGTTTTCCTGAGCCCCAATATCAGTTTCGATAGCATCGGCTGATGCTAATTGCTTTAAAGTACCCTCAGATGCAGCCGCAGCTAAAGTATATTGAGTGTTTGGATTAATATTATTAGGATCAAAATTTGTGGTAGAAATAACTACTTTTAATTTTGTTACCCCTGATAAATCCATTTCACTACCAGCACCAGTAATTAAGATATTACCGCCGGTATTTGCTGTTCCATCAAAATTGGTATTTAAAGTCAATTGATCGGTAAAGGTTGCCTTAGTTCCCGCTGATAATAGCAGCTGATTTGAACCAAGAGTAATAGTAGTACCGCTACCGGTTAAATTAGTACCGCTAATTGGCATAGGTGCATTAATTATCATAGTAGCATTATTTGCTACCATGCTAGTTGCTGTTATTTGCTTATTAAATGTATTTATCGATTGTGCCGCTAAAGTAACTGCTCCCGTATTATTAAATGTATCAGCAAAACTTGTCGTTCCGCCAAATGTCGCAGTACCTTTTGCATTAACGCTGCTTGCAAAACTTGTAACACCCGCCGTGGTAATATCACCAACCGAATTAGCCGCAGTCCCTACAACGCCGCTGACGCTACCACCGTTAGTAAAGTTCAGCTTTAATGCTTTCCCCCCGGTCGAGTTTATGCTACCTGTTAACTTAAAGTCCGGTCCCAAGGTTAAAGTATCAGTGCCGGTTCCTTGAATTTCAGTGATTACGGTAGGACCGCCGGCCGTAAGAGCTACCGCTCCGGCTCCGACTTTTAACATAGCAAGGCCGGTAATATTACCGCCGATCGTGCCGGTACCCTCAAAATTTATGGTTCCGTTGTTAGTAGGAGGTGCAACAGTGTTGGTTACGGCGCCGGTAATATTTGTGCCGTTAGCCATATTTATGATGGCATTCTTACCTTTGAAATCTACACTAGCAATGTTGCCGGTTTCTGTTAATATTGTGTCTCCACTAAACTCTAAATGCTGAGGAACATCGTCAAGTGTTACTGCCTTAACGCTTAAGTCAAGATTTGTAGCAAAATATTTTGTTCCTGTTAGCACAATCTCTCCGTTACCGGAAAGCTTCAAGGTTTGTAACTTATTTGCATTAGTACCAAGAGTTTTTCCGCCGTTAATAGTTAATTTGTTAGTAGCGGCATTAAGCTCAACTATACCACCAGCTCCGTTTGGAACATTTCCTTCTATACTATTAGTCAAAGTTACAGTTTTATCAAACGCAACAGTATTCTGTATTTTCAATGTTGAACCGGCATCTTTAAAGATAACGTTATTACCTAAAAGATTAACCGCCGCACCCGCTGCAGTACTTACATCGATCACATGCACTGCTGCTCCGGTTGCAGCTCCGCCTGCAGGATCAGCGCCAATATTTATCGCTGCTATTGTTGCGGATGTTGCGCTTTTATCGGTAAATGTAGCACCATTATAAACATCTAATACCTGGGTATTGCTTATATCCACCGCTTTGCCCGCTGTACCTACTATTGTAACCTTACCGGTAATACCCAATGCTGATAATGCATTTCCACCAGCACCGAATGTCTCTCCGCCGGTCTTACTTTGAACTGTTAATGTCTTTACATTACTACTAGTAAGGAATACTATGCCTCCATCATCTACTGCTGGGTTTACGCCGTCATTATATCCGCCAGCAAGCGTATTCTGTAATGTCACCGTAATATCTTGAGCATTTACTAAATTTCGTATTTCATATACTGAATTTGGATCTCTAAATACGATTTGATCCGCTACCGTTAATAAATTTATTGCACCAGCCGGAGCAAAGCTTACATCAATAGCATGAGTTGCAAACCCAGCAACACCGCCACCGGGAGCTTCACCAATAAATATCTCTCCTGCTATTAAATCTGAAGTAGCACTTTGATCAATAAATGTAGCACCATTAAATACATTTAATGAACCAGACCGGCTTATATCTAATGCATTAAATGCAACTCCAGCACCACGATTACCGGTAACTGTAACTTTTCCGGTAATATTGAGCGACGTCAACGGATTGGTATTACCAAGCTGCGCGTGTTTATTATCAGCACCGCTAACTGTTAAAGTACCACCACCATTGCTGGTTAAGAACACTCTACCGCCGCCGCCAGCAGCACCTACTACGTGATTCTGGAAAATCACTTGTTGATCTGCTGCTACTGTATTGTAAATAGAAAATGTCGAAGCAGCATTAAGGAAGGTTAAAACATTTGCTGCCCCACCATTATTTAAAAGATTAATTGCAGCTGGAACACCTGCTACTGCCGCTAAAGCTGCTTTCGTGCTCACATCAAGTCTATATTCTCCATCTCCATCAATATTTATTGTTTTTATTGATGCTGAAGTACTACTCCGGTCAATAAAAAATGAATCATTACCAACAGTTAATAAATCAGACCTGCTAACATCCAGTGCATTATAATTGACTCCAGCAGTATAATTACCAGTGACTATAACATTTCCGGTAATATTAAGCTCTGCTAGATTATTGGTATTGCCAAGCTGTGCTTTCTTTGTATCAGCACCACTTACTGTTAAAGTACCCCCATTATCGCTGATTAAGCTTACTGTACCACCACCATTGCCGGCGTTATTAATACCTACTACGTGATTTTGGAAAATCACTTTCTGATCTGCTGCTGCTACATTCAGAATAGCAAATATCGAATCAGCACTTAAGAAGGTTAAAACATTTGCTGGATCTGCGGCTGATAAAAGATTAATATCAATTGGTACTCCTCCTGCCGCTACTGCTGCTGCTCCTGCTACTGCTGTTGAACTCACGTTAAGGCCATAGATAGCTTTTCCGGCACCACCTCCGGCAGGAAGCGCTCCACCGATATTTATTTTTTTTATGCTTCCTGATGTAGCACTTTCATCAATAAATGTTGCGTCTTTATAGATACTTAATAAATCAGATCTACTAAGATCAAGTGCATTATAACCGGCTCCAGGAGCATAATTTCCTAAAACTTGAACTTTTCCGGTGATATTAAGCTGTGCTATATTATTGGTATTACCAAGTTGTGCTTTTTTAGCATCAGCACCACTTACTATTAAAGTAGTAGCAGCAGCAGTATTGATTAAGTTTACTATCCCCCCGCCGGCTGCTCCACCTGTATCAAAGCCTTTTACGTGATTTTGGAAAATCACTAGTTGATCTGCTGCTGCTGTATTTTGAATAGTAAATTCTGAAGCAGCAGATAAAAAGCTTAACACATTGTTATTAGCAGCATCTGATAGAAGATTAATTGGTGCTGCTGCGTTTGCTGCCGCAAAACTACTCACATCGAGGATATATTTAGCTGTTCCGACAGGTAGAGCGGCACCGGTAGGCCTTGCTGCACCAATATTTATCGTGGCTATTTCTCCTGAGGTAGCGCCTTGATCTGTAAATGTTGCACCGTTATAGAGATTTAATAGATCGGCACCGCTTACGTCTAGTCTATTCCCCCCGGCACCAGGGAAAACCCCTGAAATCGTAACTTGCCCATCGACATTTAATGCTTTGAAATTAGCTCCGGTTCCAAGTTTTTCAGTCCCGTCAATACTATTTAATGTTAATAACTTATTTCCCTTACTTTGTAGCGTGACTATTCCTACATTTCCACCAGGATCTAAATCATCATTAAAGGTAATTGTTCTATCATCAGTAGTGCTACTATTAGTTAAGACTAACTGAGAATTGTTTCCTACAAAACTAAAGTCAGTTATTACAGACAACGCAACATTTCCTAGTTTTGCATCTACTGCAAAAGCCTTCTGATCATTTATTTTAACTCTACCGATAAGACCGATAGAGCTATCTGTTGCTGTTAAAAGAGCAGTATTAACAGTTATTTGACCATTGTCTGCATTCCCCGCTCCTACAGTAAGAGTACCGGCAAATATATGGCTTGCATTAGCGGTAGCATCATTAAATTCAATAATACCACCATCACCAAAAGCATTAGCATTTCCCGTAAATGTTACTGCACCTGCAAAGTTACCGGTAATTTTTACTGTTGCTGCTTCATTTGCAGCATCTTGAGTAAATTTTAAAATTTGTGTATTAACATTACCTTGCAGTATTACTGCTATATTATTATCACCCTGGATATCAATATAATTAATAACCTTCGTAGCTCCAATATCCTCAGTTACAGTACCATCTCCTATAAATACCAATTTACCTAAATTACCGACGCCTACACTACTATCAACTGCACCAGCAATAGTTTGCCCATCTTCTAAAGTAACTGTTCCATCTTGCCCATTAAAATCCACATTACCGGTTATGCCATTATTAGCTGTTAACTTACCTGCTGCCGTAAATTGTACATCCCCTGTTATTAAACCTGCTTTTAAATCCGTTCCCACATTACTAATTTTAGTAGTGGTAGCAAATATAGTACCTGCATTACTTCCCGCAGCATTATTAAATGTTAATAGATTTAATGGACCGGCGACAGCGGCACCAGCATCAGCGCTACCGACATTTTGTATATCACCACCATTAACTATAAGCGTTCCTTGATTAGGAGCGGAGTTTGTTACATTTGCGGTTGCTATACCCGCACCTACTGTTAATTGTCCATCCGCTGTAAATTTTAATGTTGTTTTTATATCCAAAGCACCTGTTACTTCTATATTTGCTGCACCAATATTCATACTGTCTGCTACTAGGCTAGCAATAGTGGAATCAGCATTATAAACAGCCGATGCTACATAGTTACCTCCACCAATTGCGCCTGTAAAGTTTGTAGGCGTGGTAACTATTAATACACCATTATTAGCAACAACACCATCTATAGTACCATCAAGTGTTATTAAACCAGCAGGAACATTAATAGTTAAACCTGCAGTTACTCCTCCGAGGGTTATAGCACCCAAGCCAGTGTAATCCTTAGCTCCAACAGCACCGCCGGCAGTACCAGTTAAAGTTAAAACTTTTGTGTTATTCACTGTAACATCTAATGTATTACCAGGGGTACCAGTGATAGAACCCACACTAATATTTTGATTAACTACTGCGTTAGTTGAAAAGCCGTTCATATCTACTGCTAATATAGCTCTATTAGCAAATTGAATATTATGAGCTCCTAAAAATTGTAAAGTAGAACCTGCAATAAAAGGATCAAGTGGTCCCCCTGCAGGATATAAACCGCTCCCCGTAGCTAAATTTATATTTACAGCAGTAGTAGTCCTGGCCGCAGCCAAAGCCCCTGTACTACCGAACATTATCGCTGCTCCGGAGGCAGTCACTAAGAAGCTGTTTTTTAATATTTTACGAAAAAGTTTTGAAGAATTGTCGGTCATTATTACATACCTTATATTGTTGAATTCTGTAGGAATATTAATTTGTTTACTAAAAAATAACATAATATTACTATATAAGAGTTGTTTTGTCTATATATAAAGGTAAGGTATAGGATAAATTTCTAAGATTGTGTTAATAATGTTATCAAATTTTAAATATTAAGTACGGCAGGAAAGAGGCTGGGTATGGTTAAAATCGATTAAAATTGTCATACCGAGGCCCCTCCCACGGTATCCAGAAAAAATCTTAGTAAAAGACTGGATACCGTGGTCAAGCCGGCGTTGTTGCGTGGCTCGAATTTTCGATGTCATTCTAGCTAAAGGCGGGAATCCAGAAAAATTATAGTCATCCTGAATTTATTTCAGGATCTTTGTGTAATGGCTTTGTTGCGTGGCTACCAGAATCGTCATTGCGAGGAGGCATTTATGCCGACGCGGCAATCAAGTATAAACATATTTTTATACTAAACTTGTTTAGTATTCTAATTAAATCCCTCATTACATTCGGGATAGCCTGGATTGCCGCAGCCACTTCGTGGCTTCGCAATGACGAGTTTTTTATTAATTTTCGAGCCATGCAACAATGCCTTGTGTAATAGATGCTGAAACAAGTTCAGCATGACAAGAATGGATTCCCGCTTTCGCGGGAATGACACCCTTTTTACGGCAATTTCTAATCCATGCAACAACGCCGGTCAAGCCACGGTATGACACCGAAACACTTTGCAAAAATTCGAGCCACGCAACAACGTCGAAATAAATTCAGGATGACAGAAAAGTGTTTTTCCTGGATTGCCGCGTCGGGACTACGTCCCTCCTCGCAATGACGATTCCGGGAGCCATGCGAGCATTGCCTCCTCGCAATGGCGTCATCAAATTACATCAAATCGCCGATATTTTCTAAAAACAACCTCGCTCTATGCGATGCCGGTTTAACAAAAAATTCCTTAACGGGTTGATTTGCTAAAATTTGTCCTTGATCCATGAAAATTATCCGATCGGCTATGGCTTTAGCAAATTTAAGATGATGAGTTACAACTACCATCTTCATTTGTTCTTTTAATAAAGTTATATTTTCTATAACGTCTTTAATATTTTCCGGGTCTAATGCCGAAGTCGGCTCATCAAATAAAATGATTTCGGGATTCATCATCAACGCCCTAGCTATTGCTACTCTTTGTTTTTGACCGCCCGATAAATTAGTCGGGAAATAGGTAATTTTTTGCTTCAAACCGAATTTCCCAAGCAAATCTTCCGCCTTAAGGGTAGCCTCAGCTTTTTGCATCTTTAAAACATTAATCGGTGCATAAATTAAATTATCGCAAACATTTAAATGCGGAAAAAGATTAAAATTTTGAAAAACCATCCCGACTTTTAGCCGAAGTTTTCTTCGAGCTTTCGGGACTAATCTTTTACCGTCCACTAATAAATAACCGTTAGTCGGCTCTTCTAAATTATTTAAAATACGTAGCAAAGTTGATTTTCCGCTACCGGAAGGTCCAATTATTACCACGGTTTCTTTAACGCTAAAATCTAAACTAATATTTTTAAGTGCGTAAGCTTTACCGTAACGCTTACAAACTTTATCAAGAGCAATCATATATATCTTCCTGTACAATGAAAAACCGGTATACTCGCCCCGCTTGAAGAAAGTAAGGTGCTTCGGAGCGGCGTTGTTGCATGGTTCTAAAAAAGTGCCGTATGTCATTCCCGCGCAGGCGGGAATCCAGAAAAATTATAGTCACCCTGAATTTATTTCAGGATCTTTGTGTAATAGATGCTGAAACAAGTTCAGCATGACAAGGATGGATTCCCGCCTGCGCGGGAATGACATCGAAAATTCGAGCCATGCAGCAAAGCCCTTCAAGTGGGACGAGTATACTAAATCGTAAATTTATAGCCGTCATAAAGCGGCTTGATGTTACTCGGTAAAATTTCCGTAATTTTATGATAATCGATTTCATGGCGCATATTAGTTAACAATATTTGCCCCGGTTTATAGATTTCATTCCATTCTAAAACTTTATCAAGTCCCGCGTGATTTATATTAGAGGTATAATCCATACAATCTATAACCCATATTTTTATATCTTTTAAAAATTCCTTTGCTTCGGGAGGAAAATCGCTTACATCGCAAGAATAAACAAAATTTCCTATCCTTAAACCCAAACTATTAATAGCTCCATGATATTGTTTAAAAAACTGTATTTCTATGGTTTTGATCTTAATTTTTTCAAAAAAATCAATAGGCTTAGTTATTAGCTGTCCGGTAGTAAATAAATATTCATATCGTTTGTGTAATACCATAGAAGTAGCATTATCGGTAAAAATTTCTAAAGGCTTATTTTGAATAAAAGAAAATACTCGCAAATCATCTATACCGTTAACATGATCCGAATGATCATGTGTTAATATCGCAGCGTCTAAAGCTTTTATCTTTTCGCGAACTAGCTGATATTTAATATCATAGCCGAAATCAACAAGAATTTGACTATTTTCGTCATTAATATATATTGCCGATCTAGTTCTTTTGTTATAATTTGAGCTTGAAAGGCACACATTGCAATCGCAGCCGATAACCGGTACGCCGATAGATGCCCCGCACCCTAATATTGTTACTTGCAACATAAAATATTTAAATATAGGTTAATTTTGGAATGGTAGAAGCTTTTTATAATTTTCACGGCTTAAATCAAGAAATATTTTTATTTCTTAATAGAATAACAAATATCGGCATATTACCATATTTTTTGCAAATTATATCCTTTTGTTTTAATATTACAAATTTTGCCGTAATATATATTTTATATTGTATATATTTTTATATTCAATTAAAGAAAATTAAAAATTTAAATGAATTGCACAAGATATACTCAAATGATTTGGATAATTGGAACGTAAAACGAGAGGTGAGCGCGCGCAGCCTAGATAAACTAGGAGAGTACGTGAATTCCTTAAAGTTTTACGGAGCCGATTCTTCAAAGCAGAAGAGTATGTTTTGGGATAAATATAATAAACTAATAGAGATTGGGATAGTTTATACAATCTTTGGTCTAACATTTACCGCGCTTAAATTTTTGAGTAACTTCCCAAGACCTTTTTGTAGCCTAGCTTTAGATAATTTTGTAACAATTACAAATGTGCAGCTTGAAAGATGCTTATCGAGCTTTCCAAGCAGTCATGCAGGTCTTGCCGTGTTGGTTACTTACTTTGCTTGGTCTTATATTAATTTGCCGTTAAAAATAATCATGGTTTTTGTTGTTATGCTAGTATCATTGGCACGTATAAGTTTAGCCATGCATTACCCGGCCGATATAATTTACGGGATTATTATTACGGCTATAGTTATAGTAATCGGTAAACAAATTTATAAAATTTTTGCCGGTAATATAGTAAGGTCTTTAGGGGAATTTATTGAAACGTCAATTTAAAACAAAAATGAAG
Source organism: Rickettsia endosymbiont of Orchestes rusci (assembly GCF_964030945.1). NCBI lineage: Bacteria > Pseudomonadati > Pseudomonadota > Alphaproteobacteria > Rickettsiales > Rickettsiaceae > Rickettsia > Rickettsia endosymbiont of Orchestes rusci. The sequence continues at coordinate 361,166 of NZ_CAXIQG010000004.1, read as the reverse complement.
TTATAACCGGCTTGCAAGCCGCGTTATCGTGAGGAGGCAATAATCTGTGTGGATAGGCTTTGTTGTATGGCTCGAATTTTCGATGTCATTCCCACACCCCATTATGTCATTCCCGCGTAGGCGGGAATCCAGAAAATTATAGTCATCCTGAATTTATTTCAGGATCTCTTTTAATAGATGCTGAAACAAGTTCAGCATGACATAAGCAAGGCTAGATTCCCGCTTTTAGCTTAGAATGACATACTACTGCTTTTATCGAGCCACGCAACAAAGCCAATAGATGCTGAAACAAGTTCAGCATGACATAAGCAAGGCTGGATTCCCGCTTTTAGCTTAGAATGACATACTGCTGCTTTTATCGAGCCACGCGAGAATGACATTTTGGATAGTTTCGTCCAATACATAACAAAAAAGGAGTCTTGTTTAAGACTCCCTTTTATAGTTTCGGTTAGAGAATAATATATAATATTATATATCGAATCTTATACCTGCTGTTAAGCTATTACCCTTATAGCGTGTACTGCCTGTTTGGAAAGTTGTATTTTCAAATTGAACATTTTTAGATTTTGTTTTACCGTTATCTAGATAGCTATAAACTAGCTCCGCTTTTACGCCGTCGGCAACTTCAGCTGAAGCTCCTAAAGATGCTTGCCAGGCAAAATTATATGTTTTCTTGCTAGAAGTAGAAGCAGTTACATTATTTACCGTCCAAGTAATTTTATCTTGTAGTGAAGCAACACCGATACCGGCACCTGCAAAAAGTTTAAACATACTTACGTCAACAAAATCTACATAGCCGTTAAGTAATAGATTGGCAAAATTATTAAGCTTATGCTTAACTGAGGCGGTAGAACCGTTATATCTTCCTGTAGTTACAATAGCGGTTTTTTTCAATTGCCCGCTAGCTATTGTACCGAGTGTTAAATCGGTTCTTACATTTTCCATGATGTAGTAACCTGCGCCGATTGAACCGGTAAATGCAGTACTAGACTTCATTTTTACGCCTGTAGAGCCGTCTTTTGCTTTATCAAAAATTATTGCACCGGCATTGGCTTTAAGATACCATTTATTTTCATTTTGAGATTGATTTGTATCCATTGCACAGTCTGCAAATGATAAAGTAGATGATAAAATTGTTGCACTTGCTGCGGCGATTAAAAGTAATTTTTTCATATTGTAGTTGTCTCCTTAAATATTATTAGTTTTATATTGTTATTATATATCGAATCTTATACCTGCTGTTAAGCTATTACCCTTATAGCGTGTACTACCTGTTTGGAAAGTTGTATTTTCAAATTGAACATTTTTAGATTTTGTTTTACCGTTATCTAGATAGCTATAAACTAATTCAGCTTTTACGCCGTCGGCAACTTCAGCTGAAGCTCCTAAAGATGCTTGCCAGGCAAAATTATATGTTTTCTTGCTAGAAGTAGAAGCAGTTACATTATTTACCGTCCAAGTAATTTTATCTTGTAGTGAAGCAACACCGATACCGGCACCTGCAAAAAGTTTAAACATACTTACGTCAACAAAATCTACATAGCCGTTAAGTAATAGATTGGCAAAATTATTAAGCTTATGCTTAACTGAGGCGGTAGAACCGTTATATCTTCCTGTAGTTACAGTAGCGGTTTTTTTCAATTGCCCGCTAGCTATTGTACCGAGTGTTAAATCGGTTCTTACATTTTCCATGATATAATAACCTGCGCCGATTGAACCGGTAAATGCAGTATTAGACTTCATTTTTACGCCTGTAGAGCCGTCTTTTGCTTTATCAAAAATTATTGCACCGGCATTGGCTTTAAGATACCATTGGTTATCATCCATCCCGTCGGCAAATGAAAGAGTAGAAGATAAAATTGTTGCGCTTGCGGCAGCGATTAAAAGTAATTTTTTCATATTAGTACCTCTGATTTATTAATTAATTATATTTAACTTATTAAGTATGTTAAGTAAAATTTTTTTATTTTAATCTTATCTCATGCAGATATAACATAACATATTTTCTATTGCTAGGTTAATTGAGGAATAAACTTATATATATGATAATTATAAAAAGATTTGTGATAATAAAAACACAATTATTGAAATCTCAATTAAGCATTGATCACTAAAGGTTAGGTAACTTGGAAATTCTACGTCATTGCGAGCGTTGTTGCATGGCTCGAATTTTCGATGTCGTTCCCGTGAAAACGGGAATCCAGGTTTTTTTTGTCATGCTGAACAAGTTTTGCGCATCTTTTTAATATATCCTGAAATAAATTCAGGAGGACTTTTTTATATTTTCTGGATTCCCGCCTGCGCGGGAATGACATACGGCACTTTTTTAGAACCATGCAACAAAGCCGGCCAAGCCTCGGTATGACACCGGATTGCTTTGCAAAAATTCGAGCCATACAACAACGCTTGCAGCGGCTCGCAATGACGATATCTATCTTTAGTTAGCAATGCTTACAATTAAGTCCTTACTTATATATTTATCGAATTTATCTTTTTCATTTTTATATTTATCTGCTTCGGGTAACGGCAGTTTTTCTTTGGTAATGTTTGGCCACTTACTAGCAAATAATTTAGCTCTTTCTACCCATTCGATTAACTCCTCTGATTCCGGTTTTATGGCATCAATGGGACATTCCGGTTCGCATACGCCGCAATCGATGCATTCTTCGGGGTTAATAACTAACATAAACTCTCCCTCATAAAAGCAATCTACGGGACACACTTCTACACAGCTAGTATATTTGCATTTTACGCATTCATCGGTTACGACATAAGTCATTTTATCGCCGGTTTTTAAGTTTAGTAATTAATGTAGAAGTTTGTAATGTCAATATAAGCAAGAAATACAATATAAAGCTTATAAACATAATGATTAGAGGTTGTAACATAGAATTATGAATAGTAGGCGCTCCGAGCCTTAAAACGCTTGCAGGCTGGTGCAGACTATACCAAATATTTACCGAAAATTTTACAATCGGGATATTTACGGCGCCGATAATAGCAATAACGGCAGCCGGTTTTTCGGCGCGTCTTATATCATCAGCACTATTAATTATGATAATATAACTTAAATATAGTAAAAATAATATCAACATAGAGGTTAGTCTTGCGTCCCAAACCCACCATGTTCCCCAAATCGGCTTTCCCCATAAGGAACCGGTTACTAAACTAATCAAAGTAAAACCGGCTCCCGCATAGCTACTAGCAACGGCGAGTAAATAAGACATTTTAGTTTTCCACACCAAGCTAGTAAAGCTACATATTGCTATGAAAGTATAAATCCCAAGCGCCATCCACGAAGCCGGCACGTGGACATACATAATCCTGACCGTTTCACCTTGTTGATAATCCGGCGGTGAGACTATTAGGCTTAAGTAAAGCCCGATGCTCATCGATAAAAGCGTAGATATCGCCAAAATAGGTATTAAAATGCTTGATATTTTACTGAAATAATAAGGATTTAGTAACTTTAACACCATAAGAATTACTTACGACCGAATAAACGTTCAATATCTTTTAGCTTAAGTTCTATATAAGTCGGTCTTCCGTGATTACATTGACCGGAAAACGGCGTAGCTTCCATTTGTCGCAGTAAGGCGTTCATTTCTTCCCCCGATAATTTTCGCCCCGCTCTGATGGAATAATGGCAAGCATATGTTTCCGTTACGTGTTCGATTAGTTCAATTAATGAAATATTTTCGTTTGTATCTAGTAAATGATCGGCAAGGTCGTGTATTAGCTGCCGGACGTTGATATCTCCGAGCAAGCTTGGAATTTCCGTAACTATAATTGATTTTTCGCTGAATTTTTCTATAGTTAAACCGAGCTTAGTTAACCTTTCTTTATTCTTATGTAAATAATCGGCTCTTTTTTCATCGGGTAATTCAACTATTTCCGGTATAAGTAACCGTTGTTTAATTAATTCTTCTTTTGCTAGAAATTGTTTGATTTTTTCATAACCTAGACGTTCATGTGCCGCGTGTTGATCGGTTATAACTATACTATCCTCTGTTTGGGAAATAATATAAGTAGTATGTAATTGAGCCTTCGCCGCTCCGAGTCTAAAACTATCTTTTTGAGATATTTCCGACTCTTTTTGCAAATGTTGCTCTACTGCTATTTCGATTTTGGCATGCGGTAGTGTATCGATCAGTTTCTGACAAGAATTATCTTGTGGGGTCTGAGCTGGAGGTCTGTAACTACTTGGCTTATCCGCAACACGGTTTGTAGCGTTGTTGCTTGGAGTTTTTGCGGTAACATTATTATTAGTAAACGGGTTTTTAAACAATTGCAAAGTGCTATCTGCAATGGCGGTAGAAGCTATATGGCTTTTGCTGCGCAGTGCATCTTTAATCGCATTAATTAATAAGTTTCGCACCGTATTCGGATCGTGAAACCTTACTTCCGCTTTCGCCGGGTGGACATTTACGTCGACTAATTGCGGGTCGATTTGCAAAAATACGGCGCATAACGGGTGTCTATCTCTGGCTAAATAATCTTGATAGGCTATCCTTAAAGCTACTTGTAATAATTTATCTTTTACCGGTCTGTTATTAATAAACAAAAATTGATCTTCAGCCGAAGCTCTGTTAAATGTCGGGATAGTTGTATAACCGTAAATAGATAATTCGGGAGTTTTAAAGTCAAGATAAGCGGCATTTTGGATAAAATCCTGTCCGATTATCTCGATTATTCTTTGCTTTAGGTTACTATCAAAATCTTTATTTTGCCCTTTTACTTTTATAAGGGTTTTGCCTTCATGCGATAAGCTAATAGAAATCTCCGGATGAGCTAAGGCAATTTTTTTGATGACATCAATTGAAGCTGCCAGCTCGGTTTTATCGGTTCTTAAAAATTTAAGCCTAGCGGGCGTTGCAAAAAACAAATCGCGTATCTCAATTTTAGTACCTTCGTTATGAATAGACGTAGTAACTTGTTTCTCTCTGCCGCCGATTAGTTTAATTTGATATGCTTTATCGCTGCCTTTCGGTCTTGAACTGATAAGCATTTTGCTAATAGCACCGATAGAAGGCAGGGCTTCACCGCGAAAGCCGAAAGTATGAATGTTTAAAAGATCACTTTCATCAAGTTTAGAAGTAGTATGACGTTCAACGGCAAGCTCTAAGTCCTTATCCGACATCCCGACGCCGTCATCCGAGATAATAATTAAATTTTTCCCTGCTCGCTCTAAAATTACATCTATTTTTGTGCTACCGGCATCAACGGCGTTTTCAACAAGTTCTTTAACAACGGAAGCAGGGCGCTCAATAACCTCACCGGCGGCTATTCGATTTATGGTATTTTCAGAAAGTAATTTTATAATCATTTTTTAGCTCTTTTCAACAATCTTTGCAACTAATTGAAATTTTTTACTGCAATAAGGGCAAATAATATACTGCTCCTTTGGATCAATTTCCAAATAAACTTTTGGATGATCATACGGAGGTTCTTTGCCCACGCAAGATACAGACGTAAAAAAACTATCAACAATTTCCATGAATTTATCAAATATTTCTTTAAGTAATGTCTAGCATAAGTTACTTTTATAGAAAATACAAATATGAATTTATCAATAGGCAAAACATGAAAGATAAAATAGTAATTATTACCGGTTCAACTAGCGGAATTGGGCTTGAAATAGCCAGGCACTTCGCGAAACTGCAAGCAAAAATTATTATTAACGGTTTTGCTGCCGTAGAAGAAGTCGAAAAAATATCGGCAGAGCTAAAAGCTTTAGGCGCTAGTGCAATTAATTATCAAGGGGCAAATCTTGCAAATCCGACTGAGATAGCTAAAATGTTTGAAGAGATAATAAAAGAGTTCGGTAAAATAGATATATTAATCAATAACGCGGGCATCCAGCACGTCGCTCCAATCGAAGATTTTCCGGCAGATAAATGGGAGCAAATCTTGCGCATAGATTTAATAGCGTCTTTTTATACTATAAAATATGCGCTGCCTAGTATGAAAAAAAACGGCTTCGGACGTATCGTAAATATTGCTTCGGCGCATGCTTACGTCGCCTCGCCCTTTAAATCGGCATATGTTGCAGCAAAGCACGGGATTCTCGGTCTTACCAAAACCGTAGCACTAGAAGTAGCAGAGAATAATATTACCGTAAACGCTATTTGTCCGGGCTATGTAAAAACCCCGTTAGTGATGAATCAAATCGCGGATACCGCCAAGGCAAGGCATATAACTGAAGAATCGGCATTAAGAGACGTAATACTTAAAACGCAAGCTACCAAAAAATTTGTCGAAGCCGACGAAATAGCCAATTTAGTAGTATTTTTATGTGACGAAAAAGCCTCGTCGATAACAGGTAGCGGATTGCTGATAGACGGGGGTTGGACGGCGCAATAAATAATTCTCGTACAGCTAAATTCAGAAAGCATAAGAGCTGATGAATTTAAAGACGACTCTGCGCAAGCAGTCAAAAGTACGTGAGCACAGACGAGTTCTGAGAAATTCGCTTGCATCAAGCTTTCCGAATTTAGCTGTACCGTCTTAGTGTCGGCTAATAAATAGGTTATTAATAATATTATTAATAACCTATTTGAGTTTAAAGAGATGGTTGCGGATATTAGATTTGTTAGAGAATTGAAAATTAGGTTACATAAATTAAATTTAAACTTGCCGGCTGATAAAGAGACATATGAATTAATTTTATTAAGCTTTATAAAAGCCAATGAAGGGGAACGGTTATACGTATATTTAGATATTAAAAAAAATCATACGATAGGAATCGGTTTTAATATGGATAGCCCTTATGCCGAAAGAATTTGGCAAGAAATATTCGGCTATGCTATTTCTTTTTACCGAGTTAAAGAGGGAAAACAACCAATTACTAAAGAACAGTCACGGTTATTATTTTCATATGTCAAAACAAGTTCAGAATTAAAATATTTAAAGACCGCCTTATTAGAAGTAAGAGAAAATTCTAACCCGGAACGTAATCGCGGCATACAAAACCGCCGAAACATACAAGCCGAGATGGGCGAACCTTATAATAACTTCGATCATTAAGGTCTATACATAGTTTCAGGAATAAAATGTAGGTCGTCATTACGAGCGACCAAAGACCTTGTTGCGTGGCTCGAAATCGTTACAAAAACACCGTCATTGCGAGGAGGTGCGGGCTTTGTTGCATGGATCGAAAATTGCTATATTTTGGGTATTCTTTAAAAGTACCGCGGTGTCATGCCGTGGCTTGACCACGGCATCCAGACAGGCTTTTTAATTTTTTCTGGATACCGTGGTCAAGCCACGGTATGACAAGTTTTAAGCGATTTTAACCATCCATGCAACAACGCCGCCGCTGTAAGCGGCGTGGCAATCTAGAGAAAAAATTAGCGAAAAATGCTATGAAAATTATTATTTTCTAGATTGCCGCGCTCCTTTCAGTCGCTCGCAATGACGTTTGGGGTATCCACGCAACAATGCCCGTCAAGCCACGGCATGACACCGCGGTACTTTTAAAGAATACCCGAAATATAGTAATTTTCGATCCACACGGGCATTGCCTCCTAGTAATGACGGAATTTAGAAGCCTTTCCTAAAGTTACTGATTTTTATTGGTTGGATAAAAACGACATAATAGCTATAATAGAATCTGCAAAGTAATTAGTTAAAAAAATTTATATGAACTTTATTGATGAAGCTAAAATATATATAAAGGGCGGTAACGGCGGCAATGGCTGCGTTAGTTTCCATAGAGAAAAATTTATTGATAGAGGAGGACCGGACGGCGGAGACGGCGGTCGCGGCGGCAGTATTATTTTCAGAAGTAATTACCACCTTAATACTTTAGTGAATTTTAGATATAAGCAACATTTTTTGGCCACAAGCGGTGAGAACGGCAAAGGTTCAAATAAAAGCGGTAAATCCGGTAAATCCTTAATTCTTGACGTGCCGATAGGTACGCAAATATTTTCGGAAAACGGCGATATATTATTATATGATTTTACGGCAGACGGGCAAAGCTTTGAAATAATTAAAGGCGGTAACGGCGGGCTTGGTAATAGCCATTTCAAAACATCGGTCAATCAGGCTCCAAGGCGTCGAACGGAAGGCGAAATAGCCGAGGAAATGTGGATTAATTTAAGTCTTAAATTACTCTCCGACGTTGGGCTTGTCGGCTTGCCGAATGCCGGTAAATCCACCTTCTTATCAGTTGCTACTGCGGCAAAACCTAAAATAGCCGATTATCCGTTTACTACTTTAGTGCCTTATCTTGGAGTAGTATATGTTGATGAGGAGGAATTTGTGCTAGCCGATATTCCGGGATTAATCGAAGGTGCGCATCAAGGGCATGGGCTTGGAGATAAATTTTTAAAGCATATTGAGCGATGTAACGTATTAATTCATTTGATAGACGGAAGTAGCACGAATGTTGAAACGGATTATAAAACCATTCGGCAGGAATTAGAGTCATATTCCGATTTATTAAAGGATAAAATCGAGATTATTTGCCTTAATAAGTGCGATATTTTAACCGATGAGGAAATCCACGAGAAGGTAAAGAGCTTACAAAAAATTACCGACAAAGAAATTTTTCCTATTTCTACTTATACTAAAACCGGTACCGATAAAATAATTAAATTAGCCCTTAGGACTATAAAGGATCAAAGATTGTAATTTTATTTTAAACGAGAAGTAGAAAATACCAAATAGTATATAACGGTTATACAGCTAAATTCAGAAAGCTTCAGACAAGATAAATTTAAAGACGAGCTAAGCTACCGTACTAGAGTGAGTACAGGCGAATGTCGAAAATTTGCTTGTATCACGCTTTCTGAATGACGCTGTACGTCACTATCTAACATAAAATTAATTATAACTTTAAACTTATTTAAATTTAGAGTAAAATCCCCGTTACGGGATTTTAAATAAAAAATAATAGCCTTAATGTTTTACGATACTATATTTAGCAGCCATATAGATAAAATTAAAAGCGAAGGAAGATATCGAGAATTTAAGGCGGTAAGAAGGCAAGCCGATAATTTCCCGTTCGCTCGGTGCGGCGATAAAGATATAGTAATGTGGTGCATTAACGATTATTTAGGTATGAGTCGGCACAAAAGCGTTATTGAAGCCTCTATGGATGCTTTAACAAAATACGGCGTCGGTTCCGGCGGTACGCGAAATATCGGCGGCAATAACAGCTCTATCATTGAATTAGAGCTAGAACTTGCCGATCTACACGCTAAAGAATCAGCGTTAGTTTTTACCTCCGGTTATGTAGCAAATGATACAACGCTTGCTAGCCTTGCTAAAATCATGCCTAATTTGGTATTTTTTTCAGATAAGTTAAACCACGCCTCTATTATTGCCGGAATTTCAAACGCTAAAGCGGAGAAGCATATATATCGGCATTTAGATATCGATCATCTTGAAGAATTGATACAAGCCGTAGATATTAATAGACCGAAAATCATTGTTTTTGAATCTGCTTATTCTATGGACGGTCTTTTTTCCCCCATTAAAGATATAATCCGCTTAGCTAAAAAATATAACGCTTTAACTTTTATCGATGAAGTTCACACTGTCGGGCTATACGGTAAACGAGGCGGCGGCATTGCCGAGCTACTAGATTGCAGCAATGAGATTGATATTATTCAAGGTACGCTCGGTAAAGCTTACGGCACTATCGGTGGGTATATTACGGCAAATTATCATTTAGTGGATGCTATAAGGCTTACGGCTCCGGGTTTTATTTTTACGACTTCATTGCCGCCGGTAATTTCTGCGGCTGCCGCGACTAGTATCAGACATCTTAAAGAATCGAGTGAAGAACGCCAAAAACATCAAGAAGTGGTTTTCAAGCTTAAAAATTCTTTTGACCGTTTTAATATCCCGTATTTAAAAAATGAAAGCCATATTATCCCGATAATTATCGGTGACCCGATCAAAACTAGCAAAGCTTCCGATATGTTGCTTACCGAATACGGTATTTACGTTCAGCATATTAATTTTCCAACCGTGCCAAGAGGTACGGAGCGTTTAAGAATTATCCCAACGCCTGCGCATACGGATAAAATGATTAATGATTTATCTGTCGCCTTGGTTAAAATATTCTTCGCTCTCGGTATAGAACTATCTTCTACTAGAGAGCTTAATGAAGAAATCCTCTTAAATCTTACCGCTTGAGAAGCCGGTGTCATACCGTGGCTTGACCGGTGTTGTTGCATGGACGGTTAAAAACGCTCTCGACGTCATTGCGAAGAGGGACGTAGTCCCGACGCGGCAATCCAGGCTATCCGGAATGTAATGAGGGATTTAATGAGAATGCCAAAAAGTTTATAAGGTGGCAAGTTTAGTATAAAAATATGTTTATACTTGATTGTCGCGTCGGCACTTTGTGCCTCCTCGCAATGACGATCCTTACTTCGCAGGAATAACATTAAAAAATTGTAAATACTATATGGAACTAGGTAATAAATTATTAAACTACAATAGCAACTACCCTGCAGAAATTAATAATAAAATAAAAATGCTGGAGTTTTTGAATAATTATAAGAATCCGTTTAGCAGAGAATTAGCAATCGGACATTTTACCGCATCGGCTTTTTTGCTTAATTCCGATAAAACTAAATTTCTATTAATGCATCATAACAAGTTAAACAAATGGATTCAACTAGGCGGGCATTGTAACGGTGATAGCGACGTATTAGCGGTAGCGATTAAAGAGGCTAAAGAGGAATCGGGTATTGAGGAAATTGAACCGATAAGCACGGAAATTTACGATCTAGATATTCATTATATACCTGAAAGACATCAGGAATTAGCACATTATCATTATGATGTAAGATTTTTATTAAAAACAATTGATAATGATAATTTTGTCAAAAATGATGAAGCAAGTGAATTAAGATGGATCGAATTTTCCTCTTATTCTCTTAAAGATTTTTCTTTAGAGGAGTCCGTTACTAGGATGATAGAAAAATATCAAAAAATGAAGTCAAAAATAGAACAAGTAAATTTGTAATTTAATTACAAGCTTTATAAAAAATCAAGTTGGCTTGTGTAAATATTTAGCTAAAATCACGATTGAAATAGCTGCAAGCCTGTTCCGGGGTGTTACAACCCCTATCAGTAGGCGTTATTGTATGGCTACCGGAATCGTCATTGCGAGCATTTGCGCGGAGCGCGGCAATTCAGGAAAAAATAGTCATCCTGAATTTATTTCAGGATCTTTTGCAAGAGATGCTGAAACAAGTTCAGCATGACAAAGACTCGATTGCCGCTCTAGACTACGTCCATCCTCGCAATGACGATTCCGGTAACCATGCGATAACGCCCCTTTATTGTAAAAAGTATTGCCTTGAGTATTTAAGGTTTCTGCTTTCTGATCATTTTCTTTGGCTAACTTAATATTTCTTTGTACATATCCCTTAATTTCCTTATCTCCTGCATATCCTATTTGGTTATCCTCAAGATTAAAGATAGGTGAGAATAGTATTGGTTTTTAAGGCTTCAGCGATAACCTTAGCCCCTGCATCTCCTATATTTATGTCATAAAGGTTAAGAGTAGTTGCTCCGCTCCTTAAACTATTAGCTTGCTCGGTCAATCCTTGATTTTCTAACCCTTCTCCAGTTCTTGAACCGATATTATTCTCGCATCATCTAATTTAAAATAAAATTTAACGTCTTCAAAAAAAGAATCAGGGCATTCTTACTACGATTCGATTAAGCCACGCTTCATTTTTTTATCGCGGAATGCGATATTTTTTATTGACTTTCAATAGAAAATATTTAATTTCATTTATAATTTAACTAAAATGTAAAGAAATGTTAGGCTATCAAAAAGAACAGAGAAGTTTAACAAAAGAAGAAAAAGAAGCTATTGGATTATTATCTATTGGTACCTTCCTTGAATATTTTGACTTTATGCTTTACGTACATATGGCGGTACTGCTTAATCAATTATTTTTTCCCGAATACGATTCTCGTACTGCCTCAATGCTCTCTGCTTCTATTTTTTGTATAACATTTGTAGTTCGCCCCCTAGGCGCTCTTATATTTGGTTGGATAGGTGATAATATCGGACGTAAAGCAACAGTAGTTATAACTACCATTATGATGGCTTGTTCTTGTGTAATAATGGCAATATTACCGACTTATAATCAAGTAGGGGTAACGGCTTCATGTATAATGGTAATCTGTCGTATAGTCCAAGGGATGTCTTCTATGGGAGAAATAACAGGAGCAGAAATTTATTTTACTGAAACAATAAAACCACCATTACAATATGTAGTCGTATCAATCTTAGCTTTCTTAGCCGCCTTAGGAGGTGTGACAGCCCTAGGTATAGCATCTTTTAGTACTGTTGAAGGATTTAATTGGCGATATGCTTTTGGGATTGGCGCAGTAATTGCCTTAGTAGGTGGAGTAGCACGTACTCGACTTAGAGAAACACCGGAATTTGCAGATGCAAAACGTAGAGTGCAAAGTATTTTAGAGCAGTTTGGAAAAAATCCAAAGTTAGTCAATAATAATTATATAGTAAAAGAAAAAGTTAATAAAAAAACTATTCTTGCTTTACTTTTAATAAATTGCGGGTGGCCGGTATGTTTTTATATTGCATTCATTCATTGCGGTAATATACTTCAGAATTCTTTTGGTTATACTCCGGATCAAGTAATCCATAATAATTTTTTTGTCGGATTAGTAGAAATGCTAGGAATTTTACCCCTAATATACTTAGGATACTATATTTCTCCCTTACTTATATTAAAAATCAGGTTAATAATCTATTCTATATTTATTTTAGCATGTCCTTATTTATTAAATAATATTAGTACTCCTTCAGGAATATTTTATTTTCAATGTTTTGCTATGTTTTTTGTTCTAGACACTACACCAGCAAAATCAATTTTCTATCAGTATATACCAATTTTTAAAAGATTTACTTATACTTGTTTTACAATTGCTATATCAAGAGCTATTACTTATGTAATTACCTCTTTTGGAATTATTTATTTAGTAAAGTATTTTAATAACTTTGGATTACTAATTATCATGATTCCTATAGCTTTAGGCACTGCGTTTGCTATAAATCATTTTGAAACGTTAGGAAAGAAAACTAACAACTATTAATAATAGATTTTGCAAAATTTAGCTGTTTCTTGTGCTATGTGAGGTAGTTTTAAATATTCCGCGAGAATTAAAAAGTCCTCTAGAGTTTCATCTATTATTTTTTTAGCTTTTTCAGGAGACTTTACTTTCAAAGTTTGGATATTATGAAATCTATCAAATAATTTAATAATTAGTAACTTTTTCTCTAAATTATGATATAATAATTTTAACATTTCTGCCGAGGTTATTTTCCCGTGTGGTTTGATTCGAGTTAAACCTTCTACTTGAATAGCTATCTCTCTTCCAAAAATTTTTGTAATCATTTCTTCGTTAAGCTCCGTATCCTCAATAGTATCATGAAGCAAACTAGTAATGATTATATCAGCAGTAAAAAAATTTTGCTCCATGTAAGCCGTATACTCCGCTACCATATATGCAACTTCTATCGGGTGAGAGTAATACGGGTCGCCTGATTGTCGCATTTGTGCGCCGTGATATTTCCGTGCGTAGTAAATGCCCTTCTTAACTTCTCGAATGTCTATTGGATATTGTACTAATTTGTTTAAAGAAGTAATTTTATCCAATAGCCTTGCGGCATAACCGCACATATCAAACTTTTCTTCCCAGCAATTGATATCTTCCACAAAAATTAATCCAAATTTATTAGATCAATCTTTATAACATTTTCTATTAATAATTTAAAGTAATAAATTGCAACGAGCAGTATTTTTTTAATCCTGCAATTTAATAATAATTTTTAAATAATACGAAATATAAAGCTTGAGTTATGTTAATATAATCTAAAATCCTACGAAGTTGTATATTATCTGCTTTATTTTCGCAACAAAAAATTTTGTAATTTAATTTAAAATGTTATTTTAGCTTTTCAGCCGCTTCTTCTGCGTCTAGCTCGGCTTCTGTTTGTTGGTCTTCTAATGCCATTTCTTTAGCGTGTCTTTCTATTAAATAACTATTTAGTACCCGCATGAGAATCATAACAACAATTAAAGCCGGTATAATAATTTTAAACATATCTTTGGTGTCTTTCCAAACTCGTGCATTTCTTTGCCTTTTTTCCTCCCTATATTCTTCCTCTGACTCTTCTTCTACAACAGAAATAGTGTCAAATTATTTAAGTTGCAAAAGTAAGTTAGAACATAGCTAACAATTATATTAATTATTCTTAATAAAAAAGTGCGGCGTTATTGTATGGCTACCGGAATCGTCATTGCGAGCATTTGCGCGGAGCGCGGCAATCCAGGAAATAATAGTCATCCTGAATTTATTTCAGGATATTTTGCAAGAGATGCTGAAACAAGTTCAGCACGACAAAGACTCGATTACTGCTCTAGATTACGTCCCTCCTCGCAATGACGGTGTTTTTTATAAGGATTTCGAGCCATGCAACAATGCCTCAAAAAATGGCGAATGGCGTACCCTAGTGTATGATTTTCTAACTTCTGATAAATCTTTTAAAGATAATATTGCTCTCTTTTATATTAAACAAAATTATAACGATAGGTCAACAATATGTTGACATAAGTCAATTAAATATTATATACTATAAATAATTCTTATTGTATTTTACCATGGCTTATAAGTTAAGTTTTTCTAAAACTGCATTAAAAAATTTGCTCAAGATTTCTGCAAATAAAAGGAGCATTATATTAGAAAAGTTAGAGGTACTAAAATTAGACCCATATAAGGAAAATAATAATATAAAAAAGTTGACAGGTTATGATGGTTATAGATTAAGGATTGGGAATTACCGTGTTATATACAGGATAGATAAAGGAAAGGTAGAAATTCTAGTAATCAATATTGATGTTAGAGGATAAATATATAAATGAGCAATAAACATATAATAGAGTATCAGGGGAAGCCTGCTTTTGTGGTCATATCTTTTAGCGAATATCAGGAGCTTATAAACTTTAAAAAGCACCATATTACCGATGAAGAATTATATGCTGAAGGAATAGCTAAAAATGAGGAATATTTTCCTGAAGAATTAGTGCAAAAAATTCTAAACGGTGAGAATCCAATTAAAGTTTATAGAAAGTACCGTGAGCTTTCTCAAGAGCAACTAGCAATCAAAATCGGTAAAACTAAGCAATATATCTCAGCTATTGAAAAAGGTACAAGACAAGGCACAATAGATACTCTAAAAAAGCTCAGTACTGTTCTAAATATTTATTTGGATATGCTTAGCTAAACAAAATATTATTGGCGCGCCGTAGTGGACAATTTTAGACAAATTTACGAGCTTCGTATAGTCATTATTTACTTGTCTGCGGATATTAATTATATTGCTAACTAATAAAATCTATTCAACAAGCGGGGGCAAACTGCCCCTTTCTTTATATAGTACAGCATAATCCATTAAGATATGGACAGATTATAACAAACAGCATCAAAAAAATGTTCGAAGTCTTTTGCAGTTTTTCTAATTTGATTTTTTAATTTAAACCAATAATGCTCAATTGGATTTAAATCAGGAGAGTAAGTAGGTAAAAATAAAATACTACAACCTACAGATTCTATTAGCTCTTTGACCTTGGAATTCTTATGGAAATTAATATTATCCATAACAACCACTTGACCTTGTTTTAATTCTTTGATCAAAAAATCTTCAACATAACTCTTAAAAATTAGTGTATCACAAGTCCCTTCAAAAACTATTGGAGCTATTATTTTACCATTGCAAAGCCCTGCTATCATACTTACTCTTGTTTTATGTTGGTAAATTTTCTTATCGTAATATCTTTTACCTTTTAGGCTATAACCGTACTCCAAGCATGCATTATCTTCTATTCCGGATTCATCCATAAACACTAAATCTTCTTTTGAAATAGTTTTGATTCTAGCTATAAAATCATTCCTTGCTCCATCGTCCCTTTTGGGGTGCGTAAAAGTTTTTTTTATAACTATATCCTAGTGCTTTTATACCTCGCCAAATTGTCGTTGCTGACCATTTATTTGATATTTTTGCTAATTCTTTTAGGCTTTTATCGGCATTATTATCTATAAATTCCTTAAACTCCGGCATATTTGTTAGCTTTTTATTATGACCTTTTTGATAGCCTACTCTCGGCTGAATATCTCCTTCTTTCTTTTGAATAGCTTGCCATTTGTATAATGTTTGCCTAGATATATTTAATAACTCCTTAACTTTACTTACTGACTTAACTTTATCTATTAACTCTAATGCTTTTGTTCTTAGTTCGTATGGATATGCTCGGACCATCTCTTTCCTTTTTCGCACATAGATTTACTTATTTTATGCTACTTGTCAATACCTTAATGGATTATGCTATACATACCCGCACCGAATGTTAAAGCTGCAAGTGCTGCTCCTTGGGTCAAACCGGTTAGCCTGTTAGCTTTTTTAAGTTTATTTGCCCGAAAACCTACCGCATTTCCCAAATTATCTAAATGTGCTTGTGCGCTATTGCTGTAATTATCTAGCTGACTATTTAGGCTTTCAGTCTGTGACTTATGACTGTTATATTCATTTTCTAATCTTTGTTGTTCATTCTGATAATTCCGGATAACACTCGCTAATTGACTACGGGCATTATTAAAATGATCGCTATTTTGTAATAGCTTATTTTGTTGAGAGCTATAAGAGGATAACCTATTTTCTAAATTAGCTTTTTCATTCTCAAGCCCCGAATGCTGCTTTGTTATTTCCTCCATTTGCTGGCGTATATTATTCTCCGCTTGTTCGCGCTGCTTCTTTAAATTCTCTACATCCGCACGATATTTATTGATCTCGCCGCCTGCTTCTTCTTCGGTTAAGCCCCTAAGCCTATCCTTTTGCTGCAAAACCGACTCGAACATCTGCCGGAAATTATCGGGGAGTTTCTGCATTTCGCTTATTTTGCCGGCAAGCGACGGAGCTTTACTTTTAAAAGCTTCAAAAGCTGCCTGCAATTCGTTTGCTTCAGACCCTAGACCCGTCTTTTGTTGCTCTAAACTCTGTAAGCCTTGTTGATATTGCTCCACCTGATTATGTAACTGCCCGCTATTCTGTCCATGCCGGTATTTCTGTTGCTCGATACTTTGCAGTCGCTGCGCCGATTCGTGTAATTGCTTGTTTAAATTATCAATAGCTGCTTGCGCCTCCGTTGCATAACTATTATAAGCATTTAAGGCATTGTTATAATGGAATTTTTGCCGTTCGGTTTCTCGACCGGTTAAATATTTTCCGCCGGGAACAAATTTACTTACCGCTCCGGTAATTGCCTTAATCGGCTTTCTAAATATTCCTCCCATTTTTTTACTCCTTTTTATTTATTATCTCTTATCTTTCTAAGGCGTTATAGTCATTAATAACTTTGTTATAGCGCAATATGTTAATGCTAAACATTTCCTTATCCTTGCCGGTTTTTACTTCCATTGCTAAATAACAAAAGCTTTCCGCTATATCCGTGCATCTAGTCGAACTTGCATGTGTACCCCGCTTACTGGCGTCAAACTCATAAAGTCCATTGATGCCGTCGCGGCATTTTCTGTTATCTATCCGGCAGTAATTACTCCTTAATAACTTCCGTGCCTCATTGATCATTTCCTCCCGTAAATATTTTCTTCCTAAATCGAAAGGCGCAAAACCTAGCTTCTCGGCTATTTCGTTTGCTTGGCTAAGCCTGGTGTCTAGGGTCGGCATTTGTCGCCTGCTCATGTCGTGCGGTAAGACGTTCCGCCCGTATTGATAGGGACGTAGTCGCAAATGATTTAAATAGAACTCTAAGCCTTTGCCGCGATTAATATAAAAATCAATAATATCTATCGACTCTTGTTTTTCCTGCACAAACCAGATTGCCGTATAATCGACTATGCCGATATCCCAGTAGGTGTTGACCTTATAAGCCGCATCATGCGGCACGTAATTTATGCGTCCTTCCGCTTCGGCAAGCCTTAATTGCTCAACAAACGTGCCGCCTTGATCGGCTCGCTTATAACGATAGGCTTCAAAGTCGCAATAAAATTCTCGCCGTATTTCTTCAATGGTCATATCCACCGACTTTAAACTTTCCGTTTTTACTAACGGCTTATTGTCGTGGTCGGTAGTATCTTCTATTGTTTTGATTTCGCAAAATGCCGTTTCATCATCTTTATATTTTAAATATAGCTCTTCACCGTGCGTTAGCTTTGGATCATCGGCAGGGGTATATAGATATAATAACCACGCATTATTACGGATTGCCATCGGTTCAATTACCGAACTCATCGCCCTTGGGTCATGATAAGAATATTCCGAGATTACCGCCCCTTTGATACCGCTACCCCTGATACTAGCGTAGCGATCACTCCCGACAAATTGAATTACCGAACCGTTTTTAAATACTATTCGCTGTTTATATTGCTGGCTGTTGGCAATTGCCGCCGGCGGAATAAACGACATATACGCCCGACCTTCTAAAGTCATGCCGTTCCAGACCGACATTTTAGCCTGGTTGTAGGTCGGGTAGACATACCAGTAAATGCCGACTTCTCTAAGAGCTGCCGCCGTAATCCAGTTAATCCCCATAATATCCTTGCCGGCTCTTCTATGCCAGACGGCTATAGCTTTCTTACCGCCCTTATATAAATAACTAAATAACGCCATAGCGGCAACTGAAACGGATAGGGTGACCAATTTACCGGAAATTTAAAGCTTTTATTATTCCGTATTTGTTTCTGTATCGTTGTCACTATCCGCTCCGTATGCCTCTACTTCAAAATTACCGATTTCGCTTAATTGCGGTGTCTTGCCGTTATCATGTTTCTTATTCTCAACAACCGCTTTATTGCCGCCTTGATATTTAGGAGAATTAGCCTTTAGATATTCCAGCAAGCTTTTAGGGCAATATTTCTTTTTGCGGGCGATACATTCCCCTTGCTCATTGTAGGTTAGTTCCTCATAGCCGTTAATAGCTCGATCGTATAAAACCGCCTCCGCCATTTCTGCCGAGTAATTTTTAGCCAGTCTAACGCATTTGCTTAAATGCCGATCATTGTGAATAACTTTGTGTAGCAATAGGGGAGAGACTAACGGCGACAAGTCAGTTATCTTTTTCGCCGCCAGCCCCACGTGACCGGTATCGCACAGCTCTTGCAGAAAAGTTATAACATTCTCCGGTGAGCCGAATTTATCAATAGTAGCTTTAGAGATTTTACTTAAATATTTATCAAACAAGCCGTAGTTTTTAGAGCCGTATTTTATACTCATATAAGCCTTGATTTATCTTTGTTAGTATAGCATTTTATAGGAATTTTTACAAATAAATTAATAAGGATTTTCTACTTTTAATATAGTTATTTATAAGCTTGATAACGACAACTAACAATAGTAAACGGAAAAGTGAAAAATTTTGTTATTAAACGATTAATCTCCTTAAAACCACTGCTGCAACTTTCCCCCCTATACCCCTACTTTAAGCACTATCTCCCCCATCTATTAACGATACAGAATTCTGACAAAAACCGCCCCGAAACGACCCGAAACGGCGGAAAAACACCGCGAAATGCGGGGGATTTGTTAAGGTATACTAGCATATGAATAGCGCGGATAATAATTTATGAGTTACTTATGTCCTTTAAATCCTTAGAGATAAGGGAAAGTAGCGAGAAGTATCTATTAACTAGTATTCTTGCTTAGAACCTAAGGGATGTTTACACAATGGTTAAGAAACGTTAATAATATGGGCAAGGGGTGGCTTTTCTGCTAATAGTACAATTATGTTATTACCGATTAGTTATATAAGTAATAGGCGTAAATTGGAGTTATAAGGCTATTTATAGATGCAACTTAAGTAGTTAAGGTAGGTATGTAGCTGTTGGACGTAAAAGGATATAAAAATGCTATTTATGTGAATTGTCCGGATAACCGATTTATGTTATAGAATGCTGCAAGGATAATAACAAAAACTTACAAGGGAGTTAATAATATATCGGCTTGTTTTCTTGAGCCTGGAAGATAAATATAACACTGATAAGAAGGAGCGCGGTAATATTATGAATACCGAATATGAACGAATAAGTCGGAAGCTACAGGCATATATCAGGCGGCTACATTGCCGTATGCAGATGTATTAAGCGAGTGTACGACCGTCTCGGACATTTCCCGCATTTTAATAAGACCGGCTAACGAATCGTTATTAATAAGATGATTAAAGGACGACTCGCTTAGTATTTTGCTAATGGTGTTACTACTGTCGCTTATAGATTGGCGTAACTGTCGGAATAAATCGTTATCTTGCGGCTTGGTGCCGCTAAATACTGCCATTGCGTTTGTAGTTACGTCTCTAAACTTTTTTACCGCTACACTCTCGATAATATCGTATATCTCTGTAGTTTTCAGAGCTTCATGGCCTAAAACTTTGCCGATTACTTCACGGTCAGCGTTTGCTGCTAGCCTCATCCATGTCCCGTAAGTTCTACGCAAATCATGAACTATTATTTTTTTAAGACCGGCAGCGTTACAAAGCTTACTCCAAGCATATTGCGAGCTTTCTATATGTCCGCTTTTGCTTTTTTTGCTGGGAAAGACAAAACCATTATCGTTAATGTTTGGGTCATTAGCGTTTTCTTGCCGTCTTCGGCGTAATATCTCAACTACTGCCGGCGACAAATGTATTTCTTGCGGCTTGCCGTTCTTAGTGCGTTCTATTTGCCACACCGAACCGGCAAAACTGATATTATCCCAACGCATCGCCGCAACGTTGCCGCGTCTGCAACCCGTAAATAATGCCATTAAGAAAAAGTCCGCCATAATGCGGTTCTTCCCTTCTTCTACGGCTTTAAAAAACTTCGGCATTTCTTCCAGGGTAATGTAGCGAGTGCGTGGCTTATTTGCCTGATGACGTTCAACCGAAATAGCCGGATTCTTCTCAAGCAGTCGCCACTTAACGCCTTTATTCAATACCGCATTTATTAACGTTAAAAACCTATTAGCCGTTACTTTGCTTATCCTCACGGTCAAGTCATTAAAAACGCTTTGTATGTCTTCCGTCGTGATATCTAACAACTTCCTATCATACAAAGTTTTTGCTTGCCTATTCATCTGCAACACAAGGCGTTCCCAGGTTACGACGTTATGCTTAGCGTAATCATCAATATACCGATTAAAAAGCTCTCTCAAACTCAAGGTACCCTGCAACGCGGCTTTTTGGGCTTTCTTCTCCTTTACGGGATTGATGCCTCTTGCTACTTGGGTTTTTAGCTCAATTGCTTTTATTCTCGCTTCATCGACGGTAATGTAAGGGAATTCTCCGAGTTTAATCCGGTGAGGCTTACCGTCAATGGTTTTGTACAGATAAAAAACTTTACTACCGCCGTACGATGCAATAAGGATAAGCCCACGCTCTTTGCTGTCCCTGTAAACCCGTATACCGGTTGCAGGTATAGCAATCTTCGTAAGCCTTTCTTTGGTAAAGTTTATTAATTCCGACATTGCCGCGCTCTTAGTTGATTTCGTTGTTTATTCTTCCCTAGATTGTAAAATGCTAGCAGCTTTTATTTTCAATGTCCAGTAGAAAACACAATAATTTTTAAAATATATTTTTATCGGCTATTTTGTTATTTTTTACCCGACTTAAATTTTTAGCGACATACATAAATAAATCCGTAAAACAAAATAACTACTATGCATTTTAAAATGCAATATTTTATATATTTATATATATAGGCAAATTCTGCATCTTTGGACTATCGGCAAACCCTAATAGTAATGCGGGTTTCAGAACATTCCAAAAGTGCAGAATGGCTGCATCTTTAAATGCATCTTTAGCATCCTCTGTAGCCCTAGTACTTATAGGGTTTTAAGCCTGTTCAAAAGTGCATTTAATAGTGCAGTGCATTTTTAAATTTCTGCATCTTTGGCATCTTCTGTAGCCCTAGTACTTATAAGGTTTCAAGGCTATTCAAAAGTGCATTTAATAATGCAGCGACTCTGCACTTTTGGCTGCATCTTTGGAATGCTCTGAATACCGCTTATGTATAAGGATTTAAAAGCTTTTAGAAAGAAAAACGATAATTGCACGTTTTGCACTATTAAATGCATCTTTAATTTTCAATAGTTATAAATATTTTTAGAATTTATTACCGGCTTTTTTCTCCCGTCACATTCACATTTATAATGAGTAGCTAGTATCTTAATATAACTTTTTGTTATTTTTCTTGTTTCAGCATTTATAATTTTTGGTATTTCAATTTGCATATTTTCCGTACAAATAAATCCAAAAGCAGCCTTAGCTGTATTAGTAAGCTTTACTCCGTACTCCTCTGGATTATCAAAAAACTTAATTACTCCTTGAGTAGCGGCAACTGTACAATCATCGTAAATAGCACGCCTACCGCCTAAATCCCTATAATTCTGATATTTTTGAGCAAATTGTTTCATTAAATAAAACTTACCTCTTAAAGCCTCTGTTTCAAGCAAGCTAATAATTGATTTAATACGCCTCTCACGTTCTCGGTCGCATAACTTGCTTTGTGTTTTATGAGCTATACGCTCCTCTGAAGGATTTACCTCAACCCATGAACCGTTAGTTTTGTTAATTATTTTGGTAGGAATATTTTTACCGTTACGTAGCTCAAATATTAGCTGTATGTTATCCTTCTCCGGTTCAGGCTTATATAGTAATGCTCCGGTAGTGTAGTAACCTCGCAAGCTACTAGCACCGCTAAATGCTTGAAACGGATCATCCTCAAACTGCACTCGGTTAATCTTTTTTGTATGATGAACTAAAATAACGCCTGCCTTAGGGTTTAATTGATCCCTTAAGGCTTCTACTCTTTCCCGAAGGAAAAACATCATTGCGTCATTTTCATTCTCTGTTGCTCCGCTTCTACCGCCGTCAAAAACATTGCGCAACGGGTCAACTGCTATAATATCGGGAGCATCGTTTAAAACTTTTTTTACGTCTTCTGCTATTATATTTATTCCTTCAGCATCTAATAACAATTTACTAGCCGGTGTAATGTATAAGTTAATTTGTGCCTTATCCATTAACTCCTTAGGAAATTGCATATTTTGTAATCTTTCACGCAAATAGTCATATTCTACTTCGGTTTGATAATAAAATATCTTTAATGGACGAACGGGCTTAAAGCCTAAAAACTCTTGCCCTGCTGCTAGATGCACAAATAACGACAACAAAAAATCACTCTTCCCGACTTTTGGCGCACCGCCGAAGACTAATATACCGCGAGGCGTTAATATACGTGGTGCTATTAAATCTTGCGGCAATTCGCTTTGATCTTCTAAAAATCGACCTAGCTGAAATATACTAATTGTTCGACGAGATGCATTATTAGTAATCTTTTTAGCTTCTCCGTATTTCTGTAAATGCAACTTCCATAAGCCGTTAACCTCTTGTTTTATTCTCTCTAGAGACCAAGAAGGAACAACATTGGCTAAATTATAGCTATGTATTTCCTCTAAGGCTTGTGCTTCAGTAATTAACCCGTCATGGCAGCGGCGCAACCAGTAGCCTATTATCCTGCTTAACCGGTTGAAACGGCTAGCTTCACCGCTGCCGCCTTCATATACTTTGCTTGTCAAAATATTATTTAAAGGTAAGGAAATATTGTTAATGTTTGGTAAGTTTTTAGTAAAATTCTGGAGATCTAAAGTATTAACGCCAATTAACTTTTTAACTCCCTCTACTAATTCCTCAAGCGTATACTCTATACGATTATACGACCTAATTTTAACAAGCTTCGCAACTCCGCCTTTGTAATAAACCGAACCTGCTACCCTAATCGGTTGATGGGCCGACTTAAAGCTTACATCACCGCCCACGGCTAAAGCTATTTTGTGCCGCAACTCTAATAAAATTTTTAAATCTTCACCACTTGCAACCTCCATTAATTGCCAATAAACATGCAACTTAGTATGTCCCTCTCTAGTCATACCTCCCGACTCAACAACCATTGTAGCCTTACCTAAAGCGTTTTCAAGTAATGCTAACTTGCTTTCAGTATCCCCGTCGTCAATATCAATCAGTAAAACCTGCATTTGCTTTATATGGATACTTCCGGCTTCCCCTGTATTTTCAACCACTCCGGGAATTACGTAAAATGCCGTTTGTCGTTGGTTTGTTGTCATAGCAAAATTTAGAGCATTAACAGCCATATCGTCATTTGCTTCAATCCAAATGTTGGCAGGGGGCTTATTAGTTCCGCCCCCTTTCTCTGCAAATGAACGCAACGGAATTAACCCGTCTAAATAACCGAAGACCAGCCAAAAATAACCTTTAATGTCATCCTTTACGGGTAAGATTTCACTCACAACTTAATCCCCCCAGCATTTAGATTGATAAGGGCATATTTTGCAGTCAAAAACCTCCTTACTACTAAAGCCCCTAGGTAATGTTTCCCCCGCTTCGGTTGCTTTGATAATATTAACAGCCTTATCGCTCATCCTTTGGGCTAATTCGGCATCAAACGGGATCAGCTCGGCGTATATTTCGGCAGTATCCTTATTAATTGCCGTAAATAAACAAGGATTCTTAGAAATACCGCAAATTGTTTCCTCCATATAAGCCTGATAAAGAGCAATTTGTGCAGCATAGACGGGCTTAGATAATACTAAACCCTTTGTAAATGTCTCTCGCCAGCTCTTATTATTCATGCTTTTAGTTTCCCATAGCATCGGGCAAGATATTTTTAAATCTTTATTTTCACGATTTAAATCTTTTATATCAACCGGAACATCTAATATAATGCCGTCAATATGTCCGGCTATTTTGCCGCCTGCTACTGCAAAGCCCAATTGCTTTCCTTGTTCGTCGTGAGTCAAAAGTTTAAAGCCTGAAAGCTTTAGCCAATCTATCATTAAACGCTCAAATAAATATCCTATCTCAAAGTTACGTATGTGATTCCCATCATCAACAATTCTAATATCGCCGTTAATGGCTTTAAGATACTCATATTGCAAAGCCCTAGAGCAAGGCACGCCAAGACGTGACGCACCTAAATATTTACGTAGCGGCTCTAAGCTTTTTTCATAACTAAGAGCTTGATTAAGTAACATATTTAAAGTTATCATTACGCCGTTATTTTTATCGTAATATTTTAAAATTCGGTTAAAATCTAATCTTGTCATATGCGCACCTCTTACCTCCACCCCGCTATGTCTGTTATATCGGCGTTGTTATCCATAAGCTTAACATAATCCTTATGGCATGGGTCTAAAGCAACCTTAATAACGTTTTTTTCATTGCCCGACTGATCGACTTCTATATCAATTCTAACTATAAAAAACTCTAAATTCTCTAAATCACCGAAATTGTTAATCTTACGGGCATATTTGGCATGTTCCGAATCCTCCTTATCGCTAAACCCTCGAGCAGAGTTAAGAATAGAGCGTATAAAGCTTCTGCCTATCTCGCCCCATTTGTTATTGTTCTTCTAGCTATAAAGTCCGATCATGCTCCAAACTCGACGCTTGGCATACTGATCTGTCAACAGTTTTCCGGACAGTTTTTTACGCACATTTTTGTATTTTTTCGTATTGTACTGGTGATAGATAATCGTTAGCAGAATGCATTCTTATACGATTATAAAATACCTCTATATATTCAAATATAGCATGTTTTGCTTCCTCCCTAGTTTTAAATTTATGTTGATAAATTAATTCTGTTTTTATAGTATGAAAAAAGCTTTCAGCAACAGCATTATCCCAGCAATTTCCTTTACGACTCATACTCTGTATAATACCATGTTGTTTTATAAGTTTTAAATGATTATCAGAACAATATTGGCTACCTCTATCAGTATGCCAAATAAGCTTTTTAGGTGGTTTACGTTGCCATATTGCCATTAGCAAAGCATTATTAACTAAATCAGCTTTCATATTACTATTCATTGACCAGCCTATTACTTTTCTAGAAAATAGATCAATAACTGTTGCTAAATATAACCATCCTTCTCCAGTTGGGATATAGGTGATATCACCAACCCAATAACAATTAACATTAGAAACTTTAAACTGTCTATCCAATAAATTAGGAGCAACTTGCTTATTATGCTTAGAATCAGTAGTTGCTTTAAATTTATACTTAGTTTTACATACTAAGCCAGCTTCATTCATTAGTCTTGTAATTCTCCTACGACTAACAATTATGCCTTGCCTCAACAAAGCCTTTTTAATGGGTCTAGATCCATAATTTCGTCTACCTTCCTGAAAAATAGCTCTAACCTTACAGGTTAATTCTCTATTTTCTTTATCCCTATTGCATCCAGGGTTATTTAACCACTCATAATAACCGCTACGTGATACCTTCATACATTTGCACATAATTGCAATTGAGAAATCATCTTGATGCTTCTTTATCCATGCATACCTTACAGGGACTCTTTTGCAAAGTACGCTGCAGCCTTTTTTAGTATATCACGCTCCTGTGTTACTATCACCAGCTCTTTCTTTAATCTTTTTAATTCATCATACAGATGTTCATCTGTTCTTGTTATTGATTCTTCAAATTGTTTAGAATATTTATCTATCCAACTATATAAAGTATTCTTACTGATACCTAATTCTTTTGCAGTCTGAATAACAGGTCGCTTCGATTCAGTTGCCAATTTAACTGCTGATTCTTTAAATTCACTAGAATACATTTTTGTTTTTGTCATACTGTATTTCCTTTCTGTTAATATTGTCTCATACTAACTGTCCGGAATACTATAGCCACATCATACTCACCTGTTAAAATGGTAAATTCGCAATCTAAGTAAACAGTGCCGCTTATATCGTTTTTAGTGGCGTAGCCGCCCGTCCAACCGCTTTCGGCATCGTTATAACCGCCGCATTTTATTCTAAGATTTACCTTGGCTATTGTCCCTTTCGGGATTAAATCAAAGTTTGCTTGATTAGTCGCAGTATTAAAATCGTAATAGTTCATAATGTTACTCCTTGATTAATTGTTGTTTGTTTTTAGTTGTAGTAGTTACTCGTGTTATTTGAGGGGGTAAGTCTTTGTAGATAGGTTTTATACTTCCCTTAATCTTTGCCATGAGATTACCGAGATGCGGCGGCTCGATCATTTCCAGCTTCCCCGACCGATCTTTAGCAGGGTAGCCGTAAGGGTTTAAAGTGTGATTGATGAAAGCCCGAGACTCTTTACCTTCAATTTTTACCTGTGCCATAGTTATAACTTTGTCAACTATCCCTGGTAATTCGTTAGCGGTTTTGCTGCCGTCGATTTGCAAGCCGAATGTCCGACGATTATATTCGTCTTGCTTCTCTTCCAATATCCCGACAAACCAGATATTTTTATTTCTGGCATGTTGTAGATGCGTTAGCCAGGTGATCATTTCTTGACCATGTAAGCCGTACATACTCCGCATGTCCTCCTTGCCGGTTCTCTCGCTAATTGCTTGCGGTTGAGATTTACACCATTGCAAACATAAGCGTCCTGCAACCGTTATGGAATCGATAAAGATAGTTTCGTATTTATCAATAGCGGCAGAATCTCCAAACCTACGGCAAACGTCTTCATAGTGTGCTTTGCCATAAATGCCGTTGTCCTTAACTGAAGGATTAGCGCCGCCGATAAATACGGCAAAGTCTCGGCATCCTTGCCATGTGCGAGGGCGCACACTATCGCCTTGCCAGCCTTCAACTGCTAAATCACCGGCCTCAAGATCGAAGAATAACGTAGTTTCCGTCGGTAGAGTCCACAGCAGGCTAGTTTTACCGATGCCGTACCCACCGAATATACAGCCCTTAATGCCTCGCTTCTCCGCTAAACGCTCGTCGGCGCTAATAATCGGTAATTTACTCATAGATGTTACGCAGGTATAGATTGAAAAAGGTAAAAAAATTATATAATTTCTAAGCTTTAAAAATGTATGTAGAGATAAGAATTGCAGGACAAACTATTAGATATTTATACAGATTACTTAATTAGTCAAAATAAGTACGCCACGGCAACAGGGTTATCGGAATTATTATCGGGAGAGCTTAGCCATGATCAAATCACTAGATTTTTACATAGTGGGGAGTACGGTTCTAAAGAGCTATGGTCGTATGTTAAAGGATTAGTTAGACAGCAGGATAAAGTAGATGAGGGAGTTTTAATTATTGACGATTCAGTTGAAGAGAAAGCATATACGGATGAAAACGAAATAATTTGTTGGCATTACTCTCATGCTAAAGGTAGGCATGTAAAGGGTATTAATTTACTATCATGTTTAATCCGTTATGGCGATATCAGTGTCCCTGTAGGTTATGAAGTTATAAAAAAAGATATTAAATTTTGTGATGTAGAAACCAGACGTGAAAAACGTAAATCAAGTAGTAATAAAAACGAATTATTTCGCCAATTAGTCAAACAAGCTATTAAAAATGACATAAGCTTTGCTTACGTTCTTGCGGATAATTGGTTTTCGTCAAAGGAAACAATAAAGTTTATTCACTATGAATGCCGTAAAAAATTTATTTTAGGTATTAAATCCAATAGAACAATAGCTATTTCTGCACAAGATAAGCAACTAGGAAACTTTAAACGTATTGAATCATTAAATATGCAAGATAATACTACTTTAACGGTTTGGATTAAAGAAGTTGATTTTCCGGTCAAACTACTCAAAAAAGTTTTCACAAACGAGAACGGCAAACAAGGTATATTATACTTGATTACCAATGATTTAAGCCTAGAAGTTCCATATTTCTACGAACTCTATCAAAAACGGTGGCGTATCGAAGAATATCACAAATCAATAAAGCAAAATGCTAGTTTGGCAAAGTCTCCGACTAAAGTTATTCGTTCACAATGTAACCATATTTTTTCTGTACTAATAGCTTACTGTAAATTGGAAAAACTTAAAATAAAAACTCACCTTAACCATTTTGCTATAAAATATAAGCTACTTGTAAAAGCTAATCAAATGGCATTTCAGCAATTAAAAAATATGGCGGCAAATATACCTATTTGATAAATACTGCGTAACATCAGTTACTCATGGCTTACCCCCCATTCCGACATAATTTGATCTAGCGTAACTATTTCAAACTTATCATCATTTAGTTTGGTAAGCTTATAAACAGGGTTGCCGTGTCTAATTATTCTGGCTGGTAGCAGCATATCCTTAAACACTTGCGGTAAATTATTATATTTAGCTTCCGGCACGTGATAATGAACTTCAATATAGTCCGATAACTTTCCCCCTCTGGCTAGTATATTGCCGGCAATTTTACTAAGTACGCTTTGCCGCCACTCAACTTGTTTCGGTACGTCGCTAGTTACCTTAAAGCCTCTATCCTCAAGAGAAATAACGCCGGTATCCTCCCCGCAATAGTTACGTTTATTTTGTATACGTGCCTTATATTTAAGAGCTATTGCCCCTTGTAGCCATTGTTTAAGCCGCTTAGCTTTTTCTAGCTCCTCGATAGCTTTCACTAAATGGCGGTGTAAGTCTTCAACGTCATATTTTGCTAGTAACCCAATGGGTACCTTTAAAATATTGATGTCGGTTGTTAGTTCTTTCTTCATGTTTTACCTCTTTTGAATTGAAAAATTTTGTTTAATGGTGGTAACCGATAGAATGCCATTATTTTTTTAAATTACAACTGTCGGTTACTTGAAGTGTCCTTTTTAAATTATTGTTCTTGAGAGGAAAGCCAAAATACTTCAAAAAATTCAAAAAATTTGTTACTTGAAGTGTCCTTTTTCCACAAGTTGATTTTTCTGGGTTATATATAACTACAAATAATGCGGGACTAAGTTGTAAAACAAGGTTTTAAAAAAACCTAAACGCTAGTAGGTAAACATCACCGGTTAGATTCCTAGCCGGCAATTTAACTTAGAGGCAAATATGCAACTATTAACGTGGAAGGAAATAAGCGAATTAACAATAAGAGAAATAGCTGAATTATTCGGGGTATCTCATTCGCATATTTATAAATATTTATACGAAGAGGCAATACCACAACGCCCTACTATGCTAAGGATTGTAGAAGAAACTAAAGGGTGGGTTATACCTAATGACTTTTATAACGTCACTCCTGAACTCTTAGCAAGGCTTAAAGAGGAAGCTTTAAAAGATCATCTATTTTTAAAAAAAGCGTTAAAAAACCCGATATTTTTAGCAGAACAATTAAAAGGACTAACCAAAAGGAGAATAATATTATGAACAATTACAAAACAATATTAGCCCTAGACCTCGGCACTGTAACAGGCTGGGCTTTGCAAAATAAAAATAATAATATCATTTCAGGCACGGAAAACTTTAAAACCAACAGTTTTGAAGGCGGCGGCATGGTGTTTTTACGTTTTAAGAAATGGTTAGTAGACCTTAAGAATAGTGAAGGCGGCTTTGATGAAATTTATTTTGAACAGGTACGGAGCCATAAGGGCGTAGAAGCAGCCCATAAATACGGCGGCTTTCTTGCTCATCTAACGGCTTTTTGTGAACATCACCAAATAGCTTATAAAGGAGTGCCGGTCGGTACTATCAAGAAACATATCACCGGCAAAGGCAACGCTACAAAATACGCCGTTATCGATGCAGTTAAAAGTAAAGGCTTTAGTCCCAAGGATGATAACGAAGCCGATAGCTTGGCTTTATTGCACTGCGTTTTAGCAAAATATAACAGAGGGGAATTATGAAAAACGACAATATAACCACATATGAACAAGCTTGGCAAGCTAAACCGGATGGGCGTAGTAGTGAAGAAATTTACGAGTCGATCGTTGAAAATATAAGGAAAATGTATAACGGCAAATTATCGGAAGTAGAAGTACACGAAGCGGCGAGAAATTTTATAGAGTTTGTAAAAATTCTTGTAAAAGTACACATTAGATTAAAAAAAGAAAAAAATAATAAAGCTTAATTGACTTTTTAGGGGAGTTGTATAAAATCATACTCGGAGTAGTTGTAAAACTATTCTGGGGTGTAAGAACCTTAGCATAACCGGTTATAACATCAACCGTATAAAATGATGTTATCCTAGACTTTCTTAGGGTCTGGGAGATAATAGTCATACCAGGGTTTAAGGTACTATACTTTAGACCTAAAAACTATTATAGCTGTGTTATGCGGTTTTCTTAACTCCCCGACCACCTTAAAGCAATTTTTGGTGGTTAAAACTTAATAACTTTAAGTTTAATCAAAATGGGGATATCCAAATGACCGATCAAAATAATCAATCAAATCTAATAACTCCAAAACCTATATTTTCAGCTCCCAAAGCTATAATTTTCTTACACCCTCCTTATGGGCTTGAAAGTGATAAGCTTAGGCAAGGTATTTCTATCAGCTGCAAAAAAGGAAAGCTAAAAATATTAAAAATTATCCAATCTAAAGACTCTTACGATTATCGGGCTTTTTGTAAATTAGTCCGTCGTATAAGCACCTGCCATAACAAACCCGTCACAGTTATAATTGACGACGAGCTTTTAAATACTCCGGTTAATACCATAATGTGGGCGGTATTCGGTACTTTACTCGCCGCAAAGCTCATTACAGTCGTTACTTATAACAAGGATGGCTCTGATATAATATTACGTAAATTAACTAAGTATGAAAGTCGTTTTTTACATCAGGCTACAGCTTATTTTGAAAAATATTATTGTTTTAATTGGAATAAAACTATGGGGAGGGGGTAATAATATGTACGAAAGAAAAAAAGCAACTGAAGCAATTATATTATGTAGGGTATCCTCTAAAGAGCAGGAAGAAGGCTATTCAACCAATGCCCAAAAATATCGTTCACAAGAATATTGTACCCGTAAAGGGTTAGGGATTTTAAAAATCTTTGAATTTACTGAATCGTCAACCGTAGGCAATCGTAAAAAATTTATGGAAGCCATAGAGTTTGCTAAAAAGCAGAAAAAAATAATTGCAGTGGTAACGGATAAGGTGGACAGGCTACAACGTAGTTATAAGGAGACTCCTTTATTAAACAACCTTATCGAAAAAGAAAAAATAGAGCTACATTTTCACACGGAAAATTGTATTATCCATAAATATTCTACATCACAGGAGCGTATGATGTGGAATTTGTTTACTATGATGGCGCAAAATTACGTTGATAGCCTTAAGGATAACATAAACCGCAGTATAGCGCAAAAATTACGAGAAGGTAAATGGGTAAGTACTGCTCCCATGGGTTATCTGCATACTAACGATAAAAAGGGAACCATAGTAATTGACCTTGATAGATCACCTTTGATAAAAAAGATATTTGAAACCTACGCAACAGGCAATTATAACTTACCGGAAATATTGAAAAAAACCAAAGAGTGGGGACTTACTAATGCAAGAGGCAATAAAGGTTATTTAAGTAGATCGCAAATTTTCGAGCTTATTAAGAATCCTTTTTATTATGGAGTAATGAGATTAAAAAAAACAGGGCAAAGATTCCCTCATATTTACCCACCAATTATAAACAAAGAGTTATTTGATAAATGCCAAAAGGTACGGCTAGGATGGAAAAGAATGCCGTATAAATTCAGAAATAAGGAATCAATATTTAGAGGCTTAATTAAATGCGCTAATACCGGTAGGGTAGCAACTCCTGACATACGGAGCAAAGCTTACAAGAATGGAGAAACTGCAGAGTGGAGATACTTAAGAATATGGGTATCAAAGGAATCTACACAGGCAATATATGTACCGGAAGAGATAGCCTTAAAGGAAGTGGAAAAAGTCTTTGCATCAATGCAATTATCGCCGCAGATGTTAAGCGAAGTAATAACATATACTAAAGCTAGCGCAAATGCGGAAAAAGATTTTCATAAACGCCGTGTAAGTGAACTTTATAGCGAAGATACAAAAATTAAAACGCGTATGGATAATTTAATGAATTTATTACTTGATGGTGAAATAGACAAAAAAACGCACGAAGAAAAACGCCAGCAATTAATAGAACGACGCAACGATGTAATGAGAGAAATCGGAGCTTATCACAATGCAGATGATGAGTTTACAAAAACGCTAATTTCCTTGGTAGAATTAGCTTCTGACGCCCATAACAAGTTTATAGGTTCAACTGTCGAGGACAAAAGGAGTTTAGTAAATTTAGTATTTGCTAACCTAACATTGAGCAGCGAAAAACTTGATTACTCTCTACGTCCGCCGTTTGATGCTTTCACAAATTGCACTAAAATTGAAGAATGGTACGGGTGGAGGGACTTGAACCCCCACGCCTTGCGGCACAAGAACCTAAATCTTGCACGTCTACCAGTTCCATCACACCCGCAAAACTTCTTAAGTTAGGAATTTTGTCAAAGAATTATAATACACATCGTATAATTTTTGTAAATCAGTAATTTTTGTATATTCATTAATTTTATGAGCTGTTTCGGATAATAAACCGAATTCAACAACCGGGCAATAGCTTTTAACAAATCTAGCATCGGAAGTACCGCCGCTAGTTGAGAATTTAGGTTTTATATTAGTTGTGCTTGCAACTATTTCGGCGAAATCGGCTATTCTGTCTATAGGGTCTTGAATAAAGCTTTCGGCTGAACTTTTAGCGGTTAATTCATAATTTAATTTATATTCGGTACAATATTTTTCGACAATTCGCTTTATTAGATTTGTTAGACTCTCAGCTGAATGTAGCTCATTAAACCGAATATTAAATCGTGCGGAAGCTTCACCCGGAATTACGTTAGTTATATTATTACCGACATCAATTGAGGTAACGCAGGTATTCGAGTGATCAAAAAATGCACCGCCTTCATCAAGTTTAATATTGATAATATCATGCATTATTTTTATTAAACAAGGAAGAGGGTTACGTGCTTTTTGCGGATAAGCAACGTGCCCCTGTTTGCCGTGTAAGTTTAAGTTAAAATTTACGCTACCGCGCCTACCTATTTTAATCGTATCACCTATTTCTTCTTCATTTGTCGGCTCACCGACAATAGCAAAATCAATTTTATGACCTTGATTATAGATGTGTTTTAACATTTCTTTAGTGCCGTATTTTGCTTCGCCTTCTTCATCGCCGGTAATTAAAAAACTAATCGAGCCGTTAAGGTTCGGATTATGCTTTATAAAATCCAAACTTGCCGCTAAAAAACAGGCTATCGCCCCTTTCATGTCAACGGCTCCTCTGCCGTATATTTTATCGGCAATTATGTGAGCCGAGAAAGGCGAAGCGTGCCAAAGAGTAAAATCACCGGCAGGCACGACGTCTACATGCCCGACAAAACAAATATTCGGTTTTTTATTGCCGTAAAATCCGTAAAGATTTGTAACTTGCGAGGAGGAGCCGCCGAATAATTTTATTTCGGTTTGAAAGCCGTTCTCTTGGAGTAACTTGTCAATATACTCAATAGCTCCTGCGCTATTCGGCGTTACCGACTCAAAGCTGATTAAGTTTTTTAGGTAGGTGATATACATAAACTATTGCCAAAGAGAATCTAGTTTAGTTTTTAGTTTATTTTCAAAAAGCTTTATGGTTTCTTTATTTGCTTCGATCATTGTACGCTCTTCTTCAATTTGTCCTATTATTTCTTGTTGGATATGTAAAGGAGGAATTGGAATTCTATAATTTGATATTTCAGGCACTGTTAATTGTGGAGTACTTGTGCTAAATAATTTAAAATCTATTTTGTTTAGAATATATTCTAGGTATTCTATTTCAATACCTTTTTTAGGTATTAATACAATTAATCTAACTATAGGATAAAAAGGTTCATTACGTGCTACTGCATACCCTATAGTTCCTCTCGCAGAAATTGTTACGCATGGTTTATCTACTTTTATAATATTTGTATATCCATATAAACCTTTATTAGTAGTCCCATTTGAATAAATTGGTATTTTATATTTTATAGTTTTATCCTTTGAATAATTATCTTTTGGAACATCACCGCCAGCTTTTAAACTTTCTGCTATATCTGAAATTTTTAGCACCTGCCATTCAGGTCTTATTTTAAAATTAGGCTTCCAATTATCTATTATCTGTTTTGCCCCATCTATTATTTTTTGATAACTATCCAATTCCTCAACTATTTTTTGTTGTTCTTCAAAAGGAGGAAGAGGAAGTTGTAGGTTTTGTAAAAAATCAATTCTAATTGAAGGGTAGCTGTCATTTAATATGATATTTTTTGCATCAACACCGACTAATAGGTAAAACAAAAATTCTGATAGCATTTTTGTTTTGTCTACAGTAATGATTGCTAAGTGCGAAGTAACATATCCATCACAGCCCATAATTGCACGATGATTGAGTAAAGTTGAGGCACCACTTTTAGGAAAAAGAATAGAACCTTTTTTAAATAATTTTAATCCTTTTACTCCTTCGTCGTTTAACTTATCAGCAGTTTCTAAAAGGTTGCCAGATATATGAGGCTTTGCAATATCTGAAACCCTGAAAAACGGGTAAATACCATTTTCAAATAAATTATTATTTTGAGGTGCAGAGTTACCGCTTTCAACCTTACTTATCTCTCCAAGTTTTACAAATTTATATTTATTGTTTTTCTGTAATTCCTTATAAAAACTTCCAACCAAATTATACCCGTCATTCTTCACTTTCTCTAAATCTATTATTTCAAACCCGAGTTCAAACATATTAGTCTTTAAGTCAGGATTTTTGTCTACTTTACCAATATCCGAGGAATCAATTTTGTTTAAATCATTTATGCCGTTAATTTTTCTTTTCTTATTGTCTAAGGTAATCCCAATATTTTTGACTTCATAAAACCAATATTCTTTTTGATTATTTGGTTTATGTGCATCGGTAAAATAAAGTATCGATGTTTTTACTCCTGTATAAGGTAAAAAAGTACCTTGCGGCAGAGAAATAACGGCTTGTAGTTTTACTTTCGATAATAAAAATTGTCGTACGGCAGCAATATCTTTTCTGAATAGAAACCCTTCAGGTACTACTAACGCCATCCTGCCGCCTTCTTTCAAATTATGAAGACAATGTAAAACGCAAGCAGCATCACCGTTATTTTTAGCAATACCGTTATAATAAAGAGGAGCTATATAATTCTCTGTTACGGTTTTGCCGTTTTTAATAGTCTTTTTAGTAATTTCCTGGGAGAAAGGCATATTAGTAACGATTATATCAAACTTTAACTGCTGATTAGTTAAAGGTTTAATATAATTAGGATTTTCAAGACTATTTATTTGTTGAATTCCGCTATGTCCGTCACCATGCAAAATCATATTCATTTTGGCGATTCTAGCGGTTGTAGTTATTTCTCGCCCATATAACGTATCAAATTTTAGTCTTTCTAAATCTTCTTGAGTATTAATTATAGTATTTTCTTTAATATAGTTAAAAGCTTCGGTTAAAAACCCTCCTGTACCGCAAAAAGGATCATAAATTGTTTCTTTAAATTTAGGATCCACAAGGTTAATAATGGTTTTAACAACATTTCTAGGGGTAAAATATTCTCCTAAGTCATTCTCGGTTGAGGTAGTTTTTTCAAGGAAATATTCAAATGCATCGCCTTTTATATCCGTGTCTATTGTCGATAAAATAAGAGGATCGATTGCATCGATAATATGCCGAAGCGTTTGAGGGTTACCGATAGAAATAGGCGTAAAAACGTCACCGCCATACTTATTTTTAATTTGTTCTATGACATAGCCGTTTATGTAACCGATAATATCTTCATTTGACTGTGCTTTAACAGTATTCCACCAAGATTTTTCATTATTCTCACTAAGCAATTTCAGGAATAATATATTAGCAAATTCACCAAATCTTTCTATTCCGGCTCGCAAGCCTTCGCTTCTTAAAATATTATTTAGATTTTTGAATATCGATATCAACTCATCTCGTGAAACTTTAACTTCTTTAGGGATCGTCCAAGCTTCATTACTATTTGCTTCTAAAAAAGCTAATATCTCTTTTTCTCGAAGTAACTCTCTTACTTCTTCGCCGTTTAATATAAGTTCTTTATTATTTGGAACAAAACGAGCTTCACAATAAGCGCCGTTCATAGCAAATACTAACGGTACATTCAGGGCTTTTGCATATTCCGTAGCTTGTTCTAATGCTAATTTTAAGTCTATTCCGCCTTTTTTCGCTTCAATAATTGCAATCGGTATATCCGTATTACTTTTATATAGTATATAATCCGGTTTTTTTCTGTTTAATTTTTTTCGTTCTGTTTCTAGTTTCGGCTTTTGAAAATAAACATTTTTTTTATTACTATTATCTATATGCCAACCTTTATTTACAAGATTGTTGTTTATAATCCACTCGGTTTGTTGTTCTGCTAGCATGAAATAGCCTGTTTTATGGTAAATTAAACTGTAATATAAAGCATCCTTCTCTACAAGAAACCCTATATACTTTGACAATAATACTTTATTAATCTAAATAATGACGATTACTATATAGATAATTAAAATTATCTCACCATTATATAAAATATGATTATAAAAGCATAGTAGCTTTGACTTTTTCAATAAACTTAAAATATTATCTAAACTAACAAAGATTACCAATAATAAATATGTCTATAAACAACAAATTAAGAGAATTAATTAAATCCGGTAGTTTTGCCGGTATATTACTCATTATAACATTTGCCTTGGCACTCGTCATTAGCAATAACAGTTTTTTAAATAAATATTATATTGCATTTGTCTATAGCAATATATTCTTATCGGTAGGGAATTTAAGCCTGCAAACCACTTTTATAGAATTGATTAATGACGGTTTCATGACATTTTTCTTTTTATTAATCGGTTTGGAGATGAAATTTCACTTAGTAGAAGGAGAATATAAAAACAAGAAGAAATTAATATTACCGAGTGCAGCAGCTTTAGGGGGAGTAGTAGCACCGGCATTAATTTACGTATATTTTAATTTTGATCAATCAACGTTAAAAGGCTGGGCTATTCCGATAGCAACCGATACGGCTTTTGTACTCGGTATTTTATCTTTTTTTCATCGTTATACTTCTTTAGAACTTCGAGCTTTTATTATCGGTTTCTCGCTAATTGACGATGCTTTTGCTTTAATTATACTTGCTTTATTTTATACTAAAACAATCTATATGGTGGCCTTATGCGCTTCCTTAGGAATTATAGTTATTTTATCGATACTTAACTATTATCAAGTACAAAAAACCCTTTATTATATGGCAATAGGATTATTGTTATGGATTAGCATGGTTGAGGCCGGTATTCACGGCACATTATGCGGTGCTATTATCGCCCTCTTTATCCCTGTTAACACGGGTAACGTTATTAATAGTTCTTTTAAAAAATTAGAAGAATTAATACGTCCTTTTGTAAATTATTTTATTTTACCTCTATTTGTGTTTATGAATTCCGGTATCGTTTTAAAACATTTTTCGTTTAAGAGCGTATGTTCTAACGTAACCTTTGGAGTAATATTCGGGTTATTTATCGGGAAACAATTAGGTATTATGCTATTTTCATATCCGTTTATTCGGTTAAAATTTTGTGCTTTACCAAAAGATACGTCATGGTTAAAATTCTATGCCATAGCAATTCTCGGCGGCATCGGTTTTACTTTAAGCTTATTTATCGGTAGTATAACTTTTGAATCGGGTTGCCCTTCTAATGCTATGAGAATAGCCGTAATAATAGCCTCTTTGCTATCCGCTTTATTTGGCGTTATAATTTTAAATTATGCCGTTAAATACTCTGCCGATTCAAAATTAGAATAATTTTTTAGATTAGACTTCTTTTCAAACTCGCTTATAGGGAGGAATTTGAAGGAGACACGGAGCGCAGAACCGCAGCATACACGCAAGTAACGTGAGGATTCGAGCCTAGGTGCGACGTACAAATTACCCCTAGAAGTAGAGTTTCGGAAGAAGTCTATTGACAAATTTTTATTTGCTTAATAAAATTCCCCTTACAAAACTTAAATTTAAATAGGCAATAATTATGCGTTCAACACTTATCACTTTTACATTAATAGCGGTAGCTTTTTTAACCAGTGCCTGCAATACCATGCAAGGTATGGGAAAAGATATGCAAGCAGGCGGGAAAAAGCTTGAGGATTCTGCCGAGAAAAATAAAGGTAAAACAAGTTGTGGCTGCCCAAGGCAATAATTCTATTTTTTAGGGCATGGCTTTCGTTAAGTATTCAAAAGCATTCTTGCAAGAGCAATGTTTGCGTGAAACACAAGCGTTGCAAAAACACCGTCATTGCTAGGAAGCATTGTTGCGTGGATAGGAAATTAATAAAAATCCGTCATGGCGAAGCCACGAAGTGGCTGTGGCCATCCAGGCTATCCCGAATATAATGAGGGATTTGATTAGAATACTAAATAAGTTTAGTATAAAAATATGTTTAACTGGATGGCCACGGCGCCAAAAGGCGCCTCGCCATGACGGTTTGAGTATCCACGCAACAATGCCTAGCGAGAATGACATCGAACACGCTTTAACTTATCCATGCAACAATGCCTTTGCAAGCATAACATCATAAGGTTTATTGTGTAGAAACGCTGTTTTCTTCCCTAAATTCTACAAATCATCTTTATCTTTATCCTTTATGCCGTCTTTAAAAGCCTTAAGTCCTTTAGCTAAATCTGCCATGACCTGCGGTAATTTACCTGCGCCGAATAATACAAAAATAATTAATAAAATTATTAAAAGATGACTAAAACTCATTCCCATTATATTAATTTTCTATTAGAGTTATAAAAAGTTATTATATAACGAGTTAAGATTAAATATCAATAGAGAAAGAAATGTTTACTAAAAAACAAATAGCAGAGTTTTTTGCAACTTTTTTTTATATAGGCAAAATAAAATACTGCCCGGGTACTTTCGGCTCTCTGGCGGCTTTTCCGCTATGTTACGCCGTTATGTATTTTATTATTACTAGTAAAATCATCTTTTCATTTCCTGCACTTACCCTTGGTGAAGCACAGCTTATAACCTTATTTATAATAACTTTCGGTATATGGGTGATATTATTAATACTAGGCTGTTATTTTACTAAAATATATATAGAATATACAGGACGAGAAGACCCGCAAGAGGTAGTAATAGACGAAGTAGTCGGACAAATGTTAACTTTAATCCTTTGTTTTTTCTCGGTAGTATTTGTCAATGAATCAAACATAATAAAATATTTAAGTCCTTTAAAAATTAATTTAATTGTACTTTTTATTTTACCGTTTTGTCTATTTCGCATTTTTGATATAATAAAACCATGGCCGATTAATTGGCTTGACCGCAATATTCACGGTGCTACCGGTGTTATGCTGGACGATATAGTAGCCGCAATATTTGCTGCGGTAATGCAATATGCTATTATATTCGTATTAATAGATTGGGCGTAATATACGTCCATTTTCATAGGGCAATTTAAAAGTC
Source organism: Rickettsia endosymbiont of Orchestes rusci (assembly GCF_964030945.1). NCBI lineage: Bacteria > Pseudomonadati > Pseudomonadota > Alphaproteobacteria > Rickettsiales > Rickettsiaceae > Rickettsia > Rickettsia endosymbiont of Orchestes rusci. The sequence continues at coordinate 320,816 of NZ_CAXIQG010000004.1, read as the reverse complement.
GCAATCAATGTAAACCTCGATGTCATTCCGGCAACAAAGCTTCCAGTCGCTCGCAATGACGATCTCTTAAATTAACACCCATGCGCCTGCGCGGAAATAACCCCGGAAATAGTAAAAGTAATGTCGATCGACTTTAGAATAAGACAGCTTATTAAGCAAAGCGGCTATATTAGCTGCGATCAATTAATGCGTGAGGCGCTTTCCTTGAACCCGTCTTCTTACTATCAACATAAGGATATTTTAGGTATCGAGGGAGATTTTATAACCGCTCCTGAAATTTCGCAGTTATTCGGTGAAATTATAGGCTTATGGTGTATAAAAGAATGGCAGAAAATTGGTTGCCCTTCAAGAATTAGTTTAATTGAACTCGGTCCTGGTAAAGGACTATTAATGCGTGATTTACTACGAACGGCAAAGTTAGTACCGGAATTTTATCAAGCTCTGACGATAGAATTCATTGAAATTAACCCCAATTTTATTGCTCATCAGCAAACAAATTTACAAGATATTAATTTACCGATTAATCATTATACAACTATAGAAGATATAGTAAAAATCCCTTCTATAATCATAGCTAATGAGTTCTTTGATACCATGCCGGTAAAACAATATATTAAAGTTAAAGAATTATGGTATGAGTCGGTACTCGTTATAGAACCGATAGATAATAAAATTAAATTTGATAAAATTGCCGTTAATAAAAACTTACAAGATTATTTGTTACAAACCCACTTAGAAGCAAATGACGGCGCAATAATAGAAGAATCTTACGAATCTATAAAAATTATGCAATTTATTAGCAATCATCTAAAAAAATTCAGCGGTAGCTGCTTGGTTATAGATTACGGTTATGATATAAATCCAAATCAGAGAACTAGAAATCAATATAACGCAACTATTCAAGCTATAAAAAATCATAAATATTATCCGCTTCTTGAGAGTTTAGGGTCAGCTGATCTTTCGGCGCATGTTGATTTTTACGCCTTAAAAGCAGTAGCAAAAAATACCGGTTTAAATATATCCGAAACAATGTCGCAACGGGATTTCCTAACTCAAAACGGTATTTTATTGCGTAGTAAAATATTGCAGGATAAAATTACTCCTAACCACGCAGCTATAATAGAGCGGCAAGTGGATAAATTAATCTCACCTAAGCAAATGGGAACATTATTTAAAGTGCTGCAGGTTAGTAGTCACCATTAACCAATATTGTCGTATAGATAGGGTAAAAGCCGTCTCTATGTCATTCCCGTGAAAACGGGGCGTTGTTGCATGGCTACCGGAATCGTTATGGCGAGGCGCCTCTTGGTGCCGTGGCCATCTAAGTATAAACATATTTTTATACTAAACTTGTTTAGTATTCTAATTAAATCCCGAATGTAATTCGGGATAGCCTGGATGGCCACAGCCACTTCGCGGCTTCGCCATGACGGATTTTTATTACTTTTTGAGCCATGCAACAACGCCCTAAGAAAGTGAGAATGACATCGGAAACGTTTTGATTATCAACGTGAAATACCTCTTTTAACTTAGAAACTAAAAATTATGATTATACTCGGTATCGATCCGGCTCTTACTAACCTCGGCTGGGGAGTGGTTCGTAAAGAAGCGACAAAGCTAACATATATAAATAGCGGCGTGATAAAAACAAATAGCAAAGATGCCCTGCATATAAGACTTGCTTTTATTACTACTTGTTTAGAAAAAGTAATATTAGAACATAAACCAAACGCGGTAGCCCTTGAAGAAACTTTTGTTAATATGAATAATTTAACATCTTTAAAACTCGGCTATGCAAGGGGTGCTATTATGGCACTTATCGGCAGATATAATATTGATTTTCGAGAATTTAAACCTAATACGGTAAAAAAAACGGTAACGGGTTACGGGCATGCTCAGAAACATCAAATTCTACATATGATTAAACTGCTCCTGCCCGGCACTTATTTAATTACTAGTGCCGACGAAGCCGATGCCGTTGCAATTGCCTATACTGCTCTTGTAATAAAAATTTAGACTATAAGATGACCGAAGAAAATAAATTTTCTAAACCTATAATAATCTTAGTCTGTCCTCAAATGGGAGAGAATATCGGAGCTACGGCGAGAGCAATGAAAAATTTTGGTGTAGACGAGCTAAGAATAGTTAACCCACGAGACGGCTGGCCGAATGAGCAAGCAAGAAGCACTGCCGTCGGTGCGGTTAACGTTATAGATAACGCAAAAATTTATGATACTCTAGAAGAAAGCATTAAAGATATTGAGTATCTCTACGCTACAACTTGTACAAAACGCACCATGAATAAAAATTATGTATTTTCACAAGATTTATCGTTAAGCTATCCATTAGCGCAGAAAGCGGGAATAATGTTCGGACGAGAAAATAACGGACTGAGTAATGAGGAGGTTTCTCTTGCTCATAAAATTATTACTATTAATACAAGTGAGTTTAGCTCTTTAAATATTGCCCAGGCGGTTATTATAATATGTTATGAGTTGTTTCGTAATAAGCCTTATGATGGTAATATATCTATTTGTAATACTCAAAAACTTGCAACTAGAGGAGAACTTAATTATTTCTTAGAACATTTATTTAATGAGCTAGGTAAGAAAAACTTTTTTAAAGTTCCGGAAAAAACCTTAATGATGCAACAAAATATTACTAATATTTTCACTCGTATAGATAAATTATCCGGCGCAGAAGTTCAAACGCTACGCGGTATTATAAAAGCGTTAGATTCTTAATATCTAAATTTTTTTATTAAATTTTGTTTCAAAAATTTCATTTATTTTTTTGCGAACTTTATCTATTAGTACTTCATAATCTTTTTCCGGATTAACTAAAATTCTCTGATTCCAAATACTACAATATAGTTCATCATCATTATCTACTTTTTTAATATAGTCTACTAATTCATCTTGCGTAGAAAAATCTCCGCCAAAAATAACCGCTTTACTATTTATATCTTCTAGAACACTTCTATCTGCGTTATATATCGGTATAGAGCCTGCGAACCAAGCTTGAAAAGCTTTTTCGGTAAGTATCCCGGATAATATTGATTTTCATAAGCTATAGTGAATTTACATTGTGATAACCAATCTTCTGTTTTTTCTTGCTCAAACGACACTCTTTCTCCTATATTATTTAAAAGCTTTCCGCCGCTTAAAACTTTTTTATATAAAGATAGTCTATGAAATAACTTAGCACGCTCTCTCGCTCCATCAAATGTAGGTAGCCATTCGCCGTCATTACTAGCTAGAAAACATGCAAAATATTTTTTTTCGGAAGGGTTACATTCTCGTCGTTTTCTATCATAGTCATGTCGCATTCTTTCCTTATGGCGATGATAAGAAAAAGGGAATCTTATATAATTAGGTTGATCTATATAATCAAATCCTAATACTAAATCTTGAGTTTGTAATTGATCTTGTACACTTCCTGTATATAGTTCAGAAGTATAATATATTTTAATTACTTTAGGATCTTTTGTAATCGGTTCTCTACTTAAGCAACCGTTTAGCAATACATCTTCATTCTTATTTACAAATTTCAAATTATAATTTTCTTCAAGTATTTTTGTTAAAAATGGATTGGCATCATTTTGATTTTCTGCGTCAAAATTTATTGCTTTTACTCTTAAAGTTGGTTTGGTTGACTTATTATTTAATTTATAAAACCCTAACCCAACCGTAATAACGGTTATCAGAGTTATTATATAAAAAAGGTAACGTTTCATAAATTTAATCCGAATAAGAAGTTACTTATAGGCTTCAATTTTGAGTAAGTCTAGTCAACTCAAGTAATTTCTTTACTTTTTCTTCAGGACTATTCACTATTATTAATTTATTTGGGTCTGTTTTTTTATCAAAAGAATATTTATTTTTTTGATCTATAATAATCCAATCCGAGTTCTGGATAAGATAATTATGCTCTAAGCTTTTTATATGATTGTTATCAACATATTCATATATAATTAATATGTTATTAAAATGCTTTTTTAAAGCAAAAACATCCTTACATATAGTTTTATCCAGGCATTGGATAATAAATAAAGAATTTTGTAAAAATTTCTTATACCTAGCTTCAAAATCAGCTATTGAAAAATATTTATAATAAAGCAATTCTAGTAATGTATGATCAGTATTAAAGAATAATGCATTTCTTTTCACGGTATTTTTAGCAGTGATTGTAGAAGATATAGTGTTAAAGTTGATAAAAAAAGTTTTATAATTATTTTCAATAAATTTTAAAACTTTTTCCCTGTTATCTTTTCCTTTATTTAAATTATCAATGCTCGTACCGGAAAGGATAAAGCATAAACCTTTAATATTTCTTTTAGTTATTTCAATTTCTGCTTGTTTTTGCAAAAATTTCTTATAATTCTTTTTTAATATATTCCATTGCCAACCCAAGTTTATATTTGGCTCAAGAATATAACTAGAATAGAAATATGGCCATAATCCTAATTCAAAATTAGCAATCATATAATTAAATAATTTCTTTTTCGTGGCTTCTAACGTTGTTGGATGTTCCCATAATAGAAAAGCTTTCTTATTAAAGACCCAAGTTTTAGATTCTTTTTTATATTTATAGCAAAATAACGTATCTTCTCCGGCATATGTTAGATATTCCGGATATTTTCCAATTTTTAATGCTATGTCTTTTTTATACACTAAACAGGCGCCATAAGGTTCTACGCGAAATTCAAAATGCTTAACCGGCGATAAATAAACAGACCAAGTATATTTATGTTTAGGATAGTGTACACCACTTACTAAATCTAAATCTTTGTATTTATAAAATGGTCCTATAGTATTAGCAGCATAGTTTTTATTTAAATAAGTTCCTGCATCAACATTCATTAATAAATTATTTCGGGAATGATCTATTGCCATATTTCTTTGATGACCGATATTTTGTTCGGATGAGAATAATAACAAAATATCTAACTTAGATGATTCTTTATATAAATTTATTTTTTTTACTGTTTGATCGGAAGAACCTCCATCAACAATAATAACTTGATCTGGTTTTAAACTTTGTTCTTCAATAGATTTTAATACTTCAATAATATTATTTTCTTCATTTAGCACCGGAGTAATAATAGTGTATTTCGGGAATTGATCATTGACTGAATAATCTTTATCTATAATATGTATTTTTAGATCATTTGAATAAAGTGAGATATGCTCATAGATATTGGGATAAGTATGGATAAATATTTTAAGTATTTTTTTAATAAATGCATGAGCGTATTTTGCATATCGGTAAAAAATATAATAACAGTGTACAAATAATACTTTTAAATATTTCAGTAATATTCGTTTTAGTATAATTTTTAAATTTTGTATCTGCATTTATTGTTACGTATTTAAGTTTATACTTTCATTAATACTCAACTCTTTTGTCAAAATTTTCATTATATATTCAGTCGCTTTACCGTCCCCATAGGGGTTGTGTGTTTCTGCCATTGTCTTATAATAATCGTTATTATCTAACAATTTTGTTGTTTCGTTCAAAATATTTTCTATATTCGTCCCGACTAATTTAGCGGTACCAGCCGTTACTCCTTCCATCCTTTCGGTTACATCACGAGTAACCAAAAGCGGTTTGCCGAGAGTCGGAGCTTCTTCTTGCAAACCGCCCGAATCGGTAATAATGATATAGGCTTTCTCCATTAACCAAATCATAAAAGAATAATCAAGGGGAGAAATAAGAAAAATATTTTTGATATTAGCGAGTCTATTATTGACTATATTCTCCACATTGGGGTTAGGGTGTACCGGATAAACAAACTGCACATCTCGGTATTTTGCCGCTAATAATTCTAAGGCAACACAAATATTTTCTAGCGGCTTCCCAAAACTTTCCCTTCTATGCATAGTAATAAGGATAATTTTTTTGCTAAAATCTAAAAACCTAAAATAATCATAATATTTTTCTTCGCCGCTATTTTTAATTAAGCCTAAACCCAGTAGTAAAGCGTCTATTACGGTACTACCGGTAACATATATATTATTTTTAATATTTTCTTTTTGCAAATTAAGTTTAGAATTTCCGGTCGGTACAAAATGATACTCGGCCAAGTCGGCGGTAAGAGTTCTATACATTTCTTCAGGATAAGGGGAAAATTTATCACCGCTTCTAAGACCCGCCTCAATATGAGCAACCGGTACTTTATGATAAAAAGCCGAAAGCGCTCCGATAAATGCCGTAGTAGTGTCACCTTGCACTAGGATTAAATCCGGTTTTACCTCTGTAATTACTGATTTGAGTTTATTTATAGCGTTACTAGTTAAGTCAGATAAATCTTGATTAGGTAGCATTAAATTAAGATCGTAATTGGGGATAATTTCAAAAAAATTTAAAACTTGATCAAGCATTTCACGATGTTGAGCAGTTACGCAAACTATAGTTTCAAAATTTTTATTTTTCTGAGATTTTTTAATCAACGGCGTCATTTTTATGGCTTCCGGTCTAGTCCCAAAAATGAAAAGTAGTTTTTTTGTCATCTTTAATTTACCACCTTACTAACGCGCTTCCCCAGGTTAAGCCGGCACCGATGGCAGTAAAAAGAATAATATCACCTTTTTTTAAGTTTCCCGAAACTTTTAGCTCACTTAGAGCTAGAGGAATAGAGGCGGCTGAGCAATTAGCATGATTTTTTATCGTTTTTACTATTTTGCTTTGCTCCAAATTTAAGGCTTCAGCAAGTTTATCGATAATTCTAATATTAGCTTGATGAGGAACAAAATAATCAATATCATTCACCGTAAGGTTATTGTCTTTTAATATTTCCTCTACCGATTGCCTCATTTTCTCGACTGCATGGCGAAATAATGCTTGCCCCTGCATGACGATTTTACCGCTATTACCGTTCATACTTACGCCGCCGTTCGTATAAAGCATTTCGGCATAGCTACCGTTTGAGTAAATTTTACTATCTATTATACCGGAGCTATCTTCACTACGCCGTAATATCACGCTCCCTGCTCCGTCGCCGAATAAAACACAAGTCGATCTATCTTGGAAGTCAAGCAAAGAGGTCATTTTTTCGGCTCCTATAAGCAAGATAGTCTTATATTTACCTGAATCAATAAAAGCATTTGCTACTTGCAACCCGTACACAAAGCCGGCACATACCGCTTGTAAATCAAAAGAAGGGATATTATTCGTAAAACCGAGATATCCCTGCAATTTGGTAGATACGGAGGGAAAGCTGTTATCCGGTGTAGTAGTGCAGGTAATAATCAAATCTATATCGGATACTGCTATATTAGCGTCTAATATAGCTTTTTCTGCAGCTTTTAAAGCAAGGTGGGAGGTATATTCATCACTTGCCGCAATATGGCGCTGCGATATACCCGTTCTTGTCTTAATCCACTCGTCGTTAGTGTCTACATGCTTTGCCAGCTCGTCGTTACTAACTACTCGCTCCGGTAAATATCCGCCGCAACCGATAATTTTACAGGTCATATATAATAAGCCTTATGCTACTTCTTCTTCGTCGACTTCTTTTTTCTTCACGACAACTTGACGACCGTTATATGTACCGTCAACTGCGGATATATGGTGAGGAAGTTTATATTCTCCGGTTTGTGAGTCGACTATTACGTTAACTTTACCGACCGCTAAGTGAGAACGACGCATATTACGTCTTGATTTAGATGTTTTTTTCTTTGGAACTGCCATATTAGCCCTATCTTTAATAAATCTATGATATGTAAAAAAAAGTATTTGTCAAATTAGCAGAGCAGTATATTATAATCCGGTAATAAAATCTAGGTATTTCAAATTAAATTTATGAAATCTTTTATAATTCATGCTTTCGGTATATTAATTTTCCTACTGCTCAGCGGTTGTCAGACCATTGAAACCAGAGGTCAATTTATAGACAATACTTTACTTTCCCGCCTAGAAACTCAAAAACTTAATAAATCTGAAGTAACGGAATTAATCGGCAGCCCGACGATTATACCCGATTATTCTCCAAATAGTTGGTATTATATCGAGAGAACTATGTCGAAGCGGGCTTGGTTTAATCCAAAAGTCGAGCAGCAAAGAATAGTAAAAGTTACGTTCGATACTCGTAATTCAGTACAAGAAGTTATAGTAATTAACGATTCTCATAAGGAAGATATCGAAGTGATTCGAGAATATACTAAAACATACGGTACGGAACTTAACGGGCTACAAAAATTTGTTAAAAATTTCGGCAGATTTAATGCAACTACTAAGAGCAGCAAGAAAAAGAAATAAAAGTTGTTGTTTGCCAAGAAATTGTTAAGGTTATTGCGATCCCAAACGTCATTGCTATGGAAGCTATATTTTATCAAGGAAGAATTAACCGTAGATGCCTCGACGGTGAGCCGACAATTCAAAAAACGTTTCGGTATGACCTGTGTGGAATATGCGGCGTTGTTGCATGGCATCCAGTCTTTTTACTAAGGTTTTTTCTGGATACCGTGGGAGGGGCCCACTACTGTACGAACGTTTAAATAAAGAGGTAAAAATTCTGTCATTCCGTGGCTACGACCACGGAATCCAGCTTATAATATCATAAAAAGATTCTAAAATAAGTCTAATATGGCTTTATTTTCCTGGATGCCGTGATCAAGTCACGGCATGACACAGCCTTTTTTCAACGTTCGTACAATAGTGGGGAGGGGCCTCGGTATGACACCGTACTTGTAATAACTATAATGCGGTAAATCATGAGCCACGCAACAATGCCTCCTCGCAATGACGGTGTTTTTTTATAAGGATTTCGAGCCATGCAACAACGCCGGAACATGCACAAGCAAGAAGAATGGGGATTGCCATGAAGCAAATTCGGGAAGGAAAAGCGGTAATTGATACGCAACTTAATATGGGCTATGAATCAAGCAGCGGTTTTAGAGATGCTTTTTCTAAAATTATGGGGGCAGCACCGACAAAATTCAATAATCATCATAATATCCTAAAAGCCGACCGGTTAGATACGCCGCTCGGTCCTATGCTTGCTATTGCCGATGAATACGCATTATATCTTTTAGAATTTGTCGATAGGCGCGGGTTAGAGCGCGAAATAGAAAAATTACGTATCAAAACCAAAGCGGCTATTATCCCCGGTAGCAACGCTCCGCTGAAATCAATTAAAACAGAACTCAAATTTTATTTTGCAGGTAGTTTAAAAGAGTTTAAAACTCCCTTACATCTTTTAGGTAGCCCGTTTCAACAACTCGTTTGGCAAGAATTAATGCGTATTCCTTACGGCGAAACAAGAAGTTATGGCAAACAGGCTACGGCAATCGGTAAACAAAATGCCTATAGAGCCGTAGCGAACGCCAACGGTGCCAATCAACTTGCTATCGTGATCCCTTGCCACCGCATTATCAATAGCAATGGAGAACTCGGCGGATATGGCGGCGGCATTGCTCGTAAAAAATGGCTTATTGAGCATGAACAACGAAATTAAAATATTTAGATTTCTTAAAGTTTTACAACTAATTTTATTAAAAATGCCGAAATATTTATTTGCTATTTTTTTTATAATATATACTACTATGTCATTTGCAAATGAGTACCTAGAACAAGCTAACAATTTAGTTAAAGCCGAAAAATATGATTTAGCTTTAGAAACTTATAATAAAGCTATAGAGCTAGAGCCGAATAATTATATTATACATTTTTATAAAGGACTTACTTTAAGGAAAATAAATAAGGATGAGGAGGCTATAAAGGCTTATGATAAAGCAATTGAATTAAATCCTCAAAATTCCCGATTATATTTTGTAAAATTTGATTCTTTAAATAATTTAGGTAAAAGGGATTTAGCTTTAGAAACTATTGATAAAGCTATCAAGCTTAATCCAACTGATGCTACTGCATATTATAATAAAGGTATTATTTTAGAAGATTTAGATAAAGACGACTTAGCTTTAATAGCTTATGACAAAGCTATTGAGATTGATCCTAATTATGCTTTAGCTTATGTTAATAAAGGTGTAATATTAAATAAACTAGGGAAAATTGATCTAGCTTTAAAGGCTTATGACAAAGCTATCGAGATTGATCCTAATTATTACGGAACTTATTATAATAAAGGTTTAATTTTATACAAATTAGACAAGTATGAAGAAGCTTTTGAAATATTTGATAAAGGTATAAAAGTAGCTTTATTTGATTCCTCTACTCCTGAGACCTACATAAAAGCTATGTCATATGCAAAAGCTGCTATTTTAAATAAATTAGGAAAATATGAACAAGCAGTAGAAGCCTATGATGAAACTATTAAACTTGATCCTAATAATTTTGAATTATATTATCAAAAAGGTTTAGTTCTAAGTATTTTAAAAAATAACGAAGAGGTTATAAAAGCATTCGATAAAGTTATTGAACTTAATCCTAATGACCCTGAAATTTATTATCATAAAGGTGAGGCACTTGAAGAACTAGGTAAATTTACCTTAGCTCTGGAATCATATAATAAAGCTATAGAACTAGACCCTACAATGTATTTACCTTATCACGGTATAGCTACTACTTTAATGCAGCTAGGTAAATATGATTTATCATTAGAAGCTTATAATAAAGCTATTGATATTAATCCTAATGACTATAGAATTTATTATAATAAAGGCATAGCCTTAGAGAAATTAGGTAAATATGACCTTGCAACGGAAACCTTTAGTAAAGCTACCTCGTTAGTACCTGCCGGAATTAAGATAGAAAGAGTAAATGATACGTTTTTTAAAGTTTACACAATGAAAAATTAATTATTCTCTTCTTCTGTTGGGACCTTTCTACCTATTACTTCATCCATAGAGCAGTTAAAATAGTCGGCTATTTTTAATATCGTATCTATTTCGGGATTAAATTCTCGACCGGTTCCAGCTTCGGCTTTCATAATTCTAGTAACGGTAGTATAAGGAACACCACTTTCCTTAGCAAAATCCTTACGGCTTAATTCATATTCTTTAAATTTTTCTTTTAAAAATTTTTTTATTTTAGTAGCGAGTGACATATGAAATTTCCATTTTTATTAATTTAATTTCAAAAAACGAGCGTATAAGTTACCAAGCGTTTTTAATAATTATCGGCAATTTGTAGGGTCTAACAATTATTAAATCAAACCTAACGTTATAACTGCTATATTTAGAGTTATTGCTTAAAAATAGTTCGGCAGCTCGTTTAATTCTTTTTTGTTGCATTAAAGATAGAAATCTATCGTCAATTTTAGAACTCCTAGCTTTTACCTCAATAAAAACAATTTCTTTATTGCGCAATGCTATAATATCAATTTCTCCGACATAATAACGTTTGCGGTGATGAAGAATTTGATAAAATTTTAACTTATAGATAATTATACATATATATTCGGCTATTAGACCGAAATAATTCTTATTCATATTGCTGCTCGTCTTTCAAAAATTGCTCTTTCATTTTATCGGAGATTCACGTCCTCACCTATTAAGTATAGGCTGCGGGCGTTCACTCCTCAAAATAAAATTAGGATTCTTGAAATACTTCACGCATACTACTCACTCTATGTCATTCCCGCGAAAACGGGAATCCAGCTTTTTTGCTTTTGTCATGCTGAACTTGTTTCAGCATCTCTTATAGTAGATCCTGAAATAAATTCAGGATGACTTATAATAGTGTTTTTCTGGATTCCCGTTTTCACGGGAATGACATCGAAAATTCGAGCCACGCGAGCATTGCCTCGCAGAAATGACATCGACATCCCTATTTTTTCGGTAGTAATATTTGGACAAACTCGGTTCTAGATAAATCAACAGCCATATCAACGACAACTTCTTTTTCCGTTACTTTACCGGCATAACCTACTAAAATTCCGGAAGGATAAATATTACCGTGTCCGGAGGTTATTATTTTTTCGTCTTTTTGAATTAAATGATTGTCGGGTAAATAGAGTATTTTACTGCTATTGCCGTTACCTGCTAAAATGCCTTTTTCTCTTGATGAGCCGGCAGTGATAGGAACCCTAGAATTAACGTCGTTAATTAGCATAATTTTTGAGTAATTATTACTTACTTCCGTTATTCGCCCTACTAGTCCTTCAGCATTGGTAACAATTTGATCAACCTCTATACCGTGATTTTTTCCGGCAAATATTAAAGCGGTTTTAGAAAAAGGATTTAATGAAACGCTTAATAATTTGGCAGTTACATATTCAAATTCTTCTTCTCTGGTTACAGTTAAAAGATCCCGCAAAGCGGTATTTTCGGCTCTTATAGAATCTATATTATTTTGCATACGTTGTAATCTTGCAATTTCAAGCTGCAATTCGACATTTTTTTTGGCTAAGTCCTGAAAATAAACTAATTTTTGAGATATCGAATTTATATATTCAAATATATTTTCATAAATTATTAAGCCGGTCGATAAAAAACCTCCCGTTACTTCAAGCGATATATTAGAAATTTTTTTTGGAGCGGCAATAAACAAATATAATGATAAAGTAAGAAAAAATAAAATAAGAAGACGTTTAGCAAGAATTACTATAGATTTAATAAATTCCGAAATATTTGACGAAGTTCTTACTCTATTCGCAATTATTGCCATCTTTAATCCTGCTTAAATAATACATGCTTTAATTTTGCAAAATCCTCAAGTACTTTTCCGGTACCAAGTGCCACACATGATAGAGCTTGATCTGCTACTATCACCGGTAGTTTAGTGGCTTCACTTAGTACATAATCAAGATTTCTTAGCAACGCCCCACCGCCCGTTAAAACAATTCCTTTATCGACAATATCGGAAGATAATTCCGGAGGGGTACATTCTAGTGCTACCTTTACCGCTTCAATAATTTGGTTCACCGGCTCAACTAAACTATCGGCAATTTGTCTTTCGTTCAATACCATTTCTTTAGGTATACCGTAAATTAAGTCACGTCCTTTAATTTCCATCATTCTAGGCTCGACATTTTCGTCTACGTAAGCCGTGCCGATTTCCTGTTTTATTTTTTCTGCGGTAGCTTCGCCGATTAATAAATTATAATGTCTTCTAATATAGGAAATAATGGCTTCGTCCATTTTATCACCGCCTACCCTTACCGATCTTGCGTAAACTATGCCGCCAAGCGATAAAACGGCTACTTCCGTCGTACCTCCTCCGATATCGACGATCATTGAGCCGGTGGCTTCCGTAACCGGCAATCCTGCCCCGATTGCGGCGGCCATAGGTTCTTCAATCAAATATACATCTCTACCGCCTGCACTTTCAGCTGCCTCTTGAATGGCTCTACGCTCAACCGGAGTGGAACCTGAAGGAACGCATATTACGATTATCGGACCGAAAAAAGATCGACGATTATGAACTGTTTTAATAAAGTACTTAATCATTTCTTCAGCACCTTTAAAATCGGCAATAACTCCGTCTTTCAGCGGTCTTTTTGCTTCAATATCGGTTGGGGTACGTCCTAGCATCATTTTAGCTTCATGACCGAAGGCGTAAGGCTCAAAAGAACCTTTCTTCTTTATTAAAGCTATTACGGACGGTTCGTTAAGCACGATGCCCCGACCCTTTGCGTATACGATGGTATTAGCCGTGCCTAGGTCTATAGCCATATCTGAGGAAAATCTTCCCCAAAATTTTGTGAACATATTTATTTTTTCTCCACAGTTTTAACTTTAATTACAGAATAAAATATTACTCTAATGTTTCAATAAAAATAAAGTAAAATTTTACTTTATTTTAGGCGTTGCCTAGTACCGTGTCATTGCCAGCATTTGTGCCTCCTCGCAATGACGATTCCGGTAGCCATGCAACAACGCCTTTGGTCGCTCGCAATGACGTAGAGTTTTTAATCCGCACAACAACACCTCCTAGCAATAGTTTTTTCTAAATTTCCTTATAATGTAAAATAATAAAATTACTAATAAAGAATACTAGCATACTAGGTAATAAAATAGCCGCAATAAGAGAAAGATTATTATAAGCGAGTGTTTTAAGCAAAATTTCCGATAATGAATATACTATAAAGCCGATAAATAAACCGATTATTAGTATTTTTTCTTGAGAATTATCGCGTTGCCTAAGGCTAATAAAACAACTTGCTAAAATAACCGTCGCAACCATCATTATAGGCTTAAATAATTGTTTATAATAGTAAATTTGATAATTAATAACCGGTACGCCGGAATTTAATAACTGTTTAATTAACTTCGGTAATCTCCAAATAGAAACCATTTCGGGCAAGGCAAATTTTTCAGCTAAATGGTCAATTGATAAATTTGTCGGAATAGTCAAGTTATCATAGGTCTTAAGGGTTCCATTAGTAAAAGCTTTTACGGTTTTTAAGCTTAAGTTACCCTTATTTGCTATAGCATATTTCGCATCAATTCTTTTAAGGAACGAATTATTGTCGCTAATAAATAAGATCGTAATATTATTTAACTTTTTCTCAGACAAATTAATAGATTGAGTTTGAATTATTTGATTATTGCCTTGATAAGATTCAAAAAATAATAAGCCTGATTTAGATATCGTAACTTCAGTAGCTTTTTTCTTTAATAATTTTGTTTCTAACAGTTCATATTTTTGTAGTCCTAAGGCTCCTATAGGATTTAGTATAGCCGTAAACCCTATACCTAAAATTAATGCCGTAAAGGCCGGTATGATCAGAATGCGCCAAATATGGATCCCGCTAGATAAAATTGCTATTAACTCATTGTTTTTCGTTAAATTTTTAAGAAAAAACAACATAGCGGTGAAGCTTATCAAGGAAGCTATTTGATTTAATAAGTAAGGAATTTTATATAACGTGAATCGCCAAAAAAAGTGAAACGGAACATAAATATTTTTAAATTTCTGTAAAAGATCAAAAATATTTGAGATAATTAATATGCCGATTAAAAGGAATAAAATAGTAAGAAAATACCCGCAATATGATCTAAAAAGATACCAAGAAAGTGTTTTAAGATTAATCATTTTGAATATTAAAAGGATGATCAGGCATAGTCTACGGTTTGCTAATCACTATAACCCACAGAACCGAAATATACAACACTTTTTCCATCAAACAAGGTTATACGTAACTGTAACAAAACCTAGTCACAAGATGGGAGCAATTTGCCCCTTTCTTTATATAGTACTATCCTATACCCGGTATAGCATCATCATTTATATTTGTATGGTCTATTAATTCATTAAGTTCATTATTCTCAAAAGTTATAAGTATTTTTGTTGGCTGTGCTTCATAATCCTTTTCTATATTTGTTTTATTTTGTTCATTTGATTTTAAAGTTAATAAATCACATATATTTTTAAAATTGTTTTTTATAGCTAAACTTAAAGCAGTTTCACCGTTATTATTAATGTGATTAATAACCTGATCAGACATTTTAGGAATAAGTAGCTCACAAACTTTTTCTAAGCCTTTCTCGGCAGCCCAAGTTAATGCTATATCGCCGTTACTATCGATTTTGCTTAACTCGCTCTGACTCATGCGTTCGATTAAGTTTTGCGCTTCTTCTACCTTACTTGCCCTTATCGCTGTTATTAATTCTTCACATCGTGGTTGTATTAATCCTTTAAATAAAAACATAATTCCCTCCTTAGCTTGCATTTATTAATATTTGCTAACCATGAGTTAACCTTTATATTTACTAAAATAATTACAAGTATATCAGTAACAAGTCAAATAAAAAAGATTAACAAATTAAATATAGCGTTAAAAAGTGAGCTAATAACTAGGGAATGTATAAGATTTCAGATGTGTTAGCTTAATCTAAACACGCGGCTAGTTGTTTCTGTGAGGAATAACCGGCGTTGTTGCATGGCTCAAATTTATAGCAAATTCCACTATGTCATTCCGTGATTTATTCACGGAATCCAGGAAAATATATAAATAATACCATTATAATTTGCTTTTCTGGATACCGTGGTCAAGCCACGGTATGACAAATTTGGCACTTTCTGAAGCCTAGCAACAACGCTAGAGGGGCCTCGCAATGATGAGCTTGGTAGCCATGCAAATGCCGTTTCGCCATGACGATTCTGGTAGGGTTGAGTAGCTACTAATTTCTCCCCACTTGCGTCTTTTTTGTGGATTGGCTAGTTACTAAATCTTGCCACGATGTATTATTGTCTTTCTTTACTCCTTTCATGCTTATCATTCCTGCAGGGACCGGTTTAGAACTGTTTAAAGCTTTTTGCGTGAATTTTCTAGGTATATGGCTAACTCCTGTATCATGTTTCTGCCGGCTTTCTAGAGCTTTTTCTAGATTAGCTACGTGGCTGGAGCCGACACTCGCAACTATATTATACCCTTTACTGCGAACTTCACTAATTACGTCAGTCATATATTGTTCACGATTTTCCTTATATAAAGCAGAACCTTTTGTATGCTCTAAATTTCCACCTTCCAAGCTTATAACCTTAATCCCTTTTTCTTTAGCTACTTTATATAAAAGCGCATCTTGGAATATAGGAGCATTCTCTAACTCTTCAGGCAGTTTTAAAGGATTGTCAGGATTTTTTTCGTTATGTTCTAGTATATTAGCTATTTTAATTACGTCCTTCATACCGAGATTTTCGCCATATTGCTTACGCTCAATAGCTATTACCGTATTTTTATCAATTGTACCCGCTTGAATTTCTGCAATTAAAGCCTGATTGTTATTACCGTGATCGGTTGAATGATTATGCTCCGGTCTAATTTCTACGGAACCGGTTTTTTCGGTTTCTGCAGATTTTTTTGCATCGATTACCTTAAAATCTATATTTGCCGTAATTACCGCTTCCCTATCAAACTTATTCAGTAACGCCCGGTTATCATTTACGGCAGCTAAACGATCATTTAAGTTATATTTTCCATTGCCGTTTAATTCTTCTTGTAGTATGAGGTTTGTGAGGTTTTCTTTTTCAGTGTGAGTGAGATTATTATTATTAATTATATCTAATACTTTATTATATTCTCCCTTTTCTATTGCTTTAGGTATTGTCTTATATTTTGTAATACGATCATTCAACGCTGTTACGTTAGAAAATTCAGCGTTAGTTTCCTCTCTCAGTTTTTTATTTACATTTTGTAATTTAGCGAACAATTCTCGTGATTTGGTACGCAATTCTTCATTATTTGGTAGTGAAGTCTTAAATGTGTCTAATTTGCTGTGCAAATCTTCCGGTACAGCATAATCCATTAAGATGTGGACAGATTATAACAAACAGCATCAAAAAAATGTTCGAAGTCTTTTGCAGTTTTTCTAATTTGATTTTTTAATTTAAACCAATAATGCTCAATTGGATTTAAATCAGGAGAGTAAGTAGGTAAAAATAAAATACTACAACCTACAGATTCTATTAGCTCTTTGACCTTGGAATTCTTATGGAAATTAATATTATTCATAACAACCACTTGACCTTGTTTTAATTCTTTGATCAAAAAATCTTCAACATAACTCTTAAAAATTAGTGTATCACAAGTCCCTTCAAAAACTATTGGAGCTATTATTTTACCATTGCAAAGCCCTGCTATCATACTTACTCTTGTTTTATGTTGGTAAATTTTCTTATCGTAATATCTTTTACCTTTTAGGCTATAACCGTACTACAAGCATGCATTGTCTTCTATTCCGGATTCATCCATAAACACTAAATCTTCTTTTGAAATAGTTTTGATTCTAGCTATAAAATCATTCCTTGCTCCATCGTCCCTTTTGGGGTGCGTAAAAGTTTTTTTTATAACTATATCCTAGTGCTTTTATACCTCGCCAAATTGTCGTTGCTGACCATTTATTTGATATTTTTGCTAATTCTTTTAGGCTTTTATCGGCATTATTATCTATAAATTCCTTAAACTCCGGCATATTTGTTAGCTTTTTATTATGACCTTTTTGATAGCCTACTCTCGGCTGAATATCTCCTTCTTTCTTTTGAATAGCTTGCCATTTGTATAATGTTTGCCTAGATATATTTAATAACTCCTTAACTTTACTTACTGACTTAACTTTATCTATTAACTCTAATGCTTTTGTTCTTAGTTCGTATGGATATGCTCGGACCATCTCTTTCCTTTTTCGCACATAGATTTACTTATTTTATGCTACTTGTCAATACCTTAATGGATTATGCTATACGCTATTTAGGAGCGGCTGCATTATTTTTTTTCTTTCTCCAGCACCTGCTTCTCCAGCACCTGCACTGCTTGATTGTGTATTTAGGTTTCTTGAGCGCCTTGTTACCGTTGTAAATCCTTGATGGTCTTTGGGTATTTCTGATTCTATAGCCGTTTCTAATTCTCCATAATATGTACTATGCAAATTACGATATTTTTCGAGTGATTTATTTGCTTGTTCCAATACTTGAGGATTTTCTAACTCATAAGCTGCCCTAACATTTAAAATTTGAGTTCCCACATCGTTAACTTTATCAAAAAAAGGATTTATGTCGTTTACTACTAAATCCTGAATTTCTAAAAATTCACGTTTAGTTTTTAACTCTTTCAAGTTCGGGTTATTTTCCCTTGGATTCTTATTAATTATTTTGTTAAGTTCTTCAATTGTTAAACTATTTTTTTGTAAATTGCTTACCTCTTCTATGCGATTTGCTAACTCCTTATATTTTTGCTCCCCTGCTTTCTTTATACTCTTAACGTCTTGGTTGTTATCTGAATTCTTATTTGCGTTTGCTATGTCATTACGTTTTGTATTTTGAACATATATGTCACGAAGTGCTAAGGAGTCAGTGTATATTCCTTTTAATTCATTAATACTCGCTTCAACCTCATTTAGATAATCTTTAAAAAAGACCGGATTTTTAGTTATAAAAGAAGGGATTTTATAATTTCCATCACTAGGAAAATTTTTAGGAGTAGCAAGGCTAACATTTATATTATAACCATTTTTATTTAGTGCTTTTATAGTTGCACAGCAACTGGCACAACTAGCAGGACTTTGTAATTTAGGTTTTAAGTTTTTTTCAAATGCAGCAAGTCCCATATATAATGGTTCTTTGCTATGTTCCTTCACTGCTGCACTAATGGCCTCAGTATCTGGATGATCCCCCTTAGGATATCGAATTACTTTAAAATTGTCAGGGTTTAATACATCTATTTTGCCTCGTAGGACCTCATTTTGAGATATTTCTCTTTTTATCTTATCTATATCTACTGATTTTTTGCTAGCACTGTCTTCACCCTGAGCTAAATATAATACACCATTGCTCAATACTATAGCCGAATAGGGAAAAGAAGGGACATTTTTAGCTAACTCATCTAAAGCTTTCACGATTTTGTATTCCTGGTCACCTATATCTAGTGGGATAGGTTTAGCATCTGTCAAGCGTGCTATAAACTCTCTTCCTTGCTCTCCTACTAAATGTAATGATTGAGATAAAGAATCAATACTTTTCTCAAGAAATTTATTTTCTGAATTATTATTCGGCATAATATACCTCTTAAATATGTAATGAATTAAATAATCATTTTTAATAAAAATCCTCTATAAAATCTTTACCGATTACTTCTATTAAGTTATTTACACTCTCTTCTGTATATAATGGTTCAATGAATTTTTTTATTAATATTTTTGGGGTATAATATTCATAATCATAGTCGATAATTGCTTGAGCTATTTTATTAATTAAATCATCTTCCATAATAAATTTTTCAGTGATCTTACCTCTGTCTTTTAATCGATACATATAACTTGATAATTGTTCTACTCCTCTATCGTTTGCTAAAGCATAAGAAATAGTATTATTATTTTCTTGATCTAAAATCGTTATTGGTAAAGGAGAGATATCGGTAATGTTATCATTAATGAATAATAACTTTTCAATTAATGGACTCCCTCCTCCAACTATGAGTTTATTTATAGCGACACTAATTATCTCATCTCGTGTTACTCCTGTATGCTTTTTTTGATATTCTTGAATAAAGTTATCTACTCTTTCATTTTCTACAGCTTTAAGTAAATCGTTATAATCTTGATCTGTCATTTTTAACTTTGATTTAAGTGGTAGTATTCCGTTATCTTTAGAAAGGGGTATTTCGTTATCTGTTTTTTTTATTGGCATATATTTAATCCTTAAGTGTTTATGTTAATTAATAAAATTAGCTATCTTACTATTTGATATTTAACGAAAAACTTAAACTTAGATTTTAAAGAAGATGTATTGAAAATGTTATATTTTGCCTTTGATGTTTATTTACGAAACAATTTCAAAGCCTGCATGTTTGTGCTTATAAAAGTTGAGTGGTTTCGTAAAGATATAGTGCAAAATATAAATTAATTAGGAACTTTCGAGGAGATTAAACAAGTTAGTAAATAATTATTTATACAGCTATCTTCTTTTTATTATTATTTATTAAAAAGTGAAATGTGATTAATTAATTTTTGAGTTACTAGACTTAATTTATAAGTTAATCGTTAACTATTAAGTAGTAAAGGCAACATACTTGATTTTACGCAATAAATCAATAGTTGTTTCAGATATGTCACAGGCATTGCTAACTAAAGATAGATATCGTCATTGCGAGCGACTGAAGACGTTGTTGCATGGATGGTTAAAAACACTCTCGGTGTCATTCCCGCGCAGGCGGGAATGACATAATGCGTAGTCAATAGATATAGAACTAAGCTTTGCCGCTCATTTTTCCAATAGGTCTCTTTAGTCCTTATCTTGTACGAGAAGCTTGGGGGGAAGCTGATCTACTACGAACACGATCAGCGAATGATTCTTGCTTACCGGCAGACTTTGTGGTGTTATCTACCTGTTTCTCGATAGGTTGTTCTAATTTAGCAGCTAAAGCTGGCGCTGATCTGGAGCTAGGTATTGAATTTATAATTATTTGATATTCTTCACGAGTAGGCAGCAGCTTTCCATATTCAGGTAAATGTTCTTTTATATGATCTGTAAATTCTTGATTAACTTTTGCTAGTATCTGTTGTTCAGGGATAGTTATCTTTTCTGGTTCGTTAAAATTTATTATTTTCATTCCAAGAACTAAATCTTCTAAATTATCTCTTAATTTATCATCTTTCATTATAGTTTCATCTTCTTTAAATTTATTAACTACTACTTCTACGAATGAAACTATATTATCTTTTGTAACAGAAGCTGCTTCTCGTTTTCTTTCTTCATCTCTATAATTTGTAAATTTAGTGAGTAACTCTGGATTTATTTCTGCAGCACTATCAATAATTTGTGACCATGTCCCTTGAATACATGCACTATTATCCTCACCGTAAGTTGTAGCTGCTACATAAAGCTGCTTAGCAAGCTTAAACCTTTGTTGCTCTTTCCAAGTTTCATCTATATTAAGACCACTGACATCATTAAATAATTTACTTAATTTATCCTCACTAATATTATTTAGTAATTTATGTAGCTCGGGTCTATCCTTTATCTGTTCTAAGGAAAGATTAGAATCGTTAAAGACTTTTTTTACTTCAGGGAATTTTTCTTTAACTAATTCGGGATTTTTTTCTAAAAGAGTGACGCATAATTCCTGTTTATCTTTTCTAGAGATATTTGCGGTATCTATTAATTGGTCTATTAAACCAATAGATTCAGGTATAGTAATTTTTTTCTCCGCTCCCTCCGTCCAATCATATTGCAGAAGAGCAGTTGAATAGCCGCTTCGGTATTCGCCGTTACTTTTGCTTAAATACTTGCTTTTTAATACATTTAATGACTTCTCTTTTACTTGCTGAACAAAGCTTTGATCGTCCGGTATTTTATTACTTCCTAAAGTCTTCTCCATTACACTCTTTTTTTCTGCTTCAGTTAATTCAAGAAGCTTAATAGTTAAAGGATTTTGATCCTTAAATAATTCGGGAAGTATTTTATCTTTGTATTCTTCCGCTTTTTCTTGCAGCTTACCTGTTGATAGCTGAGCCGATTGTACTAACTCATTAGTAATAAAATTTGTCTTTTTCACAGCGTCACTATGGTGTACGGATTGTTGCCCCTGAGCCATCTCCCGTAATGTTGGATCCTGCTCCTTAGACTCAGGCTTTGGAACCATGCCGTGATTAAACAAAAATTGTTGCATTTTAGGGGAATGAGTATAAAAATCAACTAAATCATATTCATCTTTAACTGAATTGATTGCAAAATGGTACTTTGCTGAATTTTCTATTATATACTTGATTACGTTACCTTGCTCATCAGCCGGTGCTATATTAAACACCATATCTTTTACAGCTTCTTCTAATTTAAAACCTGCTTTATCCTTATTATCTCTGATTTTACATAAGCCGTCGTAAAGTTTTTGCTCACTTATTGGAAATCTAATATTTTTAAATGGGTTTTTTTCTACGAACATCTCTATTGTAGTGCCGGTTATATTACAGCGAAACAAATCAAGATCAGTAAGATTTTTTAAATACTCAGAGCCTACTAAAAACTTTATACCTTCATCGGTTATATTATCACAATAGGCCAAATCAAGATTAGTAAGATTTTTGAAATTCTTAGAAACCGCTAAAGCCTCTAAACCTTTATCAGTTATATTATAACAGCTAGTTAACTTAAGATTAGTAAGATTTTTGAAATTCTCAGAAGCGGCTATTGCCTTTATACTTTCATCTGTTATACCATTACAAAGGGATGAATCAAGATTAGTAATATTTCTAAAATTCTCAGAAGCAGCTATTGCCTTTATACTTTCATCTGTTATCTTATCACAACCAGTTAGCTTAAGATTGGTAATATTTTCGAGATTCTTAGAAGCGGCTATTGCTTTTATACTTTCATCGGTTATACCTCTGCAAAAGGATAAATCAAGATTAGTAATCTCAGAATGTTTATTTAAATATTCTAATAGATTTGGGATATCGGTATCATTTAATTTACCTTTAAAATCTAGCACTTCACCGTTTTTATAATCATCAAAATTCATATAATTACCTAATTTTGTTTTCAGTATTTATTTAACTAAATGTTAACTATAATTAATTTAGCGATCCAATTTTATTGCTTATTATTTATTTTAGAAGCTTAAAAATATTTTTTTTGTAATAAAAATGCAATTGCAACGGAGTAATTTACACTCAATTTAACTTGTATATACTACCGGAATCGTCATTACGAGAGGAAGGACGTAGTCTAGAGCGGCAATCTAGAGAATAATACTTTTATTGTCATGCTGAACAAGTTTGCCGCATCTATTAGACTTCTTTTGAAACTCTCTACTTCTAGGGGTAATTTGTACGTCGAGCCGGTACTCGAATCCTCACATACACTAGAGTACGCTGCGGTTCAAGGTGAAGTGTCTCCTTCAAATTCCTCCCTATAAGCGAGTTTGGAAAGAAGTCTATTGAAAAATATCCTGAAATAAATTCAGGATGACTATTTTTCCTAGATTGCCACAGCTACTCCGTGGCTTCGCAATGACGGGGTTTTTATTAATTTTTGAGCCATGCAACAAGGCTAGTCCGATACGTGCATGAATTTGCCGAAAAACGCTGGTGGGCTCGGCAGGACTTGAACCTGCGACCACACCGTTATGAGCGGCGTGCTCTAACCAACTGAGCTACGAGCCCTTCTATTTTAAAATAACCTACTTAACGCGAACTATGGATAAGAATTATCCATAGTTGGGGTTACTTACTGTCAAAGTTTATATAATTATTATATTCCCAAGTCCAGAAAAATTTTTAAATCTTGGCAAACATTTTTAAGTAATTGTAAAGGTTAGATAATTCGTTGATGATAAGGGTTACCTCAAAACTAAATCTTTGAAATACTTGCTATATTTATTACTTAGTATCGGTATTTTCATCTCCATGATTTTTTGCTGAAGAAAGCTCTAATTGTGCTATTATTTTGTTTAATTCTACTTGGCTGCATATCCCAAGTAACACGGGATCACGCGCGTGGATACTTTTCATATTCCAGTGACTGCGATCTCTAATAGCCGCTATAGTAGATTTAGTAGTACCGATTAATTTAATTATTTGATTATCCAGGATCGTCGGATAATTTCGCAATAACCAATAAATTGCATCCGGCTTATCTTGACGCCTAGCAATGGGGATATATTTGGCGCGTTGTTTTTTCTTACTATCCATCAACTCATAAGCCGAGCTAATCAGAATTTGTAAACTACTCTGCGGATCTTTACTGCAACGCTCAATCTCTTCTAAAGTCAACTGACCGTTGGCAACAGGGTCTAGCCCTTTAATAGATTGCGCCACTTCCCCGTCCGCCATACCTTTTATTTCAAATTCATGAATACCGCAAAAATCAGCAATTTGTTTAAAAGTTAAAGAAGTATTTTCAATTAACCATATAGCTGTGGCTTTCGGAAGAAGAGGGAGTATTTTTTGCGCATTCATGATAGTTAATGTTAATTTAAAAAATGTTTGTGAGTATACTGTTCATAATTGATGTCATTCCCGCGTAGGCGGGGCGTCGTTGCATGGTTAATAATTTACCGTATATAGTTATTATAAGAAGTGTCATACCGTGGCTACGACCACGGTATCCAGCTTATAATATCATAAAAAGATTCTAAAATAAGTCTAATATGGCTTTATTTTCCTGGATGCCGTGATCAAGTCACGGCATGACACAGCCTTTTTTCAACGTTCGTACAGTAGTGGGTCAAGCCACGGTATGACACTTCTTCAGATTAACAATAGTTATATACTTTTAACAAAACATTAGCTTCAAGTCAATCATCATTTAAAAACTTAACGATATCTTCAATAACTTTCTTAGCATCTCCGAATAACATTAAAGTATTATCATGATAGAATAATTCATTTTCTATGCCGACATAGCCTGGGGCCATTGAACGTTTTATAAATAAAATTATTCGAGCTTTTTCTACGTCAAGTACCGGCATCCCATAAATCGGACTAGCCGGATCATTCTTAGCGGCAGGATTTGTTACGTCATTTGCGCCGATCACTAGCACCACGTCGGTATTGGCAAAATCTCGGTTAATTTCTTCAAGCTCTAATACCTTTTCATAATCGATATTAGCCTCGGCAAGTAGCACATTCATATGGCCGGGCATTCTACCCGCAACCGGATGTACGGCAAATCTTACGTTAATATCCGCACGCTCTAATATATCAACCATTTCTTTTATAATATGCTGTGATTGAGCAACCGCCATCCCGTAACCCGGAACTATTATAATAGATGAGGCATTACGTAATAAACCGGCAGCATCTTCGGGACAGCTTACTTTTGCCACTTTATCGTTATCGATGTTACCGCCGGAACTTTTGGGCGGTGATAAAAATGCGCCGAAAATAACTTTAATAAGCGAGCGATTCATCGCCTTACACATTATATAACTAAGTATCGCGCCGCTACTGCCTACCAATGCACCGGTAATAATTAATAAGCTATTACTCAGCGTAAAACCGATTCCCGCCGCCGCAAAACCGGAATAAGAATTTAACATTGAGACGATAACAGGCATATCGGCCCCACCGACCGGTATTATTAATAATACGCCCGCTAGTAATGATAAAATTATTATCAGGTTAAATAAAAATATATTTTCCGAACGAATAAATAATATTATTAAAATTAATAACATTCCGATTGCTAGCAAACATATATATTGTTGACCGTCAAATTTTATCGGCGCACTTCTCATTAATCCTTGTAATTTCAGGAAGGCTATTATCGAGCCGCTAAAAGTTAAAGCACCGATAGATACACCTAAAGAAATTTCTATCAACGAACTAATCGGTAAATTGCCGGCTATGCCGATCGCAAAATTTTCTGGAGATAATATTGCGGCATAAGCTACAAATACCGCAGCGAGACCGACAAAAGAATGAAAACCGGCAACTAATTGCGGCATTGCCGTCATTGAGATTTTTTTAGCGATACTACCGCCGACCATTCCGCCGGCTAGAATAATTATTATAATAGGAAGTTTATGAGCAAAATCGGGAAGAAAAAAAGTAATACCGACCGCTATTATCATACCGCCGATACCGACATAACTTCCAAGACGAGCTTGTTTCGGTGATGATAAAAACTTTAACGATAAAATAAAGCAAACGGCAGAAACTAAATATAATAACTGGATAATTTGTAATGACATATTTAGATATTCCTTGTACGCTGTCATACCGTGGCTTGACCCACTATTGTACGAACGTTTAAATAAAGAGGTAAAAATTCTGTCATTCCGTGGCTACGACCACTTCAGTCCAGCTTATAATATCATAAAAAGATTCTAAAATAAGTCTAATATGGCTTTATTTTCCTGGATGCCGTGATCAAGTCACGGCATGACACAGCCTTTTTTCAACGTTCGTACAATAGTGGGCTTGACCACGGTATCCAGTTCTTACTTTCTGGACCCCGTGATCAAGTCGGCGTTGTTGCATGGATGGTTAAAATCGCTTAAAACTTGTCATACCGTGGCTTGACCACGGTATCCAGAAAAAATTAAAAAGCCTGACTGGATGCCGTGGTCAAGCCACGGCATGACAGCGCGGTACTTTTAAAGAATACCCAAAATATAGCAATTTTCGATCCATGCAACAAAGCCGGTCAAGCCACGGGGTGACAGCGAAACACTTTGCAAAAATTCGAGCCATGCAACAACGCCGCATTTGTGCGGAGCGCGGCAATCTAGAAAATAATAAGTTTCATAACATTTTTTGCTATTTTTTCCTGGATTGCCACGTCGGGACTACGTCCCTCCTCGCAATGACGATTCTAGTATCTACGCAACAATGCCTCCTCGCAATGACGAACTTTATGGACCTTTATCGCTTAAGTTGATACCCCCATCCGCCTTTAGCTAGAACGACATAAAGAACGTTCTTATCGATCCACACATTAAAAATTAAAGCCTATACCTGCTGAAATTACTAGGGGATTAAGCTTAACCTTAGAAGTTACGTTATTAGTGCCGACTAAATTTGATTTATAAGTAACTTTCGGACTTAAGAAAAATTGCCTTACATCTAAATTGATTAACGTATCATCCTTAGCATAGAAATCTATTCCTATTTGCGCGACTGCTCCGTGACCGTTTTTAATTTTAAAAACTTTTGATTGAGTAAGTAAATAAGAACCGTGATAACCGACTCCTACATAAGGTCTTACACCTCCGTAAGGTGCAATATGATATTGTCCGGTAACGGTTGCCGGAATCATATATAAATCTTTTCTTTTTCCAAGGTCGCTATTAACGCCGTAATTATTTGCTATATTACCTAAAGAAGAATATTTAGTACGTAAGACATTTACCCCTAGTGACAGCTCTGCGGCAAGATAGTTATTAAAGAATATAGTAGTCGAGGCATCTCCGCCATAACCGTTTTCAACAAATTTGCCGACTGAAACCGGCGTGCTACTCGTCGGAGGCGGTAAATTTTTCTGCGATGCACTAGACTGTATTCCCGCTAGCCGGACTTTGAACGTTAGGCTTCCTTCATTTTCATAATAATCCGTATCATAATTCGATGTAGAATCTACATCATCATAACTTGTAGATTTTGCAAAACTATTAATACTTATACACGCAACAAATACAAATATCCCCAATTTTTTAACTATTCTTATCATAAATTACAACCTTTTCTTGCTTAAAATAGATTGCTGTATTATACATAACCTTTTTGAAATTTTTATATAAACACACGGCAATTGTCATAAAAGATAAAATTCTTCTATCATAAAAGCAAGACATTTAAATAAAAATAATTATAAATTGAGAGTAGATTAATGAATAGTGCGCTAAAAACATATCTTACCGGTATTAGCTGGTTTTTATTAAGCTTGATAAGTAGCGCTGCCAACGATATAACTACTAAATATCTCGGTATCCGCTTACATAGTTTTGAAGTAGCTTTTTTCCGTTTTCTTTTCAGCGCACTAATTTTATTACCGTTTGTTGCGTATTACGGCAAGGATACCTTAAAAACTAGCCGCCCGTTCGTTCATATATTAAGAGGAGTGTTATTATTTTTCGGTATGACGTCTTGGACTTACGGTCTTAGCATTGCTCCGGTAACTACCGCAACCGTTATTAGCTTCTCAATACCTTTATTCACCTTAGTACTTGCTATATTTTTTCTTAACGAAAATATTATTTGGCAGCGATGGGTAGTAACTTTAATCGGTCTTCTCGGCGTTGTAATAACTTTAAAACCGCATACTAGCGACTTTAATCCTGAAATATTATTTTTTGTTCTGGCGGCTATATCATTTGCCATGCTGGATATTATTAATAAAAAATTCGTAGTAAAAGAATCGATGATTAGTATGTTATTTTATTCGGCGATAGTTACCGCCATAGTGTCCGTACCGCCTGCAGTACAATATTGGCAAACTCCGACAATGTTTGAGTTACTATTATTATTTATTTTGGGATGCGGCGGCAGTTTAATTTTATTCTTTTTACTTAAAGCATTTAGCTTAGTAGATGCTACCGCTACTGCTCCTTATAGATATTTAGAATTAATAATTTCAGCTCTAGCGGCTTATTTAGTATTTAACGAATTGCCTGAAAAAAGTACTTTGCAAGGTGCTTTAATAATAATTCCCGCAACACTCTTTATAATATATTCAGAAAAGAAAGTTATGAGTAAGAAA
This sequence comes from Rickettsia endosymbiont of Orchestes rusci, assembly GCF_964030945.1. Lineage (NCBI taxonomy): Bacteria > Pseudomonadati > Pseudomonadota > Alphaproteobacteria > Rickettsiales > Rickettsiaceae > Rickettsia > Rickettsia endosymbiont of Orchestes rusci. The sequence goes on along the minus strand of NZ_CAXIQG010000004.1, from coordinate 292,280 downwards.
AATAAAGATATGGCGTAACTTAGAACTATGTCATTCTCGCCTGCGCGGGGCTTTGTTGCATGGCTCGATAAAAGCAGCAGTATGTCATTCTAGCTAAAAGCGGGAATCCAGAAAATAATAATTCCCATAGCATTCCTGGCTATTTTTTTCCTAGATTGCCACGTCGGGACTTTGTCCCTCCTCGCAATGACGATTCCGGTAGCCATGCAACAATGCCTGCACTTCCTCGCAATGACGGCTTACGTTTTTGCTCCTTAAGGTGACATCCATGCGCGAGGGAATGACATAGTTGTATTTTTTAACTAAGAACCACATCAAAATGTAAAAAATGTAATAATAATGAATAAAAGTAAGTTAATTTTTTCTACCGGTATTGCCAATACCTTTGAGTGGTATGATTATTTTTTATTTGGACATTTTGCACCTATTATAGGAGTCAAATTTTTTCCGAATAATGATCCGAATGTTTCATTACTGCAAGCTTTCTTCGTATTTGCGGTAGGTTATTTAATGAGACCGGTCGGAGGGATATTTTTCGGCATTATCGGCGATAAATTCGGCAGAAAAATAGCCTTAACTAGTGCTATATTTTGTATGTCCGTCCCGACCGTATTAATCGGCATATTACCGACTTACCACACTATAGGTATTACGGCAACTATATTAATGTTCCTGGTGCGCATACTGCAGGGTCTTTCAATGGGCGGCGCGCTTACGGGTTCTATTTCCTTTGTTATTGAACATACGAATAAAAAACAACGAGGTTTTACCGGCAGTATTTCGATGTCTAGTATTTGTACGGGGTTATTACTCGGCTCTTTTGTTTCCTACCTCACTAAAAATGTTTTAACTACCGCTCAATTTGACAATTTCGGTTGGAGAATCCCGTTCTTGCTAGGCTTTTTTATCTTATTTGCCGGACTTTATATCCAAAAACATACTCCTGAAACTCCGGATTTTAAAAATCTCAAAAAACATCATAAAATTTTAAATTCTCCTCTAAAAAGAGTTATCGTTAAGCATTGGTTCGATATATTAATATCTATATTTATTAATGCGCCCGGGTCATTAATATTTTATCTTCATGCAATTTATTTGGTATCATTTTTAAAAATTAACCGCGGCTTTACGGAAAATGAAGTAAATAGCCTTGCTAGCATATGCTATATAATTATGATAGTTATAACTCTGCTTAGCGGCTATTTATCGGACTTAATAGGACGCAGACGAATTTTTGTCATAAATTTATTCATTATTATTGCAGCAACACCGTTTTTGATTAAAATATTTGAAACCGGCAGTTTTACCGAAGTAATTATTTCACAAATGATAATGGCGGTTTTAGCAGGTAGCTATATCGGACCGGAGACGGCCTTACAAGCAGAATTTTATCCAATAAATATCCGCAATACTGCGCTTTCCTTGTCTTATAACACGGCAACTAGTATTTTTGGCGGAACTGCTCCGCTTGTTGTAGAGTATTTAGTACAAAAAACAGGGCATGTAACTTCGGCGGTTTACTATATAATGTTATTAAGTATATTGGGACTAGTTGCATTATCTTTTTATAAAGATCGTTCAGAAATGGAAGAATTATAAAAATAAATGATTTTCAATTAATTTTTCCTTGACCTATATAATAATATATGGCAAAAGAGTTTTAATTGATGTTATTCTCGTGCGGTGTTGTTGGGGGATAAATTTAAAGCAGTTGGAATGTCATTCCCGTAACCTTTTATGTCATTCCCGCGCGGGCGCATGGCTCATAATTTACTGTATTATGGTTATTACAAGTATGGTGTCATACCGTGGCTTGACACCGCGGTACTTTTAAAAAATACCCGAAATATAGTAATTTTTGATCCACGCAACAAGACCGGCTCGCAATGACGCCTTTCTTAAATTTCAGCTGCCATAGCTCAGCGGTAGAGCACATCATTGGTAATGATGAGGTCGGGGGTTCAATCCCCCCTGGCAGCACCACAACAAATGCCTTACGAGAATACTTCCATCATCTTCATTAACACACGATAGTTTTTATCGTAATTGCATGTAGTTTTGTATTTAATATTTCTCTAAGAGCATTTTTCACTAATTTATGTTGGTTAATTAAAGTAAGCCCTTTAAACTTACTATCGGATATCTCAACTGCATAATGATCTTGATCCCCTACTAAGTCGGTAATTTTTATTATACTATCCGGAAAGGTTTCTCGAAGGACTTTTTCTAATTCTTCTATAGATATTGCCATTATTTTTTGCTTTTTTTAGTTAAGGTAAAATTTTATATCGAATTCTATTATAAAATCTTAAACATTTATTGATAAAATACGTTCTTAAGCATATAATTATTATCAACTAATTTAATTCTATATATTAATACCAATATGACAAAAGATACAGAAGAATTAAAAGAATTTATTCTTGCTTGTTTAGAAGAAAAGAAAGCCGATAACATTGATGTAATAGATTTAAGAGGCAGAAATAAATTAGCGGATTATATTATATTTGCCAGCGGTCGTTCTACTAAAAATGTCGGAGCAATAGCGGAATATGTAGCTTTAGAGCTAAAACAAAAAGCTAATATAAATACTAGTATTGAAGGCTTAGGCAAGTCAGAATGGGTATTAATAGATGCACGAACTATCTTAATTAATATTTTTTATCCGGAAGCACGAACACATTTTAAATTGGAAGAAATGTGGAAAGTTAAAACGTAACTAGCAGCGAGTAGGGATTGTGGCGTGAGTAAGGTGTCATGCCGTGGTCAAGCCAGCTTTGTTGCATGGCTCGAATTTTCGATGTCATTCTAGCTAAAGGCGGGAATCCAGACTTTTCTTTGTCATGCTGAACTTGTTTCAGCATCTATTAAAAGATATCCTAAAATAAATTCAGGATGACAGTAATTTTTCTGGATTCCCGCCTTTAGCTAGAATGACATATAGAGTGCAGGGAATGACATATTAACGCTTTTATCGAGCCATAACAACGCCTACTTGACTTTTCATTATTTAATCACAAACCGGTATTTATAAGGTATAAATGAACGAACATATTCTTATTAACGTTATAATTTTACTTGCTACCGCAGTTTTTGTCGTGGCGGTACTTAAACGTTTTAAGCTAAGTCCGGTGTTAGGCTATCTAATTGCCGGTGCGGCAATCGGTGATCACGGATTTAAAATAGTAACTTACGATCAGACCAGACTACTAGGCGAATTAGGGGTTGTTTTCTTGCTTTTTGCCATCGGTCTCGAACTATCTTTTGAGCGGTTAAAAGCCATGCGAAGATATGTGTTTGGTCTTGGGTCTTTGCAAGTTTTAACGACCGCTATAGTAATTGCCGGCGCGATGGTACTTATTGACGGGAATAGTAGCGCGGCAATTATTACCGGCGGCGGTCTTGCACTTTCTTCCACTGCTCTGGTTATGCAGGTAATTGAGGAAAATCGTAGTCAATCAACGCAAGTAGGAAGAATTTCTTTAGCAATTCTCTTACTGCAAGATTTAGCGGTAGTACCTTTACTTGTGATAGTACCGCTACTTACCGGTAATAACACGACTTCACTTGCTACAGCTCTAGGTATTGCCCTCTTAAAAGCTATTACTGCGCTATTAACTATATTTATAGCCGGTCGAGTGCTGTTACGCCCTTTATTTTCCTTGATTTCTTCAGAAAGCAATAGTGCTAACGAGTTGCCGATCGCCATGACTCTATTAATCGTATTATCTGCGGCTTGGGCTACCGAGATTTTTGGTTTGTCGTTAGCACTTGGGGCATTTGTAGCCGGTGTATTGGTTGCGGAAACCGAGTTTAGATTGCAGGCGGAAGAAAGTATTTATCCTTTCAAAAGTTTACTTTTAGGGCTATTTTTCATGACCGTCGGTATGAATATCGATGCATTAGAGATGTATAATAAAATATCTCATATTATTACTTTATCCATTGCATTAATCGCTATAAAAACTTTGATTATTACCGCTTTTTGTATTTTATTCGGTTTCAATAAAGGGGTAGCATTTTATTCGGGTTTGTTATTATCGCAAGGCGGTGAGTTTGCTTTTATTTTATTCAGTTTAGGTAAAGAAAACGGAATATTAGAAAAAAATACCGCAAATATACTGTTACTGGTCGTTACCTTTACTATGGCACTTACTCCTTTACTCGCGGCTTTAGGAAGAAAGCTCGCGGAAAAAATTGATAAGGGACTCGGTAAAACACCAACGCAAATAATTGAACTCGGAGCAAGAGATTTAACTAATCATATTATAATCGCGGGCCTCGGTAGCGTCGGTAAAATGGTAGCGAGAGTTTTAGAAGCCGAAGGAACGAGTTACGTAATATTAGACTTAAACGACGAGCGCATTAAAGAAGAAGCCTCCAACGGTTTCCCGGTATTTAAAGGCGACGTATCGCAAGCCGATACGTTAAAGGCAATCGGAACAGACAGAGCCTTAGCGATCATACTTACGATGAATAACCAAGTAACTATTAAGAAGTCATTAAAGACGATCTCAAATAATTTTACGGATATGCAGGTCGTCGTTAAGCTAAAAAATTTAAAGAATGCTAGAGAATTTTATGATCTCGGCGCAACGACTATCATTCCCGAAAGTTATGAGACCGGCTTACAATTGGGGGGAATGGTTTTAAAACTAATAGGTATTAGCGACCAAGAAATTAATCGCATTAAAGGGCAATTTAGATTAGGCAATTACATCGTTGCCAAAAGAGAAGATATATTAGCTGAAGCGGAAGAAAATGACTAGTATACTCAGGGTAACTTTTATTTTTATCAATGATTGTTGAGCAATGCTAAAAACTTTTATTTTATTAATTATCATAGCGTTATCGTTTACGGCTAAGGCAGAGAATAAAAAATTACCTATCCCTCGTTTCGCTTCAATAAAGTCTAATGAAGTGAATGCGAGGAGCGGACCGACGACAAAATCCTTAATAGAATGGATTTTTATTAAAAAAGGTGAACCGGTAGAAATCATTGCAGAATATGAGCAATGGCGGCAAGTTCGTGATATTAACGGCGAAGGCGGTTGGATACATTCTAGCGTTTTATCGGGAAAAAGATCGGTAATTATTATCGGCGATAAAGAAGCAGAGTTTACTAGAACTGCTAATCCTAATAGTAAAATTATTGCTAAATTAATGCCGAATGTGCGTTGCGCTCTTGATAAATGTAAAGAAGATTATTGCCGGATTCGCTGCAAAGATTATATCGGCTGGGTGTCTAAAAAAGTAATCTGGGGAGTTTATAAGGATGAAAAGAATTATTAGATAATTATAATACGTAGCAACATTGTTTGCGTAGATGGTAAAAGCGTCTTCGATGTCATGCAACAATGCCGGCTTGCTAACTAGGTCCGGAAAAGTAAGAACTAGATACCGTGGGAGGGGCCTCGGTATGACACAACGGCAAAAAAATATAAATATATGATTTCTATATTTAGTAAATTAAAGCAAAGTTTATCTAAAACTTCTAATAAAATATCAGAAGGCGTAGATAAAATTTTTTATAAAAAGAAGTTAGATAAGGAAACATTAGAAGAATTAGAGGAATTGCTAATTGCTTCAGATATAGGAGCTTTAGTCGCAACTAAGATTATTGAAGATTTGAAATCCATAAAATTCGATAAAGCAGTAGATAGCAGTGTTATTAAAGAAACTTTAGCAAAACTAATTCGGCAATTACTCCTAAAATCCGAAATTCCTTTTACTTTAAACGAAAATAAATTAAACGTAATTTTAGTTTGCGGAGTTAACGGTGCCGGCAAAACTACAACTATCGGTAAACTTGCTTCGATTTATCAAGCACAAGGGAAAAAAGTAGCTATTGCCGCTTGCGATACTTTTAGAGCCGCCGCCGTAAATCAGCTAAGTAACTGGGCAGCTAAAGCCAAGGCTTTATTAATTACCGGTACCGAGGCGGCAGATCCTGCAAGCGTTGCTTACCTTGCTATGCAAGAATCGATAAAGCAAAACATCGATATACTTTTTATCGATACGGCCGGTAGGCTACATAACAAAAAAAATCTTATGGATGAATTAACTAAGATTATCAAGGTTATTAAAAAAGTAGATGAGAACGCTCCCGCTCATAGTATTTTAGTGATAGATGCCGTTACCGGTCAAAATGTTTATAATCAAGTAGAGCAATTTAATAGCAGTGCTAATTTAACCGGTCTTATTGTTACTAAATTAGACGGCAGTGCTAAAGCCGGCGTAATTGTCGGTATAGTTCAAAAATTTTCTTTGCCTATATATTTTATCGGCATAGGTGAGCAAATAGACGATTTGAAGATATTTGATCATAATGATTTTGTAAATAGTTTAGTCGGGCGATAAGAGATATATAGCGGCTTTGTATATCAATAATGCCTCCCTTCGCATCTATGGGGCTTTTTTTGTTGCATGGCTCGAAAATTAATAAAAAACTCGTCATTGTGAGGAGGCAATTCAGGAAAAAATAGCAAAAAATGCTATGAAACTTATTATTTTCTAGATTGCCGCGCTCCGCACAAATGCTCGCAATGACGATTCTGGTAGCCATGCAACAACGCCGAATCTATGCGGGAATAACATAAAACAATGCCAAATCAACTAACCCAAAATGCATATTATAAAAAAATCATTACAAATTTCCTCTAAAAGCTATAAAAGGATTTTAGCGCAGCTTCAGGCAGGCGGCGGGAAAGCTCGGCTTATCGGCGGATGCGTGCGCGATGCATTGCTTAATAAAGCTAGTTACGATATTGACATAGCAACTAGCTTGTTGCCTAACGAGGTAATTAATATTTTATCAAAAGCAGGCATAAAAGTTATACCTACCGGTATAAAATTCGGTACTGTCACGGCTATTTTGAATAAGGAGAAATTTGAAATTACTACCCTTAGGAAAGATATTGATTGTAACGGACGGCATGCAAAAGTGCTTTTTACCGATAATTTTGCCGAAGATGCCGCAAGGCGAGATTTTACTATTAACGCCTTAAGCTACTGCCCCTTTGAAAATAAAATATATGATTATTTTAACGGTCTACTAGATTTGAAGTTAAAAAAAGTAATATTTATCGGTCAAGCAAGCCAAAGAATTAAAGAGGATTATTTAAGGATTTTACGCTTCTTCCGCTTTTCTAGTTATTACGCCGACCATATCGACAATGAAGGGCTAAAGGCTTGTGAGAATTTGCAGGATGGTTTAAAGATACTTTCGCGGGAAAGGATAAAAAGTGAAATGGATAAAGTAATAATATCAACGAATGCTAGCAAAGTTTTGGAAAGAATGTTTACTTGCGGGATATTACCGCTAATATTTTCCGTAAAATATTATGAATCAAAACTTTTTGAACAAGCTAATTTTTTTAAACTGCAATTATCTACGCGCTATGCATTTTTATTTTATAAATTAGAAAATTTAAAGTTTAATACACTAATAAGCTGGAAATATTCAAAACAAGAAACAACGGCGATATTATCGATAATTAATTTTATTAATTTATATCAGATAACTGAATTTGATATGAAGAAAATTTGGTTAGAAAATACGGATTACAAAGAATATTTATTTGCTGCCCACATAATAGATAAGTTAGATTTACCGCACATACAAAGATTTATTGATAAATATGATAAGTTACAGCGTCTTAATTTTCCGGTAACCGGTCATGATTTACTAAGAATGAATATAGAAAATAAAGAAATCGGCAAACAATTAGAGCATTTAAAAAATATTTGGCTAGAAAATGATTTTGCTCAAACTAAATTAGAGTTATTGGATATTTTAAAAAAATAAAAAGCGTCATTGCAAGGAGGTACAGCTAAATTCAGAAAGCTTCAGACAAGATAAATTTAAAGACGAGCCTGCGCAGCGTACTAGAGTACGTGAGCACAGGCGAATGTCGAAAAATTTGCTTGTATCAAGCTTTCTGAATGACGCTGTATTGCCTGCGTGGATACCGAAATCGTCATTGCGAGGAGGGACGAAGTCCCGACGCGGCAATCTAGAAAAAAATAGCAAAAAATGCTATGAAACTTATTATTATCTAGATTGCCGCGCTCCACACAAATGCAGCGTTGTTGCATGGATGGTTAAAAACGCTTAAAACTTGTCATACCGTGGCTTGACCCACTACTGTACGAACGTTTAAATAAAGAGGTAAAAATTCTGTCATTCCGTGGCTACGACCACGGAATCCAGCTTATAATATCATAAAAAGATTCTAAAATAAGTCTAATATGGCTTTATTTTCCTGGATGCCGTGATCAAGTCACGGCATGACACAGCCTTTTTTCAACGTTCGTACAGTAGTGGGCTTGACCACGGTATCCAGAAAAAATTAAAAAGCCTGACTGGATGCCGTGGTCAAGCCACGGCATGACATCGCGGTACTTTTAAAGAATACCCAAAATATAGCAATTTCCGATCCATGCAACAACGCCGGTCGAGCCATGGAGTGACACTGTACAGTAGTTTTAAAGAATACTAAAAATGCAACATTATGAAAATTAAAATTTTCTTTCTGATATTTTTCTTACTATTAAATTCCGTTAGCTACGGTGAAATACATAAACCTAAAATAGTTACGAGTATTATGCCTATTGCTAGCATTGTTGCGATGTTAGTTAAAGACGAAGCCGTTATAGATAGCTTAGCCGTAAATAGCGGTTGCCCTCACCATTATCATCTAAAACCTAGTGACCTTGCAAAAGTAAAAAATGCCGATATAGCTATTTATATAGATGAACAGTTTGATAGTTTTGCCGAGAAATTAATGCAAGGTCATAGCAAAAATATTATCAAAATTAGCGATATTAAATCTTTAAAAATCATTGAAGATAATAACGAACCGAACTGGCATATTTGGTTAGACCTTGAGAATGTTAAAATTTTGTTACAAGAATTATCGTTAGTATTAGCACAAAAACTACCTCACTTACGTGCAGATATTAATAAAAATCTTCATATAGCGTTAAAGCAGCTAGAAGATTTAAACAAAATGAAAAACCGTAAATTTGAAGGATTGCAAGACGTGATTTTACTAAGCGATAGCGCAGAATATTTTTTTATTAATACAAAAATTAAAACTCAGAAATTATATAGCGTAAATCAAAAAAGTTTAAAATATGTAAGTAAATTGGAAAAGTTATTAAGCAAATCTACTAATAAATGCTTAATTTTGGATACGCAGCAAGATGCAAGACTTTATAAAAAACTAAATGCTAATATAGTGACGTTGGAAAGCGAAAATTGGTCGATAGTCGATATTAATCACCGGATATTTTACAAGCAATATTTACAAATGATTAATCAATTTGAGCCATGCAACAACACTCCGCCTTTAGCTAGAATGACATACGGCACTTTTTTAGAGCCATGCAACAATGCCGGTTTGAGCCACGGCATAACAGCAAGGCATTTTTAAAACCTTATCCTTGTAATTGATAAATGAGCGGTAGGTTGAAATTAAGCCGATTCAGATAAAGATTCAGTTTGTTCTGTTTTACTTTCCAGTAAAAAGCTTTGGGATTCGGATTCAGACCTTGCAACAATTACTTTAACCCATGTACTAAGCTCAGCATGTAGCCTTACCTCAATCGCAAAAACTCCCGTAGATTTTATTTGCTTATCAAGTATTACGTTTAAGTGCGAGATAGGATGAGCTGTAATTTCAGTCAATTTTTCTGCAATTTCTTTGTTACTAACTGATCCAAAAAGCTTCCCGTCATCCGATGACTGTCTTATAAAAATTAATTTTTGATCTTTTATAAGATTATTAACTTTTTCTACTTCTTCTTTTATTGTCTTATCTTTTTTTTCAAGCTCATGTTTTTGTTGAACAATTAACTCTTTATTGAGTTCAGTAGCTCTAACTGCCAATTTTTGCGGTAGAAGATAATTACGACCGAATCCATCGGCTACTTTAAGAATTTCACCGATTCTTCCTAATTTTCTTACCGGCTTAATTAAAATAATTTCCATTTAATACCTTTCAGTTACCCTATAGTTGTTCTTCAGCTATCCTGAAGAGTTTGGATCGATATCATTCCCGCGGTTGCTCATGAGTGTCTAAGAGATCGTCATTGCGAGCAACTGCAGACGTTGTTTCATGGCTAATAATTTACCGTATTATGGTTATTATAAGTACGGTGTCATACCGAAACACTTTGCAAAAATTCGAGCCACGCAACAAGGCCCGCCTTTAGCTAGAATGACATCGAAAAACAGTATATTTAAATTTGAAATACAAAAGGTAATAATGCTAAAATTCTTGCGACTTTAATAGCATTTTTTAATTTTCTTTGTTTTTTTGCACAAACATTTGTGATTCTACTCGGTAACATTCTTCCACCTTCAGACAAAAATTTTACGAGTAAATCAGGGTTTTTATAATCAATACTCGGTGTGCCGGGAACAGAAAGAGGACACCCTTTACGTCTTCTAAAAAATACTTTTTTAGCAGGTTTTTCACCAATTTTTCGATTTCTTGTTTCTCCTAGGTTATTTCCTAACATTCTTTACCTTAAGTAATTCTATGATATTTTAAAACTAATCCTTACTAACCGTTACGTCAATCACCGGTTCATTTTCTACATTGTGATTTTTTAATATCGGTGAAGATTCACTACTAATTGATTCCACTTTAATAGTAAGGAATCTAATAATATTTTCGTTAAGTCGCATTTTTCTTTCTAATTCTTTTATTACTTCCGAACTAGTGTCTAAACCTAAAAAGATATAATGTCCTTTTTTGTTATTACCTATTTTATAGGCCAAAGTTCTTAAATCCCAATATTCGGTTTTAACAACGGTACCTTTATTATCTTTAACAATTTTAACAAAATCATCGGTAATTTTATCTATATCATTTAGCGATACATCTTGACGTACTATAAAAATTGATTCGTAAAAGCTCATAATATATAAGAATCTCCAGCAAGCAAACTTAAAAATAAAGATTATTTATAACAATTAAAACTATTTAATTCAAGTATTATCTTTAACTAAAATAATATTTCTTGATTTCTTTTTGTATAAAATTTGCTATAAAGCCTTTATAATTTGCTATAATAACTTAAAAATGCCTAAATAAAATTTTCAATAAGGCAATTTTTGAGTATAATTAACTATATTTAATGGAGATTACTTTAAGTGCTTGATAAATTACTGCCTCAAGTTTTAATCATCGAACATAAAGAAAATATCAATATTTCTTTATATAATATTATCGAGAGAGCAGGATTTGATATAATAAAAGCTAATACTCTAGAAAAAGCACTTTCTCTTGCTATTACACCGGCTATAATTATAATCGGTATGCAATTGCAGGAGGAGCCGGCGGCGGTAATAACCGCAATTAGAAAAGTCGATAAATTATTAAAAATACCGATAATTTTTCTATCCGCCTCAAAAGAATCAAATTTAAGTCAGACTGAAATGGATAATCTTATTTCATTTTTGCACAAGCCTTTCTCTTCAGATCAATTAATAAATACGATAAAAAATTTATTAAGGCGTTCTAAAACGATTTTGCAAGATAATGTTGTTAAATTTAAAAATATAAATATCGATCTAAATACCCAAAAACTTTATAAAAACAGTAAGATTGTTCGGCTCGGTCCTACGGAATTTAAAATTTTGCAACTTTTCCTACAATTTCCAACGACTATTTTTTCTCGTCAAAAAATGATAACATATTTATGGGAAGACGATAAAGATTTTAATCCACGTGTTATAGACGTCCATATAAACAGGATCAGAGAGGCACTAGGTGATATCGGCGAGGAAAAAAAATTTATAAAAACGGTACGTTTTGTCGGTTATGGTCTTAACCTGCAAAATAGCGATAGCGAAGAAATATAACTATGCGCTAGGGCAATTAATTTACTAAATAATATATTGAAATTAAGAATTCCTTTGTGTCATGCCGATAAATATGTTAATATAACTTGATAAAAGAAACTTATTACTAAACTAATTTAGGTTGAGTTATGCTAAGTAAAATCAATAAGCCTGCGTTATTTGCTTTAATTTTTTACCCTCTTTTACTTATATTACTTTTGATAAAATACTGGACTAATTACGGAATAGGGTGGACTGAAATTACTTTAACGGTTAGTAGTTATTATATTTACAACATTACGGTAGGAGTCGGTTTACATCGATTATGGTCACATAACGCCTTTAAAATAAATAAATTTGTAGAGTTTATTTTAGTCATGCTGTCGGCAGGAACGCTGCAAGGACCGGCTTTATCGTGGGCATCAAATCATTACAAACATCATACTTATACCGATAAAGCTCAAGATCCTCATAGTCCTTCAAAATTTGATAGTAAGTTAATGGGGTTTTTATGGTCTCATCTCGGTTGGATGCTTATCGGAGAAGGTAGCTACAAATCTATTGATCGCATAACATGGGTAAAGCACGGTAGAAATAAACTATTAAAATGGCAATTAAAATATTATTGGCAAATAGCTGTTTTTATGAATGTTATTGTGCCTTTATTTATCGGTTACTTAATCGGCGGAACGCTTGCATCAGCCTATATGGCGTTTCTATTTATCGGGATAGGTAGAGCTTTGCAACAGCAAGCAACTTTCTGCGTTAATTCTTTATGCCATTTTGCCGGTAGTAAGAAATACTATAAAGGAACAGCCGGAGATGTTTGGTGGATGGCTTTATTCTTATTAGGAGAGAATTGGCATAATTACCATCATGCTTTTCCATCGGATTATCGTAACGGCGTAAAATGGTACCATTTTGACGTTCATAAGTGGATAATATACTTAATGAGTAAAGTAGGTTTAGTATGGGAGCTAGATCGTACGGCAAAAGTAAGAATACAGGCAAAAATGCAAGAAACTTTTAGCTATCTTGCCGACGGACGTAAGCAGCAGCTAAATTTAATGCAAAATAAAGTAGATCAATTAATAGAAAATCTTTGTTTAAAAATTAAAGAACTTGAAGAGTCTTCTATCTCAATTAAAGAGCAATTTAAAAAATCTTTTATTGAACTTCAAGATTCTCTTAAAAATTTAGCGGAGCAGCTACATTCATCAATTCAAGTGACCGAAAAATCTTCGGAAAAATTATTGAAAATGGTGAATAGAAAAATTAGTAGCACGGAGCAAGCTATTTATAAATTATGTAATAAGTTAAATTCTATGCAGGTTTCTAATTAATTTAAAAAACTTAACTCCTGATTGTTACCTTCAAATATTTTCTGGATTCCCGCTTTTAGCTAGAATGACATCAAAAATTCGAGCCATGCAACAACGCCTCTACGCGTATGGGTATCAACTTAAGCGATAAAAATCCATAAAGTCCGTCATTGCGAGGAGGGACGTAGTCCCGACGTGGCAATCCAGGCTATCCCGAATTACATTCGGGATTTAATTAGAATACTAAACAACTTTAGTATAAAAATATGTTTAACTAGATTGCCACGTCGGCACTTTGTGCCTCCTCGCAATGACGATTCCGGTAGCCATGCAACAAAGCCTTCAGTCGCTCGCAATGATGGACTTTATAGACCTTTATCGCTTAAGTTGACACTCATACACCTACGCAGGAATGACCATAAACCACAACTCTTCCCAACTATACCTTTCAATAAATATATTATAATAATTTATAATTGACGTTTTTTTGTAGACATACTTAAATAAAATATTACTATAAGTTTAACTATAGCTAATAAAGATAAATATGGCAGAAGTTAAAAAAAATCCGGAAGAAGTTAAAAAATTCGCTGACCAAATAAAAGAAGCTTTAGTAGGTATTAGCGATGAATATGAACTTGAATCCGAAGAAGCGGAAAAAATCTTTGAAGAACTTAGCGGGAATGAGCAATTTGAGCAAGATATCGAACAGATACTAGCACTTTTAAATGAACAAACTATGGATTTAACTAAATTACAATCACAAATTATTTTATTGATTCGTAAGTATTTTGGCGGGATGAAAAATTTCAACTTTAAAATTAATGAGAAAGTTATTAATAAAAATGTTGCCGATGTAAGTAATTATTTAATGCAACAACATTCTAAGCTTGTCAAGGATGCTACCAAAGGACTTGCTAATCCAAAAGATAAACTGCAAGGCATTAGCAAGGAATCTAGAATAAATTTAAAACGGTTGATGAAAAGTTTCGCTGTTTATCAAATTTATATGTTTATGAATCCCAAAAGAATAGCAGGCGAAACAAAAAAAATGAACTTTGCTTATAATATGATAAAGGGAGGAATGGATTTAGCTAAAAAATATGAAGGCGGTAAACCGCGTGATATAAAAACATATTCCCCCAAGCTGATTAAAAAACTTGAGCAAACTCATATCGGCTTTAGTAAAAAAGGCGGAAGATCGATTTTTTAAGCTAAGAATTAGCAATATTGAAACTATCGGGTTATTTACTTAAAACGGCATTTTAAAGCCGGGCGGCAAATTTAAGCCGTCTAAAGCGCCTGATAAAGAATTCTGAGAATCCTGATCACATTTTTGCTTTGCATCATTAATAGCAACCTTGATTAAATCCTCTAAAATTTCTTTTTCTTCTTCCTTTAATAAAGATGCATCTATTGAAACTTTTTCAATTTCCCCGCGCCCTGTTGCAACTATTTCTACAAGCCCGCCGCCTGCTTTACCGGTATATTTAGTATTTGCCATCTGCTCTTGAGCTTCCTGCATTTTCTTTTGCATTACTTGAGCTTGTTTAAAAAACTGATTAATATTTACCATAATTTTACCCTTTAATTTTTAAGCAATATATCCGAAATTATTGCACTTGGAAAATGTTTTTTAATTAATTCTAAGTCTTTACTTGCTTCTATTTTGTTAGTTAATTGACTTTTTAAATTTTGAATTTCTAACTGTTTAGTAACTAGCACCTCAAATTGTTCGTTGCTCCAACTAAATAGCAATTCGCTAATTTGTTGTTTTACTTTGCTAGTAATATTAGGACCGACGATTCTTAGTTTATTATTAGCAAAACTTTTTATTTCAACTTCATTTAATAATAAATAATAAATTTCCATTTCATTACTTTGATGGAGATATTTAAGGAAATCTATAATTTTATAATCTTCTTTAATCTGAAGTACCTGGTGAGTATTAACAGGGGTGCTAACACTTGCTAGCTCCTCCATAGACGGCAGAGATTGGGAATAAATAGATTTTATTACTAGCATCTCCGTTTCAGTTAATTGATTATAGGAAATTTTAACCTCCTGAATAGCTTTGCTATATATCTGCCAAAGAACCGATAAACGCGAGAAACTAATTTTAGCTAAAATATCTTTAATTTCGCTAAAAGATTCATATATCGGCAAACTATAATTAGGTAACATTTTTATCTTATTAAGATAAGCTATAAAATCCGCTACCGATTCAATAAAAATTTCAAGATTAGCGGAAGACATATAGAGTTTATCCACTAAGGTAATGGCGCTTGTTACGTCTCTATTAATTATGTAATTAAAAAATTCTATGATAACGGCAATATCGACTAACCCAAGTATTCGGTTAATCATTTGGCAAGTGATTAAACTGTCCGACTTTGCCGACATACCGGCAGCTTGATCTAAAATAGAAACCGCATCTCTTGCTGACCCATCGGATTTGGCGGCAATTATTTTTAAAGCTGCAGGCTCTACTTTTAAACCTTCCTTATCTGCAATAAAGGTAAGTAAATTGAAAATTTCCTCAAATGTTAGCCTTCTTAAATCATATCTTTGGCATCTTGAAATAATAGTAGAAGGAATTTTTTGTACTTCGGTGGTCGCAAAAATAAATATTATATGAGGCGGCGGCTCCTCTAAAGTTTTAAGTAGTGCGTTAAAAGCACCTTTAGAAAGCATATGCACTTCATCGATAATGAAGATTTTATATTGCGAGAGCAAAGGTTTATATTCAGCCGATTCTATTATTTTACGTATATCCTCAACGCTAGTGCGGCTTGCGGCATCAATCTCGATTATATCAGGATGGTTATGGTTATTAAAGCTGATGCAATTAGAACATAGCTCACATGTTCTAATATTTACGCCTTCGGTAATTAAGTCGGTGCAGTTAACGGTTTTGGCAATAATACGTGCCGAGCTAGTTTTACCGACTCCTCGAATACCTGTTAAAAGATAACCTTGAGCAAGCCGATTACTAAGAATAGTATGGCTTAAAATTTTTACTAATACTTCTTGCCCTTGCAGCTCAAAGAAGTTGCTAGGACGATATTTTCTAGCAAAAGGAATATATTGAACGGATGATTTCACAGTTAAAACTTTTTGGTATTGCGTACGCAACTTCATTGTGCGGATTACCCAAACGTCATTGCAAAGCCACGAAGTGGTTGCGGCAAGACCTTGTTGCATGGCTCTAAAAAAGTGCCGTATGTCATTCCCGCGAAAGCGGGAATCTAGAAAAATTATAGTCATCCTGAATTTATTTCAGGATCTATTAATGAGATGCTGAAACAAGTTCAGCATGACAAGACTGGATTCCCGCGAAAGCGGGAATGACATCAAAAATTATGAGCCATGCAACAAAGCCTATCCCACGCGGGAATGACATCCCGACCAATTCTTGAAAGGCGAGCAGTATACTACTAGCAGTGACCCACTAAATCTTACTTTGGCTGCTTTCTTCCGAACCTGACCACCTGAATAAAACCAATGCCCACCGCTAGCATAAATAACATAACTTGTTTGTTTTAAAGAAACAAGTATTAACTAACAACAGCATATTTTTTTTCTATCGCAGATTTATCTAATCGCTCCGGCGGACCGAATATTTCAGGGCTTCTTAGCTTAAATAAATCATCGACAAATTTTTGTACTTTAACGATTTTATTGAATGTAATAGTAATAATATTGCCGTCTTCAAATATTTTCATCATTTGCAGCTGTTTCGTAGACTTATTAAAAGTGATCTCGCTACGACGTTCCGTTAAACTATGATAAATGGTAATTTTAAAAATATTGTCTTTATCTATTGCCGATTTAAAAGTGAAATGCTTGTCAAACCCTTCTTTATCTTCTAACAAAAAATTAAATATATTTTCAGTCGTCTTAACTCGGCTTACTTGTTGCATATCATAATCATATACCGATACGTAATTTTTATTGCCGATAATAACAAGTGGAAAAGGTGGATAATAATTACAATGAAATTTATGAGGCTTATTTATTAATAATTTCCCGTCGGCTTTATTGCCGTGCGAATCTTCTTGAGTAAAATCTATGGCTACGGATTTTATTTCGCGTAAATATGTTTTAAATTGTGAAATAGCTTCGTTATTTACGGCACTTGCGGTAGATATATTCACCAAGAAACAAAGAATAATTAAAGAAAATAGTTTTTTCATTTTGATATTTAGGTGTTTTATTTTACAATGTAAAGAAATGCTTTAAAGTGCCGGCTTCCCGCCGCAGCGGCGGCATGGCTACCGGAATCGTCATTGCGAGGAGGGACGTAGTCCCGACGCGGCAATCCGGTATAAACATATTTTTATACTAAACTTGTTTAGTATTCTAATTAAATCCCGAATGTAATTCTGGATAGCCTGGATTGCCGCAGCCACTTCGTGGCTTCGCAATGACGGGTTTTTTATTAATTTTAGAGCCAAGCAGCAACGCCCGCCGCCGCTAGGAAGGACATAAATCTCAATTTCCTAGGTTAGCCTAGTATACACAATACCAATATATAATTCAAACTTAAATATTTTATGAAAATTACCGCCAAAATTGCTGCCTTAAAAGAAAGAGCCGAGAATGAAACGCGTACCGCTATTACCCCTGAAGTAGCAGGGCTTTTGGTTAAAAAAGGCTTTTTGGTTGTAGTGGAAAAGGAAATCGGCTTGCTTGCCGGTTTTTTAGATAAAGACTATAGCGATGTCGGAGCAAAAATTTCGGCAGTTCCTCTTGAGATTATTTCAGATGCCGACATTATATTAAAAGTACAGCCATCGCCTTTAACTGATAAATATAGTGAACTAGTATTTGCCAAACCAAACGCAATTATTATCGGACTATTATCTCCTTATTTAAATCATGATTATCTTGCGCAATTAGCCAAAAAAAATCTGATCGGTATTGCTATGGAGTTAGTACCGCGGATTACTAAAGCACAAAATATGGATGCTTTATCATCTCAAAGTAATTTAGCCGGTTACAGAGCCGTAATTGAAGCAAGTTATCATTTCACTAGGGGCTTCCCGATGATGATGACGGCAGCCGGCACAATCACACCGTGTAAAACGCTGGTGCTTGGCATCGGCGTTGCAGGATTGCAAGCTATTGCCACCGCTAAAAGGCTTGGTAGCGCCGTTGCCGGCTATGATGTACGAATAGCAACAAAAGAGCAGGTAGAAAGTTTGGGAGCAAAATTTGTCTCGCCGGAACTAAGTAATGATTTGCAAGATAAATCCGGTTATGCTTCGGAAGTGTCAAGTGATGACAAAGTTAAACAGGAAGAATTCTTAGCAAAAATAATTAAAAATTACGATATAGTTATTACTACGGCACAGATTCCGGGGAAAAAAGCACCTATATTAGTCACGGAGCAAATGGTTGCTTCCATGAAATACGGCACGGTAATTGTTGATATTGCAACTTCTACCGGCGGCAATGTTGAAGGTTCAAAATTCGACCAAATTATTGTTAAAAACGGCGTTACGATAATAGGATTGTCAAATTTAGCCGGCAAGATCGCGACTGACGCTTCTAAATTATATTCTAAAAATTTATATAATTTATTAATTTATGCATTTCAGAACGGTAAATTTAATATCGACGATGAATTAGTGCAACAAATGCTACTTACTAACGGCGGTCAAATCGTTCATGAAAAATTCCGTATATAAATTAACCACAACTATGGATAAGAATTATCCATAGTTCGCGTTAATTTAGTATATACTGCTTGCATTTATTCTAATTTTTGTAATTTTTCTTGTAAGGAATTTTGTTGCAATCGATTTTTTAGGCTTGGAAAATCAATTATCTCAGCATTTTGATCTTGGCAGCTACATACAAAAATATAACTTTTATCGCCTTTAACTTTTTGCACGCATTGCCCGCAAACTCCTTTCATCATACATTGCATTGAAGCATTAACGCTAACGATCAATTCGGCACTTTTACCGAATACTTCATCCTTTATATTACTTACCGCTTCCATCATCTCGGCAGAACCGATAGCTATTATCCTATCTATTTGAGGAAATTCCGCTTTTTGATTTTGCACATATTTAATGCCGTCTATCACGGTGCCTTTGATGCATAGATTCCCGCCTGCGCGGGAATGACATTTTTGTTCCTCCTCATAACACCAAATTACTCTGTCCGCTATTTCTTCAATTTTTTCTGCATAAAATCTATCGGCTAATTTCTTATAACCGGCAAAATAGGTAATTCGGCAATTATTTTTCTTCAAAGCTTGACCGATACTTAACAATACTGCATTACCAAGCCCGCCGCCGACTAGCACTATATTACTATCTTTTAATATTTCGGTCGGCGCGCCGGTCGGTCCCATCAAAGCAATAGATTCACCTATGGAAAGATGCCTACATAAATTACTAGACTGCCCACTTTCGAGAATTATTAAATGAATTAAATTTTTCTCCAAATCAACATACGCACCGGTAAGAGCTAACGGCTCCATTAATTTGGTTACGTCATCCGAATAATTTTGTAGGCGGAAAAATTGCCCCGGCTTAAAATTTTGTGCAGCTAGCGGCGAGTGGATTACTAACTCGACTATTTTATCCGATAAAATATTTATTTTTTCAATTTTACTATTTAATAAATAATCAAGCTTTCCAAAAAACTCCTTATAATCCCCTGTATACTCGGCTAACCTGAAAAGTTTGTCATTCCGTGACCCCGCCACGGCATCCAGTCTCTTATTTATATTTTCATATCCTTCTTTACTACTAGCAAGTGCCTTAACTACACTGCCGGCATATTTTCGATCACAATCACCAAAGTAACTATATCTTTCTTCTTGCGGTTCTATTTCTGCATTTTCAGTGCCGACTGCCATAATCACGGTTCTGGCTTGTACTTGTACAGCGTCATCTCGATCGCTTGATACAAGCGAATTTTTCTGGATTCGCCTGTGCTCACGTATTATTATACGCTGCGCAGGCTCACCTTTAAATTCACATTGTCTAAATCTTTCTGAATTTAGCTGTATAATGTCATTCCGGCAACGGCGGGAATCCATATACATTTTTTCCGGATTCCCGCCTTCGTGGGAATGACATTGAGGGCGGGTATGACATCGATATTCCACAGATTCAACATAATCATATTTATCAACGTTAATAGCGCGCAGCTGCATATTTTCGACAAAATTTATGCCTACCGCCATAGCATGCAGTAATTCCTCATGATTTAATTTATAAGCAGGAGAATTTTTTAACTCTCCGCGATAATAAATAGTAATTCCTCCGAGCTTAGTAAAAATTTCTCTTATCGCTTGGCGGCTATTTGCTTCTTTAAATAATTTTGCATGGCTAATAAATTCCTCGGCTATTTCTTTGTCCTCTAATGTCCAATCTTTTTCGACATAAGCTTTGCCGTGTTTTTTAACCGCTAACTCATAATTAGCAAAAAACTTTACTACTTGCATTTTATAGTAATAAAAACTTTCCGTTGCCGCATCGAGAGAAGTAAGCCCGCCGCCAATTATCACTATCGGCATCCTAATTACCATATTAGTAATAGATTTCTCTAAAAATGCTCCGCTACTTTGCAGCGTCATAAGAAAATCGGAAGCCGTTTTAACTCCCTTGGGCATAAAATTTGCGGTAAAATTATCCGTTTCCGGAATTTTAGGCTGTCCTGCTCCGCTGCAAAAAGCTATATGATCAAAACCGAGCTCAAACGCTTGGGAGGTAGTTATATTACTGCCAAGGCGCACCGCACCGTAATATTTAAAATTATTATTTCGTTCTAATATTAACCGTAATATATCCAAATTATTTTTATCCCACCGGCTAGTAATTCCGTATTCTGCTACTCCGCCGAAACCTTTCGGGATTCTTTCTGATAATCGCTGTTTATATTCAGCCCAATATTTTACAGGTTCATTAACATCAAAAGGCAGGGGGCTAATTTTTAAGCCGTCTATCGCGACCACATTATGACCGGAGCGTAATAAATAATAACTAAGGCTAAAGCCCGCCGGACCCAGCCCCGTGACTAAAACATTATAGCCGGTTGATTCTTGCGGCAAAGGAACAATAATATTCAGAGGATTCCAACGGGTAAGGAGTAAATATATCTCAAGCCCATAAGGTAAATTAAGCGTTTCTTCTAAAATATTTGACTCAATTAACGGAATATTTACCGGTTCTTGTTTTTGATAAATACAAGATTTTGCACAATCATTACAAATTTTATGACCCGTAGCTGCCACCATCGGGTTATCGATAACAATAATCGCCAGAGCCGCTAAATTAAAGCCTTGCGCTTTAACGTAATTCATCTCGGAAATTTTTTGTTTTAACGGGCAGCCTTGTTTTTGGATGTCATTCCTATCCCTTTTTATGCCATCCCCGCCTTCTCTTATGTCATTCCCGCGCAGGCGGGAATCCATCTCGTCATGCTGAAATCGTTTCAGCATCTCTTTATTAGCTCCTGAAACAAGTTCAGTATGACTATAATTTTCCTGAATTACCGCGTCGGCACTTTGTGCCTCCTCGCAATGACGATTGCGGACAAAACCTTTAGAACAGGAGTCTTTTTCTTGTTTATGGCAATAAATGCAATAATGAGCATGATTTAAAGCTGCATTTAAATTAATAGAAGGATCGAAATAATCAAAACCCTCTCTGACGTTTGTTTGATATTTCGCTATTTTTTTAGGGTCGATTAGGTTATCTTTATCGAGTTTTTGGGGGATGGTGAATAATACACTCTCGTCATTGCGAGGAGGTACGTAAGTACCGACGCGGCAATCTAAAGAGGACTTAACATTCCAAGTGGTGAAATTATTATTTTTCTGGATTGCCACGTCGATGCTATCGCATCTCCTCGCAATGACGGAGAATGATGAACCACTCTCCGATTCCTCACCATAAACCCTACACACCGCATACTGAGCTGCTACATCTAATTCTTTTGAAAACTTCTCTTCCTCTAATTGCCATTTAATTACTTGCTTGGCAAATTCTTTGGAAGTAAAATTTTCTCCTAAAAGCTTAGTTAATGCCGTAAAAATATTCTCAAAATTAATTTCTTTTATTTTTTCGATAGGATATTTCTTTAATGCATAACGTTGAATGAATTTCCTCTTACATTCATAAATTACGTCAAATTCTTTATGCTGCTGTCTTAATTCACTAACCGCTTTAGAAATATTAAATAATTCAGCTAAAAAATCGTCTAAAAAAGGTGCAATTTTTAATAAAAAATCTGAATAATGCTTTGTAGCTATACAATGAGAATTAGATCGCAAAAATAAAATATCGTTATATAGAGACTTATCACCTTCAAGAAGAAAACTTAAAAATATCTGATCTAATTTTTTAAGACCTTCTAAATCTAAATTGTTAAAATCTAGATTAAAACTGAGCTTCATAAGTAATAAATAACTTTTTTAGAAAAGCGTTTATAGATAAGATAGCTTATACAAACGGTAATAAATGCCACTATAATAGATTTAATAACTAGTATTAAATCCGGTAATCTTCCTTCACTTACTAAAGACTGCGCCGGTCTAATAACCAAAAAGAACGGATTAAGCTCAAAGAATATCTTTTTAGATTCCGGTATCATAGAATACGGATAGATGATCGGAATAGTCCAGTAAACTACACTTAAAATAACGTTTAATATCTGTGGAATATCTCGGATATAGGGAGTTAAAAACGCCACCGCAATAGAACCGCTAACTACGCAGACTATTAACGGTAATATAAGGATCGGCATAAAAATTATTTGCCAACTAAATTTTTCCGGAAATAATAAAATAAACGCAAAATACATCGCCGAGAATGAACAAATTAAATTGTAAACTTGCGCTAAACTATCAGCTACCGGAAAGAAAGTTTTTGAAATTCCGACCTTTTTAACTATTTGATCACGCGTTACTAGTGAATTTGATGAGATAGTTAGGCTACTTACTATAAAAGTCCATAAAGGGATACCTCCTACTAAATTCATTATCATGAATTCCCTTGGCTGTTTTAATAGAAAAGCAAAAAAGTAAGAAATTACCATTATATGGACAAAAGGCTGTATCAAACTCCATAAAGAACCCAAAAAAGAATCTTTATTTTGGCGGCTTATAGAAGTTTTAACTAATAATATTACTGATCGCCAGTATTTTTTGGAAAAAAAATACTTTATCATGTATGAGTTTCTCTATTAAAAATTTTAAATATTTCAGTCGGATCACCGTCACCGACAATACTACCCTCTTGTAATAAAATACATCTATTACAATTATCCTTAATAATATCTTCTTGATGACTGACGATTATTGAAATAGGCGTATTCTTAAATTTATTTTTCATCAAACTAAGTGACTTCTCTATAAAATAATTATCACCTGCCGCAAAAATTTCGTCAAGTAAAAGAATCTGAGGATTTTGAAATATTGATACCGAAAAAGCAAGGCGTGATAGCATTCCGGAACTATAATTTTTTATCGGTAAATCAATTTTACTACCAAGCTCGGAAAATTCTATAATTTCTTGCTCAACCTTTTTGCTATATTTATCTAACATGTTACTATATAGCATCAGCATTTTAATATTTTCGCGACCCGTTTGTTCAGGTTCAAAACCGAC
Source organism: Rickettsia endosymbiont of Orchestes rusci (assembly GCF_964030945.1). Classification (NCBI taxonomy): domain Bacteria; kingdom Pseudomonadati; phylum Pseudomonadota; class Alphaproteobacteria; order Rickettsiales; family Rickettsiaceae; genus Rickettsia; species Rickettsia endosymbiont of Orchestes rusci. The sequence goes on along the minus strand of NZ_CAXIQG010000004.1, from coordinate 268,470 downwards.
TCCCATATCAATAATTGCCGCAATATTTCCGTGAACTTTTATTTTACCGGATTTTAACGGGTAAATTCCCGCTATTACCTTTAGAAGAGAGCTTTTACCGGAACCGTTACTACCGATAAAAGCTATTTTTTCTCCTTGATAACAAGAAAAATTAATATCATGTAATATAGGAATATTTAAAGAAAATAATTCTCCTTTGCCTAAAAAAAAATGTTTTAACCCTTGTGCTCGTTTTCTGGTGTCAATCCCTTCAACGCAACCATCCGTTATTTCTATAAATACATTTGAATGTTTAGGTAACATAATAACGCTAATTAGTATTAAATAGATTTATTAATCCATTCTAAAATAGATTTTTTTTCTGACGCGCCTATTTTAATATCGGCTTGTTTACCTTCTTTAAACAGGATCAGCGTCGGGATACTACGTATTCCGTATTTTGAAGGTGTTTCCGGATTCTCTTCAATATCCATTTTTAGAATTTTTACCTTCCCCTGCAATTCTTGGCTTAATTGTTCTATTATCGGTGTTAGCATCTTACATGGACCGCACCATTCTGCCCAAAAATCAACCAATACCGGTAGATCGGATTTTAATACTTCTTCTTCAAAAGACTTGTCCGTTACGTTATTTGCCATAATTACCTTGATTTTTAAATTTTCGATATCGTTCTCGCACGTCCTTGTTGCATGGTTACCGGAATCGTCATGGCGAGCGACCGGAGGCTTTGTTGCCTGGCTCAAATTTTTGATGTCATTCCCGCGAAAGCGGGAATCCAGTCCTTGTCATGCTGAACTTGTTTCAGCATCTTTTTTTAGTATATCCTGAAATAAATTCAGGATGACAGAAAAGTGTTTTTTCTAGATTCCCGCCTGCGCGGGAATGACATCTTTACCTAAACTCAAATTATAAGGCACCCTTTCATAGTTGTAAATAATGAAAATTTTTTATTTTGCATAGATAGTTTTTTTTTGATTATAATATATCTTCATTATCAAGGCCGCTGTTTCTTCTATTGATTTTGTCGATACGTCTATTACAGGCCAATTTTTCTGCTGACAAATTCTTTTAACTTCTAAACATTCTTCTTGAACTATTTTAAAATCCGTATAGTTAGTATTTTCATTAATTTGTAATAGATTCATTCGTGCCTCACGTATTTGAATAAGTCTATTAGGATTAATAACAAGTCCTACTACTAATTGCTCGGTAACTTTTTCCAAAAAATCAGGAAAAGGGCAGTTATAAACATAAGGGATATTTGCCGTTTTTAAGCCGTTATAAGCTAAATATACGGAAGTAGGGGTTTTTGAAGTTCTCGAAGGTCCTATTAAAATAACATCGGCCTCTGCTAGTTCGCTAAGCATTTGCCCGTCGTCATGCCTAATAGCGTAATCAATAGCATTAACCGTATCAAAATAGGTCTTATCGAATTTATATCTATAACTTTGTTCTTTTTCTATTTCTATTCCTGAAAATGCCGACACTTCTTTAATAATTTTACCTATTATCGAAATACACGGAATTTTTAGCTCATAACAAAATTTCATTAATGTTTTACGTAATTCTTGATCTGCAATAGTGTACAAAACCATACCGTGCTTGGAGTCAATTTTATTTAATACCTCTTTCAATAATTCTAGATTTCTAATCATCGGCCAATGATATAATTTTGGTCTAATAGTAGCAAATTGAGCAAGAGCAGAATTTGCTGCATATTTAGCAGTTTGTACGGAAGAGTCTGAAACAAGGTGAATAATCAGCTTTGTCATGGGTTACATATGTTATTGTGGATAATTTTCTTAATAACTTCTTATTATTGTATTAATTTCCATCAAAATAAGCTCTAAACCCTTATTGGATAAAGCTTTTCAGTGCTAATTTTTCTTTAGTGGTTAATTTGTGGATAAAATTGTGAATAAATACCCAAATGCTTTGTAAAATACAGTTCTCAAGAGGTATAAACAAATCTTACACTTAGTTATCCACTATATAGAAGCTACTGTAAATTTATGTGAATAATTGTTATAATCACTAAATAACTTAAGGTAATTTGAAAAAGAATTTTGTTGATAACTATGTTGAAAAGAATTAATCTACATAATATCGTTCCCATATACAACTATAAAGAATATATTTAATATAGTTATTTAGTAGTAACATGAATCAAATTTTTGAGCTTCTGAAGAACAACAATACTAATACTCCTATTTGGCTCATGCGGCAGGCAGGTAGATACTTACCGGAATACATGAAAATCAGGAAAACGGTAGATAGTTTTCTTGAGTTATGCTACGATGTTAATAAAGCAACTGAGATAACCCTGCAGCCGATAAGACGTTACAATTTTGATGCGGCAATAATTTTTTCCGATATTTTAGTATTACCGCATGCACTTGGTTGGGATATAAGGTTTGAAGAAAATATAGGTCCTATATTACGCCGATTCAAATCGCACGATGATTTTAGATATTTAGAAAATGATCATAATAAAAAACTTTTTCCTATCTATGAGATAATCAGAAAAGTAAAAGCTGAGTTACCGAAACATACTTCTTTAATCGGTTTTACAGGTAGCCCGTGGACAGTGATGAGCTATATGTTAGAGGGAAAAGGCAAACAGGATTTTAAAATAAGCAAAAAATTTATTTACGAAAATAAACAATTAGCCAAAGAGCTTTTAGGTTTTATTACCGAAAAAACTGCTTATCACCTCATAAATCAAGCAAAAGCCGGAGCAGATATATTAAAGCTTTTTGATTCGTGGGCAGGAGTTTTGAGCAGCGAAGAATACGTAGATTTTGTATTACAACCTACAAAAAAAATAATAACGGAAATACGAAAATATTTTCCTAATATTCCGATTATCGGTTTTCCGAAAAACTCCGGGTGGCTATATGAAAAATACATAGCGGAAACAGCTATAGATATTATAGCTTGTGATCAGTATGTACCGCTTGAGATAATGAAATCGTGGAGCAATAAAATAATAGTACAAGGCAATTTAGACCCGATAGTGCTACTTACCGACAAGGATATAATTAAAGAAAAAGTGAATAAGATTTTATCGAATTTTAACGGTAAGAAGTTTATTTTTAATCTCGGACACGGTATTATGCCGGAAACCCCTCCTGAAAATGTTGAATTTTTAGTGAATTATGTTAGAGATTTTAAAGTAACATAGCGCCAACTATGGATAATTCTTATCTATAGTTCGGTTTAAAATATTATAGTCTAAAAGGTCTTGTTGTATGGCTCGAATTTTTGCAAAGCATTCGGTGTCATGCCGTGGCTTGACTGGCCTTGTTGCATGGCTCGAAAAGTAATAAAAATCCGTCATGGCGAAGCCACGAAGTGGCTGTGGCCATCCAGACTATCCCGAATTACATTCGGGATTTAATTAGAATACTAAACAAGTTTAGTATAAAAATATATTTATACTTAGATGGCCACGGCGCCAAGAGGCGCCTCGCCATGACGATTTGGGTATCCACACAACAATGCTGATCAAGCCACGGCATACACCATACTTATAATAACCATAATACGGTAAATTATGAGCCATGCAACAAAGCTTCATCAACTATGTATAGCAAAAAAATAAAATAAAATTCGTTTACTTTGACCTCTTATTTGTTATATCATATTTTAGACCTACAATTAACTATCTTTAAGGGAATTTAAAGTTAGGTAAAAATATGAATCAATTACCGATAATAGCAAGACAAGCTGCAGAAATAGCCGAGAAGACACAAAATTTATCGGATAAATTAAAAGATTTAGTAATAGACGGTAGTTGGCAGGCAAGCAGCGGAGGTATTGATCCGTTAGTTTTTGCTATAACAATTTTTGTATTAGCTTCTTTTGTGGGATATTATGTAGTTTGGAAAGTAACGCCGGCCTTACATACGCCCCTGATGTCAATTACTAATGCTATTTCAGGTATTATAGTTATTAGTTCGATGATCGCGGCAAGTAGTGCCGCTTTTAGCTTCTCTAGTTTACTTGGATATTTTGCAACTTTTCTTGCATCTATAAATATTTTCGGCGGTTTCATAGTTACAGAAAGAATGCTTGAGATGTTTAAGAAAAAATGAAATTGTTTATTTATTGGATCGAGCAACAGCGCCGTCTGCTTCACTCACCTATCATTTCCACAGATTCATTATTATCACTGAATTTATTTCAGGATATATTAAAAAAGATGCGCAAAACTTGTTCAGCATGACAAAGATTAGATTGCCGCGTCGGCATAAATGCCTCCTTGCAATGACGATTCTGGGGTTACTTAAAGACGTTGCAAGCTAAAATTTATGATAAAGTTTTTAAAAGCTTTATCATAAACCGGTTAAATAAAATAATAAAAAATTAGCTATTAATTTTGTGATAATAAAACTTTATTTCATTATTTTTAAATACATCCTTTTTATTTTTAAAGCCCTTCTTTAATGAACCGCAGGAAAAATTATTTATACCGGCTTGCGCAGTATCAGGTCCTTCTTGTTTAATTTTTTCCACATCTTTATTACTCGGTATAACTATAGAAGTATGACCGGGTCTTTTAGGATTGATATTTTTATATATTGCGACAACTAAATATCCTTGGTTAGCTAATTTTTGTGCTTGGATAAAATTATTGTCCTTATCTTTATTTTTAATATAATTCCATCCTTGTTTACTTCCTTCTCTCTCATACCAATCGGCTTGTTTATTTGCAAGGAACGGAATAAAATCCGTATCGGTCTTAGGGTGAGGAGGTAAAGAATCTTTTGCTATATTAAGAGAAGATGCTACAGCATAAACAAAACAACTATCATGTGTAATACGACTACCGGTTTTTTTATGCTCACCGGTATATCCTTCTATAATTTCACCGGTTTTGCAATTAATAGTTTCCCCTTTTTGCCATTTTTCTTCAACTTTTAAGGAATTAACTATTTCTAAAATTTTTTTAGCCGGCTCTGCTATAGTTTCAGCTTGAGCTAAGCTACTAATAAAAAATAAGCAAGTTATTATAAATTTAAAAAGTTTAGTCATTATCTCTCTCATATTAATTTTATGCACACTATATATATTTTATTTATTTAAAATATTCAACTATTAATTGTATATATTTGTAATAATTTTAGTGATTTCTTTAAAAAGCATGTTTCCTTGACAAGTGCCGAGCTTTTAGATATGCTGCAAAGCGATAATAGTGTATATTATTAAGTAAATTATACTATTAATCCGCTCTTAAATATTAAATTGTTATTTTCATTTACCCGTGGTTTTTGGGCTTTGCTCATTACACATTTCACTTGAAAATACATTTGCACCCGTAGCTCAATTGGATAGAGTATATGACTACGGATCATAAGGTTAGGGGTTCGACTCCTCTCGGGTGCGCCCCATTACTATCAGGTTTTCAGGGCTTTTCTAAATTTTCTAAAAACTCCGTATGTTCCTTTTATTCGCCTTTTGACTTAATTTTCGAGCGGTGTAATAGCTCGCCAAGCCTCTTCTTAACTGGGTTTCAGAGGGAGGGCGTATGCAAAAAATAGTTACACCTTTTCCTACTTCCACAACTGTAAATGATACTATTTTTTATAATTTAGTCGGTAATTTCATCCCTCCTGAGTGGCGTAATTTGACCTCTAGCGACGGTAAAGTTTTAAGTAAAACCGCACGGCAAGTTTTATCATTGATAGTTTCACGATTACAAAATGATAAGATTCTAGAGGGGGCAAATGATGAATTAAATGAATTGCAGGAAAGTTATTATTATTTTGAGCAACTACTCGGAGTTTGTCAGCGTCGTATTAGGCAGTGCTTGCTTGAATTGTGTGACGGCGGTTTTATTCAGCTTACTTTAAATACGGTGATAAAAAATTACGTAAAATGCCGTAACGTGCCGTGTATAAAACTTGTAAAAAAATTTGAGCCTTACCGGCAAAATTTTTCAGCTGAACCTGAAAAAAATTGCAGCTGTGCTTGTAAAAATTTTCACCTAGACAATATAATAGATAATAGTATATCTATAAATAAATCTAGATATCTCGACGAATCTAATTTTATAAATAAAAATTTAGAAATAAATAATAAAAATGACCTTGCCGAGAACCTGCGGTTAATCCTCATTCAGCCGATTCGGCTGTTTCCTCTAATCCCATTTCTACGCTTATCGATAAGGCAAAACAATGGTGCGGCGGTAAGAAATTATCCGAATTCCATCCGTTAACTGAGGAAGACGGCATTTGGCTAAGAAATAAATCAGGACGTGAGTTTAACCTGCGATATATCAATAATCTACTGATGAGACTAGCCGAAAAACTCCCCGATAATCGATTTTACGGCAAAAAGGCGGTATTAAACTATATGGCTATGGCATTGCTGTATGAAAAGCGTACGGTAGAAGTTGCCAATAACGAAAGCTTTAATTTTGGGCTTGAAGCTGCCGTTAAGAATAGGGAAGAATATTTAAAGAAAAAAGAATATAGCCAAGAGACAACACCGCAAGCACAATTAGAGCGAAAGATAGCGGCAGTTTTTGAACCGGATATCGCTGAGCCTTTATTACGCTCTTGTGAGTTTTCTAAAATTGCCTCGGAGGCTTATCAACTAAAATTAACAAAAAATATTACTTTGTCCGATTATGTTAAAACTCGATTGCTTCAAGAAATACAAGCGGTGTATGGGCAGGAAATACAGCGTTTGGAAATCTTACCTTTTACCGGCAATGCGCCTAAACAAACAGCAAAAACGCTTAGCAACGGCTATATCGGGCTTGCGGGGTTAAATCCTAATTCGATATGGTATAAAGTAAGGCAATATTTGATAGCACATTACGGCGAGGCTGTGGATAAATCTTGGTTTAGTAGATTAGAAGCGGTTGAAGAAAATAACGATTCAAAACAAATAAAACTTAAACCGGAAACACCTTTTATCGGTAGCTGGATTACAGGCAACTACGCCCAAGCACTAAGGGCGGCTTGCGAAAGTTATAATTTTACTTTTGAATTGGTAAGGGCTTAAGAATAATTTAAAAGATACGCTAAAAACTTAACGTATCACCTAAAAATATTTTTAAGCAAAGAGCCTTTAATTTTTTAATTTTAAAAATTCTCTTTAGTTTTATTGTTAAGGGTTTTTGATACTTTTAAATATATTTTTAGGATTTTCTCGGCTAGGTTTTTGTCCATAAGATTTTTGAAATTCTTAGAAATTTTACCGGTAGAGGTAAAAAAGTTACCCCGGTTATTAATTATAATATTCGCTAATAATTCATAATTTCCTAGCCAAGCGATTAACTCCATTCCGTAACAGGGCGAAGCTAACATACCCTTTTTATTATATTTAATAGGTATTAAGCCACATTCTAAGGCTATTATTTCGTTGAAAATTAAAGGTTCAAAACATATTTGATAATCTAAGTTATTATTACAAAATATTAAATCAAGCCTATCCTCCGGCGAATTATTCTTATTAGTTATTTCCGGTTTATTTTTATAATACGTTGTAATTAATTCGTCGTTATATTCTAACGCCTCAGCCTCGCCATTAGTCGTAAAGTCTATTTTACGTATAATATAAAATTTTTTGTTAAGTCGGCTCAAATAGTTAGTAATCATATTAACCTCGTTGTTTGTTATTAGTTTATTAAAAAAGTAAAATACCTTCGGTTTAAGAGCTAGTTTTTGGAAGTTGATAGTCTTGAATTTTATCGCCGGAGACTAAGTGGTTATACTTTAATGCTCGTGTATATGCTCTTTGAATCATATCAAGCATATCCTTTTCTATAAAAGTTTCAGCGTAATCATGAAATTTACCTTCGGAGGTAAAATAGTATATATTATTAGTAATTATAACATCCGTTAATAATTTATATGCCCTTAGCCGAGCAGTATAATGACCTTTCTCTCGATTCTGCAAAGCTAACATATTTTTACCTTGATATTTAAAAGGCATTAAAGTGCATTCCAAAGCTATTGCTTCATTGAAAGTTTTAGGTTCATAATACGTGCCTTGGCAACCTATTTCGCTCCAAAACATTTCGTTGATTTGATCAGCCCAGTCGTTATAGTCATTGGTCGGCTCTAATTCATCTTGATAATATTCGCCGATTAATTCCTCGTTATATTCTACTGTTTCAAAATCATCATTAACCGTAAAGTCTATTTTGTGTACTATAAGTTTGTTATAATCATTTTCATTAGTCATATTAACCTCGTTTTTTATTGTTAATTGTTTATTAAAAAAGTTACGAAGGTACGCTAAATAAATAATTTAGCGTAGCTTAAGCCGGTTTAAATAGGTGCAATCTGTTCAAATATAAGTTCTTCACCCCGGCTATCAGTAATAGCCCCACCTATTGCTAATGCTTTATTAGTAATTTTATGTTTAAATACTCCCTTAAAACAGTCATAAGGTAACCAAAAGTCAGCGTGGTCTTCGTCATCGTCGGATTCTTGTCTTACACGATTGATTTTTAATTGAAAATTACTGCACTTGTTGCCGTACTTGCCGCTTGCTTCTCTCGATATTTTGTTGTTATTTAAATAAATATTAAAACGTTCGCTTAAATTTTCCGACGTTCTTGCTATCACTATGCACGTTATTAGCGTTTCAAATATATCTGACAATTCTTTTACTTCTTTTTCCGTACAACCATTATTATTAGAGTAAATAATTTTGGTTTTAATATCATCGATGTTTAATTTAGTATTAGTAATTTTATATTTAGCCATATTAACCTCGTATTTTATTATTATTATTTATAAGACCTTATCTATAGTGGTTGGCTTTTTGGTAATTGTGTCCACAAGCATAGCTTCTATTTTAATATTTATATTTTCCCGCTTATGGTTAAACGTACCGATAAACAAATCAAAATTTTTAGTTTCTAATTGCTTGCCTTGATAATCGTCGGGGGTGATAGAAAAGTTTTTACGTTCAATAGTAAGGATAAATTCGCCTCCTCCCTGTGAGCATAGGTATTGGTCATTTTCTATATCAACTTGTACTTCGCTAGCTAGTGTTATTCCGGTTACGTATCTTATAATCGCTTCAAATTCCTCCGCAAATAATCCGACTAGCACTTTGTTACAATTGTACTCGGTAACTTTTATTAATTTTAAATTAGCCGGCACTGTCCACTCTTTAGAAATAATCATAAATTAACCTCGTTTTTTATTGTTAATTATTAATTGTTAAGTTTATTAAAGTTTTAAATTTCACAATTTATTAATAGTTAAGTTGTTATTGTGATCTATTTACTTCATAACGATAAAAAAATATTTATTTATAAATTTATTTATTACTATTGTTAGTGTAAATTTTTTACTTATATATAATTATTAGTTTTTTTGTCGTTATCCTATCGATGTCATGAAGTAATTTTGAAGTCAAGGCGGGAAATCATTATTTTTATTATTATTGTAATTATTTTTACTACTGTCTCTTTTTGGCGGTAAAAGGGTAAAAACCTGATAAGAATAAGGATTTGTAAGTTTGTTACAAACTTTATAAAATAGCAAAACAAGTAAAAAATAACTATTTATGATTTTTTATTGTTATTGGTAATAATTATTACTACCGTCTCTTTTTTGCGGTAAAGCAGGGGAATTTAAATATTTGGGCTATATTTTATTATAAAAACTATAAAATAATAAATTTGCTATTTTTCGTTAGCAATTAAATATAGCTAGCAATTATTAATTACTAGCTATATTAATACTAATTATTATTTAACTTATAATTTTTTATTTTTAAAAGAAGGATTAGAAGAATTTTATTAAGAAATACTTAATATTTAATTACTAAACATAATAAAGATATTATTTATATTAATAGTTAGTAATAAGTAATTTATGAATTATCTATATATTGATAGACCAACCGTATTACTTAAGTAAAAAAATAATTAGGTTACTACCCCGGGAAACAATAACGACGCTTATATAATATTTTGTGCTAATTAAATTATTATTATTAAATAAAGCTTAAATTAAACTTATATAGTGTTTATAAAAGAAAAGTTAAGCTTATAAATTAGCTTAACTTTAGGCTTTTTTATCAACGATAGCTATTTAAATAAAATACTTTATCATTGTAAACTTCGGTACTTTTTTTAGTTACTTGTTGAGCGTATTTTTCTAATTGCGTTTCGTAACAGTGAAACCAACCATCATTTAAATCTCTACATAAAGCGATCAAGTTTTTACCCTCATAACTAAAAGGAAGAAAACCTTGTTTCGTAATTAATTCTTCTTTAAAAGTTTGGGTTTCATGTGGTTCATAATATATATTCCAAGCGGTCAAATCCTCATAAATTTTTTGGTATATATTATTAAAATGTTTATTTTTTCTGTAATATTCTATTATTAATTTAAAATTAAATTCTACTTCGCCTTGAAAAAAAGCTCTAGTCAAATCATGTTTGTCAATATTATGAAGCTTATAAAAATTAGTACCGTTAATTTTAACGTTAAACATAAAAAACCTTTTTATTAATTATTAAGTTTATAGTTAGTAATTATTAATATATAAAACGTTATTAGTTAATTAACGCTTTAGACCACCATTACCGTGGGAAATTTTGGAAGTACAGCGGATAAAATAATAATTTTTATAATTTTTTTAATATTTACCAAAATTATAAAAATTTTGTGACTTTTCAGCGGCAATAAGGGGGAAATTGAACAAAACAACGAAATAATAAAGAATAATACTAATTATTATTAACTTATAATTTTTTATTTTTTGAAAGAAAATTAGAAGAGCTTTATTAAGAAATATTTAATATTTAATTATTAAATATAATAAAGATATTATTTATATAAATAGTTAATAATAAGAAAGTAGTTATTTATATATTTATAGATTAATTGTATGAGCAGGAAGAAATTATAGTAATTATAATATTTATTTTCCCCGTTATTCGTTGCCCGGAACATATAAGGAGCATATGAAACTAAAAGCCTAATCAAATCCTTATAGTTATTAGGGTTCTAAGTGTTTAACCCTCTGATGGGATAGCAGAGGGCTAAGGATAATTTAACAAATTAAGGCAAATATTGTTGTTTTTTAGCCACTTTTTGCCGTTTTTTCTTATTTTTTTGCCGGATATGAGACTTAAATCTACGGTAGGGGGTAGTTTGGCTTTAGGAAGGGGGTTGGGGGGAGTTTGAAAAAATTTTTGCGGAGGGAATTAATCGGTTAATAAAAAAAAATTTTCCGTTTTTTGATAAATTTATATTTTTGTAAATAGCTAATCTATTCAAATAATAATTTAACATTCAACCTTGCTATAAAACAGATAATTAACAGCTAAAATTGCTTGGATAAGGTTATGTTTATTTAAAGCAAAATTCCGATGGTTAATTTCAGTAAATAATTCGTTCTTATTCTTTTGTATTCCAAAGCCGTTAAGTGTCGTTTCTAAAAATTTTTGTCTAGCAGGAGAGTCCAATGCATATCCTGATTGCTCTAAATCTTCAAGAGTATAACTATCATCAGTCAGGATATAATAGTCTTTTTCCTGCTTTAGATAAATTTGGATATAATCATTATGTCGATCAAGGTAGGGAGTAGTGATCTCTATGCAATTTGTTAATTGCTGCCAATCTGTTTTATCTTTTAACCATGTATGATAATCATCTATAAAAAATTGAGGCGTTTCAATCACGTAAATAATCCCTTTCTAAAGTTTAGTAGTTTAATCATTAATCAATAACCTACATTAATCAACAGCTGTCTTTATCATAAGTTGAAAGTATTTTATAACAAAAATATTGATCTTCAGCATCTTCTATTTGCTTATTAATATCTTGAATATCAGATTTTAAAAAATCTCTTTGGTTTCTTTTTAGTAATAACTTATCGAAGAAAAATTAAAAAATATTCAAGCTAGTAAGATATTATTATAAGCTTGGGTTAAACTGTTTCTTCTGAATTATTATTAGAATCTATGGCGTGATTAATACGTTAATTTTTTGTTTTACAGCTTTAGCATATCTTTGGATACTTAGAAAATTAGGGATATGATGTCCGCTTTCCATTCTTGCTATTTGAGCTTGAGAAGTAGACATTTTTTTAGCAACATCGTTTTGAGTCATATGAGAGGCAATACGTGCTCTTATTAAAGTTTCTGCTATCTCAAATTCTATTTTCCGTTCTTCATAAGCTTTTGCTACTTTAGGGTTCAATAATAACTCTTTTTTAAATTCCTCAAAGTTTTTCATAACAACCTTCCTTTAATCTAGTTTTAGCTATTAAAATGGCAGCTTTAGGGGTTTTTTCCGTTTTTTTGATAAATGTGTGCAATATAACTATTTTCTTATCTATAGCTAAATAATATATTGATCTTGCTATATTATCTTTACCACGTAACCTTAATTCCCAAAATTTGCCTTCTATATTTCTTGTATGTGGCATCCCTACATTATGTGGGCTAAATTCAATAAGCAATTTGCATACATATAAAAAATCGGCTTGCAGATCGTAAGTAAGCTTCTTTACTTCTTTTTCTGCAACTTTATTTATAAATTCTATAGTCCATTTTTTCATATAGGTAATATATCAAGTTTGATATATTACTCAATAACTTTTTATTAATATTTAATGTATGATGCAAGTATAGCTTCTTTTAAATTCTAAATAATAATCTTATATGAGTATTTTATCATATAAATAGAAAAGCTTAACAATGATTAAGATATATTTTATGATCTCTTCCATTTGTAATCCATGGTAAAAACCTCTATAATACAGGGATTGGAGGTATTTTTGTGATTAAAAATTATAGCTCAAAAAATTACAAATTATTTGATAAATATTTAAATAAAATATCGGCTAGCACGATTAATAAATTCGGCTCTAAGGATAATATTATAATTTTTCTGCAAGAACTTTGCGAAATAGGCAATATCGGTCTTGCAGCTAAGAAGGTAATAGTAGGATCTCCTATACATTTACACAAACTAATTCATGATGACAAATATTTAACTAAATGCGTCAGTCTTGCGCTTAGATACGCATCCGAAAGAGCTGAAGCCGTACTCTATGATCGGGCTATTAACGGCTATGAAGAGGTAACCTATAACCAAGACGGCGAATGTATAGTCCGCAAAAAGAAATATTGCTCCAAGAGCTTACTTGAATATTTAAAAGCTAATTCGCCTAAATATAAAAGCAGCGGTAAGAACGGCAACGCAGTTGAGAATAAGAAACACGATAACGATAAGACACAACAATTAAGCGAAATCGGTAATTTTGAAGTAGAATCTTACGGAGCGGATAGTGACAACGATACAAAAACAAACACGGACTAATAAAGAAGAAAATAAGCAAAGCTTAAAGAATAATAAAAGCTTAAAATTTCCGGTTGATTGGTCGCCCTATCCGTTTCAATTGCCTTTATGGCGTTATTTATATAAGGGAGGTAAGAAGGCAATAGCCATCTGGCATAGAAGAGCCGGTAAGGATATTATGGGCATTAACTGGATAACAGCTAGCGCATTGCGGGAAGTCGGCATATACTGGTATGTTTACCCGACCTATAACCAGGCTAAAATGTCGGTCTGGGACGGCATGACCTTAGCGGGACGCTCTTATATGTCATTTATTCCGGAGGCAGCTATTGCTAAATCACAGCAATATAAACAGCGAATAGTATTTAAAAACGGTTCGGTAATTCAGTTTGTCGGTAGTGATCGCTATAGTAGTATTAGAGGAAGCGGTATTAAAGGAGCAGTGATTTCCGAATATTCTTATCACGACCCAAGGGCGATGAGTTCGGTAATAGAGCCGATGGTAATACGCAATAATTCGTGGCTGCTTTATTTATATACGCCTGCCGATGATCCGAAACTAACACACGGCGAAGAATTATATTTAAAATATAAAGATGATGAAAACGCTTTTTGTGAGATTAAAACCATTGAAGATACTACGGATCATGATAGCAAGCCTTTAGTGGCGGTTGCAAGCCTTAAATCAGTAGACATGACAACTGAAGAAATCCGCCGAGAATTTTATTGCGACTTTGAAGCCTATCGTTACAAACGCGCCGATCAAGGCGGCACTTTTGTTGAGCAGTTAAGACTTGCCGAAGCGGAAGGACGCATAACTCAGCTGCCTTACGATCCGGCTTACAAGGTGAATACTTATTGGGATATCGGCATAGTTGATTACACTAGTATTTGGTTTGTACAGGAAAAGAAAAAGGGTGTAGATATTATAGATTTCTATATTAACAGAGGCAAAGGCTTAGAGTTTTATTTAAATCATTTAAGGCTTCGCCCCTATCAATACGGGCGTAATATACTGCCGCATGATATGAGTAGAAGGCAAATGCCGACCTTAGATACACGATTACAACAAGCAAACGAGATAGCGGAAAAGCTAGGCTTTGTACCTTTTGAGCTAGGACGAAAATACTTACGGGAAGAAATGATAAACAAAGCCCGTAATTTACTTACGGCGAGCTATTTACGAATAGACGAGAGAAAATGCCGAGAAGGGTTAAACGGCTTATATGAGTTTGATGCAAGTAAGCGTGGTACTCATTCAAGCTCGACTAGATGTACCGATATAGTAGAGAGTTTTTGTTATCTGGCAATGGATGCTAAAACCGGCGCGCAGCAGGAAAGCTTTAGTATTAATTATTTACGTTATAATAAAGTTATTAGTGATTATAACGCTTTAGAAAGATAAAAAATAATAAATAAAAGGGATTAAAAAAATGGGAGGATTATTTAAAAAGCCGTTTAAGGCAATTACCGGAGCGATAAGTAAATACGTACCGGGCGGCAAGTACTTAACCGGTAGAGAAACCGAGAGGCAAAAATTCCATTATAACAATGCCTTAAATGAATATAACAGCTATGCCTCGGAAGCACAAACGGCTATTGATAATTTAAGCAACCAATTATACGAATCGGCACAGAGATTGCAAAGTATCGAGCAACAAAAATATCAGCATGGACAAAGTAGCGGGCATTTACACCGGCAGGCGGAGCAATATCAACGAGGCTTACAAAATCTAGAGCAACAAAAGGCAAGTTTAGGATCGGAAGCAAACGAATTGCAGGCAGCCTTTGAAGCTTTTAAAAGTAAAGCTCCGTCGCTTGCCGGTAAAATAAGCGAAATGCAGAAGCTGCCGGGTAATTTCCAATCAATGTTCGAGTCGGTTATGCAGCAAAAGGATAGGCTTAGAGGCTTAACCGAAGAGGAAGCCGGCGGAGAGATAAATAAATATCACGCTAGCGTGGATAATTTAAAGAAGCAGCGAGAGCAAGCAGAGAATAATATCAGGCGGCAAATGGAGGAAATAACAAAGCAGCATACAGGGCTTGAGAGTGAAAAAGCTAATTTAGAAAATAGGTTGTCCTCCTATAGCTCGCAGCAAAATAGGCTATTGCAAGATACCGGCAATTTTAATAATGCCCGTACTCAATTAGCGAGTGTTATACGCAATTATCAGAATGAACAGCAGAGGCTAGAAAATGAATATAACAGCCATAAGTCACAGACTGAAAACCTACATAGTCAGCTAGATAATTACAGCAATAGCGCCCAAGCACATTTAGATAATTTGGGAAATGCGGTAGGTTTTCGGGCAAATAAACTTAAAAAAGCTAACAGGTTAACCGGTTTGACCCAAGGAGCAGCACTTGCTGCTTTAACATTTGGTGCGGGTATGTATCTCGCTCCTGCCGCTGTCGCCGGTAGTGCGACCGGAGCAGCAGCAACAACCGGAGCTACGGCAGGTGCAGCCGCTACATCCGGGTCTTTCGGTGCTTCTATGCTTGGCTCACTCGGAACGGGCTTACAATATGCCGCGCCTTTGCTTGGTATCGGTCATTATATGAATATGATGAATAAAGGCAAAAGTCTTGGAGGACTTGAGAGAGCAACGTTTGAGAGAGGAGCAAGAGGATACGGTAATACGCCTTTCTCACAGCAGCAGGATTTATTCGGTAACAAAACCGCAATTCCGGAGCTTGGCGGCTTAAAACAATCACTATCGCATTTTAATATGCCGACAATACCGAAATTACAGGATTTGCCGCAGCTTGGGGAGTCGTTAGGTAAAATTGCCTCGCTCGGAGATATTGAGTCTTTAAGTTTAGGGCTACCGCAAATGACTTCAGCAGACGGCAAAAAATACAGCTCGGAAGTATTATATGATATGAATTTTTTGAAGAAACTTAAAAAAGTATCGAGAAGTTTAGGAACACCTTATTTAAGAGCAAATACAAATTATCCCTATTCCCAAAGAGTAAATAGTTATGCGTGATGAATTAAGTAATAAAATAGAATATTTTGAGACTTTAAAAACTAAGCGAGAGAAATGGAACGCCGTGTGGGACGAATTAAAAAAATATGTCTGTCCGCAAACCACCGGCAATAAGGAAATATTTGATTCAACTTCCATCTGGTCAAGGGAGCAATTAGCTTCAGGCTTACAAAGTTTAATGGTTAATCGAGCTATTAAATGGTTTAATATTAATTTGTTAGAGCAAGAAGGTAGCGAGGATGAACAACCATTAAATGAGCTGCCGGAAGTTAAATTATGGTTGGAGACGATAGAAAATACTATCTTAAATATTTTTAATAATCCGGGATCGAATTTTTATAATCAAATACACGAGTTTTTTTTAAATCTTGCGGCATTCGGCACTAGTATATTTTACGTCGAAGAAGAACCGGATTTGCGGTCAGGGCTATTTTTTCGCAATATTAGTTTAACAGAATGTTATTTTGAAGAAGATAAATACGGCTTTGTTAACTCGATGTATCGACTTTTTACGGTGAACGTCAAGACAGCGGCAAACAAATGGTCTGACTTTGCGCCGTTTAAAGAGAAGCTACTAAAAGACCCCGATGAACAAATAGAGATATTACATATCGTAGCTCCTGCCAATGAGAAGAGCAAAACTAATCGTAAAACCACCCAACACGGCTATAGCTCGGAATATATTTATTTAGCTGAGCAAAAAATTATATCCGAATCAGGATATTCATATTTTCCTTTCTTTGTAACCCGCTGGATTAAAGAAGAAGGTGAAGTATACGGCTATGCGCCTGCTCATCACGTTTTACCGGATATTAAGCTGTTAAATTCCTTTAGAAAAACCGGTATACAAGTTGTACAAAAACAGGAGCAACCTTCTTGGTTAATACCGAAGGACGGTTATCACTTGCCGCTTCGTGATACGCCGGGAGCAAGTAATTTTTTTCGCAACGGCACGCTTGACAAGATAAGCCCGCTAAATAGAGTGGAAAATCCTATGTGTACGGAGCTGCAACAAGATAAATGCCGAGATGCGATATTTAAGGCTTCTTATATTGATATATTTCGCATGCAGAAAGAAAATAAAGAAATGACGGCGACGGAGGTGCAAATAAGAAATGAGGAGCAAATGCGGATGATGTCGCCGATGGTCGGCAGAATTGAAACGGAGTTTTTAAATCCGCTAATTAGAGCTATCTACGGAATCTTAGCCAAGTATAACAAATTACCGATATTAGAAGGAATAAATGCTCTACCCGACATTGAAGTTAGTTATGTCTCACCTTTAACTAGGGCGCAAAAATCATCGGCGGTTAATAGTATTGAGCAAGTAATAGGATTCTTCCAACGTAGCGGTATTAGTAATTTCTGCCCGGAGATTTACGACAATATCAACTGGGATTTATGTTTTAAACTACTTGCCGAACATAGAGGGATACCGCAATCAATCCTTAGACCGGACAAAGAAGTAATGCAAATCAGACAGCAGAGAAAAGCAGCGCAAATGCAACAACAGCAGATGCAACAAATGGGAGCGGGAAATGAAAATTTTAATTGAAGCAGGTAAAGCAAACGAACTAGAGGAAACCGATATTAACCTTACTATAAAAAAGGCTAATGATTTAATTAAAATTTATAGTAGAATATTTACCTCAAATGATGGTAAAATGATCTTAGAAGATCTAGCGAATATGAGCGGCATGTATCGCAGTAACTTTATAGCCGATAATGATAGGCACACCGCTTATTTAGAAGGACAGAGGGCTTTGTTTTTATATATCTGTTCGCAGTTGGAAAATAACATTAATAATATGGAAGAAAATTTATGAGTAATATAGTCAGTTTTGATTACGCTATTAAAAATTTATTAAGAAATAAAGGCGATTATGACATAGTCGAGGGGTTTATTTCGATTATTCTTAAAGATGCAGGATATAGTGCAGTAAAAATAAAAGCAGTACTTGAAAGTGCAAGTAATAAGGAAAAAGAAACATTAAAGTCTAGTGTAGCAGACGTCGTAGTTGAAGACGAACAAGGACATAAATATATAGTGGAAATAGATCGCTCACATACTGATCTTTTCCTCAAAAAAGCTTGTTTTAACAGCAGCCGTTTAATCGTCGATAGTATTTCTAAAGGTGAGGATTACGCTACTATCAAAAAAGTATTCCATATTAATTTATTATACTTTCCGTTTGCTAATATGAAAGTACCGTTATATCACGGTAAAACTATTTTTAGAGAGGTAGACCGTGAGCATCCTATGCACTTGCACTTAGCCGACATGGGCGGTAGAATATTTGACAATTATAATTTGTTTCCGGAGTATTTTGTAATATCTGTACCTTTATTTGATGATGTTGTAAAAGATGAAATGGATGAATGGCTATATATGACCAAACATTCAGAAGTAAGAGAAGATTTTAAATCACCTTACATGAAGAAAATAGCCGAGAAGCTTAGCATACTTAAGATGACTCCTAAAGAATTAAAAGCTTATCGAGACTATATGAACAAAACCTTAAAAGAACGTGATTATATTGTCTCTGCTGAAGAAAAAGGTAAAGCTGAAGGTAAAGCTGAAGGTAAAGCTGAAGGTAAAGCTGAATTACTAAAAATGATGATAAAACAAGGCAAGTCTGTTAAACAAGTAGCAGAATTTACAGGGTTATCTGAGGAAGAAATAGAGAAGCTAAAAGAGGAAAAAGATGAGTGAAAACCAAGATACTATACAAAACGATTTTGAGGCGGAGGGTGTTACGTCCTGGCTTTCCACTTTACCGGAAGATCTGCAAAAAGCAGAATCGTTGAGTAAGTTTAAAGATGTTTCGTCGTTGGCGAGTAGTTATTTGGAAGCCGAGAAGGGCTTAAATAGTCGTGTTGCTATTCCAAAGAATGATGCAGCTGATGAAGAATGGAATAAGTTTTATGCTCGTTTAGGTTTGCCTGAAGATAAAAAATATACTGATAAAAGAACTACGGAAGATGAAGAGTATTTAAAGCAATATGAAGAGATGTTTTACCAAAGCGGTCTGAGCAAAAGGCAGGGAGAGAAGCTGCTCGGCAGCTTGTATAATTTCTCGATGGATCTACAAAAAAAGCAGCAAGAGGAAATAGAGGGATTGCGCCGTTCAAATATAGATTGGTTAAAAAAGCATTATAATGACGGTTTTGATAGTAAAATGCAGGTGATGCAGGCGGCTTTGTCTAAATTCGGCACGAAAGAATTGGCGGGATTAATAGAAGAATCAAGCTACTCTCCTGCCCTGGTAGACTTGCTCGTTAAAGTCGGCGAAACGTTAAAATCCGACTCACTTATAACAGGAGCAGAGAAGCCTACAATTACAGGAGCGGAATCGGCATTAAAAGAGATTAAAAGACTTGAATCCGATGAGGGTTTTATGGTAAAATTTAAAGATAAAAATCATACCGGTCACACTGAAGCAGTGAATCAGATGGAGCAATTATACGATATTGCTTATAACAAGAAGTGATAAATCACGAGTGATAACTTTTTTTAAGGTCGCAAGCTAAATAAGCCATGCGGTAACCTCTTATAAAGAAAGCCACAAATAATTATCAACGATATTAATATCCAGATATTTAATTATTTAGGTTTAACAATTTTAAGAGGTTACAAACATGGAACAAATCACCGATGGTCTAAAAGAGCAATTCGCTCGCAATATCGGACTCGTTATTCAACAAGAAGGCTCAAAACTCCGTAAGTTCGTTACAAATGAAACTCAAGAGACGGAAGTAATATATTTTGAGACGATGCACACCCACGAAGCTTTGCCAAGGCATAGAACGGCAGCAGGCTATCATGAACCCGGTGACGGTAATGAGAATAAACTTGAAAAACTAACCGAATTTAAAACTCCAAGAATTACTAGACGCCAAGCAACAGCGCAAGCCTATTATTGGACGGCTGCCATGGATAGAAACGATAAGCTTAATTTGCTAAGTGACCCGACGTCTAAATTCCCAAAACTTGCAGGCTGGGCAATAGGTAGGAAACAAGATCAAATTATTATCAATAGCTTTGCCTCGCCTGTTAACGGCGGTAGAACGGGGCAAAATCTCATCTACTTTGATGTAGCAAATAACGTTATTCCGGTAGGAGTAAAACTTGTTGATGCGACGCTTGCACTGCATGCAAATAGCTTAGCAGGCGTTCATAACGGGCAGCAAGGAGCAAACGCCAAGGAAGCAATGCGAACCGGCGGATTAACAGTCGAGAAACTACTTAAAACTCAACAATTACTTAAAAAACACAGTTTCGGTGCAGATGAAAAATATTATTTAGTTTGCTCCTCTCATCAAATCGGCAATTTACTCCGAGATAGCCAAGTAACAAGCTACGATTATAACAGCGTTAAAGCCTTAGTAAGCGGGGAAATAAACTCATTTGTCGGCTTTAATTTTATCATTACCGAGATGCTAGGAGGCATAAGAGGTACGACCAACTCCATAAGAGATTGTTACGCCTTTACGGAAAGTTCTATAAGATTCGGTAGTGTTACCGGTTCAGTTGAGCGGCAAATAGATAGGTTAGTGCAATATCACTATGCACCGAGTTTATACTATTCCGAAAGCTTTGGGGCTACTCGTACGGAAGAGGGGCAAATAGTTTGCATTAAATGCTTAGAGCCGGCTGATGTTGCAGGACATACGGGAGAACATTGGCAGGCAGCAGCAGATGATGCGCATTTTAACGGCGCAGTGCATGCAAGTATCGTCCCACGGCAGATGATTGGAGCGCAATGTCGTAATGTCGATAATACGGCAAATATTGTAGTTGATGCATTAGAGCCGTTACTATTGAAATAAAAAGCCGTAAATTATGAAAGAAGAAATAATCCGCAAAGCATTAGTATTGTTAGGTTCAAATAGTAATATTCAGGGTAATATTTCCGGCGGCAATGCTGCTAATAAAGCCGAGAATCTTTGTGAAGAGTTTGTAGAAGCTTCTATTGAGGAAAATGTCTTGTCGGTTAAATGGGGATTTGCATTAAAACGTATTGATAACATCGAAGGGGAAGAAAGTAGCTTTAAGCCGATACCGGGGATAAATGACTGTGTAAAAGTAGCAGTGATAGTTCCTTCTAACTTAGAGTTTTATATTGAGAGTGGAAGAGTATATTTTAAAGGCGGCAAATTGACTTCGATTTTTTATTACTCGCAGCAGAGCATAGAGCTTTTACTTGATAATGATAAAACGGCTTGGCGTCAGATACCGCAAAGCTTCAAATTGCTTTGTAGTTTAGGACTTGCCTCGCAAGTAGCTTTTGCGATGTATTCAGATAGTTTATTTGCCGACGGCTTAAAAAGACAATATTTAATCAGGCTTGAGGAAGCAAGACGTATCCACTCTATCGGTTACAATTTAATCAATTCCGGTGAAATATAAAACCGTATTTCATGGATAATTTCAAACTATCAATATTCTTATTTGCGTAACTGATAAATAACTTTTATGCCTGAGCAATTCATCTATTCACAAAAAAATAACTTTTCAGGCGGTGAGCTAACGCCGACTATTGAAGGACGCACCGAGCTTGGACTATATCAAAACGGCGTGAAGAAATTAATTAACTTCATGCTGTTACCTTCAGGCGGTATTATGCGCCGGCACGGTACGCAGTTTGTACATTTATTTAAGGATAATGTACCACGGAAAATAATAAGTATAATGTTCTCAAGGAAGTTATCTTATTTGCTGATTTTTGAGGCTCATCGAGATAAAACGATCTGCTCGTTTTTTGTCGGCGGTGAACTGTTTTTAACAACTAAAATACTTAAAGATAACGGCGTAGATTTTACCTTCCGAATTAAAGATTTTTCCTATTGCTGTTTTCAAGGGATAGCATATATAAGTTTCGGTATTAACAGACCGATATTTAAATTCTCAGTCGATCCGGCAATTGTTGAAAAGTTTTATACTCATATTCAAAATTCAAATCAAGCAACGCAGGAAACGGGTTATAACAGTAGCATAGATAGAGCTATAAATTTCCCCGATAAAGAGAAGATGTTTATAATCGAACCGCTAAAATGTCATGTGAATTATTATAAGCAAAATAACCAAGCAATACAAAAACCGTTTAACGAAGTAATATATAATGCTGAAATTGATAAAATAAACGATGAACTAAAAAAGCTGCATACTCAAAGTGCCGCTAATATCTATGAACAACAGCAAGCACAAATATATGCCACTCACCTAGTAACATTTGAGAATCGCTTATGGTGCTTTGGCGTTAATAAAAATATTCACTCGATTTGGGCAAGCTATAAGGGCGACTTTAGCGATTTCCGTATGGCGTATAAAACTTTGCTAGAAGCCCGTAATCCGTTAACAGCCTTCTCTGCAACATTCCCTTCAGCTACTTTTGATAATGTTTTATGGTCAATTCCTTTTTCTTCGGAGTTATTGCTTGGTACTACGGACGGCATATATTTAGTAAAAGAAGGGGATCGAGCTAAAGGCGAGTTTATCAAAATCAACAAAGAGCTAGACATACCCGTCTCACCTATAAAACCGATAGTGGTAGGCAAGACTATATTTTTTGTCGAAGGCAGTAATTGTAAAATTAACAGCTTGTATTATTCTCAAGAAAAAGGCGGCTTTCAACTATCCGATATTACCGCTTATGCCGAGCATATATTTAGTAGCGGTATCAGGCAAATAATAGGAATTAACAGCCCGTTTTCAATGATTTTCGCAGTACTTAAAAACGGCTCATTTGCTAGTTTCACCTATTCGCAAGATTTAAAAATAATGGGCTGGAGTCAGCACTTTTTGGGAGGTAACGGCATAGTACTTGGGATTACCCCGATATATGCCGATAATGAAGATAAGTTATATTTCCATGTTCGGAGACACGATGATATAGGTACGGATTCAAAAGAATATCTAGAAGCGTTACATACTAAATATTTTACTGCTAAAAATAATGAGATGCATAAGCCCGTATATGCAGACTGTCACATTAATATTAGCAGGCCGGGCGAGCAATTAATAGATCATAGTATCATGCAAGCTTTAAAGGATGATAGTAGTGTAGAATTTAGAGGCGGCATTACTAAGCTGGAAACTATAGTGCAATCTCAAGCAGCAAATATTTTAAAGCTAAATATTGATAATATCGATATCGGTAATAATTTTAAATATAGTGATAGATTAGTTAAAGATTTAGGAGCAGATTATGAACCGGTAAAGCTCTTCCTAACGAAATACTACAAAGAGCAAATGCCGGCAATTATGGAGCTGCTTGGCGTTTCTTTTGCCTTTTATCGTATTTTCTCAAAAATCTATGCCGGCTTAGAAAATGTTTTTAGCGGTGAGCCTGCAAGCTTAGCTGAAGCCGAGCAATTACTTTATGAAGGGGAAAAACTTGTCGGTGATATAATCCAAACTATAAATAATATAACACAACAAAATTGGCAAGTTCCAACAAGTTTGAGTAATAACGAATTAATCGAATATCTACCCAATAGTGCATTTTCATTTTATCCTGCCATCTGTCTAAAAATCAAACAATTAAATCTTGATTCTATAAAAACTACTTTACGACTTGCGAAAGAAATAATTAAAGCCGCAAAAAACGTTATTGATTTACAGTTTGAGCAGGAACACGAATTAAACGAGCTACAGCATAATCCATTAAGATATGGACAGATTATAACAAACAGCATCAAAAAAATGTTCGAAGTCTTTTGCAGTTTTTCTAATTTGATTTTTTAATTTAAACCAATAATGCTCAATTGGATTTAAATCAGGAGAGTAAGTAGGTAAAAATAAAATACTACAACCTACAGATTCTATTAGCTCTTTGACCTTGGAATTCTTATGGAAATTAATATTATCCATAACAACCACTTGACCTTGTTTTAATTCTTTGATCAAAAAATCTTCAACATAACTCTTAAAAATTAGTGTATCACAAGTCCCTTCAAAAACTATTGGAGCTATTATTTTACCATTGCAAAGCCCTGCTATCATACTTACTCTTGTTTTATGTTGGTAAATTTTCTTATCGTAATATCTTTTACCTTTTAGGCTATAACCGTACTCCAAGCATGCATTATCTTCTATTCCGGATTCATCCATAAACACTAAATCTTCTTTTGAAATAGTTTTGATTCTAGCTATAAAATCATTCCTTGCTCCATCGTCCCTTTTGGGGTGCGTAAAAGTTTTTTTTATAACTATATCCTAGTGCTTTTATACCTCGCCAAATTGTCGTTGCTGACCATTTATTTGATATTTTTGCTAATTCTTTTAGGCTTTTATCGGCATTATTATCTATAAATTCCTTAAACTCCGGCATATTTGTTAGCTTTTTATTATGACCTTTTTGATAGCCTACTCTCGGCTGAATATCTCCTTCTTTCTTTTGAATAGCTTGCCATTTGTATAATGTTTGCCTAGATATATTTAATAACTCCTTAACTTTACTTACTGACTTAACTTTATCTATTAACTCTAATGCTTTTGTTCTTAGTTCGTATGGATATGCTCGGACCATCTCTTTCCTTTTTCGCACATAGATTTACTTATTTTATGCTACTTGTCAATACCTTAATGGATTATGCTATACGTAGAAGCGTGGCAAAATTAAATAAAAAATTACTGCTATATTATGCAAACCGGGACAATGATAATAAGCAGGAGTTATCGATTAATATCAAGAAATTCTTTAAGCAAAAAACTATCGGTTTTTATAGTGAGTTATTAAATATCACTCATCCGACATTAACGGAGTATTTATTCGGTAATGATATTAAAAAGTTTATAACCGACCAACTAACATCTATTAATCAAAATACCGACGAAGAACAGTTAAAGGAAAAAATTACCGCAATAGTTAAACAGCTACTTAGCAGGCTTGAACAAGGATACGGCAATAGAAAATTTGAGGAAATAGTTTCCGATAAAAGACGGGAAGAGATTTGTAAGTTGCTGCAATCAATAATGCTAGAAAAAAACTTAAATGACAAAAATAAAGAGTTTTTACTTAATGATGAATTAAGCGAAATTATCGGTGCAATAGTTGAAAGTTATGAATTTGCCGAACCGGTTTACGGCAGCGAAAGAAGTGACGGCTCGGAAAATGCGCAAAGCGAAGATGATGAAGAGGAAAAAATAAGCGATGAAGTATATACTTTCATGCAAGAGCTAAAGGAAAATTTAAGTAATTTTCAGCGAAGTATCATTGAATATTGTGGGCTGATTATGCCAAATAACAATGCTGCTTTACTTAAAAATATCTTAGAAGATGAAAATAGCATCAAGCTTGAGAAGTATTTATTACTATCGAAAAAATATATGCCGTTATTTAAAAAGATGTTCCCACGCTTAGGACAACATGAAATAGGTGTAATAGCCAAGCACTGCCTGCCGTCTTTTCAGCAAGTTCAGCTTTCGGGTATTTTACAGATCTATCAAAATAACCTAGTTGCTATTATCGGTGATGAGGAATTACACGGCGTAAAGATTTTAGATAATGAACTAATTAAACTAAAATATCCTGTTAGATTTTTATCAGTGGGATTTAACTATTCTTCGGTGTTACAGACATTTCCGTTTATTTTCCCTGATGAGGTTGAGCATGCACCTAAAAGTAGCGTAGAGATCGGCTTGAAGCTATTTAACACTAAAGGCGGCTATATTGAGGAAAAACTACCTAACGGCGAGATTAATAAGCAGCATATTAACAGTAGCTACTTAGATACCGACAATTTAATCAGATTTGCGAGTGTTAAGAAATATTTAGCAACTAAGGAAGTATGTAACATACTAGCCACACCTTACAAATCGGGTTGGGTAAATTTTGTTTTAAATTCCGGAATTCAAACCGATGTAGATTTTACTTTTGTCGTCAATAAACCATATCCTGCCAGCATTCTAAAAATATATGCTAAAGCAAAGATACTCGCAAATTATAAGGGGTTATAAAGTGAGAAAAAAATAAAGAAGCCAAAAATAAAGAAATTATTAAAAGCAAAAAACCACCGCTAATTCACAGTGGTTAGATGCCGACCGGGTTAGCCCAATCCTTAAACATTATACTATAATTTATGGTATTAATTCAAATAAATAATAAAAAGATCGTTAAAACATTATGTTTAATTTTCTGGAATTTTTTGGCGGCGGTGCAGGGGTGTTTGCCACGGGAGCGTCTTTACTTAATAGCTATGCACAATTAAGGGCTAATAAGGAACAGGCAGCAAATGCCTTGTACAGCCAAAGGCATGCTTTAAGAGCAGCGGGGGAACAAGAAAGGTTTGACTTTCGACAATTACAGGAACGCAAGGCAGAATATAGCGAGATCTGTAATTATCACGTTGATATGCTTCGGCAAAACCAATTATCGAATCGGCAGCAGCTAGGGTATAATATCCTCAAAAGCGGTATCGGTATTACTAGCACGGATTCGGCAGGTTTATTATAGCGTCATCAGGCTTATATGGACGAAATGAAAGCTCGGTCTGTCGAAGCTGAATATTATAGTGGCAGGCCAAGATCAAATATCAATTCAGCAATGTCAGATTTAAACAAAGAGTTAATAAACCGCAATATAAGCGGCATAAAATCAGCTGCACCTTGGCAAAATTTGGGTACACTTATTGGCGGTGTTAGGGATTTGGCGAGTATTGCTAGAACCGGAGAGTAGATCAATGAAATGGCAAGCAATAGCGGGTGTTACAAGTCAACTTAACGAGGAAGCCAGAGGCTATTTAGTCCGTAAGCTTGAGAAAGACGCCAGTGTTCAAATTCCGGATATTTGGTCGGATTTTATTAATGATACTACCAAACATTTACATCAATCACAAAGCAATCTTGAAATCGCTAATGATGAGAAGACAGGCAGTTTAACTGCTCTGACACAATTTGATGAGCTACATCCGGATTTTTTAGAAAATAACAAGCCGTTTTTGAAATATACTCTTGATAAATACGATCAAAGAGCGGCGGGGTATCTAGCGAATGTTAAAAATCCAATTACTAAGAAAATCCTACAAAGCAAAATCGGTGATTATCGAGTAAATTTGGCAGATAAGGTTAGCAATACCGAAGTAAGGTTAATTGACGGCAAACGTCATAATATGGCTATTGAAGCAATAGAGAAATCAAAAAGTGCTACTTACGATAATCCACAGCTTTACGAGAGTCACTTACAGGACTGCTCCATTGCCGTAAATTCATTATCCTTACTACCGCAAGAGAAAGAGCAGTTATTACACCAAGCCAAAGAAGAACTAGCGGGAGCGGCAGCAATGGGAGTAGTAGCACATTCACCGGAAGCTATATTAAATAATAATATAAATCCTCCTTGGAAAGAGCATCTGTCATTTGAGCAAAGAATAAGGCTAGAAAATCAAGCTAACAACTTAATTCATCATAAACAATTAATGATGCAACAGGAGGTAAAATCATCATGGAAGTCTCATTTAGCTAGCATCCTTGAAATCGGCCAAGGTATTAAAGCCATAGATAATCTGCTGCGAGTAGCTTTTAGTAACGATGATCCGAATCTTTATAAGCTAAAGCAGGATGAAGCAGTTCATAAAAAAGCCTTTTTTATAACGCAGCAATTAAAAACAGCTCCTTTAAATGAAGGAGATAACATTTTAGCAGCAATTGCACCTAAAGCTGGCGATCTTGATTATGATAGTAAAGAGAAAATATACCACACATTAGTAAACTACCATCATGAGCAGATAAGGTTAGCAAGTACTGATCCAGCTGCTTTTGTTGAGCAATTATTTAAAGATGAGATACCGCAAAATCTATCCATGGAACAGCGTTATATACTCCGCAAGCAGTTACAAGAGCAGAAAGGCATTCCCTCTTATGCGCAAAGATATTTGATGAATGTTGAAAGCAATGAGTTTTTAAGAAAGCTAAATAGTGGTGATATTAACGAAATTAAAAATACGGTAAATAGTATTATCGGGCTTTGTGATGGTAACGGCAATCGATACGGACTTGAGATTATGGATGAAATTTTAGCCACTAATAAAAATGATAAATTAGCATTATTAATCCATCATTATGCCGAGAATAGATTATATAACCGCGATACTGCTCAGGCATTTATGGAGATGGTAGGAGCAAATAATTTATTTAGTAAAATTGAAGAGAAAGAGTTTAACAAAATCATCGAAGAGGATGAGGATATAAACAAATGGGCTAATAATTTAAAATGGCAGAATATCCAAAGCGGTTCAGAAATAGAACAAATGAAACACGGCATTAAATATTTAGCAGCTTATTATCATTCACAACAAGGTTTATCACCGGAAGCAGCGGTAAATAAAGCGAGAGAAAAACTTATTGATGAAGTATATATGAATATCGAAAGCAAACAGTTACAGATCCCAAGGCAAATAATAGCCGGTAATATGATCCATAATTTGGATGAAGATTATATTGAAGCAAATCTTGTTGAGCTGCAAAAAGGCATTATTAACGGCACTGTGCCGTATGATTACCACACTAGCTTTGGAATATCCGGGGAGGATGCTATAGGTGAAGAGGCAGCTGCTCGCATAAGGGCAGAAGTGCTTAGGCACGGTAGATGGAAAATGACCCCTGACAAAAAAAGTGTCTATTATACTTATTTAACGAAAGAAGGCAGCTATTTACCGGTAATGGCAGGAAAGAATCAGTTATTAAAATTTGATTTAGTTGATTTAAATAATCCGGCTAGCTTAGAGAGACAAAAGCAAAATTTTTTAAACGCCATCTCCAATACCCCTTATGAAAATTAAAGGAAATAGCCATGTTTGGTAAGTACCCGCAAGTTTATATTCCTGATTTACCGGAGCATAAAAGCATAATTGATATTGCCGGCAGTAGCAAAATGGACGTCCTTAGAGCCGCAGCACATCAGGCTTACGATGATAGCCCGAGCTTAAGCAGTATATTTAATCCGGAAAATATAGAATATTTTACCGGTCTTCAGCTACGAAGTATGAGGATATTAGTTTCAGACGATTACTCTTATGAGAAAAAAATTACCCAAGAAGAATTTGAAGCAAAATATAAAGATACAAGATTAAAATACGATCCTAATTTTACTGAAGATGAAATAAAAAGTATTTTAGAGAAAGACAAGCAGCGAGAAATAAACGAATATATAATTTCCAAAGGCAAAGGCGGACTCGTTGAAGCAATTGGCAAGTTTGGCGTAGAAATAGTGGCAAGTAATTTATCGCCGATAAATATAGCGGCGTCTTTTGTGCCGATCGGCGGGCAAGCTAGATGGGCGGCAGCAGCCTTAAAATATGGAGCGTTAAAAACAACCCTCACTAAGGGTTTTGTAGGCGGAGCGGCAGGACAAGTATTTCTTGAACCTATTACCCATTATGAGCGAAATCGCGAGCAAAGAGAATATGGCTTAAAGGATAGTGTCGTTAATATTCTGCAAAGTGGTTTATTCGGCGGGGCATTACATGGTCTAGGCTATTCGGCTAAATATTTAAAAAACCGTTATTTTGTCACGAGCGAAACTTTAGCTCCGGAAGTTAAAACCGATCATCCCATAGTAGATAGTCAATTTAAAGAAAATACTTTAGCAGTACTTGCAGAAACCGATCCACAACAATTAGCTACCGAACCCCACAATACTGAATCTTATAACCTTGATTCCAATAATTCTGCTTTAAATGATTCTACTACTCTTTCACCCGTTCCTATTCTTGCAAAATTACAGGCGGCAAAATTAAAATTAATAGGCAAAGTCGAACAACTATTTCCGCAGTATTTTAATCAATATAAAAAATTAGCTACCCTAGAGCAATCATTACATGAACAGTTTTATACCGGCAATAAGACAGAGGAGTTGCCGAAACATTTAAAGAAGAGTTTACAACAGGAAAAGGCAAAGTTGAAAACATTGAAGGAGCAATATATTAACCGGCCTGAATTTCAGAAATATTTAACTGAAGAAAAGAAATTAAACAACCGGATAAAAGTTAATCTAAGAAAAGAGCAGTATGAGCTGCGAGCTTATGATTTATCGCCTGAAAATTTATATATAGCACGTAACCAAATAAACGAGGGAAAACATATAAATCTAGATAATCCACACGAGGCAGTGTCTATTTATGAAGGAGATGGATCAGTAGAAGGAGAAAGAACAGCAAGAAAAACAAGAAAAAAAAGAGGAGCAGAAGAAGAAACAACTATAGACAATGCTACAAATACTGAAATAGCTAGCTTAGCAGAGCAAGTAGCTTCGCTTAAAGATGAAGTAGCAAATTTACCTGAAGAGCATAAAGCTAGCTATAAGGAAGAGCTAATTACCGAGGAACAAATTGAAAAGCTCGTCGGTGAAGTAATTAACAGAATAAAAAAACGAGGAAATGAAAAATCACTAGCAGCTCTTTTAAATACTCTTTCGATAGTTGATAAGGAGTTAGTCGGGAAATTAAAAACTCTTCATAAGGATTATACCGGGAACAGAAAATTAGCACTATTGGAGCGAAATAAAGAGATCGACATGTTTGTAAGTGACTTTAAAGAAAAAAGTTTTTTAAGAAAAAGAGACAATGCTTTAAAATTAATTAAGCAAGCTGAAGGAGAGAGTTTTATTCGTAGGTTTGTCAACAAGACCAGAGGCACTCTAGAGTATTTGCGACAAGTGTGTTTAAGGCAAGTAGCAGTAGAGCGGGAGTTTTTATACGGATTGCTGCGAGATTTAGAACAAGCCGGCTTAACTGCCGATTTCAGCAACAAAAAATATGAGGCTGATATAGTGCAGGAGTTGTGGAATATAACCCATCCGAACAAAAAAGATACTCGTAGCTATAGAGCTAAAGATATTGCATCTATTATTTATAAATGGCAAATGAAAGCAATTAATCGTGCCAATTTGGCGGGAGCTTATATTATCCCGATAGAAGGCTATATTACCAGGCGAACTCATGATGCAAAAAAGCTACTGGAAGCAGGCTTTGAGAAGTGGTTAAAGTTTATAGAGCCGTTACTTGATCATAAAAAGACCGGTAAAGTTGATTTTAGGAAAATATATAATAATCTAGCAACCGAAACGCATTTAAACGATGTAGACGAATATTTAAGCTTCACTTTTAAACGAGTTAAAGACAAGAATAAAGGCAGTAGCAGTACCAAGGATAATATAGCCGATATGACTCCGGAAGACAGAAAGCTACATTTTAAAAATGAGCAGTGGAAAGCGGAATTATCGTTTAAACGCAATAAAACAGCGAATAAAAGCGGCGGCATCGGTAATGTAGCCAACAAGGTATCGGCATGTCGAAAGCTACATTTTAAAACTGCCGAAGCAGAACTAAAATATTTATATGAGTTCGGTAATTACTCTCCTCCTAATGTTGTTGACAAAGTTTTAAATCCCCTAATACCTACAAAATCATTTATAGCTGAATCTATTGTTAGTAACTTAAGCAAACTTAGTAAAAGCATCGGCATTTTAGAAACTATGGGATCAAATCCACAAGAAATGTTAAATACTTTAAGAGAAACTGCTACCGGCGAATTACAAGCAGCAGCCACTAAAAATGCCGGCAAGTTACAAGCAGCTTCCACTAAAAATACCGCTATATTTAAGGATTTAGAAGGGTTAAAGGGTAATAGCAAATTTGATAATCAATTAGCTTTAATGTTAGGGGTGCGTTCTGAAGTGCCGCGAGTAGATAGGATACTCGGAGCTTACCGTGCTTGGAAATGTATCAGTAGTCTCGGCAGTACGGTAATCAGCTCTTTTGCCGATGCTGCTACTTTTGTTGCTGAATTACAAAATAACGGCATCCCCTTCCTTGAGTCCTATCGTAATATTATTCAAGTGTTTAGCTCTAGTTTTAACCCTAAACAAAAGAAGGAATTTGGTATGCTACTCGGTGTAGGGGTCGACTCACTATTTGGCGGTATTTATTCAAGACTAAGCGGCGAGGGAGAAGTAGCGGGCAGTATAACAAAATTAATGAACGCTTTTTTTAAGTTAAATTGTATGGAATGGTGGGACAATGCTTGGAAGGGGGCTGTTGCTAACGTACTATCTCATAATTTGGCTATGGAGTTGTCAGTAGAAAAACCATTTAGAGCTTTATATACAGGACTACAAACTTTATTAGAGCGATATAATATTAACGAAAATAATTGGCATTTATATAAAGAGCTTATCCAAACTGTCGAAGGTAAAAAATATTTAATCCCCGATGTTAATTTATTAAATTCATTACCCGATAAGCTCATTAACGCCCATTTAATACTTGAGGGCAAGGGAATAAACGAACTTAATAGGACAAGATTTAAGCAGAATATAACCAATAACCTTCGTAGATACTTAATTGATCGAGTAGATACGGCAATTCCTACCCCTCATACTGCGGAAAGGAACGCCGTGCAACTCGGCAATCTCGGCATACAGCAAGGTACACCGATAGCGGCGGTCGTTAAATGTCTGATGCAGTTTAAAACCTTTGCTTATACTTATGCGGCAAGATCACTTAAAGCTGCAACTATCGATCAAATCCCGATTCATGAGCAACGAGGCTACGGCTTATTTGATAAGGGTACTTGGCAAGATTTAGGTAAATCTTTAGAAAACCCTACTACTTTAAAAATACTCTCGCAATTATTAATGGGTACTACCGGACTTGGCTATTTATCGATTAATGCCGGAAGGTTACTACGAGGGCAAGAATTACTCGCCCCAAACGATGAAGGAGCATTTACTGCTTCTGTACTTAAAGGCGGCGGGCTTGGCATATATAGCATAATCCATTAAGGTATTGACAAGTAGCATAAAATAAGTAAATCTATGTGCGAAAAAGGAAAGAGATGGTCCGAGCATATCCATACGAACTAAGAACAAAAGCATTAGAGTTAATAGATAAAGTTAAGTCAGTAAGTAAAGTTAAGGAGTTATTAAATATATCTAGGCAAACATTATACAAATGGCAAGCTATTCAAAAGAAAGAAGGAGATATTCAGCCGAGAGTAGGCTATCAAAAAGGTCATAATAAAAAGCTAACAAATATGCCGGAGTTTAAGGAATTTATAGATAATAATGCCGATAAAAGCCTAAAAGAATTAGCAAAAATATCAAATAAATGGTCAGCAACGACAATTTGGCGAGGTATAAAAGCACTAGGATATAGTTATAAAAAAAACTTTTACGCACCCCAAAAGGGACGATGGAGCAAGGAATGATTTTATAGCTAGAATCAAAACTATTTCAAAAGAAGATTTAGTGTTTATGGATGAATCCGGAATAGAAGATAATGCATGCTTGGAGTACGGTTATAGCCTAAAAGGTAAAAGATATTACGATAAGAAAATTTACCAACATAAAACAAGAGTAAGTATGATAGCAGGGCTTTGCAATGGTAAAATAATAGCTCCAATAGTTTTTGAAGGGACTTGTGATACACTAATTTTTAAGAGTTATGTTGAAGATTTTTTGATCAAAGAATTAAAACAAGGTCAAGTGGTTGTTATGGATAATATTAATTTCCATAAGAATTCCAAGGTCAAAGAGCTAATAGAATCTGTAGGTTGTAGTATTTTATTTTTACCTACTTACTCTCCTGATTTAAATCCAATTGAGCATTATTGGTTTAAATTAAAAAATCAAATTAGAAAAACTGCAAAAGACTTCGAACATTTTTTTGATGCTGTTTGTTATAATCTGTCCATATCTTAATGGATTATGCTGTAGCTCGCTCCTGCCGCTGCCGCGGGTAGTGCGACCGGAGCAGCTGCAACCGGTGCCGGAGCTGCTACATCCGGGTCTTTCGGTGCTTCTATGCTTGGGTCACTCGGAACGGGGTTGCAATATGCCGCGCCTTTGCTTGGTATCGGTCATTATATAAATATGATGAATAAAGGCAAAAGCCTTGGGGGGCTTGAGAGAACAATATTGGACGGCGGAGGAGCAGGAGGCTATAATAATTCCGCTTCCCTAGGGCAATACGGCTTATTCGGCAACAAAACCGCTATTCCGGAGCTTGGCGGCTTAAAACAATCACTATCGCATTTTAATATGCCGACTATACCGAAGATACAGGACTTGCCGCAGCTTGGGGAGTCTTTAGGTAAAATTACCTCACTCGGAGATCTTGAAACTTTAAATTTAGGGCTACCGCAAATGACTTCGGCGGACGGCAAAAAATACAGCTCGGAAGTGTTATATAGTGCGGATTTTCTCAAGAAACTTAAAAAAGTCTCGCACAAATTAGGAGTGCCGTATTTAAAGGGAAATATAGCAGCGGCAAATAATAAGAGGAGTAATATAATTTATGCGTGATGAATTAAGTAGTAAAATAGAATATTTTGAGACAATAAAGACCAAACGGGAAAAATGGGGGACTGTCTGGGACGAGCTAAAAAAATATGTCTGCCCGCAAACCACAAGCAATAAAGAAATATTTGACTCTACTGCCATCTGGTCAAGGGAGCAATTAGCTTCAGGGCTACAAAGCTTAATGGTTAATCGGGCTATTAAATGGTTTAGTATTAATTTGTTAGAACAAAGCGGGGGCGGCGAAGACGAACAACAATTAAACGAGCTACCGGAAGTTAAATTATGGCTGGAGATAGTAGAGAATAATATATTAAATGTTTTTAATAATCCCGGATCAAATTTTTATAATCAAATACACGAGTTTTTTTTAAATCTAGCGGCATTCGGGACAAGTATATTTTACGTTGAAGAAGAGCCGAGCTTGCAATCGGGTTTATTCTTTCGCAATATCAGTTTAAGAGAATGTTATTTTGAGGAAGATAAATACGGTTTTGTTAATTCGATGTATCGTTTGTTTAATATGAACGTTAAAACAGCTGCTAGCAAGTGGGCAGATTTTGCACCGTTTAAGGATAAGCTGCTTAAAAGCCCTGACGAACAAATAGAGATATTGCATATCGTCGCCCCCGCAGATGACAGCGGTAATAAGAAAAGTTTAGCTTATAGCTCGGAATATATTTATTTAGCCGAACAACAAGTAATAGCCGAGTCCGGTTATTCCTACTTTCCGTTTTTCGTCACAAGATGGATCAAGGAAGAAGGGGAAGTATACGGCTATGCTCCTGCTCATCACGTGTTGCCGGATGTTAAGCTGTTAAACTCCTTGAGACAAATTACGCTGAAAGTAGCGCAGAAGCAACTAGACCCGCCTTTATTAGTGCCTAAGGATGGCTATTATTTGCCTCTCTATACTACACCGGGATCTGTTAATTTCTATCGTAACGGCATGGCGGATAAAATAGTACCGCTTACCGGTATGGAGAATATCTTACCGACCGAGATAGAACAAAACCAATGTCGGGATGCCGTATTTAAAGCCTTCTATATTGATATCTTTCGCATGCAGAAAGAAAATAAAGAAATGACCGCTTTAGAAGTGCAAATAAGGAATGAGGAACAAATGCGGCTAATGTCGCCGATGGTCGGCAGAATTGAAACGGAGTTTTTAAATCCGCTAATTAGAACTATTTACGGGATATTGCTTAAATATAATAAATTGCCGTTATTGGAAGGCGTAGAGAATACGCAAATAGATATTGCTTATACTTCACCGCTAACGAGAGCGCAAAAGTCATCGGCAATTAGTAGTATGGAGCAGGTTATAGGATTTTTCCAACGGAGCGGCATTATTAATTTATGCCCCGAAGTTTACGACAATATCAACTGGGATTTATGTTTTAAATTATTTTTTGAGCTACGAGGCGCGCCGCAATCGGTATTAAAGAGCGACCGGGAAGTAATGCAGCTAAGGCAGCAGAGAAAAGCAGCGCAAATGCAACAACAACAAATGGGACAAGCCGGCAATGAAAATTTTAATTGAAGCAGCTAGTACGGAGCTAGATAATTCAGATATTAACCTTACTATAAAAAAAGCCAAAGATTTAACTGAAATTTATAGTAGAATATTTACCTCAAAGGATGGTATAATGATCTTAGAGGATTTGGCAAATATGAGCGGCATGTATCGCAGCAACTTTATAGTCGATAATGATAGGCACACGGCTTATTTAGAAGGACAGAGGGCTTTGTTCTTATATATCTGTTCGCAGCTGGAAAATGATATAAATAATATGGAAGGTAATTTATGAATACGCAAACACAAAGATATTTAGACCCTACAAATGATAGCTTATTTAAAAAAATTTTTCATGATTTGGGAAGACTAAAGGAATTTATCAATAATATACTTGATTTGCCGGAAGGTTATAGAATTAAAGAAATAGAATTTATACCGGTAGAGCAATTACCTAATATTGACAGAGGAAAGAGGAGCGTATTTGATTTAAAAGTAAAAGATGAGTCGGGTAATTGGTATATTATTGAGATGCAAAAAAGAAACGAAAGCGATTATTTAAAAAGAGTACAATATTATTCCGCTCATTCATATACTCAACAACTTACGGCAGGAATAACACATAAAGATTTATTGCCGGTGGTAGTTATTTCCTTAATGAAGACTAAAGTATTTGACAATGAAGTACCTTATATAAGTTTTCATAAAATGACAGAAACTAAAACGAATAAACAATATTTATTTGATTTTTCATATGTATTTATTGAGCTTAAAAAGTTTAAGAAAGATCAATTAACTAATATTGCCGATGAGTGGTTACATTTATTTAAATGTGCAGAAAAAGAACATAAACCCCCGGCAAATATTAAAAGCAAGAAGGTGTTAGAGGCTTATCACGCTATAGAATTACATAACCTTACTCCTGAAGAGTACGACGCATATATAAGAGCAAAATTACTAGAAGACGCCGAGGATATAGCTTTAGCTGAACATTTTGAAAAGGGTAAGGAAGAAGGTATTGAGAAAGGAATAGCAAAGCGAAATATAGAAATAGCAAAAGAAATGCTAGCTGATAATGAGCCGATAGAAAAAATAATTAAGTATATAAAACTTACGAAAGAAGAAATAGAGCAGTTGAGAAACGAAAAAGCGGAATAGTTGTTAAGTGATCGTTACCCGCTACGCAGTTAACGATCTTAACAATATTGTATCATTAAACAATTCAACCCACAAGAATTATTTTATAGATAGGTTGAAAAAATAACCTTCTTTTAATGAGGAATAAAAAATATGCTAGAAGAACAAAATACATTACAAGACGATAATATAGGGGAAGCTGCGACCTCTTGGCTTTCTTCTTTGCCTGACAATTTACGCAGTTCTGAATCTTTAAGTAAATTCAAGGATATACCGGCACTAGCAAGTAGCTATTTAGAAGCCGAGAAAAGCTTAAATAGCCGTGTTGCTATTCCGAAAGCTGAAGGCTCTGATGAAGATTGGCATAAATTTTATGCTCGTTTAGGCTTGCCGGAAGATAAAAAATATACGGATAATCGAACGGCAGAAGATGAGCCATATGTAAAACAATATGAAGAGCTATTTTATCAAAGCGGCTTAAGTAAGCGGCAAGGCGAGAAATTGCTTGCAGGGTTATATAATTATTCTATGGATTTGCAGAAGAAACAGCAGGAAGAGCTAGAGGGCTTGCGCAATTCAAATGTTGAGTGGTTAAAGAAACATTATAACGACGGCTTTGATAGTAAAATGCAGGTAATGCAAGCGGCACTTAGTAAATTCGGCACGAAAGAGTTAGCCGGATTAATAGAGGAATCACATTACAGTCCGCCGCTGGTTGATTTACTTGTTAAAGTCGGTGAAACATTAAAATCCGACTCACTTGTCACAGGTAGCGAAAAAGCCGTAATTACAGGAGCAGAATCGGCATTAAAAGAGATAAAAAGACTTGAATCCGATGAGGGTTTTATGATAAAATTAAAGGATAAAAGCCATACGGGACACAGTGAAGCAGTGACCCAAAGGCGGCAATTATACGATATCGCTTTTAATAAGAAGTGATAATATTCACGAGTGATAACTTCGATTAGGTCGCAAACACAGCGGTAACCTTTTAAAAAGAAGCCACGAATAATATTAAAGAAGATATTTATTTAAGGTTAACAAATTTTTAAAAGGTTACAAATATGGAACAAATTACCGAAGGGCTAAAAGAAGAATTCGCCCGCAACATTCAACTAGTCATCCAGCAAGAAGGTTCAAAACTCCGTAAGTTCGTTACGAACGAGTCACAGGATACGGAAGTCATCCAATTTGAAACGATGCACACCCACGAAGCTTTGCCGAGACATAGAACGGCGGCAGGCTATCACCAACCGGACAATGCCGATCAACTAGAAAGACTAGAAGCATTTAGAACGCCGAAGATCACGAGACGCCAAGCGGTAGCACAAAGCTATTACTGGGAGGCGGCCATGGATAGAAACGATAAGCTTAATTTGCTAAGGGATCCGACTAGTAAATTCCCGAAACTTGCCGGCTGGGCGATCGGCAGAAAACAAGATCGGATAATTATAAATAGCTTTGCCGGAGCTGTTAACGGCGGCAGAACCGGGCAAAATATTATTTACTTTGACGTAGTAAATAACGTTATTCCGGTCGGTGCTAAGCTTGTTGATACTACCCTTGCACTGCATGCAAATAGTTTGGCAGGAGTTCATAACGGACAGCAGGGAGCAAACGCCAAGGAAGCAATGCAAGCCGGCGGGTTAACAGTCGAGAAGCTACTTAAAGCTCATCAATTACTTAAAAAACATAGTTTCGGGGCTGATGAAAAATATTATTTAGTTTGCTCCTCTCATCAAATAGGCAATTTGCTACGAGACAGTCAAGTAACAAGCTATGACTATAACAGCGTTAAAGCACTGGTTAGCGGTGAGGTAAATAGCTTTGCCGGATTCAACTTTATCATTACCGAGATGCTAGGGGGTATTAGCGGCACGACAAACTCCATAAGAGATTGTTACGCCTTTACGGAAAGCTCTATAAGGTTCGGCACCGTTACGGGATCGGTGGAGCGGCAAATAGATAGGTTAGTGCAATATCATTATGCACCTAGCTTATACTATTCCGAGAGTTTCGGCGCAACTAGAACCGAAGAGGGGCAAATTGTTTGCATTAAATGTTTAGAGCCTGCAGATAGCGCGGGACATGTGGGCGATCATTGGAAGGCGGCAGCAGACAATGCACATTTTAACGGCGCAGTACATGCAAGTATCGTACCACAGCAGATGATAGGAGCGCAATGTCGTAATGTTGATAATACGGCAAATATTGCAGTTGAGGCTTTAGAAGCGCTATTATTGAAGTAATCCATAGGACAATAAAGCGATGAAACAGGAAATAATCCGCAAGGCTATAGTAGTTTTGGGGTCAAGTAGCAACATTCAGAGTAGTATCCAAAACGGCAATGCTGCCAGTAAGGCGGAAAATCTTTGCGAGGAATTTGTAGAAGCTTCTATTGAGGAAAGCATATTATCGGTTAAATGGGGATTTGCTTTAAAGCGAGTTGATAATATCGAAGGAGAAGCAACAGGGTTTAAGTTACTCCCGGATATTACCGACTGTGTCAAAGTAGCGGTGATAGTGCCGTCTAATTTGGAATTTTATATTGAATCGGGTAGAATATATTTTAAAGGTAATCGCCTTACTTCAATTTTTTACTATTCCGGCAAAGTGATTGAGTTACTACTTACCGGTGACGGCATAGCTTGGCAAAACGTACCGCAGAGTTTTAAACTGCTTGCTAGTCTCGGTTTAGCCGCGCAGGTAGCTTTTGCGATGTATTCGGATAGTTTATTTGCCGACGGCTTAAAAAGGCAATATTTAATCAGGCTGGAGGAAGCAAGGCGTATCCACTCTATCGGTTACAATCTAGTTAACTCCGGTGAAGTGTAATTTTAAAAAAGTCTTATGGGCGAGCAATTTATCTATTCACAAAAAAACAATTTTTCAGGCGGGGAACTAACGCCGACCATTGAAGGACGCACCGAGCTTGGACTATATCAAAACGGCGCAAAGAAATTATTAAATTACGTAATTTTGCCTTCCGGCGGTATTATGCGCAGACACGGCACGCCTTTTGTGCATTTGTTTAAGGAGAATGTGCCGCGGAAAATAATAAGTATAATGTTCTCAAGGAAGTTATCATATTTATTAGTTTTCGAGGCTCATCCGCTTAAAACTAGTTGTTCGTTTTTCGTTAACGGCAGCTTGTTTTTAACGACTAAAATATTAAAGGATCAAGGTCAGGATTTTCGTTTTAGGATTAAAGATTTTTCTTATTGTTGCTTTCAAGGAATAGCTTATATAAATTTCGGTAGCGGTGAAAGCGGCATTAACAGACCGATATTTAAGTTTTCAGTCGATCCGGAAATTGTCGAAAAGTTTTACGCTTATTTAGCAGCACAACAACAATTAACCCCTGCTAGCGGTGCTATAGCAGCAGCTCCTGAAACGGCGGCAAATTTCCTAGAAAAGGATAAGCTATTTATTATTGAGCCGCTAAAGGCACATGTAAATTATTATAAGCAAATACAAAATAATAAGACAATACAAAAACCTTTTAACGAAGTTATTTATAACGCCGAAATCGATAAAATAAACGATGAGCTTAAAAGACTACACAGCCCAAGCCAAGCAAGTAGCAACGTCTATGAACAGCAACAACAACAATTATATTGCTCTTCAGTCGTTACCTTTGAAAATCGCTTATGGTGTTTCGGGGCTAATAAAAATATTCATGCAATTTGGGCAAGCTATAAAGGCGATTTTAACGATTTTCGTATGGCATATAAAACTTTGTTAGAGGCACGTAATCCGTTAACTTCATTTTCCGCGACTTTCTCATCGGCTACCTTTGATAACGTCTTATGGTCTATTCCTTTCTCTAGTGAGTTATTACTCGGTACTAGCGACGGCATTTATTTAATTAAAGAAGGCGATCGGAGTAAAGGCGAGTTTATCAAAATCCAGAAAGAGCTAGATATACCCGTATCGCCGATAAAGCCGGTTATCATCGGTAAAACGATATTTTTCGTTGAAGGTAGCGGCTGCAAGATTAATAGCCTCTATTACTCGCAAGAAAAGGGCGGCTTTCAGTTATACGATATAACGGCTTATGCGGAACATATATTTACTAGCGGCAT
Organism: Rickettsia endosymbiont of Orchestes rusci; assembly: GCF_964030945.1. Classification (NCBI taxonomy): domain Bacteria; kingdom Pseudomonadati; phylum Pseudomonadota; class Alphaproteobacteria; order Rickettsiales; family Rickettsiaceae; genus Rickettsia; species Rickettsia endosymbiont of Orchestes rusci. The sequence goes on along the minus strand of NZ_CAXIQG010000004.1, from coordinate 227,157 downwards.
CAGGCAAATAGTGGGCATTAATAGCCCGTTCTCGATGATTTTCGCGGTACTTAAGGACGGCTCTTTTGCTAGCTTTACCTATTCGCAAGATTTAAAAATCATGGGCTGGACGCCGCAAATGCTCGGCGGTAATAACGCTACAGTGCTAAGTATTACTCCCATTTACGGCGATAATGAAGATAAGTTATATTTTCACGTTCGGCGTTCGGATGATATAGGTAAAGGCAGCAAAGAATATCTTGAAGTGTTACATCCTAAATATTTTACTGCCAAAAATAATGAGATGCATAAGCCGGTTTATCTAGATTGTTACGTTAATATTACCCGCCCCGATGAAGAGGCATTAAATCATAATATTATGCAAGCTATAAAAGATGATAGCAGCGTCGAGTTTCGCGGCGACACTACTAAGCTTGAGAATATAATACAATCACAAGCGGCGAATATTTTAAAACTCAACATCGACAATATTGATATCGATAATAATTTTAAATACGGCAATAAATTAGTTAGAGATTACGGCGTTGAGAGTGAAGCAATAAAAACTTTTCTAACGAAATACTATAAGGAGCAAATGCCGGCAATTATGGAGCTTATGGGAGCTTCATTTGCTTTTTATCGGATATTTAGCAGTTTTTACGTAACATTTGAGAATATTTTTGGCGGTGAGCCTGAAAGTCTGGCAATAGCGGAGCAGCTAGTTAATGACGGGGAAAGGCTTAGCAACGATATAATACAAACAATAAATAATATAACGGCACAAAACTTAAATATTCCGCAAATCTTTAATGATAGCGGATTAATTGAATATATACCGAATAATGCATTTTCGTTTAATGTAACTATTTGTGAGAAGATTAAGCAGCTAGATATAAATTTAATTAAATCCATTATAACGACAAGTAAAGAAATCATAAAAGCCGCCAAAAGCGTTATCGATATAAAATTTGAAGAAGCTAAGGAGCTAAAGGAAATGCATAAGAGCGTTGCCGAGCTTAATAATAAATTACTGTTATATTATGCTAATAAAAATAATGATAATAAAAAAGAACTGTTAGTTAATTTAAAGAAATTCTTTAATCATCAGGCTATAGGCTTTTACGGCGCAATGCTAGATGTTACTCATCCGACTTTAACAAAATATTTATTTAGTAATGAGCTAAAAGAATTAATAAAACAACAAGCAATAACGATTAACCAAAATACTAATAAGGAACAGCTGAAAGAAAAAATTACTTTAATAGTAAAACAGCTAGTTAGAAAATTAGAAGAAAAACATAAAACAAGAAGAGCCGAGGAGATTGTTACCGGTAAAAGACAAGAAGAGATTTGCGAGTTATTACGTAGTATTCTTCTAGAGAAAAATTTAGAGGAAAGAAGTAAGAATTTTTTACTGACCGATAAGTTAAACGAACATATTGAAGAAGTTATTGAAAACGATACATCCCTTAATTATGAGAGTGACGCAAGCGATAGATCAAGGGGAGTAGAAAGCGAGACCGACGAGGAACAAGCAATAAGCGTTAAAGTATATAATTTAATGCAAGCTATGCGGCAGAATTTAAAAAGCTTTCATAGTACGATAATTGAGTATTGTACGTTAATTATGCCGAATACTCACCCGATATTGCTGAAAAGCATATTAGAAGACGAAAAAAGCATTAAGCTAGAAAAGTATTTATTGCTATCGAAAAAATATATGCCGTTATTTAAAAAGATGTTGCCAAATATCGGGCAGTATGAGCTTGGCGTAATAGCTCGGCATTGTCTGCCGTCCTTTGATCAAATTAGCGCGCCCCGGTTACTGCTGATTTATCAAAATAATATGGCGGCGATTGTCGGCGATGAAGAGTTACAAGATATTAAAATTATCGATAACGAGCTGATAAAGCTAAAACAACCGGTAAGATTTTTATCGGTAGGCTTTAATTATAGTTCGGTGTTACAGACATTTCCGTTTATCTTTCCGGATGAGGTTGAGCATGCGCCTAAAAGCAGCGTTGAGATCGGTTTGAAAGTTTTTAACAGTAAAGGCGGTTATATCGAGGAAAAGCTAGACAACGGCGAAATTAATAAGCAGCATATTAATAGTAGCTATTTAGATACCGACAATTTAGTCAGGTTTGCGAGCAATAAGAAATATTTAGCTATTAAGGAAGTAACGAGTAGCCTTGTCACGCCGTACAAATCAGGCTGGGTAAATTTTGTTTTAAATAGTCAAATTAACACCGACGTAGATTTTACTTTTGTTGTCAATAAGCCTTATCCGGCAAGTATTTTAAAGATATATGCCAAGGCGAAAATACTAGCTAGTTATAAGGGATTATAAAGTGAGGGGAAAATAAAGAAATTTATTAAAAAGCAAAAAACCACCGCAATCCACAGTGGTTAGATGCCAACCGAGTTCCCCAGTCCAATATAAATAATATAGCAAAATAATAAATAAGACAAGAAAGTAGAGTAACAACAATAAACGTTATAGCTCCCATAGGAAAAAAGAACTATAACGCTTGTACTTTAGGTTTGAGTTTTTAGCTCAATTTTAATCTATAATATAATAATTTATTATGCAAGTAGGAAAATGTTTAACTTTTTAGATTTTTTCGGCAGTTCCGGCGGGGCGGGAGTATTTGCGGTAGGTAGTTCGTTAGTTAACAGCTATGCGCAATTACGAGCTAATAAGGAGAGGAATCGGCAAGCTTTATATGAGCAGCAACACGCTTTAAGGGCTAACCAAGAACATTATAGATTTGACGCACGACAGTTAAAGGAAAGAGAAGCGGAATATAGCGAAATATGCAACTATCACGTCGATATGCTACGGCAAAACCAATTATCGAATCGGCAGCAATTAGGGTTTAATATCCTTAAAAGCGGTATCGGTATTACTGCTACGGATTCGGCAGGTTTATTATTGCGTCATCAGGCTTATATGGACGAGATGAAAGCTAGAAGCGTCGAAGCCGAATATTATAGTAATAGACCGAGATCAAACATAAATTCGGCAATGTTAGGGCTTAATAATGAGGCAATAAACCGCAATATAAGCGGTATTAAATCAGCTGCGCCTTGGCAACAACTAGGTAGTATTGTCGGCGGCATTAGAGATTTAGCTAGTATTGCAAAGGTTGGAGAATAGACAAATGAAATGGCAAGCAATCGCCAATGTTACCGGTCAAATTAACGAAGAAGCTAAGGGCTATTTAGTTCGTAAGCTTGAAAAGGACGCGAGCGCTGAAGTGCCGCATTTATGGGCTGATTTTATTACCGAGACTAGCGGGCATTTACACAATTCACAAAGTAATATTGAAATATCGCCGAGCGGTAAAACAGGCGGTTTTGCGGTAGTAACTAAATTTGACGAGTTACACCCCGATCATCTGGAAAGCGGTAAGCAATTTATTAATTATGCGTTAGATAAATACGATCAAAGAGCGGTGGGGTATCTGGCAAATGTTAAAAATCCTTTTACTCGGAGATCTCTACAAAGCAAGATCGGCGATTACCGCATACACCTAACTAATCAAATCAATCATACGGAAATAAAATTAATTGACGGCAAGCGTCACCATATGGCTATTGAATCAATAGAGAAATCAAAAAACGCTATTTATAACAATCCTGAATTTTACGGGAGTTTTTTACAAGATTCTTTTACGGCAATAAATTTATTATCGCTACCCTTGCCGGAAAAAGAGCAGCTAATAGATCAAGCACAATCGGCATTAGCGGCAGCGGCAGCAAGTAGTATGCTGAAACGATCGCCGGAAGCTTTAATTAATCAAAGCAGATTACCGCCTGAAGCACAACCTTTATGGTTACAGCATTTAAATTTAGACCAAAAAATAAAACTAGACAATAACGTCAGTAATTTATTGAAACAAAAACAAGCAATAAAACAGCAGCAAGTTAAATCAGTTTTGCCCTCTCATTATGCTAGCATCCTTAAAACAGGTTCAGGCGTTACCGGTTTTGAGAATTTACTTAATAGTAGCTTTGCGCCGAATGATCCGAATTTGTTAAAGATTAAACGGGATGAAGCTTTATATAAACAAGCATCAGAGGTAGCCGAGCAACTAAAAAAAGCACCTTTAAGCGAAGGGAATAAGATATTAGCCGAGATTGCGCCCAAAGGCGGTGAAATTGATTATCTAGATAGGGAACGAATGCATCATATATTAGTACAAAATCATCATGACGGGCTTAAGACTGCCTTAAGCGATCCCGCAAAATATATAGAAGAGTTATTTAGTGAAGAAATGCCGCAAAGCTCATCATTAGCGGAGCGTTGTGTAGTACGCAAGCAATATCAGCAACAAAAAGGCATACCGGAATATGCGCAAAGATGTTTAACCAATGATGAGCAAGCGGAGTTTTTAAGAAGAATTGAAGGCGGCGGCAACAATATTAATCAGGTAAAAAATACTATCGATAGTATTATCGGATTGAAAGACGAGAACGGCAATAATTACGGATTAACTATTATGGAGGAGATTTTTAGCGGCAAGGATAGCGAATTATTTATAAGCCTTTACGCCGATAATAGATTATATAACCGCAATATTGCCGATATATTTTTAAAGATGATTCCTTATAAAGGGCAGTTATTTAATGCCGGCGAAGAAAGAGAATATAATAAATTTATTGCTGAAAATAAAACCCTGCAAGAATGGCAAAGTAATATATTCCGGCAAGGTGAGCAAAATACTAATGAAATAAGCGAAAGAAAACAAGAAATCAAATATTTAGCTCTGCATTACGTTAGAAACGGGCAATTAAAGCCTAAAGAGGCAATAGAAAAAGCTACCGAGATCGTTATTAAGCAGCGATATATGTCGGTTACCAAGGATAAGCTACAAATACCGCAACAGTTAATAACAAATAATATGATCCATAATTTGGATGAAGATTATATTGAGGCTAATCTTGCGGAGCGGCACAGTAATATTATTAACGGCAATATTAATTACGATTATCATATTAATTTTGGCGCAAATTGGCAAGATGGGCAGAGTCTCATAGTAAAGGCATTACAACAAGGTCAATGGAAATTAACGCCTGACGGGAAAAGTGCATATTTTACCTTTTTAACTGAAGAAGGTACTTATCAGCCGTTAATGGAGAAAGAAGGAAAAATATTAACATTTGATTTGATAGATTTAAATAACCCGCAAGGATTAGAGAGACAAAAGCGGGAATTTGAGCAAATGAGTTTAGAGATATATAATAAATTTGGCCAATAAAGCGAAAGTTTAATAGTAATAATAATTTAATAGATTTAATAATGTTCGGAAGACATCCACAACTTTTAATCCCTGAATCGGCAGCACATCGCAACGTCTTTGATATTTTAAGCATTAGCAAAATGGATGTGTGGGAGGCTGCAGCACGTCAGGCTTACGCTGATAGTCCAAGCATAAGCGGTTTGTGGGATCCCGAGAATTTAAAACATCTTAGTGATCCGGAGTTTGCCGACATTCAGCAATTAGGAGCTGCAGGGTATTTTGATAAGAAAAGAATCACTAAGGAAGAGTTTACAGCAGATTATAAAGATTCGGGATTAGAGTATGACGCTAATTTTACTAAAGAAAAAATAGACGATATTTTAGAACGCAGAAAACAGCAAGAAATAAACGAATATATTATTTCCAGAGGCAAAGGCGGAGTAGTTGAAGCGATCGGCAAGTTTGGCGTGGAGGTGGTGGCAAGCAACTTATCACCGATCAATATAGCGGCTTCTTTTATGCCGATCGGCGGACAAGCTAAATGGGCAGTTGCAGCGTTCAAATATGGCGGATTAAAAACCGGTTTAGTTAAAGGATTTATCGGTGGAGCTATAGGACAAGCGGCAATAGAGCCTTTTTTATATAAAGAGCGAAATTTTGAACAAAGGGAATATAGCTTAAAAGATAGTGCCATAAATATTTTACAAAGCGGTTTATTCGGTTCAGCTTTGCACGGTCTTGGTTATTCAGCTAAATATTTAAAAAATCGTTATTTTGCCACCTCTGAAACTTTAGCCCCGGAAATAAAAACCGGTCATGCGGTAGTAGATAGTCAATTTAAGGCAAATATTCAAGCAGTACTTAATGAATCTGACCCAGGGCAATTATCCACTGTGCCGTTAAGCGGTTCTACTCTGCACCAGTTACAGGCGGCAAAATTAGAATTAACGTTAAAAGCCGATAGGCATTTTCCCGAGTATTTTAATCAATATAAGAAAGTAGCAATTTTAGAGCAAAATTTACATGAAAAGTTTTACACCGATAATAACATTAAAGCCGTACCTAGTCATTTAAAGGCAATGCTACAAAATGAACAAGCAAAATTAGAGCTATTAAAAGAGCAATATGTTAATGAACCGGCATTTTTAGAATATTTAAATAAAGCAGGGGAATTAGACAAGGCAATAATAGTTAATTTAAGAAAAGAGCAATTTGATTTAAAGGGTTATAATTTATCTATAGAAGATTTATATATTGCAAGATCGCAATTAAACGAGGGTAAGCATATAAATTTAGACAATCCCGAAAATGCCGAATCGTTTTATGAAGGGGGTAGCAAGGTAGACGATAAAATTGTTAATACGGAAACGACAAGTTTACCGGAACAACTAGCATCGCTTGAGAATGATATAGCCGCTTTGCCGCAAGAATATATAGCAGAATATAATAAAGAGCGGATTACTGACGAGGAAACAATACGTTTAGCTGACGAAGCTATAACAAAAATTAAACAGAATGCTAAGAAAAAAGATATTGAGCCACTAATAAAGACATTATCGGTAATTGATGAAGAGTTAGCGGGGGAATTGATTAGTATTTACAAAAATCATATCGGCGAAAAGAAATTAAGCAAATTAGAACGGGATAAAACTTTAGATACAATTAGTATTAATTTAAGAAGTAAGAAATTTCTACAGCGAAGAAATACGGCATTAAATTTAATCAAGCTTGCCGATAGTGAGAGCTTTGTACGTAGATTTACCAATAAAATTAAAGGTATTTTTGAATATTTAAAGCAAGTAGATTTAAGACAAAACGCCGTCGAGAGAGAAATATTACACGGCTTTATCCACGACTTAGAAAAAGCTAAATTAGTTGAAATATATAGAGATAAAAATTTTGAGCAAGCAATAGCGCAAGAATTATGGAATATCACCCATCCGGATAAAATAGATAGCGGCAGCAATCAAGCTAAAGCGGCGGCGGGAATAATCCATAAATGGCACACATACGCAGCTAATAGGGCAAATCTCGGCGGCGCACACATAAATTTTTTGCCCGGTTATATAACAAAGCGCACTCATAACGCCGAGAAACTAAGAAAGGCAGGCTTTAACAAATGGCTTGAATTTATAACGCCGCTGCTTGATTTGAAAAAAACCGGGGAAGTTGATTTTAGGCAGATATATAATAATCTAGCAACTGCCACGCATTTAAAAGATTTAGAGGAACATTTAAGTACGCCGTTTAGTAAAAATATTCCGGGAAGTAACGGCGCTAACATTGCTAAGGTAGTTTCGGCAAATAGAGAGTTACGTTTTAAAACTGCTGAAGCAGAATTAAAATATTTATATGAGTTCGGTAATTATTCCAAACCTAATATTGTCGATAAAGTTTTAAGCCCGCTTTTACCTGAAAGGTCTTTTTTAGCCGAGTCGATTGTAAGCGACTTAACTAAAATGGGGCGAGCTATCGGCATAATGGAGGTGATGGGTTCTAAGCCGCAGGAAATGCTGACCTCGTTACGCAACTGCTTTATTAGAGAGCTGCAAGAAAAAGCAACCGTGAATCACGGTTTTTTTAGCCAGTTAAAAACTTTAAAAAGAGCAGGAAAGTTTGAGAATCAGTTACAGTTGATGCTGGGGGTACGTCCGGAGATACCTTTAGTTGACAGTATTTTAGGTAATTACCGATCGTTAAAATGCATGTCGAGTTTAGGCAGCACGCTTATTAGTTCATTCCCCGATATTGCTACTTTTATAACCGAGCTACAAAATAACGGTGTGCCTTTGCTTGAATCTTACGCTAGCAGTCTTAAAATACTAACCGGTGCTTTTAACCCGAAAGAAAAGAAAGAATTTGGGCGATTGCTCGGCATTACTGTTGATTCATTACTTGGCGGTAATTACTCAAGGCTTGGAGCTGAAGGAGCAGTAGCGGGAAGTATTGCCAAAGCAACAACTGCTTTCTTTAAGCTAAATCTTATGGAGCCGTGGGATAATAATTTAAAATCCACCATGGGTATTTTATTATCGCATAATTTGGCTAAAAAAATATCAACTGCCAAATCTTTTAACGAGATACGGCAAAATTTGCAAACTCTCCTTACACGTTACGGAATTGGTGAAAGTAATTGGCATTTATATAAAAATCTTATCCAAAGCGTCAAGGGCAATCAATATATAATACCGGATATTAATTTGTTACCGGATAATATAATAGATATACATTTAAAAGCGCAAGGCAAAATAGTAAATGAACTAAATAGAACAAGATTAAAACAAGACCTAACCAACAATTTACAACGATATTTTATTGACCGAGTAGATACCGCTATTCCTACCCCTCATACGGCAGAACAAAGCGCAATGCAGTTGGCAGGTCTTGGCGTAAAACCGGGCTCACCGATGGCGGCAGTTATTAAGTGTTTGATGCAGTTTAAAACTTTTCCTTATAGTTATGTAATTCGTCCATTAAAAGCTGTAACGATTGATCAAATACCGATTCATGAGCAACGAGGCTATGGGTTATTTGACAAAGGCACCTGGCAAGACGTAGCTAAAACAATGCGTAACCCCACTACTCTTAAGATATTTCCGCAGTTAATGCTCGGTACTACGGGGCTTGGTTATTTATCGCTTAACGCCGGAAGGTTATTAAAGGGTCAAGAGCCGGTAGGTTTAAACGAGGAAGGTGTATTTGCTGCTTCTCTAATGAAAGGCGGCGGGCTTGGTTTATACGGGGATTTTATCTTTGGCGAATATGATCGTTACGGGCATAATCTAGTAGAAAGCTTAGCCGGACCGATCGGCGGCGATTTAATCGATATCGGCAAAATCTATACTATGGCAAAAAACGGCGATCCGAAAGCACAAGAATTATTAACTAGAATGCTGAAAAGAAACGTCCCGGGGCGTAATTTGTTTTACCTTACTCCTGCCTTGTTTATGGTTGAGAATTACTTAAAATAATACTACCTATAAGTGTTTTATTTAATGCAAATTCCCCCTGTTTATGGTATAATAAAACTATAAATAAAGTTATATAAATACAGATAGTTAAGGGGAAGTTTGCCATGCGTAAGATAACTAAAACATTTAAATCACCGCTAAAGATCAGAAAGCTTAAAAAGCTAATGAAAGATGTTTATAAAGCCAAATCGAACCACTTAGCGGAAATAGCCAAATTAAATCTTAAGAAGAATATTATACCGAAAGACGTAGAAAAAATTGAGATAGAAATTAACAGCTTAATCGGTAAAGAATTAATTACCCTTCCCCATAACTCATTAACATTTTTAACCGGTGCTACTCCGCCTTTTACGCAAGTCGATAATAATAGCGTTATAGAAGATCAATATATAGTATTGCCGTGGTCTATTAGTTCAAACGGAGGCAGGGAAGCATTAAAAAGTTTAACTAGTAAAATTCCGCTGCTGCCGATAAGTTTAACTTATACGATACATGTTAATATCAATGAGGGTAGTAATCAAAGTTATCTTGATACTACTCAAAGCACCGCTAGGGAGCCGGCAATTATACCGCAATCCCAATTACCGGCAACGGAACAACCGGAAGTAATTACCGAAGTCATGGAAGATTATAGTTGGACGGGTAGCAGTTTCTCGGAAGATAACGAAGAAATGTTATTAACCGAAATAGATAAGTTGCGGCAGGAGTTAGAGAGTACAAAAAACAATTATAATAATGCGGCAAATGACGTAACCGCCAAGAATCGCCAAATTAGCAATTTACAAATACAAATAAATAACCTAAACGGACAAATAAATCAAAAGCAGCTGGAAATAAGTAATTTAAATAATCAGCTTAGTCAAAAAAATAATCAATATACTAATATATCTAATCAACTTGCTTCGGTGCAAACTCAAACTAGTAATTTAACGCAGCAAATACGAAATATAGAGTATGAAGCTGACGTTAATAATCGTAAATTTCTCGATGCTAAATATAAGTTAGATATGATAAGGCAAGGCGGAGAGGTGTATATGTGTTCCGATTTAGGCGATGCCGTACAATTTAGGGTAAGATGGTTTACCGGTTCATTTAGAGTTTATAGAGATGCTAATTTTGATAATAAACATTTTCAAATATGGCGATCTCAAGAGCAATATAATAAGTTAATAGTATAAAAATATCAATGATGAAAATAACGGGTAAATTAATATGTTAACAATTATCGGCAGTTTAATAGGCTTCCTTAGTAGCTTTGTGCCGGAAATTTTAAATTTCGTTAAGGACAAGAAGGACAAAGAGCATGAGCTAAAGCTAATCAATTTACAAATAGAGGCAGCAAAAGCAAACCAAGCTTCAAAACTGGCAGCGGTGAAAATCCAAGCGGATACGGAGGAAAGTAGATATTTATACTTACATGCCGCACCTAGCCGTGTCAAGTGGGTTGATGCCTTAGCTGCTTTAGTGCGTCCTTTAATTACTTTCATGTTCGTTTTATCGTATGTTTATTTTAAACATAAATATCAAGGTACGATAGTCGAAATATGGACGGAGGAAGATCAGGGAATATTTAACACTGTTATATGCTTCTGGTTCGGCAATCGTGCCATTAGCAAATATAAGAAATAAGGACAATATTAATGGCTTCCGGAAAACACGCCAAAGATTTAATTAAGCAATTTGAAGGTTTGAGGCTTAACGCTTACCTCTGTCCTGCGGGGGTTAAAACAATCGGCTACGGGCATGTGATAAAGCCGCATGAACAAGCCAAAATAGGTGAGAGTATCAGCAAAGAACAAGCCGAGCGATTACTTGAGGAAGACGTAATACAAGCGCAAAGAATATTATATAAATATTCCAGCGTTTATTTAAGCATCCCTCAAAAAGCCGCCTTGATCTCATTCATCTTTAATTGCGGTAGCGGGGCGTTTCAAGCGTCAACCTTGCGGCAAAAGCTCAATCGCGGTGAATATTCTAGTGCTGCCGATGAGCTGCTTAAGTGGGTTCACTCTGGAGGTGTCAGGCTTAACGGCTTAGTGAAACGGCGAGCATTAGAGCGGGCAGTATTCTTAAATGAGGTGAATTTATATTTGCCGAGCTATAGAAGAGCGATAACTAGGGACAATATGCAAGATGATAAAGATAATACCAAGCATTACGGCAATAGCATAACCGGTATTATTGCGAGTTCAATAAAAGGTTTGTTCGGCAGATTCAAAGGGGTTGCTCCTGCTTTAGGACATAAATAACAAATGGATAGATTGTTAGAAGCGGCAGAAGAGACAACAGAAGATTTAGTTGATTCAAGCAATGCAATAACGCCGTTTGATATGTCTGATAAGCTACCGGAGTCGCAAACAAATATAGATGACAACACAATTGAGGCTACCGAGAAAATAGCTAATATAGTTCAAGACCTTCACAAACTCCAAGAGCTAAAGCAAATACTACATGCTAAAGAAGACGAGTTAAAAGATATCGTTACAAATTATATGGGGCTACACACCATTTTAACCCTTCACAACAAACCCATCATCTCATGGAAAAACTGCAATCGTAGTAGTTTCGACCTTACAGCGTTCAAAGCTGAATATCCGGAGCTTTACGGGCTGTTTCTCAACGAAACGACTAGCCGAGTATTTAGATTAAACTAACCGGGCTAAAATCTTACAATAACATTCGCTAGTTATTACCTCACTTTTTAACGCTATATTTAATTTCTTAATCTTGCCTTATTTTTTTATTTGACTTGTTATCGATATACTTGTAATTATTTTAGCAACTATAAAGGTTAACTTATGGTTAACAAATATTAATAAACACAATCTAAGGAGGCAATTATGTTTACGCAAGCTAAATTAACAAAAACAACAACTTCAAATGAGGAATTAATATATTGGTTAGAAGTACAAGGATTTACCGAGCAAGCCAAAAGTTTACGAAACGGCGCAACTACTCTTAACCTTTATGACAAAAATATAGGAGCTGCAGAGGCTAAAGATATTGCCGAGCTACTGAAAACTAATTCTACTCTTACAACGCTTAATCTTTTGGGTAACAACATAGGCGAGATCGGAGCAAAGGAAATAGCTTCAGTGCTAAAAACTAATTCTACTCTTACAACGCTTTATCTTGGCGGTAATCAAATAGGCGAGACTGGAGCAAAGGAAATAGCTTCAGCGCTAAAAACTAATTCTACTCTTACAACGCTTGATCTTTGGAGTAACCAAATAGGCGAGACTGGAGCAAAGGAAATAGCTTCAGTGCTAAAAACTAATTCTACTCTTACAACGCTTGATCTTTTCAGTAACCAAATAGGCGAGACTGGAGCAAAGGAAATAGCTTCAGTGCTAAAAACTAATTCTACTCTTACAATGCTTTATCTTGGTGGTAACCAAATAGGCGATACTGGAGCAAAGGAACTAGCTTTAGTGCTAAAAACTAATTCTACTCTTACAACGCTTGATCTTTACCGTAACAACATAGGCGAGACTGAAGAAAAGAATATTAACGAATATTTACAAAGAAATAAAAATTTACCAAAGAAAAAGACAGAAACGTTAAACCCTCAAGCCGTAAAACAGCAAGCAGAACTAAAGACGAAACAGGAAGTAGAATTAAAAGAAAAGTAATTAGCCGCATTTAGAGAAAAACAGCAAGCAGAACTAAAAGCGCAACAACAAGCTCTAGAAAAGGAAAACGATAAAAAAGCAGAAGAGTTAAATACTCAAGGCGATACTTTTTGCAATAAAGGAGAATATGACAAAGCAATAGAAAAATATAACGCAGCAATAGCCATTAACAAAAAGCCTTTGTACATTACTAATAAAACAAAAGCAGAAAAGAAATATGAAGAACAACAGCAGAGCCTAAAATTTGATGAGTTAAAATATAATCAACTAATTTCAGCAATAAAGGAAAATAAAGCAGAAGAGGTAGAAAATTTAATTAAGGAGCTAAATAGTAAAACTCTTAGCAAAATTGATAATAACGGCGAAACAGCTTTAACTTGGGCTGCAAGTAAAGGATTAGAAAAAGTATGCGAAATGCTAATATCTAAAATGTCTGATCAGGCTATTAATCACGTTACTAAAACTTATGGCGAAACGGCATTAACTTTGGCTGCAGGTTATGGTTTGAAAAAGGTTTGTGAAATGCTTATACCTATAATGACAGAGCAAGCTATTAATCAGGTTAATAGTGGCGGCAGTACGGCATTAACTTTGGCTGCTTTTAAAGGTTTAGAAAAGGTTTGTGAAATGCTAATATCTAAAATGTCCAATGAGGCTATTAATCATGTTACTAATTACGGCATACGGCTTTAACTTTTGCTGCATATAAAGGCTTAGAAAAGGTTTGTGAGCTACTAATACCTAAAATGTCTGATCAGGCTATTAATCAGGTTACTAAAGACAATGGTGATACGGCATTAACTTTTGCTGCTAATAAAGGCTTAGAAAAGGTTTGTGAGCTACTAATACCTAAAATGACCGATCAGGCTATTAATCAGGTTACTAAAACTTATGGCGAAACGGTATTAACTTTGGCTGCTGGTAAAGGCTTAGAAAAGGTTTGTGAGCTACTAATACCTAAAATGACCGATCAGGCTATTAATCACGTTAATAATAACGGCAATATGGCATTAACTTTGGCTGCGAGTTATGGCTTAGAAAAAGTTTGTGAGCTATTAATACCTAAAATGACCGATCAGGGTATTAATCAGGTTACTAAAACTTATGGCGAAACGGCATTAACTTTGGCTGCGAGTTATGGCTTGGAAAAAGTTTGTGAGTTGCTTATACATAAAATGCCCGATCAGGCTATTAATCAGGTTACTAATAACGGCATGACGGCTTTAAGTTTAGCTACAAAAAATGGTTTTAAAAATATATGCGATTTATTGACGAATAAAAAAGATAATCTAGCTAATAAAGCAGAGGTAGAAAAGAAATATGAAGAACAACACGCACAAATACTTACAGATTCCTTAAATAATGAGCTTAACGAATTAGTAAATAGTTTTTCTAATAATGATATTTCTGTAAATATTTGTTTTCCAACAATAAGTGATGAAGCAGCAAAACTAATGGCGAATAAATTAAGAAATATTGCTACAATCACTAAGGTTAGTTTTTTTGGTACTCAAATAAGCGATAAAGGTATAAAAATCATTACCGAAGCTTTAGCAAATAAGCGGCTAGAAAAATTTAGTTTTAGTTGTAGTGACTTAGGCGATCAAAAAATATCGATATTAGCTGAAATTTTACAGGTTAATACTCTTACACATATTTACCTTGGCGAAAATAAGATAGGTATTACAGGAATTAAGGCAATTATTGAAGCCCTAAAATTAAATAATACTATTGTATATTTAGATTTACACAATAATAATATAGGTGATGAAGGAGCAAAGCTAATAAGTGAATTCCTGAAAAACAACAATAGTTTAAAGTATCTCGTTATTGCATTGAATAATATAACTTATGAAGGGACAAAAGCAATTATAAAAGCTTTGAGAGAAAATATTATTATTACGGATTTAGATTTAGGACAAAATAATATAGGTCAACAAAACGAAGTTATAATTGAGAAATACCTACAGCGAAATAAAAATTTAATGAGTTTTCAAAAGTTGGCTGATGGAATAAACGATAAAGTAGCTACTAATATTGTAATAAATGCAAAAGATAAAGCTATAATAAAAGACACTATAAAGGATATAATACACAAAGCTAAAGAACTTAATAATATAACCGATATAGAGAAAATAACTGCTAATATGCAAGAGCTTATAGTTGATAAATCTACAAAATTAAAGCTTATGATTATAGAAAACCAAATTGACAAATTAATAGAGCCGCAAAATATAAATGATGACGTTACTATATTGGGCGTGGATAGTACTATATAAAGAGAAGGGGCAATTTGCCCCCGCTTGTTGAATAGGTTTTTGTTACGATTACGCATAACCTGCTTTCATGCGAAAAGTGTTGCATATTTCGGTTCTGTGGGTTATATTGGTTAGCAAGCTGTACACTACGGCGTACCATAAATTTATAATATTTAGTTGACGAGATTAATAGAATGCAAGTTACCGTACTGAAAAGCGAAGGATTGGATTTTCATGCAAAAATTTCAATTCCTTCAAATGAAATTAACGATGAGATTCAAAAAGAGTTACTTAATTTAACAAAAAAAGTTAAGTTTGCGGGCTTTCGCGCCGGTAAAGTACCTATTGCCATCGTTAAACAAAAATACGAAAAATCAGTTAGGCAAGACATAGTCGAACATAAAATTAACCATAATGTTAGCCATGTTATTGAAGATAAGAAGTTAAATATTATCGGTAATCCAAAGATTGAAGATTTACAAAATGAGAATAACAAAGACCTAGAATTTACTTTAAAACTAGAGTTATTACCTGAAATTGCAATTCCTGATTTTACAAAAATTTCTATTGATAGACCAAAATTGATAGTGCAAGAAAATGATGTTAACGAACAAATCAACAAACTTGCCGAATTAACAAAAAGCTATAGTAAAGAAAGCACGGCGAAAATTAAAAAAGGCGATCAAGCTACTATTGATGCGATCGGATATATAGACGATAAAATTTTTGAAGGTAGTAAACTTACCGATTATAAATTAGTAATCGGTAGTAATAGTCTTATTCCCGGTTTTGAAAAACAACTAATCGGCTCAAAAGTAGGAAGCGAAGTAGAAGTAAACGTAACTTTTCCGGAAGATTACCATGCAAAAGATATTGCCGGTAAACCGGCTCGTTTTGTAGTACAGATAAAAGCGGTGCATACCGCCGAGCCTACCGTTGTCAATGATGAATTCGCCAAAAAATTTCACGCTAATAGTTTAGAAGAATTACGTGGGCATTTCACGAAAAAAATAGAAAGCGAAGCGGAAGAAGCTATTAATACTATCATGAAAATGAGTTTATTCGATCAGCTAGATAAATTGTTAAATTTTGATGTACCGGAATCTTTACTTGTTCAAGAAAAGAATATTTTAAAGTCCGAAACCGACAAGAATGAAACCAACGGAAGCGATGGCGAAGAATCGTTATTTAAAGGTAAATCGCCGGAAGAAATAAACGAATATTATAATAAACTAGCGCTGCGCCGTGTGAAAATCGGCTTAATGCTAGCAGAGTACGTAAAAATTAAAGATTTACGGATAGAGTCGGATGATCTTAGAAACGTGATTATGTCACAAGCTAGAAACTTCCCGGGGCAAGAAAATATGATATTTGAATTTTATAAAAATAATCAAAAGGCAGTTGAACAGCTTAAAGGACCGGCTCTAGAAGAAAAAGCCGTTCGGCATATTTTTGATAAGGAAGTAAAGCTTGTTGAAAAAAAATATACTAGAAATGAATTAGAGAAGTTTTTAGAAGCGGAAGAACACCGCACCGTCGGTAATATATAACCGTTCTTACCATTTAGGTAGTCTTAAAGATCAAAATTACTATATTAGTTATTAAGAGCCTTGTTGCATGGCTCGATCTTACCCCGTCATTGCGAGGAGGCACAAAGTGCCGACGTGGCAATCCAGGAAAAATACTTTTCTGTCATCCTGAATTTATTTCAGGATCTTTTTAATAGATGCTGAAACAAGTTCAGCATGACAAACACTAGATTGCCGCGCTCCTTGCAGTCGCTCGCCATGACGATTCCGGTAGCCATGCAACAACGCCACAACTAATAAAAAGTATAATAATGGTCAATACCGACAAAACTTAATTATAGAACTTAGCTGATATTTATTACAAATAATAAATATTAGTGATATAAAATAGTTAATTGATTTTTTGATTCGACTTAAATAGCTACTTTAGGTTGAATAAATAGTAATATTAAAGGTAACAAATGTCTAAAAGAAATAATGAAATATTTAATGCTAGATCATTGCAAGAATTGGAAGCAAGAGTGGCAAAACTTACAGAACGATCAGAAAAAGATTTACAAAATGAGATGAACAACTTTGATCAATTTAATGCAAGATTAGATAAATTATGGGGTAAAGATTCGCATTCCGATGATGAAGTAGATAAATTACTAGCACAAATACAGTCGGAGGTTAAACTCGAAGCAAAAAGTACGGAATTAGGTAACCGACAAGATCAAGCACTACGTGATAGACTGAACAGACTAAAAGCTGATAGTCCCATAAGACAAAAGACCTCAGCAACAGACTTATCATATATCACTCATAATCCTTCTAATGAGACTAACAAAAAAACACCTGTAGGATTTTCCTTTGATGATACTAAATCAATCATCACAGCTAACCTTGACGTACAAACGGGTATAGCTGATGCATTTGCTCATCAATATAACGATGTACAAGAAAAGAAATCATTAACTAATCTAGCTAGTAAACTTGAAGAAATGAGTAATATAATTGCTAACATATCTCCTATACCTCAAGAATACGAAGCTAAAGTATCAAACATTATTACTAATGGCTTACAAAAAATTTACGAAGGAATAAAGGAAATAGTATCACCTGCAATAGATATAATCAAAGAAATAGGTAGTATTTTTATAAATTCTATTAAGTCAATCTTTAAAGAATCTCCTGAAAAACAAATGGTAACAACTAAAGCAAATTTAAAGGGATTATACAAAACATATGCCGAGTTGAAAGGAGTCGATAATAAGGTTAAAGAAAAATTTCTTAAAAATCATTATGAACAAATCGACCGACTACAAAGCTCAAAGGAATTATTAGCAGAAACTGCTAAAATCACTAAATCCATAGCAAATGCCGGGATACAAAAAATTAATAATCTTAAACAACAACAAATTATCCGTAAAATTCGGACGGATCATCCTGCTGCCGTAGACATCTCTACCTCACTCATGCCGCCTAGCACTCCTAATAATGTGAGATCATCCTCAATACGTCAACGTTAAAGGTATAGACGTTAAATTTTAGAGCGAGCTACAGCGTCATCGCGATCGCTTGATACAAGCGAATTTTTCTGGATTCGCCTGTGTTCACCTATTATTAACGGCTAGCGCAGGCTCACCTTTAAATTCATCTTGTCTGAAGCTTTCTGAATTTAGCCGTACGCTACGCGTAGAGTAACCAACTATGGATAAGTTTTTGAGCTAAAACTTATCCATAGTTCGCGTTAGATTACTAGTTGAGTACAAGCGAGACTCGCGAAATTTGATGTATAGACCTTAATAACGCGAATTTAGGATAAGAACTTATCCATAGTTCGTGTTAACATAGCTCCTAAATACCCATAATTTCATGCTTGCAATATTTTCAAGGATGATGTATAAAACTTTAGCTTGTTATCCTTTAAATAAAGGCCCCTTCGTCTAGCGGTTAGGACACCACCCTTTCACGGTGGTAACACGGGTTCGATTCCCGTAGGGGTCACCATTCTGGTTTAGGTGCTAGAATTGTTAATTTTTTATTAAATTAAAAACGCACATTACATATTAATTATTTATAAAGTAAAGGAAATATTTTTAAACACTGATTTAGTTGTATTATTTTATATAGTAGATAAATATTGTGCTAAAGTTGCGTTTATTAAATCAAAAAGATAATGGTGAAGGAACCATGATAACACGTATAGGAGTATCTATGGATAATAAGTGTATAATCTCTCTATGAGTTCTAGTTATCTATTATTCATCATCTTAATAGAAGCTTTTGTAAAGCATGAAAAAATATAGATTCATTCTGATTTTACCGGTGGAAGTTTTATCCATCCTTTATCATCTAAGTAATCCTCATCATCTTCATCATCCCATTCACTTATAAACCCTTTATCTGCCGGAAATACAGCGTCATCTCGATCGCTTGATACAAGCAAATTTTTCGACATTCGCCTGTACTCACCTACTCTAGTACGGTAGCTTAGCTCGTCTTTAAATTTATCTTGTCTGAAGCTTTCTGAATTTAGCTGTATATCTAGTAATTCCTTTATTTCATCTATTTGTTTAGAAATGTTTTTTAAATTTGCATCTATATTTTTTCCATAGTTAAAAATTCTTGTTTCTACCCTATTCATAAAAATATTATCCTTATTTTTAGTTGGTACCTTAAGTAAGAGTTTAAATTACCTAAGGTATAATCTGTTATATGTCTACTTAAAGCGTGCTTTAATCGATATTTAAAAAATTTTTGTAAATCGGTGTTATCTAGAAAAGAAACTAACTGAAAAGCATAATGAAAAATAATAAGGTAATATTTTGAGGTATAAAGCCGGTGTAATACTTAAGTAGAGATTCAATCGTTTGTAAGCATGTTACATTTACGAAATAATTCTTAGATAAATAACATTTATTCGAGGTAAGAATTTTATAACTTTCAAAGCAGGATATACTTATATCTAAGGTATGTTAGACTACGCCCCTCCTCGCAATGACGGTGTTTTTTTATAAGGATTTCGAGCCATGCAACAACGCCACTAAGAGTCAATTAGATTTTTTAATATATTAGTAACTTGGGCTATAACATTTCAAATTTAAAATTTCTCTACTTCGTGGGTGATCACCTCCAAATTTTTCTATATGATGATTACGAAATTTCTTGTACCAAAATTTTTGAGGTATAGCACTGTCTTTAGGTACGCCGCAACTAGCTTTAGCAGCTGCAAGATACATAATACTTATTTCATCGACATTTTTCATATTATCTCGATAGTTATTCCAATATATATTTTCTGCTGTTGCATAAGACGTAGCTGCTTCTTCATTTTTATTAAGAGCGGCTAAAGCATCCCCTTCTGCAACAAATGCCTTGGCTAAATATATGTCCGGCGATGTAATAATATTATTGTTAGGTCTCATTGGATCATTAATGTAGATTGTTTTAGCTTTTCTAGCATATTCTAAAGCTTCTTTAGCTTTCTTAAGTCCTAGTTCAGCTCTAGACATCTGAGTAAAAATATGTCCGAATATTTGCTGATCTTCTTTCTTATTCAGCTTATTCATATTATATACTTGCTCTGCCTGCGAATAAGCTTCTTGATATCTACCAAGATTATTTAATATCTCTACTTTAAGTATATATCTTCCAGTGAGATACAAATCTTGAGGATTCATGCCATTTTCCACACATATATTTATAGAATTATCAATTTGCTTTAATGCTTCATCATATTTACCTTGAATAAAAAATAATTTAGCTTTGGCATAATATAAAGTTGCAATATCGGCTTTATCTACTAAATTTTGATTAAACATATTTTCTATTATTTGAATATTTTTTTCTGCCTCATTAATATCTCCACGCTCAATGTTAGATATAGCTGAACCATAAATTACATTACATTTAAAAGAATCATATCCTTTAACTTCATCAAATACTTCTTTTGCTCTCTTATCATACTTAATTGCCTCCTGATGATCTGCACAATTTCTATAATACCATCCTATAAGCCCTAAATATGCCGCATAGTCACGTTTTTCTTCATTATTCATTTTCCATAGTTTAAACTTCTTTTCTTGATCCTTGTTATCCAACCAATCTACTAATTTTTTAGCATTATTTAAATTAGAAGAATTAATAGCTTGTACAATTAGATGTAATTTTAATTCTAGAAGCTTATATATTGAGACATCATACTTTTCTGCATTTTTTGTGATTATTTCGATATTTTCTGACACAGTTTTAGCATTCCTAAAAATACGACCCTTCACTACACTTTTAGGTATAGAATTTAATAGGTTAGTAGCAAGCTGCTCAAGATGTTTTTTGTTCTCTTTACTTCCATTTATTTGTAATATTTTTTCAACTATAATATCATGCATCTCAAATACCGGGTTAACCTCATTAGGATCAATATTTGAGATCAATGCAAATTTAGAAAGCTGATAAATGTCATCATCTAGAGTATTTTTATCTTCAGTAATAGAGTTTAATAATTCTTTTGAAAAACTTTGATTATTTATTAAAGCTATTTCATTTAATAATTTTTTAGCAGTTGGCTTTAATTCATTAATGGCAAGCTTTATATTTAGCTCAATTTTATCATCAGATGCCCGTATCTTTTTCTTATATTCCTCGAGGTTTAAACCTTGTACCTGATTTAATAGTTGGGCACCTTGAACCATAAGTATCGGATAACCTCCGAATTCCTGGGCTAAAAACTCTATTGATTCCGGGTTTTTATTTTCTAAAATATTTTTTGCAAGTGCTATAGACTCTGTTTTACTAAAAGCGTTTACTTTTATTATATGAGGTAATAGCTCACTATCTTGAGAACAGAATATAACATTCCCGTTATGCTCCCAATTAATAAAATCTGCTACTTTCTTATTTTCCTTTATTTTTAAATTATCAAACACCAATAACCATCTATCTTTACTTGCTAGATAAGTCATTAAATCCTTCCTTACTATTGCGACATCTTCTGAAATCATCGGAGATTTTAATTGGGTATTAATAGATTTTGCTAATCTTAGTAATTGTTGCTCAATATCTAGATTGCAATCAATAAACCAAATAAGAGCATAATTTGCTTTATTTTCGTAAGCATACATTCTAGCAAGCTGCGTTTTACCCATACCGCTTATCCCTACTATGCTAGACTGCTTATATTTAGTTAGATTACTTCCCAGCTTTTCCAATTGCGATACGTGATTAATAAAATAACTAACCGGTACAACAAGATTATTTATTTGCTCTTGTGCAGATACAACCTTATTCGTTAAAAGCATAATTATTACTAATATATATTTTTTCATAATATTTTTACTATTATTTTACTATTCTAAATTTCTAGCTGTAAAGATTTATGATTTTTCTATTAAAAGTCAATAGAAATTTTATGTTAGACAAGAAAAAGAATGAAGCATTAACTTAAAATGCTTCATTGATCATTGAGATAAGAAAGAATTAATATTTAAAATTCCGATAAGCTTAAATGAAATGATATTTAGTTATTATTAATTTTTATCTCAATAAATAACGCGAACTATGGATAATTCCTTATCCGTAGTTGGGGTTAAATTGTAATCAACAATATTATAAAATTGTTTTTATTTCCTTAATAGGAATAATAGTTATATTATCCGCTAATTGATATTTTTTTTCACCGGGGTATATAACAAATAGTTTATCTAGGGCTAAATATTCTATTGCTTTATACATTGAAGAGGTAAGGGTAGGAGCATCGTTAAACTTAAATTCAAAACCCAGCTTTAAACCTTTGTATCTTATAAATAAATCTAGTTCTCCTTCTTGATGTATTCCCCAGTAATAACAATCTTCACTTCGTTTATCAAAAAGTCGTATTATTTGTTCTAAGGCAAATCCTTCAAAGCTAGCACCTAATTTCGGATGTTTTAATAATTGCTCTTGTGAGTGTATGTCAATCAAATGATGAAATATACCTGAATCGGTGAAGTATATTTTAGGTCGTTTCTTTTGACGTTTAGAAATATTTTCAAACCAAGGATATAATTGGCGTACCATAAAAGTACCGGTTAAAATATCTAAATAATTTTTTATGGTATGATCGCTTACTCCTAGGGATTTTCCAATTTCAGAAGCGTTAAAAATATTTCCATGGTAATGAGCAAGCATTGTCCAAAAACGTCGTAATGTGATCGGCGGTATAGAAAAACCAAGATTTGGAATATCACGCTCTAAAAATGTTCTGATATATTGTTCTAACCAATCAAAACCTGTTTTCGGGTAAAGATAGCTTTTAGGGAACCCGCCAAGCAAATGAAGATGATTGATATTACTAACTTCTAATAAAGAAAAAGGATGTACTTCTATATAAGATATCCTGCCTGCAAGTGTTTCAGAGCCTTGCTTAATTAAATCTCTTGAAGCACTTCCTAATATTAGGAAATATCGTTCTTTATGTTCATCCGCTAGCACTCGTAGTGTAGGAAATAAATTGGGTAAGCGTTGAATTTCGTCAATAATAATTAAGCCTTTTTTATCTTTTAATGTTATATAAGGATTTTCTAATGCAGCTAAATCTCTTGTATCTTCTAAATCAAAAAAATGTACTTCTTCTTTTGCATGAGCAAATTGATGGGCTAAAGTAGTTTTACCGCATTGCCTTGGCCCTAAGAGAGCTACTATTATATGACTTAGAAATTGTGTTTCTATCTTTTGTAGGTAATGTTCACGTTTAATAATAGCTTTCATAATTTTTATGCCTTTTAGTATAATTATCTACATAGATAAATTATATCATGAAATTTCGAGTATTAGGTACAAAATTTCATTTATTATATAAAAATTTTCTTTTTGAACTACGGAAGGCATTGTTGCGTGGATACCCCAAACGTCATTGCGAGCGACTGCAAGGAGCGCGGCAATCTAGAAAATAATAAATTTCATAGCATTTTTTGCTATTTTTTCCTGGATTGCCACGTCGGGACTATGTCCCTCCTCGCAATGACAGTGTTTTTTTATAAGGATGTCGAGCCATGCAACAACGCCACTACGAAAAGAAAGAATCATAGTTTTATTGCAAACAGAGAATTGAGTTTAAAAAATTTTACCTAATGTGCTAAAATTTATTTTTATAAATAAACGGTAATTAACCATTTTATTATAGATAATGAAAAACTCTGAAAATATTATTTTACTATCTTTGAAAACAGTTAGAATATTAAAGTAAAAATTACAACAGCAGAAAGATTTAATAATAAGTAAAGAGAATAAAATATGTCATTTAAAAAATTTTATACTACCGAAGATATTATCAATAATTTCCCGGATAAAGATTATTTGCGCGGCAGTGCATATGCAAAACAAGGATACGTAAAAAATCTATCATTTAATAACGGTAAGTTATTAGCTGATGTACAGGGGTCAAGAGATGAACCTTATCAAGTAGAAGTCGAGATTATTACAGGTGAGGGTAACAGTAAAATATTTGAAGGAATTTGTTCTTGTCCGCTAGGCTTTGATTGTAAGCATATAGTTGCAACATTGTTAGAAGGAAAGAAATTATTTTCGGAATCTCCAAATATTGACTCTTCAGCATTTGATCAAAATTTAAACATATGGCTAGAAAGTTTTAAAGAAGCGGATAAAAAACAGTTAGATTCTAATTCCCAAAACACTTTAATTTATAGTTTAGAATTTTCTAGAAATCATGGAACACTTACCGTATCACCTACTATCGCTTATATTAAAAAAATAGGTGTATTTGGTAGTAGAAAAAGTTGTGGATTGGATACCACTTGGTCATATAGTCGTCCCAATTATATTAATGATAATGATCTAGTGATATTGCGTTTAATTTCAGGCTTAACTTCTACTCCTAGCTATAGCTCTAGATATAGCTATACAATTTCAGGCGGTGAGGAAGTATTATTTTTACTCAAGCTTCTTATTGAATCAGAACGCTGTTATTTAAAAGATGAGGAATCACCCAAAAATTTCTTAAGATTTGGAGAAACTCGTAGTGCTAAATTAATTTGGAAAACGCAATCAGACGGTACACAAACTTTAAATATTACCGTAGAGAATATTACTGCACCTATTATACTTTCTTTAGCTCCGCTTCATTATATATGCCCTATCTCAAGAAAAATAGGAATAGTAGATATAAAGCTAGATATTCCTGATAAACAAATAATTCACCTTCTGAAAGCACCTAATATTAAACCACAGCAAGTGGAAGCCTTAACCGAGAAACTAATATCTATATTCGGGAATAATGCAGGTGAGCTGCTCCCAACAAAACTTCCTATATCTAAATTAGATATAGAGCCGATACCGATATTAAAGC
Organism: Rickettsia endosymbiont of Orchestes rusci; assembly: GCF_964030945.1. Lineage (NCBI taxonomy): Bacteria > Pseudomonadati > Pseudomonadota > Alphaproteobacteria > Rickettsiales > Rickettsiaceae > Rickettsia > Rickettsia endosymbiont of Orchestes rusci. The sequence goes on along the minus strand of NZ_CAXIQG010000004.1, from coordinate 202,216 downwards.
TTATGGGAATTACGATCCAACCACAAAAATCTAACGGCTGGACTGCACGTGCTATAGGAGAGCCTGTTACTGTAGCAGCTGCTAGTTTATCCTTTGATTATGGAGGGAAAATTATTGCTTGCGATGATCCAAGTCTAGAATTCAGCCGTTTTAAAGGAGGAGAGGTACAAATTATTCCTCGTAAAATCTCAATAGAAAAAGGAATAATGGATTACTTGCAGCTTTTAGGTTTTGGTATTAAATATAAGAATATCACTAATTATTATAATATAAGAAAGGATTATTATGACTATATAACTATAGGAGAGAAGAAAGAAAATTTTCATAAAGATAAAATTATAGCACAAGCTTGGGAAAAATTTGTTAAGCAAGATATAACACGCCTTAAAGAGCAAGGTTGGCAAATTAAAATGCTACCGTCTTTCCCGTATAATATAGTATATGCAGATAAAGAATGGTATGGAGAAATCCAAGATAATGATAATCAATGGTTTAACGTTGAGCTAGGTGTAAGTATTGAAGGTAATAAGTTAAATCTAATACCGATATTATTAAATTTGCTAAAAAAAGATAATAATATTTATGCTAACCTTGAAAATTTTTCTAACGAAAAACCTTTTCTAATTCCTTTGTCCGACGGTAAGCGTTTAGCACTTCCTCCTGAACGTATTAAAACATTGCTTAGTACTATTCAATATTTATTTAGTTTTCAAAATAACATTGATGAAAACGGCATACTCAAAATGCAGTTTTCAGAAGCAGCACTGCTTGCAGAAATGGAAGCTGCGTTGCAAGCTCTGAATATACGTTGGTTCGGCGGAGATAAAATACGGGAATTAGGAAAAAAACTTAAAAATTTTAACAGTATTACACCGATAACAATTCCTCCAAATTTTCAAGGGAAGTTACGTAATTATCAACAGGAAGGATTAAATTGGTTACAGTTTTTACGTGAATATCAATTAGCCGGAATACTTGCAGATGATATGGGACTTGGAAAAACCGTTCAGCTGCTTGCCCATATTGCCACCGAGAAAGCTGAAAAATCCTTGAACAACCCTTTTTTAGTTATTGCGCCTACTAGTCTTATGAGTAATTGGCGGCTAGAAGCAGAAAAATTTGTACCCGACCTCAAAGTATTAACTCTGCATGGTGCTAAGCGTAAAATACATTTTAATGATATAAGTAAATATAACTTAATACTAACTACTTATCCTTTATTGCTGCGTGATAAAGATATTCTTTTATCTCATGAATATCATACAATTATTCTTGATGAAGCACAAACTATTAAAAATTCCAATGCGAAAATTACTCAAATAGTTAGTCAGATAAAGGCTACTCATCGAGTATGCCTAACAGGTACTCCTTTAGAAAATCATTTAGGAGAATTATGGTCGTTATTTAATTTTCTATTACCGGGATACCTTGGAACTAGTAAACAATTTACTACTTTATTTCGCAATCCCATTGAAAAAGACGGCAATAATCAAAAATTAAAAATTCTAACGGAAAGAATAAAACCTTTTATTTTACGCCGTACTAAACAAGAAGTATTAACGGAGCTTCCCCCTAAAACCGAAATCATTCGCACCGTAGAACTCGAAGGTGCGCAACGTGATTTATATGAAACTATTCGTGTAAGTATGCATGAAAGAGTGCAAAAAGAAATAGCACGGCACGGTATGGAAAAAAGCCATATTATAGTACTTGATGCTTTACTAAAACTCAGGCAAGTTTGTTGTGATCCAAGTTTACTTAAGATGGATGCTGCAAAAAATATAACCGAATCCGCAAAGCGGTTGGAGTTAATAAATATGTTAACGGAAATGCTGGAAGAAGGACGTAAAATATTATTATTTTCACAATTCACTAGTATGTTACAAATAATAGAAGAACAATTAAACTTGAGAGGAATATCATATGTTAAACTTACCGGACAAACCAAAGACCGAGAAACACCTATAAGAAGCTTTCAAGAAGGCTCAGTACCTTTATTCTTAATCAGCTTAAAAGCCGGAGGTACCGGGCTTAATCTTACTGCTGCCGATACAATAATTCATTATGATCCTTGGTGGAATCCGGCAGTAGAAAACCAAGCTACCGACCGCGCTCACCGCATCGGACAAGATAAACCGGTATTTGTATATAAAATTATCACTGCAGGAACGGTCGAAGAAAAAATCATAGAAATGCAAAAGAAAAAAGCAGAATTAATGAATAATCTGTTTGACCCTACAGCTCAAACGTCTTCTAAGCTCACGGTAGATGATATTAGTATATTATTTACCCCTTTAACTTTGTATTAATTTCTGAGCCATACAACAACGCCCAATAAAGGTGAATATGACAAGGCAATAGAAAAATATAACGAGGCAATAGCCACTAGCAAAAAGCCTTTGTACGTTACTAATAAAACAAATGCAGCAAAGAAATATGAAGAACAAGCTCTAGTAAATAAAACCGATATAGAGCAGATAACAAATAATATGCAAGAGCTTATGAAGTCAAAGCTTATTGCGGTAGAAGAGCAGCTTGACGAAACAATAGACCATCAAAATATAAATGATGATGCTACTATATTGGGGGTGATAGTATAGCATAATCCATTAAGGTATTGACAAGTAGCATAAAATAAGTAAATCTATGTGCGAAAAAGGAAAGAGATGGTCCGAGCATATCCATACGAACTAAGAACAAAAGCATTAGAGTTAATAGATAAAGTTAAGTCAGTAAGTAAAGTTAAGGAGTTATTAAATATATCTAGGCAAACATTATACAAATGGCAAGCTATTCAAAAGAAAGAAGGAGATATTCAGCCGAGAGTAGGCTATCAAAAAGGTCATAATAAAAAGCTAACAAATATGCCGGAGTTTAAGGAATTTATAGATAATAATGCCGATAAAAGCCTAAAAGAATTAGCAAAAATATCAAATAAATGGTCAGCAACGACAATTTGGCGAGGTATAAAAGCACTAGGATATAGTTATAAAAAAAACTTTTACGCACCCCAAAAGGGACGATGGAGCAAGGAATGATTTTATAGCTAGAATCAAAACTATTTCAAAAGAAGATTTAGTGTTTATGGATGAATCCGGAATAGAAGACAATGCATGCTTGTAGTACGGTTATAGCCTAAAAGGTAAAAGATATTACGATAAGAAAATTTACCAACATAAAACAAGAGTAAGTATGATAGCAGGGCTTTGCAATGGTAAAATAATAGCTCCAATAGTTTTTGAAGGGACTTGTGATACACTAATTTTTAAGAGTTATGTTGAAGATTTTTTGATCAAAGAATTAAAACAAGGTCAAGTGGTTGTTATGGATAATATTAATTTCCATAAGAATTCCAAGGTCAAAGAGCTAATAGAATCTGTAGGTTGTAGTATTTTATTTTTACCTACTTACTCTCCTGATTTAAATCCAATTGAGCATTATTGGTTTAAATTAAAAAATCAAATTAGAAAAACTGCAAAAGACTTCGAACATTTTTTTGATGCTGTTTGTTATAATCTGTCCATATCTTAATGGATTATGCTGTACAATAATATTCCTTAGTTATCGCCTCACTTTTTAACGTCATATTTAATTTGTTAATCTTTTTTTATTTGACTTGTTACTGATATACTTGTAATTATTTTAGCAAATATAAAGATTAATTTATGGTTAGCGGATATTAATAAATATAAGCTAAAGAGGGGGTTATGTTTACACCCAAGAAATCAATAAAATCATCATTTGAAAAAATAATAGAAGCTATAAAGTCAGAAAATCCAATAGAAGCACAAAATTTAATAAGCCAAATGAGTCAGAGCGAGTTAAGCAAAATTGATTATAAAGGCAATACGGCTTTAATTTTTGCTGCCTTTAATGGCTTAGCAAAAGTTTGCGAGATGCTTATTTCTAAAATGTCTGATCAGGCTATTAATCAGATTAATAAATACGGCAATACGGCTTTAACTTTAGCTGCCCGTAAAGACTTAGCAAAAGTTTGCAAAATGCTTATACCTAAAATGTCTAATCAGGCTATTAATCAGGTTAGTGATGATGGTTTTACGGCTTTAATTTGGGCTATCGATAATGGCTTACAAAAAGCTTGCGAAATGCTTATCCCTAAAATGTCTGATCAAGCTATTAATGCTATTGAAAAAACTTACGGCCATACGGCTTTAACTTTAGCTGCCGGTCACGGCTTAGCAAAAGTTTGCGAAATGCTTATTCCTAAAATGAACGAGCAAGCTATTAATGCTGTTGAAAAAACTTACGGCAATACGGCTTTAACTTTTGCTGCAAGGAAAGGCTTAGAAAAGGTTTGCGAGCTGCTTATTTCTAAAATGTCTGATCAAGCTATTAATGCTGTTGAAAAAACTTACGGCAATACGGCTTTAATTTGGGCTATCGATAATGGCTTAGAAAAAGTTTATGAAATGCTTATTAACAAAATGTCCAATCAGGCTATTAATCAGGTTAATAATGACGGCAATACGGCTTTAACTTTTGCTGCAAGGAAAGGCTTAGAAAAGGTTTGCGAGCTGCTTATTTCTAAAATGTCTGATCAAGCTATTAATGCTGTTGAAAAAACTTACGGCAATACGGCTTTAATTTGGGCTATCGATAATGGCTTAGAAAAAGTTTATGAAATGCTTATTAACAAAATGTCCAATCAGGCTATTAATCAGGTTAATAATGACGGTAATACGGCTTTCACTTTGGCTGCATCTTGATCCTGCTATAAAAAAACGGACAGATAGAATTAAGATGAGATAAAATAAATCTTAGGAGGATTTGCAATGAGTCAAAAAATATACGATAAAGAATTTAAGATTAATGCAGTAAAACTGTATTTAGCAAATAAAGGTAGTAAAAGCATCAATGATATTGCTAAGGATTTAGGGGTTTCACGATCTGGTTTGGGATATTGGCTTAAGAATTACAAAGGCAAAGGAGAGGCTAGCTTTGTTGGTAGTGGCAATGTAGTGAATCAAGAGGTACGAGATTTAAAGAGGGAATTACATCTTGTAAAACAAGAGCGAGATATCCTAAAAAAAGCAGTGGTCATCTTTTCAGCTCCCTCAAACAAAGGTACGAATTTATGAAGAATCATAGCTCTTATTTTTGTGTAGATCAGATGGCTAAGATTTTAGGGGTTAGCAGGAGTGGTTATTATGATTTTATTAATCGTATGCCAAGTAAAAGAGCTGAATATAATGAGGAATTGGTAAGTAAGATTAAAACTATTTTTGCTGGAACTTATCAAACTTATGGAAGTCCAAGAATTCATGCAGAATTAAGAGAACAAGGCTTTGTATGTTCACGTCCTCGAGTAGCAAGATTGATGCAAGTAAACGGCATTCAAGCAAAAATGTATAAGAAGTTTAAAAAGACTACAAAACAGTCCAATAAACCTTATCACAGGGGAGAGGATTTAGTTAAACAAAATTTTTCTGTCTCAAGCCCGAATAACATTTGGGTAGCAGATATTAGTTATATTTCTGTAAATAATAAGTGGGCTTACCTTGCTATAGTACTTGACCTGTTCTCAAGGAAAGTAGTAGGCATGGCAATAGACGAAACAATGAAAACAGACTTGATAATTAAAGCCCTTAACTCGGCTACATTACAACGTAAACCGCTTAAGGGTCTTATCCATCATTCTGATCTTGGAAGCCAATTTACTAGTTTGGAATTTTATAAAGCAGCGAGCAACCATGGAATTGTTTTAAGTCATGGCAAAACCGGTGTGTCCTATGATAATGCTGCTATGGAGAGCTTCTTTCATACTTTAAAAACTGAACTTATTTATTTTAAAAAATATCAAACCATAGAAGAAGCAGGACTTGATATATTTACCTATATTTATACATTTTATAACCAAAAAAGGAGACATTCTACTTTAAAATACAAAACTCCAAATGAGTACGAGTTAAACTATAAAAAAATTAATAACTCCTCTCTTTAATTTGTACGTTTTTTTGTTGCAAGATCATCTAAAGGCTTAGAAAAAGTTTACGAAATGCTTATACCTAAAATGTCCAATCAGGCTATTAATCCGGTTAATAATGATGACCTTACGGCTTTAATGTGGGCTATCGATAATAGCTTAGCAAAAGTTTGCGAAATGCTTATTAACAAAATGTCTGTTCAGGCTATTAATCAGATTAATAAGTACGGCAATACGGCTTTAACTTTAGCTGCGGGTAAAGACTTAGAAAAAATTTGTGAGCTACTTATTCCTAAAATGTCTGATCAAGCTATTAATGCTGTTGAAAAAACTTACGGCAATACGGCTTTAACTTTGGCTGCCGGTAAAGCCTTAGAAAAAATTTGTGAAATGCTTATTTCTAAAATGTCTGTTCAGGCTATTAATCAGGTTAATAATAAGGGCTTTACGGCTTTAACTTGGGCTGCCGGTAACGGCTTAGAAAAAGTTTGCGAAATGCTTATTCCTAAAATGTCTGACCAGGCTATTAATGCTATTGAAACATACGGCTATACAGCTTTAACTTGGGCTGCCGGTAACGGCTTAGAAAAAGTTTGCGAAATGCTTATTCCTAAAATGTCTGTTCAGGCTATTAATGCTATTGAAAAAACTTACGGCAATACGGCTTTAACTTTTGCTGTCGAGAAAGGCTTAGAAAAAGTTTGCAAAATGCTTATACCTAAAATGTCCAATCAGGTTATTAATCATGTTACTAATGACGGCGATACGGCTTTAACTTTTGCTGCCGGTAAAGGTTTAGAAAAAGTTTGTGAAATGCTTATACCTAAAATGTCTGACCAGGCTATTAATCAGGTTAATAGTAAGGGCTTTACGGCTTTAACTTGGGCTGCAGGTACCGGCTTAGAAAAAGTTTGTGAAATGCTTATTTCTAAAATGTCTAATCAGGCTATTAATCAGGTTAATAAATACGGCAATACGGCTTTCACTTTGGCTGCCGAGAAAGGCTTAGCAAAAGTTTACGAAATGCTTATCCCTAAAATGTCTAATCAGGTTATTAATCACGTTACTAATAGCGGCAATACGGCTTTAACTTGGGCTGCCGGTACCGGCTTAGAAAAAGTTTGCGAAATGCTTATTCCTAAAATGTCTAATCAGGCTATTAATCGCGTTACTAATAGCGGCAATACGGCTTTAATTTGGGCTATCGGTAATGGCTTAGAAAAAATTTGTGAAATGCTTATCCCTAAAATGTCTGATCAGGCTATTAATATTGTTGAAAAAATTTATGGTCACACGGCTTTAACTTTAGCTGCCTATAGGTCCTTAGAAAAAATTTGCGAAATGCTTATCCCTAAAATGTCTACTGAGGCTATTAATGCTATTGAAACAGCTTACGGCAATACGGCTTTAACTTTGGCTGCCGAGAAAGGCTTAGAAAAAGTTTGCAAAATGCTTATTTCTAAAATGTCTGTTCAGGCTATTAATCACGTTACTAATAGCGGCAATACGGCTTTAACTTTTGCTGCCGAGAAAAGCTTAGAAAAAGTTTGTGAGCTACTTATTCCTAAAATGTCGGATCAAGCTATTAATACTATTGAAAAAACTTACGGCAATACGGCTTTAATTTGGGCTATCGGTAATGGCTTAGAAAAAATTTGTGAAATACTTATTCCTAAAATGTCTGATCAGGCTATTAATATTGTTGAAAAAATTTATGGTCACACGGCTTTAACTTTGGCTGCTTATAGATCCTTAGAAAAAATTTGCGAAATGCTTATACCTAAAATGTCTAATCAGGCTATTAATCACGTTACTAAGAATGGTGAGACAGCTTTAAGTTTAGCTCAACAAAATGGTTTTAAAGATATATGTAACTTATTACTTTTGAGAACAAACGAAATAACAACGTGGGCAGTAAAAGAAATAATTTATGACAAACCGCTTTTGAATCATCCGGAATTGCTAGGGGCTGCTAGGGATAAATTTAGCTTAAAGGAAATAGGCGAGCGGATTGATGAATTAAGCCCGTGTTTAATAGATGCAGCAATTAATAGCGAGGAGGGGGAGCTTATTATATTGGGTGGTTTGATGAGTTTAGACAATAGCGCAGCACCTACGGGCTAAAGATGTTGCTTGGCAGTATATTATTTAATCTTTTAAAGGAGGAAAATATGAAAAAGCTGATAGAGTATTTAGAAAAGAAAGAATTTATAGAGGAAGCTAATAGTTTACGCAACGGCGGCACTTCTCTTAAACTTTCCGAGAAAAATATAGGAGATGTAGAAATTAAGGAAATCATCGAGTTACTAAAGAAAAATACTACTCTTATTTCTCTTAGTTTTTGGGGTAACAAAATAGGCAATGCAGGAGCTAAGGAAATTGCTAAACTGCTCAAAACTAATAAAACTATTACCTCGCTTGATCTTGGGTATAATAATATAACAGGAGCAGGAACAAAAGAACTTGAACAAGCTTTAAAAATAAATGTTACTCTTATTTCTTTTAATCTTGCGTGGAATCAAATAGACACATTAATAGCTAAAAAGGTTAAAGGATATTTATTAAGAAATCTCGGCATAGCAAACATAGCAAAGGAAAATGATAACAAAGAAAGTTGTGTAATGAGTTTTGAAAGTATAGAGGTTTAGGGTTTAGCTTAAGAAAGGAGCAAATTGCCCCCGCTTGTTGAATAGGTTTTTGTTACGATTACGCATAACCTTGTTTTATGGAAAAAGTGTTGTAAATTCCTATAGGAGGGACCAAAATATTTTCTTATTTCCATATATTATTTCCCCATAACATATCTAGAAACTCTCTTATAGGCCAAATAGTAATTTCTTTATTTTCTATAGTAATTACGCGTTTTGTTTTTTCATTACTAATAACATGTAATTTACAATCATGTTCTTTACCAAATTCTAAAAGTCCTTTTAGATGATTTTTTTGTATAGAAGAGGAAATTTTAACTTCAAATGCATTATCCTGTACAATAAAATCAACTTCATAACCTTCTTTTGTACGCCAATAAAATAACTGCTCTCTTTTATCGTTTAAGTATTTATAGGCTATCAATTCTAGAAACACATAATGCTCAAAAGCTTTACCTGCTTCAAATCCTACCATCTCTTGATATTCATATTTTCTTAAATAATTGACAAGAGCTATATCAAACAGATAAAATTTTGGCGTTTCCGTGATAATTTGTCGTTTAGCGCGTGATTTATAAGGATATAAATGATAACCAAGATACATATCTTCTAATATTTCAAAATATGTCCTAACGGTTTTTGCGTCTACTGCACAATCTCGGGCAATATTACTATAATTTATCATCTCACCGTTAGAAATTCCTATAATTTCTAAAAACCTAGCAAAAGCTTCCCTTTTTCTAAGATTTGCCTCAAATTGAACTTCCGGTAAAATATAATCATATAAATATGAGGCTAAATATTTATGGATATTCAAAGGAGCTAAATAATGGTCAGGAATAAGTCCGTGATTAAATATTTTATGCCAATTCAGTTCTTTTAGTTCAGGATAACATAGCGGTAGAAACATATATCTCCAAGCTCTACCTCCAAGTAAATTAGCTCCGGTTGATTTTAATCTTCTTGCACTTGATCCGCAAAGAATAAACTGTAGAGATTTATTTGATTCTATTAAATGATGGACTTCATCCAGAAGTAAAGGTACTTTTTGTACCTCATCGATAATAATAGTAGATATTTCAGTCTTTGCCTCTATTTCCTCACGTAAACGTTCAGGGTGCTGAAAATAAATTCGATATATATCCGCTTGTAATAAATCTATATACAGAGCTTTAGGAAAGCGTTCTTTTAAATATGTTGATTTACCGGTTTTGCGAGCTCCCCATAAAAAACAAGATTGTCCTTTCGGTAATTCCAAATTTAAAAATCTCTTTATAATCATGAGTATATTCCTAATAAATCCGATATTTAAGGATTATACTCCTAATATATCCATTTGTCTCTCATTTTTTATATAACAACTACCTTAAATTCTTACATATGTAATTCATTATAAATTTAGAATTTTGTTTTTATATAACTTTTAGTGCTGTATCATAAATTAATAAGTATGTTAAGTTTTAAATAAACTTTATTCAAAGCCGTTTATGAGTTCGATATATCACATCCTTGACCATGCGCCGGCTATTTATGCCGAGGAGATGCAAATAGAATATGAATTATTAGCGCAGCAATTGATTAAGTCGGGAAAGCTGCGGATAGACACGGATGATTGTTGTAATTTTGCGCGGTTTTCCGATCCCACATTTAATATTAGTTTAATGGTCAGCAAAGAGGAGTTAACCTCGACTGATTTAATTCCTCACACTATTAATTTTTTTAAAGCTCTATATAAAAATTCAATTTCCGATAAAAAAATAGAAGCGATTTTTGCCGATTTAAAAAAACAAATCCATAAATTACGCCCCATAAATAAAGAGGTTACAGAAAAATTAACGCGGATTTTTGTCCAATCAGCTCACCCGATCGTGATAAAATGGCTGTTATATGGCAAAGTCGAGGTATTTATTACTTACTCCCATAATATCGGTGACATGATGGATATTGTCGATTGGCAGCGTGCCGGCTCTAATAGCGGTATGCAAAGTACTAACGGTAAAGACGTTGCTATTTTTGTCTCATGCGGAGGTAACCCCTTCGGTGAGATAAGCAAAGATCATCCGACTTACGGCAACGGTTGGCCGGCAGTTGCAAGACTGCAAATTATAGCCGCTCAAGAGTTAGGTCATTTTGCCGATATACAACGCGATAATTTGGGGCGGCAAGTCGGTCGCCATTCCGCTAATTTTTCCGGTACCAAGGCATCCCCTGCAGCCAGCCAAAGCAGGAAAGACGATATAATAAATTGTAACACCTTACTTCATAAATTGCTTAAAGCCGGTATGAACAAACAAATACAATATGAAACAAAACTTAAATTTTATCATAAAAATAATATTTACGGTTTAAAAATTTATTGGCTCAAATTAATGATCTTTATATATAAATATCAACTTTTAAATTATGCCGATAAACACGATCTAATTTTTATTAGAAAATTCAAAAGCGATCGATATATGGGGTTAATGATTGAAGCAATGTTTAAGGATATGCAAGCTAATTTGTCCCCGATGGCAGATGTTTATAAAAATAAAAATCCGGAAATTGAAGAAGCTATCGCTTGTATCGAAGCACTAGCTAGGGTTCCGCAACAAGTGATGAAGTGGGGCTATTTAACGACAATGGCGACTATGAAAGACCTTTATAAAATATATTATAACGAGGTTATACCATCGCTGATTACAAGCTATACTCTCGTGACCGGCAGGTCTTATAAACGTAATTTAAAAAAACCGCAATCTCTGACTAATCTATTTTCCACAATAAATATTTTCGGCAATAAAAAATCAGTGCTAAAGCCACACAGAGAGTTATAGCTTTTATACTTTTTATGAGATTATTCACTGCATGGATACCGGAATCGTCTGAGCTAAGGAGGTACGTAGTACCGACCTGGCAATCAAGTATAAACATATTTTTATACTAAACTTGCCACCTATATAAATTTTTTGGTATTCTAATTAAATCCCTCATTATATTCGGGATAGCCTGGATTGCCACAGCCACTTCGTAATGACGGGTTTTTTGTGTTAATTTCTGAGCCATGCAACAACGCCCCACGTCGATGCTAAAGCATTTCCTCGCAATGATGACTTGGAGTTAACTACGGCTAAATTCAGAAAGCATAAGAGCTGATGAATTTAAAGACCGCTATACCATATCACCTTAACCCGCCACTTTTAAGCCGCCTTTTATTTTCATATCATTTTGCTTTATTGCATAATTTATAAGCTCATCAACAATAGAATTCTTAATAGTATTTGCTATATTTCCTTCTGAATTTTTTTGGATAGTTTCGGCAGCTAGCTTATCCAAGCTTATTGATTTGATATGCGCAAAATAAACTTTATTACCTATTTGAAAAACCGGCGTATTACTACCGGTTTTAGTTCTGAAAATCGATAATAATATCTCCGGAGATAATGTTGTATCATTTTCAATTTCCGATCTTATATAGCTTTGCCGGCTTACCTCGATTCCTACTCCGTTAAGGGTTTTAATATCTTCTTTATCTGATTTATATTCCTTTGCTAAATCTTTTATAGTTTGCAAATTAATATCGGCTAAATATTGTTTATTCCAGCTAACTGCTACTTGATTTTTGATAATAGAAAACTCCGGAATTTTTGCCTGTTGAATCGCTTTTAACTCTACTAATATAAGGTAACTTTTATCTTCAGATTCTATAGGATATGATAATTCGCCTTCTGCAAGTTCAAAAATACTATCGACATTCTCGGCAATTATTTTATTTTCAATGAGTTCTTCGTAACTTACGTAATTAACATTCTGCAACGGTAATTCATATTTTTCGGCAATCTCGACTAAGGTTGAGCCGGCGGCTACGTCATCCTCTAGATTTTTCGCAAGCTCCATATTAAGCATGTCAATTTTTTGACTTAGTAATAAATCATATAATTGCTTTTGTACTGCCTCAAAACTCTTATCACCGAACTCTTCTTTATTCTCATTATAAAAATCTAATAATTCTTCTTTAGTAATACTAATCTTTTTCTGTAAATTTTGATTAGATATCTTAATATAAGAAAAGCTACGTTTTTCCGGTATTTCAAATAAATTTTTGTTATTTTTATAAAAATCCTCTAGTTGTTCATCACTCGGCAGGGGAATTTTTAAATCTTTCGGTTTGTTTTTCAAATTTATTTGTAACAACTCAACATTTCTTTTTTCCGCCATATAATTAACGATGTTTTGCGTCATTACCTTAGGGACATAAAAACTTTCTAAAAAAATACTGACAAGAATATTTTTTAAAGTTTTTTCTTTGAAGTTTAATAAATATTCTTCTTCATTAAGATAAGAATTTCTGAAATAAGTTTTAAAAATTCTTATATCAAAAACTCCTTGTTCATTTTTAAAAACAGGTGATTCCCTAACTAATTCCGTAACGGTATTATCGCTTAAATCAAAATCATAATAGGCAACTAAATAATCTAAAATATTATTATATATAAGCCTTTTCATAACTTGCTTATCGATATTTAACTGATTTATCTCTTCTTCGCTTAAATTCGTACCCATTTGTTTTTGAATAGCATTAATTTCCATAGATTTTGCTTTCAAAAAATCTTCTCGGCTTATATTTTCGGCATGAGTAAAAGTAACGAAGTCGCCGCCGACCGCTCTAGGTAGGATATCTTTAATCCCCCATCCGACAAAGGCAAAAGCAATCATGGCAAATAAAACGCGCATTACAAAGCTATCGGCAGTTTTTCTAATATTATCGAGCATAAATTTTTACTTAAACATTTTAAAAGGATAGGAATACTAATATAAAATAGTTATGAAGAGCGTTATCTGCAAGTTATTTCGTTTTAAAAGTGATTATTGTTTATTATATGGATAATTAAAACGTCACTGCGAGCGACTGGAGGCGTTGTTGCATGAGTCGAATTTTCGATGTCATTCTAGCTAAAGGCGGGAATCCAGAAAAAACACTTAAAATAAACAAAATTATATAAAAATTTACTATATAATTCGCTTAAATATTTTCTGGATTCCAGCCTTTAGCTAGAATGACATCGAGTGTGCTTTAATTATCCACGCAACAATGCTGAACTAGAATGACATCGATGTAAAGCCAAGTTGCAAATAATACAAAGCTAGTATATAGTTAGGGCTTGGAATTAGAAAATATAGGTTACTTAATGATAAATATACTTCTTTTTATTCATATTGTCATCGCAGTTTTATTAATTATAGTTATTTTAATGCAACGTAGCGGTTCCGACGGGATTAGCGGGCTAAGCGGCGGTAATAATATGGGAGTAGTCAGTGCTAAAACGGTCGGTAACTTTCTAACTAAAAGCACCGTGGTACTTGCAACGTTATTTTTGGTGAATGCTATAGTACTTGCTAATCTTTCATCCAAGAAAAGACCTGATTTAGCTACTAAGATTAACCAAGAAGTTAATCAAGAAGGGAATAGTTTACCGATAGCGAAGTAATATAGGTTTTTCGATGTCATTCCCGCGCAGGTGGGGCGTTGTTGCATGGCTCGAAATCCTTATAAAAAAACACCGTCATTGCGAGGAGGCACAAAGTGCCGACGCGGCAATCTAGGAAAAAATAGCAAAAAATGCTATGAAACTTATTATTTTCTGGATTCCCGCCTTCGTGGGAATGACATACGGCACTTTTTTAGAGCCATGCAACAATGCCTAGAGGTATAGGGAATGACATATATACAAAATGTATCAATTAAGTTAGGAATATATGCAAAAAATAGTAGAACTAAAGAATATAAAAATAGGGAATGAACTGCCTTTTACTTTAATTGCCGGTCCTTGCCAAATTGAAAATTTAGATCATTCATTATTTTTAGCGGAAAAAATTGTAAAATTAACTAGCAAACTCGGCATTCCTTTTATTTATAAATCTTCTTTCGATAAAGCTAATAGAACTTCGGCAAACGGCGTTCGAGGTCTTGGACTTGAGCAGGGTCTAAAGGTGTTGGCTAAAGTAAAAGCAACCTTTAATTGTCCTATCGTTACAGACATTCATACGGCAGAGCAGTGCATAGAAGTCGCAAAAATAGTCGATATATTACAAATACCGGCCTTCTTATGCAGGCAGACGGATTTACTACAGGCAGCAGCACGAACTAAGAAAATAGTGAATGTTAAAAAAGGTCAATTTTTAGCTCCTTGGGATATGAAAAACGTGCATGCAAAATTGCAGGCTTTCGGCGCAGAAAATATTTTGCTGACGGAACGAGGCGCATGTTTCGGTTATAATAACTTAGTATCGGATATGCGTAGCCTTGCAATAATGGCAGAGACAAACGCCCCGGTAATTTTTGATGCTACCCACTCTGTTCAGCAACCCGGCGGCATGGGCAGTAGTAGCGGGGGGCAACGGAAATATGTTGAACTGCTAGCAAAGGCCGCTATTGCCGTCGGTGTTGCAGGGATTTATATGGAAGTACATCAAGATCCCGATAACGCGCCGAGCGACGGGCCTTGTATGATAAGGCTTGATAATTTAGAATCAGTCCTTATTAAGCTTAAAAAATACGATGAAATTACTAAGAGCTGAAACCCGTCATCAACAAGTGTAATTTTCTAGACAATGATAGTATCATATGATACTATCATCTTATGAATAATAAACCTCCTTTTCAAATAACTAATAAAATCCTAGAATTATTACAAAATATTTCTCATGAATTAGGTGTTTTATTCGGTGCTAAACTTTACTGCCCTCCCATAAAACTTAGAAAAAATAATCATATTAAAACTATACACTCTTCTCTTGCAATTGAAGGGAATACCTTAAGCATAAACCAAATAACCGATTTAATAAACGGGAAGAGAGTATTAGCTCCTGAAAAAGATATTATTGAAGTTAACAATGCTATCAAATTATATAATAATTTGAATATATTAAATCCCTTATCAATAAAGTCATTATTAGAAGCTCACAAACTACTGATGCAAGGTTTAATAACTGATAATGGGTGTTGAAGCGGTGCAGCTATATTTAAAGGTAAGGAAATAGCTCACCTTGCTCCTCCTGCAAATCGTGTATCTTTATTAATGGACGATTTGTTCTATTTTATAAACCGCAATAATAATATTCCGGGAGTGATTAAAGCTTGTGTGTTTCATTATGAATTAGAATTTATTCATCCTTTTTCAGACGGTAACGGCAGAATGGGAAGATTATGGCAACAATTATTATTAATTAAAACTAATGCTATTTTTGAATATATTTCTGTTGAGAGTTTAATAAGGAACAACCAAAGTGAATATTATAGTATTTTAAATCAATGTGATAAGCTTGGAGAATCTACATTATTTATTGAATTTATGACTGCTCAAATATTAGCAGCATTAAAACTATATACTAATGATGCCGTACCTACAGCTAATACTCCCTTACTACGGCTTGAGATTGCTAAAATTAATTTATCTGATAAATGGTTTTCTAGAAAAGATTATATTTTCATACATAAAGATATTTCTACTGCAACGGCTAGTAGAGATTTATCTTTAGCGGCAGACAAAGGAATTTTAATTTATAGAGGTGACAAAAATCAGGCTTATTACAAATTTAAAGAATAGTATTACAAGAGGGTTTGATACCTTATAGCTCTATAAAGTAATTTAATTCTTCTATTGCTTTGCCGAGTTTCGGCGCGTTGTTGCATGGATACCCAAACCGTCATGGCGAGGCGGCATTGTTGCATGGCTCTAAAAAAGTGCCGTATGTCATTCCCGCGAAAGCGGGAATCTAGGAAAAAACACTTAAAATAAACAAAATTATACTATATAATTCGCTTAAATACTTTTCTGGATTCCCGCTTTCGCGGGAATGACATCGAAAATTTGAGCCATGCAACAACGCCGCCGCTGCAAGTGGTGCGGCAATCTAGAAAAATATAGTCCTCCTGAATTTATTTCAGGATATCTTTTAATAGATGCTGAAACAAGTTCAGCATGACAAGAACTGGATTGCCACGTCGGCATAAATGCCTCCTCGCAATGACGATTCCGGTAGCCGTGCAACAATACCGACTAAAATCTTTATGATTGCTTGGGGTTTTCCTTAGCGCGGGAAAATAGCCTTAGTGAAGGGTTTTATCAAGAGGCTTGTAGAACTCCATACTAATATTTAATAAAAAAATGAAGCGTTAGTTAAAACGCTTCATAATTCATAATAATTAGTAGGGTTTTTTCAAGATGAAGTTATAATATACTACAAGTATATCTTCTATTACAACTAGATAATACTACTATAGTGATTTTCTACTCCTGTTAAAGATATTTCTTCTTCTTGTAACTGTTGTAACTGGTCAGCATTACTAAAAACTTTATCGCTATAGTGATCTTCTACTCCTGTCAAAGGTATTCCTTCTTCCTGTAATTGTTGTAACTGGTCAGCATTACTAAAAACTTTACCGTTTAATGTTGTAGTAGCGTTCTTTTTGCCCCAATAATAACCTATAGCCGTTCCTATGCAACCCCCAATCAATAATGTTGTTGTGGCTGCTGCTCCTACTATTAAATAAGGATTAATCTCTGTTCCCGATTCGTCATTATTCAAAGCCGGATTATATTCGGTAGTTAAGTTATTAGCAGCAATAGTGGTATTGATTAATTCGGTAGTAGTAGTCGTTGTCGTAGGGATAAGAGAAAAAAGATAATCTTGTACAGCTCTTAATGCGCTTTCGGTCGTACAATTCTCAAGACCTAAAAAACTGGCGATATCGTTTAAAGAAATTACATTATCCGTAACGTTATAACTTTTGCCCAAAATATTAGCAGTATCGTTTTCTACAGTTGTATGCTGCTCTAATATGAGAAATTTTTGAGTATCATCGTTGGTAAATATATCTTTAATATTTACAGGATTTTCGCAGTTAGTTTGTAAGGCAAATGGATTAGCATCGTTTAATTGCTTTATGAGATTATTAAAATTACATTTTATGCTTTCAACAAATATACCGCTTATTTTTTTATTATCTTCAGTAAATATAGAGGTATATACTTTATTGCCCAAGTGATGAAAGCCTTGTTTTGTATTTCATACAAGAGTGCTAAAAATTTCATTTTTAAATATAGGTATTAGACAAGAAAAGTTAGGCATATAATTATCCTTTTATTTAATTAATTTAAATGATTAATATTAATCATATTATTTGAATTCAGATTTGTGGTTTTTCATAAATCTTAGTAATAAAAAGATTTATAAAATGATATTTATTAATCAGGAGGAGTTATTAAGGTAATTTAACTATTATGTCAATAATAATATGAAGATTATTTAATACATAACTTAAAAATATTGTATAAATTTTAGAAAATATAATTAATTATGTTTAAATTTGAAGGAATTAAAGTATAATGCAATTACTAAAATCGATGCTTATGAGCGATGTCGCAGAGATGAATTAAGAAAAAATAATTTAGTTATTTGCTGGGAAATCTTGCTTTAGCAATTTCTATTAATGATTCAAAAATTTCGTTTACTTCATCGCCGGAGAAATAAGTTGAAGTTTCTTGGTTAACAACTTTAAAAAAATAGTCGTCTAATGCTTTAAGTATTAAGCTTAATTTACTTTCATTTTTTTCCCAGCGAACAATCAAATGCGGTTTAATAATCTCAAGAGCCTCTAGCGCAATTTTAGCTGTTATTTCATATTCATTTTCGGTGAATTTGTGTTTCGTAAGTTTCAGCAATTCATCGTAAAATGCTTGAGCATCAGGGTTATTGTGTATTTTGCTAGGAAGCTCTTTAACAAAATGTCCTAAAGCTAATTTTGTAGCTAATTCCTTTACTTCCATTACATGATCTTCTTCAAGTAGCTCTTTTTTTATATTATCTTTCTCACTTAAACGTTTTTTTCGATATTCTTCAATTTTTTTATTTAAAAGTTCGGAAAATTCTTGGTAAAAAGTAGGTGATTCATTCATCCGCTCGACAATAGTATTTTTCATTGCCGCAACAATACAATCGGCTTTTGATGAATTACTTACGCCTTGTTCGGCAATAATTGCCGTCAGTTGGCTCAAATCATGAATATTAACCTTTTTAATAATAGTGTAGGCAGGAAAGGCAATAATATGATCGTCAAGGAGCTTATGAATTTTCGGCTCATATTCTTTGATATTAAACATCTCTTGGTAACGGTTTCGTACGGCATTTTTAAGTTCGGTAAAATTCTGCCAGTCGGTGTGAAATATATTTAGCTTTTCAGGAAAAATTTCATAGACTTTTTCGGACGCTAAAGCAATACGCATATAAGAGGTAAATTTTTGAAGTTTTAAATAAAAATCATTCCTAATAATATTATCGGCTAAATGTTGCTGTAATTGTTCAGTATTTGATTTATTCGGTACGCTTGCAAAAATATTCCAAATATCTTGATGCAATTTAGGAATTTCTTCTAATTTTTTTTGAATATCATACACAGTACCCTTTAAATCTTTTTCATCAAAATTTTTAAGAGCACGATATTTACCAAGCGTTTTATGTAAATTTCCAAGTAATCCTTCATAATCAATTATATATCCGTGTTGTTTAAGATTACTGTCCTCCTCTTCAAATAAGCGATTTACACGAGCAATTGCCTGCAAAAGAGTATGTTCCTTTAATTGCTTACATACATAAAGAACAGTATTGCGTGGAGCATCAAAACCGGTTAGTAATTTTGAAACGACAATTAAAATTTCCGGATCGCTAGCTCCTTTAAAAGCCTCAATTATTTTGTTATTATAATTCCCTTCTGAATGGTATTTTTTTAGCATATCTTTCCAGAAAGTCTGAACATGATTTCTAGAAGTACGATCCACTTCCTCATTATCTTCACGATCATCCGGCGGAGAGATAATAACCTCACATGTTACGTGACCTATCTCGTCTATAATATTCTTAAAGCGAATAGCAGCAGCTTTAGAAGGTGCTATTAATTGAGCTTTAAGACCGGTTCCTTGGCATGTTTGCCGATAATGTTCGGAAATATCTATAGCTTTGGCGTAAATAGTTTGTTTAGTTTGAGACAATTTAGAAGCACAAGCAAATTTTGATTTTAAAATATCTTTTTTATCATCCGTTAATCCTTTAGCAACACGCTCAAACCATTCGTTAATTACTTTGCTGCCAAGCTTTTGCTCAATATACCGGCTTTCATAAATTAAAGGAACTATAACGCCGTCACGTACCGCTTCATCTATGGTATATGTATGAATAAACTCGCCGAATTTTTCCGTGCTGGCTTTTTCTTTTTTTAAAAGAGGCGTACCGGTAAATCCTATATAGCAAGCTTTCGGCAAGATACGTCGCATCTTTTGAGCAAAAAGACCTGCTTGAGTACGGTGTCCTTCATCGACAAGCACAAAAATATTACTATCATCGTCTTCAAAGCTTTCGCTAGCTATTTCCGTATTAAATTTAGCCGTATTAAACTTATTAATTACGGTGGTTATAAGCGTCTTTCTATTCTTAATTAATTCAATTAAGTCTTTTCCCGAACCGGCACATACCGGCTTAAACTCGCAGGATTTAAACGTATTTTTAAGTTGGTTATCAAGATCAGTGCGATCGGTAACCAAAATAATACGAGCATTAATTATATTCTTGATTAGTGCTTTGGTAAGCATTACCATAGTTAGGGATTTACCCGTGCCTTGCGTGTGCCATATTACTCCGCCTTCTCTCTTCCTTGTTTTATCAAATCGGCTTACTCTTTGCATAGCGGCACGTACACCAAAAAATTGAGGATAACGTGCTAATTTTTTTATTCGCCCGTCAAAAATACAAAAATCGTGGATAAGTTCAAGTAAACGCTCAGGACGACATAACGCATAAAGACCACGATCTTGTGCAGTAACCTTGAAAAAGCCTTGCGCTTGTTTTTTCTCAAAATTAATTTCTTCAGATGCAAAATCTCCGGAAAAAAGTGTTAGTTTTTCTTGATTTGTCAGAGGTCGATTAATAAGTTTGTAAATATCCTCCTCCTTATCTTCCGTGTCGTGCCAAATTTGCCAATGTTTTTTGGGAGTGTTGACTGTACCGTATTTTACTTGCGTGGTACTAACGGCAAGTAGTAATTGAGCGTAATGGAAAAGATGCGGGATTTCGTCCGCTCCTTGGTTACGTATTTGCTGAGAAATAGCTTGCTCAATAGATATATCAGGGTTTTTATTTTCAATAATAACAAGAGGGATGCCGTTAACGAATAACACAATATCACAACGACGGGTTTTAGAGGAATTACTGCATTCTACTCTCATTTCAATCGTAGCATGATAAATATTGTTGTGCGGATTATCCCAATCAATATATTTGAAAGAGAAGCTTTTTCGGGTGCTATCAATAGTTTTTTCGATACTAGTACCTAAAATTAAGTCATCATAAATTTTTTGATTAGCATCCATTAAACAGTTGTTCGAGGCAGATGAGAGTTTAAGCTTGTGGATTGCTTCTTTAGCGTCTTCTATGTCAAAATTGTAATTTTTATCACGAAAGGTAAAATTATTAAATTCTAAGGTTTTTTCTATTAATATATCTTCAAGTAGCACATTACTTAATTTACCGCGCCTTTTTTGTACCTCTTCTTGCGAAAGCGGTATATAGCCAAACGTAATCAGCGATATCATCGCCGGCACCTGAGAAGTAGCTTTTTCGTTAGGCTTAAAGGTCATAGTTTGTAACCGTTTTAAAGATATTTAAAGTCTTCCTATATTAAAAAATTTCGTGTATTACTAAAAATAAGGATTGGGCTTTTCCCGGTCGACAGTAGGGTATTGGTCTATCCGATGCCCTATTGTTTTTTAAGATTGCACAAAACATCTACTATCTCACTTCCTCATCCACTTTCACCCGCCATTGACCGGTTAGCAGCTTCTGCATCAAACCTTGTTTTTGGTTTTTAATAATGGAAATTTGCTTTTTATATATTTCTAGTTCGCTACATAAACTACCAAGCAAATTAGCAATTTTGTTTTGCTTATCGATAGGCGGTATATACACGGTATAATTATGAATAGGTTCTTTTTGAATACTTGGTAGCCCTGTACCAACTCTTAATTTCATAATTTTAAGCTCATTTTTTTTAAGCTGGAAATATAAGAAATATTTATTAATATTTGTAGATAAATCCGTAATAGCATAACAACTACCGCCAAGCCAAAATTTTTCCTTACATAAATTTATAAAACCACATGAATTGCCACCACCACTAATAGTAATAGTGTCTGCTTCTGCATTCCATTCATTCGTAAAACCTGATGGAGTTATACCACCGTTCCAAGCAGGGTAAATACCGCCTTTCATATCAAGACGATTTAATTGTTTCCCTTTTTTGATATTTGATATGCTAGAAAGTGACGTAGGTAACCATTTTTCATTTGTTGCCTGATTCTTAAAAATATTTTGAGCAATTGCTTTATATTTTTTTTCTTTGGCTTCGTATAATTTTTTTAGTTCCCATATCGCTTTATCCCAAGTACGTAAGATAGAGGCAATTTTTTGTTGTTCTGGGAAAAAAGGAAGATAAAAAGGTTGTAACGATAGTAGTTCCCAATCTGCTCTAGGCATTTTAGAGCCAGTAGTCTTACATGCAGCTTGTATAAATTTTGTAGATTGTACCAAATAAAATAAAAACACTTTGTCGCATTTACTTACATCAGCTTTAAATACCCAAATTTCTGTTGAACAAACACCATCAAAATTAGGTCTTAAAAATTTTCTCAAATTAGGGCGTAGCTTACCAAATAAAGTGTCACCAGATTGAAAATGATTTTTAATACTTACTGTATGAAGCGACTCAGTACTACCAAGCAAAATTCCTGTTTCTTTATCTATATGTTCTAGTTCAATACATGGATAATTAAACCTTACATTTGGTTTATGTCTCTCTTTTCCTAATTTTACAAAATTATAAAACTCAGTAAATTCGTTAGCTATCATTTTTTTTATTCTCTTCTTAGGACTTAAGTATATATCATATTAATTTTTTGAGTTAAACATCAATCCCCAGCTCCTTTAAATAAGCTTTCATCTGCGTATGTATGTCTATTAATTCACCTTCAATTTGGCGGATTTCTTTTTGTAGCTCTGCTATATCAATTTCCTCTTCTTCCTCAAAGGTATCGACATAGCGGGGGATATTAAGGTTAAATTTATTCTTGCGGATTTCTTCAATCTCGGCTAGATATGCATATTTATCGACCGATTTACGTACGCGGTAAGTATCAACAATTTTCGTAATATGCTCTTCTTCTAAGTAATTTTGTCCTTTGCCTGCACGAAAAAATTTGCTAGCATCGATAAATAACACATCTTGACGTTTTTCATTTTCTCCTCCCGATTCTCGTGAGCGATCAAATACTAAAATAGCCACAGGTATACCGGTTGAGCTAAAGAGATTGGCAGGTAACCCAATTACTGCATCTAGTAAATTTTCTTCAATTAAATGCTGTCGTATTAGCCTCTCGGATGAACCGCGAAATAGCACGCCGTGCGGTACGACTATTGCCGCCCGTCCCTTACGAGATTTAGTGGTTTCAATCATATGGCTGATAAAAGCATAATCGCCTTTAGTTTTAGGTGGAACGCCACGCCAAAAACGTTTATGCTCATCATTAGAAGCATTTTCATACCCCCATTTGTCTAAACTAAATGGTGGGTTAGCAACAACAACATCGAATTTCATTAACTTACCACCGTCCAGTAACGTGGGGTGATTTAGCGTATCTCCCCAATCAATATGCGCATCGTCCTTTGCATGCAAAAACATATTCATTCGTGCTAATGCCCAAGTAGAGCCGTTCATTTCCTGACCGAAAAGTGCATAGTTATCACTCCCCACTTCTTCGGCTGCATAAATTAAAAGTGAACCGGAACCGCATGCCGGATCGCAAATTATATCCCCGGATTTTGGTGCTGCGAGTTTAGCGAGCAACCGTGATACTTGCGCAGGAGTATAGAATTCGCCGGCTTTTTTGCCGGCATTCGAGGCAAAATTTGAGATAAGATAAATATAACATTCGCCTATAATATCTTCATTTACCCGACTAGGGTTTAAATCCAATGCCGGTTTATTAAAATCTTCTAACAAACTTTTTAAACGGCTGTTATGTTCTTTGGTTTTGCCGAGGCTAGATTCGGAATTAAAATCAATATTACGGAATACGCCGGCTAATTTAGAACGGTTTGCCTCTTCTATTTTCTCTAGTGCCGTATTAATAAGTTCTCCGATATTTGCCTCATTGCGTTTAGCGAATAAATCGTAAAAACTAGTACCTTCCGGCAGAAAAAAACGTTCGTGTTCTAAGCGTAGGCGAATACGTGATTCGTCGCTACCAAATTCCTTAATGAATTTCGCTTTGTGATCTTCCCATCTATCGGATATATATTTGAGAAACAACATTACAAGAATATAATCCTTGTAATTTGCCGGATCCATTACCCCACGAAACGTATCGCAAGCAGCCCATGCAGCTCTATTTATTTGCTCCTGTGTTATTTGCTTGTTCATATAGTGGTATTGTCCTTATTATTTATAATTAAGCTATCTTTGATAAAATTAAAATTATGTTAAATAATTTAGTTATTTTAATAAGCACTAAAAATTATTTATTCAACCAATTAATGAAAATTATAGATGTAAAATATTTAATCGGTAATAAAAATACCATGAAGTTTTTTTTACTATCGATAAATAAAGAAAAGGATAAAGGAAGTAGTTGATTGGTTTGCTAAGTTCTGTGCAGGAATTTTAAATCTTGTTATATAGCGTCATCGCAATCGCTTGATACAAGCGAATTTTTCTGGATTCGCCTGTGTTCCGTATTATTAACGGCTAGCGCAGACTCATACTTAAATTCATCTTGTCTAAATCTTTCTGAATTTAGCTGTAGTAAACTGATTTGAAGTTTGGCAAGCACAAGAAAAAATTATTACGTTTTTGATTATGTAGTCGGTCATGAAAACCCCTATAGTAAACGTAAAATTACGGCAAGTTTTGACCACCAAAAAACCGAGTTAAAAGCACTTAGGCGGCCGGGGAGTTCAAAGAAACCGTTAGTAACAGTTTACAATAGCTTTTAGGTTTAAAGCATGCACCTTAGACCCTGAACATGGCTAGCGTCACCCCGAGTGTGCCAAGAATGCAGAATCAGAAGAAGAGGATGCAATGCTGTATTTGACATGGTGGAAGGTCCACCGGAATCGAGCTGGTATGAGCAGATTCCAAACAACCTTAAGCTGCTGTATTCTAAGGAATATGGTAGTGAGCGTTAAGGAAAAGGCCCGCAAGGGTCATGTGAGATTTATGTAGGTAAACGAAAGTGAATTGCTGTAATTAAGTGTCGAAAGACGGTTAAGTTCTCTGTCAAAACCTTTGGCTTTTGGGGGCTGAAGGGATAAGTTAGCTAACTGTCATACAATAGTTGAGCTATCGGCGAGCGGCACAGGAGGCAGTACGAACATAAATTAGGGTCAGATACGGAACTTGGGAATCAATAGCACTTTCCAGCTATTGAGGCAGATGCAGTTGTAGTAGTGAAGAAGCTTCTGTAATGGAAGTGGAGCGAAGGGCTGCATGTGGAGCGACATAATAAAATTAACAACTAAGCTAATTAAAGAAGGATTAATTAATATTATGTCAAAGAGGTACAACATAACTCAAGAGGAAGTCGACGAAGCGTGGAAAGCGGTGCGTCGAGCAGGCGGAGGTTGCGGGATAGATGGTAAATCTATCAAGCAGGTAGAAGAAAAGCTTGATGATGAACTATATAAATTATGGAACAGATTAAGCTCGGGAAGCTATCAAGCATCGCCTGTAAAGATCGTTTCCATTCCAAAAACTGGTGGAATACGAAAGCTTGGGATACCAACTGTGATCGACAGAGTAGCACAAACGATCATTAAGAACCGATTAGTGAAAGAAATAGATCATCAATTCTATGACGATTCATATGCTTATCGAGAAGGTAAATCAGCAATAGATGCAGTTTTAAAGACTCGAGAAAGATGTATGCAAAACGCCAAGGGATGGGTCGTAGACATAGACATTAAGGGCTTTTTCGATAATCTAGATCACGAACTGCTGCTTGAGCTACTGAATGAATATACAAAAGACAAGTTAGTATTATTGTATAGTCAGAAGTTTCTTAAAGCGGGATCTATCGAAGAAAACCAAGAGCTAGTAAAACGAGATATCGGCACTCCTCAAGGAGGAGTGGTAAGTCCCTGAACGCAATTGACACATTTTCACTAAGTTGTATCATTTCATTAAATAATCACCCAATTTATCAAGCTGGTCGTAGGTTTGCAGTTTATCGTTGGGGTGTTACTTCAGAATTTGATATATCCAGAGAAAGTGTGGTATGCAAGACAAAAAGAAAAAGCCAAAATGGCACGTCACTACCCAAAGTATCTACAATTTTGGACGAGAAGAACGACTGCAATCAGCTTATGAAGTTGTCTTGCCAACAGAAAAAATTGCACTAAAGGGGAAAGACGATGTTAAATTTAAAATTGTTAAAAATAGGACTGTATGCTCGGGTATCGAGTGAAAAGCAAGCTCAAGAAAAAACTATTAATTCTCAAATATCATATATTATTGAGCATGCAAATACTTTAGGAGAAAAGATTGATCCAGATTTACATTTTATTGATGATGGTATTAGTGGAGCTTCATTAGAACGCCCCGGTTTAGATCGCCTTAGGGATAAAGCACTTGCAGGAGAAGTAACTAAAGTATATATATTAAGTCCTGATAGATTGTCTAGAAAAAGTGCACATCAAGTATTACTTATTGAAGAAATGAAACGATTAGGAGTAGCTTTTTCTTTTGTTAATAGGAATATTGGTGACACACCTGAAGATCAAATGCTACTACAAATCCAAGGAGTTGTAGCAGAATATGAGCGAGAAAAAATCTTGGAAAGATCAAGACGTGGTAAACTTTATGCTGCTAGGAGTGGTAAAGTAAATGTATTGGGAGGAGCACCTTATGGTTATTATTATCAAAAAGCTACAGAGATAAAGGATGCTAGCTACCTTATACATTCTGAAGAAGCACCCATTGTTAGAGAAGCATTTTTGCTTTATTGTCAAAAGAATTTTAGTATAGGAGAAATTACAAAATATTTTACAAATAAATCTTATCTAACACGAACTGGTAAAACATTTTGGGAGCGGTCAGTAATATGGGGGATGCTGCGTAATCCAGCATATAAGGGATCAGCAGCTTTTAGAAAAACAAAAAGAGTTACAAGAAATAAAAAAACCAAGCTGGCATTAGATAGTAAAAATCCATTGCGTAGCGAACTTTCTAGCTCAAGAGATAGACCAAAAGAGGAATGGATTTATATAACAGTTCCAGTAATAATTGATGAAAAGATATTTGATTTTGCACAACAAAAACTAAAAGATAATATTAAATTTGCTCCTCGCAATAATAAGAAGCATAATTATTTGCTAAGTGGATTATTGCGTTGCAAAACATGTGGTTATGCCATTTATGGCAAGCCGGCATCTAACAGTAAATATAAAAGATTATATTATCGCTGTGCAGGACAGGATGGTCACCGTTGGGCAGATGGTAGGGTATGCACTGGACATCCTGTTAGAACTGAAGCGTTAGATGATTTAGTATGGAAATCAATAAAAAATCTTTTATTGACTCCGGAAACTATCATAGATGAATATCAGCGTCGTTTAAAATCCTATAAGACTGATTATGGGGCTGTTGTTATACAAAAAAATAATGAAGTTAATCGCTATAAAAGAGAGCGAATTAGGTTAATTGATCTTTTTCAAACAGGACTAGTGGAAAAAGATGAAATAGAAACTAAATTAAAAAATATCCGTGCAAAAATTGAGCAACTTGGTAATGAAATTAATTATCTAAACAACCAGGAAAAGGAATCAAAAAAGCTACTAACTGTAATTCGTAATTTAGATGACTTTTCCAGCAAAATAAATAAAAATTTAGATTCACATACTTTTGAAGAAAAAAGAAACATAGTGAAATTTTTAATCGAAGAGGTAGAGGTAGATACTGTGAGCGAAGAGATAAATGTAAAACATATTATTCCATTAGATTCTCAAATGTGTCAATTGCGTTCAGGGACTTATTAGCCCGGTATTTGCTAACTTGTATTTACATGAAGCCTTTGATAAGTACATGCATAATGAATATCCAAGAATCCCATATCAAAGGTATAGCATAATCCATTAAGGTATTGACAAGTAGCATAAAATAAGTAAATCTATGTGCGAAAAAGGAAAGAGATGGTCCGAGCATATCCATACGAACTAAGAACAAAAGCATTAGAGTTAATAGATAAAGTTAAGTCAGTAAGTAAAGTTAAGGAGTTATTAAATATATCTAGGCAAACATTATACAAATGGCAAGCTATTCAAAAGAAAGAAGGAGATATTCAGCCGAGAGTAGGCTATCAAAAAGGTCATAATAAAAAGCTAACAAATATGCCGGAGTTTAAGGAATTTATAGATAATAATGCCGATAAAAGCCTAAAAGAATTAGCAAAAATATCAAATAAATGGTCAGCAACGACAATTTGGCGAGGTATAAAAGCACTAGGATATAGTTATAAAAAAAACTTTTACGCACCCCAAAAGGGACGATGGAGCAAGGAATGATTTTATAGCTAGAATCAAAACTATTTCAAAAGAAGATTTAGTGTTTATGGATGAATCCGGAATAGAAGACAATGCATGCTTGTAGTACGGTTATAGCCTAAAAGGTAAAAGATATTACGATAAGAAAATTTACCAACATAAAACAAGAGTAAGTATGATAGCAGGGCTTTGCAATGGTAAAATAATAGCTCCAATAGTTTTTGAAGGGACTTGTGATACACTAATTTTTAAGAGTTATGTTGAAGATTTTTTGATCAAAGAATTAAAACAAGGTCAAGTGGTTGTTATGGATAATATTAATTTCCATAAGAATTCCAAGGTCAAAGAGCTAATAGAATCTGTAGGTTGTAGTATTTTATTTTTACCTACTTACTCTCCTGATTTAAATCCAATTGAGCATTATTGGTTTAAATTAAAAAATCAAATTAGAAAAACTGCAAAAGACTTCGAACATTTTTTTGATGCTGTTTGTTATAATCTGTCCATATCTTAATGGATTATGCTGTATGCAGATGATATAGTTGTGCATTGTGCAAGTCAAAAGCAAGCAAATTACATATTGGATAAAATCAGCAAGAGGTTAAAGGAATTTAAACTTGAGCTGAATGCTGAAAAGACCAAAATTGATGTGGCTATAGTATTCCGGACAGTTAGTATGAGACAATATTAACAGAAAGGAAATACAGTATGACAAAAACAAAAATGTATTCTAGTGAATTTAAAGAATCAGCAGTTAAATTGGCAACTGAATCGAAGCGACCTGTTATTCAGACTGCAAAAGAATTAGGTATCAGTAAGAATACTTTATATAGTTGGATAGATAAATATTCTAAACAATTTGAAGAATCAATAACAAGAACAGATGAACATCTGTATGATGAATTAAAAAGATTAAAGAAAGAGCTGGTGATAGTAACACAGGAGCGTGATATACTAAAAAAGGCTGCAGCGTACTTTGCAAAAGAGTCCCTGTAAGGTATGCATGGATAAAGAAGCATCAAGATGATTTCTCAATTGCAATTATGTGCAAATGTATGAAGGTATCACGTAGCGGTTATTATGAGTGGTTAAATAACCCTGGATGCAATAGGGATAAAGAAAATAGAGAATTAACCTGTAAGGTTAGAGCTATTTTTCAGGAAGGTAGACGAAATTATGGATCTAGACCCATTAAAAAGGCTTTGTTGAGGCAAGGCATAATTGTTAGTCGTAGGAGAATTACAAGACTAATGAATGAAGCTGGCTTAGTATGTAAAACTAAGTATAAATTTAAAGCAACTACTGATTCTAAGCATAATAAGCAAGTTGCTCCTAATTTATTGGATAGACAGTTTAAAGTTTCTAATGTTAATTGTTATTGGGTTGGTGATATCACCTATATCCCAACTGGAGAAGGATGGTTATATTTAGCAACAGTTATTGATCTATTTTCTAGAAAAGTAATAGGCTGGTCAATGAATAGTAATATGAAAGCTGATTTAGTTAATAATGCTTTGCTAATGGCAATATGGCAACGTAAACCACCTAAAAAGCTTATTTGGCATACTGATAGAGGTAGCCAATATTGTTCTGATAATCATTTAAAACTTATAAAACAACATGGTATTATACAGAGTATGAGTCGTAAAGGAAATTGCTGGGATAATGCTGTTGCTGAAAGCTTTTTTCATACTATAAAAACAGAATTAATTTATCAACATAAATTTAAAACTAGGGAGGAAGCAAAACATGCTATATTTGAATATATAGAGGTATTTTATAATCGTATAAGAATGCATTCTGCTAACGATTATCTATCACCAGTACAATACGAAAAAATACAAAAATGTGCGTAAAAAACTGTCCGGAAAACTGTTGACAGATCATATAGTATATGCCGGTAGATATAATGACTATGACCAAGATGGTCACAAAACACCAAGAAAGTTCACCTTTTTGGGATATGACTTTAAACCAAGAGGTTATAAAGGTAAGACAGTCTATACACCAGCTATGGGTGTTGGAGCTTTATTGATGATAAGGCAGAAACTGCAAAAATTGGGGATTTTATCAATGACTCACAAAACAGTTCAAGAGTTAGCAGACAGAATTAACCCGGTATGCAGAGGATGGATAAATTACTACGGTCACAGTAGAAGAAGCAGTTTGTACAAACTTGCAACCTTAATGGACAAAAGAATAGCGAAATATCTGAAAAAGAAGCATAAAATGCTTCATGGTCAAGCATGGAAAATGCTTAGAACAATCAAAAAGAAATCTCCTAATCTCTTTGTTCACTGGTACTTGATTGCCTCAAATCCACAAAGAGCCGTGTGTGGGAAAACCACAAGCACGGTTGTGTGTCCAGAGAAACTGGTATGTTCAGTAGGAGATAGACCTACTAGATTAAAAGTTAGAGATCTATAGCTAGGATAGCAGCATGGTGAGAAATCAAGATGTTGGAACCTATCGACAAACTTATCTATAGGGTAAGAGCGAATTATCAGGCCGCAGCGAAAGCGAACACATAGATGGCTCCGAAAGTGTGAAGCCCCGAAGGCCGAGCTAGCGACCGTAGAGTGAAGGCAATATGTTCAACTGAAAGCTAACTGATACAGTTGAGCACTTCGGCGGAGTGGTAGTGGCAGCATGATAATAAGGACATATTAAGTGACTGGAGAAGTCCTCCTCATCCCAGGAAGAAATCTTCTGGAGCAAGGTAGATTCTATAACTAGAAACACTAGGAAATGAATTGAAGATGAGAGGATGGCGGATGGGTGTGTATTAGCAATGAAGCAGGGTAATGTCTGTGGAGCAAAGGCACCCTACTGATAACATTATTCCAACAACAAGGGAGGTAAAGACGAATGATAAAAACGTCTATAGAATTACAAGACCTGAGAAGGAAGATATATATCAAAGCTAAAGCTGAAAAGCAATGGCGATTTTGGGGATTATATGTTCATGTATGTAAGATAGAAACACTAAGAGAAGCCTACACGCTAGCTAAGCATAATAAGGGAGCACCTGGAATAGATGGTGTTACCTTTGAAATGATAGAGTTAGCTGGAGTTGAACAATTTCTGGAAAACATACAAACAGAATTACAATCCAGAACCTATTATCCTGACAGGAAAAGGGTAAAGGCAGTTCCTAAAGATAATGGAAATAAAATGAGGAAGTTATCCATACCAACTATCAAAGATAGGGTAGTGGAAGGAGTGCTAAAACTGATTTTAGAACCAATATTTGAAGCTGACTTCCAACCGGGATCATATGGATATCGCCCTAAACGGACTGCAGCTGCAGCTATCGAAATAGTTACAGTAGCAGCAATTAAGGAAAAGACAAGAGTAATAGATGTAGATTTACGCTCTTACTTTGACACGATTGCTCACGTCCAGCTATTTACAAAGATAGCAGAGCGTGTAAATGACAAAGATGTTATGAAACTACTAAAACTGATAGTTAAAGCTGGTGGAAAAAGAGGCATAGCTCAAGGCGGGCCACTATCACCTCTTTTAAGCAATATTTACCTAAATGAAGTAGATAAAATGCTAGAAAGAGCAAAGTGTGTGAGCAAACTAAAAGATGGCTATGACCACATAGAGTACGTTAGATGGGCTGACGATCTGATCATACTGATTGACGGCTATAGAAAATGGCAGTGGATAGAGAAAGCAATCAATATAAGGCTAAGACAAGAATTGTTAAAAATAAAGGTTGAACTAAACGAAGAGAAGACAAAGACAGTCGATCTAAAGAATGGTGAGACATTTAGCTTTTTGGGTTTTGATTTTAGACGAGTAAAAACTACGCAAGGTAAAATTGGAATCCAGAAGACGCCTAGAATGAGAGCGCGAACTGCCCTGCTAGAAAAACTAAAAGAGATATTCCGCAAGTTTATATCGCAACCAGTTGATAGAGTAACATACCTTATCAACCCGATATTGCGAGGCTGGATAAATTACTTTAGGATTGGTAACTCTAGCCGTTGTTTTGGATATGTACGAGACTGGGTAGAGAAGAAAGTAAGACGCCATTTAATGAAATCACGTGGATTGAAAGGCTTCGGCTGGGAAAGGTGGAGTAGGAGAGACTTGTATGAGAAGATGGGATTGTATAACGATTACCAAATTCGATATTACAGACCTTTGAAAGCAATAACAGCGGATAGGCCATAGGCAATGATAAGAAGTTATCAGGAAAGCGTAATACGGGAAATCTGTACGTTACGTTTGACGAGGCGGGTGATGGAAAACGGGGGTAATAAGACCTACCGCGCCATTGCTCGACCCTACCTGTGAGCACCTCTGGTCAATACAGGGGTGACTCGATCTATGGATAAGTTTTAGCTTAAAAACTTATCCATAGTTCGCGTTAGTCTAAATTGTTTATACCGAAAATTTTAAAAATAAAAACTAGCTCGTCGGCGGCTTCTTTAAGGTAATCAAAACGACCGGATGCGCCTTTGTGACCTGCGTCCATATTAGTTTTTAACAGTAAAATATTATTATCTATTTTATTAGTGCGGAGTTTTGCCACCCATTTTGCCGCTTCCCAATATCCTACTCGTGAGTCGGATAGACCGCAAGTTACAAATAGAGCAGGATAATTTTGGGGTTTTACATTATCGTAAGGGGAGTAAGATTTGATATAATTAAAATATTCGATATCTTTAGGATTACCCCATTCTTTAAACTCGATCGGCGTTAGCGGCAGGCTTTCATCAAGCATGGTATTAAGTATGTCAACAAACGGCACATGTGCAATAGCCGCCTTATAAAATTCCGGTTGTTCATTGATAACATAGCCCATTAACATACCGCCGGCACTACCTCCCATAATCACTATATTATTTTTACTAGTATATTTTTCTTTGATTAACGCCTCAGTACAAGCTATAAAATCTTCAAAAGTTCTTTTTTTAGTTAAAAATTTAGCCGCTTCATACCAGTCATGACCAAGATCATCACCACCTCTAATATGAGCAAGAGCGTAAACAAACCCGCGATCGGCGATAGAAATAGCGGTATTTCTAAATGCAGCCGATAGGCTAATCCCGTAAGAGCCGTAACCGTATAAATATAAAGGATTTGAGCCGTCTTTTTTAAATAATGATTTTTTATAAAATAACGTAATCGGAACATGCGCCCCTTCGTTATCGGCAAATATTCGCTCTACTTGATATTCATCAGGATTAAAACCACTAGGGATTTCTTGTACTTTTAATATCGATAATTTATCCTTATTAAAATCATAACTATAAGTAGTAGTAGGTCTTGCGAGTGAAGAGTAGTTTACTCTAATATCGTCTTCGTCAAAATTTGTTGAATAGCTACTTGCCGTAAATGAGCTATCGGGAAAGTGAATATTATTTTCTATGCCGCCCTCCAGATTTTTGACCTTAATCAGCGGCAAGCCATGATCGCGATAATTTAATATCAAATAATTATTGGTAATATCAAAGCTTGATAAATATTTATCGTTCTCTTCCTTAATGTAATTATCATGCCAATCACTTTTTTCAAAATTATCTGTTTTTACTCTAGCGATTCGGAAATTTTTAGCATCTAAATTAGTTCTGATATAAAAATAATCACCGTTATGAGCGATATCGTAGAATATGCCATTTTGTGCAGCTTGCACTAGTTGCAGTATAAAATTATGATCTTGCATTGAAATTACATAAACTTCATTTTCATTATAATCGGCTGAGTTAATAAAGACATATTGGCGGCTGGCGGATTTTTCTATATCGACTTGATGAAGTGGATTGGTTACATTAAATATTAATTGATCTTGTGCAGAATCATTGCCTAAATGATGAAACATAACTTTATCATGACGTAAATTTTCATTAATAGAGATATAGAAAAAACCGTTTAGTTCTTCATGCCAAGTTATAGACCCGCTAACGTCTTTTATTTCATCAGGTAAATATTTTTGTGCTTTAAGATCATATATTTTTATGTCGTATTTTTCATTACCGTTGAAATTAACACTATAAGCCGTTAAATTTTGATCAGGTGCCATAGCAACTAAGGCAACATCCGTAAAATCTCGATTTTTTGCTAATATATTAACGTCTAATATTATTTCTTCTTCAGCTTTTAAGCTGCCGTGCTTTCTGCAATATATCGGGTAATTTTTATCAGCTTCTGTCTTATAGTAATAATAATAATTTTCTTTTTTAGTATAGGTAGATATATCATCTAATTTGATACGAGCTTTTAGCTCTTCAAAAATCTTTTCTTTTTCTAGCTGTAAATCAGCAAAGAAATTTTCGGTATATTTATTTTCTTCTTTTAAATATTCCAAAATCTTTGAGTCTTGTACATCCGGCCATTTAGAATCACGAAGCCAGTGATATTCGTCATTAATAGTTTGTCCGTGAATTTCAAAGCTATAATTTTGTTTAGTAGCAATAGGCTGTTTCATTTTATTCTCTATTTTTTTGTTATTGCTAAGATGTCATTCCCGCCTGCGCGGGAATGACATCGAAGATGCTTTTTACAATAATATGTAAATTAAAGTAATTAATAACAGCAATACCGTAAATATACTAGTTTGCTGAGTATGCAAAATAGTTATTTTATTTAAAATATTTTGTGTGAAAGGCTTTAAGTAAAAATATTGCTCTTCTTCTTCGGAGTCAACAGGCTCTGTCTTATATCTATTAACAAAATACCGTGCGGTTATCTCGATTAATCGGAATAAATCAAGGTTAATATACTCGGTTGAAAATCTTGGGATTTTTCTAAATATTAAAGTCGAAATTGCCGAAATTATTATAATACCTATTTGTTTAATTATATCTGATCGCTGTGCGCTTAGTATCTCAACCGGATAGTCTTGCCAAGTAATCAATAATATTTGCGGTAATAATAAGCAAATAGTCATCGTAATACTAAACATGATGAAAAGACTAAAATTTGTAAAAAACTTAGTAGAATTAGTAGAGTTTTGTGATAAAAACCCATGCTCTAGAAATATTGAGAATAATATTATACAAGTAGATATTTTTAAAAAGAGGATAGCGTAATAACTAATATTACACTCTATTAAATTCATCAAGGCAATTTTGGTAGTAAAAGTAGCAAATAGCGGTAGACCGGCGGCTATTGCTACACTAAATATTAAACTAATTAATAATATAGGATGTTGTAATAACGAGATATTTTTGAGTTCGGGATAATTTTTTATATCTTGAGAATCGCTAAGTACAGCGATATATAGAGCAAGTAAGCCGTTATATAATATATGGATAAAAAGAAAGGCGGTAATAGCCCGGGTCGCCATAACAGAGTTTGTACCGATAGCTATTATTATAAAACCAAGCTGTGAAATAGTAAGGTAGCATAATAATCTTTTGAGATTTTGCTCAATTAAAGCATATATTATACCGTATAAGATCATCGCTATGCCGAAGAATTTAAGGACTAGAAAACCGCTAAATAATTTTAGCAAAATTATTGCGGCAATTTTGTTAGTGAAACTAATTAAATATATGAACCCCGAACCGGAAGCGGTAGGATAGCAATTAACTATCCAACCGGTAAAAAATACGGCACCGACATTAATAAGGCAGCCGATGAATATCAATATTGCCGGTAAATCGTAGTTGCTAGCTAGTTCTGTTAAAGGGATAATTTTTGTATCGTTAGTTTTAGCAATTATCAGGCTAATACCGATAAGAATCAAGCTGCTACTAAATAGATGGGTAAGAAAATATTGCCTTATGATTTTCATATTATTTAAGCGATCGCCGTAAAAAATAAGCATACAGGCGAATACGGTCATAAATTCCAAAGAGATAATCATAGAAATAAAATCACCTGCAAATAAGCAAGCAAGCGAAGATAGGCAATATAAACTGCCAATTAGAGCTTCAAATTTTCTATTTTGACTAAGCGCGTATAAACCGGTAACTGCTGTAATAATTAAAAATGCTAAAGCAATTAACTTATTTTGCGGACTGAAATCAAAAATAAACTCAAAATTGGCTAGTAGAAATGATAGTCGGTTATTTTGGATAAACATTTTAATCTTTCAAAGGGACTGTTAACACTTCAAGCCCCTGAATTCTTTTAAAATCTTTTACATTTAGAGTCAATATAGGGTAGTTGTTGGCTATTGCTGACGTAGCAATTAGCATGTCATTAGTATCAAGAGTTATTCTTTCTTTATATAAATTATGGATAATTTTTGAATATATTCGTGCTTCTTCTCCTCCAAAAGGTAATATAAGAAGTGAAGCTAATATATGCTCAATAAAAGCTAAACGTTTTATACGTCTATTTTCATTATCCGCTCTATCGACACCTATTAATAATTCTGTTAGTGTAACGGGGCTAATATATCCTTGTTTATACGCCCCCCATACTTCCGGATTCAATTTACCTTTTTCTAAAGCTACAATTATTGATATATCGATAATTAATCCCATTTGTTATCCTTTTTAAAGTCATATTTTTGTCGTGCTTCATAAATATCTTTTATAAATTGCTCTGCATCATCGGGATCAAGCTTAGGAGCATTTTCAAAGAATTCATGTAAATTTTTTGTAGTTTTACTGGATTTAAGATGAATTGGAGTTATTCTTGCTACTATATTATGTCCTTTTTGAATATCAAAACTTTCTCCTTTATAGTAAACCCTGTTCATAATATCTGAAAAAGAGCGTACTACTTCTGTTGCTCTAATAATTTGTGCCATATTGTTTCTCGATAAAAATCATATAATAATATTATCGGATAATCTGATTATATGCAATAGTTATACAATATATACTAGAAATTCTTTAATTAAAATTTGGATAAAATAAAATAATATTATAGCTAACGAACATATAACTAGACTGATTTGCATAGGGTAGGGTAGTTTTTTTGTTATTTCCGGTTGCTCTTCGGACGGGGATTTATAGATAAAACTCAGTATTTTTATAAGATAAAGAGCCGAGAATATACTACTAATTATTATAACCGCCATTACTAGAATTTGATTTTGTTCGGCAGCGGCAAGTATAATTGAAAATTTACTAATAAAGCCGCTAAAAATCGGTATTCCTATTAATGATAGCGAGGCAATAAATATGATAAAAGCTATCATCGGTAGTTCCTTGCTTACTCCGACTAAATCTTGTATTTGATTAGTCTTTTTCAAACTATAAATACTTCCCATACTATAAAATAAGCAAATTTTGGTAAATGAATGAGAAACAAGATGCATTGTTGCAGCACCTAACGCTTTCGGGGTTAGCATAAAGGCACTAAGCAACGCTAATCCTAATTGATTCATGGTTGAGTAGGCAAGAATTTTCTTGATATTATCAGTTTGAAGAGCTTTGAATGAGCTATAAAATATGGTTATTATCGGGAGAAAGATCAGCCAGTTAAAAGGTTCAAATATTGATTGTAAATATGTTAAGCCGAAGATATATATTAAAATTTTGTAAATGCAGAACAGACCGGTTTTGACGACCACCACGGCATGGAGCAAACTACTTACCGGATAATGGGCAACCATAGCCGCCGGTAACCATGAATGCACAGGGTATAAAGCTGCTTTAGCTATGCCGAAAATAAACATTAGCAGCAAAATAATAGATTGATTTTTAGAAAAATAATTATCCATAAAGCCGCCGCTAGTAAAATCTCCGCTGCCGGTTTTAACGTAAATAATTATTATGGCAGGTAAGAATAATAGCATCGCTGAAATCATCAGAATTTTTAAGTATTTATATAGTCCGGTCATAACGTTATTTCCGCCGGAATGACCGATAAGAAAAGCAGTAGATAAAGTTAGAATTTCATAAAAAATAAACATCGTAAAAAGATTAGCTGACAGCGCAATAAACACACCGGCAAGAATGCTTAAGTTAAAGAAAAATAAAAACCTATCGGAATTTTCAATATTATTAATTGCTAAATATTTGGGTGTGTAAAGTAATGCGCAAATCCATAAAAATCCGAGCAGGCTCAAAAAAATAAGACCGAGAGGCTCAAGATATAAGCCTATAGAATAATTGCCTGAGATGTTAAAGGTAATATTTGTTCTTATGCCTTTTAAAAATAACCAATCAATAATTAAAATATTACCGAAGAAAAAAATACTAACCGCAATTAGTAGGAAATTACGGATAAAGCTATCTTCCTTGGTGACAAAAGGAATAGTTAAATTTAATATACCTACCAGTAATGTCGAGAATATCAAAAGGTTAGGTACGGCAAATAATTCAATCATGGTTGTATTTAATATGGTTTTAATCTCAACGTCATTGCGAGCGAGCGAAAGCCTTGTTGCATGGCTCAAAATCATTACAAAACTCGTCATTGCGAGGAGCGTAGCGACGCGGCAATCTAGAAAAAATAATAGTTTTCATAGTATTTTTTGCTATTTTTTCCTAGATTGCCACGTCGGTGCTATGCACCTCCTCGCAATGACGAGTTTTTTATTAAATTAATGTCATTACTCCGCTCCCAAAATAATATCTTAACTATTTTATAATGATAAAAGAGCGATCCTACCGAGCTTATTAAGATTACGATAAAATCTAGCCATAAATTTTGTCTAATTAGTAAATCAAAAATATTGATTTTAATTATAAATAATGGGCTTATGGGTAATCCGGCACTACAAATTATGCTAATTATTACTAAAATACGCC
Organism: Rickettsia endosymbiont of Orchestes rusci; assembly: GCF_964030945.1. Classification (NCBI taxonomy): domain Bacteria; kingdom Pseudomonadati; phylum Pseudomonadota; class Alphaproteobacteria; order Rickettsiales; family Rickettsiaceae; genus Rickettsia; species Rickettsia endosymbiont of Orchestes rusci. Next base: position 163,334 of record NZ_CAXIQG010000004.1, on the reverse strand, counting down.
AAGATATTTTGCCATGAATAATCTTACTATATGTTTCATTATAGGCGGTAATTAAAAATAAAGCCATTTTGTTAAGGCTGTCGGTTAGTAAAAAAATCGGTAAAATTGTTTCCCCTTCTTTTGTTATTAATAGTAGGAACGCATAACCGATTTGCGTAAGCCCGGAGTAAATTATAATAGTTTTTATGCCCTTCGCTTTAAAAGCAAAATATGGGGCTATAATAATAGTAAATAAAGCTATCGGTCTTATAAAATTTGTTATAGCTACAGCTATTTCATCGTAATTTAACGTAAGGCGGCTAAATTTAAATATTATGTAAATACCTATTACGGTAGAGATACCTGCCAAGTAGATTAGAATAACCGAAGCAGTAGCCGTATAAGCTCTTACCATCCAGAAATGCATAGGGAAAAAAGCGGTTTTAAGAATGACCCCGATTAAAAAGAAACCGATAGCAGCTATTACTATCCGAGAATTATAATATTCTTGAATACGGGTTGCTACGTCTAGCATATTAAGGCTGCCGGTAAAGCTAAGTAAAAATCCAATGCCTATTAATATAAAGGTTGCGCCGATACTACCCATTATTAAATAATCAAAAGCTCCCACTAAAGATTTGGGGTTATTGCCTTGAGCCATTAAAACGTAGCTGCTAAGCGATGAAATTTCAATAAATACATAGAGATTAAAAAAATCGTTAGTACTAACCATCCCTAAATACCCCGTATGAGCAAATAATAATACCGAGTAAAATAGAGATTTTCTTTTATCGTTAATGAATTTTGTAACCGTATCTTCAATAAGATTGCGGCAAAAAACTAAAAAAAATAATAGAACAAGATTAAGGTAGATAATAATAGATTGATTGAAATGATTTAATTGATATTCAATACCGACGAAGGAAGTCCATCCCCCAAAAGTATAGGATATTAGTTGCCCGTCCATAGTAATAAAGCCGTAAATACTAAGTATAAGATTTGCAAGAATACAGTTAACGGCAATTAGCCTAGCGATTAAAATATGTTGATAAGTAAATATTATTAGTAAAGCGCCTGCGAGCGGTAATAATATTTGTAAAGACGGGAATTGTGTTATTAAAATCATTCTTCTTTAAACTAAATATTATCGTTAAAATTAATTTCATCTTCCGATATAGTACCGAATTGTTTGAAGATTTGATATATTAAACTAAGCCCTACCGATAAAGTAGCGAATCCAACGACGATAGCGGTGAGCATTAATACATGAGGCAGTGGACTAGAATAAGCGGTTATTCCTTCTTGCTGAATAGGGACTCCGCCGCCGTTAATTTTGCCGAGAGCTAAGTAAAAAATCAATACGGAACTTTGAAAAACCCCAAGCCCTATAATTTTATGAATATAATTATGACCGGTAAGCATTATAAATAATCCGCATGTTAAAATTATTAATGCGAAAAAATAGATTGAAAGGTGCATAAAGTTACATCATCATTGCAAGCGGGCGTTGTTATAAGTTAAAGCCTGTTCTATGTCATTCCTGCGAAAGCGGGAATCCAGTCTTGCTTATGTCATGCTGAACTTGTTTCAGCATCTATTAAAAGAGATCCTGAAATAAATTCAGGATGACATATAAAATGGATTCCCGCTTTTAGCTAGAATGACATCGAAAATTCGAGCCATGCAACAACGCCTACGGCTCCTTGCAATGAACGATTCTTTTAATAAGCCTTAAAGGAGTCGTTAAATACACATGTGACTTTTTTACCCTTGCGTATCGATAATTTTGGAAAAACCTGTTCGATAATGATCATGTTAGGGTTGTCCTGTGCTAAGCGATAATTTACCATAGACTCTCTTAAGGCTTCGTCAACTGCAAAAATAGCCGGTATTTCGGCGTTTTTATCCCTAAATTGTAGATATGTAAATTCTCCGTCATCAAAAATTTTGATAGGAGCGATTTCTTCGTTACCGCTAACAGAGTAATTAAAGTTATATTTTTCGGGGTGAGCTAAATCAGGACTAGCCGAAGATGCCGTATAAGTTTGCATATGACCGCTACTATCCGTTTCGTCATCGGGATAGATTAATCTTACGTTAAAAACCATTTCCGGGTCTCTCATATCAAGAGTTTCCGCTGCATATAATTCAAAAAAGTAAGTGCGCTTATTAGTAATAAGCGTCATATTAGTGGTAGCGTCTTGCTCCATAGGCTTTATAAAAATTCGATGTCCTGCCGGCACAATCTGCCAAGAAGTAGTATCACCCATAGAAATACTGACGATTTCTTCATCTCTTGCAAGTTCTATACTTGCTTGATAGCCGTAATAGCCGGTAAACTTAAAAACATCGTCAGGATTATAAACCATAATCCTTATGCGTGGATCAGTGCCTAACGGTCTTGATTCTCTAACGGCAAATACATTTAGCGTAAAGAATATTAATATACAAAATATCAATAATTGCTTCATATTATTTCTTATTTTTATCTTTTAATAATTTTAATTTATAGCTGGTAACGGTAAAATTATATGGTGACCCCGGAGCTAAATCTAAACTAATTGAGTCCATTATAAAACCTATTGTTGCCTCCCATACCATATTTTCTAAAATTTCACCGGCAGTATTTTTTGCTAATGATTCAAAAATAACGGTTACTTCATTATCATTAATATTGGTAATTGATGATATAACCACGGAACGTCTAAATAATTTTTGATATCTCATAACCGGTGATAAAGGGTTATCGATATTCATAAAGTTAACAAATTGCGTGTAAACTATTCGAGTTGAAGTATTTTGAATAAAAGTAAACTGTTCTTTTATCATATTATAATTATACGTTTCCCGTCTTGATAAATAATTTTTAATCATAATATTAACAAGGGAAGTATAAGGATCATGTTGCGTAGTTTGGCTTGTATTCGTTATCGTTGTATGCTTTTCCGTTTTTGATTGTATGGCATAGCTTACTTTTTGCTTTATCGGTAATAAGGCATTAATACTTACACAAATTGTTAGAAGTAATATCAAGAAAACAGTACAAGTTAAAAGTAATAAAGACCTCTGACTTAAGGGAGTTACATATTTAAAATTATACCATTTTTTTGCATCGGCAAAATATTCTCCCGATTTAATATATTCTTGTACGGAGCTAAGTATTGGATCCATAGTTATTTAATAGCTATTCGTTTAATTTGCTAAAGTCTAGCATATTTATTTAAATATAATTATTATTTATTAACATGCTTGGTTATTTAAACTAATAAATAAGTTTATTTTGTTGCTACTATGTCAGGTGCATAATATAAGTTTGAACTAAAAAAACTAATTTGTAAATTTAAATTTATAATAACTGTTGTTTATTATAGACTATAGTAATTAGAAACTTTACAAGCTTTATTAATTTATTTTCACGTAAAAGTAAATTTTTTATAAAAAATGCTTGAGAAGTATTTTATACTAAGTTAATTTAAAGCAGAACAAGAAATTTTATAATATAATTAATAATGTTAAGATTATTAAAACTTTCAATATCATTGGTTATACTTTTGCAGTTGTTATCATGTACGCCTTAGGCTCCTTATGAAATAAAAAGCCCTTGCGTATCGGCTGAATCAAATGACTTATTTAGTGCGCCCATAAATCCGTGTGTTCGTAGACCGGTTAATTCAGTAGTTGATATAGCGTAATAATTAAAGATTATTTTTTTTAAATTAAATATTGGTTTTTCTTTGTAAAATTAAAAAATTAATGCTTATTATTTTAATAAATTACAATGTAATACTTATTTATGTAAATAACCATTCATAATGTGATAATATATAATGTTCAAAATAAGTGATATATTTAGCTTCTTAAAATCAAGTGCTAATAAGCTAGAAAATGGGCAACTGCAAACCGGAGAGAGCTTACAGCAAAATCAAGTAAGCGACAAACCGCTTAACGCATTAAAAGCTACTCAAAATTGGTATGAAGAACGATCAGATAAAATAATCGTTCAGCGTAATTTATTAATGATATTGTTAATAATTCTTACAAGCTTTATGGTTATAGCTACTTTGGTAATTGCTTTTGTAGTAAATTCCAAACAATTTTATCCGTTTGTAATTCAGCTTGATGATAATACGGGAAGGGCGGCAATAGTGAGTCCTGCTTCTTCAACGCTACTTGCTGCCGATGATTCTCTTACAAGATATTTTATAAAAAAATATCTTGTAGCAAGAGAAACTTATAATCCCGTAGATTTTACAACTATCGCTCGTACTACCGTTCGATTATTTTCCACAAGCAGTGTTTACTATAATTATCTAGGGTTTATAAAAAACAAAGATAATGATCCTACCTTAAAATATACCCAGGGTAACACTACTTTTTTAACGATAAAATCATGGTCAAAATTAGCTCAAGATAAATATATAGTAAGGTTCTCTATAAGTGAAACATCAGGAGACCAGCGAATTTTTAACAAAATATCGGTGATAAGTTTTGCTTATGTACCGATGGAATTAACAGACGTAGAGCTTGATATAAATCCGGTGGGTTTTCAAGTAAGCGGATATAGGGTAGACGATGACAATAGCTAAATTTTGTTTTTTAATTATAGTATTATTAAATAGCTTCACGATAAAGGCTGAGTGTTCTTTAGGACCAGCTAGATCATATAATGATAATTATATCGATGATTTATCTATAACTACCGATAATAGAATAAAAACTTATATATATAATCCCAATGAGGTTTATTTATTAGTTTTACATTTCGGTTTTCAATCTCATATAGAATTTGCCAAGAATGAAGAAATTCAAACTATAACTTAGGGGGATGCTTACGCGTGGAAAATAACGCCGCTAGCTAATAGGTTGTTTATAAAACCCTTGGAAAAAGATATTAGAACAAATATGACTATAATAACTAATAAAAGAACTTATGAGTTTGATATTGCGTCTATGGAACTCGAAGAAGGACGCGAAAAAGACTTAGTATATGTAATTAGATTTTATTATCCTAAGAAAAGGTCTAGTGATTTTTGAGAGTAAAGCGTCATTGCGAGGAGGCATCGGCGTTGTTGCATGGATAAGAAATTGCCGTAAAAAGGGTGTCATTCCCGCTTTTAGCTAGAATGACATCGAAAATTCGAGCCATGCAACAAGTCCGGTCAAGCCCACTACTGTACGAACGTTGAAAAAAGGCTGTGTCATGCCGTGACTTGATCACGGCATCCAGGAAAATAAAGCCATATTAGACTTATTTTAGAATCTTTTTATGATATTATAAGCTGGACTGAAGTGGTCGTAGCCACGGAATGACAGCTTTTCAAGTTAATCGAGTAGTATACCTTAAAAGCATTTAAAATTAATATAATAACACAAATTTAATTATGGCCGAAGAGCAAAATATTAATAACCCTAATTCTTCAGCGACCGAGTTACCCGAGGTTCAAAAAGAGCTTTCTAAAGTTTCCGTTAGCTTTAACAAAAGTATCGCTATTTTAGTGATAATTTGTGGTATTTTTGCATATATATTTTTCTATCTTTTCTTTAGTAATAAAAAGGATGATTCTCAGGATTCGGTGCCGCCTGTTGTTAATATTGCAAAACCGGCTCAAGATGTTCAGGATAATATTCCCGAAATTCCTAAATTACCGGAACCTCCTAAACTTGAGACGCCGGCTGCTCCGCCTCCGCCGCCTGTAGTAGTAGCGCCGCCGGTTTTGCCTACTCCGGTGGAAGATAAAGATAAAGCGCCGCTACCTCCCTCTCTTTCTTTGCCGTCTGCTCCGTCAAATTTAGTCGATAGTGATGCAGAAAAACAACGTCGTGAAGCAAAAAGAAAATCTTCTATAGTATTAATCGGGGGGACGGAAGTTAAAAAAACTCCGGAACAAGTGACGCAAGAAGCGACTTTTAAAGATCGTGGCGACATGAATTTTGTTCTTGGGAGAGGTAAAATAATTGATGCAGTATTAGAAACGGCTATAAATAGCGACTTTGGCGGTGAAGTAAGAGCGGTGATTAGTAGAGATGTATTTTCGGAAAAAGGTAAAGTTCCTTTAATTCCAAAGGGATCAAAGATTTTTGGAACTTATGGAGCTTCAGCGGAAACTTACGGCAGAATTTCCGTAATATGGAGTAGAATAGACCTTACTAATGGTTACACTATAGAGTTTGACGCTATTGCCGTAGATAATTTAGGAAGAAAAGGAACTCAAGGAAGGGTGGATAATAAATTTAAAGAACGTTTTGCTAACTCTATATTGCAGTCAGCCTTTAATATTGCATTTGCCAATGCTCTTGACAAAGTAGTTGCACCGCCTATTAACTCACAAGCTGCGGCGGCGAATAGTGCTGTTGCGACGCAAATACAAAATATAGCTCAATCAAATGCTGCTAATACCGCTATGACTGAAGATGTAAGGATTGTAATGATTTGTACTAGCGTACTCGGTGCTATTACCGATACAACTTCGGCGGCTTATTCTTCCATGACTCAAAGCTGTACTACCGCACAAAATCCGGCAACGGCAAATACTGCGGCTCAAAGGCTTGCGGCATTGGTGCAAGCGGTTAACTCGGCTGCTGCAAGTTTATTGACTACGGCTACTACCGCTTCTGCTCCGACACAAGCACAGCAAGCATCTACTCAAGCTTTTACTGATGTAACTAATACGGTTAAAGATATGATAAGCCAGCAGGAGTTTAAGCCGACTACCACTATTGACCAGGGAACCGCGATTAAAATATATGTTAATAAAGATTATAAATTTCCGAAAGCTGTATTATTAAAATCAAGGTTAATGAAATGATACCAAATTCTGAAATTAAATGTACAAAAGCAATTTTTCATGGGCTACCCCTGTCATATAGCAACTTGATCACGGGAATAATAACTCAATTCTTGAAATACGAATGGTATACTCAAATGATTTCGAGAATTGAATTTTATTTTGAAGGGCGACTGCACGCAGCGTACTCTTGGTACGTGAGTACAGGAGTCCTTGATAAAATAGACTTCTTGCATAACGTAGCTAATAAGGAGGAATTTGAAGGAAACACGGAACGCAGCACCGCAGCGTACTCTAACGTACGTGAGGATGCGAGTACCGGATTGACGTACAAATTACCCTTAGAAGCAAGTTATGCAAGAAGTCTAATGAAAGAGCAATTCTTGAAAGCAAAAGAGTATATGTATGGCAGATGAATTTGCTGCGTTAGAAACATTTTTATTGCCCTTTAAGGATTTATTTGCCGAGGAAGGTATTAATGAGATCATGGTTAATAAACCGGGGGAAGTTTGGGTTGAAAAGAAAGGAGAAATATATTCTAAGCAAATACCCGACCTTGATTTTGAGCATCTTATGTCGCTGGGGCGTTTAGTTGCGCAATCTACAGAGCAAATTATTTCTGAAGAAAAACCGTTACTTTCAGCTTCTTTGCCGAATGGTTATCGTATTCAAATAGTATTCCCGCCTGCTTGTGAGATAGGACAAATTATCTACTCGATTAGGAAAGGTAGTACTATGAATCTTTCATTAGATGAATATGCTAAAATGGGGGCTTTCGATGCAACAGTTACTGAAGCAATAATAGACGAAAATGAAGGAATTCTAAATAATTACTTAGCAGAAAAAAAGATAAAAGAATTTGTCAGACATGCGGTGATTTCAAAGAAAAATATTATTATTAGCGGCGGAACTTCTACCGGTAAAACTACTTTTACTAATGCGGCTCTTGGTGAAATACCGCTAGAAGAGAGAATAATTACGGTAGAAGATGCAAGAGAAGTGTTATTGCCGAAACATCCTAATAAAGTACATTTACTTTCTTCTAAAGGCGGGCAGGGTCGTGCTAATGTTAATACGCAAAGTTTAATAGAAGCGTGCTTACGGCTCCGACCTGATAGAATTATAGTCGGAGAGCTACGAGGTGCGGAAGCTTTTAGTTTTTTGCGGGCAATTAATACCGGTCACCCCGGTTCTATATCAACTCTGCATGCCGATAGCCCGGCTATGGCGATAGAACAAATGAAGCTAATGGTTATGCAAGCAGATCTTGGTATGCCGCCTGAAGAGGTAAAAAAATATATTCTAACCGTGGTCGATATCGTAGTACAATTAAAGCGTGGTAGCGGCGGAAAAAGATACGTTTCCGAGGTGTATTATAAGAAAAATAAAAGTGCCGAAAGTATGATTTAGGTGTATTGGGTTGTTGTGTCGATAGGTTAAACGTATTCGATGTCATTCCCGCGAAAACGGGGCGTTGTGCATGGATTAGAAATTGCCATAAAAAGGGTGTCATTCTAGCTAAAGGCGGGAATCCAGGCTTTCTTGTCATGCTGAACTTGTTTCAGCATCTAATACAAAAAGATATTGAAATAAATTTAGGATGACTATAATTTTTCTGGATTCCCGCCTGCGCGGGAATGACATCGAATTCTGAATGACATCGAAAGACAAAATAATTTTAGGTATACTCGAATGATTTTAAGAATTGAATTTTATTTTGAAGGGTGAGTGCGCGCAGCGTACACTTGAGTCAAGTGAGCACACGAGTCTCTGATAAAATGAAAGAGCAATTTTTAAAATCATTCGAGTATAAAAATAGGAATATTAATGGAGTGGTATAAGATACTTAAAGTTACCAGAAATATATTCGGTCATGCCATAATTCATCCGATTGTTATTTTTTGTACATTATGGGTAAGCGGAGTTTTTGTTGCAATTTCTACTAATGAACTTGGCGGTCTGGGAGTAAATGTAAATGCTATAAATATTGCTTATAAATGGGCTTATTGGCTTATCAATGTATGGGGACAATTAAAATTTACGGATTATAACTATTTAAAATTAAAATTAATAGTATCTCTTCTTGCTCCTTCGGCAATTGTCATAATTTTTTATATTAAAAATTTTGACAGAATAAAGGCATTACAGTTTTTTAAACAGCAAGAAAAAGTATACGGTGATGCAAGTTGGGCAAACTATAGCGATATTGAAGCTGCGGGTCTTCGTGCCAAAAAAGGTATGTTAATAGGAGTTGATAGTGGAGGTTATTTTGTTGCCGACGGGTTTCAGCATGCCCTGTTATTTGCTCCGACAGGATCGGGAAAAGGTGTCGGATTTGTAATTCCTAATTTGTTATTTTGGAGTGATTCGATAGTCGTACATGACATTAAGCTTGAGAATCACGGTTTAACTAGCGGATGGCGGCAAAAGCAAGGGCAAGCGGTTTTTGTCTGGGAGCCGTCAAATCCCGATGGCGTAACTCATTGTTATAATCCTATAGATTGGGTTAGTACTAAGCCCGGTCAAATGGTTGATGACGTCCAAAAAATTTCTAACCTCATTATGCCGGAAAAAGATTTTTGGAATAACGAAGCACGCAGCTTATTCTTGGGGGTAACGCTATATTTAATTGCCGATCCGAATAAGACTAAATCCTTCGGAGAAGTAGTTAGAACAATGTGCAGTGATGACGTAGTATATAATTTAGCTGTGGTACTTGATACTTTAGGTAAAGTAATACATCCGGTTGCATATATGAATATTGCGGCGTTTTTGCAGAAAGCCGATAAGGAACGTTCCGGTGTTATCTCTACAATGAACTCTTCACTTGAATTATGGGCAAATCCGTTGATTGATGCCGCTACCGCTTCCTCCGATTTTAATATCCAAGAATTAAAAAGAAAAAAAACCACGATATATGTCGATCTTACTCCTGATAATATCCAGCGTTTGCAGAAATTAATGCAGGTATTTTATCAACAAGCTACGGAATTTTTAAGCCGAAAAATGCCCGATCTTAAGGAAGAGCCGTACGGCGTGATGTTTTTATTAGATGAATTTCCGACGCTCGGCAAAATGGATACGTTTAAAGCCGGTATTGCTTTTTTTAGAGGATACAGAGTTCGGTTGTTTTTGATTATTCAAGATACTCAGCAGCTCAAAGGAACATATGAAGATGCCGGCATGAATTCGTTTTTATCAAATGCTACATATCGAATTACTTTTGCGGCTAATAACTACGAAACGGCTAATTTAATATCGCAACTTGTCGGTAATAAAACAGTAGAACAAAGATCATTTAGTAAACCTATATTTTTCGATCTTAATATTTCGACTAGAACGCAAAATGTATCACAGGTTCAAAGAGCTTTACTTTTACCTCAAGAAGTAATACAGTTACCGAAGGATGAGCAGATTGTTTTAATAGAGTCTTTTCCTCCTATAAAATCTCGTAAGATTAAATATTATGAGGATAAGTTTTTTACCAGTAGGTTATTACCTCCTACATTTGTACCTACTCAAGTGCCTTTTGATCCTAAAGCAAATAGTGAATCTTCCGAAGAAATATCGGCAGAAACGGAAAATATTTCTGCTGAAACGAATAAATAATATATAAACATGCGTTCAGCTATTATTGATATAGGTTCTAATGCCGTAAGGGCCGTAGTTTATGAATGTGATGAACTAGGAGCTCCTGAGATTTTTAATTATAAATTTAAAAGTTATATTATAAATTTACTCGATCTAGACAATTTAGAAATAAAGCATCAAACTTACCTGTCACTACAATATCTTATTCATATTTTTACTAGGCTTTCCGTTAGTAACATACAATGCGTTGCTACCGCAATACTTAGAGGTCACCCCAAAGCTAAAGAATTTAAGGAAATAATTAAAAAGAAATTTAATATAGATATTGAAATTATCTCCGGCGAGCGAGAAGCTTATTTAACTGCTGCCGGTTTGATTTCAGGCATAAGCGATGCTTTCGGGGTGGTGGCAGATTTAGGCGGAGGAAGTCTTGAGCTTGCGCAAATTGAAAATAAAAAGGTCGGTAAATTAAAGTCTTTGCCTTTAGGTACAAAAGTTATTCCTAGTAGTAACTTTGATACTCATTCGATTACTAAAATGATTAAAGAAGAATTCGGAGAGAAACATTATCCTAATTTATATTTAATCGGCGGAGCTTTAAGGTTGATGGGTCGTTTATATATGGAATCTATCAATTATCCCCTTAAAAATTTACATAATTTTGAAATAAACCGAGCTGAGTTTGAATTTTATCTTGAAAAATTATCTCACATTGACAAACTAAAACTAAGTTATTATGAACAAAAAGCTATTAATTATAATGCTGTTTTAGTAGTAAAGTCGATGATTAAGGTGTTTTCGCCGGAAAAAATAATAATTTCAAATTACGGTTTGAAAGAAGGGGTTAGATTTGATTCGCTTCCCTACCATGAACAGAAAAAAGATATTATTTATGAGAGAGTAAAAAAATTAGTAAAATTTGATAAAGATATTTGTAAAATTGATAAATATGTTGAAGCAATAAAATATCTTTTAATTAATCCTGATGCTACGACGCTTATCACCATAGAACTGGCAATTATGCTGGCGCAGTATAATAAAAATATCGATAAAACTCTAAGAGCAAATTTCGTTTCGGAATTTATTTTATCTTCCGATATTCCTTTTAGTCACCGTCAACGCCTGATGCTCGGCATTGCTCTTGCTTTTACTTATACCGTTAGAACAGATATTTATATTAATAAAATAGCAAAAAAAATGATTAGTAAATGCGATTATTATAATAGTCACATAATCGGTTATTTTATAAAAATTTCTAGGGAAATTGACGGACCGGAATTTTACGAGCCGTCTTTTTTTATTAAATTAAAAGATGATAAATTTCTCCAAATTACTACCTCAAACACCTTACCTAAGCAAGTATTTGAAAAAGTATACGAGCGTTTAAAAAATATAGGTCTTGCTAGAAGAAATATTAATTATGCTTATAAATAGTTAATTGATCTCGCCCCATGCAGCAATAACTTGCATTCACAAATTAATTTTTTCATTAATATTAATAAATAATTAAATTATAATACTTTACTAAATTAGTATGATATTGTAGTTTAATTTAAGGCGAACTATGGATAATTCTTATACATAGTTGGAGTTAATTTATAAATAATTTAAATTTTTAAGGAATATTATATGATGCTAACAACCAAAGGTCGGTATGCGGTGATGGCTATTTTAGAAATGGCTTTGCGGTCAACCGATAAACCTATTACTTTAGCTGAAATTTCTTCAAAACAAAATATTTCCGTTAATTATTTAGAACAGATTTTTGCCAAGCTTAAAAAAGCTAATTTAGTAAAATCGATTAAGGGTCCTAAGGGCGGATATGTTTTTAATACTACATTGAATGAAATAAAAATTTCCAACATTATGGACGCGGTAGACGAGAATATCGAAATGACAAAATGTTATCAAAAATTAACAAACCAAGACTCAACAAAGGCTTGTATACCTAATAAAGTAAAATGCAATTCACATCATTTGTGGTTAGGTCTTACTAGCCATATTCGTAATTATTTTGAAAAAATATCTATTTCCGATATTGTTTTAAATAATTATAACAAATCAAAATTTATGTAATAAAAGTATGTTATACTTGGATCATAACGCTACTACTTTTACAGAGCCGCAAGTTAAGGAATTAATGATAAGTTTAATAGAGGGCGCTTTAAATCCTTCTTCTATTCATATACAAGGGCGGTTAGCTAGAAAAATAGTAGAAGAGGCGCGGGAGCAAATAGCAAACTCGGTCGGGATAACGGTAAATTCAAAAGAATATGAAATTATTTTTACTTCTTCGGGTACTGAAAGCAATAATTTAGTAATAAAAAATTATTATGACGGAGATATTTTTATTTCGGCTATTGAGCATTTATCGATTTTTAATCATGTAAAATATGCTCCTAACATCAAAGTAATAAAAGTTGACTATAACGGTATTATTGATTTAGAAAACCTAGAAAATCTGCTATCTCAAAGTAAGAATAATAAAAAGCTAGTTTCTATAATGCTTGCCAACAATGAAACGGGTGTTATTCAGGATATAGCGGCGATTGCTGTGATTGTTAAAAAATATGGTGCGGTTTTTCATAGTGATTGCGTGCAAGGATTCGGTAGAATACCAATAAATATCAAAAGCTTAGGCTTAGATTTTTGCACAATTTCAGGGCATAAAATAGGTGCGGGGCAGGGTAGTTCTGCATTAATTGCTAGCTCAAAAAATATACTTACGCCGATAACGATTGGCGGCGGGCAAGAGAAAAATATACGCTCCGGTACGGAAAATGTTTTAGCAATTGCCTGTTTCAGTCTTGCTTCTGAAATAGTAACAGATGAAATAGAAGATAGATACAAGAAAATAAAGATGTTACAGGAGTTATTAGAGAAATATTTAAGTAAATATAAAAATGTGAAAATAGTAGGGCAGAGTGTTTCAAGGTTACCTAATACCTCGTTAATTATAGTACCTAAAACCGATGGTCAAGCAAAATTAATAGCTTTTGATTTGCGGGGTATTTCTGTTAGCTCCGGTTCTGCCTGCTCATCGGGTAAAGTATCTAAATCGCATGTGCTAAGTGCTATGGGTTTGAATGAGACGGAAATAAGCTCTTCTATTAGAGTATCGTTTAGTCATAATGAAACACCGGAAGACGTTAAAATTTTTATTAAAGCGTTTGAAGAAATTTATAAACAGGAATTAATATGAGCGAAGCGGAAAAATCAACGATCTATATGGATTATCAAGCTACTACGCCTATGGACCCTAGGGTAATGGAAGCAATGATTCCTTATTTTACTACTAAATTCGGCAATCCTCATTCACGTAGTCATTCTTTCGGCTGGGAAGCAGAAGAAGCAGTAGAAGAAGCAAGAAAACAAATAGCTATGCTTATAAACGCGGAAGCTAAAGAAATTATTTTTACTTCCGGCGCAACCGAATCTAATAATTTAGCTATTAAGGGCATAGCTAAATTTTACGGCAACAAAAAAAATCATATTATTACCGTTGTTAGTGAACATAAATGCGTATTAGATGCATGTAGGCACTTAGAGCAGGAAGGCGCTAAAGTTACCTATTTACCGATTCAAACAAACGGTTTAATAGATTTAGAGGTGTTAAAAAATAATATTACCGATCAAACCATGTTAGTGTCGGTAATGGCGGTTAACAACGAAATCGGGGTTATTCAGCCCTTAAAAGAAATAGGGGCAATTTGCCGAGCAAAAGGGGTATTTTTTCATTCGGATATCGCTCAAGGATTCGGTAAAATCCCGATTAATGTTAACGAGTATAATATTGACCTTGCTAGTATTTCAGGTCATAAAATCTACGGTCCGAAAGGTATCGGAGCGTTATATGTGAGAAAAAAACCGCGAGTAAGGTTAACGCCGTTGATAAATGGCGGAGGACAAGAAAGAGGAATGAGATCAGGAACATTACCGACTCCTTTAATTGTGGGCCTCGGCGTAGCCGCCGAAATAGCCTTAAATGAAATGCACAAAGACCTCGAACACGTAAATTATTTGTTTGATAGATTTTTAAGTAATATAAATAAAAGAATTTCAGATGTGCATTTAAACGGTGATAAAGATAAGAGATATAAAGGTAATTTAAATTTAAGCTTTGCCGGTGTTGAAGGCGAGTCTACTATCCTTGCTATTAAAAATTTAGCGGTTTCTTCAGGTTCTGCGTGTACTTCATCTTCTTTAGAACCGTCCTATGTTCTTCGAGCTATGGGAGTTGATGAAGAGCTTGCGCATACATCCATTAGATTTGGGATAGGTAGATTTACGACTAAAGAAGAAATTGATTATGCAGTAGAATTAATAACCGTAAAAATCAATAAGTTACGGGAGTTAAGCCCCCTTTGGGAAATGATGCAGGAAGGAATAGATTTAAAGAAAATAAAATGGGCAGCTCACTAAATTAGGGGTTGTTGCGTAGAATGATAAAAATGTGATCGATGTCATTCCCGCATCCTTTTATGTCATTCCCGCGAAAGCGGGAATCCAGAAAAATACTTTTAAGTCATCCTGAATTTATTTCAGGATCTACTAAAAAGATGCGCAAAACTTGTTCAGCATGACAAAAAAAAGCCTGGATTCCCGCTTTAGCGGGAATGACATCAAAAACTCGAACCACGCAACAACGCCCGTAGTCATTCTCGCGTGGATACTAGAACCGTCATTGCGAAGCCACGAAGTGGCTGCGGCAATCCAGGCTATCCCGAATTACATTCGGGATTTAATTAGAATACTAAACAAGTTTAGTATAAAAATATGTTTGACTGGATTGCCGCGTCGGCATAAATGCCTCCTTGCAATGACGATTCCCGTAGCCACGCAACAACGCCTTCCACGCGGGGGAATGACATTGATAGTAAATATTTAAATAATAGGAGAATAACAATGGCATATAGTCCTAAAGTGATTGATCATTACGAGAATCCTCGTAATGTCGGCGCACTTGATAAGGAAGATAAAAATGTCGGTACGGGTCTTGTCGGCGCACCGGCTTGCGGTGACGTAATGAAGTTACAAATAAAAGTTGATGAAAACGGCATTATCGAAGATGCTAAATTTAAAACATTCGGGTGCGGTTCCGCTATTGCTTCAAGTTCTTTGGTAACGGAATGGATTAAAGGTAGATCGGTTAATGATGCTGAAACTATTAAAAATACGGAAATATCAAAAGAGCTATCACTACCGCCCGTAAAACTTCATTGTTCATTATTGGCCGAGGATGCTATAAAAGCGGCAATAGCCGATTACAAGCTTAAGAAAAATGTTTGAACATCATGAAAAATGTTATTTCAATAACTGAAGCGGCAGCAAAACAGGTTAAGTTATTATTTGAAAAACGCGGTAAGCCGTCTTTCGGCATTAGAGTCGGAGTAAAATCAGGTGGGTGTGCAGGAACTTCTTATTACGTAGAATATGCTGACGATAAAAACCAATTTGATGAAGTAGTGGAAGAAAAAGGCGTAAAAATATTGATTGATCCTAAAGCATTAATGTATCTTATAAATACTGAAATGGATTATGTCGAAAGTCAATTTAAATCGGGGTTTGTTTTTACTAATCCAAATCAAAAAGCCGCATGCGGTTGTGGAAAATCGTTTAGTGTGTAATATTACTCATCTTTCAAGAATTGGGACTGGCTCACCCCGTGGCTTGACCACGGCATCCAGTCAGGCTTTTTAATTTTTTCTGGATACCGTGGTCAAGCCCACTAGTGTACGAACGTTTAAATAAAGAGGTAAAAATTCTGTCATTCCGTGGCTACGACCACTTCAGTCCAGCTTATAATATCATAAAAAGATTCTAAAATAAGTCTAATATGGCTTTATTTTCCTGGATGCCGTGATCAAGTCACGGCATGACACAGCCTTTTTTCAACGTTCGTACAATAGTGGGTCAAGCCACGGTATGACAGCAAAAATTTTAAAGAGGTTTTTATGCATTTACTTGAATCTATTACAGAAAAAAACTATATCAACGGCGAGTGGCTAACTTCTGCAAAGCAAATGCCGGTTATTAATCCTTCAACCTTGAAAGAGATCGGCTCAGTGCCGAATTTAGCTTTACCTAAAATTAATAACGCTATCGATAATACTGTAGAGACTTTTAATATATGGTCGGAAAGCTCTTTTGAGCAAAGAATATCGATACTACGAAAATGGCATAGTTTAATACTCGAAAATATCGAAGAACTAAGCTATATATTAACTCTAGAGCAAGGCAAGATACTTAAGGAAGCAAAAAATGAAATTCTATACGGTGCATCATTTATTGAATGGTATGCGAATATTATCCATAATATCCACGGAACTATAAAACCTGGTAATAATAAAGATCATAAAATTATCACGGAGTATGAGCCGGTAGGACCGGTTGCGTGCATAACGCCGTGGAATTTCCCAAATGCCATGATCACACGCAAGGTTATTCCGGCAATAGCTGCCGGCTGTAGCGTTATACTAAAACCATCAAGCCTTACGCCGTTTTCTGCTTTGGCACTTGCAAAACTTGGCAGCGATGCCGGTTTACCGGTAGGAGTATTTAATGTAATTACCGGCGATTCCAATATTATCGGTAAAGCATTTTGTGAAGATTTTAGAATTCGCAAATTATCCTTTACCGGTTCAACAAATGTCGGTAAAATACTGTACCAAAACTCGGATAATACGGTTAAACGCTTATCTTTAGAACTTGGCGGCAATGCGCCTTTTATTATATTTGCCGATATGGATTTAGAAAAAGTAGCCGATGATTTAGTAATTGCTAAAACTAGAAATAGCGGTCAATCTTGTACTGCTCCTAATAGAATATTTATTGAAGAAACAATATATGAGCGGTTCATAGAAATTTTTACCGCTAAATTTGCAAAGCTTAAGGTCGGTGACGGGTTAAATGAGCAATCAGATATAGGACCTCTAATTAATCAGGCGGCTATCGATAAAATTCAGAGTTTACTAAAAGATGCGCAAGCTAAAGGAGCTAAGTTACTTTGCGGCGGGAAAGCATCGGATAATTTTTTAGAACCGACGATTATTGCCGATTGCTCTGATGATATGGAGATTTTTAATACCGAAATATTTGGATCGGTGGTTGCTTGTTATAAATTTACTACTGAAGATGAAGTTATAAAAAGAGCAAATAACACGCAGTACGGTTTGCAAGCGTATATTTATTTACAAAATTCAGCTAAAGCTCAAAGAATTGCCGCTAAGTTAGATTTCGGTATGATATCAATTAATGCCCCAAGGCCGGGAAGTGCTAAAGCCCCTTTTGCCGGACGCAAAGCCTCCGGTTTTGGAGTAGAAGGTTCATTTGAAGGAATATTTGAGTATTTAAACACCAAATATGTAAATTTGCAAGTTATGTTATAAAGATATGCTTTATACCGTGGTGAGGTTGTTGTATGGATAGAAATTAACGCAAAAAACCCGTCACTGCGAGGAGGTGTTTTGCGTGGCTCAAATTTTCGATGTCATTCTAGCTAAAAGCGGGAATCTAGCCTTACTTATGTCATGCTGAACTTGTTTCAGCATCTTTTTAGTAGATCCTGAAATAAATTCAGGATGACTTAAAAGCGTTTTTTCTAGATTCCCGCCGTTGCTGGAATGACATCAAAAATTTGAGCCATGCAACAACGCCGGTCAAACCACGGGATAACAAATTTTTACGTTAAATATAAAAACAATTTTGCAAAAAATATATATGAATTCCAACTTTCTTCCTAAAATTTCGATAATATTACCTTCATATAATAGAGCGAACTATTTATCTCAAACTATTGAAAGTTGCCTTACGCAAACATTCACCGATTTTGAACTTATCATAATTGATGACTTGTCTACTGATAACAGTCTTAAGGTAGCGCAAAAATATGCAAGCCAAGATAACCGCATCGGAATAATAGAAAATAAAACTAATAAAAAACTACCCGCTACGTTGAATATAGGCTTTAAAAAGGCTAAAGGTCAATATCTTACATGGATTTCCGACGATAATCTATATCATAAAGATGCCTTAGAAAAAATGAATAAATGTTTAGATAGTAGAGAGGATATAGGTCTTATATATACAGACTATATTTTAATTAACGAAAAGAATGAAATAGGAAGCAGAATATACCAAGAGCCACCGGAATTTTTACCTATTAGAGATTGCGTCGGTGCCTGTTTTTTATATCGGGCTAGTTTAGCTCGGCAAGTAGGGGAATATAATGAAAAGATGTTTTTAGTAGAGGATTATGAATATTGGCTCCGCCTAGGACTAATTACCAAATTTTTTCATCTTAAAGAATCTTTATATTTTTACCGTGTACATCCTAAAAGCCTTACGGGGGAGCGTAAAGAAGAGATTAGAATCGCGAAAAAAACTTTAAAAAAAATATATCAAGATAAATATGTTATCTTAGAACAAAATAAACCGATCAATGATTTATATATGTGGTTTATTGAGGATAAGGATTTTAAAGCCTATATTAAACTCATAAAAATAATTATTTGTCACCCGATAACTACCATTTCTTATATCGTCAAAAATATTCGCAGATTAAGGTGAATTTTGATTGATAAAATTAGAAAGGATAATATTATCAAGGCTTATTGATGTAAGCATCAGTTAGGAGTAACGCTTGTCATACCGAGGCCCCTCCCACGGTATCCAGTCTTTTTTTAAAGTTTTTTCTGGACCCCGTGATCAAGTCACGGGGTGACATCTCAAATTCTTCATTTACGAACAAAATAAATAATTATACTTATCTAATGTTCAACAAACAAAATTTTCTAGATTCTTTAAATGATCAGCAACGCAAAGCGGCTCTCCATACCGAAGGACCGCTATTGTTGCTTGCCGGAGCGGGAACGGGTAAAACGAAAGTATTAACTTCTCGGATAGCTAATATTGTTTATAAGAATTTAGCGGAACCGCAAAATATTTTAGCCGTTACTTTTACTAACAAAGCTGCCAAAGAAATGGTCGAGCGGGTTAATAGCTTGATTAGCTGCTATGGGCTTAATATCGGTACTTTTCACTCAATGGCGGCGAAGATACTTCGAGAGCAAGCCGAGCATTTAGATTTATCTTTAACTAGCAGATTTACGATTATTAACCACGATGATCAAATGAAATTAGTTAAGGATATTGTTAAGCAAAAGGATATTGATATAAAAAAATACCCTGCTAAGCTTTTACATATTATAATTTCACGCTGGAAAGATCAGGGATTGCTCCCTTCTAAACTATCAAAGTCGGATATTACCCTACCTATTCAACGCGTAGCAAAACTTGTTTACGAAGAATATCAACAAAATTTACTTATTTCTAATGTGGTAGATTTTGGGGATTTACTGCTTTACAATAACGAATTATTTATTAAAAACCCTGATATATTAAGATATTACCAAGATAAATATAAGTATATTTTAATTGATGAGTATCAGGATACTAATATAGTGCAGTATTTATGGGCGCGAATGCTGGCTAGTTTTTCTAAAAATATTTGTTGTGTCGGCGATGATGATCAATCTATTTACGGCTGGCGCGGTGCCGAAGTCGGTAATATATTACGTTTTGAAAAAGATTTTTCAAATGCGACAATCATCAAATTAGAACAAAATTACCGTTCAACCCTGCCGATACTTGCCGCTGCTTCTAACGTCATTAACAATAATAAAAATCGTCACAGTAAAACGCTATGGACTGACAAAGATAGCGGAGAGAAAATTAAAATTGTTTCATGTTGGAGCGATAAAGAAGAAGCAAGATTTATTGCCTCCGAAATAGATAGGTTAGTGCGGGAAGGAAAATATAACGCTAGCGGTATTGCGATATTAGTCAGGGCAGGCTTCCAAACTAGGAGTTTTGAAGAAGCTTTTATCAATAGTGCCATGCCCTATAAAATTATCGGCGGGCTACGATTCTACGAACGCATGGAAATACGGGACTTACTAAGCTATATAAGGATTGCTTTAAATCATAATGATAATTTAGCCCTAGAGCGTATTATCAATGTGCCGCGGCGCTCAATCGGTGCTACGACGGTTGCTCGTATTAAAAGCTATGCCGCAGACGGTAATATTTCTATTTTTGCAGCCATCAAAGAAATGTTACCAAAGGGTGAATTTAAAGCTAAATTATATGATAGCTTAAACGACTTAATTAACAAAATAGAGAGCTGGCAGGCAAGATATAACTTAGAAAGCCCGTTAGACGTTACGAAAGCCATATTAGATGAATCCGGCTATCTTGAAATGCTGCAGGAGGAAAAAACCGACGAAGCTTTGGGGCGTATTGAAAATATCAATGAAATGCTAAGAGCCATAGCGGATTTTAACGATATTCATGATTTCGTTGAGCATTCGAGTTTAGTAATGGAAAATGAAATACTGGAAACAAATTTCGGCGGTTCTGTGACTATAATGACACTCCATTCTGCTAAAGGCCTAGAATTTGACGTAGTATTTTTACCGGGCTGGGAGGAGGGGGTGTTTCCTCATCAAAGAACCCTTAACGAAGACGGAGAAAAGGGCATTGAAGAAGAGCGCCGCATCGCTTATGTCGGTATCACTAGAGCAAAGAAAGAGTTGTATATTACTTTTGCCGAAAGTCGTAAAATATTTTTTGAAATAGTCCGTTCCTCCCCGTCTAGATTCCTTGCCGAAATCCCCGAAGAAATAACTATCAGAACTTCCTCAACAAAAAAATACTACCCCTACCACAATAAATTTTCTTTTTAAAACTTTACTTTAATTTGATTTCTTTAACTAATTATTGTTTAATTTTAGTTAGTAAATAAATAATT
This sequence comes from Rickettsia endosymbiont of Orchestes rusci, assembly GCF_964030945.1. Lineage (NCBI taxonomy): Bacteria > Pseudomonadati > Pseudomonadota > Alphaproteobacteria > Rickettsiales > Rickettsiaceae > Rickettsia > Rickettsia endosymbiont of Orchestes rusci. The sequence continues at coordinate 142,169 of NZ_CAXIQG010000004.1, read as the reverse complement.
GAGGAAAAATATGGCTGCAGAGGGTCAGAATTCTTCGCCATATGCATTGGATGATGTAGGTGATATTACAAATGTAGGAAGTAGAACAGATGGTTATGAAAGTTTGATCCCTCCAGGTAGTAATTTAGTTGATAAAACTCTTATAATGAGTGATGCTATCGGAGCAGGGCTAAAGTTAGGGAGAGGACTTCTTAATAAAGCTTTACCGGATAAAAAAATAGAAGAACTAGTTAATGCCGTAAAGGGACATGCTGAAGCATGTGCGGAATTAGTTGATTCTCCTGAAGGAAAAAATAAGTTTAAATTTAGTGTTGCAACAACGGAAGCAGCGCTTAAAGGATTTGATTTACCGTTAGCTAGAGATGGAGATTTTAACGAGTTACCCTATAAGGAAGTACCGATACAGGAAGCTTTGGATATTCCTGTAAATGCGGTTAAAAAGGCTCTAGTTGAAGTAAGCGGTCAGAATATATCGAAAGATAGATATGCCAAAGCGGTAATAGATAAAACTATGGAAATTCTTAAAAAGACTACTCCTGAGTTTTCAGCCGATAAGCTGCAGAAATATGAAAAATTTATTACGCAAGGGGATAAAAGCCAAAAATTCGATCCAGATAAGCAGGAATTTAATTCAAGAAAAAATGAATTGCCTTCAGCTGATTTTGTAGAAGCCGCTAGTAAAACTGCAGATAAATTTATTAAAAAATTCAATGAAAATAAAAAAACGGCTGAAGTTGTAAAAAACTTTGCACCTTTATTAAAAAGTGAAAATAAGGCGATTGCCACCAGTGTTAAAAATGCTTTAGAGAATTTAAGCCCAGAATATCTAGCACAGAATAATAAAGAAATATCGGAGAAGTTACAAAAAGCTGCAAATGCAAAACCGCCTCTTGTGAAAAGAATAGCAGCAAGATTCGGTTTTAAAGCTTCTTCTAGGGATTATGCTGCAGAAAATGTAGATAAGCTTGTATCCATCTTTGAGCAACAAAGTAAAAGCTATACAAATCCTAATAGATTTTCTGTTTCACCTAAACAACAAACGGAAAAAACGCCTTCGTTAGCGGCGCAGAAGCTCGTTGCGCATATGAAAGAAGGAGCAACGGGTAAGGCAAATAGTGCGCCTCCTGTTACTCCTAAAGCTAACCATGCCCAAGGGAAAAAAGAAGATCATAGTCGTTAATAAGGACGGATAATAAATTTTAATTTAATTAACAACTAATTAATAGAGGAAGAATATGGCATTGACTGAGCAACAACAAAATAGAGTAAATACTGCAATTGAAGAGATGCGCGGGGAAATTGTACTTCTAAATAATTATATTGGACGAACTTTATACGAAAAAGTTCAGGAAATAGGTTCTATAGATATAGCAAAAAACGAGAATTTACGTGGTACTGTTAAAACAATTTTAGGGCAAGTACAAGATGAATCATTATCAGCAGAACAAAGAATTGAGGAAGAAAAAAGGATAGCAAACGCAGGATATAATTTATTTTCTACCGTAAGTACTATTGGAGAAAAAATAAAAAAATTAGCTGAGCAGGGGTTAGGAGAAGAAAATTTTAATGGAATTACAAATGAATTAGAACAATATCAAAAAAAGATTACGACTTCCTTATCGTCTGATGAAGGCATAACTTCTATCGTTAATGACTATATTAAACTTAAAGGAGTAGTAGAAAATATAGGGTTGTTTGAGAAGGGAGGTAAGTTAGTTGCTGATAAAAGAGATATAATTACACTTATTGCAAAAGATATTAGCATTAGTTCAGAAATTATAAGTGTAGGTTTAAAAGATATCAAGCTTTTGGAGCCATTACAACATATTGCTACTCTTCGTACTACGGAGTGCTTTGCAATAGATGGAGAACAGAATCCCTTATATTGTGTTTTAGATAGAGAAAAACTAAACTTAAAAGAAAATATAGAGAAATTTACTCAACTATTTAACCACGATATTAAAGCTTTTTCCATAATACAAGGGACTTTGAAGGAAATAGGACCCATAGATATAGAACAAAATAAAAAATCTACTCAAGCTTTGTTACCAACAATAAGTAAATTAAAGCCTGAAGAAATACAAGAAAAAGGCAAGGAAATTGTTAAAAATTTTGCTCCATTACTTGAAAGTAAGAATGAGAAGCTTGCTAAAGCTACGGATATATTCTTAAAAAGCATAGATCCTGCTTATTTAGCCGAGAACAGTAAAAATATTGCAGAGAATTTACAGCAAGCTACAAAAACAAATTTGTGGGAAAAAATTAAAACTATTATTTTTCGTCAAGATGTTGTCGGTAAAAAATTAGAGAAAGTTACCGGTGAGCATGTTTTAAAAAATAACGAATATGTTGAGAAAGAAATTAATAATAAAATCTTTTCAAATGCTATACCGGAAAACAGAGCAGAAATACCGACAGAAGCAATACGAGTAAAACAACAAATGCAGGAGCAACTACCGCCGCCCCCACCGCCTCCTGAAGAAGATATTCCGCCACCGCCGCCGCCTAAACTTCCTAATCCTAATAAAGAAAAAAAATTACCACCTCCACCACCACCTGAAGTAACAACAGGAATAGTACAGCCACAGGTCCCACAAGTAAAACCGGTTTCTCTTCCTAAGACTCCTACTTCTACGTGGCAACAAGAAGTAATCAACCAAGAAAAAAACCAAAGAGGAGGAGGAAGAGGAGCGTAATAATATAACGCGAACTATTGAGAAGAATTATAGGGCGTTGTTGCATGGCTAGAATTTTCGATGTCATTCCCGCCTGCACGGGAATGACATACGGCACTTTTTTAGAGCCATGCAACAACGCCGCGACTGCAAGGAGCGCGGCAATCTAGAAAATAATAAATTTCATAGCATTTTTTGCTATTTTTTCCTGGATTGCCACGTCGGGACTACGTCCCTCCTCGCAATGACGATTCCGGTAGCCATAGCAACAACGCCCCGTTTTCATGGGCATGACATAGCGCATGTATATGTTATATTCCCATCAATGCATGAAAATATCTATATCACTCCAACCTAGCAAATCTAAATTACTTCTGGTTGGAAGGAATTTAAAAATATTTTCAGCTATTTCAAGCCTCTCTTCAGCGATTAGCATTTTTTGTAAAATATCTCTTAATTGATGTAAATAAAGCACATCTTTAGCGGCATATTCTTTTTGCTCATTAGATAATTGCTCGGCTCCCCAATAGGAAGATTGTTGTTGTTTGGATAGCTGCATAGAAAGTAACTCACGGCATAATTCTTTAAGCCCATGACTTTCGGTATAAGTCCGCACTAATTTTGAAGCTATTTTAGTACAAAAGATATTCTCTAAATCGATTTGTAAATATTTTTTTATTGATGCCAAATCAAATCTAGCAAAATGAAATATTTTACATCTCTCTTTATCTAATAGTAATTTTTTTAAATTAGGAGCATCATAATTTTTATTTAGGAAGTTTATCAGATAAGCATCGCCGTTGCCGTTACTTAGCTGCAATAGGCATAATTTATCTCTATGAAGATTTAAACCCATTGTTTCGGTATCGATAGCAATATCTCCTTCAAGATTAAAATCATCCGGAAGGTCGTGTTGATAAATCGTAATAGCCATATTATAATTACCTTTAATTAGTGTTATGTTTAAGGAATAGTGTACGAAGATGTCATTCTAGTTCAGCCCGTGGTCAAGCTACGGTATGACATTGGGACCATTTTTCAATCCACGCAACAATGCTGAACTAGAATGACATCTAAAATTGGAATCACATCATAGATATTATCAAATCACTTAACCGTGTATACTTGTTCGCGCGGAGAAGCTACCCCTAAAACTTTTCGTGCTTGCTCATCTAACATATCTTTATCAAGCGATTCCGGTCTTAATAATTTTACGTTATGTTCAAGCTCGACTCTGTCCGCTCTTAAAGTTCGGAGTTCGGCATATGCTTTTTCAAGCTGCTGATTCACTCTTAAATAAGCAATAATACCTTTATTGCCGTAAATTGAGTGAAAAACAAAATACCCAAGCAATAAGGCTAAAGAAATATTAAATATTAATTTTTTAGAGTTATTATTTAATATAAAATTAAAAATAGTCATAAAGATACAAAAATAATAATATAGGAGCTGTTAAAATAATACTATCAAATCGGTCTAACACGCCGCCGTGACCGGGGATTACGGTACCGCTATCTTTAATATTAAATTTTCGTTTAAAATATGAAACAAATAAATCACTTAATTGCGCGATTAATGCCAGACTACAACTTATTATAAATAAATAAAAAGCCCGCGAAAAATAACTATGGAAAAAATAATAATTTACAAAAACAGTAATAAATCCTGCCGAGATTATGCCGCTAATCAAGCCGCTCCAGGTTTTCTTTGGGCTAATTTTAAATGCTAGCCTCGGTCCCCCGATAATTTTACCGCCGATCATTGCAAAAGTATCGACCGACCAAATAATAACAAAGTAAAGCAATATTAACCATTGGTTATTATGCCCTGCCTGTAACAGCATTAGCGAGATAATAGGCAGCGGAATAACAACCAGACCCGTTAACAAGTGTAAAAGTGAGGAACTTGTCATATCATACCACTCGCATAGCATACCTATTGCTACTAAGATCATTAAAACATAAAATAACGGTTTTAGCCACAATATAGCAACAATAAATACCGGTCCTAAAACCATAGCTGATAAAATTCGTAATAACATAGTAATATTGTCTAATATTTTAAGAATTAAAAATGTCACCCCGTGGCTTGACCGGTGTTGTTATATAGATGGTTAAAAACGCTCTCGGTGTCATTCCCGCGAAAGCGGGAATCCAGAAAATACTTAAAATAAGCAAAATTATATAATAAATTACTATTTAATTTGCTCCTATTAACTTTCTAGATTCCCGCCTTTAGCTAGAATGACATACGGCACTTTTTTAGAGTCATGCACTAAATAGAGCAGTATTCTATCTCTTGCCAAAAGTCCTCTTCCTTTTTGAATAATCATTTAATGCGTCTATTATATCATCTTTATTAAAATCAGGCCAATATTTAGGAGAAAAATATAATTCGGCATAAGCCGCTTGCCAGAGAAGAAAATTACTAATCCGAAAAACTCCGCCCGGGCGTAATAATAAATCTACGTCCGGCATTGCCGGATCGTAAAGAGCATTTTTAAAATCATTTTCGGTAATTTCTTTTTTACCGCTAATAATAATTTTTTGACAAGCATCGATTATTTCGTCACGGCTACCGTAGCTAAAAGCTATACATACCGTGATTTTATTATTAGATTTCGTTAATTCTATTGCATCTTTTATTTGTTTTTGTAAGTCCGCGCTTAAACGCTCAAGTCGACCTATTACTTTTATTCTAACACCTTCTTTATGAAGAGTATTTACTTCCTTTGTTAAATACACACCTAATAACTTTATTAAAAAAGAAATTTCCGACTCTGATCGCTGCCAATTTTCCGAGGAAAAAGTATATAATGTTACGTAAGGTATTTTGAGTTTAATAAGCTCCGGTAGTAGCTCGCGGATTTTATTTGCTCCGACGCGATGACCTTCCGCTTTCGGTAAATTATGTTTTTCCGCCCAGCGTGCGTTGCCGTCCATGATAATTGCTAGGTGTTTAATGTCGATAACCATTATTTTATATTTTTAAGTTTTGATGTCATTCCCGCGAAGGCGGCAATCCAGGCTTTTTTGTCATGCTGAACAAGTTTGCCGCATCTTTTTTTAGTAGATCCTGAAATAAATTCAGGATGACTATAATCGTTCCGGATTCCCGTTTTCACGGGAATGACATAGAACACGCTTTAACCTACCCACGCAACAATGCCTCTTCGCAATGACGTTGCGACCATCCACGCAACAATTAGAGTGCTTTACACAAAGGCAACTCTATTCTTACCGCTAATCCACCAAGCGTTTTACTATCCTCTAACAAAATAACGCCTTTATGATCTAATATTATTTCACGGGTTATAGCAAGCCCAAGCCCTACGCTGCCTGAATCGTCAAGATGCCTTGCCTTATCGGAGCGATAAAAAGGCTTAAAAACAAACGGTTTTTCTTCATCACTTATGCCGGTGCCGTTATCTTCGATTTTTATCGTTACTAAAGAAGAATTAGACTGCACCGATATTTTTATTTTAGTTGAGTATTTTATAGCGTTACTTATTAAATTAGACAAGGCTCTTTCAAATGAACTAGCTTTAATCTTTACTTTTATATTATCTATATTGCCTAAATTTATTAATTCTATATCTATATGCGACCATTTATTTAAAAAAGATGCAATCCAATCTACAATAACAACTGTTTTAAATTCCTCGGCATTTTCGCCTTTGGCAAAATCAAGATAAGAATTGATCATTTGCTGCATGGTTAATATATCTATCTTTAAACCTTCTGTTTCTTCGGAAGCTTCCATTAATTCCAGTTGTAATTTCATCCGAGTCAAAGGAGTACGTAAATCGTGGGAAATCATAGCCAGCATATTAGTTCTTTTAGTAATTTGCTTTTCAATACGATTTTTCATTTTTAAAAAAGCAAGTCCGGCTTTTCTTATTTCTGAAGCTCCTGAAGGTTTAAAATTTTTACTATTTAAAATCCCTTGACCGAATTCATCGGCTGCATCGGCTAATGCTAAAATTGATTTTATTTGGTTTTTGGAAAAAATTATAGATACGGTAAGTAAGATAATAGTTAAAAATATTAACCATAAAACAAAAATATATACCGTCGGGTTAAGTAATAACTTTGCCGGAAAAGTAATTTGTAATATTCCGTGTGCTAGTTGAAAAGATGCTTCTATTTTATTGTCGTTATTTAACTTAACAATATTTTTTTCGGTGATTTTGGTGTTTAAAATATTTTTAAAAATTTCTAACGATTCGTTTAATTTCGGTTGCTTTGCAGGCAACTTGGCATTTGGCTGAAATTGATAGGATAAGCTAAGGTAATTTTCCTCTAACTGTGCTTTTTTTCGATCGCTATCTTTATATTCTTTAATTAAAGATTCCATTTCATTAATAATAATCGTACTGGTATAATATGAAACATTATACCAATGGCGGTCATAGAATAAAAATATTGCTAAAATTTGTCCTATTAAAATCGGAATAATTATAATTAGCATGAAACGTGCAAATAATGTTTTAGGTACAGCATATTTCAGAAAGCTTGATACAAGCGAATTTTTCAGAACTCGCCTGTGTTCACGTATTTTTGGTACTGCTTGCGCAGACTCGTCTTTAAATTCATCTTGTCTGAAGCTTCCTGAAATATGCTGTAGCAATTTAGATATAAAGCGCATAACCTTCATTCCGCATAGTTTTTAAATATTTAGGTTCCTTAGGGTTATCCTCAATTTTACTTCTTATCCTAGTAATTTGTACGTCAATAGAACGCAGGCTAAGTCCGCCCATTATTTTTGATAATTCTTCGCGTGATACTGTTTTTCCCGTCCGTCCTATTAATATTTCAAGTAATTTTTGTTCGGTTGAACTAAGCGATATCGGCTTAGCGTCTTTAATAAATTCTTTGGAATCAAAGTTATAATAACTATTGCCGAATTTTTTTATATTTTTTTCTTTTTTATACGTGCTGTAATTATTAATTAAATTATTTATCCGCAGTAATAGCTCTCTTGGTTCAAAAGGTTTGGTTAAATAATCCGAAGCTCCGGCTTCTAGCCCCTTAACTCGATCATCAGGCTCGGATAAAGCCGTTAACATAACGATCGGTATAGTATTACCGGCATCCCTGATAGTTTCGGCAAAATCAAGCCCTGTTATCTCAGGTAACATAACATCAAGAATGATTAAATCATAATTAGAATGCACAAGTAAATTTTTAGCTTCAATAGCAGATTCTGCCGTTGATACTAAAAAATCATTTTTATGTAAAAATTTCTTCAAAAGTGCTAATATTCTGTTATCATCATCGACAATTAAAATATGAGCTTTATATTCTTTCATAATTAAAATATTATAGGGTTTAATTTTTTTAAGTTTAATCGGCGTTGTTGCATGGCTCGATTTTAGCTCGTCATTGCGAGGAGGTACGTAGTACCGACGTGGCAATCTAGTTTTGTCATGCTGAACTTGTTTCAGCATCTCTTATAGTAGCTCCTGAAATAAATTCAGGATGACTATTATTTTCTGGATTGCCACGCTCCTTTCAGTCGCTCGCAATGACGTTTGGGGTATCCATGCAACAATACCAGTTTAATCTAATTAGAGTTTATTGACAATGACAATTCTACAAGAACAACCTGTTTATCTAGAACAATCTGCCGGTTATATATGGATTAACGGTAAGTTAATTTCTTGCCTTGATGCCAAAATTAATGTTTTAACGCATAGTTTACATTATTCAGGAGCAGTATTTGAAGGGGAAAGAGCTTATAACGGCAAAGTTTTTAAGCTAAAAGAACATACGATAAGGTTGATAAAATCAGCAGAAGCTTTAAAGTTACAAGTTCCTTATAGTGTCGATGAGATTATAGAAGCACACAAATTAGTTATTGAAAAGAATAATATCAAGGATGCTTATATAAGACCGCTTATTTGGTGCGGTAGTGAGTCGATGAATATTAGTCATGAAAGTTTAAGTGTTAATGTGATGATTGTTGCTATTCCTTCTACGTCACCCTTGTCAGCAGAAGGAATAAATGTACATATTAGCCGTTGGCGTAAAGCATCGCCGGATAGCCTACCGCTACAATGCAAAGGAGCGGGGCATTATAACATGATGGTAGTAAGTAGAAGAGAAGCTACAGCTCTTGGCTATGACGATGCAATTTTACTGGACTTTCGTGGATATATTGCCGAATTTACCAGTAGTAATATTTTTTTTGTTAAAGATAATATACTATATACTCCTATAGCCGATGCTTTTTTAAACGGTATAACTCGCCAGACTATTATTGAAATTGCTAGAAAATTAGGGATAGAAACGAAAGAAGAATATATAAAATTAGAAGATATAGAGAATTTTACCGAATGCTTTGGCACAGGTACGGCTGTTGAAATACAAAAAATTCGTTCTATAGATTTGGGAAATAAAAAAATAACTTTTAAGGATCATAAAATTACCGACTCTTTAAAAAAAGAATATGATAAATTAGTACGTACGTAATTGGAATCCATCATTGTTGTGTGGATAGGAAATAGTAATTTTTACTATTTTTTGCAAAGTGTTCCGGTGTCATGCCGTGGCTTGACCACGGCATCCAGTCTTTTTATTAAGTTTTTTTCTGGATACCGTGGTCAAGCCACGGTATGACACAGCCTTTTTCTTAACGTTCGTACAGTAGTGGGTCAAGTCACGGCATGACACCGTACTTAATAATAACCATAAAAATAAACTAAAACTAAATAAAGAATAAATAAAATGCACAATATATTTAAAGGTTTAATTACGGCAGTTATAACTCCTTTTAAAAACAATAAATTAGATTTAACATCGCTGGAGAAAATCCTTAAATATCAAATGGCAGCAGAAATTGACGGGATAGTAGTAGCAGGCTCGACGGGCGAGGGTAGCAGTTTAAGTTTTGAAGAATATAAATTATTGCTACAAACTAGTAAAGAGATCATTAATAAGCGTATTCCGGTAATAGCCGGTTGCTCTTCAAATAATACCGCTTATGCCGTAGAGCTTGCTGCTGAATCTACAAAAATCAAGGTTGACGGTTTTATGGCTAGTCCGCCATCTTACTTAAAACCTACTCAAGAAGGAATTTATAAGCATTTTGAAGCTGTGCATGAGGCAAGCAATCTGCCTATTATGCTATATTCAGCACCGAGTAGAAGCGGGGTAGATTTTGCCGATGAAACAATATTAAACCTCGCTAAGTTACCGCGTATTGTAGCTTTAAAAGATTGTGGAGTAGATTTAGAGCGACCGCTGCGAATTAGGGAAATAGCCGCTAAGGACTTTAACCTTTTAACGGGAAATGATGAGGTGGCGTTAGCTTACAGTGCGCAAGGCGGAGTAGGGTGGGTTTCCGTAGCGGCCAATATTGCGCCGAAATTATGCAAAGAATTATTAGATAAATGGTATAAGAGTGATGTTGCAGGTAGCCTTGAAATTCATCAACAGCTGCTACCTTTATATAAAGCATTATTTGTTGAATCAAATCCGATTCCGGTAAAATACGCCGCTCATTATTTAGGTTTATCTAGTAACGAGATTAGACTACCTTTAACGGAGGCAAGTCATAATACTAAGCAACAAATAGAAGAAGCTATAAAGAAATTGTCATTGTTAGGGGTGTTGTTGCCTGGCTTATAATTTATCGTATTATGGTTATTATAAGTACGATGTCATACCGTGGTCAAGCCCACTACTGTACGAACGTTGAAAAAAGGCTGTGTCATGCCGTGACTTGATCACGGCATCCAGGAAAATAAAGCCATATTAGACTTATTTTAGAATCTTTTTATGATATTATAAGCTGGATTCCGTGGTCGTAGCCACGGAATGACAGAATTTTTACCTCTTTATTTAAACGTTCGTACAGTAGCGGGTCAAGCCAGCCTTGTTGCATGGCTCGATCTCACCTAGTCATTGCGAGGAGGGACGTAGTCCCGACGCGGCAATCTAGAGAAAAAATAGCAAAAAATGCTATGAAAATTATTATTTTTCTGGATTGCCGCGCTCCTTGCAGTCGCTCGCAATGACGATTCCGGTAGCCATGCAACACGGTCATTGTTAGGAAATGACATCGAAGCGTACGAAGAAAACTAATTAATATTATGACTGAATATAAAAAAATTATTGCCCAAAATAAGAAAGCGTTATTTAACTATTTTATCGAAGAAAGATTAGAGGCGGGCATAGTATTAAAGGGTAGCGAAGTACAATCATTACGGCAAGGTAAAGCCTCAATTGAAGAAAGCCATGCGGCAGATTCATTAAATGAGATATTCTTATATAATTGTCATATTGCAGAATATGAGCAAGCTAATAGACTTAATCATACTACCAGAAGACCCAGAAAATTACTTTTGCATGCTAGCGAAATAAGAAAAATAATCGGTAAAGTTAGGATAAAGGGTTATACTCTTGTAGCTCTTTCGTTATATTTTAATAAAAAAAATAAAATAAAAGTTGAGTTAGGTATTGCAAAGGGTAAAAAATTACACGATAAAAGACAAACTATTAAAGAAAAAGATTGGAAAAGAGACCAAAGCAGGTTAATGAGGCAGAAATAAAATATTTAATAACAGAGCCTTAATTTATTTTATCTATAAAGCTACTGTTATACTTTACTTTAAAAAATAAATTTTCTATAAATTATATTATAAGTTTAAATAAAACAAATTATGCAAAATATCATCGGTAAAATACTATTTGTAGTTATAATTACTATAGCGGCATTATTTATTTATAAAACTATAAAAGTTTCGTCTGCAAAACCGGTTTCCGTAATCATTACGGAAAGTAAATCAGTGGATAAAATTTGTGAAGAAGAAAGGGTTAAAGAAATTATAAAAGAATATTTAATAAACAGCCCTGAGATAATTATTCAATCAATTGAAGGGTTACAAAAACGTAAAATCCAAGAAAAAGAAAATAAAGTTAATGATTATATTAAAAGTAACCAAATAGATATTGAAAATATTAAAAGTTTTCCGACTCTGGGAAATGAAGACGGTGATATAACGATAGTAGCATTTTTTGATTATAATTGTTCTTATTGTAAAAAAGGTGATTTATTTATAAATCAATTATTACAAAATGATACAAATATTAAATTGTTGTTAAGACCGTTACCCATTCTAGGGAACGCCTCTCAGTATCTTGCGCAGGTTGCTTTGGCTGTTTATAAGGTTAATCCTAGTAAATTTAAAGTTATTCACGACGGATTAATGACAATACAAGATATTACTAAAAAATCAGTAGAAGGCTTATTATCAGAAAATAATTTAAATGTTTCGGAAATTGAAGAAGTAGCAGATGGTAAAGAAATTAAAGCCTTAATTGAGAAAAATATGGAAATAGCTAAAAATTTAAAAATTAACGGCGTTCCGGTTTATATTATAAACGGTCGATTAATACCCGGCTTAATAGATTTAGTACAATTACAAACTATGGTTAAAGATATTAGAGATAATAAAAAGTAACATGATTATAGAGTATAGCGTGACAAATTACTTGACAATTAGCTCTTAACTTGTTAAAACTTCAATAATACTAGACCAAATAGCCGAATGGCTTGCAAAGCTAATGAGTTCTATATAACTACTCATTTTTCAAAAATCATTTTTCATTTTATTTAAAGCTAGAATACACTTAAGTTTATCATACTTGCCGTACTCATAAATAAAATTTGATTTTTGACTCTAAGCAGTATACAGCTAAATTCAGAAAGGTTCAGACAAGTGAATTTTGCAGTATTCGCCTGTGTTCACGTACTTTTGTACGCTGAGCAGGCTATCCCTTAAATTCATCTTGTCTGAACCTTGGCGTTGTTGCATGGCTCTAAAAAAGTGCCGTATGTCATTCTAGCTAAAGACGGGAATCTAGAAAGTTAATAAGAGCAAATTAAATAGTAATTTATTATATAATTTTGCTTATTTTAAGTATTTTCCGGATTCCCGCTTTTAGCTAGAATGACATCGAAAATTCGAGCCATGCAACAACACCCTGAACCTTTCTGAATAACGTTGTACAAAGCTTCTGAAAAATCTAATTTTATCCTTAATCTAAAATAAGCTATATTGCCGTTCCCTTGTTTTAGGGATTTTTAGATTTTTTCTTAAGTTATAGGCTCTGTAAATGTTACTACTCAAAATAAATTTTCAGTAAAATATTCACAGAACCTAGTATTTAATCCATCCATATTTAACTAAATCCATAAAAAATAAAATCAATGAGCATAATAAATAAAGAACCTAAAGAAAGGTTTAATAATTGTTACGAACAAAATATAAATAATATCCCCGGAGAAACTATTAATGTTATTAATTTAAAACAATTAAAACGGAAATTACCTGAAGAACTCCAAGCACAAGCCGAAGAGCTAAAAATCGAAAATATTAATTCTTTATTAAAACAAGAATTAGTTTTTGCAATCTTGAAAAAATCGGTTGAGCAGGGCGGGTTGATTTTGGGAGAGGGGGTATTAGAGGTTTTACCTGACGGTTTTGGTTTCTTGCGCTCGCCGGAAGTGAATTATTTAGCCGGTCCCGATGATATTTATATTTCTCCTAGTCAAATTCGCCGTTTCGGTTTGCGTACCGGTGATACCGTAGAAGGTCAAATTAGAGCGCCGAAAGCAGGAGAACGTTATTTTGCTTTACTGAAAGTGAATAAAGTTAATTTTGAAGACCCCGCCAAATCTTACCATCGCGTACATTTTGATAATTTAACTCCTTTATATCCGGATGAAAAACTTTGCTTAGAGCTTGAAGATAACAGTAAAGATTTTAGCACCAGAGTTATCGAACTAGTCTCTCCTATGGGCAAAGGGCAACGTGCTTTGATCGTTGCACCGCCGCGTACCGGTAAAACCGTATTGTTACAAAATATAGCGCATGCTATTACTACCAATAATCCGGAAGTATTTTTAATAGTATTATTAATAGATGAACGCCCCGAAGAAGTCACCGATATGCAGCGTTCCGTGCGCGGCGAAGTGGTAAGTTCTACTTTTGACGAGCCGGCAAGTAGGCACGTTCAGCTTGCCGAAATGGTTATTGAAAAAGCCAAACGTTTGGTTGAACACAAACAAGATGTAGTAATTTTAGTGGATGCGATAACAAGGCTTGCACGGGCTTATAATACCGTTGTTCCGTCATCAGGTAAGGTATTAACGGGCGGTGTCGATGCTAATGCATTGCAAAGACCGAAAAGATTTTTCGGAGCGGCACGAAATATTGAAAATGGCGGTTCGCTGACCATAATAGGAACGGCTTTAATTGAGACCGGCTCACGGATGGATGAAGTGATTTTTGAAGAATTTAAAGGAACAGGTAACTCGGAAATCGTCTTAGATCGGAAAATTGCCGATAAACGTATTTATCCGGCAATTAATATTACCAAATCCGGTACTAGAAAAGAAGAGTTATTAGTCGATAAAGACGCTTTAAAGAAAATGTGGGTGCTTCGCCGTCTTATCAATCCAATGGGCGAAACGGAAGCAATGGAATTTTTACTGAAAAAATTAGAGAATACCAAAACTAATAGCGAATTTTTTGATTTAATGAATTCATAAGATTATTGTATATTTTTTTATTTCTACTAAACTATTAATGAAAGATGTTATTCCTGCGCGGTGTTTGTATGAATAGGTTAAAGCGTGTTGTAGGTCATTCCCGTGAGGCAATGCCCGCGTGGATATCCAAACCGTCATGGCGAGGCGCTGTAGACCTTGTTGCATGGCTCAATTTTTCTATGTCATTCCCACGAAAGCGGGGCGTTGTTGCATGGCTAATAATTTACCGTATTATGGTTATTATAAGTACGGTGTCATACCGAGGCCCCTCCCACGGTATCCGGAAAAAGCTTTAATAAAAAGACCGGATGCCGTGGTCAAGCAACTAGATGACACCGAAACACTTTGCAAACATTCAAGCCATGCAACAATGCCGATGCTCCGCAGAAATGACATCAAACATAAAAATATATGGAGGAAATAATGAAAAAAAATCCTAAAATATCATTAATCGGCGCGGGTAATATAGGCGGAACGCTTGCCCATTTAATTAGCATTAAGGAACTCGGTGACATAGTAATATTTGACGTGGCGGAAGATTTGCCGCAAGGTAAGGCTCTTGACCTTTCTCAAGCAAATGCGGTTACGGGTTCTGATATTACAATAAAAGGTACTAACGATTATAAAGATATAGAAGATTCCGACGCAATAATTATCACCGCCGGTTTACCGAGAAAACCGGGTATGAGTAGAGACGATCTTATTAGCGTTAATACTGCTATCATGAAGATAGTTGCGGAAAATATAAAAAAATATGCACCGAATGCTTTTGTTATAGTAATTACTAACCCGCTTGACGTTATGGTGTATGTAATGCTCAAAGAAAGCGGTTTGCCGCATAACAAAGTTATCGGCATGGCGGGTGTGCTTGATTCTTCAAGATTTAATTATTTCCTAGCCGTTGAATTTAAAGTATCCGTCGAGAATGTTACTAGCATGGTACTTGGCGGTCACGGTGATGCGATGGTGCCGCTAGCAAGATACTCCACCATATCAGGCATTCCGATACCGGATTTAATAAAAATGGGTTTATCTACCAAGGAGCGTATCGCGCAAATAATCGATCGTACTCGAAACGGCGGTGGAGAAATCGTTGGATTACTTAAAACAGGTTCTGCTTACTATGCGCCGGCAGCTTCGGCGATCCTAATGTTAGAATCTTACCTAAAAGATAAACGCCAAATTCTTACTTGCGCTGCTTACTTGCAAGGTGAGTACGGCGTACGCGATTTATATGTCGGCGTACCGATCATTATCGGTAAAAACGGTGTAGAAAAAATAATAGAAATAGAGTTAAATACGGAAGAAAAAATATTATTTAACAATTCAGTCAACGGCGTTAAGAAGTTGATTGAGGCGATTAAATAGTATTATTTATTATTCTGCTTGTATCGGAAATTGCTGCAAAAGGGTTGGTATTCCCGTTCTCTATGTCATTCCCCCAAAGGCGCATATATGTCAACTTAAGCGATAAAAGTCTATAAAGTCCGTCATTGCGAGGAGGCATTGTTACATGGATCGAAAATTGCTATATTTTGGGTATTCTTTAAAAGTACCGCGCTGTCATGCCGTGGCTTGACCGGCGTTGTTGCATGGATCGATAAAAGCAGCAATATGTCATTCTAGCTAAAAGCGGGAATCTAGAAAATATAAAAAAGTCATCCTGAATTTATTTCAGGATCTATTAAAAAGATGCTGAAACAAGTTCAGCATGACAAAAAAAGCCTGGATTCCCGCTTTTAGCTAGAATGACATCAAAAATTTGATCCATGCAACAAGGCCGGCTTGACCACGGCATCCAGTTAGGCTTTTTAATTTTTTCTGGATAGCGTGGTCAAGCCCACTACTGTACGAACGTTGAAAAAAGGCTGTGTCATGCCGTGACTTGATCACGGCATCCAGGAAAATAAAGCCATATTAGACTTATTTTAGAATCTTTTTATGATATTATAAGCTGGATTCCGTGGTCGTAGCCACGGAATGACAGAATTTTTACCTCTTTATTTAAACGTTCGTACACTAGTGGGTCAAGCCACGGTATGACAATTTTAAGCGATTTTAACCATCTACGCAACAATGCCTCCTCGCAATGACAATCTCTTAAGTTAACACCCATGCGCAAAGGCGGGAATTCAAAAAATTAATTAAGCAAGAATTAAGGGTAAAAATCAAAGATTAACTGATACCGATTCTTCTTGTAAAAGTGCTTTTTCCTTTTTATATATATTTTCGTCTTCGTAATCCTTAAAAAAATATTTATCTTTTAAATATCCAAATAATAATAAATTTGAATTAGAATATTTTACAAAAGGTTTAGGTATGTGCTTATAATTTTCAACACGTATTATTGCATCCTCACAGAATGATATGCTAAAACTATATATGTCTTTATCAGAAAATAATTTATCGTCCGGTTGATAATAATGGCTAGATTCTCGTGGGTCATCCTCTGAAACTAGTTGAGAAGTAGAAAATTCTATATATGAACGATAATGAAATATATGATAGTAATATTTACTAACTTTGCTGTTTTTTTTAACTGTGAGCTTAAACGTAAAGCTATATGAACCTTTATAATCATCATATTCATCATCACTTGCTCCTGTAAGATAAGTTAATGCTGCATAGAGTTTAGGTAATATTAATGGATTCTCAGTTATTCTACGTCCAAAATGAAAATAGGCTGAATTTTCTATAGGTATAAATTTAAAGGGTCTAAAATAGTTCGTATCAGTTATTCGTTCAATTTCAATAACGGAGTCCGACCTTGCATAAAAAGTTTCTTTGAAGCTAACCATATATTGACTCCTTTTTATTTTTTGCATCTTATAGTTTTATATTATATATATTA
This sequence comes from Rickettsia endosymbiont of Orchestes rusci, assembly GCF_964030945.1. NCBI lineage: Bacteria > Pseudomonadati > Pseudomonadota > Alphaproteobacteria > Rickettsiales > Rickettsiaceae > Rickettsia > Rickettsia endosymbiont of Orchestes rusci. The sequence continues at coordinate 125,084 of NZ_CAXIQG010000004.1, read as the reverse complement.
ATACTACCTTTGTATATACTTAAATCTCTTTTTTTCAATATATTTTATTATACTTTTTTTAAATATTGAGTATAATAGTCTCCAAGCTCATACCCCAAAAGATATAAAATATAAGTTATGGATAATACGGCGCAAATATTAAGACTGGCTGAAGAGAAAATTTTGTTAGTGCGAAATAGCCAAGAATTGCAACAATTTAAAGTAGAATTTTTAGGCAAGCAAGGTATAGTGACGGCAGAGCTTAAAAAGTTAGCTGCTTTAAATGAAATCGAGCGGAAAGATTTTGGTATAAAAATCAATAGCTTAAAAGAAGAAATACAGAATATTATAAGAACAAAGCAAGATGTTTTAGAGGAAGAAGAGTTAAACCAAAAACTTGCGAGTGATAAAATTGACTTAAGCATTCCGGCTAGAAAATATAAACAAGGCTCAATTCATCTGATCACGCAAGCGACGGAAGAATTGATGCAAGTATTTTCAAAATTCGATTTTTCTATCGAAGACGGTCCGACAATTGAAACAGACTTTCATAACTTTACCGCGCTTAATTTTGAAGATGACCATCCGGCGCGGCAAATGCACGATACTTTTTATTTAAAGGGACAAGAGGAGGGAATGCCTTTATTACTGCGTACTCACACCTCAACGGTGCAAATTAGAACGATGAAAAAAAGACCGCCGCCTTTTAGGTTTATAGCGCCGGGCAGAACCTATAGATCGGATTCGGATATAACTCATACCCCGATGTTCCACCAGATTGAAGGACTCGTCATTGATAAAAATATTCATATGGGGCATTTGAAATACGTTATTACTGAATTTATAAAAAGTTTTTTTGAGAATGTCGATATCGAGCTACGTTTTAGACCTAGTTTTTTTCCTTTTACCGAGCCGTCCGCCGAAGTGGATATTCGCACGCAAAAAAACGATAAATGGCTTGAGGTGCTTGGCTGCGGGATGGTTCATCCGAATATATTAAAAAATGTCGGTATAGATAGCAATATTTATCGAGGTTTTGCTTTTGGTCTCGGCGTAGAGCGTTTTGCAATGTTAAAATATAATATTAAAGATTTAAGGCAATTTTTTGAGGGCGATTTACGTTGGCTGAGACATTATAATTTTTCTAGTTTTGATATCCCCAATTTAGCAGCGGGGTTAACGAAATGAAATTTACTTTATCATGGCTTAAACAATTTTTAGATACGCAGTATTCAGTTCAACAAATTGCCGAAAGTTTAACCGATATCGGTTTAGAAGTTGAAGAAATAATTGACAAAAGCGAAGAGTTAAGAAGTTTTGAAGTGGCACATATTATATCTACTAAACCCCATCCATCAGCCGATAAGTTAAAGCTTTGCAATGTACAAACTAAAAATGGCTTAGTACAAATAGTTTGCGGTGCAAGTAACGCTAGAGATGATATTAAAGTAGTATTAGCAAGTATCGGCACGGAAATACCGAACGGTAAATTTAAAATTAAAGAATCAGTAATAAGAGGCGAGAAGAGCTTTGGCATGTTATGCTCGGAAGAGGAGTTATTACTATCGCCTGAGTCGGAAGGTATTATTGAGCTGCCGCAAAATGCTATAGTCGGAAAGAATTTTATTAAATATTACGGCTTAGACGATCCGGTTTTTGATATTAACGTTACTCCCAATCGCGGTGATGCTTTAGGGGTTTACGGGATTGCAAGGGATTTAGCGGCTAAAGGAGTCGGCACGTTAAAGGAGCCGGATATTCTAGAACTAACTAGTAAATATACGGCTACAACTAGTTTAGAAATAAAAGATAAAATAGCTTGCCCGTTATTTATTTTTCGAGAAATAAAAAATTTAAAAAATAAACAAAGCCCCGAATGGTTAAAAAAACTACTGCAAAATATTAAAGTAAAGCCTATTTCGGCGATAGTTGACGTTACAAACTATATTTCCTATAGCTTTGGTCAACCGATGCATGCTTATGATTTAGATAGGGTGAAAGGTGGGATTAGTGTTGAACAACTTAAATCGACAGCAAAATTCCAAGCTCTAAACAGTCGTGAATATGAATTACAAGCAGGGGATTTGGTAGTAAAAGACGCAAACGGTGTTCAAGCACTTGCCGGTATTATAGGAGGGACAGCGAGTAGTTGCACTGAGGAAACCACGAATATTTTATTAGAAGCGGCTTGCTTTGATGCTAAGCTAATTGCTAGTAGCGGCAGGCGATTACAAATTGATACCGATTCACGTTACCGCTTTGAGCGTAATATTGATAGAGCATTTACTCCTAAAGCTCTAGATATTGCTGCTAATTTGATTTTATCAATATGCGGCGGTGAAGTATCAGAGATAGTAACTGCCGGAGAAGAAAAAACAACACCGATCTCGTTAGATTTTCCTGTTAATTACTTAGAGAAAATTACCGGAATTAAGCTAAATATCAATGAGATATGCAGTATATTAAACAAATTAGGCTTTGCTACAGTAATTAACGGTGAAGTTATTAATGTTGTTGTTCCGTCATGGCGTCATGATATAAGTATTTTAGAGGATATCGTCGAAGAAATTACCCGTATTTACGGCTATGATAAGCTAGAGAGTATTAAACTGCCGGAAATGGAGCAGGATAGAGTTATATCTAAAGAACAAAAAAGAATTTCTTCTTTTAAAAGAATATTAGCAGTACAAGGTTACGATGAAATAGTAACAAACTCATTTATGAGTAGCAAGGAAGCAACTTTATTTTCGGAAATAAAAGAAGAATTATTTTTATTAAACCCTATTAGTCGGGACAGCGATTATATGCGCGGTAGCATTATCCCGAATTTATTAAAGCTAGTAGAGAAAAATTTAACTAGATCAATCAAAAATATAGCATTATTTGAAATCGGACCTGTTTTTACTGGTGTTAAGCCGGAAGAGGAGTTAACTTTTTTATCAGGCGTTAGATGCGGCTCTTATAGCTTAAAAAATGCTCATTCGGCAGGACGCGCTTATGATGTCTTTGATATTAAAGCCGATTTAGAAATGATATTTGATTATGCCGGTCTTGCAATCGATAAATGTAAATTAAATCAGGCTACGTTACCGTATTTTTATCCGACAAGATCGGCAAGTATAGCTTTAGGTAAAAATTTAATAGGTTATTTCGGGCAAATTCATCCCAAAATATTAAAACATTTTAATATTGAAGAAGCAGTATTTGCTTTTGAATTAAATATTATGAATATCCCTTTTACTAAAGCAAAATTCGGTAAAAGAGATGATTTTATCATATCAGACTTTCAAGCAAGTTTTCGAGATTATGCTTTTGTTGTGGACGAAAATCAACCGGTTGGGGAAATAATATCGTACATAAACGGCTTTAATAAAAAACTTATTAAGTCAGTCATGTTATTTGATATTTATGTAGGGGATAAATTGCCTGTGGATAAAAAATCCGTAGCTATTAAAGTTGAGCTGCAAGCAGATGATCGCACTTTAACCGAACAAGATTTAAATTTATTTAGTAAAGACTTGATAGCTAATATTGAGCAAAAATTTCAAGGAAAATTAAGGGAATGAAATTTTAGCGTTATCGGTGTATGGCTAGAATTTTCGATGTCATTCCTAGCTAAAGGCGGGGCGTTGTTGCATGGATGGTTAAAATCGCTTAAAACTTGTCATACCGTGGCTTGACCCACTACTGTACGAACGTTGAAAAAAGGCTGTGTCATGCCGTGACTTGATCACGGCATCCAGGAAAATAAAGCCATATTAGACTTATTTTAGAATCTTTTTATGATATTATAAGCTGAATTCCGTGGTCGTAGCCACGGAATGACAGAATTTTTACCTCTTTATTTAAACGTTCGTACAGTAGTGGGCTTGACCACGGTATCCAGAAAAAATTAAAAAGCCTGACTGGATGCCGTGGTCAAGCCACGGCATGACATCGCGGTACTTTTAAAGAATACCCAAAATATAGCAATTTTCGATCCATGCAACAAAGCCTACGGCTCCTCGCAATGACGGGTTTTTTTGTATTAATTTCCGAGCCATGCAACAACGTCACAATGGCGCGAGAATGACATCGATGTTTAGCTTACTTTAATAAAAAATTTAAGGAGACAAAATGGAAATAATTAATAAGAATGAGAATAACAACAGGTTAAAGATAATAATTAATACCAAATCATTAGTTCATGCTTTAGCGTTTGCCAGTTCCGTCGTCGAAAAACGTAACGTAATATCGGAGCTTGCAAATATTAAATTATCGGCAAAGGACAATATGTTAGAACTTAGTTCCACAAATATGGATTTATATTTGAGCCAAAAAATAGGTGTTCAGGTAGTAAATGAAGGGGAATTAACGGTATCAACAAAAACTTTAAATGATATAGTTAAAAAACTTCCTGATACTGAGCTTACTTTAACTGATTTAGGTAAATCCGGATTGCAAATATTAGGTAAAAATTGTCATTTTAATTTGTTCACTCTGCCGGCATCCTCATTTCCGGTAATGGATAACATTCAGGTAGAAGCAAGTTTAAAAATCTCTTGCATAGATTTTGCTAAAATAATTGAATCGACAAAATTTTCAATTTCTACCGATGAAACCCGTTATAATTTAAACGGGATTTATCTACATGTGAAAGACGGCGAGTTTTGCGCTGCTAGTACCGATGGTCATAGGCTTTCGGTTTCATCTATAGCATTAAAAGAAAAAATAGAAGATTTCGGTATTATTATTCCACAAAAAAGTGCCGAAGAAATTTTAAAAATAGTAAAAGATGCCAAGAATATTCAAGCGGATATCGAGATTTTCTTAAGTGTGAACAAAATTAAATTTATATGTAATGAAGACACTATTATGCTATCCAAGCTAATAGACGGTATTTTCCCTGATTACGGGGCTTTTATTCCGGCGAGTAGCAACACTAAACTAGTGATTAACCGCAAAATATTTGCCGATTCTATAGATAGGATTGCTATAATAACGGTTGATAAATTTAAGGCGGTGAAATTAACTTTATCTGCGGAAGGTCTTGAAATTAGTGCTACCGGTGAAGCAAGAGGAGACGCCAAAGAGACTATTGAATCTTCTAAAGAAGCAGAGGCTTTTTATGAATATGACGGTGCAGAGCCTTTAACAATAGGGTTTAACCCACAATATTTAGAAGATGTATTAAAAGCTAAAGCCGACCTAGTGGAGTTATATTTTATTGATGCTTCTTCGCCGGTGCTTATTAAATTCCCCGAAACCCCAAAAGATATTTTTGTCGTTATGCCGGTAAAAGTTTGATTTATGATGCGCTCCGGTATATATCAACATTATCAAGGCAAGCTTTATCAAGTTATCGGTATGCAAGCCATGCAACAAGGCCTTAAATAGGGAGGGGATGCCGTGTTTTAAATTCGTTTCCGAAACTCCTAAAGTTACCGGTAGTTGATTTATAATAATAAAATATAACTTGATTTATCTAGCTTAAGATTATATTTTATGCATTACTAATACAAATTTAGGAGTATTTTTATGTTGTTTAATTCAATTTCTGCTCCGTTATTATTAATCGGGCTTATTAATTTGGTGAAACCTAGATTAAATAAGCATAATAAACACACATGAGAATGCCGCATTTTCCGGTTCCAACCTGGAAAAATAACGACAAATACGATCTTGAAAATATTGCTATCTTGCTGAAAGCTTTAGGTGATCCTCATCTAAAGCTCCCGCCTGTTATTCATATAGCCGGCACTAACGGTAAAGGCTCAAGCGCAGCTATGCTTAAAAGTATTTTTACCGCCGCCGGTTATAAAGTACATGTCTATACATCACCTCATTTGCTGGAATTTAACGAAAGAATAGTAATAGCCGGCGAGAAAATTTCTGATTCGGAACTTTGGGAAGTTTGTGAGCAAACTAGGATAGCAAGCATAAAAGCAAATGTTGAATCGACTTTTTTTGACGGTACTACGGCAGCGGCTTTTTTAGCATTCGCAAATAATAAAGCCGACATATTAATTTTAGAGACGGGACTTGGCGGTCGCCTAGATTCTACTAATATAGTGCCAAATCCTTTAATTACGTTAATTACGCCGATTTCATATGACCATATAGAGCGGTTAGGGGGAACTCTGCCTTTAATAGCGAAGGAAAAAGCCGGTATTATAAAACCCTTTGTACCTTGTGTTATTAGTGCGCAGGTGGAGGAAGTTTATGAAGTGCTACTTACCAAAGCTGCAGCACTAAACTCACCGGCTTTTTGTTATGAATATGATTTTGGGATGAAAAAAACAGCTGAAGGTTTTTCTTACTTATCAAAAAATTTTACTTATGAATTTCCGGCTCCGTCTCTTCTAGGTGATCATCAATTAATAAATGCCGCTGCGGTTATTGCCGTAATAACCTTAATTAACAAGCAATTTAATATTGATAATAAAGCTATAGAAAAAGGACTCAAAAACACTATCTGGCCGGCGAGAATTCAAAAAATTGATCCACAAAAATATTCTAAATTAACAAAAAGTAATATACAGCTAAATTCAGAAAGTTTTAGACAAGATGAATTTAAGGGTGAGCTAAGCTACCATACTAGAGTACGTGAGTACAGGCGAATCCAGAAAAATTCGCTTGTATCAAGCTTTATGAATGATGCTGTACAAATTTGGGTAGACGGTGCGCATAATAACGGCAGCGCGCAAGTGCTAGCCGCTTGGGCGTATGATAACCTTGAACCTCCAATATATTTAATACTCGGAATGACTAAAAATAGGAGTATTGAAGAATTTTGTTCGTATTTTAGGGGTTTGACAATTAAGGGGTACGGTGTTAAAGTATTATCCGAACCTTTAAGTTATAGCGCAGAGATAATTAGCCAAAGAGGAGAGAGGAGCGGTATTAATTTTGCGACAGCCGACTCGCTTGAGGATGCAATTAAAGAAATAAGTGCATTAAGCGGTAATAATAAAGCAAATATTATAATAACCGGCTCACTTTACTTAGCTGCCGATTTTTTTAAGTTGATCTAGATTTAAGTAGCATTTTCTTAAAAAGAAAATATAATAATACTAGACAATAAACTAGTTTACTTACATGCAAAATTCAATTACCGCCTTTGATGCTAAAACCCATTTTTCTAAGATACTTGATCGAGCTAGTAAAGGTGAAGAAATCTTAATTACTAGAAGAGGCGTTGCTGCTGCAAAGATTGTACCGGTTAATACTACACACGATATTGAGGTTGCAAAGCTAGCAGCTATAAGGCTTAGAAAACTTGCTAAGGAAATTAATTTACAACCTGCCGATTGGGAAGAGTGGAAGAAATATAGAGATATAGGGAAGAAGTAATAATGACATCTTTTGTTTTAGATTCGTCAGTGACGCTTTCGTGGTTTATGCCTGACGAGATAGCAGATTTAAAAATATTAAATAAAACTGTAAAAGAGGGTGCAATTGTTCCATCAGTTTGGGGGCTTGAAATAGGTAATTCTTTACTATCAGCAGAACGCTCAGGACGTCTTACCACGATTCAACGTCATCAAGCAATTTACACCTTGAAAGATATTTATATAAAAGTTGATCAAACAACCTTAGAACATACTTGGCTTGAAACCATGGAATTAGCAGAACGTTATAAGTTAACACTTTATGACGCTAGTTATTTGGAATTGGCATTACGCTTTGGATTACCACTGGCAACCTTTGATAAGTTATTGAAAAATGCAAGTCAAGCTGCAGGGATTATTGTTATATAAATTAAATAGGAGAAAAATATATGGTTTACTGTACTAAATCTAATCAAACTTCTTATCCTTTCGTTTTACCGGATTTACCTTATGATAAAGATAGTTTCAAGCCGCATTTTACAGCCGAGACTTTTGACTATCATCACGGTAAGCATCATCAAACCTATGTTACCAATTTAAATAACTTATTAAAAGACGATACGGAATTACAAAAAATGGATTTAGAAGAATTAATAGCTCATTCTTCTAGCAATTCAAGCTATGCAATTTTCAATAATGCAGCGCAAATATGGAATCATAGTTTTTTTTGGCACTCAATCAAACCGAAAGGCGGCGGTAATCCTACCGGCAAAATATTAGAATTAATCAATAAAGATTTCGGTAGTTTTGAAAATTTCCGTGAGCAATTTAAAACGGCAGCAATAGGGCAATTCGGTAGCGGTTGGGCGTGGCTTATATATCATGATAATAAGTTACAAATTATAAAAACAGCTAATGCCGAAACTCCTATAGTTAATGGAATGAAGCCTATAATAGCTTGTGATGTTTGGGAACATGCTTATTATATTGATTATAGAAATAAACGCCCTGATTATGTTGATATCTTTATTAAACATATGATTAATTGGGAATTTGCCGAACGTAATTTAATAAAATAGTATACTCAGATAGAACTTCAAAAATTGCCTTACTCTTTTTGAAGTTGATCTTCGTATACCAACAAGAGTATAAATAAGTCATGTCTAAAATCAAAGAAATGCAAGACGCGCAGCAAAACCCTATTGAATATATAGCTTTTAGCGGCGGCGGGGCTAAAGGTGCAATATATTCAGGTGCTTATGCAGCTGCAAAAGAATCAGGAATATTTGACGGAGTTAAAGGCGTTGCCGGTTCTTCTGCCGGTGCTATAACCGCAGCACTTGCTGCTACCGGTACAACCCCCGAAAAATTTGAAGAAATTTCTAAAAATACCAATTTACAATCATTACTTGGGAAAAAAGGATTTTCTGCCGGACCGATTCAGATAAATAAAGACGGTAAACCCTTATATGATCTGTTAGAGAGTACGATCAAAGAAAATATAGGAAATTTTTTGCAAAGATCGGATATCGTAAATGTAGCAGATGATAAAGCACTTGATGAGCTACGAGAAAGATACCAAAATCAAGGAAAAATATATTTTAAGGATATAACATTACTGCGACAATATGACCCTGTGCAATATAAAGATTTAGTCGTTACCGCAGTTCAAAAAGATACCGGCGAGTTAACTATTTTTAATAGTTTTGATACTCCGAATGTTGAAATTGCTTTAGCGTGCCGTGCTTCCGCCTCGATTCCATTAGTTTTTGAACCGGTAGAAATTGACGATAAGTTATATGTTGACGGCGGTTATAGGGATAATATACCGACAAAATATTTCTCCGGAAATGAACCGAAGTTTGACATAAAAGACGTAAGCGATGATATGGAGGAAATTACCTTAGCAAAAAAACAAGGAAGAACCTTAGCTATGGCTTTTGGTAGCGGTATGGAAGCCGATGCAAATATTGCTATATATAGTGCTAAAAAATTTGAAAATCCAAGTGAAGTTGTAAAGTTTTTAGCTGACATACTGTTTAAAACTCTTGCAAGAGTTAGTGGAAAATTTAAATATACCGAAACTTTAAAAGAGACTAATGAACAATTACGTGAAAATGCTTTAAATACAGTAGTTTTGAATACCAAGGGAGTAGATACCCTTGACTTTAACGATGCACAAAAATATGCCGATTATTTACATATCAAAGGATATTGTCAAACTAGAGAGTATTTAGATAACCATCAATTAGGTAAAGAAGCCGATAAAACATTTGAGCATCAAAAATTTTTATTAAATGTTTATGAGGCTTATAACAATAAAAACTTGAATAAGACTTTTGGGACGAAATTATTAGAGATGATAATTCCCTCAAATGAACAAAAACCTTCAAAATGGCAAGACGGTATTATTGAAAATCAAGAGGATAAAGCAAAGATGCTATTATCTTTTTGTAAACCCGGAGCATTATCACCTGAAGAATTGCAAACAAAGCTTAAAGAATATGTAATAGTTGCAGCACTTAGCCGCAATAATACTTTAAAAGCCGATACAAACTCATTAAAAACTTTGATTCATGGATTAAATGATGCTACTACTCCGGATAAAATAAAAGAAGATTTTATAAAATTACTTGCTATCGATAAAAATAAAGATGCAAGATTTGATAAAAATAAATCCTATAATGAAAATATCGCTAAATTTAAATTTAATAGTAAAGATTTTGAATTATTTCTTAATGTAAATAAAAGTGAAGCTTTAAAATTTCAAAATAAAACTGATAGAAGGATATGATAGGTATGGTGTCATACCGTGGTTTGCCCCAGAAGTGTACGAACGTTCCCGATGTCATTCCCGCGAAGGCGGGAATCCAAGCTAAAAAGCCTTAACTTGCAAGGCTTTTTTCTATATAATTGTAAATTATCGTTACATCTTTAGTTTAATTTTTCTGGATTCCCGCCTACGCGGGAATGACACCGAGAGCGTTTTTAACCATCCATGCAACAACGCCTCCTCGCAATGACGAGGTCACGCAACAATGCCCGCTCGCAATGACGTTTGGGGTATCCACGCAGCAATAATAACATCAAATTATAACTCTTCAAATGAATCTCTAAATCATATGCAAAGACTAGCCAAAGCAATTAGTAATTCCGGAGTGTGTTCTCGGCGCGATGCAGAAGGATTAATCATTGCAGGTAAGGTAAAAGTTGACGGTTCTATAATTGTATATCCTGCAACAAATGTTAACGATGACAATCAAATTGAAGTATCAGGAACACTAATAAATCAGCAGCAAGGAACAAGGCTTTGGATATATTATAAGCCTGTAGGTTTAATTACCACTCATAAAGACCCGTTAGCTCGAAAAACAGTATTTGAAGAATTGGTCGGTTTGCCTCGTGTAATTTCAGTAGGTAGATTAGATTTAAATAGTGAAGGATTGTTATTGCTCACTAATAGCGGTGATTTAGCAAGGCAATTTGAATTGCCTGCAAATAAAATAAAGCGTATATATAAGGTAAGAGCTTACGGAAACCCTCAGTCTTTATTAAATGGTAATTACCGCAATATAAAAATTAACGGTATATATTATAATCCGGAATCAATAAAGCTAATTCAGGAAAGCACAACTAATTCATGGTTTGAAGTAGTTTTAACTGAAGGAAAAAATCGTGAAATTAGAAAAATATTTGAATATTTCGGTTTAAAAGTTAATCGTTTAATCCGAACTCAATATGGGAATTTTACACTGGATAATCTTAAAGCCGGGGAGTATAAGGAAGTAAAATATATAAAAAGTTTACAAGTTATGTAATATTTTATACTTTTTATTGAAGGCTATTTAATTAAGTAAATTTTTAGGTAAATTATGCCCAATTCTCTACTGCTTACTTCTCACTCATGCAATACTCAAGATTTAAAAGACTATATCGATTACTTAAAAGAAAATAATAGTATTCCTTTTAATGATTTTATAAAAGATAAATATTATAAAGAAGATAATAATAAAATTATTGTCGCCAATTTAGCTAACCAAGAAATAAATGATTTAAATCTTACAAATGCCGATTTACAAGGAGTAATATTAAAGGAAGCTATATTTACTAACTGTAATTTTACTGATGCAGTTTTATGCGATACTGATTTAATGAACACAAAATTTAATGAGTGTCAGTTTATTAATACCGATTTAAGAGGCGCAAATCTTCATTATACAGATTTCAATTATACGGATATTAATGAAGAAACTTTAGAAATCAATAATTTATCTGAAAAAATTAACGGCATAAAAGTAGCTTTTTCTGATATTGAAAAATTAAATAAATATATAGATAAAGATATAAAAAATGAAAAGGATTTAACTGCAAAACAAAAAGAGTTAGAAGAAAAAAAAGACGACTTAAAAGCGTTACGACAAAATTTAGACAATCCGGGTATTTTGACGGCATTTGCTAATAGATTTTGGAATAGTGAAGAAAATATTAAGGAAGCTCGTCAAAAGAATTTATTAGCAATAGAAAAATTACAAAAAGAAGCAAATATATTAGAAACTGAAATATTTGCCTCCGATAATCTTAGAATGTTTTGCGGCAATAATATTGATACAATTTTTAAGCAATTATTAGATGAAAATATACCCGTTCAAACAGACCACTCTTACGGTATAGGCTCAAATGCACAAGAGAGAAGCGCTTTAAAAACTTCGATAAAATTAACAGAAGAAGAGTTTGAAACATATTTAAAAGAAGCTGCAAAGCATGAAGATAAATTATCTCTGATAGAATTTATTAGAAAGGAAAAAAAATTATCGGCGGACTTAAATATAATTCCCGATCTTTCAGACATAAATTTAGCCGGCAGAGAGCTTAAAAATCTTGACCTTAGGAAAGCTTTATTTGTCGGTGCTAACTTAGAAAATACTAAAATCATTAATTGCGATATGAGAGCGGCAAATTTTGAAGGAGCAAATTTGCAAGAAGCATTATTTGAAAAAGTTTTAGCTAGCGATACTAAATTTCTTTTTGCCGATTTAAAAGGAAGTATCATTAAAGATAGTGATATGTCTCGTGCTTATATGCCGAAAGTGGATTTATCGCAGTCAGAGATTAGTAATAGTAATTTTAATGCGACTATAATGATTAATGCCGATGCCCAAAAAGTAACTGTTAAAGATACAGAATGGAATCAATCTAACCTTACAGGGATATCTCTTGCTTATGCCGATATGCAAGATGTAAAAATGCGAGAAACAACCTTAACTAAAGGATTGTTAGATCAAGCTACTATAATTTCTTCAAATTTTGAAAAAGCTTTTATAGATAATGCACACGCTTTAGGAGTAAAATTTACTGACTGTAACATGAAAGGCGTTGTTGCAAGGGAATCTTACTTTAGCGATGCAGAGTTTAATGAGATGTTATCTTTAGAGGAAGCAGATTTTAGAAAGGCTGTTATGGAGAGGGTTAAATTGGTTAACGCTCCTATGGAAAAAGCTTTACTTGATCAAGCAAATCTTGCATTTGCCGATCTTACCGGAGCAACTCTTGAAAACGCAAGCGCACAATTTAGTAACCTAAGTAATGCTATTTTGACTAAGGCGAATGCAGAAGGTTTAAATATTTCGGATGCAATTGCCGCAAATATACAAGCTCGAGAAGCTAATTTGAAAAATCTTATTGCGGAAAGAGCAGTTATATCAAAAGGTGATTTTACTAAGGCAGTATTAGAAAACGCAAATCTACAGTGCGCAGACGCTACAGAATCTATATTTAAAGAAGCTAATCTTCGACGAGCTAATCTTAAAGGAACAAATTTAGGCGGAATTAATAAAGAAGCGGCAGACTTTGATAGAGCGCAAATAGATGACGGGACGCAACTACATGATACTAAGGGAGTTGCAAAAGGTCAGGTAGAATATCATAATGCAAACGGCACTAAAAATTTAGCAGAAATTAATGAAATAAGCGCATTGAAAGATAAAATTCATGCTCGAGAACAAAGCGGTTGGTTTTTAAAATCTACTATCGGACAATTTTGTACTAAAATCGGTAAAGGAGCTACGGAAGGAATTAGTAGCATTACAAATCTCCTGGCAAGTAAAAAAGCATTGGTAGCAGTTGCGGTGGTAGTGGGGCTCGCAGTAGCAGCTGCTCCATTTGCCGTATTGCCTATACTTGCCGTAACAGGAATTGGAACCACAGCTGCAATTGCTTTAGCAGCAGGAGGTGCTATAGTTGGCACGGGAGCTGCAATTGCTACATATAAAATCACTCAAAAACCTTTACTTAAATTAAAAGAAGCTTCTAAAAATTTAAGTGCAACTATAGATAAATATATCTCGCCGCCGCCTGAAGATATTGATGAAAAAGTAAAAGAAGCACAGCAAGCACGACAGAATTATGCTAAAGAAAATGAAAAAGCAAAAGCAAATAATCTAAACAAGGTTGAGAATAATATTGATAACTCTAAACAAGCAGCAATATTACGGCAACATAATGTTTTGCCTCCTAAGGTGAAGAATAAGAAAGAAGATATTAAAATAGATAAAAGAGCAGTTGTTGGAGAACATACGCAAAAAGTTATTAGTAACAGTAAAAATCCCGGAAAAGTCAAGGCAAAATAAGTGTTAAAAATTATAGCCGGTAAGTATAAAAATCTAGTAATACCTACTTTAGAAAAAGCGAAATACAGACCCTCTACCGGCAAGTTTCGTGAAGCATTATTTAGTATCTTAAGCTCCGGAGAATTTATTGACTATAAATTATTTGAAAATAACATTAATGTTTTAGACCTATTTTCCGGTAGCGGTAGCCTCGCTTTTGAAGCTTTATCGAGAGGCGTCGGAACTATTACCTTGATCGATGCAAATCTTGAATGTCTGAAAGCGGCGAAAGAATTTGCTAAAACGTTAGGAGAGTCGGATAAAGCTTATTTTGTTAATATAAATGCTTTAATTCTACCCAAAGCTAATAAAGTTTTTGACCTCGTTTTTATTGATCCTCCATATTACAATAATATAGTGCCTAAAGTAATGAAGGAACTCATAAAAAATAACTGGTTAAAAAACGGCTCTATTATAGTTATTGAAATGTCTAAAACCGATAATTACCTATTAGATAAAGATGTAGAAATAATTAAAGATAAGGTATATGGTAAGAGTAAGTTACTTGTTTTAAGGTATACTTATGTTACGGTTGCGTGAAATGAGAAATGTCTAAAAGATGATGTCATTCCCGTGAAAACGGGAATCCGGAAAAATTATAGAGTCATGCTGAATTTATTTCAGGATATCCTTAATTAGATGCTGAATCAAGTTCAGCATGACAAAAGAAAGCCTGGATTCCCGTTTTCACGGGAATGACATTGAACACGCTTAACCTATCCACCTAACAACGCCTCGCAGTAATGACACTAACATAAGAATACATATATAAAGTATGAGCAAAGAAAAAAAACACTATACCTGCTCAAATTGCGGTAATGTTAGCCTTAAATGGTCAGGTCAGTGTTTTGATTGCGGAGTATGGGGAACAATTCTCGAAGAAATAGTAAGCTCAAATAAAGCGCTTGTAAAAGCCGGTAGTAAACAAAATATAGAAAAACTCTCAAGCGTTGCGATCGAGCAATTACGTATCCCGACACCTATCCACGAATTAAATAGAGTTCTCGGCGGCGGGCTTGTTACCGGTTCCGCTATTTTAATCGGCGGTGATCCCGGAATCGGTAAATCAACTTTGTTATTGCAGTTGGTCGCCAGCTCATTTCCTATAAATATCAATTGCTTATATATCACAGGTGAGGAATCGCTTGATCAAATAAAACTCCGGGCTTTAAGGCTAGAGCTAGTAAATAAAGAAACAAATATTTTAGCTGCTACTAATTTAGAAGATATTATTTCAACCATTGAGGCAAATAAAGAAAATATTGATTTAGTAGTTATCGATTCTATCCAAACCATTTCAACAAAAGAATTATCTTCCCCGCCCGGTACTGTTTCTCAAATTCGTGCTTGCGCTTACGAACTAGTAAATTATGCTAAGCAAAATAATATTATTCTGCTGCTTAGTTGTCACGTAACGAAAGACGGGCAACTTGCGGGTCCTAAAATATTAGAGCATTTGGTAGATACGGTATTATATTTTGAAGGAGATCATAATAACCATTTTCGTATTTTACGCTCCTATAAAAATCGTTTCGGCGGAGTAGGGGAGATCGGTGTTTTTGAGATGAGTAGCACGGGCTTGACGGAAGTATCTAACCCGTCTGAATTATTTTTAATGAAACGCGATAAAAACGTAACCGGCATTGCAATTTTTGCGGGTCTTGAAGGATCAAGACCGCTACTTACGGAAGTTCAAGCGTTAATCGTGCCTTCAAATATGGTTACTCCTAGGCGTTCCGCCGTTGGATGGGATTTAAACCGGTTATCGATGATTTTAGCGGTGCTTAGTAGTAGAATAGGGCTTAATTTATCTGCTCATGAAGTGTATTTAAGCGTTGCGGGAGGTCTTAAAATTACTGAGCCGGCTTCGGATTTAGCGGTAGCTGCCGCATTAATTTCAGCCGCAACGAATATAGCGGTACCTGAACAAAGCGTATTTTTCGGGGAAATAGGTTTATCCGGAGAAATAAGAAAAACATCCCAAGCCAATGCTAGAATAAAAGAAGCCGTCAAGCTTGGATTTAATAAAATTATTTGCTCTAAGTTAGAAAATTTACAATATGATTTTATTTCTTCTGTTACTCATTTAAGAGAGTTAAAAGAGATAATAAAATAATATATACTGCTCGTCTTTCAAGAATTGTTGTTGCGTGGATAGGTTAAAGCATGTTCTATATCATTCCCACGCAGGCGGGAATCTAGAAAATTAATAGTCATCCTGAATTTATTTCAGGATATTTTTCAATAGATGCTGAAACAAGTTCAGCATGACCATTATTTTTCTGGATTCCTGCCTTCGCAGGAATGACATAAAGGGCAGCAGTATGTCATTCTAGCTAAAAGCGGGAATCCAGAAAATAATAATTCCCATAGCATTCCTGGCTATTTTTTTCCTAGATTGCCACGTCGGGACTTTGTCCCTCCTCGCAATGACGATTCCGGTAGCCATGCAACAATGCCAATGCTGTACGAGAATGACATAAGGGCTTATTATGAATACACAACAGCCGGTAGTTTATGAAATAGAAAATCTAGAGGATGCTAGGAATTTTTTATTGTCTTGTGATGCTCCAATTATATTAACAAATAAGGCCGGTAGCACGAAATATTATGGGATGTTAGTTGTTGATTATATGTTTAAGCAATTAACTAAAGAATTTTTAGAGAAAATTGTAAAAATCATTGTAAATGTAGAAGATAATCATCCGGCATTATTTACGGCAATTAAGCTTAACTATAAAGATATAACATATACCGGTAATTCAGCTGAAGCAATAAAAATATATGAACTTCAAAGACATAGGAATAATAATTGCTAAAAAACCTTTAAAAGAAAATTCTTTTATTCTTACGGTTTTTACTGAAAATCATGGGTTATATTCAGGATTCACTAAAGAATCGTCTAAAAAAACTAAAGCGATATATCAAGAAGGAAATATTATAGACTTTTTTTGGCAGGCAAGGTTACATGAGCATATAGGGCTAGCAAGGGGCGAGCTTATTAAAGCTTATAGCGGTTTATTATTAAGTAATAAAGCTAAGCTTTATGCTTTCAATTCTGTTATCTCTTTAATTAAATTTGCCTTTCATGAGCGAGAAAGCCATCCTAATTTTTTTACTTTTCTGGTAGAATATTTGGGGAAATTAACAGAAAATTTTTGTTTCCGGAATTATATTAATTTTGAGCTTGCGATGCTAGCCGAAGCGGGTTATGAACTAGTGCTTGATAAGTGCGCAGTTACCAAGGTAACAAGCAATTTAAGTTACGTTTCTCCCAAATCAGGGCGAGCGTTATGTGAGGAAATAGGATTACCTTATCACGATAAGCTATTGATTTTACCAAGATTTCTAACTTTAAGCAATCATGAAATTACTTTAGCCGAAAAAAAACAAGCCCTAACTTTAACCACTTATTTTTTTAATAGATATTTCTTTTATAATAATCAGCAGCCTTATGCACGGCAGGCTTTTATTGATTACATAATCAACTGATCCCCACTCGCCTACATCGTTGCTCGTCGGCTCGCCTATTAATTTATAGGCTTCGCTCCTCGCGCCTATTACGGGTCTAGTGGAAGAACACCCATTTTTGCGGTTTTATTTTTTTATCTCTACAATATCCCCGTATTTCAAAAGATTAATTAATGTCACTCTTTACCTTAATCACTATTAAAACTACCTATGCTTACATTTCTTATTCGTAAATATTTATATAATGTTGTTTTGGAAATATTTAGTTGAGAAGCAATTTGATCGGACGTAAGTTCATTCTGTTTATATAATGCTTCAGCAATACCTGCATTTCGTTTAGCTTTTTCTGATAATCCCTTCGGTCGTCCTCCCATTCGCCCTCTATCTCTTGCAGACTTAAGACCTGCCATGGTACGTTCACGAATTAAATCTTTTTCAAATTCAGCAAGTGAAGCAAAAATATTAAACATTAACCGACCTTGAGCTGTTATTATATTGATTGGATCTTTTAAGCTAATTATATCAATATTATTAGATATTAGTTCATTAACTGTTTTAATTAAATGCTGAAGAGATCTTCCAATACGGTCTAATTTCCATACTACTAATGTATCACCTGATTTAATTGCACTTAGAAGTTTTATCCACTCAGGGCGATCTGCTTTGATCCCCTTGGCTACTTCTAGAAATACTTTATCACAACCGGCTTTTTTTAGTGCGTCAATTTGCAAGTCTAAAACCTGATCTTTTGTTGAGACACGTGCATATCCATATTTCATAGTAATTTAGTACATATATGTTATTGTTTATAGCTTACTTGAACCTTGATAAAGTGGACAGCAATAATTAACTCTTTTGCTCTGATTTTTGTATCTTTTTCATTATATAAAACCGGTTAATAATAATCCTCGTTTAAATGAACCATGAATAAAAAAACTAGAATTATTTTACTCTCAAATGCTGAAATTGAGGAATTATATAGCCTTCCAGTCTTTACCGAAAAGGATAGAGAGACTTTTTTTGCTTTATCCAATAGTGATCATACACTATTGCTTGAATATCGAACTTTGAAGCTAAAAATATATTTTATATTGCAATTAGGTTACTTCAGAGCAACTCAACAATTCTATAATTTTAATTTTGAAGAGATTTTAGATGATGTAACCTATTTGATTAATAGATATTTTACTCAATCTCAAAATACTTTGACTGATAAACCTTACCGAGAAAAAATTAAAGCTCAGCAAAATACTATTTTAAAATTACATCGTTATACTGATTGGACACCTAGTCTTACAGTTGTGATTATGACCCATTTATTGGAATTAATACGGTATTACCCCAAAGCCCAAAGCAGCTTAAGAGAGCTATTTAAATATTTTGAAAATGAACGTATTGTTATACCAAAATATCGAACATTACAAGACATATTTTCTAAAGCATTCAGCACTGAAGAAGCTCGATTAAACAATATTATATCTTTTATTCCGGATAATATTAAACAGCAACTTACAGAAGTTGTAAATAATGATGGAAGTATTAGACAGCTCAATAGTATGCGATGCGATCAAAAGAATTTTCAGTATACCGCCGTAAAACTGGAAATTAAGAAAGTACAAAAGATTGAGGAACTGTACCAATTTTGTAAATCTTTTATTCCTCAATTAGGTATTTCTAAAAATGGTATCAAGTATTATGGGGAGCTAGCAGAAAATTATTATGCTTCGAGACTCAGAAAAATGGGAGAAACACAACAATGGCTATACTTAGTATGTTTTCTTTATAACCGTTACCGGCAATTTATGGATAACCTAATTATTACATTTCAACACCACATGGCTTCTATTATAGAAGCAGCAAAAAATCATGCTAACGTTGCTTCTATACACCATAGTGCTGAAATTGTATTGGAGTTTCCAAAGCTAGCAAAATTTCTTAAATGGTTTCCATCTAAAGAAAAAAATGATACAGGGTGCAGTTACGATGAATTGATCCAAGAGGCATATACTATTTTGCCAAAAGCTCAATTTGAATTACTTGCAGCTTTTATTGAGGGCAAAACCTTTGATAAAACCTTGGCTAAATGGGAATTTTATACAAAATCTTCTGCGTCATTTTCTCGTTATTTACGTCCGATAATGCTAGCAGTTGGGTTTGAATTAGCGAACCAGAATAGCTATTTGATAAAACTTATTGAGTTCCTGAAAACTCATTATTCAAAGGGGAGATATCCAGCCGCTCTAAAAGTAAAAACTTCAGATAATATTGGGCTAGTAATTGCTAAATGGATACTTCCTTACCTTAAGAGTGATTATGATTCAGAGTACCTTGATCCTTACCGCTTCGAATTTTATGTCTATTGGAAAATGAACTGTTATATTACTAAGGGAAGGTTAGTTTGTAATGATAGTTTGTCCTATAGTGATCTAGATTATGATCTCGTACCTGAGAATTTAGTTGATAATGTTGAAGAAATAGCTACCAAATTTGGGTATCATAAGATACCTATTTATTGCAATAAGCACCTTGATAAAACATTACAAAACCTAGATTTAGCATGGAATGAAACTAATGCAAATATTGATAATGGTACTAATGAAGGTTTAGAAATAACTAAGGATGAAGAAGGTACTATATCTTGGAAATTACTTTATGAAGCTAAAGAAAAATTAGATGATTCATTTTTTAGTAACTTACCAAAGATTGAGATCACTGATTTACTTAAATTTATTGGTGACCGTATGCATTTATGGAATGGATTTACTCATATCAAACATAGATATATTAAACGTAAGAAACCAGTAGTATCGGCAGTAAGTGCCTGTCTATTGTCAGAAGCCTTCGGGTTTAATATCCCTCAAATGGCTGAGATATGCGATATTAATCTTAATATTCTACGTTCTACAAGACAAGACTTTATTCGAGTGGAAAGCCTGTCAGAAGCTAATGATATTACTAGTAACTATATTAATGGGTTATCAATATTTAAGGAATGGAATCTTCTTGATAGAGAATTGCTTGCAGATGCTGATGGCAAGAAACACTCAACAAGCAATAATACTATTCAATCTAGATATTCTAAAAAGTACTTTGGTAAAGGAAAGGGAATATCTATTTACTCCTTGGTAGCCAATCACGTTGTAGTTAACGCTAGATGTATAGGACTGAATGAGTATGAGGGGCATGGGTTATACGATATTGTTTGTGGAAATAAATCTAATATTGCAATTAATTATGTTACTGGTGATAATCATTCCATTAATCCAGTTAACTTTGTAGTACTTGATTCAGTAGATATTGGATATTTGCCAAGCATTAAAAATATTAAAGATGAGGCAAAAAAACTTTACTCTCACATGTACCACTCTACATGTAAAGGAGCAGTAAAGCCTAAAGGTCAAATTGATGTTGCACTGATTAAATCTAAGGAAAAGTGGATTCTTAGGGTGCTTCTATCTCTTGTCCTGCAGGAAAATACACAAACTACTATTATTCGTAAGCTGTCATCGCATGATCGGTACTCCCAATTAAACTCTGCTCTATTTGAATACAATAAAATATTCAAAAGTATACATGTGCTTAATATGATAAACGACATAAAACTTAGAAAAGCTATAAAAACTGCACGCAACCGTACCGAAAATTATCATCAGCTACAAGGTATAATTCGTAAAGTTTATAACGGTGTTTTTAAAGGTAAAAAAATTATTGATAACCGTGTAAGTGCTCAGGCAGCAAAGTTTGTAGCCAATTGCATTATTGCTTACAGCAGCACTATGTTAGATATATTATATCAAAAAATAATTGAAGAAAATGCTTCACAGGCTGTAATTGATCAATTCGTTAGAATTTCACCAATAGCATGGGGTTATATTATCTTTACCGGCCATTATAATTTTAAAAAGAATATCGGTAAAATAGACTTAGAAAAAATGATTGATACGTTGGAAGAAAAATTACGCAAAACCTTATGGAAACAGGGATAAAAAAATAAAGCCGCAAAAATGGGTGTTCTTCCGCTAGACCCCTTGTATGCAAATGGGGCTGAGTTGATTATGTTATACTACACAATTTAAATATAAAATAATGAAAATTTTAGCATTTGATACGGCAAATAATAGCGCTTCCGTGGCACTTTCGGACAATGAAACTATCTTAGCTTATCAAGAAGAGCTTTCGCCTTCTAGACAAGCAGAAACTATCTTACCGATGATAGAAGACGTTCTTAAAAGCGGTAAATGCACCTATGATGATATTGATTATTTAGCCGTAACTAACGGACCGGGAAGCTTCACGGGTATTAGAATCGGTTTGGCAGTGGCTAAAGGTATTTTATTCGGTACAAAAATCAATAGGGTGGCGGTAAGTAATTTTGAATTTGCTTATTTTAGGGCAATAGAGCAGGTTAAAGATTATGATAAGATATACATATTCTTAAATGCTTATCGGGGGCAATTATATAGCCAAGTTTTTAACAAAATCGGTGAGGCAAGTAAGCCGGTGCTAATAGATTATGATTTTGCTATTAATCTGTTAGCACAAGAAAAAGGTAATATAGTTTGCGCCGGTAGCGGTGCAGAATTTATTTATTCTAAAATTAAGCATTTACCGAATTTAATAATCCTACCGCGTTTTGCCGGAGTCAAGGCATCAATTATTTGTAAATATGTAGCTGCCAAGCTCAATACGGGGCAAGATATAAACGATTCTATAGAACCTCTTTATATCCGCCCCCCTGATGCTAAGGTTAAAGTAACGCGAATTATAGATAATTCTTATCCATAGTTGGGGTTAAAAGTCAACTCTAAAAAGATAAGAATTTGCTATACCATGCTACGTTTTCTCCTATAGTTTGTATACTATCCCAGGTATTTTCAAATATATTTTGACAATAAGAATAATAGTTAGCGTCATTATTACTTGAGTCTATCTTATCTGTCTCCTTGATATAAATAAATTTATTAAGTGCATCTTCATAACTCTCAGAATCTGAAGAAAGTTTCTTGATAAGGTGTTTTTCGCTATGCTGATTTTTACTTATCAACTTATTAATCACTACCGAATCATTATTAACATCTAATATTTTTATTAAGTTCTTTGAAGATTTTTTACTTAACGGTATATCATCTCCTGCAATTGATGATTTTAACTCCTCTTTCATTTTATTAATAAATGGATTTATTAACTGAGCTTCATTATGTTTTTTACTACTCATATAAAACTTGCTAAGATTATCAGTCATTTTACGTGTAGAGTGAACCATCATGTTTATATTATTCTGATCTTTTGCCTTTGTGAAGTTATAATAAGCGGTAAGTGCCTTCTCCTCTAAAGGGGTTATTTCAGAGTGATGCTCCTTGAATATTTTTGAGATTAACGGTTTAACTAAATGATAATTATCTGTATTCTTAACGCTATCTTCTAAAGATGTTTTTCCTATATCTTTTTGAATCTCTAAAAACTTTTCTAGTAATTTTGAATCCCCATTTTTTACTAATTTATCAAGAATAGTTTTATTAATCGCGTTATCTTTGGAACATATTTTTAATATATCTTTTTGTAGTTGATATATGTCTTTAGCTTTTAAATGAGAGTTACTTTTTAAATTTAAAACATAATCAAGATATTTTTCAGGAGTAAGAGCTAGCATATCTTTATAAATACTAGAATCTAATTTGTCATGTTTTAGTTGTTCGTAGGCATAATGTTCATAAGGACTTATTTCATTAGAATTTAATATTTTTGAAGCTAACAACTTAATTGCGGTAGAATTATCTGTATTTATTAGTGCTTCATATAAATCACTTTTATTATCAATTTTGTCTAAAACTTTTTTTAGTAATGATACAGAACAATCAGTTTTTACTAATTGTTTAATAATAGATGATCCTTCTAGGTTTTTTTGCTTCCAATCAAATGTTGTATCTCCTAAGCACCGTTCTAATATAGGAGGTAATATATGGTACTGATCGAAACTATCGGATAATATCGCTAAAATATCAGAAAGTACCGTATAAGTGTTAGGATGAGGTGAATAAAGAGGGTTGTAAGAGGGAGCAGAAGGATAGGGAGAAGTATTTTCTTCTTTTAAGCTAGGGGATATAGGTTTATTTATGTATTTTTCTTTATTTGTAATGACCATAGTTATTTTTCCTTTTTAACTTATCTAAATATATTTTTCTAATTTATAAATCTCATTGGCGTTGTTGCATGACTCGAATTTTCGATGTCATTCCCGCGCAGGCGGGAATCCAGAAAATTAATAGTCATCCTAAATTTATTTCAGGATCTTTTTCAATAGATACTGAAACAAGTTCAGCATGACAAAAAAAAGCCTAAATTCCCGCTTTTAGCTAGAATGACATACGACACTTTTTTAGAGCCATGCGACAACGCCAATCTCATTAGAAAAATTGGATGATAATATAATACTATTTTTAAAAGAAACAAGGTAAAAGTTAATCTAGATTAACTTTTACCTTAATTGAAATTAATTATGTTTAATTTTTGCTTGTGCAGCAGCTATTCGTGCGATGGGGATACGGTAAGGGGAGCAGGAAATATAATCTAATTTCATTCGATGAAAAAAATCTATGGACGCCGGGTTGCCTGCATGCTCTCCGCAAGCACCGAGTTTTAAACTAGCTTTACTAGCTTTTCCACGTTTTATAGAAATCCCGATTAGTTCTCCGACTCCTTCTTCGTCTAAAATAGTGAAAGGATCAAAATCAAAAATCTTTTCTTCTAGATAATACGGAAAAAATGAAGCTACGTCATCGCGTGAAATACCATAAGTAGTTTGAGTTAAATCGTTAGTACCAAAACTAAAATAATCGACTTCCTTGGCTATTTCTCTGCTATTTAAAGCGGCTCTCGGTAGTTCAATCATGGTACCGATTATGAAAGAAAATTTATATTTATAGCGATTTTGTAGGTCATTCACTATTTCGTAGATATAAGATTTTAATTTTTTTATCTCATTAACATTGCTAATTAAGGGAATCATTAATTCTAAAATGCAATCTATATTTTCTGCGCGGTGTAATTCATACATAGCCGTAAAAATTGCTTCTATTTGCATCTGATAAATCTCCGGCGATGAGATACCTAAACGGCAGCCACGATGCCCAAGCATAGGGTTTGTTTCATGCATCGCATGCAAACGTTGATGAATTAAAGATAACGGTAAATTTAAATTATCCGCTAAATTTTGTTTGTCAAATTCGGTTGTCGGTAAAAATTCATGTAAAGGCGGATCGAGTAACCTAATATTTATCGGTTTACCTTGCATAATACGAAATAATGCCTTAAAATCCTCAATCTGCAAAGGTAATAGCTTATCTATTGCGTGTTTTCTTCTTTCTATGTCAGGGGCAATAATCATTTCCCTAACTAATGGAATCTTATTTTTATCAAAAAACATATGTTCGGTGCGGCATAACCCTATTCCTCTAGCGCCGAATTTTAGAGATACTGCCGCATCCAGGACGGTTTCGGCATTAGCTCGAACTTTTAAATGACTTATCTCATCAGCCCAAGTTAAAATTAATTCCGATTCTTCGGTAAAAACCGGCTGAATTAACGGCACTGCCCCTAAAAAAACTTTGCCGGTTCCACCGTCTATTGTTATCATTTCACCTTGTTTAATAGTTATACCGCCTGCTTTTAATAATTGATTTTTCTCGTCTATTATTAAATTATTCGTACCGCAAACACAGGGTTTCCCCATACCTCTTGCAACCACCGCCGCGTGTGAGGTCATGCCGCCTCTAACGGTTAAAATTCCGCTTGAGACATGCATGCCGTTGATATCTTCGGGGCTAGTATCATGCCGAACTAAAATTACTTTATGGTGATGAGACATTTTTTCGGCGTCATAAGGAGAAAAAACCACAATACCCGTTGCAGCTCCGGGGGAAGCCGGTAAGCCCTCGGTTATAGCAGTAAGATTTTGACTATAATCAATTCTTGTATGCAGCAGCTGGTTTAGTGATTCAGGATCGATGCGCATTATAGCTTGATCTTTAGAAATTAATTTTTCTTGAACCATCTGCACGGCAATTTTAATACTTGCAAGCGCAGTTCTTTTGGCACTGCGAGTTTGTAAAATATACAACTTATTATTTTCTATAGTAAATTCTATATCTTGCATATCAAGATAATGTAATTCTAGTTTTTTACAAATTTCTTCTAATTCGGCAAATATTTCCGGCTTTACTATCTGCATCGAAGGAGTTGAACCTATACCCTTTGAAACGATAGGGAAGGGGGTACGTGTACCGGATACGATATCTTCGCCTTGCGCATTTATTAAAAATTCTCCGAAGATTCCTTTTTCACCGGTAGAAGGGGAGCGAGTAAACGCTACGCCCGTTGCCGAATTATCACCTAAATTACCGAAAACCATAGATTGGATATTGATAGCGGTACCGAATGTTTCGCTGATATTATGAATTCTTCTATATATTACCGCTCTATTGCTCATCCATGATTGCAAGACCGCTTTAATTGCTGCTTCTAGCTGGCTGTAAGGATCGCTAATTAATTGACCGGTATATTTTATAATTATCTTTTTAAAATCTTCGATTATTTTTTCTAAAATTTCTATCGTAACATCGTTATCTCTATAAATATTGGCTTGAATCTTATGCGCTTCGTATATTTGATCAAATAAATCAGCTTGTATAAATAACACGGTCGAGCCGTACATTTCCAAAAACCGTTTATAACTATCAAGGGCAAAACGTTTATCATTGCTAGAAATAGCAAGTGCGGTGCAAACTTCATCGTTCATACCAAGGTTGAGAATGGTATCCATCATACCGGGCATAGAAATTGTTGAGCCTGAGCGTACCGATAATAATAAGGGATTCTTACTATCGCCGAAAATTTTACCGGTAGTTATCTCAAGCTTTTTAATAGCCTTTTTTAATTCACTGCTGAAATTTTTAGGAAAACTATGATTATGGTTATAAAAATAATTACAAAGTTCGGTAGTAATAGTAAAGCCATCGGGAATAGGAAGATTTAAATTAGACATCTCGGCAAGCCCTGCGCCTTTATTACCGAGTATATTTTTCATGCCGGCATTACCGTCGCTGCCGCTAGTCCCGAAATAGTAAATTAATTTATTCATATAGCAAAAATAATTATAACTATTTTATAATATAGTATGAGGGAAATAGCCGCAATAATAAATTAAGAATATATGAATTTACTGAATAAAATTTTTTTTTAAATATCATTGACTAAAAGGGGAAAATTTAGCATAATTAACACGGTCGTGCAGTTGCGTGTTTAAATTCTTCCGAATTTCACGAGGAAAGTCCGGACTCTATAGAGATATGGTGCTGGGTAACGCCCAGCGAGGTAGAACACCTAAGGGATAGTGCCACAGAAAATAAACCGCCGATTTTTTCGGTAAGGGTGAAAAGGTGCGGTAAGAGCGCACCGGTAGATTGGTAACAAACTACGCATGGAAAACCCCGCCAGGAGCAAAATCAAATAGGCGTTACAGAACTTCATGTTCCCGGGCATCTCTAACCGGTTGTAACGCGGGTGGATTGCTTGAGGTAAATGGTAACATTTATCCCAGATAAATAACTGCAATGGATGAAATAGCTTAACCGCTCTATAGTCCTTACAGAATCCGGCTTATAGACCATATGTACAGTGTCATACCGTGGCTTGACCCACTACTGTACGAACGTTGAAAAAAGGCTGTGTCATGCCGTGACTTGATCACGGCATCCAGGAAAATAAAGCCATATTAGACTTATTTTAGAATCTTTTTATGATATTATAAGCTGGATTCCGTGGTCGTAGCCACGGAATGACAGAATTTTTACCTCTTTATTTAAACGTTCGTACACTAGTGGGGCAAGCCACGGTATGACACCGCACTTTTTGCTATATACTCCTATGAAATGAAAAGTAAGATGCCGACTAAGACTGAATAGTCATAAAATAATGAAAAAATTATACCATTATCCTATCTGCCCTTTATCAAGACAAGCAAGAGTATTTTTAAGAGAACTGGATATTCAGTTTACAATGATTAAAGAAGATTATTGGCAATTCAATAAAGAATTTTTAAAAATAAATCCTGCCGGCACTTTACCGGTTTTAGAAGAATCTTATGAATTATTTATAATCGGAATTTATCCTTTTATTGAGTATATCCATGAAAAATATCCAAATTTTAATTTTTTAGATGAAGACGTAAATATACGTTGTGAAACTCGTCGATTATTTTCTTGGTTTAACGATAAATTCTATCGTGAAGTAACAAAAATTATTATCGATGAAAAAGTAATAAGATCAATTTCAAATATGGGTAGCCCAAGAACGGAATTTTTGCGTGCTGCTAAAAATAATTTAAACCGTCATTTAGAATATATGACAAATCTATTTGAGCAAAGAAGCTTTATCGCTTCGGATTCTCTTAGTGCCGCCGATATTGCCGGTGCTTGTCATTTATCGGTTCTTGATTATTTTGGCGAAATTTATTGGGAAAAATGGCCTCATATTAAACACTGGTATTCGTTAATAAAGTCACGCCCGTCTTTCAGATTGCTATTACAAGATAGGATCCCCGGCTTCTCTCCCCCTATTTGCTATGCAGATTTAGATTTTTGACTTGAGTATCCATTTCTAACAAATAATATTCACGATCTTCTTCGGTACGTAAATAATTTTCTTCGGTTCTTTTCCTTCTAAAAATTTTTGGATTTTCGGTAAAGAGGTAACAGTTTTTTTTATTTCTTCCTCATCAGCAAAAATAGTAAATTCATAGGTATCTCGAAGCTTACCGTTAACTTGAATTGCCATAATATAAGCCGCCGGCGTAAGCAAAGACTCATCAAAATCCGGAAATGTTCCCTTATATAGAGGAGTTTGATTGCCTAGCGTTCGCCAAGTTTCTTCAGTAGTATGCGGAATAAACGGATTTAATAGCTGAGTTAAAATAGTAAAACCTCTTTCAAAAGTTCTTGTATCTGCAAATTCTTCTTTTTTTAGTTCTTCCTCCAAGCCGTTAAATAGTTCACGCATTCTAGCAATAGCTTTATTTAAGCGAAAATATTTTATATCCTCGCCGACATGTTTTATTGTAGAGTGAATTAACCTATTGAGTTCCTTATTATACGTAGTACTAGGGGCAATTTTTATTACTGACGCTAATATTCCCATACTTTCAAATTTAATAATAAAGCGTGTGCAGCCTTCAATGCCGCTTGTCAACCATTCTAAATCCTTTTCCGGCGGGCTATCGGATAACACGAATAGCCTGATTGCATCGGCTCCGTAATTAGCTAGCATGGTCTCAAGATCAATAAGATTCTTTTTAGATTTACTCATCTTCTCGATGCGCCCTTGCTTTACTTTCTCACCGGTGTCTTTATGAACAAAATTATCTCCTTGTTTTATAACTTCATCAGGATATAACCAATTATTATTAGCATCTTGATAAGTCGCATGTAAGACCATCCCTTGAGTAAATAAGCCGGTAAAAGGTTCTCGAATAGTTAAATAATTTTGTTCATTCATTACTTTGGTAAAAAATCTTGCATATAGTAAATGCATAACGGCATGCTCAATACCGCCGATATATTGATCTACCGGTAGCCAGTAATCGCAAGCGGCTTTATCGGTCATCTTTTCAGCATTAGGTCGGCAATATCTGGTAAAATACCAAGAAGATTCAAAAAACGTATCAAACGTATCCGTCTCACGAATTGCCGGTTGCTGACATTTCGGACAATTAACATGTTTCCAACTAGGATGGTTATCAAGCGGATTACCATGTCCGTCAAATGTTACGTCATCAGGCAATGTAACGGGTAAATTATTGTAAGGTACAGGAACTACCCCACAAGCCCCGCAGTGAATCATCGGAATAGGGCAGCCCCAAAATCTTTGCCGAGATATCCCCCAATCTTTTAGGCGATAATTAGTAACGGACTTACCTATGGAAAGCTTTTCAAACTCCTCGATAACTTTTTGTTTTGCATCCGAAGCAGTTAAGCCGTTTAGGAAATCAGAGTTGATTAGAATATCATCATTATTTATTACCCGTTTGATAGGAAGGCTCATATTAATTGCCAGCTCATGATCGCGTGCGTCGTGAGCAGGGCAGCCGAAAATTGCACCCGTGCCGTAATCCATTAGAACGAAATTGGTAATAATAACCGGCATAACGATATTAGCATCAAACGGGTGAATCGCATAAAGACCGGTAAATATTCCTTCTTTCTCGGCCTTATCAAGCTCAAGGTTACTAACGACATTTGAACATTTAGTAATAAAATCAGTTATTTTCGGTGTTTTTTCTACTAACTGTTCAATTATCGGATGGTTAAAAGCAATTCCGACAAAAGCTGCGCCGTAAATAGTTTCCGGTCTAGTTGAAAATACTTCAATGCTAGTACCTTGATAATCCTTAATTTGAAAATGAAAATTAGCGCCGATTGATTTACCTATCCATTTTTCTTGCATAAAACGAACGGAATCAGGCCAGTCTGTCAAATTTTGTAGCTCGTTTAATAATTCTTCTGCATAATCAGTGGTTTTTAAAAACCACTGATTAAGATAACGTTTTTCAACTAACGCGCCGGAGCGCCAACCGCGTCCGTCTACTACCTGCTCATTAGCAAGCACTGTATTATCAACGGGATCCCAATTAACAAGCGATTCTTTTCTGTAAGCTAAACCCTTTTCATATAATTCTAAAAAGAATTTTTGTTCATGTTTATAATAATCGGGATCGCAACTAGTTATCTCCCTAGACCAATCATAGGAAAAACCCATAAACTTCAATTGCTTACGCATAGTTGCGATATTTTCGTAAGTCCATTCTTTCGGATGCGAGTTATTTTTGATAGCGGCGTTTTCGGCAGGAAGCCCAAAAGCATCCCAGCCCATCGGATGAAGTACGTTAAAGCCTTTTGCCGTCATGAATCTTGCTATTACATCACCGATAGAGTAATTGCGTACATGTCCGACATGGATTTTCCCCGAAGGGTAGGGTAGCATCTCCAGCACGTAATATTTGGGTTTATTGCTATTATTTGAGACTTCAAAAGCCTTTTCATCATGCCAAATTTTTTGCCATTTCTCTTCGATATCTTTCATAATTTTATTATTTTCTATCGGCATTAATGTAAAGAGCACGTGCTTTTCTTAAAATTTTATCCTCAAGAATAAGAGCAAGGTCGGATTTACTATCACTTTGCTGCCAATTATTATTTTTAAGTATTTCTTCAAATATTTTTACCTCTAATGCATCAGGGTGGATTACATCGTCTTTAATAAAAATATTTATTTTAAAACGAAAATTTTGTTTACCGCGAGGACTATACCATTCGGTAATTATAACCCCGCCGTTTGAATCAACTGAGGCTAAAGGCGCAAAGCTTAAAGTTTCTATTGAAGCTTGCCAAAGATATTTGTTAACCAAACATCCGCTTGCTTTGGTTGATTCGTTTTTAACTTTACCGGGTCTAAAAATTATTCCTTCACCGCCTGCCGCAGACCCTATTTCTTCCCATTTTTTGTCTCTCTCGCTTTGCGGATAGCCGTCATCTGCTAAAATATTACTACTTGCACTTATATTATAAGTAATAAGAATCATTGAAAAAAATAATTTTAAATTCTTTTTCATGGTCACCATTTAATAAATTTAGATTCTTTGAACAAAAATATAGAGAAGCTTTTTATATTAGTCAAAATAAAAACAACGTCATTGCGAAGAAGTTATTGCCGGCGTGGATACCGGAATCGTCTGAGCTAAGGAGCCGTAGGCGTTGTTGCATGGCTCAAAAAATAATAAAAATCCGTCATGGCGAAGCCACGAAGTGGCTGTGGCCATCCAGGCTATCCCGAATTACATTCGGGATTTAATTAGAATACTAAACAAGTTTAGTATAAAAATATGTTTATACTTAGATGGCCACGGCGCCAAGAGGCGCCTCGCCATGACGACTCCGGTAGCCCCCCCCAGTGCCTTCGCGGGAATGACACCGAAAATTCAAGCCATGCAACAACGCCTTTGGTCGCTCGCAATGACCATTCCGGTAGCCATGCAACACAATGCGGGTCAAGCCACGGGGTGACCATTCTTTAGCTTACTTAAGCCTATTCCTTCAGAAATAAGCTCATTAAACTCCTTTTCGTTAGAATATTCTAGTGTTGTTTTTTCTTTTATTTGGTTTTTAAACCAGGTAATTTGTCTTTTTGCATATTGCCGAGTTTTGTTTTGTGCTAAAATTAATGCTTCATCTAAAGTTATATTGCCGTTTAGATATGCCGAAATTTCGCTTACTCCGACAGCCTTTAAGGCAGAACTGTTAAACCCTGCAAAATTTTCCTTCATTGAAGCTATTTCGGTAATTGCCCCTTCCTTAAATATTTTTTCTAATCGTTCATTGCATGTTTTGTATAAAAATGTTCGTTCAGGAGAAAGAAATATTACCTTAAAATTAAATTCCGATAAAACTGATTCCTTGGGAAGAGTTTGAAAGAAAAAAATAGATTTGCCTGTTTGTAAAAATACTTCATAAGCTCTAGCTAAACGTTGAGTATCGTTTGGCTTTATTTTAGCAGCCGCCAAAGGATCGATATTTTTCAGCTGACTAAAAAATTCTGCTGTACCTATTTTAGCATGTAAGCTTCTAACCCGCTCTCTTACATTTTTTGATATTTCCGGAATTTGATTATAACCGAATAACAAAGAGTTAACGTACAAACCTGTGCCGCCGACTAATATTACTAATTTATTTCTATAGCTTATTTCTTTTATTTTTTCTGCCGCTAACTGCAAATATTTTACTACCGAAAATTCCTCGGTGATAGGCAAAAAGTTATATAAATGATAAGGTATTTCAGTTTTATAATTTTCCGGCGGCGATGCAGTAATAATAGGAATTTCTTTATATACCTGCATGGAGTCGATATTTACTATTTCGCCGTTGTAAGTTTTAGCTAAATGGTGGGCTAAATAAGATTTACCGCTAGCCGTCGGACCGCATATAATAATTACTTCTTTTTTCACTTTAATTTAAGTTTTTTAATGGATAACTAAAATTAATTATGATCCACACAACAACACCTTCCCGCCTGCGCGGGAATGACATCGAACACTATTCTATAGTCAGCCTATACTTAGTAAGCAACTTCTCTAAAGTCGACTTTAAGTCCTCTAATCCTTTAGCAGTCGTGGACTCGGCTCGTGCGATAATTGCAGGTTCGGTATTGGAGCTTCGCAGCAACCACCAGCCTGTTTCGGTATTGACACGTATCCCGTCAATATCGTTAAACTCTATTCCTTCTTTTAATAGCCGTTCTTTTATCTCACTAATTATTTTAAATTTCATCGTGTCGGAAACAGAAATTTTCATTTCCGGCGTACTATATGATTTGGGTAAATTTTGGATAAGCTCATCTAATGATTTGTTTGAGCAAGATAATAAATCAAGAAAACGTAAAGCTGCATAAATCGCATCATCATAACCGTAATATTTATCGGCAAAAAATATATGACCGCTCATTTCTCCGGCAAGTAAAGCATTTGTTTCCTGCATTTTACTTTTTATAAAAGGATGACCTGTTCGCCATATTAAAGGCTGCCCGCCATATGACTTAATTTGATCAATTATCGACCGGCTTGCTTTTACGTCAAGTATAATGGTTGCGTTAGGATGCTGCTTTAAAATATCTTCGGCAAATAAACAAACAATTTGATCACCGAATAATATTTGGCCGGTTCTACTCACAATGCCTAATCGATCACCGTCACCGTCAAAAGCTATACCGATATCACAATTTTCTTGAGTCACAACTTCTATTAATTCCTTAAGGTTGGAGGGTCTTGTCGGGTCGGGGTGATGGCTTGGAAAATTTCCGTCAATCTTACTATTTATAACTATATTATTATTCGGTAACCTTGCCTTTAAAGCTTCCGTAATATCTCCGGCTGCTCCATTTCCCGGATCCCAAGCAACTTTTAGTTTAGGGTTAATAGATATATTATTTAAAATTCGCTCTAGATATTTAGATTGTATGTCATTGTTGTACTCTATGTTATTACCGCACTCTATGTCATTCCGTTGATCGCAGGAATCCGGTTTATTCTTTATTGTTTCCCGGATTCCCGCCTTCGCGGGAATGACATAAAGGGATGCGGGAATGACATTGAAGCGGCTATCCAAAATCCTCGTTAATAAATCTTGTATTTGAGAACCGAAAAACGGCTTGCCCATTGCTAGCATCTTAAAGCCGTTATCATCTTTTGGGTTATGAGAACCGGTAACCATGATACTTGCTGCCGGCATTAGTCGTTTATCGGCAAAATATAGCATCGGCGTCGGTACGATGCCTATTGTAATTACGGATGCGCCTCCGTCTACTAATCCTTTAATTAATGAATCATAAAGGGCAGGGGAGCTAAGCCTGCCGTCACGACCGATACAAATTTTATTATTGTTATTGCTTATAGTAGTTTCGGCAAAACAAAATCCAATTTTATAAGCGGTTGTTTCAGTTATATCTGTAAAGCTATTGCCTCTTATATCATAAGCTCTAAAAATTTCTTTATTGATGGGCATTTATTTTCTAAAAGTATATTTGCTTGTTTTTTATTTCGATGTCATTCCGTGAAAACGGGGCGTTGTTGCATGGCTAGAATTTTTGCAAAGTGCTTGGGTGTCAAGCCACGGTATGACACCGTACTTATAATAACCATAATACGGTAAATTATTAGCCATGCAACAACGCTGCGACTGCTGACATCCTACGCCTCGTAAACCCTAGTTGCAATTTCCTTAAGCTCCTTTGCTACCGCAGATAAATTCGCACAGTTTGCCATTGATATATAAACATCCAAAGTTTCTTTGGCAATTCTTTTTTGCTTTTCAATTGATTTTATATTAGTAATAGTCCTCATATTATGTAAACGATCTATAACTTTAATAGTGCAGGCTTTACGCTCTAGGTCAGGGAAGTTATTGATTTTATAAAAGATTTCTTCTTTAGATAATTGGTGTTCGGTAGTTAATTTAGTTACAATATCTACTATTTCCGCTACTCTTTTATTGAAAAGTAATTCAATTTGTTTAAGAGAAGAAGAGGTATCTTCGATCACGTCATGTAAAATAGCCGCGATAATAGTATCCGTATCAAAGAGATAATCCGAAACCATTGAGGCAACTTCCATAGGATGCGAATAATAAGGCTCTCCGGAATGTCTTTTTTGCTCACCGTGAGACTTTTTTGCAAAGTAAATTGCTTTTTCGATTTCGTTAAGATTTATTTTATTTTTTGCAATTTCATTTTTTTTAGCAAGTTTATTAAATAGTTCCTTAGCATAATAATTATCCGATTCACTTCCCTCATTCATAATTATCTCCAATAACTATTTGATTATTAAGTAAATTATAAGCTAAAAGTATTTCCTAGATATACTTTTTTTACTTCCGCGCTTGTAGCTACTTCTTTTGAATTACCTTCTAATAGTACTTTGCCGTCAAAAATAACAT
The DNA here is from genome assembly GCF_964030945.1 of Rickettsia endosymbiont of Orchestes rusci. Taxonomy (NCBI): domain Bacteria; kingdom Pseudomonadati; phylum Pseudomonadota; class Alphaproteobacteria; order Rickettsiales; family Rickettsiaceae; genus Rickettsia; species Rickettsia endosymbiont of Orchestes rusci. The sequence goes on along the minus strand of NZ_CAXIQG010000004.1, from coordinate 90,128 downwards.
AAGCTCGATCTACAATATCTAAGGTATCGCGTACATTATGATCGGTAATTAAAATACCGATATTAAACTCACGTAAATAAGTAATTAGGTTTTTTATATCTGAAACGGCAAGGGGATCAATCCCTGCAAGCGGCTCATCTAACATAATAAATTTAGGTTCGATAGCCAAAGTTCTAGCAATTTCAAGCCTACGCCTCTCCCCGCCCGATAACCCTACGGCAGGTAAATCTTTTAAATGTAAAATAGAAAATTTCTTTAATAAATCATTTGTTTTTTGTTCAATTATTTCTTTATCGTTTTCGGATATTTCTAATATTGCCTTAATATTATCCTTGACCGATAACCCACGAAAAATTGAAGGTTCTTGAAGAAGATAACCAAGACCTAATCTTGCTCTTAAATATATCGGTAAATTAGTAATATTTTTATTATTTAATAATAATTTCCCTTTGTCGGGTTTCATTAACCCGATAATAATACTAAAACAAGTAGTTTTTCCTGCTCCGTTGGGACCGAATAATCCAACCACTTCACCTTTATTTAGCTCAAGAGAAATGTCGCTCAGTATCATCCTTTTTTTATAGGATTTTGATATATTTTTAATTTCTAATTTATCCATTAATTTTTTTTCATTGCAGTGTCTAAATCAATATAATAAATTAGTTTATCGGTTTTTAAAATACTACCGTCATGCTGTAATATTACGTTACCGAGTAAAATAAGTTGTTTATTGTCTAAAAAATATTCTGCCGAATCGGCAATTAATAATTCATCATGCATTTCTCTCTTTACCGTTAATTTTGTCGGAATAATAATACGATCAACGGTTTTTTCATTTCCTTCTATTTTATAAATAACTTCTAATATCTCTGTTCTTAATACTGCATCCTCAAAATATACGATTACTTTTCCTATATATTCTATTTTCTGCTTTATTCTATCGATAATTAAACTATCGGATTGTATATATAGATTAGAAGGAAGAGCTTTAACTTCTTGCTCTTTTGCAAATATTTCCGTTCCGAATAAAAACAGTAAAATAAATAATATCTTATATTTAAATCTAAACCGGAACATAAACATAATTCCAATTAAAAATTTAATAGATTGATAGTTGTAAAAACATTCCCTTTAAAAATTATAAGATTATTATCATTTTGAGTACTAAAACTATTTGATATTACACTAGAATTTTTATAAGTTAATGTGACGGAAGAGTTACTTACTATATCTTTTTGAATTAAATCAATTTGTGCGTCATTAGTATTAAATACTATATCTTCTAAAAAAACTTTTACATCATTTTGTAAGTTTAAAATGTTTGATTCCTTATTTAAAAAACCGTTTTTTGCATTAATAGTAAGCAGGCGGTTGTCATTTAATTCATACAATACATTTATTTTATCTAATTTATATTTATCATCTGAATCTTTTATAGCTTGCTCGGCTTTAACCGTATATGAATTTAAATTTTTATTCAGCCCTTCAAAAACAGAATCTTTTAATATAATTTTATATTCTAGATTATGCTCGGTAGCATGATTGACCTTGGCGGAAGAGGATAGGGGAGTATTTAGCTTGTGATCGTGTTTTTCAATCATATTAGAAGTATTTTTTATTAATATATATCCGATATATAAAATTCCTATTATGCATAAAAAAGAGAAAATTTTTAATGAAGCAGTTTTTATTTTATAAGATAACATACGGATATTTATATGTGGGTTGTTATGGTGTTATTTCCGGCTGGTCGGTTAGCATGTTCTATGTCATTCCCGTGAAAACGGGAATCTAGAAAAATTATAGTCATCCTGAATTTATTTCAGGATCTTTTAATAGATGCGGCAAACTTGTTCAGCATGACAAAGAAAAGCCTGGATTCCCGCCTACGCAGGAAGGACATCAAAAAAATGACGATCCAGTTTAACTAACCCCGCTTCTTAGTAAATCATGAATATGAACAATACCTTTAACTATATTATTCAAAACTACCGGTATATTAGTGATCTTTTCGTTTTTTATCAAATCCAATGCATCTTTGGCAAAGATAAACGGCGAAATATAAGTAGGATTTTTAGTCATTATATCGATCGCAAATTTTGCATTTATCTTATCGTTAATATGACGACGCAAATCACCGTCCGTTATAATTCCCAGTAAATGTAAGTCTTTATCAACTACTAAAGCACACCCCAAGCATTTTTCATTCATTATGATTATAGTATCGGTAAAAGGCGTGTCTTCATATACTAAAGGTATTTGATCACCGGTACGCATCAAATCACCGATTTTTGTCAGATTTGCTCCAATCTTGCCGCCCGGATGATATAGCCGAAAATCATCTTTAGTAAAGCCACGCTCTTCATGTACTGCAGTTATTAAAGCATCACCGAGTGACAGCATTATTAAGGAAGAAATAGTAGGGGCGCCGATTAACGAAGCTTCCGCATATTTCGGAACTATCAATAAAAAATCACTTTTTTGTGCTAAATTAGAAGTAGCGTTCATCGTCATGGCCACAATTTTTATGGACAAGTTTCGGCAATATTCAATTATATTAATTAATTCTTTAGTCTCACCGGAATTAGATAGCATAATAACCAAATCATCAGAGGTTACCATACCTAGGTCGCCATGGCTTGCTTCTGCCGGATGAAGATAAAAAGCCGGCATACCCGTCGAGGCAAAGCTAGCTGCTATTTTCCTGGCAATATAACCGCTTTTACCCATACCGGTTAAAATTACTCTACCTTTAAAATGTAAAAGATAATTTATAATTTTATCAAAATCATTCGGTATATTGTCGGATAATTTTTGTAAAGCGCTAGCTTCTGCGAAGATAACTCTTTTAGCAATAGCCGAATAATTATTATTAATCTTTTTGGTCATATTGGTCATAATAATATTATATTACAAAAATTAAGCTTTGACTAGATTAGATTTAAGATATAGATATTACAAAAGTTCTATAATCTATATTATGGAAAGTAAAACATAGATATTTATTAATTTCAGCTCGGGCCTCCGTTAATATATTTCTTATTTTACCTCCTTAAAGACTAAATTTAAACCCCTCTGTTGTTGAAGAAATATATACTACAATTTCTGAAATTGATGGAGTAAAAAATAGTTGGCAAATCACCGAAAAGCTTTTACCTCAAACAATCGATCGACTCACACGTTCAGTAATTATAACATCTACAGGGGCTTCTAATCGTATTGAAGGTAATAAGCTTACTGATACTCAAGTAGAAAGTTTATACAGAGGTTTGCGTGTTCAAAAATTTAAAACGCGTGATGAGCAGGAAATAGTTGGGTATATACAATGTCTTGAATTGATATTTAATAATTATCAAGAAATCTATATTACAGAATCATTTGTGTTAAAGCTGCATAGTGACATGTTGGTTTATAGTGAAAAGGATATACGGCATAAAGGAAATTATAAATTTGGATCAAACCGAGTAGAAGCAAAAGATTATAATGGTAATATAATTGGCGTAATATTTGATCCGACTCCACCTTATTTGGTAAAAAAAGAAATGCAAGAATTAATAGATTGGTATAATTGGGCTTTTACTAATAAAGTAAAACATCCGCTTATCCTTATTGCTAATTTTATTTTTGAGTATTTAGCAATCCACCCATTTCAAGATGGAAATGGTAGGACGAGTAGATTGTTAACTAATGAACGCATTATAGAGGCAAATAAAACTGATTATTATGTAGAACTTAATAAAACTCAATCTACATGGAAAACAGAATTAGAAGATATTACTTCTTGGTTAAAATTTTTTTTAAATATCGTTAAATTACAAAGTACTCAAGCATTACAAATTATTGAAGAGGATAATATAGAATATTTATTGTCTGCAAAACAGCTAGCTCTATGGAACTGGATTAATGAAGGAGTCGAAGAATTTAGCCGCAAAGATGCTGTCAACGCATTAGGGTTTCCTGAACGTACCGTTGAGTCTATAATTAAAAAATTAGTGAATTTAAAACGTTTAAATCGATTAGGACAAGGTAAAGCTACACGTTATAAGCTTACAAATAAAAATAAAATTAAAAAAAGTACTATTTCCAATTCTTGAAGAGATTTTTTTATTGCTTCTACGTTTGGTTGTGATTCTTTATTTGATGGTGGTAGTCTGCCTATCATTATAACTCGCTTAAATATTCTCTAGATTCCCGCCTTTAGCTAGGAATGACATCAAAAATTCGAGCCATGCAACAAAGCCTCCTATAAAAGAAGGCTACGCATAATTATAAATCTCTACAAACCCTGAACCAAGATAGATTGAGATTAATGGTTGTTGACTTTATCAGGAAAGCGATCTACTACCAGATTTAAAATAATATTGTGTTCAAGAAAAGCTTTTGCCCCGGCAAGCATTATAGTAAAACCTTCCGTTGAAGAGAGGGCTTGCTCTATTATCTCATCACCGTCGCCGATAAATCCCGTATTTGTAACACTAACAAAAGTTTCGTCAATTGCTAGAGAAGTAAACTGCCACTCTACCAATGTAGTTTTATATAAGCTCCACTCAATAACTATTCTCTTATTTTTTTCAATCTCTTTGACGTTAACTTGTACGGAATGACCGTACATCTCCCAATCCCACCGGATTTGTTTACCTACTTGTAATCTATCACTACCTTTAGTAAACCAGAATTTGGCTGTAATAGCGGGATTCACAAAAGCTTCAAATACTTCTTCAACCGGTTTGCGAATAAGCATTTCTGCCTTAGCAGAAGGAGCTTGTTTAATACGCAAAAACGGTTGAGCTGTATGTTCATCATTATTATTTCTCATTGCTAAAACCTCCTTTTGCAAAGCAACTATTATACATTATTTTTTTCTTTCTCATTATTTGTTAAAGTCATAAAACGCTAGAGTTTATTAGTAAGACATATCTAATAATATATTATCTTTTTATTTTGAATCATTATCGCTGTAACAGAAATAAGCGCAAGAGTTATACTTACCATAAAGAAAATACCTAAAATTAAAGGAGATTGATATTTTTCTAATAAATAAGAAGCTATAATCGGAATGAAGCTTGCTACTGAATAAGCACTATTATAAATTAAGGCTGTAGCGGTGTAGCGCATTTTAGTAGCAAATAAACGTGATAATATAGGCATGTAGCTAGTAAAAAAAAGAGAAATAAATAATTGATAGATTATAAAAAATATTTGCAGTGACCAAAAAGTTTTATAATTAAGTAAAGTAAACGATAAAAATAAAAATATGCTGAAAAATATTAAAGAGAATAATAAAATTTTTAACTTTGAAATATAATCCGACAACCAGCCAAAAATAATTGTAAAGATAAAAGAGGTTACCATACTAACCGTCATACTACTGTAGATATCAGCTAATTCATAATTAAAATATTTATTGATATAAACAGGAAAATATAGATTTATAATAACCAAATTAGCATGAAAAAATACTAATCCGAAACCTATAGCTATTGTAGGTAAGTTTTGCGACAGTAATAACTTTAACGGTAGTAATAAATTAGTGTTAGTTTTTTTATTTCGGCTATTCTCTTCTTGTAGAAATTCCGGTGTTTCACTAATATTTTTACGAATATAGTAAGAAATTATAGCCAATACTCCTCCTATTATAAAAGGTACTCGCCATACCCATTCAATAATTTCTTTATAGCTATATAGTTTATTTAATATAGCCACCATTGCTGTAGCCATAAGTGCGCCTATACTGATACTTGATAGCATTACGCTACATAATCTACCTAATTTATTAGCAGGAGCATATTCGCTAATAATGGTAGTAGCGCCGGGTAATTCAGCACCTAAAGATATACCTTGACATAAGCGACATAATAATAGTCCAAATGTTTTTTTTCGCCCGTAAGTATCGGCTATCATGCCTATAATAGTTCCTCCAAACGGTCTAATTAAATATCCTACGGCAAAAACTATAAAAGTTTGAATAATGCCGCTTAAGCTATCATGCATAGAGAAAAAAATATCCGATAAATATTTAGCCATCATTCCGTATATAACAAAATCGTAATATTCAAGCCCGGAGCCTAATGAAGTAAGCAAAGCTACTTTTAAAGAGATACTATTATTTTTAAATTTCCCTTGAATTTCATTGTGTGTTTTTGACATATTGCTATTATTAATTCATTATAAGCATTCTGCTTTACAGAGAGATTATTAAATATGATGACGGAAGAAGAATATAAATTATTTAAATTTAAAGTCAAAGATTAAAGATTTTGTAGATAATATTTTAGTTCCTTCTGAGAAAATCCTACTTAAAAAGAATAAAATACCCATAAAATACCCTTCTTTGTGGAGAAAAGGTAGATGAAATATTCTAAAACTATAAAAAATTTTATCCCTCAAAAATATAAAGCTGTTATATATGAAGAATTTGGGAATCCTTCAAGCGTTTTAAAGGTTGTAGAAGTTAATCGTCCGGAACTTAGAGCAGGAGAAATTTTAGTACAAATGAAATTATGCTCTATTAATTATTCTGATTTACTTACTATCCAGGGGGTTTATAAAAGTCGAGTATCATTACCTAAAATACCGGGATTTGAAGGAATAGGTGTTGTTAAAGATATTGGAGACGATCGTGATTCTTACTTGCTTGGTGCTAGAGTATTACCGTTAAAAGGACAAGGGACGTGGCAAGAATATAATATAGCTTCTTCTCAAGAAGTTATTTGCATACCAAAGGAAATAAACGATCAAACCGCGGCACAGCTATATATCAATCCTTTAACCGTATGGCTAATGTTAACGGAAGAGTTAAAATTTACAAAAGGTAAAACTTTAGCAATAAATGCAGGCAATTCAGCTTGTGGTTATATTATAGCCAAGTTAGCACAATTGTTTGAGTATAATTTAATATCTATTGTACGTAAAAATGATTATATAACAAAATTAAAAGAGATTGGGGCTTCTTTAGTAATTAATACAACTGAAGAAGATTTTAAAAATGTAATATTAGAATATACTAATGGAAAAGGTGTAGATTACGCTCTCGATGCAATTGGTGGAAAAGACGGTGAATTATTAGCTGAATGTGTAAATAACGGTGGGGTTATGTTAAATTATGGTTTACTATCCGGTACTCCTCTTCCGTCTTCCTGTTATTCTAATAGTAGTTATAGACATGTAACAATTAAACCATATTTTTTACGAGAATGGATGTATAACGAAGAAATAAATTATCGTAAAAATATTATTCAAGAAATGATAAAAGCTTTTGTAAAGTTAAAAATTGTTTTACCTGTAGAAAAAGAATATACTATCGATAACGTAACAAAAGCAGTTGAAGCAGCACAAGCATCAAGGCAAAATGGAAAAATCTAGTCCTTGTCATGCTGAACTTGTTTCAGCATCTTTTTTTAGTAGATCCTGAAATAAATTCAGGATGACTATGTTTTTCTAGATTGCCACACTCCGCGCAAATGCTCGCAATGACGATTCCGGTAGCCATGCAACAATGCCCTACATATCCTTAATAGCATTTGATTTTATTTTTCATTTTAAAAATTTTATTTCATAAATAACGAAAATGTTTTAATAATTATAGGGGTATCTTTGTTTTTTAAAACTTTCAGACCTATAGATTCAGAGGATGCTAAGCAAATCTTAGAGAAATTTGAATGAGATAAATTAAAAGTAAAAATTATTGTTGTAAATAATAGCACTTATATGTTATTATTTACAACATGATTAATAGACATATAATATCGTTTGTAAAACAATCTTTAAAAGATTTCTCTGCGGTTCTTATTATTGGAGCTAGGCAAGTGGGCAAGTCTACGGTAGTAAAGCAGTTATATGATGAAGGAATTTTTAAATCATATATTACTTTAGATGATATTTCTCAATTAGAAGCGGCTACTGGCGATCCTCATGGCTTTATAAAAAATTCAAATTATCCTCTTGCTATTGATGAAATTCAAAGAGCTCCCGATCTTTTAAAAGCAATAAAAAAATCAATTGATGAAGATAAAAGACCGGGGCGTTTCCTTTTAACCGGATCGGCTAATATTTTTTCTTACCCGGGAGTATCTGAAAGCTTGGCAGGACGCATTGATATAATACATCTTGAAGGGTTAAGCATAGGAGAAATTTTAAATCAAAACAAACCTTCTTCCTTTATATTAGATATTTTTTCAGGGTTAACTATTCATGAATTAAAAGACAAATGGGTTAAAGAATTAGGATATAAACCGGAAATAAATAATCAATTTTTAAATGAACATATTTTCTATGGTGGATTTCCGGAAGTTGTATTAAAAAAGCAAGAAAGATTTCGTGAGCGTTGGTTTTCTTCTTATCAATCAGCATATATTGAACGAGATGTACGAAATATAAATAGATTTTTAGACGTTGTTTCTTTTGCTAAGCTTTTTCGCCTGATTGGTTTACAAAGCGGTAATTTATTAAATCAAAAGAATCTAAGTATTGAAATAGGGTTAGATCAAAGAACAATATCAAGATATTTAGAGATTCTAGAAACAACTTTTCAAGTAAATCAATTAACGCCTTGGTTTAGTAATACGCGTAAAAGATTAATTAAAACCTCTAAAATCTATATGAATGATTCAGGCTATGCTTCATATTTAAATGGTATAGCAACTCCTAATTTGTTGTTAAAAAGCCCCTATTATGGGGCAATATTTGAAACATGGTTATGGGCAGAACTTAGGAAGTTATTAACCTTAACTACGGGTGTAGAGCAAGCATTTTATCGTACACATTTAGGAAAAGAAGTTGATTTTCTTCTATATAAAGGTGATATATTTTGTGGTTTAGAGTGTAAAGCCACAGAAACTATTCAGAGCCGGCATTTTATGGGGCTTAAAGATTTATCTGAAGCACTAGCACCGCGAATTATGCATGGTATTATACTTTATAACGGTAATGAAATAATCACTTTTTCAGATAAATTTCTTGCGCTGCCTTTAAGATGCATCCTTTAAATGCAGTAAGGCTAGCTTCTAAAAAAGCTTTTTTTACCGGGCTACTTATTAATTTCATCTTTTTATCTCTTGCCTTTTTGGATTAGCAACATTTTGAACCGATATAGTCGGCTCCTCATTAATCTTACCTCGTGCTTCCGTTAATACAGCTCTTATTGATACGTCACCTTTAACATTGACTTTGTCTATATCAACTTGTCTTTGCGCTTTCTCTATATTCGGTTTTTCCTCACTAATCGGCTTTAATTCTGTTTCTTCTAATGAAATACTAACAGTTGCAGCTTTATTATCTTTATCATATGGACCTTCAACCGCTATTGATCTTCTTTTGTCTTGTTGCTTTATTAAGTCATCTATTATGCCTAAACGATCTTCTTTAGATAAGCCCTTATTTTGAACTAATTTATTTTCAATAAAAACTTTTTGCTCATCAATTGTATTCTGCTTATTATATTCGTCGATTATTTGTTTTTTTTGATTTTCTTTTGAATATATAGGAGCAGAATTAGAAAGAATGTTTTTTATATTATCAGCTTTAGCTATTACTTTAGAGTCGGGTATTTGGTCAACTAGCTCTGTTGTTGTATCTATAACAGCTTTTGCGGATGTATAAAATTTTTGTTTTGCCGCTTCTTCCTCTGTTGATCTGTTTGAGCTACTACCTTCTAAATTTGCCATTAATTGAGCTGTTAGCGCCTCTACCTGTTGTACATTTTCAGAAGTAGATGAAGGAGTACTAACTGTATCCATTTCAGCATGCAATGGTTGAGGAGGTTGTGTAGTTTTAACTTGCTGTAACGGAGAAGTTGTTGTTTCAGAAACGCCTAATATTTCTTCTTTAGCTTTATTATCATGAAACGGCAACTCTGAAAAAAGTTTAGCTGTTTCTGTTTCTTTACTTACCTTAGCTTTATCTTGCTCCATAATTCTTTCGTTAAGTATTCCTTTTTCAGTATCTAACATTTCAATTGTTTTATCGATAGCTATTTTACCGTCACCGATAGCGTTTTCGCCGCGCTCAGTTTCATATTTTACTAGCTCATCTAATATTACTGCTTTGTCTTTATCGCCTAATGAATTATTGTTATTGGATAGGTCTTTAATAAATGCCGTTTTATCTTTCAATTCTTCTTTTGATAATTCTTCCGGCAATTTACCTTCAGGATTTTTCTGTAAATCAGCATATTTTTCAGCTATAGCTTTATAGCCGTCTACTATGCTTTTACCGCCCTGCTCTTGGTTTTTTAGAATAGGTTGTTGCTGTTCACTATTTATCTTAGCTTTATCTTGCTCTGTAATTCTTTCGTTAAGTATTCCTTTTTCAGTATCTAACATTTCAATTGTTTTATCGATAGCTATTTTACCGTCACCGATAGCGTTTTCGCCACGCTCAGTTTCATATTTTACTAGCTCATCTAATATTACGGCTTTATCTTTATCGTCTAATGAATTATTGTTATTGGATAGGTCTTTAATAAATGCCGTTTTATCTTTCAATTCTTCTTTTGATAATTCTTCCGGCAATTTACCTTCAGGATTTTTCTGTAAATCAGCATATTTTTCAGCTATAGCTTTATAGCCGTCCACTATGCTTTTACTGCCCTGCTCTTGGTTTTTTAGAATAGGTTGTTGCTGTTCACTATTTATCTTAGCTTTATCTTGCTCTGTAATCCTTTCGTTAAGTATTCCTTTTTCAGTATCTAACATTTCAATTGTTTTATCGATAGCTATTTTACCGTCACCGATAGCCTTTTCGCCGCGCTCAGTTTCATATTTTACTAGCTCATCTAATATTACTGCTTTATCTTTATCGCCTAATGAATTATTGTTATTAGATAGGTCTTTAATAAATGCCGTTTTATCTTTCAATTCTTCTTTTGATAATTCTTCCGGCAATTTACCTTCAGGATTTTTCTGTAAATCAGCATATTTTTCAGCTATAGCTTTATAGCCGTCTACTATGCTTTTACTGCCCTGCTCTTGGTTTTTTAGAATAGGTTGTTGCTGTTCACTATTTATCTTAGCTTTATCTTGCTCCGTAATCCTTTCGTTAAGTATTCCTTTTTCAGTATCTAACATTTCAATTGTTTTATCGATAGCTATTTTACCGTCACCGATAGCGTTTTCGCCGCGCTCAGTTTCATATTTTACTAGCTCATCTAATATTACTGCTTTATCTTTATCGTCTAATGAATTATTGTTATTGGATAGGTCTTTAATAAATGCCGTTTTATCTTTCAATTCTTCTTTTGATAATTCTTCCGGCAATTTACCTTCAGGATTTTTCTGTAAATCAGCATATTTTTCAGCTATAGCTTTATAGCCGTCTACTATGCTTTTACCGCCCTGCTCTTGGTTTTTTAGAATAGGTTGTTGCTGTTCACTATTTATCTTAGCTTTATCTTGCTCCGTAATCCTTTCGTTAAGTATTCCTTTTTCAGTATCTAACATTTCAATTGTTTTATCGATAGCTATTTTACCGTCACCGATAGCGTTTTCGCCGCGCTCAGTTTCATATTTTACTAGCTCATCTAATATTACTGCTTTATCTTTATCGCCTAATGAATTATTGTTATTGGATAGGTCTTTAATAAATGCCGTTTTATCTTTCAATTCTTCTTTTGATAATTCTTCCGGCAATTTACCTTCAGGATTTTTCTGTAAATCAGCATATTTTTCAGCTATAGCTTTATAGCCGTCTACTATGCTTTTACCGCCCTGCTCTTGGCTCATATTCATAACTTTATCGTTAGCTATTTCTTTCACAGTTTGTGATAAATCTACGCTATGACCTTTATTTACGGCGACTTCTTGCATCATTGCTTCATATTTACCGCGTGTTACCGGCATCGTATAAATTTCACCGCCATGCTCAATATATCCGATTGCCTCTTTCCCTTCACCCATAAATTTTATAGGCATCGGCGAGCTTATTTCCTTAAGTAGCGGCTTACCGTTAGGCCCTTCTTCGTAATGAGCGGTAAAATAAACTGCTTTATCTATAGAAGGCTTATTGCCGTTTTTATCCAACGCTACTATCGATAAATGCATATTACCGGCAGCACCGTCTAATTTTGTCGGAAAATCTATGGTACGGTAAGATTTAATTGTTACCGGCTGATTATTTCCGTCTAAAATTTGTATCGGGTTAATTGCATGCGTCGTTTCGGTTAAAGTACAAATTTCATCACCGACATCATTGGTAACTTTTTGGGATTGAGTAGTGTTTTTATTAGCGTCTTCTCCTTTATCACCGTCCCACAACATGGGTTTAAAGCGATTTTCAAATTGTTTATGGATATTTCTATAACCATTTATTTCAATTTTTTCAAGTTCCCCCTTAATCTCTTTATCATTGAGAACTGCATAAACTAACTTTCTTTTTTCTTCCTCATCTTTAAGATTCTTTAAAAATTCTCTAAACTTTTTATCATTTTCTAATTGTTCTGCTAACTCAGGGTTTTGCCTACTAATCTCCAGTCTTAGTATTTCCCTTTGCGCTGTTAGGATTTGATCCCTTATAGCTTGAGTAATTGGATCAACTATTCCCTCGTCAGTTATAGAAGAAGATAAAACATTAAGCTCCGGTGTTGATGTCGTCGTCGACTGAAAAAGACCGTCCCGTGCTGGTATTATAGTAGTCTTTATCGCCTCTACTTCATCGGTGTCTGTTTTATAACTTGACTCGTTACCGGTATCGGTTTCTTTACTCATATCATCTCCATAATTATTGAAATAATTAAACTATTTTAATAGTAAGTTTTAAATTTAATTATTTCAAGTTAAAACTTACTATTGACAATTTTTTTGAACACTATTTTCTATTGCCGCATTATATTCTTTATTTAATTCTTTTGTTGCCCAAATCCATATTGAGCAAGTAATAATAAATATTATCATTAAACACAGAGAAATCGACTGATAACTTGCAGAAGGCAAAATAATAAAAACTATTGATTGTAAAAATGCGCTAGCGGACTTACCGAGTTTTGTTCCTATTACGTCGGCGGCGGCTTTACCTTTTATCTTTAATTCGTTATCAAGAGGCACATAAGACATTTCTTTTGTTGAATCGAATAAGGTATATTTACTGGATTTACTAAGCACGTTTTGAATAGCGCCGATTGTTACAGCAATTAAAGTCGGATCGGTTAAGATAAAGCTAGCCGCTATTATCACGGCAAATCCTTCAAAATTATTGACGGAAAAAAATAATAAACCGGTGGTAAAAACCATTATCGGGGTAATAATAGCCGCTGTAAACCAGCCAAGTTTTCTGACAATATTTGAACCTAAAATAACAAATATCAAAGTAAATATACCGGTATAACTTAAATAACTACCGATAAAAGCCGCATATTCGGTAGGAGTTTTATAAATTCTTGTTGCGGCAGCTTTCCAAGGACCTTCGGCTAAATTTATTGCTATCCCGTAGCAAATAAGTAAAGTTGCAATTAATCTTATATGTCTAGACGATGCAATCATTTTAAAGCTTTCTACAAGCGTCATTGACTTCTTTTTTACTTTAAACTTTAATAATGCAAGATGCTGCTTATCTAATATTTTATGATTAAGTAACCAAAAAGTTTTAATAGCTATGAATCCTAAAATCAAAACTATAGTTAATATAACTTGGACTGAAATTGTGTTATAAGATGCTTGCAAAGCAAATTTATTGGTAAAATATTTATTTATATATTCGAGATTTGTTAAAAACTGCCCTGCTAGATAAAGCCCTGTCTGTCCAAGCAAACCGAATAACGGATAGAATCTTTTTGATTCTTCGACCGTAGTAACGTTATTGACGAATTGCCAGAAAAGTAAGGCAAAAACTACATTAGGCCATAATTCGGCGATAATATAAAATAAGGAAAAACTCCAATTCGATAAGAGGAGAATAAACCATTTAAGATTAGGAAAAGATTGAATTAATGATCGAGCAGTATCGGCATTTAAATGCAGCATTTCATAATTTGGAAAAATAACAAAAGCAAATAGTGCAAAAAATGCTAAGAAAACTGACATAATAAGGTAGAAAATATTTTCCCCTTTCATGTGATTAACAAGCTTAACGTAAATAGCCGTGACTAAAAAGGCTGCCGGCATCACTCCCCAAAATTTAAGGAAAGAAATAGTCTCTACACCAATCATAGTGTTAACGATGCTATCCTTTAAAGCTCTGATTAAATTTTGAATAAATAAAATACAGAACATTAATAAGGTTATAGCTAAGAACTTAGAAAGCTCAACACGCTCTATGGGCCAAATATAGTCTAAAAATTTGTTGATTTTGGTAGCAGATTTGTCTAGATTAGTTTTTAACGATGAAGAAGAATTTTTTGAAATGTCCGGAATAATTGTCATCTTTCAGCCTAACCTACTTGTTGCTTGGTTAGAACCTTATATTAAAGATTTTTCTTATTTAAGTCAAGTGGAAATTACGTGTCATTCCCGCGCAGGCGGGAATCCAGAAAATACAAAAAAGTCATCCTGAATTTATTTCAGGATCTCTTGAATTAGATGCTGAAACAAGTTCAGCATGACAAAAGAAAAAGCTGGATTCCCGCTTTTAGCTAGAATGACATCGAAAATTCGAGCCATGCAAAAACAGCGCGCGCAGGCGGGAATGATATAAAGAGGTGCGGGAATAATATCAAATATGAATAATTATTGGCTAAATATCTATAAGCCGAAAGGTATAAGCTCGGCAAAAGCCGTTGCGATAATTAAAAGAACACTCGGTAAGGTAAAAATCGGTCATGCAGGAACTTTGGACGTAGAGGCAGAAGGCATTTTACCTTTAGCCGTCGGTGAAGCGACAAAATTAATGCCAATACTAATCGATGCTAAAAAAACTTATATTTTCACTTTGCAATTCGGCGCACAAACCGATAGCGGTGATTACTCGGGGAAAATAATAAATACCGCTAGTTATGTTCCTTCTAAAGAAGAAGTTTTCAACGTTAGTTCTAAATTTACCGGTATAATCTCACAAACTCCTCCGGCTTTTTCGGCTATTAAAGTTAACGGCGTTAGATCTTATAAACTTGCAAGGCAAGGTCTCGCAGCAGAATTAAAAGCACGAAATATAACGATTTACAATCTAAAATGTATTAATTTCGATGAAGAAAAAGCGACTGCTACTTACTGCGTCGAATGCTCAAAAGGTACTTATATAAGAAGTTTAGCGGAAGATATGGCATTATCCTTGCAAAGTTTAGCATTTGTGATAGAATTACGCCGTATTCAGGTTGGGGCATTTAAAATGGAAAATGCTATTATAATGTCAAAACCTGAAGAATCAAAGCAAGAGATAACAAAAGAGTTTCTTGAGGAAAAGAGTATAAGAATTGAGGCAATACTGGACGACATCCTGGTTCTTGACGCTACTTTTGAGCAAGCACAAAAAATTAAATACGGACAGAAATGTTATTTTAATTCTAGACCGTCTGAAGATGACGTTACTCTTTTATGGGTTCGTTATGAAGGTGTTTTGCTTGCTATCGGCAGTTTAAACAAGAATTGCTTTAATTCTATGCGTGTGTTTAATTTAATAAAATAAGGAGATTTATCGATGTCGATTACAGCTGAGCGTAAACAACAACTAATTAAAGAATATTCACTTACGGAAGCCGATACAGGGTCTAGCGAAGTACAATGTGCTATTTTAACCGAGAGAATCAATAACTTAACTGAACATTGTAAGGTTAATCTTAAAGATTTTACCACCAGAAGAGGATTATTAATCTTAGTCGGTCGTCGTCGCAGGTTACTAAATTATATTAAGAAAAAAAGTGTAAGTAATTATTTAGAGCTAATAGGTAAGCTCGGAATTAGAAAGACGCGTTAGGGGTTCCAAGGTAGAACGCCTTGCGGTGTCATTCTAGCTAAAAGCGGGAATCTAGAAAAATACTTTTAGCGTCATCCTGAATTTATTTCAGGATCTATTAAAAAAGATGCGCAAAACTTGTTCAGCATGACAATGAAAAGTCTGGATTCCCGCGAAAGCGGGAATAACACCTCCTAACAATGACAAGCTTAAACGCTAAATTAACAAAAAAACCAATTAATATTGTGAGATAAAATGTTTAATGAAATAACGAAAACAGTAGAATGGGGCGGGAAAACCTTTGAGATAAGTACCGGTAAGATTGCTAGGCAAGCAGACGGCGCAGTAATGGTGAAAATGGGTAACTCCGTATTATTATGTACGGCAGTAAGTGCTAAGGAAGCAAAAGAAGGCATAGGTTTTTTCCCGTTAACTACCCATTATAGAGAAATGGCAGGTGCAGCCGGTAAAATACCGGGCGGATTTTTTAAACGCGAAGGTAAAGCATCAGATAAAGAAGTTTTAATATCTCGCTTAATCGACAGACCGATCAGACCTTTATTTCATCCAGCTTTTGTTAATGAAACGCAAGTAGTTTGTACTGTTCTTTCATATGATCCTGAATGTAGTACCGATATCCTTGCAGTTATCGGTGCTTCGGCAGCGTTAGAACTCTCCCCTGCTCCATATACGGAAATTATTGCTGCTAGTAAAGTCGGCTTTATTAATGGTGAATTTGTCTTAAATCCATCATTTGAAGCCTTAAAATCTAGTCAATTAGAATTAATCGTTGCCGGCACTGAATCTTCCGTAATGATGGTTGAGTCAGAAGCTAATTTATTGTCCGAAGATCAAATGCTTGCAGGCGTAAAGTTCGGATATGACGCATTTCAGCCGGTAATTCAGATAATAAAAGAACTTAGCAAAGAAGCCGGCAAACCAAAATTACAAATGAAGGATTTATACCCTGCTCATTTAAAAGAACAAATCGAGCAAATGGTTGGTAAAGAAATAAAAGAAGCTTTTACTATAACTTCAAAACAGGAACTTAGTACTACTTTAGATGCTATCCCTGCTAAAGTTCTTGAGCATTTTGCCGAGGATATCGCTAATAAAAATTATAGCAGCTATCAAATTGAATCTGCTCTTAAATCAGTTGAAGCTAATATATTACGTAATGATATTTTAAAAAATAACTCTCGTATTGACGGACGTAAATCTACCGATATCAGACAAATTGCTTGTGAAGTAGGAGTTTTACCAAGAACTCACGGCTCGGCTTTATTTACTAGAGGCGAAACGCAAAGTTTAGTGACCGCAACGCTTGGCACTACTCAAGATGAACAAATCGTTGATAGTCTAGAAGGTGAGTATAAAGAGCGGTTTATGCTTAACTATATTTTCCCGCCTTATTGCGTTGGGCAAGCAACACCGATGAGAGCGCCGGGACGAAGAGAAGTTGGACATGGTAAACTCGCATGGCGTGCTATTAATTCCGTCTTACCGACTAAAGCGCAATTTCCTTATTCAATCAGAATAGTTGCCGAAACTACCGAATCTAACGGCTCTTCTTCAATGGCAACGGTTTGCGGTACTTCACTTGCTTTGATGTATGCAGGTGTTCCTATAAAGGCACCGATTGCCGGTATTGCTATGGGACTAGTTAAGGAAGGCAGTAAATTTGCCGTATTATCGGATATACTAGGCGATGAAGATTATTTAGGGGATATGGATTTTAAAGTAGCCGGTAGTAGTGAAGGAATAACTGCGCTGCAAATGGATATAAAAATATCCGGCGTAACTTTTGAAATAATGAAAAAAGCCTTAGAGCAAGCAAAAAACGGTCGTTTGCATATTCTTGAACAAATGAATAAAGTAATTAATTCACCTAATTTGGATATCAGTCAATATGCGCCTTGTACTCAAAGCATAAAAATTGATAAAGACAAAATTAGAGAAGTTATAGGTGCCGGCGGCAAAGTAATAAAAGAAATTTGTGAAACTAGCGGTGCTAAAATCGATATCAGCGATGACGGTACGGTATCTATTTATGCTTCAGGCAAAGATAAATTAAAAATCGCCATCGATAAAGTTAAAGCAATTGCCATTGAGCCTGAAATCGGTGAAATATTTAACGGTACCGTAGTAAAAGTATTAGATTCCGGCGCATTTATTAACTATCTCGGCAGCAAAGACGGCTTCGTGCATATTAGCGAAATTTCCGAAGAAAGAATTGAATCGGTAGCTAGTGTGTTAAAATACGGTGATATAGTAAAAGTTAAACTTATCGGCTTTGATAATAAGGGCAAAGCAAAATTAACTATAAAAAATGTTGTACTTTCAGAACAAACGGCAAAAGTTAATGTAAAACCGAAAAACAACGATAAGGAAAATACCGAGACAGAGCAACGAGAAGCTAACAAAAAACGAACACGAAATGAAGAAAATACCGCTGAAAACGGTAATGTGATCAAAGAACGTAAATATTTTAATTAAGTATACCTACTTTCAGGACATTATTGCCTGGATGTTAAAAATGCTTAAAACTTGTCATACCGTGGCTTGACCACGGTATCCAGAAAAAAAACTTAATAAAAGACTGGCTGCCGTGGTCAAGCCGGCGTTGTTGCATGGATGGTTAAAAACGCCTTCGGTGTCATTCGCGCAGGCGGGAATCCAGAGAAATACTTAAAATAAGTAAAATTATATAATAAATTACTATTTAATTTGCTCATATTAATTTTCTGGATTCCCGCCTACGCGGGAATGACATAATGGGGTGTAGGAATGACATCGAAAATTCGAGCCATGCAACAAAGCCACTAAGATGAGCTAAAAGAACGAGTACTATAATTCAATAATTTTTTCAATATTTACTTTAATTATCGGAGATTTATTGATTTCATGTTTTAAGGTTTTGCGGATAGTCGACTTTATAGCTTCTTCAATTTGTTCAGTTGATAAAATTCTTTTTGTTTGCTTATTTTGAATTTCAATAAGTTTAGCAATATCGTTTTTGATTAAATTAATTAATTTAATATCTTCTTTTGAGTCAAGTAGCCCGGGCATCGATAACATAGGATTTGCCGCTAATGCGCCTTTGTTATTTACTACCACCGAAGCTATAACTATGCCAGACTCACGCATGCGCCTACGAGCTTTAAAGATTGAAGACTCTACCGGTAATAGATAATTGCCGTCAACCGCTAAATAGCCGCTATTAACCTTAGCAATTACTCTGGAATTATTAGGCTCAAGCAATACTACACTGCCGTTTTCTACCTCTACTGCATGTTTTATGCCGTTTTTCTTAGCAAGTTTAACATGTTCGTGGATGTGAACCGGTTCACCGTGGACAGGCACACAAACGTTGGGTCTAATTAAAGAATACATTTTTTTAAGCTCGTCAATGGCCGGGTGACCCGATACATGCACAAAATGGTCGCGTTCGGTAATCACTTCAACACCGGCTTTAACAAATATATTAAACATCCGAAATATTTTCTTTTCATTACCGGGTATGATCTTTGAAGAAAAAATTACGGTATCTTTTGGAGCTAATTTTATTGATTGATGAGAATTACTTGCCATTTTGGCGGTCGCAGCCATCGGCTCACCCTGGCAGCCGGTAGCAATTACTAATAATTCTTCTTTTTTAAATCTACTTATATCTCTCTCATTGATTAACGGCTCGATATCTTTAAAATAGCCGCTTTCTTGCGCTGCAAGCATCATCCTATGCAAGCTTCTACCGGTTAAAACAACTTTCCTGCCCGCTAACTGCCCTGCATGTATTAAAGTATCTAATCGCGCCAAATTTGAGGCGAAAGTTGAAATCACTACCAATTTAGGACAGCCGGCTATTATATCTATCAGGCTTTTACGTACTTCGCCTTCCGAACCTGAACTACCTTCATTAAATACGTTAGTCGAATCGCATATTAAAGCTAAAACTCCTTCATCACCGTAATTCTTTAAAAGCTCTTCATCGGCTTTAAGCCCAAGTACCGGATCATGGTCAAACTTCCAATCTCCGGTATGAAGCACATTGCCTATTTCGGTACGGATCATAATAGCTTGCATTTCCGGCGCCGAGTGTGTTAACGGCACCATTTCAAGAGAAAACGGCTCTATGTTAATTTTCGCGCCGGCATCTACTTCGTGAATCTTGATATTTTTAGCAAAATCATATTCGGCTAAACGCAGCTTTAAGAAATTTGCCGTAAATCTAGTAGCATATATTGGACATTGCAGACTATTCCACAAATATTGTACGCCCCCTAAATGATCCTCATGAGCATGCGTAAGTATAAGCCCCACTAGATCTTTTTTATATTTTTCAATAAAGCTAATATCGGCAATTACCATATCGACGCCGGGTAAATAATCATCGGCAAACCCGCTACCGCAATCAATCATCAACCACTTACCTTTATAATGATAAAGGTTAACGTTCATCCCTATTTCGTTAGCTCCACCGAGCGGCAAAAAGAGTAAATCATTTTGATGGTTTTTGATATTGAATGATGACATAATTAATTTCTATAGTTATTATAATCTTATCTTATAACTTATTCTTGTTCTATCGTCTATGATTAATAATTGTTTAGTTTATATAAGTATGTTTATATCAGGAACTATTTTAGTTATACTTACTTTATTTCCTACACTAGACCTAGATTTTTCCACATTTTTTTATCACAATAATAACGGCTTTATTTATAAGAATACCGATATAGTGAGGTTTTTATTTCTATCCATACCGATATTAACAAAAGCTTTAATTATAATATCTTTATTTTGGGCATTTTTTGATTTTATTAAATATAAAAAATTAAAATCTATTTTTTTGTCATGGAGTTTTTATATCATTATTACGGCGGCTATCGGTCCGGGGCTAATAGTTAATTACGGCTTAAAAGAAAATTTCGGCAGAGCGCGTCCAACGCAAATAGAAAATTTCGGCGGCAAAAAAGATTTTACTAGAGCTATGTTAATAACCGATCAATGTGATCGTAATTGCTCATTTTGTTCCGGTCATGCCGCGATGGGTTACTATTTCACTAGCTTTGCTTATATTTTACCGCCTATATATTTTTCATGGGTTTACATTACCGCCCTACTCTTCGGTTCGTTAGTAGGCTTTAGTCGTATATTGATGGGCGGACATTTTATTAGCGACGTTGCTGCATCGTGTTTTATTATTTTAGTAGTTAATCATATATTATATTTGGCATGGCAAAAATTGTCTCGATGTCATTCTCACAAAGCATAAGCGTTGTTGCATGGATACCCAAACCGTCATTGCGAAGCCACGAAGTGGCTGCGGCAATCCAGACTATCCCGAATTACATTCGGGATTTAAGCTTAACTAGATTGCCACGTCGGCATAAATGCCTCCTCGCAATGACGTTTGAGGTATCCATGCAACAATGCTGGCTTGACCACGGTATGACAATTTCACTTACTTCAAAGAGGAACTTAATCCAATGAACATCAATAAAATAGCGGTGGTTTATAATAATTCTCCTAAATCCGTTGCACTTGCCGAGCAGCTTAAAAAACTTTTTTCTTTTAGTATGCCGGAAGAAGCTGAAGCGATTATCGTAATAGGAGGAGACGGCGAATTGTTACATGCAATTCATCGCTATATGAATCTTAATCTACCTTTTTACGGTATTAATTTAGGCAGTTTAGGTTTTTTAATGAACCCCGTGAATAATGAGCAATTATTAGAAAATTTACATGAAAGTATGATTGCTTATTTAAATCCCCTTTCAATGCACGCGGAAGATGTTAACGGCAATAGCCATCATGCTCTTGCGATAAATGAAGTTTCAATATTTCGGAAAACCAATCAAGCCGCCAAGTTTAGAATTGAAGTTAATCAAATTGAGCGGATGAGTGAATTAATAGCCGACGGGGCTATAGTTGCCACTCCTGCCGGTAGTAGTGCCTACAATCTTTCCGCAGGTGGACCTATTCTACCGCTAGAGTCAAACGTATTATGCTTAACTCCTATCTGTGCATTTAGACCGCGAAGATGGCACGGAGCGTTACTGCCCTCCTCTACTTCCATCAAATTTGAAATACTTGAAGTGAATAAAAGACCGATAAATGCAGCGGCAGACTTCCAAGAATTTAACAATATAAAATCGGTGACTATTAAATCAGTAAAAGACAAAGCTATTAAATTACTTTTTAATAAAAACCACACGCTGGAAGATCGAATTATTAAGGAACAGTTCGGTGGGTAGATAGGATATTGTGGTGTGGATCAAAAAAAGCTCTCGGTGTCATACCGTGGCTTGACCACGGTATCCAGCTTTTTTACTAAGATTTTTTCTGGATGCCGTGGTCAAGCCACGGCATGACACCGAATTTGTAATAACATGGGTATCAACTACCTTCTTTCAGTTCTTTATTATATAGTTTGTAATATTCCCCTTCATTTGCTAATAATTGTTCATGGGTACCTTGTTCGCAGATACTGCCGGCTTTCATAACGATTATATAGTCAACATCGGTAATACTTGCTAAGCGGTGGGTAATAATCAAAGTAGTTTTTCCTTGACGAAGTTTTTTTAATGATTCTATAATTTTTTGCTCGGAATTTTGGTCTAAAGAACTCGTAGCCTCATCCCAAATTAAAATAGGAGAGTTTTTTAAAAATGCTCTCGCTATCGATAAGCGTTGACGTTGTCCACCGGAAAGAGTTGTCCCTTGCGTGCCTATTACGGTATCATAGCCGTCAGGCAAACGCATAATAAACTCATCGGCATCCGCATATTTTGCCGCGGTAATTATTTGCTCTCTCGTAGCATTTACAGCGTCATTCGGAAAGCCTGATACAAGCGAATTTTTCGGCATTCGCCTGTGCTCACGTACTTTTGTACGGTAGCTTAGCTCTTCCTCAAATTCATCTTGTCTGAAGCTTTCCGAATTTAGCTGTGTCTTACCGTAAGCAATATTTTCGGCAACACTAGTATCAAATAAATGGGTATCTTGCGTTACCAACGAAATTTGCTTTCGGAGCGAAGCAATTTTAATATCTTTAATATCATGATCATTAATTAAGATTGTCCCTTCGCTTGGATCATAAAACCTAACTAGCAAATTACTAAGAGAGGTTTTTCCACTTCCCGAACGCCCGACAAAGGCAATAATTTTATTAGGAGTTAGTTTTAAATCAACTAATTTTATAGCTACTTTACTTTGAAAATTTAATCCAACTTCTTTAAAAGCTATTTTCGCATTAGTAAAATCGACATGTAAAGCATTTGCGTGATCTTTTATAACCGGCTCGGTATCTAAAATAGTAAAAACCCTTTTTGCGGCAGCTATTCCTTCTTGTAAATTAACATTTAACGAGACTAAACTTTTGAAAGGTCTATAAGCCGTAGCAAAAGCTGTTAAAAAAGCAAATAACGCACCCGGGGTAGTTTTACCCTCCATTACTAAACTGCCCCCATACCATATAATACCGCCGATAGCAATCCCGCTTAACGTCTCCATAATAGGTGAAACTAAAGCATCTAATTTTGAAGTCTTTTTATAGAAGCTTAAAATATTATTGACGATTAATAATGCTCTATTACTTTCTATTTTCTCACCGACAAAAGACTTTACGATCTTAATCGATTGAAATGTCTCATCAAGGCGTGAAGTATAATGCCCTAGCTCTTCTTGTGACTGCGTCGATATTTTTCGTATTCTTCTACCTAATTTTTGCACCGGATAAATAGCAAGAGGGAAAACAAAAAAAGTTACGCAAGATATTACCGGCTCTAACTTAAACATTACTATTATTAAAAATAATACGGTAAAAAAATATTTAGCGCAGCCGACAAGCAGATTTGAAACTGCTCCACGCATCATAGTAATATCATTTGTAAAGCGTGATATTATCCTTGCCGATGATTGCGACTGGATAAAAGAAATATCGGCACACAATAAATGTTCATACATCTTCATTTGCAAATCGGTTAGAATACATTGTCCGATATATTTAACTAAGTAATTCTGATAATATTCTGAAACTCCTTTTATAAAAAACATTGAGGTAATCATAAAAGGCATTAATAAAAGCATCTTCTTATCGTGCGTTAGAAATATTTGATCGATGATCGGCTGAACAGATTTAACAATATTTGCCGAACAAATAGCCGAGACAATCATAAAAAATATTGCCAGAAATATTTTTTTAGAATAAGGCTTAATAAAATTTTTAAGTAGCCTTTTTATGACTTTGGTAGCACTATAATCCTGATTTGATATTTTTACTGACGACAAAATTTTATCCTTCGTTAATATTTTCATTGAAAATGTTATATTGACTATTATTGTCACTATTGCTGTGAGTCGGAGCCGGTAATCCTAAATGCCGGAAAGCATTAAGCGTTATTACCCTTCCCCTAGGGGTACGCTGCAAAAATCCTATTTGAATTAAATACGGCTCGATAGTTTCTTCCAGTGCATCACGTTGTTCCGACAAAGCTGCGGCAATTGTCTCAATCCCGACGGGACCGCCGCCGTAATTATCGGCAATAAATTTTAAGTATCGATCGTCGTTACTATCAAGCCCGATACTATCAACTTCCAAACGGTTTAATGCCGAGTTTGCAACAATTTTATCAATTTCTAGCTTGCCTTCAACGGCGGCAAAGTCTCTTATCCGTTTAACGAGTCTTAGAGCAATTCTTGCCGTTCCTCTACTTCTTTTAGCTATTTCTTCGGAACCGCAATCGGTTAAATTAATTATAAGTAATTTACTTGCCCGATTTAATATTGATTTTAACTCATCTATATTATAGAAATTTAAACGCAACGGGATACCGAATCGATCTCTTAGAGGGTTGCTTAATAATCCGAGCCTAGTAGTTGCACCGATCAGGGTAAAGGGCGGTAAGTTTATTTTTACCGATCTAGCCGCCGGTCCTTCACCGATAATAATATCTAAGACAAAATCTTCCATTGCCGGATATAAAACTTCTTCAACCGAAGTGTTAAGACGATGAATTTCATCAATAAATAACACATCATTTTTTTCTAAATTAGTTAGAATTGCCGCAAGATCGGCAGCTTTTAATATTGCCGGTCCGGAAGTTGATTTAAAATTTCCGCCAATCTCGTTGGAGACAATTTTTGCCAAGGTAGTCTTACCAAGACCGGGAGGACCGTAAAATAATGTATGGTCTAAATGTTCCGATCTTGCTTTAGCAGCTTTAATAAAAATTGATAAATTTTCTTTAATTTGTTGCTGTCCGACAAATTCCTGTAAATAGGAAGGTCTTAAAGAAAATTCTTGATCATTTTGTTGATCATTGTAATTTTCTTCAGCCGATAAAATATTGTCAGAAACCTTTTCAGACATTAGAACCACGATTTTTTAAGGCAAGTTTAATTAATTCATTAATAGAGATTTCCGGATTTTTTGCAATAAGTTCCTGCACGACATTTTGAGCTTCAAATCTATTAAAGCCGAGATTGCTTAAAGCCTTTATCACTTCAGAGCTAGCAACCGGGCTAATACCGCCTAAATTTAAATCGCTTTTAATTGCGGCGTTAGAGCCGGTTCCTATTAAAACTTTATCCTTCAACTCCATAATTATCCTTTCGGCAAGTTTTGCTCCTACCCCTGAAACGGCTTTGAAACTGTTCTTATCCGCTTGATTTACGGCTAGTTGAATCTCTAGCGGCGTCAAGCTAGACAAAATAGACAAAGCCATTCTGGTACCGATACCACTAACCGATTGTAATAAATTAAAAAAGGCTTTTTCTTCTAAAGATAAAAATCCATAGAGATGAATATGATCATCTCTGACATGGGTTTCAATAAATAATCGACAAAATTCTCCTTCCGGCAATTTACGCAAAGTTTTACCGGAAGCGTATACTAAGTACCCTACCCCGTTCACGTCGATTATAATATAATCATCGTAACAAGAATCTATTTTACCACTTAACTTACCGATCATGATTTGTTATTTATCTTTTTTTAATTTTTTGTTTTTACAATATATGAGTGCAAGCATCGGCAATCCCGTAATAATAAATGCTAAAATATAATGAATAAGTAAAGGTCGCTCCATAGCATGACATTGCCCGTCATCAGTTATGCCTTCAGCAAAAACAATATAGGCTACTATAATGGTAACCGCTAAATATAGAAAAGCATAAGCCGAATATTTTATTAATTTAAAAAAACAATTCATAAATATTTCCTATTACTGTTATAATTATATATTAGAATGAAGAGTTGTTACATTATCGATGTCATTCTAGCTTTCGCGGGAATGACATCAAAAATTTGAACCCTGCAACAAAGCCTTTAGTCGCTCGCAATGACGTTTGGGGTATCCACGCAATAATGCCTTACGAGACTAATAAAACTAATTATACTCTGAATTATAACGATATGCAACATTCGGCTTTTTTAATTGCCTTTTTTATAACGATCATTCGTTATTATGATTATGCTTTATTCGGTCTTTCGGCTAGTATCTTAGCTAAGAATTTTTTACCGCCTCTAGAGCATGATGTGCAAATACTCGGCTTCTTTGCGATACTCGGAGGTTCGGTTGTAGCAAGACCGATAGGCTCGTTAATATTCGGTTTTATAGGAGATAAATACGGTCGTACTAAATCGGTTAAAATCTCAGTAATTGTCGCTACTATTTCAACAAGTCTAATCGCTATTACTCCTAGCTTCGCACAAATCGGCAACTTTGCCGTTATCATATTGATATTCTGCCGAATGGTTTTTTTAATGAGCCTTGCCGGTGAAGTCGATGCCATAAAAATTTATGTAGCTGAAAAAGCCGGCAGCAACCGCAAAAATCTAACTAACGGGCTAGTTGTTAGTTGTAGTCAAGTCGGCGCGTTACTTGCCGCTATAATGTATTATTATGCTAGTAACTTTAACGCGTCCGAATATTTATGGCGATTAAATTTTCTCGTCGGCGGAATTTTTGGCATGCTTGCTATTTTAATGAGAAAATTTTTTAAGGAGAGCGAAGAATTTTTATATTACCGAAAAAAACATCCTAATAAAGATGATAACGGCTTGTGGCAAATCTTACAAAATATCAAACTAAAATTTATTATAGCTATGCTTATCAACGGCTCTATCGGCGGCGTTTATCATTTTTTAGTAATTTTTTTAGGAGTCTTTTTATCAAAAATAGCTTGCACCATTGAGCATAATCAAGCTCAAACTATGAATATAATTTTAATTATTACCTACGCAATTGCTGCAATATTTTCCGGTTTGCTCGCCGACAAAATAAACCCTTTAAAACAAATTATAGTTTCTTTGACTTTGAGCCTTGGAACCGCATTAATTATGCAAATTTTATTATATAATCAAATATTTATAATTTACTGTCCCGTAATTCTTATAGGGCTAGCGGCATTCTATGCCGTACCGTTACAAATTATTATCCAATCATTATTTATTACGACAAGCAAAGTGCGAATGTATAGCTTATCCCACTCTTTGGGGGGTATAATTTTATCTTCTGCCACGCCGTTTTTTAGTATGTTATTATGGCAAAATTTTAAGTCATTACCTATAACACTGTGTTTTTTTATAAGCTTATTAATAATAATATTAATCGCTTCGGTGATATTATTGCGTAAGGTTTTGGTTAAGAAATAATGCGAAAAAGTCATATGGTTATTACAAGTATGGTGTCATACCGTGACTTGATCCACTACTGTACGAACGTTGAAAAAAGGCTGTGTCATGCCGTGACTTGATCACGGCATCCAGGAAAATAAAGCCATATTAGACTTATTTTAGAATCTTTTTATGATATTATAAGCTGGATTCCGTGGTCGTAGCCACGGAATGACAGAATTTTTACCTCTTTATTTAAACGTTCGTACAGTAGTGGACTTGATCACGGTATCCGGCTTTTTTATTGTCATGCTGAACAAGTTTGCCGCATCTTTTTTTAGTAGATCCTGAAATAAATTCAGGATGACTTTTTTGTATATTTTTCTAGATTCCCGCCTACGCGGGAATGACATTTTACTTAAAACAACATCTTAGTCTGATAATTTTTTAAAAAATTATCAATAATTATTTTGTCCTTTTCACCTATTTCCGTAGAAGTCGGCGTCAAATTAGAAAGCTTATTTAATTGAGCAATCAAATTTACTAATTTATTCAGGGTTTCGGCAATATTTTTCGTAGCTACTATATTATTCTCGTTTCTTTGCAAGGTCAGCACAGTAAGCTCGTCTTCTAGTAAAATAATAAGCTTAGCAATAAAATTATATAGGCTATCTATAGTATCTATTATATCTTTAGTCATAAATTATCGCCGCCGGCAACAGGTTTAAGCCCGACAAAAGCCCTTTTCTCATTTAACGTCATGAAATCGGCACCGGCTATTTTAGCCCATAAATTTTCTCGTTTTTCGGTTAATGCCGAGATATTATCGCGATCAAGATCGATAACAATATCCTCTTGATATAGATGTGAAAACCAATTACTTAAAGCATCCGCTAGCTTATCAAGTAAAGGAATTAACGTTTCCTCCCATAGAGCAAGCCGTGCTTCTTGCATATTGCTATAAGTATTGTCGCCGTTAATACCGAGTAATTGAGGCGGTACGCCGAAGGCTAAAGCTATCTCCCTTGCTGCTGAATTTTTTGATTCAATAAAATCCATGTCTTTGGGGTTAATACTCATCTCTTGCCACCCTAATCCTCCCTCTAACAATAAGGGTTTGCCGGAGTTATTACTACCGGTGAATTTATCGACTAATTGCGCTTGCAGCCTTTCAAATTGTTCATCGC
Source organism: Rickettsia endosymbiont of Orchestes rusci (assembly GCF_964030945.1). NCBI lineage: Bacteria > Pseudomonadati > Pseudomonadota > Alphaproteobacteria > Rickettsiales > Rickettsiaceae > Rickettsia > Rickettsia endosymbiont of Orchestes rusci. The sequence continues at coordinate 61,508 of NZ_CAXIQG010000004.1, read as the reverse complement.
TAAGATAACCGTTACCGTCTTTCACTATCAATGCACCGCTAGGACGCACGCCGTTCCGCAGTAAAGCATTATTCCAATAGGTGGCTTGTTGATGCAGATCGATCGGCAAAGAAGCAGCATCTAAAGCTGATAATCCATAATGCCCGTTAGTCGGGTGGTAGTTTTTCAGATGTAATACCCTACTCATTTTATTAATAGGATTAATAGGGTAAATTTTTTCGCCGTTGCTACTCTTATATCTATAAGCAATTGCCTGATTCTGCTCTAACACCACTTCCGTAGCCGTTGCATGAAGTAAATAAATCTCCGGCGGCTTTGTGTCTGTTGTTGATAAAATATAGCTGTTACCGAATAATAATTTACCGGCTATTAATTCACTAAAAAAATCGGCTCCGGCTTTTTCCGGATTTGGTCTTTTTAATAAATGATATAACGGATGATCGGCAATTACTTCATTATTACCGTTGTTATTTCTCATTAACTTCCAAGGTACATGCCCCACCGATTGAGCTATTAAATTAACGCATCTATAAACTATGACGTTTTTTCGATAAGCATCTATACCGACTTTGATTTCTCGCAAATCACTATAGGCTATATTATTAAACTCAATAAAAGATTGTGATTTACGGTTTTGGTCTTTAAAAATATTCTTCAAATATTTCCTGATCATAACGGTCTCAAATATTTATTACATATAAAAATTATATAACACTTTATTTGATCCACTAAGGGAGCTGTAAATTTTAGAAATTAAATTAACATTATCGCGGGAAGTTTGGGGTTACCGATATGCAGAATATCTAATGAGAATTTTCTACCTTTAGTTATAGTTAATATGAATTTTCCGAAGAATCCTATAAACTCCCAAAAGCCCGATAGGAACCGGCGGGGAGCGTGGTACGTTATGCGAACCCTAAATCAGTATAGGTTGAAGTTGATTAATGTCCTAACAAAGCCTTATTATATCGGTAATTTAAAAGTCTCTTACTAATAAACCTAGTAACAAAAACCTAGTTACAGGAGCAACAAATTGCCCCTTTCTATTTTGTATTTCTAATATAAACTAGCTCCCAGGTGCTGCGCTATTGTCTAAGCTCATCAAACCACCCAATATAATAAGCTCCCCCTCCTCGCTATTAATTGCTGCATCTATTAAACACGGGCTTAATTCATCAATCCGCTCGCCTATTTCCTTTAAGCTAAATTTTTCCATAGCAGCCCCTAGTAATTCCTGGTGATTCAAAAGCGACTTGTCATAAATTATTTCTTTTACTATAAATGTGATTATACTAGATTCTTTATTTATTTTTAATTCCAATAAATCGCATATATTTTTAAAACCTTTTTGTTGAGCTAAACTTAAAGCCGTATTGCCGTTATTAGTAACCTGATTAATAGCCTGATCGGTCATTTTAGGTATTAGTAGCTCACAAATTCTTTCTAAGCCTTTACTGGCAGCTAAAGTTAATGCTGTTTCATTGGTATCGGTAGCACGACTAATCTGCCGTGAATCCATCCAAAGAATCAACAACTCACATATTTTTGGTAAACCTCCTATGACAGCAGAAATTAATATAGTTTCTTTTTTTTCATTGGTAACATCAAAAACATTAGGGGGATTATCTGGATCACCTAGGTATAGTTTTGAGATAAATATATCATATACTGACTCCATGCCTTTCTCTGCTGCATAATGCAACAGTGTATTACCTTTATTATCGACTTCTCTAATTGGAAGTCCATGTCCTTTAGCTAAATTTTCTGCATCTTGTAACCTATTTTCTCTTATTGCTAAAAATACTTTATCAAATGCTAAATTTTTATTTCTTTGTAAATATTCTTTAATTATTTTTGCTCTTTCATCTTCTATACGATAGCTAAAATTAAGTCCTATAATAGAAGTATTATTTTTAAGAGGTTCTATCAAATACTGTTCTCCTTCAATTCCTATTCTACCAATGCCAAGGTCAAGATACTGCAAAGTAGAATTACCTTTCAACACTTCTCCGAATACTTTTGCCCCTTCGTCTCCTATTTGATTGTCGCTAAGAATAACATTTCGCAAAATAGAATTACTTTTTAAAGCTTCCCCAATTATTTTTGCCCCTTCATCTCCTATTTGACTACTATAAAGGTTAAGATACCGCAAAGTAGAATTACTTTTTAAAGCTTCCCCAATTGCTTTTGCTCCTTCAGTTTTTATTTCATTATGATAAAGTATAAGTCTAGTAAGAACAGTATTGTTTTTTAATTCTTCCGCAAGTACCTTTGCTCCCTCATCTCCTATATTCCTACATGTAAGTTCAAGAATAGTATTGTTATTTCTTAAGCTATCAACGCAGGAAGTAAAACTTTTTTTCTCTAAAAAATCTATTAATAATTCCTTTGGCGTTTTAGTTAATTCTTCATCTGATTTTTTCGTTAATCCTTTCCGTACAAACATAATTACCTCTTTAGCTTGTGTTTATTAATATTTATTAATCTTGGGTTAACCTTTATAGTTGCTAAAATAATTACAAGTATCTCGGTAACAAGTCAAATGAAAAAATCAGGAAAGATTAACAAATTAAAACATAACGTTAAAAAGTGAGGTAATAACTAGAGAATATTATTGTAAGATTTAAGCCCGGTTAGTTTAATCTAAATACTCTACTAGTCTTTTTTTTGAGAAACAGCCCGTAAAGTTCAGGATATTCAGCTTTGAAAGTAGCAAGGTCTAGGCTCTTACGAGTGCAGTTTTTCCATGAGATGATGGGTTTATTGTTCAGGGTTAGCGTATTATGTAACTAACATGTAGCTCATATTTAAAAGTTATGCTTGATCAGAAAATATTTTAACTAGATGCATGTAAATATCTAAAGTTTCAAGTTCGTCTTTGTTAAAAATATATGGAATCTTTACATAAATAAGAGTTTCTTGGTTCTTTTGATTTATTTTATCGCGAGGCAAAAATACGTATAACCGATGTACATGATCAGACTCGGTATTTAACTTTCGGTCTAAAACTTTGTATAAAGCCGCTATATTCCCTTGCGGTTCAGATAAAAAGGAAGTAATAACCGCTTCTAACTTCTCTTTAAACAAAAAATTCAATTCGTCATCATTTTCTAGTTCTTGAACCGATATTATTCTTACATCATCTAATTTAAAATAAAATTTAACGTCTTCAAAAAAAGAATCAGGATATTTTTGTGAAGTTTGAAACTCGAAGTTTTTAGTAAGTTTATTATCAAGAAATTTTTTGTCTAAATAAAATTGTATTATTCTCAAGTCATTCCCTACTATTTTTTTCTTGTAATGCAATAATTGAATAATAAGAATTACAATTGTGGCAATAAGAGCGGCAAATAATATTGGATATAAAATATTTATTTGATTAAGCATATTTTTAACGGCTACTGATATAAATAACCTATAGTAATATAATTTATTATTATTTCAATTTAATTTATTTATTTTCTATCTTAGGCGGTTAAAATTACGTTTGAGAAACTAAGGCGGAAATGAGCATAAGAGTAAAGCGGTTAAGTATATAGGAAATACCCCTAACATACTTGAGAGCTATTATAATATTTTTATCCTACCTAAAATATTTCTTTGTACATAAAGTGTTTTAGTAATACTTCATTTTTTTATCGTGAAACACTAAATTTTTTATTGACTTTCAACAAAAAAAATATAATTTCTTTACATTTAAATTAAAATGCTAAGAAGATGTTAGGCTATGGAAAAGAGCAGAAAAGTTTAACAAGAGAACAGAAGCAAGCAGTAGGATTATTATCTATCGGTACATTTCTAGAATATTTTGACCTTATGCTGTATGTTCATATGGCAGTATTACTCAATGAGCTATTTTTCCCTAAAGCTGACCCTCATACTGCTGCTATTTATTCAGCTTTTGCTTTTTGCTCAATTTTTGTGGTAAGACCAATTGGTGCCTTAGTATTTGGTTGGATTGGAGATAATATAGGACGAAAATCAACTGTTATTATAACAACATTTATGATGGCTATTTCGTGTTTTGCGATGGCTGTTATTCCAACATATGCAGAAAAAGGACTTATTGCTACTATATTAGTTACATTATGCCGTGTTGCTCAAGGTATGTCTTCTATGGGAGAAATAGTAGGAGCAGAAATTTACCTTACTGAACTTATAAAACCACCTGCTCAATACCCTGCTGTAATGTTAATTGCAATTTTTTCTATTTTAGGAGGGACTGCGGCTTTAGGGATTGCATCTTTAGTAACTATGAATGGAGGAGATAATTGGCGTATTGCTTTTTTTATTGGAGCAGGAGTTGCAGGAATTGGAACAATTGCTAGAACAGCGTTGAAAGAAACAAAGGATTTTGCAGATGCAAAACGTAGATTAAAAAAGACTTTTGAAAAAGTAGACTTAAATGAAAAAATATTTGAGGATAGTCCACTTTGGCAAGAAAAAGTTAGTAAGAAAAAAATGTTGGCCTTATTATTAATACAATGCGGCTGGCCTGTGTGCTTTTATATTACTTATATATATTGTGGGAATTTATTAAAGCAACAATTCGGTTATACTCCTGAAGAGGTAATACATCAAAATTTCATTGTATCAATAATAAATCTATTAGGTTATATTATATTAACCTGTTTAAGTTATAAAATTCATCCTCTAAAAATACTAAAAATAAAAATATGGATATTTTTTCCTTTTGCATTACTTTGCCCTTATATATTTAATAATATTAGTAGTCCTTTACATTTATTTTTAATACAATCATTTTTTATGTTATTCGTGTTAAGTACTAATCCAGCAACTCCAGTTTTTTATACTCATATTTCTATTCTCAAACGTTTTATGGTCGGTAGTTTTATATATGCTATATCACGAGCAATGATACATGTTATTACTTCTTTTGGGCTTGTGTATTTAGTGGGATATTTTAATCAATGGGGATTATTATTTATAATATTACCTATGGTAATAGGTTATGCATTTGGAGTATTTTACTTTATAAAGCTAGAGAAGGGAGTAGGGAATTATCAATAACAATTCTCTTTCGGTTTTGTAGAGCGAAATTATGTTGATTTAGATGGTCAAGACATAGTTCACATAGTTTTTTTTCTAGTGCTGGTATTTCAAGGTATATGCTAAGCGTAACGAACGTACTGATAGTTTCCATTAATATTTTCCAAGCTTTTTCAGGAGATTTAGCTCCTAATGTTTGTATATTATGAATTCTATCAAAAACTTTAATAAGCCCTGTTTCATGTCTTTTTTGCTGAATTAATAAATTTAAACTTTCCTCGGCACTAATCTTTCCATAGGATTTAACTCGCGTTAAACCTTCCACGTGCCTTGCTATATTTCTGTCAAAAATTTTGGCGATATTATCTTCTGTAAGCGGCGTGTCCTCTATAGTATCATGTAATAAAGCAGCATTTATCATACTAGGAATGAAAAGTTTAGGTACGTCAATCGCCGTAAACTCCGCAACCATATAAGCAACTTCTATAGGATGAGAATAATAAGGATCGCCTGATTGCCGCATTTGTGTGCCGTGATATTTCCGCGCGTAGTAAATGCCCTTCTTAATTTCTCTGATGTCTATTGGATATTGTACTAACTTGTTTAAATAGGTGATTTTATCCAATAGCTTTGCGGCATATCCGCACATCTCAAACTTTTCTTCCCAGAAATGGATATCTTCCACAAAAATTAACCCAAATTTATTAGATTAATCTTTATAACATTTTCCATTGATAATTTAAAGTAATAAATTGCAATGAGCAGTATTTTTTTAATCTTACAATTTAATAACAATCTTTAAATAATATAAAATAAAAAACTTAAGCTACGTTAATATACTTTAAAATGAAGCTGCACATTATATGTTTTTCGCAACAAAAAATTTTGTAGTTTAATTTAAAATGTTATTTTAGCTTTTCTGCCGCTTCTTCTGCATCTAACTCGGCTTCTATTTGTTGGTCTTCTAATGCCATTTCTTTAGCATGTCTTTCTATTAAATAACTATTTAGTATCCGCATGAGAATCATCACAACGATTAAAGCCGGTATAATAATCTTAAACATATCTTTGGTGTCTTTCCAGACCCTGGCGTTTCTTTGCCTTTTTTCTTCCCTATATTCTTCCTCTGATTTTTCTTCTACAATAGAAATAGTTGGTTCTTCCTGATCAATCATTTTTTACCTTTTAATATATTACGGTGAAATAAATTTATTTAAGAGAGGCTAAATATCAATAAACTTTAATTATAAATGATAGTGAAATAAGTAAAATTGTCAAATTATTTAAGTTGCAAAAAAAAGGTAAAACATGATTAATAATCATGTTAAATATACTTATCTGTGATCTAGGTAAACAAAGTTTTTGCGTGTGACCTCTAACCATTTAGGGTTTGTTGCATTGCTACCGGAATCGTCATTGAGAGGAGGCATTTATGCCGACGCGGCAATCTAGTCCTTGTCATGCTGACCAAGTTTGCCGCATCTTTTTTTAGTAGATCCTGAAATAAATTCAGGAGGACTATGTTTTTCTGGATTGCCGCAGCCACTTCGTGGTTTCGCAATGACGGGTTTCTTATTAATTTTTGAGCCATGCAACAACGCCAACCATTTAAGGGGAATGATAAACTGTAGGTAATAATTTTCCTTAAATTAGCTGTATGTCGGCTACTTTGTGGTTAGTTATATTCATAGCCGATATTGCACAATTAAGGTTAAAAAATGATTTACTTTATTAATTTATAGTAGTATTTTAATTAAAAAATTAATTGAGGAATCATTATGAAAAACGACAATATAAACAGCTATGAAAAGGCTTGGCAAGCTAAACCGGATAGACGTAGTAGTGAAGAAATTTACGAGTCGATCGTTGACGATATCAGAAAAAGGTATAACGGTAAATTATCCGAACCGGAATTACACGAAGCGGCAAGAAGATTAATTGAGTTTGTAAAAATTCTTATGGAGGTACAAATGCGTGTAGAAAAAGAGAAAGAAAATAATAAAGGTTAATTGACTTTTTCGGGGAGTTAGGGCGTTGTTGCATGGCTCGATAAAAGCAGCAGTATGTCATTCCCGCGTAGGCGGGAATCCAGAAAAAACACTTAAAATAAATAAAATTATATAAAAATTTACTATATAATTCGCTTAAATACTTTCTGGATTCCCGCCTTTAGCCATAACTGTACGAAGTTGAAAAATAAATAGAGAAACTGTTTGAGTTTTTCACTCTATTATATATCAAAATAGTAGTATTTTTAGCATTAACGGCAAAAAAAGTACTATTTAATAATCTTAATTTTTTAACTTCGGACAGTTATGGCCTTTAGCTAGAATGACATCGAAAATTTGAGCCATGCAACAACGCCCGGTTAACCTGATTAAAGTATCGTGCCAATGTTAACGGATGATTTGTTAAGCCGATATTAGTAGTATCTTTCGTTATGGCTAGTGCATTGCTGTAGCGTTTGGTATCTTCGGCAACCCCAACGCCGAAAGAGCCAGTACCTGTTATTTCTTCTATGACCCTAACATATAACTTCCCCGGTTTTGGTGAATCAGGCGGCGAGGTTATATTGATCTCATGTGCTATCGGATTTACCAACACATCAAGCATATTTAAAGCTTCATTATGGGTAATTTCCTTCTGTGCCTGCCCGCTATGAATAAGCGGCAGTTTTAACCGGTTTGTATATGTCATGATTTTTTCCTTGAATAGGTTAATTAAAAGTACTATTATTAGCTTTAATAAGTAAAATTAGGTAATATAATATGAGTCATGTAATTTGTTGCGATATGGTAGCTAGTATTTCCGAGCTAAAATCTAATCCTATGGCTACGGTGGAAAGCGCTCATGGTAAACCACTTGCTATATTAAACCGTAATCACCCTGTATTTTATTGTGTTCCTGCTAATTTATATGAAGCTATGATAGAAATGTTGGATGATATAGAACTTAGCAAAATTGTTGAACAACGTGCTAATGAAAAAGAAATACCGGTAAATATTAATGATCTATGAATTAACCTTTTTAGAAACTGCTAAAAAGGAATGGGCTAAGCTAGCACCGGATATTCAAAAGCAATTTAAAACAAAATTGTTAGAACGGCTTATAAATCCTCGTATTCCTAAAGATAAACTTACTTCTATGCCAGATTGCTATAAAGTTAAATTAAGAACTGTTGGTTATAGATTAGTTTATAAAGTTATAGATTCCAGGTTAGTAGTGCAGGTCATAGCAGTAGGTCGCCGTGATCAAAACACTATTTATAAATTAGCTCATAAAAGACTTCTATAGTCACTTAGTTAAGGATTATAGTGGTGCCGTAACCTCTGCCGATTTGACTAGAAAGCTGATAAATAGTAGCGGTTAGGTTATCGGGGAATGTGGTAAAATCGCTTAATATTTGTTCTTTGGTATAAATGATTTTTGAGGTATTGCTTGGCTTTGTTGCATGGCTCGATAAAAGCAGCAGTATGTCATTCTAGCTAAAAGCGGGAATCCAGAAAAAACACCCAAAATAAACAAAATTATATAAAAATTTACTATATAATTCGCTTAAACATTTTCTAGATTCCCGCCTTTAGGTCATAACTGTCCGAAGTTAAAAAATTAAGATTATTAAATAGTACTTTTTTTGCCGTTAATGCTAAAAATACTACTATTTTGATATATAATAGAGTGAAAAACTCAAACAGTTTCTCTATTTATTTTTCAACTTCGGACAGTTATGGCCTTTAGGTAGGAATGACATCGAAAATTCGAGCCATGCAACAGCGCCGTATTGCTTGTTAAAGTTCTAATAGGGGTCTAGCGGAAGAACACCCATTTTTGCGGCTTTATTTTTTTATCCCTGTTTCCATAAGGTTTTGCGTAATTTTTCTTCCAACGTATCAATCATTTTTTCTAAGTCTATTTTACCGATATTCTTTTTAAAATTATAATGGCCGGTAAAGATAATATAACCCCATGCTATTGGTGAAATTCTAACGAATTGATCAATTACAGCCTGTGAAGCATTTTCTTCAATTATTTTTTGATATAATATATCTAACATAGTGCTGCTGTAAGCAATAATGCAATTGGCTACAAACTTTGCTGCCTGAGCACTTACACGGTTATCAATAATTTTTTTACCTTTAAAAACACCGTTATAAACTTTACGAATTATACCTTGTAGCTGATGATAATTTTCGGTACGGTTGCGTGCAGTTTTTATAGCTTTTCTAAGTTTTATGTCGTTTATCATATTAAGCACATGTATACTTTTGAATATTTTATTGTATTCAAATAGAGCAGAGTTTAATTGGGAGTACCGATCATGCGATGACAGCTTACGAATAATAGTAGTTTGTGTATTTTCCTGCAGGACAAGAGATAGAAGCACCCTAAGAATCCACTTTTCCTTAGATTTAATCAGTGCAACATCAATTTGACCTTTAGGCTTTACTGCTCCTTTACATGTAGAGTGGTACATGTGAGAGTAAAGTTTTTTTGCCTCATCTTTAATATTTTTAATGCTTGGCAAATATCCAATATCTACTGAATCAAGTACTACAAAGTTAACTGGATTAATGGAATGATTATCACCAGTAACATAATTAATTGCAATATTAGATTTATTTCCACAAACAATATCGTATAACCCATGCCCCTCATACTCATTCAGTCCTATACATCTAGCGTTAACTACAACGTGATTGGCTACCAAGGAGTAAATAGATATTCCCTTTCCTTTACCAAAGTACTTTTTAGAATATCTAGATTGAATAGTATTATTGCTTGTTGAGTGTTTCTTGCCATCAGCATCTGCAAGCAATTCTCTATCAAGAAGATTCCATTCCTTAAATATTGATAACCCATTAATATAGTTACTAGTAATATCATTAGCTTCTGACAGGCTTTCCACTCGAATAAAGTCTTGTCTTGTAGAACGTAGAATATTAAGATTAATATCGCATATCTCAGCCATTTGAGGGATATTAAACCCGAAGGCTTCTGACAATAGACAGGCACTTACTGCCGATACTACTGGTTTCTTACGTTTAATATATCTATGTTTGATATGAGTAAATCCATTCCATAAATGCATACGGTCACCAATAAATTTAAGTAAATCAGTGATCTCAATCTTTGGTAAGTTACTAAAAAATGAATCATCTAATTTTTCTTTAGCTTCATAAAGTAATTTCCAAGATATAGTACCTTCTTCATCCTTAGTTATTTCTAAACCTTCATTAGTACCATTATCAATATTTGCATTAGTTTCATTCCATGCTAAATCTAGGTTTTGTAATGTTTTATCAAGGTGCTTATTGCAATAAATAGGTATCTTATGATACCCAAATTTGGTAGCTATTTCTTCAACATTATCAACTAAATTCTCAGGTACGAGATCATAATCTAGATCACTATAGGACAAACTATCATTACAAACTAACCTTCCCTTAGTAATATAACAGTTCATTTTCCAATAGACATAAAATTCGAAGCGGTAAGGATCAAGGTACTCTGAATCATAATCACTCTTAAGGTAAGGAAGTATCCATTTAGCAATTACTAGCCCAATATTATCTGAAGTTTTTACTTTTAGAGCGGCTGGATATCTCCCCTTTGAATAATGAGTTTTCAGGAACTCAATAAGTTTTATCAAATAGCTATTCTGGTTCGCTAATTCAAACCCAACTGCTAGCATTATCGGACGTAAATAACGAGAAAATGACGCAGAAGATTTTGTATAAAATTCCCATTTAGCCAAGGTTTTATCAAAGGTTTTGCCCTCAATAAAAGCTGCAAGTAATTCAAATTGAGCTTTTGGCAAAATAGTATATGCCTCTTGGATCAATTCATCGTAACTGCACCCTGTATCATTTTTTTCTTTAGATGGAAACCATTTAAGAAATTTTGCTAGCTTTGGAAACTCCAATACAATTTCAGCACTATGGTGTATAGAAGCAACGTTAGCATGATTTTTTGCTGCTTCTATAATAGAAGCCATGTGGTGTTGAAATGTAATAATTAGGTTATCCATAAATTGCCGGTAACGGTTATAAAGAAAACATACTAAGTATAGCCATTGTTGTGTTTCTCCCATTTTTCTGAGTCTCGAAGCATAATAATTTTCTGCTAGCTCCCCATAATACTTGATACCATTTTTAGAAATACCTAATTGAGGAATAAAAGATTTACAAAATTGGTACAGTTCCTCAATCTTTTGTACTTTCTTAATTTCCAGTTTTACGGCGGTATACTGAAAATTCTTTTGATCGCATCGCATACTATTGAGCTGTCTAATACTTCCATCATTATTTACAACTTCTGTAAGTTGCTGTTTAATATTATCCGGAATAAAAGATATAATATTGTTTAATCGAGCTTCTTCAGTGCTGAATGCTTTAGAAAATATGTCTTGTAATGTTCGATATTTTGGTATAACAATACGTTCATTTTCAAAATATTTAAATAGCTCTCTTAAGCTGCTTTGGGCTTTGGGGTAATACCGTATTAATTCCAATAAATGGGTCATAATCACAACTGTAAGACTAGGTGTCCAATCAGTATAACGATGTAATTTTAAAATAGTATTTTGCTGAGCTTTAATTTTTTCTCGGTAAGGTTTATCAGTCAAAGTATTTTGAGATTGAGTAAAATATCTATTAATCAAATAGGTTACATCATCTAAAATCTCTTCAAAATTAAAATTATAGAATTGTTGAGTTGCTCTGAAGTAACCTAATTGCAATATAAAATATATTTTTAGCTTCAAAGTTCGATATTCAAGCAATAGTGTATGATCACTATTGGATAAAGCAAAAAAAGTCTCTCTATCCTTTTCGGTAAAGACTGGAAGGCTATATAATTCCTCAATTTCAGCATTTGAGAGTAAAATAATTCTAGTTTTTTTATTCATGGTTCATTTAAACGAGGATTATTATTAACCGGTTTTATATAATGAAAAAGATACAAAAATCAGAGCAAAAGAGTTAATTATTGCTGTCCACTTTATCAAGGTTCAAGTAAGCTATAAACAATAACATATATGTACTAAATTACTATGAAATATGGATATGCACGTGTCTCAACAAAAGATCAGGTTTTAGACTTGCAAATTGACGCACTAAAAAAAGCCGGTTGTGATAAAGTATTTCTAGAAGTAGCCAAGGGGATCAAAGCAGATCGCCCTGAGTGGATAAAACTTCTAAGTGCAATTAAATCAGGTGATACATTAGTAGTATGGAAATTAGACCGTATTGGAAGATCTCTTCAGCATTTAATTAAAACAGTTAATGAACTAATATCTAATAATATTGATATAATTAGCTTAAAAGATCCAATCAATATAATAACAGCTCAAGGTCGGTTAATGTTTAATATTTTTGCTTCACTTGCTGAATTTGAAAAAGATTTAATTCGTGAACGTACCATGGCAGGTCTTAAGTCTGCAAGAGATAGAGGGCGAATGGGAGGACGACCGAAGGGATTATCAGAAAAAGCTAAACGAAATGCAGGTATTGCTGAAGCATTATATAAACAGAATGAACTTACGTCCGATCAAATTGCTTCTCAACTAAATATTTCCAAAACAACATTATATAAATATTTACGAATAAGAAATGTAAGCATAGGTAGTTTTAATAGTGATTAAGGTAAAGAGTGACATTAATTAATCTTTTGAAATACGGGGATATTGTAGAGATAAAAAAATAAAACCGCAAAAATGGGTGTTCTTCCACTAGACCCGTAATAGTCTTATTGTTCTTCTTGATATCGAGTTCGTACTTTTCAATATCTTCGCCGATCGGTATGTCGACATAATCGCGCCAATCGTTATCTATTCTAGAGCGGCGTAGCCAACTGATTTTTATATTGCCGTCTGCGTCTTTTTCGACAGTAGCGTAAACAGAAGCAAAGGGCTTTAAAGCTCTGCCTGTATAGGTAAAAATAACGCTTTCAGTTTCGGCTAGAGTTTTGCCGATTGTTACCGCTTTGTAATTAATAGGCTTGCCGATTAGATTGTTTGGAATAGGAACGCTAATAATTTCATTATTTAACAGAATAAACTTATCACCGATTTTATGGCTAGCAATTGCACATTCCGTGCCTTGTCGACCGCATAATAATCTAGTTAACTTATATTTTTTATCACTAATTAGTTCGGCATTTTGGAACTGGATTAACTCCTCCCCGATAAGCGCCTTATTGGCACCGTTTAATAACGCTAAATCATTGACGTTTTGCAGTTTTCCGTAGAGTAATTGGATAATTATTTCCGTAGACTCGTCGAATAATAGAGGTGAAGCAGTGGGGGTTTTATTTAAGACAAAAACCGTTATAGCTTGCGCATTTATTGCCGATATCGTGAGGTGGTACCCTTTGTCTAGACAAATTTTTTAAATTTTAGAGGTGTAATTCTCCTTTATTAATGTATTGGTTTTTCAAAGTAAAGTTTGCATTTTCTATGTCATATAGCCTCTTGGTAATTTTCTAGTTTTTCTGCAAAATGTATCATTTTAGGTGTCTTATATTCAAGCGATTGATGAGGTCTTTGCTTATTATAAAATTCTATATAATCTCTGATAGCTATCTTTGCTTCACGTACCGTTTCAAGATCAAAACGATAAATCTTCTCTTGTTTCAAAGATCTCCAAAAACGTTCAATAAATACATTATCTAAGGCTCTGCCTTTGCCGTCCATACTAATAGCTATGCCTTGTTGCTCAAGTATTTGAGTAAAATCTTTTGATGTAAACTGTACTCCCTGATCCGTATTAAAAATGTCAGGCTTGCCATGTATAGATATTGCTTCATTTAGAGCTTCAATACAAAAATCATTTTCTAAACTAATCGACACCCGCCAACTCAAAATATAACGACTATACCAATCCATTATAGCAACCAAATATACAAAACCTTGCTTTAATCTTATGTAAGTAATATCTGCACAGTAAACTTGATTGGAGCAAACCACCTCTATATTATTTAATAGATATGGGTATACTTTATGAGCCTGATTCCTACGGCTTAAATTAATTTTTGGGTATACTGCTTCAATACCAAGTATTTTATAATATTTTCTTATCATCTTACGACTAACATTTAACCCTTCCGATTTTAGGACATGAGACATTCTTCTAGTACCATAATAGGGATGCTCTGTAAAAATCTCATCAATTCTGTTCAGTACTCTATACTCCTTATCATCTAAGGTATTCCTAGCTCGGTAATAGTAACTTGAGCGGTTTAAATCTAAAAGTTCGCATTGTCTTGCTATGGTTAATTTTGAAGCATAACTTATCATTTTTTTCCTAACCTCTAAATCCAAAGATACTAGATTTTTTTTTGAGCCAGTCTCTTTCAACTGTTAACTGGCCTATTTGCTCAAATAATGATTTAATTAAATCTTCTTGGCCGGTATCTTGTTGTTTAGATTTCGATTTAAATCCAGAAACCATAAAATCTAAAGCTTCTTTCTTCCATTTATAAATCTGATTAGCGTGAACACCATATTTGCTGGTAATTTGAGCTATAGTCATTTCTCCAGATATTGCTTCAATTGCTATTTTTGCTTTTTCTTCTGCGCTATATTTTTTAACTTGTTTTTTCATTTTTTGCTCCTTTTCCTAGGAGATATTATACCTACTTTTCTCTATTTTCTTGTCTAGTTTTTGGGTACCATTATATCGCTTTATAATCATAACCGTTATTAATGCTTTGATATTCCGTTTTTATACCGCTACTTATATCGTATCTACTAAGTGCTTCCTGCCAATTGATATTACCTTGTTCATGCCCGCTAAAAGTTGTGACGATGTCGGTTGAGAACTGAGGACCGCCCTTAGAGCCGTAAGATATTTCCGGCGGGAACTGCATCTCGACAAAGGAGTTCATAAAAAGCAGATGTTTTTATTTATTAAGAAGCTTAGTGGACAAGGATTTTAAGTTATCGTAAACCTCTTTACGGTTACCTATTTTAAGTACTAAAATTAATAGTACAGTGTCCTCTCGATCGCTTGATACAAGCAAATTTTCGACATTCGCCTGTACTCACGTACTCTAGTACGGTAGCTTAGCTCGTCTTTAAATTTATCTTGTCTGAAGCTTTCTGAATTTAGCTGTATTTTATGCTCGACTTGATAAATCACCCTATAATCTCCAATTCTTAGCCGGTATAAATTATCTATAGCTGACAATTTACGCCTAAAGGCAGGGGATAAGTTTTTAGAGAATCAAGTTTTTGGATTATAGTTTGTTGTAATTGTTTGGGTAATTTTTTTAACTGTCTTTGAGAGGCTGGAGAAAGCTCAATTTTGTATTCAAAAGACATAGCTTAAAATATTTCTTTTTTAAATTCATCTAAAGAAATAGTACCTTTTTGCTTTGTTTCCTTAATAGCTTCTTCTGCATCTTTTAAGTCTAGTTGATCTTCAATTATTTCTATTAACTTTAAATCTTCAAGCGGTACTACGGCAACAAGGTCTTTACCTCTGCGACTTAAAACTATTCTTTCTTTACCATAGCTAGTTCGGTTTATTATTTCTGAAAAATGTTCTCTAGCACTTGCTGTAGTAATACTACTCATATTAACCTATATTGTTCAATATTACTGTATTGTACAATTCGTACTAACCTTGTGTCAAGTTTAATAATATTATAAATTGCGCTTACTTCTGGATATCTGCCTTGCCATATCGACGGCTATTTGACTACGGCTTTGATTGAATGAGGCAATATCGGGCGTTTGAATATTCATATTAATCCATGTATATAACGTATTCTTATTGATTCCTAACTCTCTAGCTATTTGAGCCGGGGATACCTTAGATTCAATAGCTAATTTAACCGCTGATTCCTTAAATTCTGATGTATAGATTTTTTTGTTTGATACAGACATTTTTTTTCACTTCCTTTGAGTTAAGTTTATTTTAACCTAACTGTCCGGTTTAGTGTATCCACATCAGCCGTTAATAGCCCGATCATAGAGTACGGCTTCAGCTCTTTCGGATGCGTATCTAAGCGCAAGACTGACGCATTTAGTTAAATATTTGTCATCATGAATTAGTTTGTGTAAATGTATAGGAGATCCTACTATTACCTTCTTAGCAGCAAGACCGATATTGCCTATTTCGCATAGCTCTTGCAGAAAAATAACAATATTATCCCGGGAGCCGAATTTATCAATCGTGCTAGCCGATATTTTATTTAAATGTTTATCAAATAATTTGTAATTTTTTGAGCTATAATTTTTAATCACAAAAATACCTCCAATCCCTGTATTATAGAGGTTTTTACCATGGATTACAAATGGAAGAGCTAATTATATGCTAACTTATAGTTATTGCCTTAAATTATTCTATTTATTAAACTGCGTTTGTGTTATGATTCATCTGTAAATTGTAATAATGAATGAGAAATGCAAAAACCTTCTAAAGACGAAACAAAAAATATAGATGAATTAAAAAATACTGCAGCAGAAAATGATGAAGAGTATATAGAAGATGATGAATGGTGGATGAGTTATGATAGTGGAGTACCTGCTGAAGATATTACTGAGCAGCTTTTAAAAGCAAAAGAAGAACTAGCTGCAAGTAAAAGGGGTTACAGTAAACTTGGATAAATAATATACTTACTAAATTGAGTTACCACACTTCTAAAGAGGGGTATTTGTATGGCTAGGGACATTAGAACTCTTATAGATGATTATCATACATGGTTAAAAGATAAAACAGATTGGCAGCAATTAACAAATTGCATAGAGATCACTACTCCCTACCTTGATCGACATAATGATTATATCCAAATTTATCTAAAGCAGGAAAAAGACTATTATATCCTGACTGATGATAGTTATACTCTTGAAGATTTAGAGCAATCAGGATATGCATTGGACTATCCCGCTAGACAAAAATTTTTAGAAACGACACTTAACGGCTTTGGAATAGAGAGGAACGACAACGAATTATTTACCGAAATTAACCATCGGAATTTTGCCTTAAATAAACATAACCTTATCCAAGCAATTTTAGCTATCAATGAAATTCAATAAAAATTAATTTGGATAATCTAAAGTACTTGCTTTACAGACAAGCTTAGTTTTTGGGCAACAAGAGCGTTTAGACTTATTTTTGCTTTAGTCGCTTCAAGTGTAAGAGCTCGATGAATACGCTTATCAATCCGAATATTAAACTGTCCACTGTACCCTTTCCTAGCAGGAGCTAAAGGAATAGGATTATTATGGCTTAAATAACTTTCTTTCATAACTTTCCAGGCTTCTTGTAATTCTTGTAAAGCTTTTTCTGGCGAATATCCAAAAGCTGAAACATTTGGAAGTTCCTCAAAACGAGCTAGCCACTCGTCTTCTTCATCTTTAAAAAGCTCTATTGTAAAGCCATCAAATTCATCAGTTGTTTTCATTTTTACCTTCCTCTTTTACAATACTTAAAAATTGTTGAACCTGATACCCTTTAGCCATTCCATTACGCATCTGAATAGAAAGCCGCATACCTTTTGGAGAATACCAAATTTGATGGCTTCCCCTTTGTCTATCTTTGACCCAACCGCATTGTATCATTAAAGTATGAAGCTCAGAAAAATCTAATCCTGAAGGATTTCGTTCAGCTTTGCTAAAAAGTTTTTTGTGTTGGCTCATATTGTAACTATATATAGTTATACTTAGTGTGTCAATAATGTGTTAGTAGTGTTATATTAATAAATAAAATCATTCTTCAGGAAAAAAAACAAGAGTAAGAGGGTGGTAAGCCCTCTTACTCTCACCCTTTATATGAACTATGAGCATGGAAAATTATAGAAGATAACATTAAAGCATAAATAGTAAGAATTGACAAAGCGTACTTAGGCAAACTTGATAAATCAAAATAAAATTATAAAATTTTTGCTATTAACTGATTAATTCCCTCCGCAAAAATTTTTTTAAACTCCCCCCAACCCCTTTCCTAAAGCCAAACTACCCCCTACCGTAGATTTAAGTCTCAGATCCGGCAAAAAAATAAGAAAAAACGGCAAAAAGTGGCTAAAAAACAACAATATTTGCCTTAATTTGTTAAATTATCCTTAGCCCTCTGCTTTTCCATCAGAGGGCTAAACACCTAGAACCCTAATAACTATAAGGATTTGATTAGGCTTTTAGTTTCGTATGCTCCTTATATGTTCCGGACAACGAATAACGGGGAAAATAAATATTATAATTACTATAGTTTCTTCCTGCTCATACAATTAATCTATAAATATATAAATAACTACTTTCTTATTATTAACTATTTATATAAATAATATCTTTATTATATTTAATAATTAAATATTAAATATTTCTTAATAAAGCTCTTCTAATTTTCTTTCAAAAAATAAAAAATTATAAGTTAATAATAATTAGTATTAATATAGCTAGTAATTAATAATTGTTAGCGATGATTGTTTGCTAATAAAAAATAGCAAATTTATTATTTTATAGTTTTTATAATAAAATATCGTCCCAATATTTAAATTCCCTCACTTTGCCGCATTTTACGTAATTTTTTATCACCGTATTTAAAGTAAGCTGAATAAAACCGCCGTCACACAATTCAAGCAAGCACTGCCTAATACGACGCTGACAAACTCCGAGTAGTTGCTCAAAATAATAATAACTTTCCTGCAATTCATTTAATTCATCATTTGCCCCCTCTAGAATCTTATCATTTTGTAATCGTGAAACTATCAATGATAAAACTTGCCGAGCGGTTTTACTTAAAACTTTACCGTCGCTAGAAGTCAAATTACGCCATTCAGGCGGTATAAAATTACCGACTAAATTATAAAAAATAGTATTATTTACAGTTGTGGAAGTAGGAAAAGGTGTAACTATTTTTTGCATACGCCCTCCCTCTGAAACCCAGTTAAGAAGAGGCTTGGCGAGCTATTACACCGCTCGAAAATTAAGCCGAAAGGCGAATAAAAGGAACATACGGAGTTTTTAGAAAATTTAGAAAAGCCCCAGAAAGCCCTGAAAACCCCAGTAGGAACTGGCGGGAGTGACGGGGCTCGAACCCGCGACCTTCTGCGTGACAGGCAGACGCTCTAACCAACTGAGCTACACCCCCTTCTAATATGAATGGGTAACAGGCGTAATATATATCAATTAACTTCCCCCTGCAAGAGTAAATTTTATTATATCAAATAAAGTTTTGATCTCTTACAAAAATTACTTAGTCATCCCCTAAAGTCAAAGGCGTTGTTGTATGGCTCGAAATCCTTATAAAAAAACACCGTCATTGCGAAGCCACGAAGTGGCTGCGGCAATCCGGACTATCACGAATTACATTCGGGATTTAATTAGAATACTAAACAAGTTTATACTTGATTGCCGCGTCGGCATAAATGCCTCCTCACAATGACGATTCCGGTAGCCATGCAACAACGCCAAAGGTACAGCTAAATTCAGAAAGCTTCAGACAAGATGAATTTAAGGAAGATAAGCTACCGTACTTAAAGTACGTAAGTACAGGCGAATGCCGAAAAATTCGCTTGTATCAAGCGATCGAGATGACGCTGTAGCTACAGCCTAATATCTAAAATCTCAAATAGATTAATTATTTTAAAGTCTAGCTCAATTAAACTAATGCAAGATATGAATTTTTTTGGAGAATCATCTAAAACCACGAAAGCTTAATAGGACGTGACGGGACTCGAACCCTTGACCCTCTGCCAGTTACGCAGAAGGTCTAACCAACAAAGATAGTCACACTTTAATATCTAAGTCCTAGAATGGATCAATTATTTTACAGTCTAGCTATTAGTTGCACCTTAAAAAATTATTATACTTTTTAAAATTCATTAAAAAGGAGATTTTATATTTGTTATTTAAAAAAATTTTTCAAATTAATTTGAACTTGGTACTTCGTTGCTCGTCGTCTCGCTTATTACCTCTAGGCTCTACCCTCGCTGCCTATCACCAAATTCACCTGATTCACCCCTAATAAAATTTAATAATATAAGAGGCATGAAGTGACTAAACCAAATGTAATTAGATTGGCTACCCCATTTGAGCGCATAAAAATATATAATGTTTCACCGGAAATTGCGCTTCGCAGAGCGATTATTACACAAGCAATGATTGATGCAACTAATACTTCACCGAAACGAGAGGCAAAAAAAATAGAATATGAGGCAAAAGAATGGATTTTTGGAGGAAGTGAAGAGTTTCTTTCAACTTGTTCTGAAGCAGAAATTACCCCTTCTTTAGTAGTTAAAGTTACTAAAGAGTTAATTAAATTACATAAGAGTAAATTGAGATTTGGAGATAAAAGGGACGCATCTTTAAAATCAAAATCTACTAAAAATACAAATAAAAATACAAAAAAATTTACTTATTAATATAGCTTATTTCGGTATTTTTATGATAAACTTAAAAGTCAAAATTTTATTTAATAATAAGGACTTGAGTTTAATTTAATTATCTATTAATTATATAGAGGGTATTTAAGCTCTAGCTCCCTATATAATAATAATTATTGTATAATTAGGAAATAGATATTAAATTATATTTATCAACTTTTTTATTACTAAATCATAGAGGTATTTATGAGTATATCAGTTTCGGGGCAACATATTTCTATCGGTAGCGCCTTACAGGAACATTCAAAAGAACGTACTACCCAAATAGTAAAAAAATATTTTGCCGATATAATAAATACAAATATACATTTTTCAAAAGATAATTCCCATTTTACTTGCAATATCGTAGTAAAATACGGCACCGGAAAACATAATATAGTAAAAAGCGGTTTTAGCTGTGACGATATATATTCTGCATTTGATATGTCGCTTGTAAAGCTTGAAAAACAACTTAGAAAATATAAGTCAAAATTTAAAAATCATCATACTGACAAGGTAAAAATTTCTGAAATAGCCTCTGAAGGAACAAAATATATTATTAGTAGCAAGAAACATTCGGAAAATGAAGATGAAGAACTAAATTATAACGATAGCGATAATAATCCTATTATTATTGCTGAAAAATCTTTAGAAATATTAACATTATCGGTAAAAGAAGCAGTAATGAAAATGGATTTAGAAGATCTGCCGGCTGTATTATTTAAAAATAGCAAGAATGATCGTATTAATATAGTTTATTATCGCAAAGACGGTAATATTTCTTGGATAGACTATAATAATTAATTAAATGTCTTTTAATATTATTCCTTATCAAGGGGTTACTCCAGAAATTGATAAAGAAGCTTATATAGCACCTAGCTGCGCTTTAATAGGAGCGGTAAAAGTCGGTAGTAAATCCAGTATTTGGTTTAATACCGTTCTTAGAGGTGATGTTAATTCGATCAAAATCGGCAGTAACACTAACATACAGGACGGTACGGTAATTCATACCTCTCGGTTTAACGGTCCCGTAGAGATAGGAAATAACGTAACAGTCGGTCATCTTGCTCTTATACATGCCTGCACAATTCATAATAATGCATTTATCGGTATGCGATCTACTATAATGGATTATTCTATAATTGAAGAATATGCTTTTATTGCCGCAGGGAGTCTTATTCCTCCAAATAAAATAATTAAATCAAAAGAATTATGGATGGGATCGCCGGCAAAATTCGTTAGGCATTTAACCGATCAAGATTTAGAATATATGAAAGATAACGTAAAAAATTATGTCACTCTTGCCGATACTTACTTAAAATTACAGAAATAATTGCTATATTTTGAGTATTTTGGTGTTGTTGTATGGCTACCAGAATCGTCATTGCGAGCATTGTTGCATGGCTCGAATTTTCGATGTCATTCCCGCGCAGGCGGAAATCCAGAAAAATTACAGTCATCCTGAATTTATTTCAGGATATCTTTAATTGATGCTGAAACAAGTTCAGCATGACAAAGAAGAGTCTGGATTCCCGCCTTTAGCTAGGAATGACATACGGCACTTTTTTTGATCCATGCAACAACACCGGTCAAGCCCATAAGTGTTGAAAGTGAGAAGGGGTTATAATTTTAACTCCGAAAGATATAGTATAAAATATGATTTTCACTACAAAAAAACACTATTTTATAACTTTTTATACTATATTTTTCATCTAATTTAATTGACTACTTCTCACTTTCAACACTTATGCGGTCAAGCAACTAGATGACACCGGATTGCTTTGCAAAAATTCTAGCCATGTAACAACGCCGCAAATGATAGCGCTAAGCCACCTTAAGCTATCATTTTTCCTTATTTCTATCAGTATTAGGATAAGATTTTTTAAAAATCTTATCCTAATACTGGCGTTAATAAGCTCTAACTTTCATCAATAACGATGCCTTACCTAAGGCATGAGTTGAAACCGGGTTTAATAGAAAAACTAAAAAAGCTGCTAAAATTAATTTAAAACAACTGCCGATACTAGATTGCAGACAAGCAAGACCGATTAAACAAAGAGGTACGCCTGTACATTCTATAACACTTGCGGCATGAAGTTTTGTATAAAAATCCGGCAACCGAAAAAGTCCGACGATACCGGAAAATATGGCGAATCCTCCCCCCATTATTAATAATGTACCGATGTAATGTAATACCATTAATATTCTCCTAACGTTTGCGTTATGTAATTTATGACATTGTTGCCCAGATAGGTTAGCTTGTTCTATGTCATTCCCGCGCAGGCATTGGTTGCGTGGATGGTAAAAAGTGCCTAAAATTGTCACCCCGCGGCTTGCTAACTAGGTCCAGAAAAAATAAAAAAGCCTAACTGGATGCCGTGGTCAAGCTCACTACTGTACGAACGTTTAAATAAAGAGGTAAAAATTCTGTCATTCCGTGGCTACGACCACGGAATCCAGCTTATAATATCATAAAAAGATTCTAAAATAAGTCTAATATGGCTTTATTTTCCTGGATGCCGTGATCAAGTCACGGCATGACACAGCCTTTTTTCAACGTTCGTACAGTAGTGGGTCAAGCAACTAGATGACACCATACTTGTAATAACCATAATACAGTAAATTATGAGCCATGCAACAAGACCGCGACCGGAAGGACCGCGGCAATCCAGATATGCTAAACTTATGTCATTCCCGCGAAAGCGGGAATCTAGAAAAAACACTTAAAATAAACAAAATTATATAAAAATTTACTATATAATTCGCTTAAATATTTTCTGGATTCCCGCTTTCGCGGGAATGACATCAAAAATTTGATCCATGCCACACCGCTTACAGCGGCTCGCAATGACGATTCCGGTAACCATGTAATAATGCTCCGCCTGCGCGGGAATGACATAGAAAGTGCTATAACAATCCATATAGCAATGACGAACGGAACCCTATTCTCCTTGTGCAAGCGAAAACCCAGGCTTGCCGTCAAACTCAAATAAATTTTCAACTTTGATAAAGTCGATATTCGCGTTACTTAATGTTTCAAGTAACTTCGCTATAGCTAAATGCTCTAAGACTGCGCCGTCTTTTGCCGTAAAACGACAACACCAATGATCGGAAATAGTCTCAAACCTCACATCTCTAGGCCATAATTTCAAACCTTTAGAGGATATAGTTTTTAGCTCCAAATTACCTAATTCAAGCTTTTCGATTTTTTCCGCTATATCATGAGCAGATGAGACATTAATATTAACAAATATATCGGCACCGACCAGCTTTTTAGTTTCATCAATATTTATTGAATAAGTTATATTATTTTTCGTGCTTATTGCCGATAACGGATATTCAGCTTTAGTAAGCATGCTTGGATATTCTCCTAGCCTCTTCACTACTTCATCGGCAAATTCCTTAGTCCCTACTTTCTTACCGGAAGTTTGCTCGTTATAAATATCTGCCGTATGCACACCGTCCTCGATAGTTTTTTTCCAAGCATTTTCTATTAAATTAGCAACATCACCCTGCCCTATATGTACTAGCATCATTATTGCCGCATTTAAAAGACCCGATGGATTAGCGATATTTTTACCGGCGATATCGGGCGCACTGCCGTGTACCGCCTCAAACATTGCATAATCTTCGCCGATATTTGCTGAACCGGCTAGCCCGACCGAGCCGGAAATTTCAGCCGCAACGTCGGAAATAATATCGCCGTAAAGATTTGAAGTTACTATTACGTCAAATAATTCCGGCTTAGTTGCAAGTCGTGCCGTGCCTATATCGATAATATAATGTTCATGATTAATTTGTGGATATTGCTCTGCTATTTCATCAAAAACTTTGTGAAAAATTCCGTCGGAAAATTTCATGATGTTATCTTTGCTTAAAGCAGTCACTTTTTTACGATTATTTTTTACGGCATATTCAAACGCAAATCTAATAATTTTCTCGCACCCAATGCGGCTAATTAGTTTCAGCGACTCATACATATTATGTGTTTGGCGGTATTCAATACCGGCATATAAATCTTCTTCGTTCTCTCGGATGATTGTTAAATTCAAGTCAGGATGAAGGGTTGTAGTAAATGGATGATAGGAAACGGAAGGACGAATATTAGCATAAAGAGACAAAGCTTTCCTAATCGTAACGTTTAAGCTTTTATATCCTCCGCCTTGCGGGGTAGTAATTGGCGCTTTAAGTAATATATGAGTGCGCTGTAGAGCTTCCCAACTTTCTTCACTTATCCCGGAAGTATAATGTTTTTTATATAATTTTTCACCGACCTCTATCGTCTCTAAACGAATACGAGCCTCTGCCTTTTGTAAGATATAAAGCACTGCCTCCATTATTTCAGGACCTATACCGTCCCCATATGCAACCGTAATCGGTGTAAATTCTTTCATATTATGTACTCTTATGGTTTTAATGGTGTCATACCGTGGTTAAGCTCAGTGTCATGCCGTGGCTACGACCACGGCATCCAGAAAAAAACTTAGTAAAAAGACTGGACCTAGTTAGCAAGCCACGGGGTGACAATTACATGCGATAAAATGAAAGACCAATTTTTGAAAAACGAACGTATATTTAATAATTAACCGTAACATCCTTTAAACGCTCATTTAAAATAAAAGTTACTTCGGCAGTTATATTAAGATTATTCTTGGCATATAAAATTTGAGTACTCGGAATTACTAAGTTCAGATTATGTTTTTCCGCAAGCTCACTAATGATAGTAATAGTCATTTCGTGAATCATACCCATAGCTTCCGCGTGTGCCTGTTCAAGTCTTGTTTTTCTAACCTGAATTTCTTTTTTAGCTTCACTAACTTTTGCGTTAAATTCATTTACTCGTTTTTCAAAATCAGCTTCACTTAGCAATTGACGTTCTTTTATTAACTTCTCTTCCAAAGGTTTAAATTCCGCTTCTTTTGTTGCAATATCTTGTTGAATTTTTTGATTAAACTGCTCAACAATTTTTCGTAAATTTTGTATAGCAATAGAGCCTTCTAAAATAGATTGTATATCAACGACCGCCACTCTAACTTTAAAATTATCTTCTTTATTTTGAATGTTTTCCTGCTTAGCAAAAACAGGCAAACTTATTATTAAGAGGCAAATAAATAATATTCGTTTATAGTATTGCACAATATAATCCCGTAATTTATCAAATAAGAATAAGTAATATATAATAATTTGTCTACTACGAAAAAAATTAATGGTGGATATCTCCTAATGGCCTAGCGTCTTCCAGCCAAGGTGTATATTCCCCATCTGATAAATTATCTGATAAATTCCAATTTTTAAAATCAGCACTAATATCCATAGCCTCATCACTTGAATTATCACTACTTACTTTTTCAGTCGAAACATCATCAGGGTTAAGGAAGCTTCTTAATAATTTATAGGCATATTCTAAATATTCTTTTCCATATTGGTTAACTATAACTACTTTCATTTTCGCTTCTTGTGCAACCATAATATTATCATCATTATCATCAATTAAAACCATATTTTGAAATTTATCTATTTTAAAATGTTTCTTTACTTCTTCTATTTGCTTTTGTCTACTGCCACCGGAATCACCTAAAACCACAAATATTTTACTTTTATCTCCAGCGGATAGCTCTAGTTGCTCTACTAAATATTCAATTGCTACATGAAAAATATTATGAGTTACTAAAGCAATTTTATAACCTGCTTCAAATATTTTGCTCATTAGCTCTTCTGTCTCTTTTTTATTTTTCCAGCCCACTATAGGATTAGCAAGAAATTTCTGCATATATCCTCTAATTTCATTTTCTCGCCCTTTCTCTGCAACATTACCGTATTTCCGAAATAACTTATTTCCTACATCGTTGTGGGAATTCCCATTAACTAATGTACCATCAACATCAAAACAAAATACCACATCATCATCTCTAACTATATCTTGTTCAATAACCATTAATTCACTGGTTGCTCTTAATTCTGTTTTTCCTTTTCCCATAAATCTCCCTTAAAGTTGAATTGTAAAACTTGCTATAGTCTTATTTTTTAATTGAATTAATTAGTTTTTCAAGAACTTTATTCCAATTGGCAGCATTTTATGTTATCATGCGTGTAATTATAACTAATTTATGAGAATTTTAAAGATGCCCGCTATTCGTAATATTGCCATTATTGCTCACGTTGATCACGGAAAAACTATGCTTGTTGATAATATGCTTAAACAAAGCGGTACGTTTAGAGCGAATCAAGCAGTAGCCGAGCGAGCAATGGATTCCAATGATTTAGAACGTGAACGCGGTATTACCATCCTTGCCAAATGCACCTCGGTTATGTGGCAAGATATTTGCATCAATATTGTCGATACGCCCGGGCATGCCGATTTTGGCGGCGAAGTAGAGCGCATACTTAGCATGGTAGACGGCGTTGTGTTGCTTGTCGATTCGTCGGAAGGACCTATGCCGCAAACAAAATTTGTATTATCCAAAGCTTTAAAGCTGGGTCTAAAACCGATTGTGGTTATTAATAAGGTTGACCGCCCTGACCGAAGAGTTAAGGAAGTCGTCGATGAAATATTAGAATTATTTATGGCTCTTGAAGCCAATGACGAGCAACTTGATTTTCCGATCGTCTATGCATCGGGTCGTGCCGGTTGGGCATCTCTTAATTTAGAAGAGCAGCCAGATAACCTTTCGGCTCTTTTTGACCTTATCGTTAAACATGTACCGCAGCCGATTGCAGACACGGAAGCGCCGTTTTCTATGCTTATTACTACCAGAGAATATAATCCTTATTTCGGTAGGGTGTTAACGGGCAGAGTATATAGCGGCATCATCAAGGTAAATCAAAACGTTAAGGTATTAAATCGTGAAAATAACACCTTAGAAAACGGTCGTATAAGTAAAATACTCGCATTTCGCGGACTAGAGAGAGTTTCGATAGATTCCGCAGAAGCCGGCGATATCATAGCCATTGCCGGTATTGAAAATGCTACCGTTGCCGATACCGTTTGCGCTCCCGAAATATTAGCGGCTCTACCGTCAATCCCGATCGATCCACCGACTTTATCGATGACTTTCAGCATTAACGACTCCCCGCTAGCGGGCCGGGAAGGCTCAAAAGTTACGTCAAGGTTAATAGGTGATAGGTTAACGCGGGAACTTGAAAGTAACGTAGCACTTCGTGTTACCGAAACTGCTGAGAAAAACGCATTTCAAGTTGCCGGACGCGGAGAGTTACAGCTTGGCATATTAATTGAAACTATGCGCAGGGAAGGATTCGAGCTATCAATTAGTAGACCGGAAGTATTATTTCAAACCGATAAGGACGGTAAAAAACAAGAACCTATGGAAGAAATCCAGGTGGACGTTGATGATGATTTTGTCGGTGTAGTGGTTAAATCCTTAGCATCTAGAAAGGCGGAAATGATTGATATGCGCCCTTCCGGCGGCGGTAAAAGTAGAGTTACCTTCCTTGGTCCCTCTAGGGGCCTAATCGGCTATCATAGTCAGTTTTTAACCGAAACACGCGGCACCGGGATTATGAACCGTATTTTCCACGGTTATGCACCCTACAAAGGTCCTATAGAAGGAAGACGTAACGGCGTATTGATTTCTAACGGCGACGGTCAGTCGGTAGCATATGCTTTATGGAATCTTGAAGAACGCGGAAAAATGTTTATAAATCCCGGGGAATCGGTATATAGAGGGATGATTATCGGCGAACATAATCGCGATAACGATTTAGAAGTAAATCCTCTGAAAGCAAAACAATTAAGCAACGTCCGAGCTTCCGGCAAAGACGAAGCAATGAGATTAACGCCGCCGGTAATTTTAACTTTAGAGCAAGCAATCAGTTATATCGAAAATGATGAAAGGGTAGAAGTAACGCCAAAATCCATCCGCCTACGGAAAGCTTTCCTTGATCCGAATGACCGAAAAAGAGCCGGAAAGTAGGGGGAAGATAATTATCTATAAATATTACCGTTATCCTAAACCGGCGTACTAATATTCCGTTAGCAGGCTAAGAAGGTAATGCAAAGATACTACTTCAACTTGAGGAGTTAAGTAATATCTATCATTACCGGGATATATAATATAAGCTTTATTAGGCTTTATGTCTAGTAAAGCATTATACAACCCCTTGGACATGGAAGGAGTAAGAGATCTTTTAATCTCAATAGCTATCAGGTTATTTGCTGCTGATTCAAGTATTAAATCTACCTCGGCACCGGCAGCAGTTCTATAAAACCAACTACTCATTTTATTATTAACAATGGATAATATATTTTCTATTACAAACCCTTCAAAGCTTCCTCCAAGTACATAATGTCCTAGTAGCTCCTCATATGATTTGATGTTTAATAGCGCATGTGTTACGCCGCTATCTCTAATATATAATTTTGGAGCTTTGACTAATCGTTTTTTTACATTACTTGACCACGGACGAAGTAATCTTACAAGAAATAAATCTTCAAATAAATCTATATACCTTATTATAGTTGTTACTGATATCCCAAGTCCTGCAGATATTTTAGTTGCATTTAGCAAATCGCCTTGACTATGCGCAAATATAGTCAATGCTCTACGTAAAATCTCAGCAGATATATTATAGCCAAGTTGAGGTATTTCACGTTCTAAATAAGTCATAATAAAAGATTGTCGCCAGTTCATACTGACACTATCTGAAGGGCTAAGAAAACTATCAGGAAAGCTACCTCTAAGCCATAGTAAGTTGTCATTATCATAACCGGCTTTCCTAATTTCTTGAACAGTAAAACCACTTAACTGCGTATAAATTATACGTCCTGCTAATGATTCAGAAGAGTGTTTTAGCAGTTCTTTAGAGGCAGAACCAAGAAGCAAAAATTGCTTAACTTTTTGTCCTTTTTGGCGTCTTTCATCAATGATACTACGCAAAAGCTGAAAAAGCTTAGGCATTCTTTGGATTTCGTCAATAATAATCAATTGGTTAGAATGTGTCTGAAAATAAAGCTCCGGATCAGATAATTTAACAAGGTCAGAAGGTCTTTCTAAATCTAAGTATAAAGGCGGTGGCGATATATGCTGCGCTATTTCTCTTGCCATTGTAGTTTTTCCTACTTGTCTTGGTCCTAAAATAGCCACTGCAGGAAATTCATTTAAAAGGGATGCAACATTATTTGTTAAAGAACGTTCTATCATCTTTATCCTAGTAAATTTAATAGTAAATGTTAAATTTACTAGGATAAAGCTAAAATGTCAAGCCTGTTTAGTAGATAAATCTTACTGGATTAAAGAAGTTGGATTTGTATTTGGATAGCGTGCAGGGCGTTGTTGCATGGCTACCAGAATCGTCATGGCGAAGCCACGGCATGACACCGGTTTGCTTTGCAAAAATTCGAGCCATGCAACAATGCCCAATGCCTTCATAAGGACAATCAAAACATCATCACCCTCTATAACACATTTTTTTAACGGCATTTACTATATCGTCACTAGTGGGTAGTGCTAGTTTCTCCAAATTAACGGCGTAAGGAAGCGGTACGTCTTTACCGCTAACAATTTCTACCGGTGCGTCTAAATAATCAAATGCTTCTTGCATAACAATAGCGGCTATGCTTGCACCGATTCCGCCGAAAAACCAACCTTCTTCTACCACCACTAAACGATTAGTTTTTTTAACCGATTCTATTATCGCAATAGTATCTAATGGTTTAATAGTACGCAAATCAATAACCTCGCAATTAATACCGTCGGTTTGCAAAGCATTTGCTGCATCCATAGCCAGCTTCACCTGCAACGAAAATGTAACTATAGTTACGTCATTTCCTTCTAATAGAATTCTTGCTTTACCGAACGGGATTGGCTCGACTATTTCGGGCATCTCGAAATGATGGCCGTATAAAATTTCATTTTCTAAAAAGATAACGGGACTATCATCTCTAATTGCTGTTATTAAAAGACCTTTATGATCTTCGGCACTATAAGGAGCCACGACTTTTAAACCCGGGATATGCGCATAACAAGCGGCATAATTTTGACTATGTTGCGCCGCTACTCTACTTGCTGCACCGTTCGGTCCTCTAAATACTATAGGACATTTTACTTGCCCGCCGGACATATAATGCGTTTTAGCAGCCGAGTTAACTATATGATCCATCGCTTGCATAGCAAAATTAAAAGTCATGAATTCCACTATCGGACGAAGACCGGCAAATGCGGCACCTACCGCAATACCTGTAAAGCCGTATTCCGTTATCGGCGTATCGATAACCCTTTTGGCCCCAAATTGCTCAAGTAATCCTTGAGTTATCTTATATGCTCCTTGATATTCCGCTACTTCCTCACCCATAATAAAAACTTTCTCATCACGGAGCATCTCTTCCTTCATTGCATCGCGCAGTGCTTCACGTACCGTTATTTGCATTTTATTTTTATTCCTATTTATTTATCAGTTGTTACTATGCCAACGTTATTGTGTGGCTACCAGAACCGTCATTGCGAGGAGGCATTTATGCCGACGTGGCAATCCAGAAAATATATAGTCATCCTGAACTTGTTTCAGGATCTTTTACAAGAGATGCTGAAATAAATTCAGCATGACTTAAAAGTATTTTTCTAGATTCCGCCTTTAGCTAGGAATGACATAAAGGATAGTGTGCATAACAATTCACGAGCAGTATATATTAGTATAAAGCTCTTTTTCATCCGGCAACGGTGAGTTTTCGGCAAACTCTACTGTCTCCTTGATGATCTCCTTAACTTCTTGCTCTATTTGCTTTAAAACCTCTTCATTAGCATAAGCATTGCTTAATATTATTTTTTTTATCGATAATAAAGGATCGCGTTCTTTATATTGATCCACTTCCTCTTTACTTCGATATTTTGCCGGATCGGACATTGAATGCCCGCGATAACGATAAGTTTTTACCTCTAATATTAACGGACAACTATTTTTTCGTACAAATTCGGCAGCCTGTTTAGCACCGTTATATATATCTGCAAAATTCATCCCGTCAAGCTGAAAGCCTTTTATGCCGAATGATTCGCCTTTTTTGTACAGCTCTCGCATAAAGGTAGAACGCTCAACGGAAGTTCCCATAGAATATTCATTATTTTCAATAACATAGACTACCGGCAAACCCCACAAGGCTGCCATATTAAAAGCTTCATATACCTGCCCTTGATTAACGGCTCCGTCTCCCAAGAATGTAAAACAAATATTATCAGTATCAAGATATTTTTCGGCAAAGGCTAGCCCTGTACCGATCGGCACTTGTGCGCCGACGATTCCGTGACCGCCGTAAAATTTATTCGGTATGTCAAATAAATGCATTGAGCCGCCCTTACCTTTCGAGCAACCGGTCGCTCGTCCCATCAGCTCGGCAAGTACGTATTTCGGCTCAGTACCGGCTAAAATAATATGAGCATGATCGCGGTAGCTGGTAATAGTGCTGTCACCTTTTTGCTTAATCATATCTATGGCGGTAATTACGGCTTCCTGCCCGATATATAAATGACAAAAGCCGCCTATCTCTCCCATACCGTATAATTGACCGCTTTTTTCTTCAAAACGCCGTAGCAATAGCATTTTTTTGTAAGCTTCTAGATACTGCTCCTTACTCGGCTTATAAATACCAACTTTAATCATTCACTATCCTTATAGTTTTATTTAATTGTCACACAATACGGTACATGATCGGAAGGCTGCAACCAATCACGAGCATTAGCTAATAAATCGATAGAAGATAAATTATCTTCTAGATTTCTACTAACCCAAATATGGTCTAATCTCCGTCCCCTATTAGATTTTTTCCAGTCAATATTTCTATAACTCCACCATGTATAAAATTTTTCACTAAACGGCGTAAAATGTCTAGCACTATCAATAAAATCCAGAGAATTTTGTAGCTCTATTAATAATGAGCGTTCAATGTCGGTGTGACTAATAACGTTACGTAATTGAACGCTTGACCAAACATCATGTTCATGAGGCGCTATATTTAAATCTCCGGTAATGATAATTTTATCGCTTTGACTCCGATTACTGGTTAGCCACCTTTGCATTAATTTTATATATTCCAACTTATGCTTAAATTTTAAATTTATATCTATGTCAGCTATATCGCCGCCGGCGGGAACATAGAAATTATGTAGCTCTATGTCCTTGACTTTAACCGCAATATGTCTTTTATCATTATTATATAATTCTAACGATAAAGAGTCGGTAAAAGGCAATTTCGATAAAATAGCTACTCCATTATAAGATTTTTGTCCAGAATAAATTATATATTCATATCCCATATCTTTAATAAATTGAATAGGAAATAACGCATCCTCAACTTTTGTTTCTTGCAACGATATAATATCGGGCTGATGCTCATCAATCAGTTTTTTTAATAGGTTAATTCTGAACCTGATGGAATTGATATTCCAAGTAACTATTTTCATTGTATACTGTTTGTATATAAGGAATACATGTCATACCGTGGCTTGACCCACTACTGTACGAACGTTTAAATAAAGAGGTAAAAATTCTGTCATTCCGTGGCTACGACCACTTCAGTCCAGCTTATAATATCATAAAAAGATTCTAAAATAAGTCTAATATGGCTTTATTTTCCTGGATGCCGTGATCAAGTCACGGCATGACACAGCCTTTTTTCAACGTTCGTACAGTAGTGGGCTTGACAAACGTTACTCCTTAAGTTTATAACCCGCCACCGCAATACCGCCCCTACTCGTCTTCATCTTCAGCAATAGCGGCATTTATTATTGCATCCCTAAAATAAACTATATCCAATTGATTTGCCGGATTATCCATATTAATTTTATCTTTTTTCTCGTCAGGGATTTTTACTATTACATTACTTAATATAGCAAAATAAAAATTGTTGGGTACAACATACCCTACTTCACTTCTTATTCCTAAGGCATTTCCGGAATGATGAATCACTACATGTTTTTTATCGAGTTCAGTAATAAAGATTCCATAACCGGTATATGTGGTATGCCCATTATCATCTTCTGCTAAAAAATATTTAGTTGTCATAAGTTTATACGATTTTTTAGACAAAACTTTTCCTTGATTTATAGCTTTATACCATTTAATAAGGTCACAAGTACTGGAAACAATACCTATATCTGCATAAGGACGAGCAACAAAATCAAGATTTGCTAAAGAAAATATAGGCTTACCGTTACCGTTAGTAGGTTCAACAAAATATCTAAGAGGGTAATTTGCACTAACATTATTCTTTTGAAATTCAATAGCTTCATGAAATGAAGCAAGTTTTGTAGATTTCATATGTAGAGGATTAAAAAATTCATCTCGAAAGAAATCAGCTAAATTTTGACCGCTTACTTCTTCAATAATCATGCCTAGTAAAATAAAATTAGTATGACTATAATTATATTTTTTACCGATCTGTATTTCTAAAGGTTTTGTAGTAACATATTGTATTATTTTTTTATTAACCTCTTTCTGAGGCATATTAAAATCTAGCTTAACAAGCCCAAAATACTCGGCAAGACCGCTTGTATGAGTTAGTAAATTATGAATTGATATTTTATATGCCCAATCAGGTATAACGCCCTGCCAAATATCGGCATCAAGATATTGATAGATTTTATCGTTAACATTTAACAATCCTTTATCTTGCAGTCTTAAAATCCCTGCAGCCGTGATCGGTTTTATGCCGGAAGAAACAGGCATTACTTCATTAGTCTTTAATTGATCACCGTTTAAAGAAAAAATTCCCTTAGCTCCTGTTATTAAAATCTTTTCATCATCCTCAAACTTAAAAACTGCATTCAGAAATCTGTTGGCTAAGTAATTTTTTTCAGCAGCGATAATCCTTTCCTGCATATCTGCAAAACTATCTACGCTATTAATTAATAAAAAAATAAATAACAAAAAATATTTACGTGTCACGATCACTCCTTATAAAAAATATGCTTTCCTCGTTGCGTGGATACCCCAAACGTCATTCGAGCGACCAAAGCCAATCCAGATTAATAATATATACATATAAAGTAAAATCTTCTAAAAAATATGAAGTTAAAGAAATTATTTTATATTTATAAAATAATTCGGCAATTTTGCCTCTAAAGTAATTTCTTCACCGAATATTTTTTTATGCAAAACTATCTTGCTTGCATGAAGCAACATATGTTTAGAATATGAAGAAGATTGTGCAGAACCATATTTTGTATCGCCTACTATCGGACAATTTAATAATTTTGCATGAAATCTTAGCTGATGCATTCTACCGGTAATTGGTGTAAATTCTATTAACGATAAGTTATTATTAAGAGGTTTTAATAATTTATAATGAGTAATTGCGAGTTTGCCGTTTTCATTATCACTAGTTACAATTTCATACGCTCCATCTCTTTTTTTTCCTATTAGTCCGCGAATCTCTCCCAAGTTTTCAAGAGGTCTACCGAAAACCACGGCAATATAAGTTTTTGAAATGAGCTTTTCTTTAAAAGCATCAGTAAGCTTTACACTAGTTTCATAATTTTTAGCAATTAATAATAAACCGCTTGTTTCCCTATCTAACCTATGCACTAACTTATAATTTAAATATTTTAATGCATCATCAATAGAAAGATTGATTTTAGTTCCGCCTTGCGTTGCAAGTCCGGCAGGCTTGTTAATCGCTATAAAATGCTCATTTTCATAGGTTAAATAATCTTCGGTAATTTTGCTTGCCAATTTAATTACCGAATCAGAAAAGATTATTTTTGAAGTTTCTTCTTGCGGAAAATTTTTAGGTAAATTTAATTTGTCGTTTATAAAAATTTCCTCACTCTCTCCTACCCTTAAGCTTGCTTCGGCTTTATGACCGTTAACAATTATTTGCTTTTGTCGTAAAGCTCGCTCAATAATTCCTTGAGTAAGTTTTGGATATAGACGCCTTAGATATTTGTCTAACCTGCAGGGAATTGTAACATCTACTTTGATAATCATTTTAAATAAAACTCTCCAAGGTCATTCTTAACTTAGCATTGTCTGCGTAGATCAATAAACACATCCCCTTTATGTCATTCCCGCGCAGGCGGGAATCCAGAAAAATTAAAATAAAGATGTAATGATAACTTACAATTATATAGAAAAAGCCTTACAAGCTAAGGCTTTTTAGCCTGGATTCTTGCCTTCGCAGGAATGACATACTGCTCTTTTATCGAACCACGCAACAATGCCGTGCGGGAATGACAGCTCAAGTTTAAGTGTCTTTAACTAGGAAATAGCACCATACTATAGTAGATAACAGAATTATAGCAAAAATTTGATGTATAAGAGCAATTATAAGTGGAACAGCATATAAAATAGTTAGAATGCCGGTTAGCATTTGCATTAACAAAGCAATAATTAAGTAGTAAGCTACTTTATTTAATTTTGGATGCCGAATTTTTAATAAACTCACTATAAGGAACGATACAATAATAAATACGCTATAAGCCCCTAACCTATGTATAAATTGGACAAAAACCGGATCGTACCAATTATTTATATTAGAAAAATTATTTTTTATCTCTAGAGGAATAAAACTATCACCCATCAACGGAAAACTATTATATATAAGACCGCCGTTTAAACCGGCAACTAAGCCGCCCAAGAAAATTTGCCCGTAGACTATAGCAATAGCAACTAAACAAAAGAATAACGGTATTTTTAAATTTATTTGCGGAGAAATTAAGAGAATATCAAAGCTATTTTTTATTAATTGATAAAAAAGTAAATGATAAATAATAACGGCAATAATTAGATGACAAGCTAACCTAAAATGACTAACTGCCGGATGATTAACTAACCCGCTTTTAACCATATACCATCCCATAAAACCTTGCATGAAAAACAATATTAATACAGAGATATACGGTAAAATTGAGTATCTTTTAATTTCTCTTTTTAAATAAAAATATATTAAAGGTAGGAGATATATTAAACCCGTAGCTCTTCCGACTAAACGATGAATAAATTCCAGCCAATAAATAAATTTAAATTCGAGCAAGGTCATACCGTAACGAATATGATATTCAGGAAATGTTTGATATTTGGCAAATTCTATTTGCCATTGCCGAGCATTTAGAGGGGGGATAATACCGGTTATAGGTTGCCATTCAACAATTGATAATCCTGATCCTGTAAGCCTGGTTACCCCGCCGATAAAGATCATGAATATTACCGTAAGACAACATAGGGATAACCATTTTGTAACTAACGTTTTGGACATAATTATCGACTAAGTTATACGGAAGATGTAATTCCCGCCTGGAATAAGATTTGTTGCATGGCTCATAATTTACCGCATTATAGTTATTACAAGTATGGTGTCATACCGAAGCCCCTCCCACGGTATCCGGAAAAAGCCTTAATAAAAAGACTGGATGCCGTGGTCAAGCAACTAGATAACACCGAACGCTTTGCAAAAATATTGAGCCATGCAACAACACCCCTAGCTATTGTTGCGTGGATACCCTAAATTTCATTGCGAGCGACCAAAGGCGTTGTTGCATGGCTCGATAAAAGCAGCAGTATGTCATTCCCGCGAAGGCGGGAATCCAGACTTTTTCTTGTCATGCTGAACAAGTTTTGCGCATCTTTTTTAGTATATCCTGAAATAAATTCGGTATAACTTTTATACTTTTTTCTAGATTCCAGCCTTTAGCTAGAATGACATACGGCACTTTTTTAGAGCCGTGCAATAAAGCTCGTCCCTCCTCGCAATGACGGGGTAAGATCGAGTCATACAACAACGCCGCTAAGTGCTGACCTAAGAATGACATCAACAATATATTTAAGTTATCGGCGGTTGCTCACTATTTTCTTTAGAAGTATCTTTATTAAAATTACCGGCAGGTGAACGCTTATAATTTCTTCTATTGCGATATTTACGTTTCGGCATCGCTTTTGCCTCAACTCCCTCTATTGCTTTATCATCAGGTGCCGTATAATTTCCCTCTCCCTCTGAATCATTTACCGGCGGTACGTTTTCAATATCGTTTGTAACAGGTTCTTTTAGAATTTTTACCGCTTCCGCATCTTTATTTTTTAACTCTTCAGAAGCTACCGATTCATTATTATTAGTTTTCCATTTCTGTTTACCTTTGCGTAGCACCTCTTTCCTTTGTCCGGCTCCCTCATGATTGTTAGCTTCATGATAATTAGCACTATCATTTTGGATCATCGGTTTGCTTATTGCTTCATTGACATTATTTTTTTTAAGCAATTTTATTTTTTCAATAGAATAATTATCCGAGGTAGCATTAGGATCGGAATAAAAATTAAGTTTTATATTATATTTTTCTTCAATAAATTTAATTTCTCGGCGTTTGCTATTAAGCAGATAAATTATTGAAGAAATATTTGCAAAAATATTTACTATATCAACCTTTTCCTCACAAATTTCGTCTTCTACCGTCCGTAAAATTAACATGGCATTGGATTCATCGGCACGTACTATCCCCTTACCGTTACAATGAGAACAAATTGCCGAATTAGCTTCCAAGAAAGAGGAACGCAATCTTTGCCTAGAAAATTCAAGCAAACCGAATTGACTAATATGACCGGTTTGTATGCGAGCGCGATCACGACTTAAAAACTCTTTAAAAGATCGCTCGATGATTTTACGATTTCTAAGCTCACTCATATCGATAAAATCCACGACTAACAAGCCCGATAAATCTCTAAGCTTAACTTGCCTTGCTATTTCTTTTGCCGCTTCTAAATTAGTCTTTAATGCCGTTTCTTCTATATTTTTTTCAGAAGTTGATTTACCGGAATTTACGTCGATAGAAATAAGTGCTTCGGTTGGGTTAATTACGATATACCCACCGGAAGGTAAAGTAACAACCGGTTGATAAAGTTTGGATAATTGCTCTTCAACTTGAAATTTAGTAAAAATCGGTATTTTATTTTTATGCTCTTTAAGCTTTACAAGTTCCGAAGGTAAAATATCTTGCATAAATCGTGTGGCAGCCAGATAAGCATCTTTCCCTTGGATTATGACCTCTTTGACGCTGTGATCACACATATCCCTGATAGTTTTACGAATTATACTATCTTCTGCATGTATAAAACAGGGAGCCGGAAATTTGGTGGTAGTTTTGCGAATTTTATTCCACAATTGCACTAAATAATTATAATCTTTCTTTAAGTCAAGAGTAGTACACCCTTTACCTGCAGTGCGAACAATTACGCTAGAGATATTTTTAGCATTCTCGTTATTTATTATTTTACTAATAATATTCTTAAGTCTCTTCCTCTCGTCAGCATTAGATATTTTTCGTGATACACCGTTTTGAGCGGGTTTATTAGGCATTAAAACACAATATTTTCCGGCAAGCGATATATAAGTGGTAAAAGAGGCGCATTTATTACCTCTTTCTTCTTTGGTGACTTGGACTAATAATATTTGATTTTTTCTTATTACTTCCTGAATTTTATACTGTTTATGCGGCGTATTTTCTTCTTTAATATTAGTAATAATTTCGACATCGTCAGCTGCCTCTAAATTAAATTCCGACTGAAATTTATTGTCGACTAATTCTTCTATAACTTTTAAATCAATTTCTTCACTATCCATTAAAGGATCGTAAGAAGCCGTTAAAGGGATTTCATCGCCTTCTTCTAAAATAATATCGTGCGATATTATTTCCGGAAATTCATTAACGGGAAAATTTTTCTCCGTCTGAGGTAAATTATAATAATTAGGGTGGATTTCACTAAAAGGTAAAAATCCGCTTTTATCCATACCGTACTCTATAAAAGCAGCTTGCAAAGACGGCTCTACCCTTGTTATTTTTGCTAAATAAATATTACCTTTATTTTGTTGTTTTATTGACGTTTCATATTCAATATCTTCTATATTGTCGCTATGTCCTAATAATGCTACTCTTGTTTCATTAGGAAAATTAGCGTCAATTATAATTTTTTTACTCATTAATTTTGCTCACTATGACTTAAACACAAAATAGTAATAATCTATAAGTTTATTATTGTCCTATTTCGGTTTGAATTTTTATATAATTAAAGAACAGCTACCTGCTATATCCTCATATTATTATTTTTATTAGAATTTTTATATTTACCGTAAAATTAAATAACGCGAACTATGGATAAGTTTTAGCTTAAAAACTTATCCATAGTTGGGGTTAAATATATAGTTACATTACATGTATTTTTAAAATCTTTATGAGATTTAGATAAAGTTATATACAAATCAAATATAATACTTTAACATAATATACATGTAAGTATATGAATTTATTAAACAATCATAAAATATAGATAACAATAAAATATAGATTTAGGGGAAATAAATTATATTAAATTTAATTATGAGCTATATAATTTGAAGGCAAGAATAATCATATTCTTGACCATAATTTATATACCATGTATTTGTGTTTAGCAAACAATTATTTATGCCTTTAAAAGTCGATTATAAAACAATTTTTTTCTCTCTGCTGGGAATATTTTTCTTCTCTTGTATTAATAGTACTTACTTTTATATACTTAAACCTTTTTTACTAATTAAAGGTTTAAACGGGGAACAACTAGAACACCTTGCTCAAACGAGACTTCTCGGTTTTATAATAGCCGCCTTTTCTTTGACCCAATTAATTAATAAATTAAGCAATAAGAAAATCATAATTATTAGCTTATTTATAGTTATAATTAATATAATAAATCTTATTATATTCAATAATTATACTATAATTAAAATTAGTCTTGTCGTAATGAACTGTGCGGCATTTGCCTATTTTACCGCTGTAATAATGCATATTATTGAATCCACAAATGATAAAAAATATCTTTTTTTATCTCTTATCATTTTTTTTTGGGCGGGCGGACATATTGCCGTATCTTTTCTAAAACCCTTATTAAAACCTAATTCTTATACGATGGTAATTTGCGCCTTACTTTACTGCATCAATATTTTAACGGAATTATTGCATACTAATAAAACTCCTCACAACTTAGAATCAAATTCCAAATTTTCCTTATTAATAAAAAATATAGAATTACAATTATTAACGGGTTTTATAGTAGCTTATGTTGCTTTTGACATATTATGGTATTATGAAGCTTTTGCTCTTAAACAAGAATTAGTATTAATAAGCTCAAACATTATATTTGCTTACATATTCAAAGCTATATTTTTTTCTATAATACCAATGTCTTATATACTAAATAAAGTTAACAAATATTTTGCTAACCTACTGTTAATATTAATACTTTTAGGATGTTTTATTTTATTACCTCTATACGGGATGAATCAAAACCGGAATATATTACTTATAATACTAATCGGTATTTGCCTATGCTCGATTTTTATCTGCAATCTATTAATATTATTAGATAAGTTTAAAGCATATGATCTCCGAACCGCAATATTTTCATATTTTTCCATGTATGCAGTAGGAATATATGCCGGCGCCTTATCTGCCAGCACACCGTATGGATTAGTTGAAGGAGATGACTTTTTATTTTCTATTTTTGCCGTGGTAGGAACTTTTGTAGTTTATTATTTTTGGTACTTTATTAAACATAGATTATATAGACGCTAATAGTTGTTATGGTTTTTGCACGTGTTCTATGTCATTCCCGCTGCCTCTTATGTCATTCCTGCGAAGGCAGGAATCCAGGCTTTTCTATGCCATGCTGAACTTGATTCAGCATCTCTTTTAATAGATCCTGAAATAAATTCAGGATGACTATTATTTTCTAGATTCCCGTTTTTAGCTAGAATGACATTAGGACGTTAGTATGTAATATTTTGTAACATAATATAGCTTGTACATATCAGCGTTAAATATTAATATTCTATCATATTTTTAATATGATATAAATTAATGCAAGTATCACTACGGAAACCGGTTAGTTGTTATGGAATAGGAGTTCATTCGGGTAAGACTGCTCAATTAACTTTAAAACCCGCTAAAGAAGATACGGGTATTGTATTCGTTAGAACCGATATATCGGTAGAGGAAACCAATTATATCCAAAGTAGCTATTTAAACGTTTCCGACACTTTGCTATCTACAAGTATAAAAAATTCCTACGGCGTATATGTTTCAACGATTGAACATTTAATGGCGGCACTTTGGGGCTGCGGAATCGATAACGCTATAATAGAAATTGACGGTCCGGAAGTACCGATAATGGACGGTAGTAGTAAACCGTTTGTTTTTATGATTGAGTGCGCGGGTAAAAAATTACAAAAAGCTTCTAAGAAATATTTGAAAATTTTAAAAGAAATAAAAGTAAGTAATAAAGATTGTAAGTTATTTTGCTATCCCTCCCCTAATATGACTATAGATTTAACTATAGACTTTACTAGTAAAGTTATCGGCAGACAAAATTTATTTTTTTCCGGAAAAGAATCTTTTGAGAAAAATATTGCCGACGCTCGAACTTTCGGTTTTGTACAAGATGTTGATTATTTAAAAAGTAAAGGTCTTGCGCAAGGAGCTTCTCTTGATAACGCTATAGGTACTACTTTTTATAATAGAGCGGAATGTTGTGATGTTTAGCTCCGCCTTTTGTTGATGGGATCAAGTCACTGTAAAATCATTGTTCAATGCTCCACTCATTTTGATATGACGGATTGTTTTAATGATTGAGGGGGCGACACAGAATAATGTATGGGCGCGGTCAATTAAACAACGACCCTTCAAAATAAGGTAATATCCTCTTTCATCAAAAGACCAATATGGATGAGAAGTAGTTGGGTCAAAGCTCCACCTACTTTGATGAAGGAGGGCGTCACAGAATGTTGTGTGGGCGGGGTGAAACAATCTATTGTAAAGATGGTTTTGAAAATCCAGTTCCATTAAACATGAAACAACTCCATCCATCCCAATTAAGCCAAATGTAAAATACCTGTCGCCTGCAAATTTGCCCTCGAACCAAAAAAGGCTCAATTCCGTAACACGCTCCGAGTGCAATTAGCGTACAATTACACGTAATCAGATTACGTCGTGTGCAGCCAACCTGGAGCAGTCGCGCCAAAATGTCTCTATCGGAATATTTAAAAGAAAAAGAGCGTTTCCGAAACTGGAAAACAAAACAGC
This sequence comes from Rickettsia endosymbiont of Orchestes rusci, assembly GCF_964030945.1. Taxonomy (NCBI): domain Bacteria; kingdom Pseudomonadati; phylum Pseudomonadota; class Alphaproteobacteria; order Rickettsiales; family Rickettsiaceae; genus Rickettsia; species Rickettsia endosymbiont of Orchestes rusci. Next base: position 19,092 of record NZ_CAXIQG010000004.1, on the reverse strand, counting down.
GGCTCTCGGAAGCTCATTTGCAATTATTCAAATTGCATTCAAGCTGGTGGAGAGTAATTTATGTCAGCGGATAGAGAATGTCGATGAGACGACACGATCCATTGTTTGCCTTGCAAATTATTCTGGATCGAGATTCAGGATTAAGAAAGAATATGCTATTTTCATTTCTGCTGATCTGTTCACATGTACAGATAACAAATACTTAAGTAGATGTCGCCCCACATTCCACAACAGCACGAACGTTCATATATCATCAAAACACTGCGTTTGACATTCACAAATAGCCCAACTAAAAATAAAGCCGTAAAAAAAACAATTAGCACTCATCAGCAAACAATTTCTGGCCGTAGACAATCGCAATTAAAAACACTTGCTCGGAATTAATCTTGCCGAAAATAACTGAACCCTGGTTTCTAATTGATTGAAAATCACTTCAATTTGATATTAATTAACATGCTACAAATTGGCGTTGTTTGTTAACTGAGACGTGAGAAGTTTCAAGAGTGGGAGACGAAGATTGAGTATTCAATATATTTGGCAGCTGGGTTTATTGACAAGGTTGTTAATGTTGCCAGAATTGACCCCCATTTTCCATGATGCAAAACGCTGATATATTATTGGGCATTCGGCCCGAATGAATATTCACTCCGTCTCCAACACTCGACACTGCTGAATAATTAAAAACTCCAAAGCTCCAAAGGGCACGTATTTTTATCGAAGAATTCGACAAGAGTCAAAATTATTCACGAATGCCTTAAAAGTTGTGTCATTCAAATTTCATCCGACGTGTAAACGATCGGGAGACGGTTTGAAAAATTCATCCCCATCCGTGTGGCGCATATCAATGGAGGGGCGGATAATTAAATGTATTTTTCCGATTTCCACCCCCCAAAACGTGTCCTTGCATTCTATAACATTCAAGGATCTGTATCGCTGAGGCTAATTTTAAATTCAATTAACCCACTTTGCCCCTCACTAATTTTCTGAGCATGAAATTCTCATGTACACGTGATGGTAATACTGATTTGAGGGGCTGGGAGTGTGGTGTAAGTTACGCTCACTTACAGTGTAAGTGAGCGTAATGAAAGGTATATTTTAACAAACCACACCTCCATTTGGACATTAACAAAAACAGTGGGAGGGACGGTGCTCTCATTGGCTTATCATGTGAGTGGGCGTTACTTTCTTTCTGGAGCCAAACGTTACGTTACTTCAAAAGAAGTGGGCGGGCTTGTTAGTTCAGAGTGGGCGTGGCTTTCGTTGAAATGAGCCTCAGAAGAATACAGTTTCATGCTTATTACAGAAGGAGTGGGAGGAGTCGAGGATGTGTCGTTTTACAAATTATTGTTTTGACTTATAGAGTGGGCGTGGTCTATTTATTGAAAAATATAAAGAAATGGAGGGTGTTGGAAAGAGTCGGACCAGGTGAAGGAATCTTCTTCATTAAATGAGTTGGTTTGTTCACTACATGGATTTTGATGATTTTACTCAAACTGTCCCTGTCCCTGAAACAAAAGGAAGTTTTCTCATTGATTAACCCGACAAGTGGGAGGAGTTGGAATGTAGCCAGGATTATTAGAAATGGGCGAGGCAAAATATTTTTCCTAAAAGAGGTGTGTTCTGGTATTGAAACAGTTTGATGGTTCAGAGTGGAACTTGATAATATATTCATTTCAAATATTAGTTCTAGTTTTTATGGGAGGAGTTATGGTTGTGCCTTCAAATAGGTGGTGTCAAATAACCCGTTTTTTGAATCAGATGATATGTTTCTCGTTCTCTTCATTTTTACACCCTTTAGGAATCATTTAGAGAGATCTCTCTTTGATTAACCCAAGAAGTGGGAGGAGTTGGGGTGTGGTCAATTGCCAGGATTTTTAGAAAAGGGTGTGTTTTGGTTTCGAAACAGGAATCAGAGAAGAACTAAGGAGGCGGGTCCAAATATTCCTAGCAAATATGAGTTTTATTTTTTATGTGAGGAGTTAAGGGAGTGCCTTCAAAAAGGTGGAGTCAAATAATTCGTTTCTTTGGATCAGGCATTGTTTTCGTATTCTCAATTTTTACACTCTTTAATGGTTTTACTGATTAGCTAGACAAGTGAGAGGAGTTGCGATGTGGTCAATTTCTAGAAATTTCAGAAGGGAGCAGGACAAAATATTTTTCCTAAACACACCCGTTTTGGTTTTGAAGTTTTGAAACAGCTCAAAGGTTTAAAATGGAACTAAGGAGGCGGAGCTGAAAATATCCGTTACAAACATGGATTTTACTTTTTGTAGAAGTTGGCGGCATGCCTTCAAATGGGTGGTGTCAAATAATCCGTTTCTTTGGATCAGATAATATTGCCTTCGTTCTATTCTCTACATTTTTACACCCTTCAGAAAACATACAAAGGGATCTCTCATGAATTAACCCAACAAGAACAAATGGGTTTGGGGTGTGGTCAATTGCCAGGGCATACAATGAGGAGGAGTCAAGGTGTGGCCAATTTCCAGGATTTTGAGTACGGGACGGAGCAAAATATTTTTTTCCGAAGGGGGTGTGTTTTGATACAGTTTATTGGTTCATAGTAGGTACAACGAGTAGGCTAAATATATCCCTTACAAAAAAAAAGTTCCACTTTTCATGGGAGGAGTTGAGAGTTTGCCTTCAAATGGATGGAGTCAAATATTCCGTTTCTTTTGATGAGATCTGTTTACGTTTTCTACATTTTTACACCCCTTAGAAAACATTTGAGGAAATCTCTTATATTGATTTACCCGAGAAGTGGGAGGAATTAGGGTGTGGTCAGTTTCCAGGATCTTCAGAAAGGGGCGGGGCAGAATATTTCTCCTATAAGGGGTGTGTTTTTGTTCTGAAATAAATTGATGGTATTTTTAGCGCAACTAAGGATGTGCAGCCAAATTTATCCGTTACAAACGTGTTTGACTTTATATAAAAGAAGTTGAGGGCGTGTCTTCAAATGGGTGATGTCAAATAGTCCGTTTCTATGGATCAGATGATTATTGTTTCCGTTCCATATATTTTTACACTCTTTAGGAAACATTTGAAGGAATATCTTATTAATGAGCCTGATAAGTGGGAAGAGTTGGGGTGTGCTCAATTGCCAGGATTTTGATAAAAGATGGGGGCAAAATATATTTTTTAAGGGTGTGTTTGGATAAAGTTTAATAGTTCAAAGTGCTACTGAGAAGGCGGAGCTAAATATATTCCTCACGAGTATATGAGTTCTATATTTTATGGGATGAGATCGTGGGTGTGCCTCGAAGCGGAGCCAAATATATCCCGTACAAATATAAGTTCTATTTTTTATGGAAGGAGTTGAGGGTGTGCTCTCTAATAGATATATTCAAATAATCCGTTTCTTTGGATCAGATATTGTTTTCGTTTTCTACATTTTCAGACCCTTTAGGAAACATTTTAAAGAATCTCTTTTTGACTAGCCCGAAAAGTGAGCGTAGTTGGGGTGGGGTCAATTGTCAGGATTTTGATAAAAGGGCGGGGCTAAATATTTTTTCTAAAGGGGTGTGTTTTGATACAGTTCAATGGTTCAGAGAGCAACTGAGGAGGCGGAGCTAAATACATATATCCCTTACAAATATGAGTTCTACTTTTTTATGGGACGAGTTGTGGGTGTGTCTTCAAATGGGTGGAGTCAAATAATTCGTTTCATATTGTTTCCATTCTTTACATTTTTACACCCTTTAGAAAAAATTCTATGGAATCTGAATTTTCAATATTTTAAAGCAGGTTTTTTCAAGTTTTATATTAATTAGAGGGGCGTTCTTGTCACTAGAACACGCCTCTCTAATAAAAAAAAGGCCTAATCCACTCTAGAGTGGTCAAGAAAGCATCACGAACTTTTGGAAAAGCAACTGGAAAGTTAATCGTAACTCTTGAAATAATTAGTCTCAAAACTTGAAAATTAGTTCAGTACTTCTCGACTCAATCCGCAGCAGGGGCGTGAGCAAAAGTTTAATTAAAAAATTGTCTCCATGTCAGAGATTTTCAATAAAATCTAATTCCGCTTTCGGTTGAATAAATGCCGAAAAAATGTTTGCCAGGAACATGAATGAATGCATTCGGTGTAAATAACAAACAATTAGAAAAGACGCGCGCCTTTATCCGAAACGGGTCTTTTTGTGCATTCTTGCACCTCGGAGATTTCTGATTAAAAGTCGCCTTTTAATGAATTTTCCGCCGAATATGGCACTAGAGGTTTTTAATTAATTATGTGTGTCCCTTCATCTCGTGTAATCAAAAGCACTGAAAATGATATACGAATAGCGCGCGGTGGCGATGCTCAAAAGAGGGACAAATCTTTTGATGATTTTATTTTGTTGTCTGGAATGAATTCAATAATAATATACAACCCAACTAATTTACTCAGCTATCAAATGAAACCGAATCTATTTGAATAATTTATTACATATAATATATAATATATAATATAATCATGACACGAATACCTATATTATGTCATATTTCTTAGCGATGGTCACGATGCAGCGATGTGTTGCGATCTAGTCAATAATTCAGCGATAAAGAACAAATAATGATAATGACAGCGTGATTATTTAATTGTGCAACTAAGTGATCTAGTGATAAAACGATCCGTTTTAGTGATCGAATTGATCAGTGATTTCATTTCGATTGAGAAAATCGCTGATATGGATATTACGTTGATAAAGTAATAAAATTCTGTGATAAAAGTTAATCAATGGACATTCATTTGTCGATAATAAGAAACAAATCAAAAAAAAGTTCAATGATCAACTAAACAAAGATTGTCTGAATCATCAAATCTGTGATTGATTTAGTGATAGTGATAAAATTCAGTGATTCATAATCAGATCAGATTATATGGGTCCTTATTCTTCTTCTCTAACATTAATACCCTGATTAAGATCATCGCTGATCAAACGGTATGGTCATTTATTGTTTCGGTTGTTCAATCATTAAATCTGGAATTCAAAAAATCGCTGATTAAACGATTCAGAATTCACTTATAAATTGATTCGGTGATGAGTGATAAAACTCAATGATCAAGTTAATCAATGATTGGCCAATTGAATCAGTGATAAATGAAAAATTGATAAAACTTATTCTGCGAATAAAAACAATGTTGAACGCTTGAACGTAATAAATTCAGTGATGATTTTTGAGGTGTTAAAATCCAGAGACCTATCAGTGGCTGCGATATAAAAACAAATGATTGGGAAATTGTGATTTAATGATAAGTTCGTCCTAAACAGTTGTTATCTGAGTCGTTTAGTGTGGGATTGAGTGATCTAGTCGATTGAGTGTATACATTGATTAAGTGATAATCTAAGTGACTTGTTTTGTGATTAAGAACATCGCTGATTGAACGATTCAGAAGTTCAATCATGAATCGATGTCTAAACAAAATGATGAAGTTAATCAGTGGTGGAGCGATTAAGCGATTCATTTATAAATTTATTCAGTGATAAATAGTTGCTTTTTATTTGCATATTGGATCAGTTCACTTTTAAATGAACTGACCTAGAAATGAATAATTCAAGGTTAATCAATTTGATCTACTGGATTGATGAATAATTCAGTTATGGCATCTAAAATATCTCGTGGTTCAATAACCAACCCCAAAAAAGGCTATAATTTGATCAATTAAAATCCACCCCACATTCATTAAAACCCTTATGATAATTTCCAACAATATCCGGAAAAACTTCGAAGGGTTTAAACTTTTAACGGGGCAATTTGGAGAGTTTTATCGGTTGTTTTTCGGTTCACTTTTCACCGGCTATCTTCAAAAAACATCCCTCACATTAAAAATGCCGACAATGAAGGGTTGAATGTCGATTGAGAAATTTATCAAGCAAACAACAGAACATGCAAAGCAATAATTATGTTTTTAGGTTCCAATTTTGGCTCAACTCAAATATGTCAATGCGGTGAAGTTGGAGGCTCAAAACGGCTTAAATGGAGTTGCAAGATATATCGTAGGCCTGCGAGAGTACATAAATTATTTGAGATACCGGATATAGATAGTTGGGGAAGAGATATCGAGACACTTAAGCGGAGCGACAATCTGTTATTTGTCTTGTTTGGTGTGCTTTCTTAATTGAGATTGTTTTGAGGGGTAAATGGGGATGGAGTTTCCACCGAAGCGCCTCCTTATTGTGGAATTTATTGAGTATAAAAGGGAACTTTTTGATGTTCCTCATTTTTTTTTAAAGTGATATAACTTTTGAACGGATTTATCGAGTTTAATGAGTTTTTTGTCATTTTGAATAATATTTGTTATACTTTCTTCATAGAGTTTTGTGTTTTTCTTCATCTTCACGGGAACAGGAGTATTATAAGTGAATGAACAAATGCTTGGAGTGAGCGATGGAGTGAATAAGTGAAGAAATGGATCAACCCTCACTTTCTATGAAAAAGTTAATTTTTGAGTGAGTGACGGAATAAGTAAGTTGGTTAATAATTAGTGAGTGATTTAATAGTGTGAATAAATTACTCATTCAGTGAACGAGTGAGTCCATTGAACTGTTACTAAGTGAGTGATTGGGTTGATGAATGTGCAAAGCAACTGGTAAGTTAGTGCGTGAATCAATTATTAATAATAAGTAATCAAGTAGATATACAATATTAATGGAGTGAGTGAGTTAATGAGTAAGTTGATGAATCATTATTAATTGAGAGAGTTAATGAGTAAGTGAACTGTTGCATGAGATTGAGAAGACATTTGATGTAATGATAGAGTGACGGAATAAGTGAGCTGGTTGACTAGAAGGTGAGTGATATGATAGATCAACGTATAGATTACTCATTTAGTGAACGTGTGAGTGAATTAAACGAATCATTAAGTGAGTGATTATTTTAATTAATGGTGCGAACCAACTAGTAAGAGTAAGTAGGTTAATTGATTATAAGTAAGCAAGTAGATATAATGTTGCATGAAAGTGAGAAAAGATTTGTTAATGAGTGAGTGAATTGAACGAATAATTAGGTGAGTGATTAAGTTCATGAAAGTGCGAACCAACTCAATAGTATAAGTTAATTTATTATGAGTTAGCAAGTAGATACGTATAACAATAATCGACTGAGTGAGTTGAGTAAGTTTATTTACCAATAAATAAGAGAGCGAATGAGTAAATAAATAAAGGTGTATTCTATTGAGTGAACATTTGCATGAGCAATGAATAAGCTGGTTAACTAGTTGGTTAGTGAGTGATTTGATAAATCAACGTATCGGTTACTCATTTAGTGAAAGAGTGAGTGAATTAAGCGGTTATTAGTGAGTGATTTTGTTAATGAATCTGTGAACCAACTAGTAGTGAGTGCATGCATTAATTAATTATATGTGAGCAAGAAGATATACAATATTAATTGAGTGAGTGAGTTATTGACTAGGTTAATGAATCAATAAATAAGATCAAATAAGATAAAGGTGTGATTTGGTGAGTGAACAGTTGCGTAAGGATGAGAAAACATTTTCAAGTTGATGAGTGAGTGAGTGACGGAATAAGTACAGTTAATTAGTTAGTAAGCGAGTGATAGTAGGTGTTCTCGAGTGAGTGAGTAACTAAGTAAGTGTGTGATTTGATGAGTGAATGAGTTATTTATTGAATGAATATGATAAAAATATGGTATGAGTAGAAAATTTAGTGAGTGTTTAAAGTTTAGATAAATCATCAAGTACTTAGATGTGACTTAGAAATTTCAAGGAGTGAATGAGTAAGTAATAAGTAAGTAAGTGAGTGAGTCTGAGTGGATTATTTAGTGAACAAGTATTCAAGTGAATAAGTGAATAATTCAATGAATAAAAGTTAATAGATGAGTTCAAGTAAATAGACAAGTTCGTCAAAGTAAAAATGATTGAATAATTCAATGAATAAGTGGGTGAATCCAAATCAAGGTTATTTCTTTAATCTACCAAACCCTCGCCCATTGCCTATAAAATTTCACAACCAACATGTGTTGATGTTTTTGGCCGAAATATAAGGTGTATCCCCCATTAAACAGGATGGAATCTGACATGGGAGCACACCAAAGGGGCCTCTATTGGAAAATGGAAATTTTGATGAAATCCCTGGAAAAGTTCGCCATTGCAGTTGAAAAGTGTCCATAAATGGAAATTAGCCAAATGGTTGTCGTTGCAGATCATTTGTTACGTAACGCAAAAGAAAGATAGCGGCAATTTCGAAATTAACTACATTTCGTTATGTACAATATGCGGCTCTATGGTTATGCCATGCAAATTCGTTGAGTTTTCTTTTGCCAGAGGCGGAGCTGATATTCATCCATTTTTCCTTTTTAATCAATTTTCAAACATCAATTAGTGCAGTTAGCTGTGAAATTACTTACATTTTCATTTAATCAATTTAAGAGAAAAGTCTTTTCTTAAAAAAAACAGAGCATAGTTATAGTCAATATTTGAGAGTCATCAGCACATTTTTTTTTCAAATACCCAGAAATATACGAAATAAACATAAAAAAAAGCAGACTTCACTAAATACTCGATAAAGAGGTGTGGTGTAACTACTATACCTATGACGTCATCATCTTAAGATTCAAGTCGAAACGCTTTATTCTTTTTTCCGCTTGTTGATAGTGTGATTATTGTGAATGTAGACGTGTGAAGTTTGGGGGATGACTATTCAAGAGTGGAACCGAGTATTCATTTTATTTGAATTATTTTGGCTTTATTACGCCATAATCTTAATATTTTCCCCAATTCCAAAAAATATTGCAAATTGGCCATTCAATTATTTTTGCATTTTTCTCATCCTCAACTTACCCCCGTCCCTGTTCAAGTTGTTTCGTGTCCAATTTCTATAAAGACGGAAAGTTGCCGTAACGAGCTCGAATTTTAAGCATTGTTTTTGCTGAATTTACTGCACACAATCTGCAGTTACATTACTAATATTGAATAACGACTATATAAACGGGTGCAGCAGCAAACGCTAGTCCATTGGATTTTCTGCTTTATCACAGGAGTCCAATTCTGTAGAAAAACATGGTTTGATTCTTAGCGGACATTAGGTATCAACGTAGAAGAAAAATGGAATGAATAACTTTTTTGTAGAAAAAACACTAACCCACCCAAGTGAGAAGAACAAATTTCAAAATTTTTATTTACAATCGATTGCGGTTATTTTTGGTTAGTTCTGATTGGCTTGACTTTGATTTGGGTTAGTTTTGGTTGGATTGGGTTAGTTTGATCTAGTTTTGGTTGAATTGGGTTATTTTTTGGGATAGTTTGGCTTGATTTTGATAAGTTTTGGTTAGTTCTGATTGGTTTGAGTCGGATTTGGGTGAGTTCCATCCTGTTAAGTAGTTTGATCAATTTTAGTTTGATCTGTGTTAGTTTTGGTTATGTCAATTTTGAGTTTGATTTGGGTTGGTTTTGGTTGGATTGAGTTGGATGAGGTTATTTTTGGTTAGTTTGTGTCAATTTTGATCAGTTCGGGTCAATTTTGGTTCGTTTTGGTTTGATATGTGTTGGTTTGTGTAAGTTTTTGTAAGTTCTTATTCGTTTGAGTTTGATTTGGGTGTTTTATTCTGTTAGTTTGGGTTAGTATTGATTGATTTGTGTTAGTTGTAGTAAGATTTAGTGTGATTTGAGTTGGTTCAGGTAATTTTGAGTTAGTTTTGGTTGGATTAGGTGAGATTATGTCAATTTTGATTAGTTCGGGTTGATTTTGGGTAGTTTTGGTTGAATCTGGGTTGGTTTGGGTGAGTTTTGGTTAGATTGGGTTTGTTTGGCTCAAGTTTGGTTAGTTTTGGATAATTCCGATTAGTTTGAGTTTGATTTGGGTTTGTTTTATTTGGTTTGTTTGGATTAGTCTTGATTAATTTGAGTTGGTTTAGGTTAGTTTGAGTTTGTTTTGTTTGGATTAGGTGAAATTAAACTATTTTGGTTAGTTTGTGTCGATTTTGATTAGTTCGGGTGAGTTTAGGTTTGATTTGTGTTAGTTTTGTTTAGATTGGGTTAGTTTGTCTAAGTTTTGTTAAGTTTGGGTTATTCCTGATTAGCTTCAGTTTGATGCGATTGATTCAGTGGTAAAGTCATTTAATTCAGTGATTTTAATCAAAAACATAACCGATTGAGGAAAGCATCATGGTCATATTATGTTCATGTTCCTAATCTCAATCATTCATTATGTGATTAGGATTATCGCTGATCAAACGATTCAGTCATAAATTGATTCAGTGATTTTTAGATTTTTAATCCATCTTCCGATAAATTGTCCGATGATTGTCTAAATGATCAATTATGCGATTGATTCAGTGACGAAGTGATAAATTCAGTGATTGTGATCAAAAACATCACTGATTGATAGAATAAGACTGATTATGATCAAATTATGACAATATTATATTAATCTCAATAATCTATTTTGTAATCAAGATTATCGCTGATCAAACGATCCTGCGGTTTAGTGATTAATAGATTCAGTGATATAAACTCCATGCAATGATAAAATGATACGATTCAGTGATCGAATCAATCAGTGATTTTGGTTAGTTTTGGTTGGTTTGAGTAAGCTTAGGTCCGAATGGGTTAGTTTGTGTCAATTTTGATCAGTTCGGGTTGATTTTGGGTAGTTTTTGATCTGTGTTAGTTTTGGTAAGTTTTGGTTAGTTTTCGTTAGATTGGGTTAGTTTGGATTAGTTTTGAATAGACTGGGTCGGATTTAGCCAAAATTACAATGCAATTTTTGAAACTGCGATCCAGAAATTTTCTATCACGAAGTTATATCTTATTGTGTTTTAATTTTTTGTTATAGATTGTCAAATTATGAACACAGAAATCATTGCAGTCATGGTTCTCGAGAAGTTTGGATAAGTTTGGCAACGTTGCATTTTAGTTTCATATTATTGTGACAATGTGACAAAGCTGTCATCTAAGGGAGTTTCTTCACTGAATTCTGACAAAAATTTATTTGGTTCATTTTCATGTTTAAATTGAAAATTAAATTAAATTGTTCTTTAACCCCGAAACACTGCTTTATAATTGAAAAAATGCAATGTGTGGATATCTAATCTTCCATAAAATTTTCCCCTGCATGGTTCTCGAGATGAGAATTGATAAGTGATTGAAATAATGAGTCGGTTATGGAGTGGATTATTGTTGACTGTATGAATATTAATTAAAACACGCTAAAATCCATCAAAAACATGAAAAATGAACCAAATCACTGGACTCCACCAAAATTCCATTATTCAACCACATTAATCAAACCTGTCAGTTTATTTAACTAAAACAAGTAATAACCGTGTCCAGTCCCCGTCATCCCTGGATTAGACAGTCAGCTAACAATAAAATTGCATTAGAGCCTCCGTCATCTATTCCTTGAACACTCGAAACACTATATCTATGCTAAAACAGCTCAAAAATTCTAATTATCCATCCAAAACTCCCCCAGGGCCGGAATCCTGGATGAGCCTGTCCAGATTTGGCGTGGATAATAATTTGATGCATACAGGTGCGGCGTTACGGCGACTTTGATTGAATTTTTGAGGGCCACACATAAACATTAATCAAGTTAAGTGGTGTTTTTGAGTTGGCTGTTTATCCCCGTCTGTCCTGAGGGACACAAGGGAAGAGGCCAGTTGAGATTTTATGGCGAGATTTTGTGTTATGCTAATTTTCTGGCAGAAATGCTGGGTAGAGGGGTTTGAAAGTATTTGGGTGGATGGAGATGAATATGGATGAGCTAGATGTGAAGATTTTCTGAACCATCACATTTATGATGAAATTATAGAGCTTGTCAAGAGCTGTCTTTTACATAATATATGATATGAGTATTTTTCATAAAATTGGTCGTTTTCAAAAAAAAAACACTTATTGTGTTTTGATATATAGGGTGATTTGAGATAGAACACTCTGACTGTAAATGCGTCGTTTCCTGAATACAGGGTGTTTTGTTTTTCGGGAAGAAAAAATCACACGCCAATGTTTTTTGAACATATATATTTTTTTAAATACTTATTCAATTTCCAATGAAAAAGGTCTCATGAGTTTTTTTCTTCCCCGAAAAGTCGAACAGTAGGATTTCTTTTCCATAACTGAGAATTTCCGGTCATCAAGGGAAGAATACTAATATGGTTTTTATTTTTTTTGATAGAAAACGATTTGTCAGGAAGAAAAAAGTGGAGAGAGCTTTTTTGTTGGAAATTGAACGAAACATTATTTTTCGGAAAAACTATGCTATACCATTTTTTTTCTAATACTGCATACATGTTCTCCAACTTTGGCCCTGGACGGGTACTACCACCTAGTTATTAGTATTAGATCATGAACATTTTATCAAAATCGGTTGAATGATTTTCAAAATAAAATCAGAAATTCTTTTTATAACTTTAACATCCTGTGTTGGTAATAAGGCAGTTCCTTCTATGGCTCCTCTGCTGTGTAAGTATTGATCAAATGATCTGGTGGTAATGAGTATAGAATCTCTTAAAGTACGACTCTGTGTTTGCCCGTACGTATTGTGTGTTGCCTATCTACAGCAGAATGTCCCTTGAACGCCTTTATCTGAAGCATTAGCCTAGTTTACACCGATAACTCGTTTAGTTCGGTCCGATAGGACCAAGTGGGTGGGGATAGTACGGTGGGACCCATGCTTGCTTCTCACCCGTTTACACCGACTGGCAACGCGTGAACTAAATGAGTACCCACAAATGTCAAAAACAAGTCGAAATTATTCATCAACACAATTCGTAACCAAAAAAAACATGAGTAAGTACGCTCAGATTGCCTTAGAAACTCAGAACCAACACAATTCACAATAATAACAATCGACATAACCTCATAATTTTGATCCAGATCGAACCAAATTTAGTTCGGTACACTTGCTGGCGAGTACCGAACCAAGAGCGGAACAGCTTAGTCCGCAACTGTTTACACCATTCGAACCAAATATTCGGTTCGGATATAGTCCGAATTTGGTACTTGGTCCGCGGACCAAGCTGTCGGTATAAACTAGGCTATTGAGATGCATCCTATCCAGTGGCGGCTCGTGATGTGTAAGTATGGGTGTGCGCTACCAGTAGGAACGCTCAGGAAAAATACGGCGCATTCAACACTTTTGAATAATGGATACTTGGTTTCAGCTCTGTACCTCAACTAAAATGAGATCCCAACAAGATCGAAATAAACCAATTTAGAAAAAACAAAAGAATAATTGATCAATTAAGAAAACGAAATGTGCAATAAACGATGCTGTAAGTTTATTAATAGGAGCAGGTATTTTATGTTGTTGGGTTTAAAAGAACCTGCAGAAAGAAAGTGCAGAGAAGAGTTGGAGATTCAGGTATTGAATACATTCATGAAGAGCACCGTTATAAATAAATAAAATAGATATTATGAATTGTGCCTGCCATGGATTGAGGGTTATCTGGCTATAACAACAAACTATAAACTAGCGGAAAACCGATTATTTTCGAGTACAAGAAGGTTGATCAGATTAAATAAATTTTTGGATTATAAGCAAATATTTGATGATTGGGAACAAATGGGAATCATCGATGAAACGAATCAAGATGAGGCCGATGGAAACGGCCTTTATTTGGCGCATCCCGCTGTGATCAAGGAGTCAAGTTATACCACAAAAATCAGGCCGGTGTTTGATGTCTCAGAGAATGATAAAAATAGTAATTTCTCTAATGATTCACCAGGAAAAGATCCCAATATGATTGAGTTGATCATTCCTCATTCCTCTAATTTTGAAATTCGAAAGATGATTTAAATGGATTACAAAAGCTCAACATTTTTGAAGATCCAAACGGAGTTCTAAGAATAAAGACAAGACTTCAATTTGGTGAGTTTTCTGGAGATTTTGAATACCCTGTAATCCTTCCTAGCAAAAACGATTTAATTAAAAAATTATTAAGAAAAGAACATGAAAAAAGCTGTCACTCAGGCCCAAAAATAATTTTGGGGGTTATTTGCGAAAAATTTCGTTTACCAAAAGCAAGAAAGACATTGAACTCTATTATTTATTCTTGCGAGGTATGTAAAAAGCAGATCAGCAAACCAATTAAAATGCCTTTTGAGCCTTTACCAAAAAATATGTAGAATAAACTACGCGGAAGTTTTTGAAATAACCGGTGTAGATCTAGCAGGACCCTTATTTTTAAAAGAAGGATGTGAAGCTTGGTCTACAGAGCGTTTCATCTTGAGCTTGTAAAAACTCTTGCCACTGATGCATTTTTATATGCTTTTCGACGTTTTATTAGTAGAAGGGGAAGGCCTAGATTAATAATTTATTCAGACAATGAAACAAATTTCCATGGCAGTAAAAATTATTTCAGCCAATTGAATTGGGAGGAGATAGAAAATTTTTCTGGAGTTAAAAGGATTTAATGGATATTTAATCCACAATCCACCTGTTGCTTTGTGGTGGGGTGGATGGTGGGAGAGGTTAGTAAGGATTATAGAAGAATTGTTGCGTCGTACTTTGGGAAAAGCATTGTTATACTATGTCGAACTTTATACAGTTTTGTGTGATATTGAGGCAGTAGTTAATGAAGGACTAATAACATAATGTTTCCGATGGCGATAAATGGGAGATGCTATGTCCTGCAAAATTCTTAAAGTCATTGCACTGAGCTTCAACACTAGGTAATTGATTTTGATCTAGTTGATTCACGATGCTTAAGGAGTAGGATTGAACATATCCAAAAGACGAAGACTTTAACCAGGGATTAATTCAAAAAGGGATATCTTGCGGAACTGGTCAATAAAGGTAAAAATCAAAGGCAAATAGGATGTGTGCAGGTTGGTGATGACAACAAAAAGAGGATAAATTGACCTATGGGAAAAGTCTGCGAAGTAATCACAGAAAAAGATGAGTTGATTAGAGTTGTGAAGTTGAGAACGAAAGGGGAACCGGTTAGACCGGTGCAAAGTGTTTATTCATCGGAACTACGCACACAACTGCAAATGATCAGATGCAGCTTTCTCAAAGTTTACTAATATACAATAAGTTAAGTCACTTGTCGTCGGCTCATTCGAAAAACCCGTAACACAAGCGGCCGCGCGTCAACGCATGCCGTTCAAAGAAGCCTGCCCAGCGAAAATTGTTCAAAGCGGCCGACAAACGTTCCGAACTAATGGGTCCTGGGCTACCGAGAGAAACGAAATGGAAGAGTGGAGCCGGTTTCGCGCGTTTTCGAAAGTGGTCCAATTGTTTATTATTAGTTAACTTTGGTATAGTTCAATAGAGATGCGAATAACGAATTGCGAACATCATTCCTCTTGGCCGCTATCAAAAAAAGTGACATTCTTGATAGTCAACTGATTAATAAGAATGGCGGAATTCACAATAAACACATCTATATGAACTAAGCTTGGGAAGGAGGGGGAGTTCTGAAACGAGTTATTATTGAATTGGAAGGACAGCGTATCGCCAGCGACACAACGACGCTCTGTAGACACGACCTAAGTCACTGTTGCCAGAACAATAAAAGACTAATGCTTGCAAGTGTTTATTTCGTGTGTAGAATGACAAACACTACTCCTCCATCAAGCTTACCACACTGAGCAGCCCAACTATTTTATTGGTAAACTGCAAAGCAACAAACAAATAAAAAACCTCAAAACAGGAAAACCTACCCAAACAAACATTTCAAAGTTCAAAGCTATAATACCAGCGCCGACTATCTTGTACGACCGCTTCAAATTCAACAGAAAAATCAACAGAGTCTTGCGATTTGGCTTGTCGAAGTGGCGCCAATCGCAAGCTATTGCTGCGTTTGTCAGAATGTCCGTCTGCAAAGTCAAAAATAAACGTTTTATCTGAATCTCAATTCAGCTTATCACTTGTTCCTGGAACAGCTGACCGTAAGCTGTGTAGAGAAAAGCGGCAAAGTATCCTCCGACTAGGTTGGTTCCCACAGAGTATGGATTACCCGAAGCATCGTGCTGGAATAATCGACATTTTTTGCCTAATATCACACATTTACTTACAAAAATAAAAATGTAAATCATACCAGTGAACAGACCAATTCCACTAACGATTTGCCATAGAATCGTGTAGAAAAAGTGATTGATGATGAGAACAGCAAATCTGCAAATTTGAACATGCGCAAAAGCTTGTTTATAAGAAATGTAAACTGTACGATTTAATAAAAACATGATGCTCAACGCATTTTTTCAAGCGCCTTTTGATCATCAGTTGACTGTCTTTATTGTCAATAATATCATCATCATCATCTTCTGGTAAGTTCTTTGTGCAGTTTATCAATTCCCACTTGACCATTATTATCTAAAAGAAATAAATACGAGCCGTTTTGGCAAAAGCGTTTTATAGGGTAGCCATTTTGGAGGATATCGACGTTTACGTGTATTGCTTCTAGGCGCTGTACAGATGATTGCATTTGAGAGACGTTTTAACGAAAACCTCGTTAGTTTCACAAATAGATGTCTAAATAAACTTCATTGAACCCATTCAGATTTTTTCTACAAGAATAATCTACAAGGCACTTGACAAAAATATAGAAGCGGCACCGTTGCACTTGTTACGACAGCAGCAGAAGCGAAGACATTTTGGAGAATATCGACCCTTATGTGTAGTGCTACTACGCGCAGCTCCTGATTAGGAAGGTTTCATAAATAAATCAAGGTTGTCAATTTTTTTTTTCGTTACAATAAAAGTCCTGGAAAAAACTTCATCAAAGCAAGTTTTATTGTCACTATTTGTTGACATTATTTTTCGTGAATTTGATTAACCCCCTTTTCTTACAGAATCGGACACATTCTGAAGCATTTGAGAATTGTCAAGTGAGCAAAAATACAGCGACAACACCACTTGTTAAGTTCTGAAAAAACTAATTTTGCTTTATAAAAGGCACAGAAACTCAAATACACAAAACTTTTCAAAAAGTCGACAAAAATACAAAAGTAGGGTTAGAAAGTGGATTCTATGGCTTTCATGAAATAATGTTTGCGATGTAAGCCACGACATACGTTTTTTGAAACAATTGCAATCCATAAGTGAGCTGACAGTTTTTTTTTATTAAGCACTCGTTATTACGTTTTTACAAATCACTACACCTAAAAGAGGCGATGTTGCAGTCGTGATTGTGAGAGATTTTTTATCGAAAACAAAAACATAAAAGCGGCAACGTTGAACGCGGTTACAACAGCCACAACGTAGCCATTTTTGAGAATATCGACGTTCATGTGCAGCGCCCCCACGCTTTATTGCAAATGAGTGTATTCAACTTAAGGCGCTGTTGCCAAACTCATACTTACCTGATATCGATAATGATTAATAAAATAGCACAAAGAAAACAAATACGTCAACATCATATAACCTTGTGGAACCAGTCTGAAATAATTAATAAAAGCTATCACATAGTTCACAGCATCGGGCCAATTAAACTTTTGGATAGTATGAACCGCCAAAAACAGCGTATTATTATCATGGTGTATCCCACTATATGGCAAATAAGCTATGGGTGTACAAAGCACCATGACCAGGGATATCACCATAATGTACTTGACCAATAACATATCTTGTCGTATTTCTTCTTGGGCCTCAACCTGGGCCTTTTCCAAAGGCCAACATTTTTCTTTGATCAATTTTGAGGTCTTTTTAACGCTGGAGTATTTGAGATAGCTTTGAGTTATGATCACCAAGGCCTAAAACAAGTATTTTTGAAAAAGTTTAAAAATACTATTGGGACACTTACATGAACATCGTTGAAGGTGAGCACTCCAAACCTCATTATAAAGTCAATATCGTAGTGATAGTAGACGTTGTAAAAAAAGAATAGAGCTTCCAGGGCACAAAATAGGCTGATTAAGGAGTTAAAGAGGAGTTTGGACTTGTTTTCCACCGAGGAGAGGAGAAGGTTTTCGGACATTTGCAGTATGTTGCCTGAAAGTTTCCTTTAACGGTCACTGACTATAATATATTTCATACCTTCAAATGGCTCATCAAAGACAAACCTGCATAACAGATCAAATATCATTCTGCTGTTTAATGGTCAAGCATTGAATGAGCAAGAATTGTTTTTCCTGAGTTAATTTAAATGGAGCATTATTTTAACGGTCTCTAATCAGGAATTGTAGACTTTAATTTCGAATGATATAAGAATGAAAAACAAGGTAATGATGTCCACTTGACCTCTTGTTAATGCCTAATGGGATGAGCATATTATACAGGGTGTGGCATATTCGATGTTCATTATTGGTCAATGGAAATGAATCCATCGGAAGTGACCTTCTAGTGAAGACATAGGTCTACCATGAAAAAAAAATATAACGTCTGTTCTTTTTTCGTAAGGTGGAGATCAATATACAGGGACTCAATGATAAAAGAATGGGAGAGTTGAGAAAACTAGCAAAGGAAAAAAATCCCCAAATTATCTGCCTCAATGAAACTCATATTATGTAACGGAGCTATACGGAGATAATGAACTGTATATTTCTCGATACAAACATTTCGTTTGTCACTCAAGCAATCGTCATAAAGGGGCGTCATATTGTACTTAAAAAATAATATTTCGGCAAAAATTGTGAAAAATGTTTCTCTACAATATGAATATTGGTCAATATTTGCTAAAATCACAATAGTTTCTGAAGCAGTTATTATTGGTTCGCAGTATAGGTTACCAAATGGAAATGAAGATTCAGTCATGACTTTCCTGGAGGATTTATTTGATTGAAGATTTCCTGTGTCACAATAAGATAGTGATCATGGGTGATTTCGATATCAGATTGGTCTGTGAAGACTTAAATGAAGATAAGCTATGGAAAATTGCATGCCAGTGACTCGAGTTTAACTCAGATAGTTCGCGAGTGAACAATTTGTCCGCGTCCTTAATCGACTTGATATGTACGAATGATTATAAAATGTTTGAAGCTCCGCGCGACTTTCTCCAGATTTCTGACCACATGATTCTTGGATGCTCACCAAAACTAAACAATTTCAAAGATGAGGTATCAAGTATGATTGTTCAAATAAAGATTCTTTTTTGTAGCCTGTGGCCAGGAATGAGTGAGATTTTTGACGTATTGCTTGAAGGAAATATAGCTTATTGTATACCTAGGTGGTAATGTAGCATTTTTCCAGGCTGAAAGAAGAATTGTATGGGCGA